>CAVVYI010000020.1:0-693814 GCA_963752445.1 uncultured Actinomycetota bacterium | reverse complement strand
GGGACAGGCTGACCGCACCTGCCGAGGTCGGCTCAGGCGGTGGCCTCGGGCCGGACCCGGCCCGCGGCGAGGTTCTTGCGCCCCCGGCGCAGCACGACCACGCCGCCCGGGAGGACGTCGGCGGCGCCGAGGCTCGCCTCGACGTCGGTGACCTTCTCGCCGTTGAGCGAGGCGCCGCCGTCCCCGAGGGTGCGGCGGGCCGCGTTGCGGGAGTCGGCCAGGCCGACGGCCACGAGGGCGTCGACGAGGGACATCCCCACGCTCACCTCCCCGCCGGGCAGCTCGGCCGTGGCGTCGCGCAGGGTCGGCCCGTCGAGGGAGCGCAGGTCGCCCGACCCGAAGAGGGCCTCGCTCGCGGCCCGGACGGCGGCGGTGGCCTGCTCGCCGTGCACGAGGGTGGTGACGTCGGCGGCCAGGGCCCGCTGGGCCGCGCGCTTCCACGGCTCCTCCGAGACCTGCCGCTCGAGCTCGGCGACCTCCTCCGGCCCCCGCTCGGTGAAGACCTTGAGCAGCGTCACCACGGACGCGTCCTCGACGTTGAGCCAGTACTGGTAGAAGGCGTAGGGGCTGGTCATCGACGGGTCCAGCCAGATCGCGTTGCCGGCACTCTTGCCGAACTTCTCGCCCGAGGAGTCGGTGAGCAGCGGGGTCGTCAGGAGGTGCACCGACGCCCCCTCGACGCGGTGGATGAGGTCCGAGCCGGCGGTGAGGTTGCCCCACTGGTCGTTGCCACCGGTCTGGAGCGTGCACCCGTACTGGCGGAACAGCTCGAGGTAGTCCAGGCCCTGGAGCAGCTGGTAGCTGAACTCGGTGTACGAGATCCCCTCGTCCGAGTTGAGGCGGGCCGCGATGGCCTCCTTCCGCACCATCTGGTTCACCCGGAAGTGCTTGCCGACGTCGCGGAGGAAGTCCAGCGCCGAGAGCCCCGCGGTCCACTCGAGGTTGTCGACGAAGATCGCCGGGTTCGCGCCGTCGGCCTCGAGGAACGGCCGGACCTGCCGCTGGATCGTGGCGACCCACTCGGCGGTCTGCTCCTTGGTCTTGAGCACCCGCTCCGCGCTCGGTCGCGGGTCGCCGATGAGTCCCGTGGACCCGCCGACGAGGCAGATGACGCGGTGCCCGGCCCGCTGGAGGTGCCGGAGCACGACGAGCTGGACGAGGTTGCCGAAGTGCAGGGACGGTGCCGTGGGGTCGAACCCGCAGTACGCCGTGACCGGCCCACCGGCGAGTGCCTCGCGCAGCGCGGACTCGTCGGTGGTCTGCGCCACCAGCCCTCGCCACTGCAGCTCGTCGAGGATGTCGGTCACGGTGGGGTCCTTCCGCTCGTCCGGTCGCCGGCGGTCACCGGTCCGGGCAAGCCTGCCACGGGACGTCGGCCGCCTCGGTGACCGACCGAGCGCCGGGACGCACCGCGCTGTCGTCGTGTCCCGACCCGGTGGACAGGGCGTCGGGTCCAGCGGTGGGATCGGGGCATGACGCGCATCCACGACGACGAGGTCGACACCGGCGCGCACGTCGTGCGGGCCCTGCTCCGGCACGCCGAGCCCGGGTGGGCCGCGCTCCCCCTGCGTGCGCTGTCGACGTCCGGGACCGACCACGCGATGTACCGGCTCGGCGAGCACCTCGTCGTCCGGGTGCCCCGCACCGACAGGGCCGCCGCGAGCCTGGTCCTCGAGCACGAGCACCTCGAGGCGGTGGCCCGGCTGCTGCCGGTCGCCGTGCCGGCGGTCGTCCACCGGGGCGAGCCGACCGCCGGCTACCCCTACCCGTGGGCGGTCCTCACCTGGGTCACCGGCGAGGACGCGTGGGAGTCGCGTGACCGGCTCGGGGGCGAGGTCGACCTCGCCCTGGCCGACGACCTCGCCGAGGTCGTCGCCGCGCTGCGGTCGGCGTCGATCCCGGGGCTGGTGCGGCGCGAGGCAGGGCGACGAGGTGGTCCGCTCGAGGGGGTCCTGGACCGGGCCTACCGCTGGCTCGGCGGGGAGTCGGGCCCGGTCCCCGCGTGGGTGGAGGCCGACGAGGTCCGCAGCCGGCTGGAGCGGTGCACGACCGCGGCCGACGACGACGTGCCGTACGTGCCGACGCACGGTGACCTCATCCCGGGCAACCTCGTCGTCCGGGACGGACGGCTGGCCGCGGTCATCGACTGGGGCTACCTCACGGCGGCCGACCCCGCGCTGGACCTCGTCCCGGCGTGGGCCGTCCTGGACCGGCCGGCACGGCGACGGTTCCGGACCCTCCTCGACGTCGACGACGCCACGTGGGCACGGGCCTGGGTCAACGGCGTGGAGCAGGCGCTGGGCGCCATCGTCTACTACACACCACGTGCTCACTCCCTGGCCGACGTCATGACCAGGACGCTGCGTCGGCACCTCGAGGACGACTGACTCCTCCGCGCGCCGGCGACGGTCTGCCAGCATGACCCGATGGGTCGTTCCCCCGTCCGTCGTGTCGCGGTGGTCGGCGGCGGCGTCGCCGGGCTCGCCGTCGCGGCCGCGGTGGGGCCGGGCGTCGAGGTCGTCGTCCACGAGGCCCAGCCCGAGCGTGCGGGGTACGGCACCTCGCTCGCGCTCTGGCCCTCGGCCCGCCGGGCGCTGGGTCACCTCGGCGCGCTCGACGACGTCGTCCGGGCGGGGGTCGCGGTCGGGCCCGGGAGGCTGCACGCCATCGACGGGCGGCCGCTGACCGGTGCGCACGAGGCGGACCTCCTCGCGGTGCCGCGCCCGGCCCTCCTCGAGGCCCTGACCCGCGCGCTACCGCCCGGGGTGCGGGTGCTGCGGGAGGAGGTCACCGACCCCACGACGCTGGACGCGGACCTGGTCGTCGGGGCGGACGGGGTGCGCAGCCGCGTCCGCGGCCTCGTGGTCCCGCGGGCCGCCGAGCGACGGAGCACCCCGTGGGTGGCCCTCCGTGGCCGCCTGGACCGCGCCCCGGACCCCGGCGCGGCCGGGGAGTACTGGGGGCCGGGGCTCCTCTTCGGGCTCGTGCCGTCCGCGGACGGTGCCTACTGGTTCACGACGCACGCGAGCGACGCCGGCCCCGAACCGCTCGACACCGAGGCCGTCCTGGTCGAGGCCCGGGCCGCCTTCGCCCGCGCGGCACCGGTCGTCCGGCAGGCCCTGGCCGTGGGCACGGGTGCGAGCGCCACCCGCCTGTGGGTGGCTCCCCCGCTGTTCCGCTACGCGCGCGGTCGGTACGTCGTCGTCGGCGACGCGGCGCACGGGGCGACCCCCAACCTCGGTCGCGGCGCGTGTGACGCGCTCCTCGACGCCGTGTCGCTCGGCGCCGCGGTGCGCGGTGGTCGCGACCTCGCCCGGTGGGAGGTGCGCCGGGTGCCTCCCACCCAGGTCGCCCGGGCCGCGTCAGGGACGCTCATGCGCCTCGCGGTCGCCGACCGCGCCCACACCGTGCGTGACCGGCTGCTCGGCCTCAGCCGCGTCGCCGCCGGACGGCCGCCCGGTAGGGGCTGACGGTCGGCTCGCCGTCGAGCCAGAACCGCCACGGGAAGACGTCGCCGTCCCCACCGTCGCCGCTGACCCCGACCCGCGGGCCGGTGCGGACGCGCCCGGGGTCCGAGGGCTCGCCCGGCTCGAGGACCCCGTCGGTGCTGGGGTCGAGCAGGTCGAGCCCGTTCTCCTCCCGGCCCAGGCCGAGGGTGACCGCGAGGCGCGCCGGGCCCCGGGCCCAGTCCCGCTCGCGCACGCCGGCTCGGCGGCCGGCCGCGACCTCGTGCCCCGACACGACCTCGCCGGCGCGCAGGAGCACCGCCGACGCCGCGCCGTCGGGCCCGGTGACGACGTTGGCGCAGAAGTGCATCCCGTACGTGAAGTACACGTAGAGCCGCCCCGCGGGCCCGAACATCACCGCGGTCCGGGGTGTCCGCCCGCGGAACGCGTGCGACCCGGGGTCGCTCGACCCCGCGTACGCCTCGAGCTCGGTGAGCCGGACCGTCACCCCGCCGTGCGTGACGCGCGCACCGAGGAGGGCCGGCGCGGCGTCGAGGACGTCGCCGGCGAGGAGCTCGCGCAGGCTCAGCGCGCCACCGGGAGGTCGGCGCTCCAGGCGCGCCCGTCACCGACCACGTCGACGACCCGGTCGAGCTGCTCGGCCACCCGGACCGGCGCGGTACCGCCCTTGGCCGAGCGGGAGGCCAGCGAGCCCTCGACCGAGAGCACCTCGCGGACCCCGGGGGTCAGCCGCGGGCTGATGGCGGCGAGGTCGTCGTCGGAGAGGTCCCACAGCTCGAGCCCGCGTGCCTCGCACACCCGCACGCACTCCCCCGCCACCTCGTGCGCGACCCGGAAGGGCACGCCGTCGCGGACCAGCCACTCGGCGACGTCGGTGGCGAGCGAGAACCCCTGCGGGGCCAGGGCGGCCATCCGGTCGGTGTGGACGGTGAGCGTGGCGACCATCCCGGCGAACGCCGGCAGCAGCACCTCGAGGGTGTCGACGGCGTCGAAGACCGGCTCCTTGTCCTCCTGGAGGTCGCGGTTGTAGGCCAGGGGCAGCGCCTTGAGCGTCGTGAGCAGGCCGGCGAGGTCGCCGACGAGGCGCCCCGCCTTCCCGCGGGCCAGCTCGGCGACGTCGGGGTTCTTCTTCTGCGGCATGATGCTCGACCCCGTCGAGTACGCGTCGTCGAGGGTGACGAACGAGAACTCCTTGGTCGCCCAGAGGACGACCTCCTCGGCGAGGCGCGAGACGTCGACCGCGGTCATCGCGCAGACGAAGGAGAACTCGGCCGCGAAGTCGCGCGCCGCGGTGCCGTCGATGGAGTTCTCGACCGCACCCGCGAACCCGAGGTCGGCCGCGACCGCCTCGGGGTCGAGCCCCAGCGACGACCCGGCGAGCGCACCCGAGCCGTAGGGCGACAGCGACGTCCGCGCGTCCCAGTCACGGAACCGGTCGACGTCGCGCAGGAGCGCCCACGCGTGGGCCAGCAGGTGGTGCGAGAGGAGGACCGGCTGGGCGTGCTGGAGGTGGGTGCGGCCCGGCATCGGCACCCCGAGGTGCGTGCGGGCCTGGCCGACGAGGGCCTCGACGACGTCGAGGACGAGGCCGGCGACGACGCGGGCGTGCTCGCGCAGGTACATGCGGAACAGCGTGGCGACCTGGTCGTTGCGGGAGCGACCGGCGCGCAGCCGCCCACCGACCTCGGCCCCGGCCCGCTCGATGAGCCCTCGCTCCAGCGCCGTGTGCACGTCCTCGTCGCCCTCGGCGGGGAGGAAGGCCCCCGACTCCACGTCGGCCCGCAGCCGCTCGAGCCCGTCGAGCATCGTGGCGAGGGCGGCGTCGTCGAGGAGACCGGCGCCGTGCAGCACCCGCGCGTGGGCCCGCGAGCCGGCGAGGTCGTGGGGTGCGAGCCGCCAGTCGAAGTGGGTCGACTTCGACAGCGCGGCGAGCGCGTCCGCCGGCCGGCCGGAGAAGCGGCCGCCCCAGAGGCTCACGGGTTCGGTCGGGTCGGGCGGGGTCACGAGGGGTCCTTCCGGGTGTACGACATGAGCCGGGCGGCCACCTCGCGGCTGCGGGCGACACCGGCGGTGATGACCATGATGGTGTCGTCGCCCGCGATGGTCCCGAGCACCCCTTCGACCGAGGTGTGGTCGATCGCCGAGGCGAGGAAGCTCGCCGCCCCCGGCGGGGTCCGCAGCACGACGAGGTTGGCCGAGTGCTCGGCCGAGACGAGCAGCTCCTGGCACCGGGCGGCGAGGCGGGTGGTGCGCTCCTCCGCGTCGGCGGCGGGCCGCACGGTGCGGTCCCCGCCCTCCCCCGGCACGGCGTAGACGAGCGACTTGCCGACCCGCACCCGTTCGGCCCCGACGTCGACGAGGTCGCGCGAGAGGGTGGCCTGGGTGACCTCGATGCCGTCCCCGGCGAGGAGGTCGAGCAGCTCGGTCTGGCTGCGCACGGGGGTCGCCTGGAGGATCTCGGTGATCCGCTGCTGGCGCGCCGCGCGGGAGGTCGAGACGGTCACGGGGAGCCCTCCGTCTGCTCGAGCAGCCACGAGAGCAGGGCCTTCTGCGTGTGCAGGCGGTTCTCGGCCTCCGGCCAGACGAGCGAGCGCGGGCCGTCGACCACCTCCGCCGTCACCTCGTGGCCCCGGTAGGCCGGGAGGCAGTGGAGGAAGACGGCGTCGTCGCCCGCGTGGCCCATGAGGGCGTCGTCGACGCGGTACGGCGCGAACGGCCCGTCGGCGCCCTTGCGCACGTCGGCCTCCGCCTCCTGGCCCATCGAGACCCAGGTGTCGGTGGCCACGACGTCCGCGTCCCTGACCGCGGCGACCGGGTCATCCGTGACCAGCACCGAACCCCCTGTGCCGGAGGCGATCTCGGTCGCTCGGGCGACGACGGCGGCCGACGGTTGGTGCGAGGCCGGGTCCGACGCGCACGTGCATGCCCGCCGTCGCCACCCCGGGCGACGACGGAGGCCGACGGTTGGTGCGAGGCCGGGGTGCCGACGCGGACGTGCATGCCCGCCGTCGCACACCCGAGAAGGTAGCTGTGCGCCATGTTGTTGGCCCCGTCCCCCACGTAGGCCAGGGTGCGGCCGGCGAGGTCGCCGAGGGCCTCGCGGATCGTGAGCAGGTCGGCCAGGACCTGGCACGGGTGGAAGTCGTCGGTCAGCGCGTTGACCACCGGCACACCGGCGTACCTGGCCATCTCCTCGAGCTGGCGTTGCTCGAAGGTCCGCCACACGACCGCGGCCGACTGGGGGCCGAGGATCCGGGCCACGTCGGCGACCGACTCGCGCACCCCCACCCCGGCCAGCCGGCCGTCGACGACCATCGGGAAGCCCCCGAGGCCGGAGACCGCCCCGACGAACGAGACCTGGGTGCGCAGCGTCGGCTTGTCGAAGAGGATCGCGACGGTCCGGGGTCCCTCGAGCCGGCGGTCCGAGAACGGTGCCGCCTTGAGGGCCGCGGCCCGGTCGAGGACCGCGGCCTGCTCGGGCGGCGCGAGGTCGTCGTCGCGCAGGAAGTGGCGCAGGCTCATCGGGTCTCCTCGGTCGCGAGGTCGAGCAGCCCGGGCAGGGCGTCGACGAACAGGTCGAGCTGGTCGGCGGTGACGACCAGGGGTGGGGCGAGCCGGATCGCGTCGGGGGCCACCGGGTTGACGACGAGGCCCGCGTCCCGCGCGTGCGCGGCGACCGCCGGGGCCCAGTCACCGGCGAGGGTGACGGCGCGCAGCAGGCCCGCTCCGCGGATGCCGGTGACGCGGTCGTCGGCCAGGGCCACGACCCGGCGCTCGAGGTGCTCGCCCACGGCGCGCACGTGCTCCAGCAGCCCCTGGGACTCGATCGTGTCGAGCACCGCGAGCCCGGCGGCGCACGCGAGCGGGTTGCCGCCGAAGGTGGAGCCGTGCTGGCCCGCGCCGAGCAGGCCGGTGACGTCGGGACCGAAGGTGACCAGGGCCCCGATCGGCACCCCGCCCCCGAGTCCCTTGGCCAGGGTCATCGCGTCGGGCACGACGCCGGCCTGCTGGAACGCGAACCACGTGCCGGTCCGGCCGACGCCGGTCTGGATCTCGTCGAGGACGAGGAGGGCCCCGGCCGCGCTCGTCAGCGACCGTGCCGCCCGCAGGAAGCCCGGTGCGGCGGGCACGACGCCTCCCTCGCCCTGGATCGGCTCGAGGACCACGGCCGAGGTGTCGTCCCCCACGGCCGCGTCGAGGGCGGCGACGTCGCCCCACGGCACGTGGACCACCCCCGGCAGGAGGGGCTCGAACGGCTCGCGGTAGGCGGCCTTGTGGGTGAGGGCGAGCGCGCCGGTGGTGCGGCCGTGGAAGGCGCCCTCGGCGGCGACGATGCCCGTGCGGCCCGTGCGCCGGGCCAGCTTGACCGCCGCCTCGATCGCCTCGGCGCCGCTGTTGCCGAAGAAGACCGCCGAGCCGGCGGGCGCCTCGGCCACGCGGAGGATGCGCTCGGCCAGCTCGACCTGCGGCACCGAGGTGTAGAAGTTCGACACGTGCACCAGCTGCCCGGCCTGCTTGGAGACGGCGGCCACGAGGGCGGGGTGGTTGTGGCCGAGGGCGTTGACGGCGAGGCCGCCGACGAGGTCGAGGTAGCGGCGGCCGTCGACGTCCCACACCCAGGCGCCGTCACCGTGCTCGAGGACCAGCTGGGGGCGCCCGAAGACGCCGAGGAGCGAGGCCTCGTAGCGTCCGAGGAGCTCGTCGGTCCGCGTCGTTCCCGGCTCAGGCATGCTCGTCCCCGTCCCGGTCCGGCAGGACCATCGTGCCGATGCCCTCGGAGGTGAACACCTCGAGGAGGAGCCCGTGCGGCTGGCGCCCGTCGACCACGTGCGCCTGCGGCACCCCGGCCTCCACGGCCCGGATGCACGCCTCCAGCTTGGGGATCATGCCGGCGTCGACGCGGGTGAGCAGCTCGCGCGCCGCGCCGAGCCGCAGCTCCGAGAGCAGCGAGCCCCGGTCGGGCCAGCTCGCGTAGACGCCCTCGACGTCGGTGAGCACGACGAGCTTGCGCGCCCCGAGGGCCACGGCCAGGGCGGCGGCGGCGCTGTCGGCGTTGACGTTGAGCACCTGGCCCTCCTCGTCGAGGTCGGGGGCGATCGTCGAGACGACCGGGATCCGGCCGGCGTCCAGCAGGTCGAGCACCGCCCCCGGGTTCACCTCGACGACGTCGCCGACGAGGCCGAGGTCGTGCTCCTCGCCGTCGACCGTCACGCTGCGGCGGCGGGCCCCGAAGAGGCCGGCGTCCTCGCCGGAGAGGCCGACGGCGACGGGCCCGTGCTGGTTGAGCAGCCCGACGAGCTCGCGACCGACCTGGCCGGTGAGGACCATCCGGACGACGTCCATGACCTCGGGCGTCGTGACGCGCAGGCCGCCGCGGAACTCCGACACCAGGCCGAGGCGGTCGAGCATCCCCTTGATCTGCGGACCGCCGCCGTGGACGACGACGGGGCGCAGGCCGGCGTAGCGGAGGAAGACGACGTCCTGGGCGAAGGCGGCCTTGAGGGCGTCGTCGGTCATCGCGTGGCCGCCGTACTTGACGACGACGAGCGCCCCGCGGAAGCGCTCGAGCCACGGCAGGGCCTCGACCAGGGTGCTGGCCTTGCTCTGGGCGACCCGCAGCGCGGCGGCGTCGATCGCGCCGCGGAGCGCCTGCTGCTCGGGTGGGGTCATCGGGGCCTCGGTCTCGCTCGTCGGGGGCGCGCTCACGTGGAGTACGCGGAGTTCTCGTGGACGTACTCGTGGGTGAGGTCGTTGGTCCACACCGTCACGGTCGCGTCGCCGGCGTGCAGGTCGACGACGACCCGCACCTCGCGGGCGGTGAGGTCGACGAGCGAGCGGTCCTCCCCCACGCCGCCGGCGCGGCACACCAGCACCCCGTTCATCGACACGTCGAGGGCCGCGGGGTCGAACGCCGCCGCGGTCGTGCCGACGGCGGCGAGGACGCGCCCCCAGTTGGGGTCGCCGCCGAAGACGGCGCACTTGAAGAGGTTGTTGCGGGCGACGGCGCGCGCGACCTCGAGGGCGTCGTCCTCGTCGGCCGCCCCCCGCACCTCGACGGCGATGTCGTGGTGCGCGCCCTCGGCGTCGGCGACGAGCTGCCGGGCGAGGTCGGCGCACACGGCGGTCACGGCCTCGGTGAGCCCGCGCTCGTCGACGACCTCGCCCGACGCCCCCGACGCCAGGAGGACGACCGTGTCGTTGGTCGACATGCACCCGTCGGAGTCGACCCGGTCGAAGGTCGTGCGGGTCGCCGCGCGCAGGGCGCGGTCGAGCAGCGCCGGCTCGGCCACCGCGTCGGTGGTGAGCGACGACGAGCATCGTCGCGAGCGCCGGCGCGAGCATGCCCGCACCCTTGGCCATCCCGCCGACCGACCACCCGTCCCGCTCGGCCTGGGCGGTCTTGGCCACGGTGTCCGTCGTCATGATCGCCTCGGCCGCGGCCGCTCCGCCGTCCGCGGCCAGCCGGCCGGCGGCGTCGTCGACCCCGGCGAGCAGCCGCTCCATGGGGAGGCGCTCGCCGATGAGGCCGGTCGAGCAGACGACGACGTCGCCCGGCGCCCACCCCGAGGAGGGCGGCGACGTGCTCGGCGGTGCGGTGGGTGTCCTGGAACCCGGGGGCGCCGGTGCACGCGTTCGCCCCGCCGCTGTTGAGCACGACGGCGTCGGCCCGGCCGTCGGCGACGACGGTGCGCGACCACGTCACCGGGCGCCGCCTCGACCCGGTTGGCCGTGAAGACGGCCGCGGCGTGGTGGTCGGGCCCGTCGTTGACGACGAGGGCGACGTCGGGGCGGCCGGAGGCCTTGAGGCCGGCGACGACCCCGCTGGCGCGGAACCCGCGAGGGGTGGTGACCGACATCAGGACCGCCCTCCCGAGAGCGACGTGGGGGTGATGACGAAGCCGGCGCGGCGCCAGGCGTCGGAGGCGTCGCGGGTGCGGTCCGCGGGGACGAGGACCCAGTCGGTGTCGAAGGTCGACAGGCCGAGGACCGAGATGCCGGCGTCGACGAGCGGCGTGAGGATGTCGCGGAAGACGCCGACGGCCGAGAAGTCCAGCGGACCTGCCACCTCGACCGCCCGGAACGGCCCCTCGGTGCGGGCGCCGGCGGGCACGGCCGCCGTGGCGCAGACGACGGAGGTCTCCTCGGCGGTGCGGGTCAGCGAGGCGAGCGGACCGGTGCGCCAGTCGAACCCGGGCTCCTCGTCGCTCGGCAGCCGGACGATCGAGACGTCCTCCGGGTGCTCCATGAGGTGCAGCGGCATGGCGGTCACGGGGCCACCCCCGCGACGGGCAGGCCCGTGGCCTCGGGTAGCCCGAGGGCGAGGTTGAGGCACTGGACGGCGGCACCGGCGGTGCCCTTGGTGAGGTTGTCGACCGCCGCGACGACGACGACCCGGCCGGTCCGCCCGTCGAGGGCGACCTGGAGGTGCACGCAGTTGCTGCCGAGCACGCTGCCCGTGCTGGGCCAGCGCCCCTCGGGCAGGAGGTGGACGAACGGCTCGTCGGCGTACGCCGCGGCCCACGCTGCCCGGACCTCGTCCGGGCCCACCCCCGGCACCACGCGCGCGGTGCACGTCGCGAGGATGCCACGGGGCATCGGCGCGAGGGTCGGGGTGAACGAGACGGTGACCGGGCCGGCACCGCAGGCGCCGAGGTTCTGCTCGATCTCGGGGGTGTGCCGGTGCACGCCGCCGACGCCGTAGGGCGACATCGCGCCCATCACCTCGGCCCCGAGGAGGTGCGGCTTGAGGGACTTCCCGGCGCCCGAGGTGCCGGACGCCGCGACGACGACGACGTCGTCGGGCTCGATGACGCCCGCGACGAGGCCGGGCGCCAGGGCCAGCGAGACCGCCGTCGGGTAGCAGCCGGGCACGGCGACCCGCGTGGCCCCGTCGAGGGCGGCCCGCTGGGGCCCGTCCGCGGTGGGCAGCTCGGGCAGCCCGTACGGCCACGACCCGGCGTGGGGCGTGTCGTAGAAGGCGGTCCAGGCGTCCGGGTCGCGGAGCCGGAAGTCGGCACCGCAGTCGATGACGACGACGTCGTCGGGCAGGGCCGCGGCGAGGGCCCCCGAGTGCCCGTGGGGCAGCGCGAGGACCACGGCGTCGTGGTCGGCGAGGGCCTGCGCGGTGGTCTCCTCGAGCTGCCGGTCGGCCAGCGGCGTGAGGTGGGGGTGGACGTCGCCGAGGCGCTGCCCCGCGTTCCCCCCGGCGGTCACCGAGCCCACCTCGAGGTTCGGGTGCGCCAGCAGCAGCCGGAGGACCTCTCCCCCGGCGTACCCGCTGGCTCCGGCGACGGCGACTCTCCGCATGTGCATGAGTATACAGAGTTTCCCAACTCCATGCACGTGGCCCCGGCGGGCCCTGCACCGACCGACGGCTGGCTAGGGTCGGACGGTGCTGCTCACCCTCGTCGTCATCCTCGTCGTCTCGGCCGCCCTGGTCGCCGGCGCGCTCTGGGGGCTCTACGGGCGGCTGAGCCCCGGGGTCGAGGGGTTCGTCGTCGCCCTCGCGGGCGGCGCCCTCATCGTCTCCGCGGTGCTCGAGCTGATCGAGCCGTCGACGCACACCGCACCCGCCTGGGCGGCCTACGCCGTCGTGCTCCTCGGCGCCGGGGTCTTCGTCGTCGCCGACCGCGTCGTCAAGCAGCGTTCCGGCGGCAGCGGTGCCGGGCTGCTCGCGGCGATCACCCTCGACGGCGTCCCGGAGAACCTCGCCCTCGGCGTCGCGCTCATCGGCACGGGTCCGCTCGAGGTGGCCGCGCTCTCCGGGTCGATCCTGCTCTCCAACCTCCCCGAGGCCGCCGGCGGCGCCCGGGGGATGCGCTCCGGGGACGGTGGGTCGTCCCGCAAGCGCGTCCTCGCCCTGTGGTGCGCGACGGCGGCGATCCTCGCCGCGTGCGCGCTCGTCGGCAACCTCGCCCTCAGCGGCGCCCCGGACGAGGTCCTCGCGCTCATCCGCTGCTTCGCCGGCGGCGCGGTCGTGGCCTCCCTCGCCGTGGAGGTCTTCCCCCAGGCCTTCCAGGAGGAGAGGTACCTCACCGGCGTCGCCGCCGCGCTCGGGCTCGTCCTGGCCCTGGCCCTGAACTCGCTCGGCTGAGCCTCACCGCCCGATATCCTCGGCGGCACCAGGTGCCGGCCGGCGCCCGAGACCACGGGGGGACCGTGTCGACCGACCTGTTGGCAGGACGCCGCCCGCGCCGCCTCGCACTCGTCGTCGCCGGCGTGGTCCTCCTCGCCGGGTGCGGCGGCGAGGAGGCTCCGGTGAGGCCGGCGGCCGGACAGCCCTACGGCGCCGGGGTGCCCGTCGTGGGCGACGGACCGGTGCTGTTCGAGACCCAGACGTGGTGCGCCCGCACCGACCCCGTGACCGTGACGGGGGTGCACTGGGAGCAGGACGGCGGCCTCGTCGTCGACGGCTTCGCGGTGCGGGCGGACTCGCCGTCCGCCGACCGGGTCGGGCTCACCGACGGCACCATCGACGGGCTGGGGCTCGGCGACGACACCCCGCGAATCAGCGCGGGCTGCGCGCCCGCCCTGGGTGACCCGGCGCTCCCGGTCGACACGATCGTCGTGCAGCTCCACACGGCCGACCCCGGCCGCACGGTGTGGGGCCGCACGCTCGTCGTCGACTGGCAGGCGGCGGACGGGACGCGCGGCTCCTCGAGCGAACCGGTGCGGCTCGCGTTCTGCCCGGCCGATGCGGGGCCCTGCGACGAGTCGGCGATCCCGGACGGGTGACGGCGCCGCGGTCAGGCGATCGGGTCGTCCTCGCGCAGGACGAGCCCGAGCATCCGCTCGGTGGGACCCAGCCCGCGCTCGGCCATCGCGCGCAGCGACTCGGGCGTGTCGGTGCCGGCGCGGACGAACCGGCCGGAGAACGCGTCGAGGTCGCCCGAGGCGAGGGCGAGCACGAGCGCGGTGACCTCCTCGGGCGAGGTCCACTCCGTGCGGTCGACGTGGGCGTCCATGGCCTCGGTCATGTCGGTCCGGACCACTCCGGGCATGAGGTCGAAGGCCCGCAGGCCCCGGTCCCACCCCGCGAGGTGGGTCGAACCCGTCACCCGGGCCAGGGCCGTCTTGCTGACGTTGTACCCGGTCGCCACCGCTCCGGCGCGGCGCCCCGCGCCCGAGTTGAGGTTGACCACCCGGCCCCGGCCCGCGGCGACCATGTGCGGCGCGACGAGCCATGTCATGAGGTAGGCACCGAGGACGTTGACCTCCTGGGTGTGCCACCACTGCTCGGGGTCGGAGGCGAAGAGGTCGACCTCGGCGTCGATGACCCCCGCGTTGTTGACGAGCAGGTCGACGCGACCCTGTCGCTCGACCACCTCCTCGACCCATGCCGTGAGGGCCTCGCGGTCGGTCACCGGCGCGACCGTGGTGGAGCCCCGCTCGACGACCCAGCCGGCGTCCTCGAGGGCGAGGGCGATGCTCCGCCCGATCCCGCGCGACGCCCCGGTGACGACGGCCACGAGGTGGCCGCCCCGGCCCGACTCGTCCACGTCGGGCGCCGGGGTGACGTCACCGTCGTCGTCGACCGGCTCGTCGAGCGCGCCGCTCATCCGCGCTGCACCGCGCCGTGCTCGCGGGCCGCCGCGGCGACCGCGTCGTCGCGCAGCCGCGACACCTCCTCGGTGGTCAGGGTGCGCTCGGCCGAGCGGACGGTGAGCCGGAAGGCCAGCGACTTGTGCCCCTCCTGCACCTGGTCGCCCTCGTAGACGTCGAAGAGCTGCACCGACTCGACGAGCTCGCCCCCACCGGCGGCGAGCGCCTCGGCCACCCGCGCGGCGGGCACCGACCGCTCGACGACGAGGGCGACGTCGCTCTGGGCCATCGGGTACGTGGCGAGGGTGCGGGCCTGCACGGTCGGCTCGGCGGCCACGCCGAGGACGTCGAGGTCGAGCTCGGCACCCACCGTGCGGTCGGGCAGACCGAGGGCGGCGACGACCTTCGGGTGCAGCTCGCCGGCGTGGCCGACGAGCGTGCCGTCGGCCAGCGCGACCCGGGCGCAGCGCCCCGGGTGCCACGGGAGGAGGTCGTCCCGGCCGACGACGAGCTCGACCGCGAGGGCCTGTCCGACGGCGTCGACGAGCTCGAGGACGTCGGTGAGGTCGGCCCGGCGGCCCGGCCCCCACCAGCCGGCGCGGTCGCGGTCGCCGCTCAGCAGGAGGGCGACGTGCCGCGGCTGCGGCGGCACCGCGGCGCGGATGGCGGCGAGCACCTCGTCGGAGGGCCGGACGCCGACGTCCTCGGTGGGCGCCTGCCCCTGGGGACCGTCGAGCGCCGTGACGAGACCGACCTCGAAGAGGCCGACGTCCTTGGCGCCGCGGGAGACGTTGCGCCGCAACGCGTCGACCATCGTGGACAGGAGGCTGGTGCGCATGAGCGGCTGCTCGTCGGACAGGGGGTTGGCGATCCGGACCGTCCGGGCCCGTTCGGCGTCGGGGTCGAGCCCGAGGTCGGCGAACCGCTGCTCACCGACGAAGGGTGCGCCCCAGATCTCGAAGAGCCCCTGCGCCGCGAGGAGGTCGGCGACGGTGCGCCGCACCCGCTGCGCGTGGGTGAGCCCCGACCCGCCGAGCGGGGTCGGCAGCACGCTGGGGATCCGGTCGTACCCGTGCACCCGGGCGACCTCCTCGACGAGGTCCTCGGGCGTCGTGAGGTCCGGGCGCCACGAGGGCGGCGTGACGGTCAGGACCGACCCGGCGGCGGCGACGGTGCAGCCGATCTCCTCGAGCACGCCCGTGACGGTCGCGGCGTCGTAGTCGACCCCGACGATGCGCGCCGGGAAGGTGGCGTCCATCGTCACCGGCGGCGGGGCGGGTGCGGCGCCCGCGTCGGTGACCTCGGCGCCGGCGACCCCGCCGCCGTACTCGACGAGCAGCTCGACCGCGAGCTGGAGGGCGGCCGGCGCGAGCTCGGGGTCGACACCGCGCTCGAACCGGCGTGACGCCTCGGACGGCAGCCGGTGGCGCCGGGCCGTGCGGGCGATGGTCACCGGGTCGAAGTGCGCGGCCTCGAGGAGGAGGTCGGTGGTCGACCCGGACACCTCCGTGCTCGCCCCGCCCATGACGCCGGCGAGGCCGATGGGGGTGTCCCCGCCGTCGGTGATGAGGAGGTCCTCGGGGTCGAGGGCGCGGTCGACGTCGTCGAGCGTGGTGATCCGCTCCCCCGCCCGCGCCCGCCGCACGACGATCCGCTCGCCGAGGGTCGCGAGGTCGTAGGCGTGCAGCGGCTGGCCGAGGCCGAGCATCACGTAGTTCGTCACGTCGACGGCGAGCGAGATCGGGCGCATCCCGGCCTCGGTGAGCCGGGTGCGCAGCCACGCCGGCGAGGGGGCCGTGACGTCCAGGCCCCGGACCACCCGGGCGTTGAACCGGTCGCAGCCGGCCCGGCCGCGGATCGGGGCGTCGTCGGCGAGCTCGACGGGGTACCCGCCCTCGCTCGGCGGCGGCACCCGCGTCGCGAGGTCGGTCACCGGGTCGTGGAACGCGGCGCCGGTGGCGTGCCCGTACTCGCGGGCGACGCCGCGCACGGAGAAGCAGTAGCCGCGGTCGGGCGTGACGTTGACCTCGACCGTCTCGCGGTCGAGCCCGAGCAGCGGAAGCGCGTCGGTCCCCGGCACGCAGCGCGCGAGCATCGCGTCGTCGCCGGCGAAGCGCTCGGTGAGGACGAGGATGCCGTCGTGGTCGTCACCGAGCCCCAGCTCGCGCTCGGAGCAGATCATCCCCGCCGAGACGTGTCCGTAGGTCTTGCGCGCGGAGACCTCGAGCGGCCCCTGGGGTGTCGTGAGGACCCCGCCGGGCAGGATGACGACGACGAGGTCGCCCTCGGCGAGGTTCGGTGCTCCGCAGACGATGCCCTGCGGCTCGCCGGTGCCGTTCGCGTCCCCGACGTCGACCTGGCACCAGCTGATCGTCCTGCCGTTCTTCTGCGGCTCGGCGACGAGCGAGAGGACGCGGCCGACGACGAGCGGGCCGGTGACGCCGCCGCCGTGGACGGCCTCCTCCTCGAGGCCGACGGACACGAGCGACGCGGCGATCTCGAGGCCGGTCGCGGACGGCGGTACCTCGACGTACTCGCGCAGCCAGTCGACGGGAACCCGCATCAGATCTCCATCCCGAACTGCGCGTCGAAGCGCACGTCTCCCTCGATCATGTCGCGCATGTCGCTCACGCCGGTGCGGAACATCAGCGCGCGGTCGACCCCCATCCCGAAGGCGAACCCCGTGTAGCGGTCCGGGTCGACGCCGCAGGCGAGCAGGACGTTGCGGTTGACCATCCCGCAGCCACCCCACTCGATCCAGCCGGTGCCCTTGCAGGTCCGGCAGTCGGGGTCCTCACCCCGGCAGACGAAGCAGCGCAGGTCCATCTCCGCGCTCGGCTCGGTGAACGGGAAGTACGAGGGCCGCAGGCGGGTGGTGATGCCGTCGCCGAAGAGCTCGGCGGCCAGCCGGTCGAGGGTGCCCTTGAGGTGGGCCATCGTGATGCCCTCGTCGACGGCCAGCCCCTCGACCTGGTGGAAGGCCGGCATGTGGGTGGCGTCGAGCTCGTCGGTGCGGAACACCCGCCCGATGGCCGCGACGTACACCGGGACCCCGCGGTCGAGGAGGGTCCGGGCCTGCACCGGGGAGGTGTGGGTGCGCAGGACGAGCCCACCGTCCGCGGGGTCGACGTAGAAGGTGTCCTGCATCTGCCGCGCCGGGTGGTCGGCGTCGAAGTTCAGCGCGTCGAAGTTGAACCACTCCGCCTCGATCTCCGGCCCCTCGGCGACCTCCCAGCCCATCCCGACGAAGAGGTCGGCGAGGCGCTGTGACATCAGCGCGACGGGGTGGCGCCGGCCCATCGGTCGCCGTCCCGGTGGGAGGGTGACGTCGAGCGCCTCCTCGGTGAGGATCCGTTCGTCGCGCTCGACCTCGAGCTCGGCCTGGCGCTCCGAGAACGCCCGGGCCACCCGGCCCCGGGCCTCGCCGACCCGCTTGCCCGCCTCGGCCTTGGCACTGGGCGGCAGGGCGCCGATCTCGCGGTTGGCCAGGGCCAGCGGGCTCTTGTCACCCTGGTGGGCGCCGCGCACGGCCTTGAGGGCCTCGAGGCTGCCCGCCTCCCGGGCCGCCCCGAGGGCCGCCTCGACGGCGGCGTCGACGGCGGCGGGGTCGAGGGCGGCGACCTCGACGGGGTCGTAGCTGGTGTTGGGTCCGGACATCGGTTCCACTTCGGTCGTCGGGAGCGCGACCGAGTCTAGGCAGCGGCGCGCCGGGGGCGGGACGGGGTCTGGCCCCCGGGACCGGTGCCGCAGCGGCGCCAACGCACCGGCGGCAGGGGGACCGCGCTCAGGACGCGCGCGACTCCGGGCCCGAGGGCTCGGTAAATCGGCGCGGAGCGGTGGTCACGGCCACCACCCTAGCGTCCCGCCGTCGAGGGGTCGACGCGGTGGGCGGCGGGGGCGGGCCCCGACATGGCCGAGCGCGAGCGCTGGACGGTGAACACGGCGAGCGAGACCACGACGCCCACGAGGGCGACCGCGACGAACCCGCCGCCGCCGCCGTAGTGGTCGACCGCGAGGCCCGCGAAGGGTGCACCGACGGCACCGCCCGCGGTCAGGGCCGAGCTGTGCCAGCCCATCGCCTCGCCCCGGACCTCCGCGGGCACGACCCGGGTCGCCTCGTCGACGGTCGCCGTGATGGTGGGAGCGCACAGCAGGCCGGCGAGGAGGGCGAGACCGGCGAGGCCGGCGCTCGAGGTCGACAGGGCCATCGGCGCCGTGACCAGCGCGAGGGCGAGCAGCAGCCACCGCGCGGGGATCTCGCGCGGCAGGGCGCCGTAGAGCAGGCCCCCGACGAGCGAGCCGAGGCCCCACAGGACGAGGACGAGGCTCAGCGCACCGACGTCGCCGAAGCCGCGGATGGTCCCGACGAACGAGATGTCGGAGCCGGAGAGGATGACCACGGTGGCCAGCACCATGGTGAGGACCCCGAGGAACGGGCCGCGCAGCCAGGAGCGCCGGCGCACCTCGTGGCGGGCCGCCGCCGGCTCGGCCTCCCCCCGCAGCGGCGGGTCGGCGAGCCAGAGCCCGGCCCCGGCGACGATGCCGAGGGCCTGGACGGCGAAGAGCACCCACACGGTCGACCACCGGGCCCCGGCGAGGACCGCCGCGGCGGGCGCGACCATGAACGAGATCTCGATGACCGCGGAGTCGAGGGAGATGGCGGTGCGGCGGTCGCCCTCGTTGACGGCGGCGATGACGGCCTGCCGGATGATCGAGGACACCGGCACCATGAACAGCCCGGCCACCGTGGCGAGGACGAGCAGGGCCCAGTAGCCGACGAAGGGCGCCACCGCCCAGCAGGTGCCCGACACGAGGACCGAGGGGCCGACGACCGGGCGCAGGCCGTACCGGTCGAGGAGCTGGCCGCGCCACGGTCCGCTGACCGCGACGGCCATCGTGACGCACGTGCCGACGAGCCCGGCCATGACGTAGCTGCGGCCCAGCGTCGTGACGACGTGGACGGTGACGAGGACGGTCGTGGCGAACATCGGGGCGCGGGTCAGCGCGCCGAGGAGGAGGGTGCGACGCAGCGACCGCCGGGAGAGGACGCGCCGGTACGGCGCAAGGGTCACCGTCGTCACGGGGACACTCTGACACCCCCGTGCCGACCCCGCCATTCGAGCGCAGGGGGTGCGGAGAGCGGGCGGAGACCGGCCCCCCGGCCTTCTCTTGACTCGTTCAAGTGACGGTGCGAGGGTGGTCGAGGAGGGACACCGACCCCAAGGAGCAGCGATGACGACAGACCCCTACGCCCACCCCGAGGACCTCGGCACCCCCACCGGGTCGACCACGGCCGGCGGTGCGCCCGCCGAGAGCGACGAGCACAGCCTGAGCCTGTCCCCCAACGGGCCGCTGCTGCTCCACGACCACCACCTGCTCGACACCCTCGCCCACTTCAACCGCGAGAACATCCCCGAGCGCAAGCCGCACGCCAAGGGTTCCGGCGCCTTCGGGACCTTCACGGTCACCGGCGACATCAGCCGCTACACGTCCGCCAAGGTCTTCCAGCCCGGGGCGTCCTGCCGCACCCTCGCCCGCTTCTCGACGGTGGCCGGTGAGCTCGGCTCCCCCGACACCTGGCGCGACGTGCGCGGCTTCGCCACCCGGTTCTACACCGAGGACGGCAACTGGGACCTCGTCGGCAACAACACCCCGGTGTTCTTCCTGCGCGACCCGATGAAGTTCCCCCACTTCATCCGCAGCCAGAAGCGGCTCGCCGACTCCGGCCTGCGCGACGGCACGATGCAGTGGGACTTCTGGACCAACTCCCCCGAGTCGGCCCACCAGGTCACCTACCTCATGGGCGACCGCGGCCTCCCCCGCTCCTGGCGGTTCATGAACGGCTACGGCTCGCACACCTACCTCATGAGCAACGCGGCCGGCGAGAAGCACTGGGTCAAGTTCCACTTCAAGTGCGACCAGGGCGTCGAGAACCTCACGAACGAGGAGGCCGAGCGCCTCTCCGGCGCCGACTCCGACTACCACCGCCGCGACCTGTTCGAGGCCATCGACCGGGGCGACAACCCGAGCTGGACCCTCCACATCCAGGCGATGCCCTACGCGGACGCCAAGACCTACCGGTTCAACCCCTTCGACCTCACCAAGGTGTGGCCGCACAGCGACTACCCGCTCATCGAGGTCGGCACCTTCGAGCTCAACGAGAACCCCGTCAACCACTTCGCCCAGATCGAGCAGGCGGCCTTCGCGCCGAGCAACATCGTCCCGGGCATCGGGTTCTCCCCGGACAAGATGCTCCTCGCGCGGGTCTTCTCCTACGCCGACGCCCACCGGGCCCGGGTGGGCACCAACGCCCACCAGCTTCCGGTCAACCAGCCGGTCGAGTCGGTGCGCGAGCGGGCCAACCACCTCGTCTTCGACGGGCCGATGACCTACGAGGTCAAGGAGGGCCCGACGTACATCCCGAACAGCATGGGCCGCGGCCACTCGACCTTCCAGGGCCCGGTCCCCGAGGGCTGGGAGGCCGACGGCGAGATGGTCCGGCAGGCCTACGTCCTCCACGCCGAGGACGACGACTGGGGCCAGGCGGGCACGATGGTGCGCGAGGTCTTCGACGACGCCCAGCGCGACCGCTTCGTCGAGACCGTCGCCGGGGCCCTCGGCGGGGTCCGCGACGACGTCCTCGAGCGTGCCTTCTCGTACTGGAAGCACGTCGACGAGGAGGTCGGCAAGCGCATCGAGGAGAAGGTCCGGGCCGGGGCCGGGGACCCGATCCCGGGCGCCCCCGACGAGGACAAGACCGACCTGCGTGAGCCGCTGCCCGAGGGCGCCGCGCACTGACCGACGACGAGGGGCCCGGCGCACGCTGCGCCGGGCCCCTCGTCGTGCCCGGCTACTCGAGGTCGGGGAACGTCGCCCGCAGCTGGGCGCCCCCGGTGGGGCCGTCCTCGGCGACCACCTCACCGCCGTGGGCCTCGACGAGGCCGCGGACGAGGTAGAGGCCGAGCCCGGTGCCGTGCTTGGCGCCGGCCTGCCAGAAGCGCGAGAAGACCAGCTCGCGGTGCTGCGGCGCGATGCCGTCGCCGTCGTCCGACACGACGACGTCGACGGCGGCCGGCCCCTCCCAGCGCGAGCGCTGGACGCCGATCCGCACCCGGCCCCGGCCGTGCCGGACCGCGTTGTCGACGAGGTTGGTCAGCACCTGCTCGAGCCGGTCGGGGTCGGCCCAGACCACCTCGACGCCGTCGTCGACGTGCAGCTCGAACTGCTCGCGCTCGGCGCCGGCCGCGACCCGGCGCTCGACCTGACCCTCGAGCCGCGGGCGCACCGCGCACCGGCTGGGCGTGCACGGTGAGCCGGCCGGTGCCGATGCGGGAGGTGTCGAGCAGCTCGGTGATGAGGCGGGTCACGCGGTCGGCGTCGGCCTCGATGGTCTCGAGCATGAGGCGCTTCTGGTCGTCCGAGAACCGGTCCCAGTTGCGCAGCAGGGTCGAGGAGAAGCCCTTGACCCCCGTGAGCGGTGAGCGCAGCTCGTGCGCGACCGAGGTGAGCAGGGCCGCGCTCTCCTTCTCGGCGCGCCGGCGGCCCTCGGCGTCACGGAGCCCGAGCACCACCGAGCGCACCGGTGCGCCGCGCTCGGGCCGGATGTAGCGGGCGGTGACGAGCAGCTCGCGACCGGTCGGCAGGACCAGGAGCCGTTCCCGGTGGCCCGTCCGGGTCGTCAGCCCGTGCCACGGGTCGGTGAGCTCCCACCACGAGTCGCCGCCGAGGTCCTGCAGCGGCAGCGCCTCGGTGATGTCGCGGCCCACGACGTCGGCGGCCCGCAGGCCACTGATCTGCTCGGCGCGTCCGTTCATGAACCGGACCGTGCGCTTGCGCCCGACGGCGGCGACGAGGCCGTCCGGGATGAACTCGAGACCATTGGCGGCCAGGTCGTCAGGGACGAGATACCGCTGCGGCATGCGCGCACGCTACCCCGGTGGGCCACCGCCTGGTCGGAACCCCGCCGACGCGTAGAGGCAGATGGTCGCCGCCATGGCGAGGTTGAGCGACTCGGCGCGGCCGTGGATCGGCACCCGGACCACGTCGTCGCACCGGCCCAGGGTGTCCTCGGGCAGGCCCCACGCCTCGTTGCCCATGACCCAGCAGTGCGGCACCGTGAGGTCGGCGTCCGGGAGCAGCGTCGGCCCGGAGCCGTCGGCGGCGTAGGTGCGCACCCCGTGCTCGCGCAGCGCGTCGAGGGTGGCCGGGACGTCGAGCCCGGTGACCACGGGGAGGTGGAACAGCGACCCCGCGGTGGAGCGCACGACCTTCGGGGCGAGCACGTCGACCGACGCGGCGCTGACGAGGACGGCGTCGGCCCCGGCGGCGTCGGCCCCGCGCACCACCGTCCCGGCGTTGCCGGGGTCGCGGACGTGCGTGAGGAGGACGAGCAGCCGCGGCCGGCCGGCGAGGACCTCGGCGAGCGTGGCGGCGGCCGCCTCGACGACCGCGAGCACCCCCTGGGGCGCCTCGGCGTCGGCCATCGCGGCGAGCACCTCGGGCGACACCTCGTGCAGCCGCAGGTCGGCGGCCCGGGCCGGGGCGAGGATGTCGTCGGCGTACCGGCTCGCGGCCTCGGCGGTGAGGTAGACGTCGCGCACCCGCCCGGGCGCGTGCCGCACCGCCTCGCGCACACCCTGCGGGCCCTCGACGCAGAAGCGGCCGGTGCGTTCGCGCACCGACCGCTTCTGCAGCGAGCGGACCGACCGCACCCGGTCGGACCGGGGGTTGGTCAGCACCTCGGGGAGGCCGTTCAGGCGGAGGCCTTCACCGGGGCCTGCTGGTGGGCCCGCGACAGCTCGACGAGCGCGGTGAACGCCGCCTCGTCGCTCACCGCGAGCTCGGCGAGCATCCGGCGGTCGACCTCGACCTCGGCGGCCTTGAGGCCCTGGATGAACCGGTTGTAGGTCATGCCGTTGGCGCGGGCCGCGGCGTTGATCCGCTGGATCCAGAGCCGGCGGAAGTCGCCCTTGCGCGCCCGACGGTCGCGGTAGGCGTAGCCCATGCTGTGCTGGACCTGCTCCTTGGCCTTGCGGTACAGCCGCGAGCGCTGCCCGCGGTAACCGCTGGCCCGCTCGAGGACGACCCGGCGCTTCTTCTGGGCGTTGACCGCCCGCTTCACGCGTGCCACGTGAGTTCTCCTTGCTCTGCTTGGTCAGATCTGGGGGTGGTCGGCTCAGCGGCCGAGGAGCTTGTTGACCTTCTTGAGGTCACCCTTGGAGACCAGGACGTCCTTGGACAGAGCGCGGGCCTTCTGCGGGGTCTTCTCGTGGAACTTGTGGACGTGGCCGGCCTGCTCGCGCATGACCTTGCCCGAACCGGTGACCCGGAAGCGCTTCTTCGCGCCGCTGTGCGTCTTGTTCTTCGGCATGGTGCCGATCTCCTTGCGTTCGTGTGCTGTCAGTGGTGCTGGGGGTGCCTCGGGGTCAGCTCGCGCCGGCGCTCTCGGTGCTCTCGGCGGCCTCGCTCGGCTCGGTCGCCTCGACCTCGCCTCGCCGGGCTCGGCCGGCCTCGGTCGCTCGTGGTCGGCCTTCGCGTCGTCGCGGCGCTTGCGCTGCTCGGCCATGGCCTGGGCCTTCTTCTTCGTCGGCGCCAGCACCATGACCATGTTCCGGCCGTCCTGCTTCGGCGCCGACTCCACGGTGCCCAGCTCGACGACGTCCTCGGCGAGGCGCTGGAGCAGCCGGAACCCGAGCTCGGGGCGGGACTGCTCGCGACCGCGGAACATGATCGTCACCTTGACCTTGTCGCCGCCGCCGAGGAACCGGACGACGTGGCCCTTCTTCGTGCCGTAGTCGTGCGGGTCGATCTTCGGGCGGAGCTTGATCTCCTTGATGACCGTGTTGACCTGGTTCTTGCGTGCCTCACGGGCCTTCATGGCGGCCTCGTACTTGAACTTGCCGAAGTCCATGAGCTTGGCGACCGGGGGCTTGGCCATCGGCGCGACCTCGACCAGGTCGAGGTCGGCCTCCGCCGCGAGACGGAGCGCGTCCTCGACGCGGACGATGCCGACCTGCTCGCCGTTCGGGCCGACCAACCGCACCTCGGGAACCCGGATGCGGTCGTTGATGCGTGGCTCGCTGATGTGCTTCTCCTTCGTCAGTGCGTCAGACCAGGACCGCCGGGAACGAGGAAGGCTCCTCGCACCGGGTGCAGAGGAGCCTGTTCCATCCGGTCGGCAACGGGAGGCCGCGGCACGTCGGAGGACGCGCGCGACGCCTCGTCGCGGACCGGGGACCCGGCGACCTGCTGGTCGACGCGGGTGGAAGCGGGGCTTCTCTTGCACGCCGCCCCGCGAACGGAGCGGTCGGTCAGTACTCAAGGCTACCAGCGCCCGCCCCCGCCCCGAAATCGTCAGCGCAGGCGGAAGGCCAGGCCGTCGACGCGCGCCCGGAGCTCGCCGTCGGTGGCCAGCCGCTCGCCGACCCGGGTCGCGACGTCGCGCACCGTGTCGGCGTCCAGGCCGGGCGACAGGGTCAGCACCACCCCGAGGACCCCGCTGCCCGCCGGGGACCCGTCCTCGACGGCGTGGGCGAGCACCACCTCCTCCGGCGCGACGGCGACCTCGACCGCGCGGGCGACGAACGGGTCGGTGTGGGCCGGCAGCCACGGACGCTGCTGGGCGAGGGCCCAGAGCATGGACGGCCGGAGCACGCGGCTCGCCGGCCCGGCGACGTCGACGACGAGCACGGAGCACCCCTCGGCCACCGCAGCCTGCGCCGCCCGGGCCGGGGGCACGGGCACGGGCCGGGCCCCGGGGTCCCACGCGGCGAGCGCCGCGGCCCCGGAGAACACCGGCAGCGCCCGCTCCCCCTCCGGCCCGACGAGGGTGACCACGGCCATGTCCGCCCCGGTCTCGACCCGCAGGCCGCCGTGGTCGTCGGTGCCGGTCGGCTCGGCGACGACCGGGACGAGGAGGCGGGCCGCACCGAGGGCCGTCATGACCGCCTCGTCGTCACCACCGTCGAGCGCGGCGAGGAGGGCGGGGTCGGCGGCCCCCGTGTCGTCCTCGAACCCCGACGGCGAGAGGTCGCGGCCGTGCCAGGGCACCTGCGCCGAGTCCGAGGGTCCGCTCACGGGCGACCGGCCACGTCGAGGGCCTCCGGAAGGGTGAAGGCCCCCCGGTAGAGCGCCGAGCCGATGATCGCGCCCTCGACCCCCCGGTCCACGAGGGTGCGGACGGCGGCGACGTCGTCGAGGGTCGAGATGCCGCCGGAGGCCACGACCGGGCGGTCGGTGGCGGCGCAGACGGCGCCGAGGAGCCCGAGGTTGGGGCCGGCCATCATCCCGTCCTTGGCGACGTCGGTGACGACGTACCGGGCACACCCCTCGGCGTCGAGGCGGGCGAGGGTCTCCCAGAGGTCGCCGCCCTCGCTGGTCCACCCCCGGGCGGCGAGGGTGCTGCCCCGGACGTCGAGGCCCACCGCCACCCGGTCGCCGTGCTCGGCGATGGCGCGGGCGGTCCACGCCGGGTCCTCGAGGGCGGCCGTGCCGAGGTTGACCCGGCGGCAGCCGGAGGCGAGGGCCCGGGTGAGGGTCTCCTCGTCGCGGATGCCGCCGCTCATCTCGACGCGGATGTCGAGCCGGCCGACGATCTCGCCGAGCAGGGCGGCGTTGGAGCCGCGGCCGAAGGCGGCGTCGAGGTCGACGAGGTGGAGCCACTCGGCACCCTGCTCCTGCCAGCGCAGGGCGGCCGCGAGGGGGTCGCCGAACTCGCCGCCGCTGCCCGAGACGCCCTGGACGAGCTGGACGGCGCGCCCCTCGACGACGTCGACGGCGGGCAGCAGCTCGAGGCGGTGCCGGTCGGCGGTGTCGCTCACGGGTGGTCCTCCGGTCTCGGTCGCTGTGGCGGGTGCGCTCGACGTCCCAGTCTGCCGGGCGCGGCCGGGGCGACGGCACCCGGCCCACGGCCCGGCCTCACCTCGACCGACGCGCCCTCCCCCCGTTCGAGGTGAAAACGCCCCTGCAGGCGACCCGACATCACCTCGACCCGACGCCGCAGTCCCGGTCAGAGCGAGCGGACCCAGTTCTCGAGGAGGGCCAGCCCGGCGGCGCCGGACTTCTCCGGGTGGAACTGGGTCGCCGAGAGCGGGCCGTTCTCGACGGCTGCGACGAAGCGCTCACCGTGCTCGGCCCAGGTGACCCGGGGGGTGACGGCGGCGAAGGGCCCGTCCGGCGCGAGGTCCCAGTCGTGCGCGGCGTAGGAGTGGACGAAGTAGAACCGCTCGCCCTCGACCCCGGCGAACAGCGTGCTGCCGGCCGGGACCTCGACCGGTGACCAGCCCATGTGCGGGACGACCTCGGCGTGCAGCCGGGTGACCTCCCCGGGCCACTGGCCGACGCCGGGCACGGGGGCGGCACTGGGTTCGCTCGAGCCCTCGAACAGGACCTGCATCCCGACGCAGACCCCGAGCACCGGCCGCCCCCCGGCGAGGCGCCGGTCGATGATCAGCGGACCCGCGACCGCGGCCAGCCCCGCCATGCAGGCGTGGAAGTTCCCCACCCCCGGCACGAAGAGGCCGTCGGCGGCGAGGGCCGCCTCCGGGTCGGCGGTGAGGGTGACGTCGGCGCCGACGTGCTCGAGGGCGCGCACGGCCGAGCGCACGTTGCCGCTGCCGTGGTCGAGGACGACGACGCGGCTCACCGGCTGCCCCGGGGGTCGGGTGGCCCGCCACCCCAGGCCGACTCCCACTCCGCCCGGTGCTGGGCCTCGTCGGCGACGAGCCGGTCGAAGGCGAGGACGCCGCGCACCGAGGGCTCGACGTCGCTGGCTCCGGAGCAGTCGCCGCGCAGGAGGAGGTCGTCGCCGGGCAGGCCGAGCAGGCCGAGCAGGGTCACGAGGACGTCGACCGGTGCGCCGTCGGTGCCGCGGAGCACGCCGGAGACGTCGTCGGGGCGGGAGCGCCCCCCGGCCCCGGCGGCCGCCAGCAAGGTGGGCACCCCGAGCCGGGGCAGGGCCGGGGTCTCGACGACCCCCGTGCCCGGCTGCCAGACCAGCCACCGCTGGTCGTGGCGCAGCGCCGGCGGCTGGACGGTGACGACGGCGCGCCCGCGCAGCTCGAAGAACCCGAGCACGGGCCGCCCACCGCGGGGGGCGCGGCGGGCGGCGAGCACCTCGAGCCCCACGTCGTACGGTGCGGCGCTGCGGGCGAGGTCCTCGGCGACCGTGACCCCGGTCCACCGTCCCAGCGGGGCCATCGTGGCCGCGACGAGCCCGCCGCGCAGCCAGCGTCCCACGGCCGCGGGCGAGCGGCGCACGAGCAGCAGCCCGTGCCCCGTGCCCGATCGCTCGTCGGCCGCCACGGGGTCAGAGTGCTCCCTTGGCGCTGGGCACGCCCTCGACGCGGGGGTCGCGGGCGACGGCCGCCCGCAGGGCACGCGCGAGGGCCTTGAACTGGGCCTCGACGACGTGGTGCGGGTCGCGACCCGAGAGCACGCGCACGTGGAGGGCGACCTGGGCGTGGAACGCGAACGACTCGAGGACGTGGCGGGTCAGCGACCCGACGTAGTGGCCGCCGATGACGACGTGCTCCTGGCCGGCCGGCTCCCCCTCGTGGACGACGTAGGGCCGGCCGGCGACGTCGACGACGGCGAGGACGAGCGCCTCGTCGAGCGGCACGGTGGCGTCACCGAACCGGGCGATGCCGCGCTTGTCGCCGAGCGCCTCGCGCACCGCCTGCCCGAGGACGATCGCGACGTCCTCGACGGTGTGGTGGGCGTCGACGTCGGTGTCGCCGTCGGCGCTCACCGTGAGGTCGATGAGCGAGTGCTTGGCGAGCGAGAGGAGCATGTGGTCGTAGAACGGCACGCCGGTGCTCACCTCGCCGCGACCGGTGCCGTCGAGGTCGACGCTCACCTCGACGGTGCTCTCGGACGTGGCCCGGCGCACCGTGGCGGTGCGGTGGGTCTCGGCGGTGCTCACGAGGTTGCTCCTGCGTGGGTCGGGACCAGGGCGGCGAGGGCGTCGAGGAAGGCCGAGGTCTCCTCCGGCGTCCCGGCCGTGACACGAAGATAGTGCGGAATGCCGACGTCGCGGACGAGGACGCCCCGGTCGAGCAGCGCCTGCCACGTCGCACGGCTGTCGGCGAGCCCGCCGAAGAGGACGAAGTTCGCGTCGCTCGGCACCGGCGCCAGGCCCATCCGGGTGAGCTCGGCGACGACCCGGTCGCGTTGCTCCTTGACCACGCCGACCGTCTCGAGCATGAGGTCGGCGTGGGCCAGGGCGGCCCGCGCGACGGCCTGGGTGACGCTGGAGAGGTGGTAGGGCATCCGGACGAGCCGGAGCGCGTCGACGAGCGCGGGGTCCCCCGCGAGGTAGCCGAGCCGGCCGCCGGCGAGCGCGAAGGCCTTGCTCATCGTGCGGGTGACGACGAGCCGGGGGCGGCCCGCGAGGAGGCCGAGGGCGCTCGGCGTGCCGGGCCGGGCGAACTCGGCGTACGCCTCGTCGACGACGACGAGCGCACCGTCGGCGGCATCGTGCACCGCCTCGACGACGTCGAGGGCCAGCGCGGTGCCCGTCGGGTTGTTCGGCGAGCAGAGGAAGACGACGTCGGGCCGGTGGGCGCGCACCTGGGCGACGGCCGAGGCGGGGTCGAGGTCGAAGGCCCCTGCACCCTCGACGCCCCGGAGCCCGTCGACCCACGTCGTGCCCGTCGTCGTCGTGATGATCGGGTGCATGGAGTAGGCCGGGGTGAAGCCGAGGGCGGTGCGACCCGGGCCCCCGAACGCCTGGAGCAGGTGGAGGAGCACCTCGTTCGAGCCGTTGCCGGCCCACACCTGCGCAGCGGCCACGGACGGGCCCGACCGGGACAGGTACCCGGCGAGGTCGGTACGCAGGGCCGTGAACTCACGGTCCGGGTATCGGTTGAGGCCGCCGGCGACGTCGGCCACGGCACGGGTCATCGCCGCGACGACGACCTCGGGCACGGGGTAGGAGTTCTCGTTCGTGTTGAGCGCGACGGGGACGTCGAGCTGCGGTGCGCCGTAGGCCGTCCGCCCCCGCAGGTCGGGGCGCAGCATCGCCTCGACGGCGGCCCGGGCATCCATGCCGACGAGTCTAGGTGGGGCGCGCCTCAGCCCGCGGGCGGCGCCCACCGCGGGTCGCGGCCGGCGAGTCCGAGCACGCGCTCGAACACCGGGGCGTCGTCGGGTACCGGGACCGGGCCACCGAAGATGCCCGCGCGCTCGGCGGCTGCCTGCTCCGGGTCCTCGGCCGGGGTCACGACCGGCACGACCGCCTCCGCCTCGGCGTCGGTCGGCGTGTACGCCTGCCCGGTCGCGGCGGCGAGGTCCCACCCGTGGAGGAGCACCTCGTCGAGGGCGACGCGCGCGCAGAGCTCGCCGGGGAGCTCGACTCCACCGACCTTCGTCATGCCCTCCCAGGCGTCGGGCGCCGTCCACGCGTCGCCCAGCTCGGCGAGCCGGGTCCGGAGCTCCTCGCGCCAGCCGTCGGGGAGCGGGCCGGCGGCGAGGGCGGGCGGGGTGCTCGTCGTCGGGCCCTCGACCTTGCCGGCGGCGTCGCGGAAGGCGCTCGCGAGCCCGATGAGGTGGTGGAGCACCCCGGTGACGTCGGGGCCCATCGGCGTCGGCGCGTCGAGGTGTCCGTCGTCGACGCCGTCGACGAGGGCGGACACCCGAGCGGTGGCGGCGGTGAGGTCGAACATGAAGGGTCTCCTCGGGTCCTGGGGTCGGGCACGGTCACCCGCTGTCGAGAGGACCGACCGCCCCGAGGGGCAGGACTCATCGGTGCCCGCCCACGTCTCCGGTCGCCCGACCTGCGGCCGGATCCCGTGCCCTCGGACTCCTCAGCCTCCGGGCTCGGCCTCGGGCACCCGCGCCAGCACGGCCTCGCCGTGCGCCGGGAGGTCCTCGGCCCGGGCCAGCGCCACGACGTGCGCCCCGACCTCGCGCAGCGCCGCCTCGGTGTACTCGACGACGTGGATGCCGCGGAGGAAGGACTGCACCGAGAGCCCGCTGCTGTGGCAGGCGCAGCCCCCCGTGGGCAGCACGTGGTTGGAGCCGGCGCAGTAGTCGCCGAGGCTCACCGGGGCCCAGGTGCCGACGAAGACGGCCCCGGCGTTGCGGACCCGGGCGGCCACCGCCGCGGCGTCCGCGGTGTGGATCTCCAGGTGCTCGGCGGCGTAGGCGTTGACGACGTCGAGGCCCACCTCGACGTCGTCGACGAGGACGAGGGCCGACTGCCGGCCCGCCACGGCCGTGGCCACCCGCTCGGTGTGCTTGGTCGCCGCGACCCGCCGCCGCAGGGCCTCCTCCACCGCGTCGGCGAGCTCCGGGCTGTCGGTGACGAGCACCGCGGCCGCGAGGGGGTCGTGCTCGGCCTGGGAGACGAGGTCGGCCGCGACGTGCTCCGGGTCGGCGGTGGCGTCGGCGAGGACGGCGATCTCGGTCGGACCGGCCTCGGCGTCGATGCCGATGACCCCCTTGAGGAGCCGCTTGGCGGCCGCGACGTAGATGTTGCCGGGTCCGGTGACGAGCGACACCGGCTCGCACGCGTCGTCGCCGTCGTCGAAGCCGTGGGCGAAGGCGGCCACGGCCTGCGCCCCGCCCATCGCGTAGACCTCGTCGACGCCCAGGAGCGCACAGGCCGCGAGGATCGTCGGGTGCGGCCAGCCCCCGTGGTCGCGCTGCGGCGGGCTGGCGACGGCCAGGCTGGGCACGCCCGCCAGCTGGGCGGGGACGACGTTCATCACGACGCTGCTCGGGTACACGGCCAGTCCGCCGGGGACGTAGAGGCCGACCCGGTCGACCGGTACCCACCGCTCGGTGACCGTGCCACCGTCGGCCACCCGCGTCGTGGTGTCGGCGCGGCGCTGGTCGGCGTGGACGAGGCGCGCCCGGCGCACCGACTCCTCGAGGGCCGCCCGGACCACCGGGTCGAGGGCCTCGAGCGACGCCGCGAGCACGGGGGCCGGCACCCGCAGCGCCGGGGGGCGGACCCCGTCGAAACGCTCCGCCGCGGCGTAGAGCGCCTCGGCCCCCCGGTCGCGGACGTCCTCGACGATGGGCCGGACCGCCGAGAGCGCCGCCTCGACGTCGAGCTCGGCCCGTGGCAGGGCCGCCCGCAGCTCGCGCAGCCCGGGGCGACGGCCCCGCAGGTCGAGCCTGGGGATGACGCCGTCGCTGCTCTCGGACATGCCCCGAGTCTAGGGAGCGCCCCCGGGCCCAGCGCGCCGCGTCCGGGCACCGCCGCTCAGTCGTCGTAGAACTCGGCCTCGAAGGCGGCCCGCGCCCGCCGGGCCACCCGTCGGTAGCGCTCGCCGAGGTCCTGCGCCGTGCCCGCACCGATGCCGAGGACGCGCCCCACCCCGTCGGCGTCGCGGTCGTAGGTGGGCACCGAGTCGACGGCCTTGCCCCGGAACAGCACCCCGGCGTTGCGCATCGCCGAGGCGAGCCGCCAGGCGGCCGCGAGCGCCTCGGCGTGGTCGGCCCCGACGAGGCCGAGGTCGGCCGCGGCGCCGAGCGCGCCGAGCGTCGACGGGGTGCGCAGCTCGGGGTGGGCCCCGGCGTGCCGCAGCTGGACGAGCTGGACGACCCACTCGACGTCGGACAGCCCGCCGTGCCCCAGCTTGAAGTGCGTCTTGCGGTCGGCACCCCTCGGCAGCCGCTCGGCCTCCATCCGCGCCTTGAGGGTGCGGATCTCCCGGACCTGCCCGGCGTCGAGGCCGCCCTCGGGCCAGCGCAGCGGGGCGATGAGCTCGCCGAAGCGCTCGGCGAGCCCGGGGTCGCCGGCCACCGGGGTCGCCCGGAGCAGGGCCTGGGCCTCCCACACGAGGGACCACCGGGCGTAGTACTCGCGGTACGAGGCCAGCGACCGCACGAGGGGCCCGTTCTTGCCCTCGGGGCGCAGCGACGCGTCGACGTCGAGGACCGGGTCCGGCCCGGGACGCCCGAGGAGGGCGATGAGCCGCCGGACGACCTCCATCGCCTGCTGCTGGGCGAGTGCCTCGTCGGCGCCGGGCGCGGGGTCGTGGACGAAGACGACGTCGGCGTCCGACCCGTACCCCTGCTCGCCACCGCCCAGCCGGCCCATGCCGACGACGAGGATGCGGGTCGCGGGCTCCTCCCCCGCCGCCTCGCGCAGGCAGACCTCGAGGGTCACCTCGAGGAGGGCGGCCGTGAGGTCGGTCATCGCGGCGCCGAGCTCGGCGAGGGTGAGGCCCCCGCCGAGGTCGGCGACGGCGATGCGGAACAGCTCCGAGCGCCGGATCGTGCGCGCCGCGAGCACCGCCGCCTCGACGTCGTCCTTGCGGCCGGCCGCCGCCCGCATCCGGCGCAGCACGTCCTCGCGGGAGCGGGGCGTCAGGCCCGCGGGGTCGCCGAGGAACTGGACGCACTCCGGGGCCTGCTCGAGCAGGCCGGCCGCGAACCGGCTGCGGGCCAGGGTGTGCGCGAGCCGCTCCGCCGCCGACCCCTCGTCGCGGAGCAGGCGCAGGTACCAGTGGGTCGACCCCAGCTGGTCGCTGATCTTCCGGAAGGCCAGGAGGCCGGCGTCGGGGTCGGCCTCGTCGGCGAACCAGCCGAGCATCACGGGCAGCAGCTGGCGCTGGATGGCCGCCCGCCGGCTCACCCCTCCGGTGAGGGCCTCGAGGTGGCGGAGGGCCCCGGCCGGGTCGCGGAAACCCAACGCCGACAAGCGCTCCCGCGCGGCCTCGGGCGTGAGCCGGACGTCCTGGTCGGACAGCCGGGCCACGGCCGACAGCAGCGGCCGGTAGAAGATGCGCTCGTGCAGCCGGCGCACCTCGCGGCGCCGGGCCCGCCACTGCTCCTGCACCGCGTCGGCCGGCGCCGAGCGGTGCCCGAGCCCGCGCCCGAGGCGGCGCAGGTCGGCGTCGGCGGTCGGCATGAGGTGCGTGCGCCGCAACCGGTAGAGCTGGATGCGGTGCTCGAGGGCGCGCAGGTACCGGTAGGCGGCCCCGAGGGTGGCGGCGTCGTCGCGCCCGACGTAGCCGCCGGCCGAGAGCGCCTCCAGGCCCTCGAGGGTGGTCGCCGTCCGCAGCGTCTCGTCGGCCCGTCCGTGGACCAGCTGGAGCAGCTGCACCGAGAACTCGACGTCGCGCAGCCCCCCGGCCCCGAGCTTGATCTGCCGCTCGGCCTCGGCCCGTGGGATGTGGTCCTCGACCCGGCGCCGCATGGCCTGGACGTCGTCGACGAAGTGCTCGCGGGTCGAGGCCTGCCACACCATCGGCTGGACCGCCTCGCAGTACGCCTCCCCGACCGCGACGTCGCCGGCCACCGGACGGGCCTTGAGGAGGGCCTGGAACTCCCACGTCTTGGCCCAGCGCTCGTAGTAGGCCCGGTGGCTCTCGACCGTGCGCACGAGCGGCCCGTGCTTGCCCTCGGGGCGCAGCGCCGGGTCGACCTGCCACAGCGACCCCTCGCCCGTGGCCGCCGAGCAGATACGCATGAGCCGGGTGGCGAGGTCGGTGGCGACCCCGAGCGCCTCCTCCTCGGAGACCCCGTCGGCCGGCTCGGCGGCGAAGATGACGTCGACGTCGGAGAGGTAGTTCAGCTCGCGGCCACCGGTCTTGCCCATCGCCACCACGGCGAGGCGTGTGCGCTCGGCGGCCGGGCCCACGTCGGCCCGGGCGATCTGCAGCGCGGCCTCGAGGGCGGCCGCGGCGAGGTCGGCGAGGGCCGCGGCGGTGCGTGGCAGCACCTCGAGGGGGTCCTCGGCCGTGACGTCGAGGGTGGCGATGCCGAGCAGCTGCTCGCGGTAGCCGATCCGCAGGGCGTCGGCCGGGGTGACGTCGTCCGGGTCGGTCGACGGCCGCGACCAGGCGGGCCACCCGGTCGCTGGCGGCCACCGGCCGGGCGTCGGTGACCGCCGTCCAGTGCTCCGGGTGCGCCACGAGGTGGTCGCCGAGCGCGCTCGAGGCCCCGAGCACGGCGAGCAGGCGGCGCCGCGCGCTCGAGTCGTCGTGGAGGGCCGCGACGACCCGCTCGCGCAGCCCCGGCACCCGCGCCGCGGACTCCATGAAGCGCACCAGCCCGAGCAGGGCGACGTCCGGGTCGGCCGCCCGGGACAGGCCCTCGGTGAGGCCCCCTGCGTCGATCCGGTCGGGCGTGCCCGCGACCCCGTCGAGCGCCGGGTCGTCGAGCAGGTCGTTGGCCCGCCGGGGGTCGTCGAACCCGAGCCGGGCGACGCCGGCCGGGACGGACTCGGGGGGGCGGGAGCTCACCGGCGCACCGTCACAGTGCGGGCAGGTAGCGCTCGAGCTCGAAGGCGGTGACCTGGTTGCGGTAGTCGGCCCACTCGGCCCGCTTGTTGCGCAGGAAGAAGTCGAAGGTGTGCTCGCCGAGGGTCTCGGCGACGAGCTCGCTGGACTCCATGACCTCGATGGCCTCCGACAGGCTCGCCGGGAGCTGGCCGATGCCCATCGCCCGGCGCTCGGAGTCGGTGAGGCTCCACACGTCGTCCTCGGTCTCCGGCGGCAGCTCGTAGCCCTCCTCGATGCCCTTGAGCCCGGCCGCGAGGAGGACCGCGAAGGTGAGGTAGGGGTTGCAGGCGGTGTCGATGCTGCGGACCTCGACGCGCGTGCTCTGGCCCTTCTCGGGCTTGTACATCGGCACCCGCACGAGGGCGGACCGGTTGTTGTGGCCCCACGTGAGGTGGGCCGGCGCCTCGCCCCCGCCCCACAGCCGCTTGTAGCTGTTGACCCACTGGTTGGTGACCGCGGCCGTCTCGGCGCCGTGGCGCAGCAGCCCGGCGATGAACTGCCGCCCGATCTTCGAGAGCTGGTACGGGGCGCCCGGCTCGTGGAAGGCGTTGGTGTCGCCCTCGAAGAGGGACATGTGGGTGTGCATGCCCGACCCCGGGTGCTCGGCGAACGGCTTGGGCATGAACGAGGCGTAGATGCCCTGCTCGAGCGCGACCTCCTTGACGACCGTGCGGAAGGTCATGATGTTGTCGGCCGTGCTCAGCGCGTCGGCGTAGCGCAGGTCGATCTCGTTCTGGCCCGGCGCCGCCTCGTGGTGGCTGAACTCGACCGAGATGCCCATCTCCTCGAGCATGGTGATGGCGGCGCGGCGGAAGTCGGCGCTGCTGCCGTGCGGCGTGTGGTCGAAGTAGCCCGAGGTGTCGATCGGGGTGGGGCGCTGCCCGGGCACCCAGTCCTGCTTGAGGAGGAAGAACTCGATCTCGGGGTGGGTGTAGAAGGTGAAGCCCATGTCGGAGGCCTTGGCCAGGGCGCGCTGGAGCACGTGGCGGGGGTCGGCCATGCTCGGCGTGCCGTCGGGCAGGGTGATGTCGCAGAACATCCGGGCCGTGCCGTTGCTGTCGCCGCGCCACGGCAGCACCTGGAAGGTGCCGGGGTCGGGCTTGGCGAGCATGTCGGACTCGTAGACGCGGGCGAACCCCTCGATGACCGACCCGTCGAAGCCGATGCCCTCGGCGAAGGCCCCCTCGAGCTCGGCCGGCGCGACCGCCACCGACTTCAGGGTCCCGAGGACGTCGGTGAACCACAGCCGGACGAACCGGATGTCGCGCTCTTCGATGGTGCGGAGGACGAACTCCTGCTGACGGTCCATGGGCCGATCCTGCCTCATCCGAGGTTTCCGGGGGATGACGGGACACGCGGGCGAGGGCCCCGGGACGTGTCCCGGGGCCCTCGCGCGTGGTGCACTCGCGGGTCAGGTCACTTGAAGCGGACCTTGACCGTGAGCTGGTCACCGTGGTGCTTCGACTTCGCGACCGTCATCGTCGTCCCGGAGCCCGCGACCTTGGTCGAGTTCCACGGGTTGAGCGAGGACCAGTACCGGTTCGGGTTGCGGTCGTCGAAGGTGGGGATCCCCTTCGAGGACGGCACCGTCGACGGCGAGCCGTTCTTGTGGAACGTCACCCGGTCGGTGCGCTCGAGGCCGAAGGTGGCGTCGAACGGCTGGCGGCGGTTGCCGAGGAAGGTGCCGTCGGCGAACGTCACCGGCTCCGGACGGGCGTCGACCGGCAGGACCTGGCCGGCACCCGGGTGGGCGCTGGTGTTGTTGTCGCCGTACTCACCGTTGCTGAACCACACGAGCAGCCCGTTCTGGTACGGGAAGCGCTCGACCCAGTCGGGCCGGGTGTTGGCGAACCCGAAGTTGTACGGGCCCGTCTTCAGGGTCTTGTCGTACCCGCTGTACGTGCGGTTCTCGGCGAGGTACATGTCCTGCACCTGCTTGGTGGTGGTGCCGTTGATGATCTCGAAACCACCCGCGGCCTTCCAGGCGCCGGCGCCGGACTCGACGTCGTCCGTCGTGGCGGTGCCGTCGACCGTCGTCGTGATGTCGTCGATGAAGGCCTCGCTGGCCACGCCACCGTCGGTGGCGAACCGGAAGCGGAACTTCACCGCCTGGCCGGCGTACGCGGACAGGTCCCAGTCGAGCTTGGTCCAGTCCAGCGCGCTGTCGGTGTCGCCGTCGACCGACCCGTCGACCGGGTCACCGACCGGCGTCCAGCTGGAGCCACCGTCGGTGGAGACCTCGCCGTAGAGGTAGTCGTAGTCGACCTCGATCGAGCCGGAGACGTACGCGCTCACCGAGGCGCTGGTGGCACCGGTCAGGTCGACGTCCTTGGCGAGGGTGGCGGAGAGGTCGTTGCCGAGCCCCGTCCACCACTCACCCGAGCCGGAGTGCGGGGTGTTGTGGTTCGTGGTGACCTCGCGCTTCGGGCAGCGGGACGACGATGGCCTGGGCCTCGTTCTTCGTCACCTTGTCGGCCGACCCGAGGGTGACCGTGGTGTTCTGGCCGAAGGGGACGACCTGCGGGTCGAGCCAGCCGAGCTGGAGCTTCTCCCAGGCGCCCATGTAGCCCGGCGTGGTGCCGATGGCGTCCTTGCCGTGGTTGAGCCACGAGCCACCGCTCATGAGGGTCCAGAACCCGGTGCCGTTGTCGCCACCGGCGGTGTCGTAGAGGTCGGGCAGACCGAGGTCGTGGCCGAACTCGTGCGTGAAGACGCCGAGGCCGCCGTTCTCGGGCTCGGTGGTGTAGTCACCGATCCAGATGCCGGTGTCGCCGATCTGCGGCGCCGCCGAGCTTGTTGTCGCCCGGGGCCGGTCGAGCCCTGGTCGGTGGAGTTGACGTACCAGCGGTGCGACCAGATGGCGTCGTCGCCCTGGGCGCCGCCACCGGCCTCCTCGCCCTCACCGGCGTGGATGGCCTGGAAGTGGTCGATGTAGCCGTCGGGCTCGTTGAAGTTGCCGTCGCCGTCGTAGTCGTAGCGGTCGACCTTGTCGAACTGCGCGAGGTACTTCTTGATCTGCTTGTCGCTCTTGCCCTGGCCGCCTTCTGGGCGTCGTACCAGGCCGTCGCGGTGTCCTTGATGAAGGGCCAGTACGTCGAGGCGTCGCCGTACTTGTTCGAGCCGTACCGAGCCTCGTTGTAGGGCACCTGCACCCAGTCGGAGACGTCACCCTTGGCGATGAACCGGCCGTTGGACTGCTTCTTGTAGAAGTCCGCGAACGACTCGCCGGAGCCGAACATCATGTCCTTGTAGTGCTGCGGTTGAAGTCCGGCAGCCAGTACGTGGAGTTGTCGAGCTTGCGGTTGGGCTCGGGGATCTGGTTGTGCACCGGGCCGGCGCTCGCCGCCGGTGGCGCGCAGGACCTTGTCGCCGAAGTCGACGAGGACCGTGAAGATGTCCTCCTCGCGCTCGACGGGGTAGTTGACGTACTTGGACTTGCCGCCGGTGCGACCCTTGCGGTTCTTGTCGCCCTTCTTGCTCTTGACCTCGATGACGCGGTTGCCGTTGATCGTCTTGGTCGTCGCCTCGCCCCGCACGAGCTGCTGGATGGCGTCCTCGCGCAGGGTGGCCTGCGCCTCGGCCAGCGGGTTGGGCAGGTTGTCGTGCCGCGCGGCGCCCTTCTCCGGGGTGTCCGGAGCGGCGGGGACCGCTTGCGCCGTCGTGGGTGCGAGCGTCAGGGCGAGGGCCGCTGCCGCCACCCCCGACACAGCGCTGACGTGTCGTCTCTTCACGAGCTCTCCTCCATGAGTGTCGACCCCGCGTCCTGTCAGCGCGGAGCACGGTGGACGAAACCACAGAATTCGCACAGGATCGATGGCTGGGCGCACACATCTTTTCGTCGAAGGGCCGGGAGGCGGCGGTTCCGACTGCCCGGGGGGGTATCGGAACCAGGTCGTGATCCCGCGTGGCACAACGGAATCCGTGCCATCGTCGCCACCGGCCCGCGAGGGTAAAAGTTTCGTAAAGTGCGGCCGAGCGGCCCCGGGCCGGCACGGAGGACCCCGGCGGCGGCCGGGCCTACGATCGGGCCATGAGCGAGCAGCCCCCGCCCCCACCGGCGCCCGAGACCACGGCTCCCTACGGCACCGGGGCCCAGGCCGCCCCGCAGCGCCGGGTGCGGGTGCCCCACCTGCTCCAGATGAAGGAGCGCGGCGAGAAGTGGGCGATGCTCACCGCCTACGACATGTACACCGCGGAGATCTTCGACGAGGCGGGCATCCCCGTGCTCCTCGTCGGCGACTCGGCCGGCAACAACGTCTACGGCTTCGAGACCACCGTGCCCGTGACGGTCGACCACCTCGTGCCCGCTCGTCCGGGCGGTCACCAGCGCCGCCCGCAGGGCCATGGTCGTGGCCGACCTGCCCTTCGGCTCCTACCAGGCCAGCCCCCAGCAGGCCCTGGCGACCGCCACCCGGTTCATGAAGGAGGGCCTCGCCCACGCCGTGAAGCTCGAGGGCGGCGCGCCGATGGTGCCCGAGGTCGAGCTGCTCGTCCGGGCCGGCATCCCGGTGATGGGGCACATCGGCTTCACACCGCAGAGCGAGCACGTGCTCGGCGGGTACAAGGTGCAGGGCCGGGGCGCGGGGGCCGAGAAGCTCCTCGCCGACGCCCGCGCCCTCGAGGACGCCGGGTGCTTCGCCGTCGTCATGGAGATGGTGCCGGCGCCCGTGGCCGCCGAGGTGACCGCCGCCCTCGGCATCCCGACCATCGGGATCGGCGCCGGACCCCACTGCGACGCCCAGGTCCTCGTCTGGCAGGACATGGCCGGGCTGCGCGGTGGCCGCGCCCCCCGCTTCGTCAAGAAGTACGCCGACCTGCGCACGCGACCTGCGGCGGGCGGCCGAGGCCTACGCCGGCGAGGTGGCCGAGGGCACCTTCCCCGCGGCCGAGCACTCGTTCGAGTCGTGAGCGGAAACCGCCGCGGCCGCCGGGAGCGTCCGACCGTCATGTGGACGATGACCCCGCCGCCGCCCCGCCCCGGCCCGCCGACCCGGTGGGCCGGGCACCAGCGCGGCCCCGAGGCCGCGCGGGCGTACCGGCAGCGCTTCCTCGACCTCGCCGCCGCCGGGCGCGACCTGACGGTGAGGCACGCTTCGTCACGGCGCTGGCTCCCCCACCGTCCCGGGTCCTCGACGCCGGCTGCGGCTACGGGCGCGTCGCCAGCGAGCTGACCCGCCTCGGGCACCAGGTGGTGGGCGTCGACGCCGACCCCGACCTCGTGGCGCTGGCGCGGGAGGACACCGCCACGCGCTTCCTCGTCGCCGACCTCAGCACCCTCGACCTGCGCACCGAGCAGGAGTTCCACGTCGTCGTGCTCGCCGGCAACGTCGTGCCCTACCTCGCGGAGGGCACCCTCCCGGCCGTCCTGGAGCGGCTGGCCGCGCACCTCGCGCCGGGGGGCCACCTCGTCGCCGGCTTCTCGCTGCCCGGGGCGCTGCCACCGGGGGCGGGCCCGGTGACCGTCGCGGACTACGACCGGTGGGCGCGGGCCGCGGGGCTGTCGTTCATCGGGCGCTGGTCGACGTGGGACCGCGCCCCCTTCTCCGCCGCGAGCGACTACGCGCTCTCGGTGCACCGCCTGCTCACGGGCTGACCCTCACCGCGAGCCGTCGCCGTCGGGGGTCGACGAGCCCCGCTCGTCCCACGCCTTGTCCTCGGCGTCCCACTGCTCGGTCTTCTCGCGGGCCGTCTCGAGGGCCCGCCCGGCGGCCTCCTCGGAGTCGTAGGGGCCGAGGACGTTGGCGTCCTGGCTGCGCTCGGCGTCGGACTCGACCCGGCCGGTGTCGACGTTGTACCAGTAGGGCATCTCGGGTTCTCCTTCGCCACGACGGTCTGCCTAGACTCCAACCTATGCCCACGACGTACGCCAGTGTCGCCCCCGGGGCGGTCTCCCCGCGCCGTGCCGTCCCGGCGGCCATCCCGCGGCCCGAGTACGTCGACAAGCCCTCCCCCGCGCGCTTCACCGGCCCCGAGGTCAAGGACGCCGACACCATCGCCCGGATGCGGGTGGCCGGCCGCATCGCCGCCGACGCGATGGCCGTGGCAGCCGCGGCGATCGCCCCGGGCGTCACCACCGACGAGCTCGACCGCGTCGCCCACGAGTACCTCCTCGACCACCACGCCTACCCGTCGACCCTCGGCTACAAGGGTTTCCCGAAGTCGCTGTGCACGTCGGTCAACGAGGTGATCTGCCACGGCATCCCCGACGACCGGCGGCTCGAGGACGGCGACATCGTCAACATCGACATCACCGCCTTCGTCGACGGCGTCCACGGCGACACCGACGCCACGTACCTCGTCGGCGACGTCGACGAGGAGTCGCGGCTGCTCGTCGAGCGCACCCACGAGGCGATGATGCGGGGCATCCGCGCGGCCCGACCCGGGCCGCGAGATCAACGTCATCGGGCGGGTCATCGAGTCCTACGCCAAGCGCTTCGGGTACGGGGTGGTGCGCGACTTCACCGGCCACGGCATCGGCAGCGCCTTCCACAGCGGGCTCATCGTGCCGCACTACGACGCCGCCCCCGCGTACTCCACGGTCATCGAGGCGGGCATGACCTTCACGGTCGAGCCGATGCTCAACCTCGGCACGGCGGACTGGGAGATGTGGGACGACGGCTGGACCGTCGTCACCAAGGACCGTCGCCGGTCCGCGCAGTTCGAGCACACCATCCTCGTCACCGAGGACGGTCCCGAGATCCTCACCCTGGGAGACGCCGCATGACCACCTCACACCCGCTCGGCATCGACGTCGGCGGCAGCGGCATCAAGGGCGCGCCGGTCGACCTCGACGCCGGGGACTTCGTCGGCAAGCGGCTGCGCATCGACACCCCGGCGGTCTCCACCCCGGAGGCGGTCTGCGACGTCATCGCCGAGGTCGTCGACCACTTCGACGAGGTCCGCGGCGACTCCCCGATCGGGGTGACGATCCCCGGCGTCGTCCAGCACGGCGTGGTGAAGACGGCGGCCAACATCGACAAGGCGTGGATCGGCTGCCACATCGAGGAGCTCCTCGAGGAGCGGCTCGGCCACGACGTCGTCGTCGTCAACGACGCCGACGCCGCCGGGGTCGGCGAGCTGAACTTCGGCGCCGCCAAGGGGCACGAGGGGCTCGTCGTGCTCACCACCCTCGGCACCGGCATCGGCACGGCGATCTTCAACGAGGGTGTCCTCGTGCCGAACTCCGAGCTCGGGCACCTCGAGATCGACGGCCACGACGCCGAGACCCGGGCCGCCAGCTCGGCCAAGACCCGCGAGGACCTCAGCTACCCGGAGTGGGCCGAGCGCCTCCAGGTGTACTACCGGCGGCTCGAGGACCTGCTCTGGCCCGACCTCATCGTCGTCGGCGGCGGCGTGTCCAAGGACGCCGACGAGTTCCTGCCGCTGCTCGACCTGCGCACCCCGATCATCCCCGCGGTGCTGAAGAACCGGGCCGGCATCATCGGGGCGGCGGTGCTGCGCCTCCGCGTCGCAGCGCAGGCACGGCCGGCACACCGGCTGACGACGGGTCAGCCCCCGGCGCTGAACTCGGTGGCGCCGGCGCCGGCGAGGTCGTGCACCTCGGTGTCGGGCGAGCCGAGCCGGCGGGCCTGGCCGAGGTAGAGCGCGCGCCCGCGGGCCTGGAGCAGCCCGTCGTGCACCGGCACGGCGTGGGGCGCCGCGAGCCGCGCGCAGGAAGGCCGTCATCTCCCGGCTGCGCTGCCAGGGCGCCTGGAGCGGGAAGGCGAGGACGTCGACCGGACCGGGCTCGGCGTCGAGCGCGTCGCCGGGGTGGAAGAACGAGGGCTCGCCGTCGGCGTCGAGCCGCACACCCACGTTGGGGATCAGCGGGACGTCCTCGTGGATCAGCGCGTGGGTCTGCCCCACCGGCGTCACGGTGACCGCGCCGACGGTGCTCGGCCCGTCGTGCGCCCGGCCCTCGAGCCCGAGCTCGCCGAGGGTCGTGAGGCTGCCGGGGTCGCAGAGGACCCGGGCGTCCGGGTTGGCCCGCAGGAGGTCGGGCAACCGCTCGGGGTCGAGGTGGTCGGGGTGCTGGTGGGTGATGAGCACGGCGTCGAGGTCGCGCACGCCGGAGAGGTCGTCGGCGAAGGTACCGGGGTCGACGAGGAGGCGGGTGTCGGCGATCTCGATGAGCAGGCAGGCATGGCCGAGGTGGGTGATCCGCATGTCCCCCACGGTAGGTCGTGCCCACCCGGTGGTGGGCCCGCGCTGCGCCGGGGCTCAGCCGAGCGCGTGCTCGGCGCCGTCGGCGGCCGCCCGGCGGGCGTCGTCGAGCACCTCGGCGGCCGGCACCCGGGCGTCGACGAGCTCGGCCGCCGCGACGAGGTCGTCGGGGAGCACGGTGAGCGCGGCGGGCGGGTCGGCGAGCGCCTTGGCCCCCTCCCCCGCGACGAACACCGGGACGGTGCGGGCGAGCCGGGTCAGGGACGGCAGCCGCGCCTCGAAGGCGGTGCGACGCACGCCCGCGAGGACGACGGCGTCGGCCCGCAGGAAGCGCACCGCGTCGGCCGACGGCGGTCATCGGCGAGTTGGCGCCGAGGCTGACCACCCGCCACCACCGCGCGTGCAGCATCGCGCCGAACAGCTCGAGCGGGAGGTCGTGGAGCTCACGTGGGGGGCAGGCGAGCACGACGGTGCGCACCTGCTCGCCGCGCACCGGGAGGCGCAGCTCGCCGAGGACGCCGCGGAAGGCACTGGAGACGAAGTGCTCGTGGACCACCCCGAGCCGTCCGGCCTCCCAGTCGTCGCCGACCTCCTTGAGCACGGGCATGACGACCCGGGTGACGGTGGCGTCGACCCCCGAGACGAGCAGGGCGTCGAGGAGGACGTCGCGGAGGGTCGCGCCGTCGAGCTCGCGGGTGGCCGCCATGACGCGCTCGCGCGCGAGGTCGAGGTCGGTCGCCGGGTCTGGGTCCACGGGTGCTGCTCCTTGTCGGTGTCGCTCAGGCACCCTCACCGCGGCGCGCCTCCTCCCGGTCGCCCGGAACCGAGGAACCTGCTGGTCAGGGGTCCGCGTGGGTCGCGTGGGGCGACTGGGGTGGACGAGCCGGGCTGTAGGCCGGGTTCTGTCCCGCGCCGCCGTCCCCGGCGACGCGGTGACGGTCATCCATCTCGGGTGGCCGTTGCCGACCACCTCCAGCGCCCTACCCGGATGCTCGGGCGGGCCGCCCTCGAACGCATCCTGTCTGGGCTTGCTCCGGATGGGGTTTACCGAGCCGACCTGGTCGCCCAGGCCGCTGGTGGTCTCTTACACCACCGTTTCACCCTTACCCCGCCTCGCGGCGGGGCGGTCTGTTCTCTGTGGCACTGTCCCGCGGGTCGCCCCGGGTGGCTGTTGGCCACCATCCTGCCCTTCGGAGCCCGGACCTTCCTCGGCGGTGGTTGCCCACCGACGCGACCGTCCGCCCGACTCGTCCGCTGCCGAGTGTAGGGCCACCGGCGGGGGTTCGTCGCCGGGCTCAGGCGCGGACGAACTCGGCCCGGCCGGCCGCGACGTCGGCGCGCTCGAGCCGCACGGTGACGCTCGACCCGAGGGCACCCCGGTCGCCGGTGACCTTGACGAGGACGGGCAGCTCGACGAGCTGGACCTCCATGCCCTTCTCGAGGTGGTCGACGACGACGGCGTGGAACGACTCTCCCTCGCGCCCGGCGAGGACCGCCGCCTCCGCGGCGTCGGCGCACGCCCGCTCGGCGGCCCGCGCCGTGCGGTCGGAGGTCGTCATGAGCTCGGGCAGCTGCGGCAGGGCGGCGCGCACCTCGTCCGGCACCTCGGCGCCACGGCACAGGGCCTCGCAGACGAGCAGGCCGAAGCGGTCGACCAGCCGGCGCAGCGGTGCCGTGACGTGCGCGTAGGGGGCCGCGACCGCGCCGTGCTCGCGCTCGGCCGGCGGGGTGCCGTCGAAGGCCGTGTACGACGCGCCGCGGAACAGGGAGGTCGCCTCGTGGATGAGGGCCAGGTGGCGCGGGTTCGTGCGGTCGAGCCCCCGGACGAGGTCGCCGTAGGGGAGGCCCTCGGGCCAGTCGACCCCGAGCCCGCGCGCGGCCCGCCGGAAGCGGGCGACGGCCTCGGCGGTGGGGGCGGGCATGGTGCGCAGCACCCCGACCCCGCCCTCGAGCATCATCGCGGCCGCGGCCATCCCGGTGAGCAGCGAGAGCTGGGCGTTCCACTCCTCCGAGGGCACGGGCGGGCGGAACTCGAGGGTGAAGCCGTGGTCGGGTCGCTCGACCACCTGCTGCTCCGGCATCGGCAGGCTGGCACCGCCACGGGCCTGCTCCTGGGCGACCCGGCGCTCGCCCACCTCCCGGAGCAGGACGAGCAGGTCGTCGGCGGAGCCGCCGTCGACCGCGGCCTGGACGCCCTCGTAGTCGAGCCGCTCGGGTGCTGCGGACGAGGGCGCGGTGCACCTCCGCCGCGGCGAGCACCCCCTCGCCGTCGAGGCGCAGGTCCCAGACGAACGCCGGCCGCACCTGGCCCGGCAGGAGGCTGGCCGCCCCCTCGGAGAGCACCGGCGGGTGGAGGGGCACCCGCTCGTCGGGGCAGTAGACGGTCTGCCCGCGCTCGCGGGTGGCCCGGTCGAGCGCGCTGCCGAGGGGCACGAACGCCGGCACGTCGGCGATGGCGTACCGGACCCGGTGGCCGGCACCGTCACGCTCGATGTGCAGGGCCTGGTCGAGGTCCATCGACCCGGGCGGGTCGAGCGTGACGTAGGGGACGTCGGTCTCGTCGGGACAGCCGTCCGGGGGCCCACCGGCGGCGGCACGCTCGGCCTCGGCGAGCGCGTCGGCCGGGTACGGGCCGTCGATGCCCAGCTCGGCGCGGACCGCGGCGAAGCGGTCGCGCAGGGCCTGCTCCACGGCCCGCGGGGTGTCGGCGTCGGTCGGGCGCAGCACGACCCTGGGATGCGGCATGGAGCCCAACCTAACGTCCGTAGGCTGGGCCGGTGCTCATCCTCCTCCCGCCGTCGGAGACGAAGTGGAACCGGCCCCGCGGAGGTCCGGCCGACCCGTCGACGTGGTCCTTCCCCGAGCTGGCGCCGGCGCGGCACGGAGGTCGCCGCGGCCCTGGCCGGGCTCGGCGCCGGACGTGAGGCCGCGCAGGCCCTCGGGGTGTCCGAGGGGCTGCTCGACGAGGTCGCCCGCAACCTCGTGCTCGACACCCTCCCGGCGACCCCGGCCGCGCAGGTCTACACCGGCGTGCTCTACGACGCGCTCGACCTCGCGTCCCTCGACACCGCGGCCCGACGACGGGCCAACCGGTGGCTCGTCGTCGTCTCGGCCCTCCACGGCGCGGTGCGTCCCGGCGACCGGATCACCGCCTACCGGCTCGCGATGGGCGTGAGCCTGCCCGGCGTCGGCCCGCTGGCCCAGCACTGGCGGCCCGCGCTCGACGGGCCGCTGCGGGCGGCGGCCGGGCGGGGCGCGGTCGTCGACTGCCGGTCGGCGGCCTACGCGGCGGCCTGGCGGCCCGGGCGCGACCTGGCCGGCCGCTGGGTGCAGGTGCGTGTGCCGGGGGCCAGCCACGCGGCCAAGCACACCCGCGGCCTCGTCGCCCGGCACCTGTGCGTGGCCGGCGTCGCCGCCCGCTCGGCCCCGGCGGTCGCCGAGGTGGTCGCCGAGGCCTTCGACGTCACGCTCCACGAGCCCACCGGGGCCGGGGCGCCCTGGGTGCTCGACGTCCGGGCTCCGTGACCACCACCGACCTCGGCGCGCTCGCCGGACGGCTCGGCCCCGTCGTCGTCTTCCTCCTCGCGATCACCGTGACGGCCGAGCTCGCGGAGCGGGCGGGCGTCTTCGACGTCGCCGGGCACGCGGTCGCCCGACTGGGCGGCGGTCGCCGCTGGCTGCTCTGGGTGCTCTTCTCCGGCCTGGCCGTGCTGGCCACCGTCGTCCTCTCGCTCGACACCACCGCCGTCCTCCTCACGCCGGTGGGGCTCGCGGTGGCGGCCCAGGTCGGCCTCGACCCGCGGCTCCTGGCCGTGACGACGTTGTGGATCGCCAACACCGGCTCGCTGCTGCTGCCGGTCTCCAACCTCACCAACCTCCTCGCGCTGCACACCCTCGGCCGGGCCGGTCTCGGCCACGCCGACTACGTGCGGCTCGCCTGGGCCCCGGCGGCCGCAGCGGTGGTCGTCACCCTCGTCCTCGTCGCGGTGCTGCACACCCGCAGCCTCCGGGGGCGCTACTCCGTCACGCCGCCCGCGGAACCGCACGACCCGGTGCTGCTGCGGGTGTCCGCGGCGGTCTGCGTGGTGCTGGGGCCGCTGTTCGCGCTCGGGGCACCACCGTGGGTCGTGGCGCTGGGGTCGGCCTCCGTGCTCCTCGGCCTCGCGGCGTGGCGCGACCGCGCGGCTGCTCGAGCGCCTGCCGGTCCCCTGGCTCATGGCCGCCGGCTTCGTCGTGGTGTCGGTGCTCGTCGAGGTGCTGCTGCGCGCCGGCCTGGCCGACGTCGTCACCTCGGCGCTGCCCTCGGGCTCGGGGCCGGGCGCCCTCCTCGGCGTGGCGGCGGCGGGAGCCGGTGCGGCGAACGTCGTCAACAACCTCCCCGCGTACCTGGCCCTCGAGCCCGCTGCCGGCACGCCGGTGCGCCTGCTCGCCCTCCTCGTCGGCACCAACGCCGGGCCGCTCGTCACGCCCTGGGCGTCCCTCGCCACCCTCCTGTGGGTGCAGCGCTGCCGGGCGCGCGGCGTCGAGGTCCCGTGGCGGTGGCTCGTGCCGGCCGGCCTGCTCTGCGCGGTGCTCGTCGTCCCGGCCGCCACCCTGGCCCTGGCCGCCACCGGATGACCCAACCTTCGACAGCCCGGAAGCAGGACGCCCGCCTCGTCCGTTGTGCCCCATGGAGATCCACGACCGAGGGGAGAGCGATGAGCGTCGTCGACGACATCGGCCGGGCGGCCCAGCGCCGGCTGGGCCTGGCGCTGCGCGCCCGGGTGGCGGGCGACGACGCCCCGGAGCGGGCGGCGGTGATCTGGGGCCGCACCGGTGAGCGTCGCTTCGGCCCGGACGACCCCGTGTGGCGCGTGCACGCGGACGCCGCGATGTTCCCCGGCGGCGTCGCCGCCCTCCTCCTGCAGTCGCTGCACCCGTCGGCGATGGCGGGCGTGGCCGGGCACAGCGGCTACCGCGGCGACCCCTGGGGCCGGCTCCAGCGCACGTCGCACTTCCTCGCGACGACGACCTTCGGGACGCTCGAGGACGCCGACGCCGCGGTCGCCCGGGTCCGCGGCATCCACGAGCGGGTCCGGGGGCGCGACGACGAGGGCGTCCCCTACCGGGCGTCCGACCCCGACCTCCTCTCCTGGGTGCACGTGGCCGAGGCGTGGAGCTTCCTCGGCGCCCACCAGCGGTACGCGGCGACCCCGCTCACGCCCGAGGAGGCCGACACCTACGTGGCCCAGTCGGCCGTCGTGGCCAGGCTCCTCGGCGCCGACGCGGTGCCGACCGACGTCGCCGGCCTGCACGACGCGCTGCGCGGCTACCGCCCGGTGCTGCGGGCCACGCCGGCCGCCCGCGACGCCGCGCGCTTCCTGCTCCTCACGCCGCCCCTGCCGTGGGCGGCGCGGCCCGGGTACGGCCTCATCGCGTCCGGCGGGGTCGCCCTCCTGCCCCCGTGGGCCCGGCGCGAGCTGCGGGTGCCGGTCTCGGGACCGGTGGCCTCCACCGCGGGGGTCCTCGGTCTCGTGGGCACCAAGGCCGTGCGCTGGGCGATGGCCGGCGTGGCCGCGGAGCGGCGCGTCGACGGCGAGGGCGAGGTCGCCTGAGCCGCGCGGCGGTTCAGGCGTCGGCGGTGACGAGCGACTCGATGCGCTCGAGGGTCGCGGCCATGTTCTTGCGGGTCATGCCCTCCATCCGGCGGACGACCGGCTTGCTCGTCGCGGCCTCGCGGGAGATGTCCCAGGTCTCGGTGACGAGCGTGCCACCGTCGGTCGGCTCGAGCTCGTAGCGCCAGATCCGGCCCCCGACGAAGGACCGCGAGCGGCCCCGAGGCGGTGGTCTGCCAGGCGATGCGCCGGTTCTCCTCGAGCTCGATCACGGTGTTGAGCGTCGAGTAGGGCACGCCCGATCTTCATGTCCATGCCGAACCGGTCGCCGAGGCCGAGGCGTCGCCCGCCGCTGCGGGCCCTCTGCACCGACTCCCCGCCGTCGATCCGCGCCTGCCCGTCGGGGTCGGCGAGCAGGTCGAAGATCGGCTCGGGCGGCGCGGGGATCAGCCGCTGGACGGACACGAGGTCGCGGGAGGTCATGGTCGGGACGCTAACAGCCGGGCGCCGTGGCTCAGCGCGTGGCCTCCGCGGCCGCGAGGGCCCTGTCGAGGTCCTCGCGCAGGTCGTCGACGTCCTCGAGACCGACCGAGACGCGCACCGTGCCGTCGGTGATGCCGACCGCCGCCCGCGCCTCGGGGTCGAGCCGCCGGTGCGTGGTCGTCGCCGGGTGGGTCGTCATCGACTTCGCGTCGCCGAGGTTGTTCGAGATGTCGACGAGCCGGAACGCGTCGAGCATCGCGAAGGCGGCGTCCTTGCCGCCCTCGACCTCGAGGGTGACGACCGTGCCGCCGCCCCCCTCGAGCTGGCGGAGGGCGAGCTCGTGCTGCGGGTGGCTCGGCAGGTGCGGGAAGACGACGCGCCGCAGGCCGCGCCCCTGCGCCTGCCACTGCTCGAGGGTCGTCGCGAGGTCGAGGGCGGAGGCGGCCATCGCCCGCACCCGCAGGTCGAGGGTCTCCAGGCCCTTGGTCAGCACCCAGGCGTTGAACGGCGAGAGCGACGGGCCGGTGTGCCGCATGAGGTTCTTCACCGGACCCTCGACGAAGTCGCGCGGCCCGAGGATCGCGCCACCGAGCGCCCGGCCCTGGCCGTCGATGTGCTTGGTGGCGGAGTAGACGACGACGTCCGCGCCGTGGGCCAGCGGGATGGCTGAACACCGGTGTGCCGAAGACGTTGTCGACGACGACGGTCGCGCCGGCGGCGTGCGCGAGCTCGGACACGGCGGCGATGTCGACGAGCTCCTGCATGGGGTTGCTCGGCGTCTCGAAGAAGACGGCGGTGGTGGGGGTGGCGAGGGCGTCACGCCACTGGTCGAGGTCGGTGCCGTCGACGAAGACCGTCTCGACCCCCCAGCGCGGCAGGATCTCGTCGAGGATGACGAAGCAGGAGCCGAAGAGGGCACGGGAGGCCACGACCCGGTCGCCCCGGGCGCAGAGCGCGGCCATCGTCGTGAACACGGCGGCCATCCCGGACGCGGTGGCGAAGCAGGCCTCGGCCCCCTCGAGGAGGCGCATCCGCTCCTCGAAGACGGTGACGGTGGGGTTGCCGTAGCGGCTGTAGATGTAGTGCTCGACCTCGTCCTTGAACGCCGCCTCGGCCTGGGCCGCCGACTCGTAGACGAAGCCGGAGGTCAGGTACATCGCCTCGGCGGTCTCGTCGAAGCCGCTGCGCGCCAGCCCGCCCCGCACGGCGAGCGTGCGCGGGCGCAGCCCGCGCGGGTGGTCGGTGGCGTCCGTCATGCCTGGCGCCACGGAAGGCCCGCGACCTTCCAGCCGCCGACGCTGCGGTGGCCCGCGGGGTCGACCGGCCCCTCGAACCCCTCGAGCACGTTGTAGGCGGGGCCGAGGCCCGCGGCCGTGGCCGCCTCGGCCGCGGCGATGGAGCGCACCCCGGAGCGGCAGAGGAAGTAGACCGGGCGGCCGGGTTCGGCGCCGGCCGCCCGCAGCTCGTCGACGAACGACTCGTTGACGGCACCGCCGGGGAAGCGCGACCACTCGACGAACGCGACGGCACGCCCTTCCGGGCCCGAGGCTCGGGCACGCCGACGAAGGCCCACTCGGCCGTCGTGCGGACGTCGACGAGGAGGGCGTCCTCGGCGGCCAGCGCCGCGAACGCCTCGGCGGGGGTGACGTCACCTGCGTAGGTCATGCCCACGAGGGTAGGACGGGCACCCGTCGGGGCGCGGGCCGTCTCAGGGCGCGGGGGCAGGAGTCCGTCGCGGCCGGTCGGGCGGGCGCCGTGGGGGCGGACGCCGTTGGGGCGCCGCGGGCGCCGGTGGTCGGGTCCGTGCGCGGGGCGTCTCGACGCGCGCCGAGGTCTCCCCTCCCGAGTGCGTCAGTCCGGCGGTGACGGCTCGGGGGCGGGTTCCGAGCCCGCCTGGCGGCGCCTCGTGCGCAGGGCGTCCTGCTCCGCGAATATGATTGTGCTGTAGGCGAACACCTGTGGATCTGCTTGTGATTCGTACGGGTGTTCGGTAGGATGAGGCATGGACAGAGGCCAGCTGAGCAGCCGGGTCGCGGCGCTGCGTGAGGAGTGCGCGGCGCTGGGTCGTGAGCTCGCCGAGGACGGGCTGGGGCTGGCGCCGGAGGAGGCGTTCGCGCTCGCCGGTGAGGCCCAGCACCTGGCGAACGCCGCCGACGGGCTGGTCGCGGTGGCGGCGTCGTTGGGGGCGCGGGTGGAGGTGCGGCTCTCGGGTGTCGGGTCCGGTGGAGCGGGTGCACCCGGTGGGGTTCGTCGACCCGATGGCCGCCGACGATGTTCTGCGCTGGAGGCCGGCCTGACCGAGGGGCTGGCCGGGCGCAAGGTCGCCCTCGGCGCGGCGCTCGGGTGAGCGGTTCCCGCAGATCCGCGCCCTCCTGCGTCGCCGGTGCGGTCGCGGCGGTCTCGCGCACAGAAGGTCGTCGACGCCTGCGCCGGACTCGACGTCGACGCCTGCGCGCGGGTCGATGCCGAGCTCGCCGGGCGGCTGGCCGCGATGGACCCGGCCCGGGTGACCGTCCGAGGCGCGGCGGGTCGCGGCCCGGGTCGCGGCCGACCAGGTCGCCGCCCACGCCGCGCGCGACCCGCCGCAGCCGGTCGCGTGGAGGTCCGGCCCGGGGCGGACGGGCTGACCGACTGGTTCGCCTCCCTGCCGACCGCCACCGTCGGCGGCGATGTGGTCCGCGGTCGAGGGGCTCGCCGGGCAGTACCGGGCCGTCGACGACACCCTCTCGGTGCCGGAGTCCCGCGCCGACGCCCTGACCGACCTCGTCGCTGCGCAACGTCAGGTCAGCGCCCAGGTCACCCTCGGGGTGCCCGTGGTCACCGACCGCCCCGCGCCCGACCGGTGCCCGCGCCGAGACGCGTTCCGGGTCGAGTGGGACGACGACGAGACCGTCATCGACGCCGTCACCGGCGAACGAGACCCGCTACGGCGACCTCGACCCCGCCAGTCCCGCGAGGAGCTTCTCCTGGCGCGAGGAGCCGACCCTCGACCCACGCCGACCGCCGCCACCGTCATGGCCGCCCGTCGACCACCGGGTACGCCGTCTCCGGCACCGCACCTCCCCGGCGCTCGGCTGGGTCGACGCCGCCACCGTCGCCAACCTCCTCACCACCCTCCCCATCGACGTCGCCCGCGCCGTCCTCGACGCCGACACCGGCACCCTGGCCTCCCTCACCACCACCGCCTACCGGCCACCCGAGAGCCATCGCCGACTTCGTCAAGACCCGCGACGGCACCTGCCGGATGTGGGGCTGCACCCGAAGCCGCCGACCACACCGACCTCGACCACACCAGACCCTGGCCCGACGGCCCCACCACACCGAGCAACCTCGCCGCCCTCTGCCGCCGCCACCACCGAATGAAGCAGCTCGGACGCTGGCGCCCCACCCTCGACCCCGACGGCACCCTCACCTGGCACGACCCCAACGGCCGGACCCGCACCACCGAACCCCAGCACCGCACGACCGGACCAACCCCAGCGCCGGGCCCACCCATCCCCACCTCGCTCGCGGACATCGGCCCGCCACCGTTCTGACCCGCGACGCGGCTCGGCACGCGGCCTCACCGCGACGGCAGGACCTCCGGCCGCCTCCCGAGGTCGAGTTCGAAGCGTCGCAGCACGGGGTGCGGCGCGAACAACGACCAAGACACCTCGTCGGTCGCCCGCCAGCCACGTCGCTCGTAGAAGCGGATGGCTCGCCGGTTCTCCTCGAAGACCCGCAGCCACGCCACCCGGTACCCGGCGGCGCCGATCGTCGCGACGAGCTCGTCGTGCATGCGCCCGGCCAGCCCGCTCCCCCACGTCCGGCGGGCGGTGCCGAGGTGGAACAGCTCCGAGCCCCGCGCGGCGGCGAACCCCACGAGCACTCCGCCCTCCTCCGCGGCGAACGAGCGGATGGCCGGGTCGGCGAGCTCGTGGACCCACCGCGCACGCACCGCGGCGCGCGGGAAGGGGTGCGTCTCCTGCGGGAAGATGTGGCCGAGCGCCGCCACCGCGCCCTCCTCGCTGAAGCGGCAGCAGGGCGTCGAGGTCCTCGGGCACGAGCGCTCGGAGGAGGGACACGCCACCCGACGGTACCCACCGGGAGCTGCCGGCCAGGTGCCAGAGTGGGGCGATGGAGCTCTCCGTGCCCCACGCCGAGGGCCTCGCCGCCTTCACCGACTCCGTGAGCGCGTTCACGCGGGCGTGCTCGGACCTCGACGAGATCGACCTCTTCCGCCCCTCCCGCTGCGTCGGCTGGGTCCGCCTCGACGTCGTCACGCACGTCCTCGCCGGGTGGCAGGAGCTCCTCGGGGGGTTCGCCTGCGCCGCAGCGGGACCGGCCACCGTCGACGCCGCCGGCTACTGGACCTCCTACGCGGGCGAACAGGCCGGTGCCGACCCGGTCCTGGCCCTCATGGACCAGCGACGCCACACCGACGCGGTGCGCCGGCCCGCGGCGGCCGTCAGGCGCCTCGTCGACGTCGCCGACCAGGTCACCGCGGAGCGCGCGGTCCCTGCCCGACGGCCACCACGGCTTCCAGGGCCACGTCATGACCAGCGGCGACCTGCTCGCCTCGTGGGCCGTCGAGGACGTGGTCCACCACCTCGACCTCGATGTCGAGCAGCCACCCCCCGACAGCGCGCTGGTGATGGCCCGCCGGACCGCCGAGGCCATCCTCGGTGCCGACCTGCCACCACGCTGGGACCACGCGACGGCGGTGCTCGCCGCGACCGGGCGCGTCCGCCCGCCCGAGACGCCCCGCGACCTCGTCGACCGCCTCCCGCTGCTCGGTTGAGCCGAGCCCTCAGGTGCGGTTGGTGAACGCCACGGAGACGTCGTCGTCGGACCAGACCTCGACCCCGGCGAGCGACCCCGCGGCCACGGCGATCCGCCCCAGCCGCTCAGCTGGGCACCCCGAGGACGTGGCCGAGCACGGCCCGCACCGTGTCGGCGGCGCACACGACGACCGTCGTGCCGCCCCGGGCGACGACCCGCTCCCAGGCCTCGGCCGCGTCGGCGCCGGGCGACCACGCGGCGTCGACGACCGAGCCGACGCCCAGCGCGTCCCCGACCTCGGCCGCCGTCTCGACCGCGTCGTCGGCGGGCGCGGTGACCAGGCAGCGCGGTGCACCACCGAGCAGCCGCTGCACCGCGGCGGCCGCCGCCCGTCCGGTCTCGCCCGCCGCGCCGGCCACGAGCACGACACGCACCGGGGTGCCCTCGCGCCGCGGCACGCGGGGCGCACGCGTCCCCCGCACCGACGGCCGCCGACCGACTCCGCCCGGCGTCGTCGCCGTCCCCGTCCGGCGCCGACCCGTCGTGGCGACGGTCGACCGTGAGGCCGTCCATGCCGTCGTTCGAGAGCGCGTCGGCGTCCTTGTTCTCCGCCCTCGGGATCCACTCGTAGCGCACCGAGCCGCCCGGCCCCCACGATGGCGTTCGCCACCTCGCGCGCCTGCAGGGCCAGCCGACGCATGTCCTCGTGCTTGATCTTCCAGTTGCCCGACATCTGCTCGACGACGAGCTTGGAGTCCATCCGCACGAGCACCTCGGCGCCCGGCGTCGACCAGCCGGCGCCGCCTCCAGCCCGGCGATGAGCCCCCGGTACTCGGCGACGTTGTTCGACACCTTCCCCAGCGGCTCGGCCCGCTCGGCGAGCAGCGCTCCGGTCTCGGTGTCGCGCACCAGCGCCCCGTACCCGGCGACGCCGGGGTTGCCGCGCGACCCGCCGTCGGCCTCGACGGTGAGCCGCCGGCTCACAGCCCGGACTCGGGCGTGCGGACGAGGATGCGCCGGCACTCCTCGCAGCGCAGCACCTCGTCGTCGTCGGCGCTGCCGATGCGCTGGAGGTCGACCGGGTTGAGCTCGAGCTGGCACCCGCCGCAGCGCCGCTGCCGCAGGGCCGCCGCCCCGGTGCCCCCGGAGCCGCCGCGGATCTTCTCGTAGAGCGCGACGAGGTCGTCGCCGACCTCGGCCACGACGTCGCCACGGGGTGCGCCCACCGTGCCCTCCTCGGCGGCGAGCCGGCCGAGGGCGTCGTCGCGGTCGGCCTCGACCCGCGCGATCCGCTCGCCGAGCTCGGCCCGGCCACGCTCGAGCTCGGAGACGTCGTGCTCGACCGCCTCGGCCCGCTCCATCACCTCGAGCTCGACGTCCTCGAGCTCGGCCTGGCGCCGGGCGAGCGACTCGAGCTCGTGCTGGAGGGCCTGGAGGTCCTTGGCCGTGCCGGTGCCGGCGTCGAGCCGCGAGCGGTCGCGCGCCGCCCGGTCGCGGACGAGCTGCACGTCGGCCTCGGCCTTGGCGACCTCGCGCTGGACGTCGCCGAGCTCGGTGCGCGAGCGGACCAGCTGGTCGTCGAGGAGGCGGGCCTTGCCCTCGAGGTCGGCCAGCTCGGCGAGCTGCGGCAGGGTGCGCCGGGCGTGCTCGATCTGGTCGAGCCGGGTGTCGATGGCCTGGAGGTCGAGCAGCCGCAGCTGCCGGGCGGGCTCGGCTCTCACGGGGTATCCTCCCTGGTCGGCACCGACGACGAAGGTCCAGGGGTCGGTGCGCACTGTGCTGATGTGGGTCTCCACCCTAGTCACGTCGTCGCCGAGGGCCGTGCGCAGCGCCCGGTCCGCCCGCGAGAGCCACAGCCACTCGCTCGCCCAGTGCCCGGCGTCGACGAGGTAGGGCGTGCCGCCCCGCGCCTCCTCGCGGGCCTCGAGCGCCGGGTGGTGGCGCAGGTCGGCCGTCACGTACACGTCGGCGCCGCTGGCCCGCACCGCGTCGAGCTGGTCGTCGCCGGACCCGCCGAGCACGGCCACCCGGGTGACCAGCGCCTCCGGCGGCCCGGCGACGCGGACCCCGCCGGCCGTCGCCGGCAGGTGGACCGCGAGGTCGTCGACGAAGCGGCGCAGGGTGAGCGGCTCGGCGAGGTCGCCCACCCGGCCGAGCGGCTGGTCCTCGACGAGCGCGAGCGGGTCGGTGTGCCCGAGCCCGCACGCCTCGGCCAGGGCCTCGCACACCCCCTCGCCCGCGACGTCGGCGTTGGTGTGGGCCACGTAGAGCGCGACGTCGCCGACGACGAGGGCCGTGACGGTGGCGCCCTTGGCCGACGTCGTCGCCACCGAGTGCACGCCGCGCAGGAGCAGGGGGTGGTGGGTGAGGAGCAGGTCGGCGCCGAGGTCGCGCGCCTCCTCGACGACGGCGAGGGTGGGGTCGACGGCGAGGTGGATGCGGCGCACCGGCTGCTCGGGGTCGCCGGTGACCAGGCCGACCCGGTCCCAGGACTGGGCCGTCGAGGGCGGGTAGAGGCCCTCGAGGGCGTCGAGCACCTCGCGCAGGGTCAGCGGCACGTCGTCGTTCACGTGGGCCCGGCCGGGATCGAACCGACGACCGACGCGGTGTAAACGCGGCGCTCTACCAGCTGAGCTACAGGCCCCGAGCGGCCCGACCGCCGCAGCGGGTCGCACCGACCGCGGTCATTGTGGCAGGTCCGGCGACCCGCCTCGCGGCATCAGCCCGCGAGGGCCGAGACGGCCGACGGGATGGCCGAGAAGTCGCGGGGCTCGCCGGTGCCGTTGACGAGGGTCCACGCCACCCGGCCGTCGCGGCCCACGAGGAAGGTGCCGCGCAGGCCCGCCCCGGTGGCCTCGTTGAGGACGCCGTAGGCACGGGCGACCTCGCCGTGCGGCCAGGCGTCGGAGAGCAGCGGGAAGAAGTAGCCCTGGATGTCGGCCCAGGCCCGGATGCTGAACACCGCGTCGCACGAGATGCACACGACCTGGAGGTCGTCGGTGACGAAGCGCTCGAGGTGGTCGCGGATCTCGTCGAGCTCGCCGGTGCAGATGCCCGAGAACGCCCACGGGTAGAAGACGACCACGGCGTTCTTCTCGGCCGTGATCTCCGACAGGGTGACGTCGGCGCCGTTCTGGTCACGCAGGGTGAAGTCCGGTGCGAGGTCGCCCACGGCGAGGGGGGTCGAGGCGGGGGTCATGGTCCCATCCTGCCAGTCGACGGGCGATCGTGACGGGCCGGACCCGGCATACCCCCCGTGGTGTCGAGGCTCGGTCAGCGTCGGCCGTTGGCGCGCGGGGCGACGAGCTTGTTGGCCCGCCAGTCCGACGAGGCGTTGAAGGTGCCCGCGAGGTGCAGGCCGGCGGTGACGGCGGCCTCGTCGATGTCGCTGGCCTCGACCTCGTCGTCGTCGCGCGGGGTGAGGAGCACGACGAAGCCCCCCTCCTCGAGCACCCCCACCATGTCGACGAGCGCGTCGCCGAGGTCGCCGTCCTCGGGACGGAACCACAGGACGACCGCGTCGGCGGCCCCGGTGTACTCGTCGTCCTCCATCTCGGCGCCGCAGGCGTCCTCGACGGCGGCCCGGAAGGCGTCGTCGACGTCGGAGTCGTAGCCGAACTCCTGGACCACCTGCTCGGCGGGCGAACCCGAGCCGCTCCACGGCTCCGGACACGGTCGACCCGGGGTCGACCGGGGGCGGCGTCGGGGTGTTCACGCTGACAAACCTCTCACGTCTGGGGTGGGTGCCGGGCCCTAGTCCATCAACGGGGCGGCTCCGGGTGCAAGCGGCTCGGCCGCCGGGGCCCCGGCGGCCACCGCGGGGGCGGGTGCGACACGCCGGGCGACGCGGGCCCGCTCGGCCACGACGGCGAGGAGCCGCTGGGCGTCGGCGACCGCCAGGTGCGGCACCGCCGGCCCGACCGGTCCCGGCGTGGAGACGATGCGGGCGCTGGCCAGCCCCAGCCTGCGCCTGCAGCGGGCCCTGCGCGAGGCCCGAGGGACTGGATGCGGGCGTGCGGCACGACCTGGGCCCGCCGCGTGAACCGTCCGGTGCGCAGGTACACCGCGTGCGCCGCGAGGGCGTACCCGGTGCGCCGCCACGACCACGGGTCGAGCCAGCGGGCCGTCCGGGGCGGGCCGGTCCAGCCGCGGCTCGCCGCCCGGTCCCGTGGAGGGCCTCGAGGAGGACCGGGTCGTCGACGTGCGCCCCGAGGGCGGCGAGCACGGTGAGCGCCTCGTCGGCGGTGCCGACCGGCAGCATCGTGGTCTCGGTGCCGTCGTCGCCCCCGCCGTGCACCCCGGCGACGTTGACCCGCACCCGCCACCAGCCCCAGGGCCGCCACCACAGGGGCTGGAGCACCTCGACCGCCTGCACCCGGTGCAGCGGGACCGTGGCGACGCGCAGGTCGGTGAGCCCGTGCCGCACCCGCAGCGCGGTGCGGGAGCGGGCGAGCGAGAAGTTGCCGTGGACGAGCAGCTCCTTGACCCGGCTCACCCCGAGGCCGAAGACCACGGGGATGAGCGCCGGGGCGCCGAGCAGCACGCGCAGGCCCGGCCTCGGCGACCCCGACGGCCACGGCCGCGCCGACGACGACGACGCCGAGGACGAGGGTCGAGGTGTGGAGGATGGTCGCGACGAAGAGCCGCCCGTTCGGGACGGTGACGAGCGGCTGGGCGTCCTCCGCCGGCGGCCGGCCCGCCGACCGCGGCCGCGGGGTCCGCCCCCGGGCGCGCGCTGCGGCGCCCCCTGCTCGTCGGACCGGCCGGCGAGCTCGAGGAGGTGGAGGCGCAGCTGCTCGGCCCGGTCGGCGCCGAGGTAGGCGAGCGTCAGGTGCGAGTCGGAGCCGCCCGCCGACTGGACGACGACCTGGCTGAGCCCGACGACCCGCGCGAGCAGCGGCCGGGTCGTCTCCACCGCCTGGACCCGCTCGAGCGGCACCTGCCGGTGCTGGCGGAACAGGACCCCCGAGCGCAGCTCGACCTGGCCGGCGGCCACGCGGAAGCGCGAGAACCGCCACGACACCCAGCTCACCCCGGCCACCACGGCGATGACGACGACGAGGGCGGCGAGGGCGAGGACCGGGTGCGTCGTGTACGACCACTCCGTACCGGTGTCGCCGGGCACGTCCCCGGGGACGTACTGCTGCGGGTCGAACGAGCCGAGGACGGTGTCGAAGAGCTGGCTCACCGCGTAGCCGAGCACCGCGAGCAGCACGACCCCGCCGCGCAGCAGGGGCGAGAGGGGGTGCAGCCGCTGCCAGTCGTCGGCCGCGCCCGGCCTCCGGTGGCGGTCTCGCGTCACAGGCCGGCCCGCTGGGCCTCGCCCCGCGCGGCGAGGCGGGCGCGCAGCGCCTCGGCGTCCTCGGTCGGTCAGGCCGGGCAGCGACCCGCCGCTCTCGGGCGAGGCGGTGTGGATCTCGCACGAGGCGATGCCGAAGGCCCGGGCCAGCGGCCCGGACTGGATGTCGACGTACTGGAGGCGCCCGTAGGGCACGCTGACGAGGGAGCGGAAGAGCCGACCCTTGCGGATGACGATCTCCTCGTCGAGCTCGACCCACGAGATGGCCGAGACCTGGCGGCGGACCAGCCACAGGCCCCAGAGCCCGGCGAGGACGAGGGCGAGGGTGGCCCACCACAGCCAGGGCGTGACGAGCAGGGCGAGCACGACGGTGACGACGCAGGGGCAGCGCCAGCACGGCCCCGAGGGCGATGAGCCGCACGGTGGCGAGCTGCGGCGCCACCGGCCGCCAGCCCACGTCACCCCCTCGGAGGGTGACCGGCACGGCGGGGTGCGTCGACGGGTCGGGCGGGGACGAGTCGGTCACCCGCCCAGTCTGCCCCAGCACCGGGACCGTGTGTTTGGATGCCGTCATGGGCCGGGTGACCACACGGGTGCCGCGGACGCGGGTCGACGTCGGGCGCGCCGTCGTCGTCGCCCGCCCCGACACCGTCGCCGTCGAGGAGCCCCTCGAGGTGCGCGTCGGCGAGGACCCCGTCGCCACGACCATGCGCACCCCGGGCGACGACTTCGACCTCGCCCTCGGGCACCTGCTCACCGAGGGGATGATCGCCTCGGCCCACGACGTCGCGACGATGATGCACTGCACCGACGTCGGCCCCGACGGCTCGCCGACCTTCAACGTCGTCGAGGCCGCGCTCTCCCCCGGCGTCGCCCTCCTGCGCCCGGCCCGCGAGCGCACCGAGGCGATGACGAGCGCCTGCGGCGTCTGCGGCTCGGCCTCGGTCGACGCCGTCCGCACCGCGAGCCGCTTCGACGTCGCCGCCGACCCGCTGGTCCTCGACCCCGCCGTGCTCGCCGGCCTGCCCGACGCGCTGCGCGCCCACCAGCCCACGTTCGAGCGCACCGGGGGCGTGCACGCCGCCGGCCTGGCCACCGGCGCCGGCGAGCTGCTCGCCGTGCGCGAGGACGTCGGCCGGCACAACGCGGTCGACAAGGTCGTCGGCGCGCTGGCCCGCGAGCGCGAGCTGCCCTTCGCGGGCACCGTGCTCGTCGTCAGCGCCCGCGCGAGCTTCGAGATCGTCCAGAAGGCCAGCGTCGCGGGCGTGCCGGCGGTCGTCGCGGTCGGCGCCCCCACGTCGCTGGCCGTCGAGCTGGCGGCCGACACCGGCATCACGCTCGTCGCGTTCGCCCGCGAGGCCCGGTTCTCGGTCTACTCCCGGCCCGACCGGGTCGCCGGGCTCGGCCAGCCCGGACGTACCGGCCAGTAGTCCGGGCCGGATTGTGTCGGCGCCCTCGCGTGGGTGAAAGATGGGTGGACCGGCCCCCGTTCCGGGGCGCGGTTGGCGAACGCTGAAAGGAACGAGCGCGTGGCCCTCCACGAAGACGTCGGTCCCATCCTCAACGGCATCCCGACGCACCTGCCGGACATCGACCCGGACGAGACCGACGAGTGGCTCGCGAGCCTCGACGCGGTCATCGACGGTCCCGGCCGGATGCGCGCGCGCTACCTCATGCTGCGCCTGCTCGAGCGGGCCCGGTCGATGCAGGTCGGCGTCCCCTCGCTGACCACGACCGACTACGTCAACACCATCGGCCCCGAGCAGGAGCCGTGGTTCCCCGGCGACGAGGACGTCGAGCGCCGCTTCCGGGCCCTCCTGCGGTGGAACGCCGCGATGGTCGTGCACCGCGCCCAGCGCCCCGGCATCGGCGTCGGCGGCCACATCTCCACCTACGCGTCGGCGGCGACGCTGTACGAGGTGGGGATGAACCACTTCTTCCGCGGCAAGGACCACCCCGGCGGCGGCGACCACGTCTTCTTCCAGGGCCACGCCTCCCCCGGCATGTACGCGCGGGCCTTCCTCGAGGGCCGGATCAGCGCCGACCGGCTCGACGGCTTCCGCCAGGAGCACAGCCACGTCGTCGACGGCGAGCCGCTGGCCCTCCCGAGCTACCCGCACCCGCGGCTCATGCCCGACTTCTGGGAGTTCCCCACCGTGTCGATGGGCCTGGGCCCGATGAACGCCATCTACCAGGCCCAGTTCGACAAGTACCTCCACAACCGGGGCATCAAGGACACGAGCCAGCAGCACACCTGGGCCTTCCTCGGCGACGGCGAGATGGACGAGCCCGAGTCGCGCGGCCTGCTCCAGCTCGCGGCGCAGGAGGAGCTCGACAACCTCACCTTCGTCGTCAACTGCAACCTCCAGCGGCTCGACGGCCCGGTGCGCGGCAACGGCAAGATCGTCCAGGAGCTCGAGGCGTTCTTCCGCGGCGCCGGCTGGAACGTCATCAAGGTCGTCTGGGGCCGCGGCTGGGACCCGCTGCTCGCCGCCGACGGCGACGGCGCCCTGACCCACCTGATGAACTCGACCTCCGACGGCGACTACCAGACCTTCCGGGCCAACGACGGCGCCTACGTGCGCGAGCACTTCTTCGACCGCGACCCGCGCACCCGCCGGCTCGTCGCCGACTGGTCCGACGCCGACATCTGGTGGAAGCTCAAGCGCGGCGGCCACGACTACCGCAAGGTCTACGCGGCGTACAAGGCGGCGGTGGAGCACACCGGCCAGCCGACCGTCGTGCTCGCCAAGACGATCAAGGGCTACGGGCTCGGCACCTCGTTCGCGGGCCGCAACGCGACCCACCAGATGAAGAAGCTGTCGCTCGACGACCTCAAGGCCTTCCGCGACTCCCTCGACATCCCGGTCACCGACGAGCAGCTCGAGGCCGACCCGTACAGCGCGCCGTACTACCACCCGGGCGCCGACCACGAGGTCATCGAGTACGCCCTCGAGCGCCGCCGCGCGCTCGGCGGCGGCGTGCCCGAGCGGCGGGCCAAGCACATCCCGGTGCACCTGCCCGACGACGCCGCCTACGGGCAGGTCAAGAAGGGCTCGGGCAAGCAGGAGGTCGCCACGACGATGGCCTTCGTCCGCCTGCTCAAGGACCTCATGCGCGACAAGGAGTTCGGCAGCCGGATCGTGCCGATCATCCCCGACGAGGCCCGCACCTTCGGGATGGACTCGTTCTTCTCGACGATCAAGATCTACAACCCGCACGGGCAGCGCTACACGCCGGTCGACGCCGAGCTCATGCTCGCCTACCGCGAGGCCACCGACGGCCAGATCCTCCACCTCGGCATCAACGAGGGCGGGTCGATGGCGGCGTTCACGGCGGCGGCGACGTCGTACGCGACGCACGGCGAGCCGATGATCCCGGTCTACGTCTTCTACTCGATGTTCGGGTTCCAGCGCACCGGCGACTCGATCTGGGCGGCCGCCGACCAGATGAGCCGCGGCTTCCTCATCGGGGCCACCGCCGGGCGCACCACGCTCACCGGCGAGGGCCTGCAGCACGCCGACGGGCACAGCCCGCTGCTCGCCTCGACCAACCCGGCGGTCGTGCACTACGACCCGGCGTTCGCCTACGAGATCGCGCACATCGTGCAGGACGGCCTGCACCGGATGTACGGCACCGACGACTCGCTCACCGACGACCAGCGCAACGTCATCTACTACCTCACGGTCTACAACGAGCCGATGCGCCAGCCGGCCGAGCCCGAGGACCTCGACCGCGAGGGCCTGCTCAAGGGCATCTACCTCTACGCCGAGGGGTCCACCGAGGGCCTCCCCGACGACGCGCCCCGCGTGCAGCTGCTCGCCTCCGGCGTCGGGATGCCGTGGGCGCTCGAGGCCCAGGAGCTGCTGCGCAACGACTGGCACGTCGCCGCCGACGTGTGGTCGGTGACCTCGTGGAACGAGCTGCGCCGCGACGGGCTGCGCTGCGACGAGGCGGCGTTCCTCCACCCCGAGAAGGACGCCCCGACCCCGTGGGTGACCGCGCAGCTGGCCGACCGCAAGGGTCCGGTCGTCGCCGTGTCCGACTACATGCGCGCCGTGCAGGACCAGATCGCGCCAGTGGGTGCCGGGCGACTTCCACTCCCTCGGCGCCGACGGCTTCGGCTTCTCCGACACCCGCCCGGCGGCGCGGCGCTACTTCCACATCGACGGTCCGTCGATGGCGGTGCGGGCGCTGCAGGCCCTCGCCGACCGCGGCGAGGTCGAGCGCTCGGTGCCGGACGAGGCCGCGCGGCGCTACCGGCTGCACGACGTCACCGCCGGCGCGTCCGGCAACGCCGGCGGCGAGAGCTGACCCGACCCCGACCCGACGAGCCCGCCGGAGCCGACTCCCGATGATCGTCGCCTTCAGCATCGCCGGGCACAGCCCGGACGCCTCCGGCTCGTCTACGCCGAGTCGGTCGCCGAGGTCGTCCGCATCGTCCGCGAGTCGGGCCTGCCCGCGCGAGACCAACGCCATGTTCACCAACGTCGAGGGCGAGTGGGACGAGGTGATGGCCGTCGTCAAGCGCTGCGTCGACGCCATGACCGCCCACTCGCCGCGGGTCTCGCTCGTCGTCAAGGCCGACATCCGGCCCGGGCACACCGGGATGCTCACCTCGAAGGTGGCCCGCATCGACGAGGTCCTCGGCGAGGGCTGACGCCCGTCGTCAGCGGCGGGGCCCCGGCCCCCGTCGTCAGGTCCGGGCACCTGCCGTGAGCGCGGCGGCGGCCTCCACCCACCGGGTGGCCTCGGCGAGGCTCGGGGTGCTGCCGAGGGCCCGGCGCGGCTTCGCGGCCTCCCGGTAGCGCTCGACGAGCGTCGGCCGGGTCGGTGCCGGCGAGGGTCGCCGCGTCCGGGATCCCGGCGTCGTGCAGCACGGCGGCGCTCGTGCCGTCGAGGCCCGGCACGGCGAGCAGCCCCGCGAGGAGGGTGAACCGGCCGAGCGTCTCGCGGTCGACCCCGAGCAGGCTGACGAGGGTCGCCGAGGCCGTGGCCCGCGTGGCCAGCCGCGCGAAGCCGCTCGTCGTCGTCACGTGCGCGCCGCGCAGCGCGGCGACCTGCGCGTCGGTCAGCCCGTCGATCTCCTCGACGGGGCGGTCGACGACCGCGGCGGCCGGCGCGACCGCCTCCTCCGGCGGCGGCTTGGGCACCGGCACCACCGTCATCGTCATCGTCGACAGGGCCGCGGCGTTGACCTGCTCGCCCGGCCGCACGAACTGGAAGCCCATGGTCCCGAGCGGCGTGACGTCGACGTGCACCTTGGACTCGAGGGTGAACTCGCGCACCGCGAAGTTCGAGGTCTCGTTGGCCATCGCCCCGAGCCGCTCGGACAGCCCGTCGAGGGCGTGCTGGAGGCCGTCGGCGACGTCGTCCGACGAGCGGGGCGGGTCGGCGAGCGCGGCGAGCTTCGCCTCGAGCTCGGCGTTGGCCGCCTGGGCGGAGGCGAGCTCGCCGCGCAGGGCGTCGACGACCTTCTCGAGGTTGTCGCTGGAGGTGCCGACGTCGGCCCCGGTGACCGGCGTGAACACGCCGGTCTGGCCGTCGATGGTCACGAGCCGGTCGGTGCCGACCCGGTCCAGGGTGGGCAGCCGGCCGGCGGTGACGGTGAGGACCGTGCGGTCGAGTGCGGCGGGGTCGAGGGTGGTGCGGACCTGGGGCGGGGTCATGGCGACGGTGGGCCTTCCTCGGTCGTCGGGAGCGGGGTCGCGGCGACGCGCTGGGGGGTGAGGGTGAGCCGCACCCGGGTGCCGGCCGCCGAGTGGTAGCCGTACACGCCGACGGTCACCGGGTTGACGGTGCGGCAGAGCAGCCGGGTGCCGGCCGGGGTGCCGTCGGCCGCCGTGACCCGGACGACCTCGGTCGACAGCTCGATGTCGACCGACGCCGAGTCGAACGCGTACCAGAGCGGAGGCAGGGCGAGGCTGCCGGGCTCGGCGGCCGCGTACTCGGCCGCCCGCGCCCGGGCGTGGTCGTCGAGGACGTCCTGCGCCTCGGCGACGGCGGAGACCGTGCCCGCGAGGAGGGCACCCAGCTCGCTCTGCCGGGTGCCGCTCCCCGCGGCCGACGGGGTGGCGTCGGTCGTCACGGTCAGAAGGTGACCGTCGTCGACTCGCCGACGATGCCCTTGCGGGCACTGACGACGACGTCGACCGGGGTCCGGTCGGCGGTCTCGTCGACGAAGGTGCGGGTCAGCAGGATCGTCAGCTGCCCGTCCGCGTCGGTCGTGTCGACGCCGCCGACGTACTCCCAGGCGACGCCCTGGGCCTCGATCGAGAGGGTCTTGCCCGCGATCGGCACGCCGTCGGCGTTCTCGTAGGTGAGCACCGCCTCCATCGTCCGCGAGGTCGCCGGGGGGCCGCCGACGTCCGTGACCGGGCCGGCCTCGATGGCGATCGACGGGCCGACGACGGCCTGCCGCGGCTTCGGCACGCCGATGTCGTGCCGGGGCTCGAGGATGGCGTTCATCCGGATCAGCCCGACCGAGCTCTCGACGCCGACGTTGCTCTCCACGTGCGTCTGGCTCGAGTCGTACTGGAAGTTGTTGTACCCCCCGCCGAAGACGAGGAGCACGCCGGCCTGGCCCGAGGAGTCGGTGCTGTGGTGCGAGGAGGTGTCGGTCGAGGAGCCGGCCGAGAACTGCGACGCCGTGAAGCGGCCCTGGAGCCGGACCTGCCTCCACTCGTAGAGCACCGGGTCGACGACGTCGATGAGGGGCAGCTTCTGGGTGAAGGTCTTCGCGGCCGTCACGTTGCCCTGGTCGTCGTAGTCGACCTCCTGGACGGCGATGACGTCGACGAGGGTCTTCGCCAGCGCCGAGGTGCTGTCAGCCGCCGTCTTGTTGAGCTCCTGCTGCGTGCTGGCGACGGCCTGGCCGGTGAGCCGGACGAGGTCGCCGAAGGCCATGCCCGCGGTGTTGAGCTGTCCGCTCACGTCGGTGGTTGCCATGGTCTGTCATCTCCTTCAGAGGGTGAGGGCGTAGGACTGGCTCATCGCGCCGAGGCGGGCGACGAGGGTGACCCGGGCGCCGGCCGCCCCGGCGTTGGGGACGTTGCGGGTGACGGTGACGAGCACCTGCCCGTCCGCGTTGGTCGTGTTGCCGGTGAACGGGCGCCGTCGTCGAGAAGCTGGTCCGCAGCCCCCCGGCGTCGACCCGCAGCGGGACGTTGGGGTTGACGTCGCCCGCGGCCTTGCGCACGGAGACGAGCACGTCGACCGAGCGGTTGATCCCCGCACCGGCGACGGCCACCTCCTTGACCGGCCCCTGCGAGAAGACGACCTGCGGCCCGACCGAGACCTGGCTCGCGACGGGCAGCTTGCCCGTCGTCCGCGGCCCGAGGATCGCGTCGACCCGCACCTCGCCGGAGGACCAGCTGGCCTCCTGCTCGTGGCTCACCGAGCCGCTCTGCCGCCTCTCGTACTCGTAGTCGTAGTTGACGCCGAGGAAGCCCCAGAACAGCCCGGCGCCGCCGATGCCGCCCCCGGACTGCTTGGCGTTGAACGACAGGCCGTCGCTCTCGTGGAAGGCGCCGCACGAGAGGTCCATCGACAGCGCGACCCGCTTCCACTCGTGGATCGTCGGCATGAAGAAGTTGAGGACCGACAGGTCGGTGCTCACCAGCTCGGTGTCGGCGGCGACGGGCAGCCCGTCGTCGTCGAGGTGCTGGATGACGTCGGTGACGACGCTGATGTTCGTCCCCGACGAGCTCGTTGACCGTGTCGATGACGCCCTGGTCGAGGGCGGCCTGGGAGTCGGCGACGCCGATGCCGATCGACTTGAGCACCTCCCCGAAGGTCGGGGCGACGGCCTTGAGCTGGCCGCTGACGTCGGCGGCGAGCGCGCCGGCACCGAGGCCGGCGGGTGCGAGGCCGGCGAGGGCCGCGGCGGGTGCCGGGACGACGGGCGCCGCGGCGCGTGGTGCCGGGACCACCGGCACGGTGGGGGTGGGTGCGCGCTCGGGCTTCCTCGCGCGGGCGGCCGTCTTCGCGGGACGGCTCCTGGTCTCAGCCATGGCTGGTCTCCTTGGTGGGTGGTGGGTGGTGGTGGGTGGTGCGTCAGCCCGCGGCCCAGGTCCGCACGACGAGGGCGAAGGGCTGCGGCCCCTGGGGGACGTTCGCGCCGTGGACGGCGAGGACCCAGGTGCCGCCGGCCAGCCCGTCGACGTCGACGACCTCGACCGTGTTGGCACGGTCGGGCTCGCCGGGTCGCTCGGGGTGGCCGGGCTCGTGGTTGCCGCGGACCAGCGGCGCCGGGGCGGGCCCGGTGAGGGTGAGGTCGAGGTCGTCGACGAGGCGCTCGCCCGGGACGTCGTACCAGCACAGGGCGGCGCGCAGCCGACCCCCGTGGGGCAGCCGCAGCCGGAAGCGGCGCGTGCCGCCGGTCGCCACGGCGCCCGAGCGGGTCGCGTTCTCGAGGATGCGCACCTCGCTGCCGTCGGACGGGTGCGGCAGCGACCCGTCGACGTCGAGCCGGCCGAACCCGCAGACGTCGGGTCGCTCCGGTCCGCTGCCGTCCCGTGAGTACACGGCGGCCGCACCGACGACGAGCAGGGCCTTGAGGGCGGGGCCGGCGGGCGCGTGGCCCCCGCGGTGACGGCGCCAGCCCTGGCGGACCAGGGCGAGGCTCCCCGCCGCGGCGGCGACGGCGGCGGACGTGCCTCCGTCGACGACGTAGTGCGGGGCGGGAGAGGCCAGCCCCCACCCACGGCCCACGGCCACGGTCGAGCGCGGGCCGACGAGGTTCGTGCCCGGTGCGCAGAGGTCGGGCTTGCGGCGGCCGTCCCGGGTCGGCCCGACGGCCGACAGCGGCGCGATCCGGTCCGGCTCGCCGGAGGTGGGGTCGGCGCGGTCCGCGGGGTCGGCGAAGCGGCGGCCCTCGCCCTCGAACCGCGCCCAGGTGGCGAGGAACCCGTTCGGCGCCGACCCCTCGGTCGCCCCGACGGTGATGACGTTCTTGGCCGTGGCCGGTGACTCGACCGAGCCGGGGTCGGGGCGCCGGTCGCCCGTGCGGTCGCTGCCGCCGTTGCCGGCCGCCACGAGGAGGACGGCGTCCGGGTGCTCGTCGAGGAAGAGGTCGGCCTCGTAGGCGTCGTTGTCGTAGGCGCCCTGCGCCGGGGTGCCCCACGCGGCGACGTGCAGCCGGGCCCCGTGCTGCCGGCCCTGGACGAGCAGCTCGCGCAGGTCGGTGGGCCGTCCGGCGAGGGCGTAGCGGGACGTGCCGACCTCGGGGTGGCCGGGCGCGACCGACACCCACTGCTCGATCGACTGCACGACGAGCTCGGCGCCCGGCGCGACCCCGCGGGTCCGGCCGCCGGCGCCCGAGCCGTCGCCCGCGACGACCCCGGCGACGAAGGTGCCGTGGCCGCTCGCGACGTCGGCGGGCCCGTCGTCGGCCCCGGGGTTGGTGACGAAGGGCGTCCACGACGGCCCGAGGGGCCAGGACAGCAGCGCGCGCACGCGTCCGGCGAGGTCGGGCAGGACGGTGCGCGGGTCGCCGGTGTCGAGGCCGGTGTCGGCGACGGCGACCACCTCGCCGCGGCCGTCGAGGTCGGTGCGCCACCCCGTGGTGCCGGCCCACCCCACGTCCGGGGCGAGGCCGATGCTGGCCGGGGCGGCGAGGCGGGGGCGCTCGACGACCTTGACGCCGACGAGGTCGCGGACCTCCGCCGGGTCGCCGGCCCACTCGATGCGCACCTTCGTCGTGCCCTCGTCGAGCACCGTCGCCCCGAGCATCCCGGAGGCCGGCGACGACCTCGGGGCGCCGGCGACGGGAGAAGCACACGACGTCGAGCCAGTGGGTGCCCGGACCACCGCTCGGCCGGCCGAGGCCGCGGTCGCAGTGGGCCTGCTCGTAGGGCACGAAGCCGGCGACGAACGGGCAGCCGGGCGAGGCGCTGCTCGACGCGGTCGTGGGCGAGGGTGACGCAGGCCCCGGAGGGCGGGCACCAGAACTCGACGTGGGCCCCGGTGGCCTCGAGCCGCTGGCGCCACCGGGTGCGCAGCGGCGCGGTGAAGCGGACGACGACCCGCGGACCGTCCCCGCGGCGCGCGTCGCCGTCGCGCACGACGACGGGAACGCCGTTGGCGTGGACGACGGGGGTGGGAGCCTCGGCCATACCCCTGAGGAGGGGCCGACGGGACGGGTGATACGACTTTGGATGTATGCAGAACTCTGTATATGCTTGCATCGTGTCCAAGGTCCTCACGTCCCTGCCCGTCGGCGAGCGCGTCGGCATCGCCTTCTCCGGGGGGCTCGACACCTCCGTGGCCGTCGCGTGGATGCGCGAGAAGGGCGCGGTCCCCTGCACCTACACCGCCGACCTCGGCCAGTACGACGAGCCCGAGATCGACACCGTCCCCGACCGCGCGGGGCAGTACGGCGCCGAGGTGGCCCGCCTCGTCGACTGCCGGGCCGCCCTCGTCGAGGAGGGGCTCTCGGCGCTCGCCTGCGGGGCGTTCCACATCCGCAGCGGAGGCCGCACCTACTTCAACACCACGCCCCTCGGGCGCGCCGTCACCGGCACCCTGCTCGTGCGGGCGATGCAGGCCGACGACGTGCAGATCTGGGGCGACGGCTCGACCTTCAAGGGCAACGACATCGAGCGCTTCTACCGGTACGGGCTGCTGGCCAACCCGGACCTGCGGGTCTACAAGCCGTGGCTCGACGCCGAGTTCGTCCACGAGCTCGGCGGCCGGCACGAGATGAGCGCCTGGCTCACCGAGCGGGGCCTGCCCTACCGCTCGAGCCAGGAGAAGGCCTACTCGACCGACGCGAACATCTGGGGCGCCACCCACGAGGCGAAGACCCTCGAGCACCTCGACGAGTCGCTCGAGGTCGTCGAGCCGATCATGGGCGTGCGGTTCTGGGACCCCGCCGTCGCGATCGAGAGCCGAGGACGTGACCATCGCCTTCCGCGAGGGTCGCCCGGTGGCCGTCAACGGGCGCGACCTCTCCCCCGTCGCCCTCGTCGACGAGGTGAACACCATCGGGGGCCGGCACGGCCTCGGCATGTCGGACCAGATCGAGAACCGGATCATCGAGGCCAAGTCGCGCGGGATCTACGAGGCGCCGGGCATGGCCCTGCTGCACATCGCCTACGAGCGGCTGCTCAACGCGGTGCACAACGAGGACACGATCGCGAGCTACCACGCCGAGGGCCGGCGGCTCGGCCGGCTGCTCTACGAGGGCCGCTGGCTCGACCCGCAGAGCCTCATGCTCCGCGAGGCGATCCAGCGCTGGATCGCCTCGGTGGTCACCGGCCAGGTCACCCTGCGGCTGCGGCGCGGCGAGGACTACACCGTGCTCGACACCCGCGGCGAGAACTTCAGCTACCACCCGGACAAGCTGTCGATGGAGCGCGTCGAGAACGCCGCCTTCGGGCCGCAGGACCGGATCGGCCAGCTGACGATGCGCAACCTCGACATCGCCGACAGCCGGGCCAAGCTCGAGCTCTACGCGAACCAGCCCAACGACCAGGGCCAGCTCCTCGTCGAGAACGGCACCCTCTTCGGCGCGCTGCCGGCCGGTGGCTACGACCGGATCACCGACAACCCGTCGGTCGACGGCGACGAGGAGGACGCCCTCGACCGGGCGGCGATGGAGTTCGGCACCGACTGACCGACGTGCCACGCAGGCCCACGCCGTTGTCCGCCCCGCACAAATAGACTCCGCTGCATGTCGACCGCCGTCTCCCCCGACACCCGCGCCCGCGTCACCCGCGCCGCCGGCGACCTCGGGGCCGCCGCGGTGCGGCAGATGGAGACCGACCACGAGTGGTTCCGCGTCCTGTCGGCCGAGAACCGCTCGTGGGTGGGCCTCGTCGCCCAGGCCGGCATCTCGAGCTTCATCGACTGGTTCGCGGGCGACCAGGCCGGGGCCGCCGTCACGGCCGACGTCTTCGGCACCGCGCCGCGCGAGCTGACCCGCTCGATCAGCCTCGCCCAGACCCTCGACCTCATCCGCACCGTCATCGCCGTCGTCGAGCGCGAGATCGCCGGCCTCGCCGCCCCCGGCGAGGGCGACCTGGCCCGGGAGGCCGTCCTGCGCTACAGCCGCGAGGTCGCCTTCGCCGCGGCCGAGGTCTACGCCGAGGCCGCCGAGGCCCGCGGCGCGTGGGACGCCCGGCTCGAGTCGCTCGTCGTCGACGCGGTGATCCGCGGCGAGGCCGACGAGTCGATGCAGTCGCGCGCCGCGGCGCTCGGCTGGGGTGCGGTCACCGGGGTGGCCGTCGTCGTCGGGTCCACGCCCGGCGGGGCGACCGGTCCCGTGCTCGGCGAGCTGCACCGCGCGGCGCGGCGCACCGGGGTCGAGCTCCTCGTGGCCATCCACGGCCCCCGCATCGTCTGCATCGGCGGCGGCGTCACCGACCCGATGGCCCTCGCGGCCACCCTCGACCCGCACCTCGGCGACGGCCCGCTCGTCGTCGGGCCCACCGTGCCCCACCTCTTCGCCGCCGGTCGCTCGGCCCGGGCCGCCATCTCCGGCCACACCGCGGCCCCGGCCTGGCCGGCCGCCCCCCGTCCGGTGCACGCCGACGACCTGCTCGCCGAGCGCGCGCTCACCGGCGACCTGCCGGCGCGCAACGCCCTCGCCGCCCGGATCGTCCGCCCGCTCCAGGAGGCCGGCGGTGGCTCGCTCCTCGACACCGCCGCGGCCTGGCTCGACGGTGGCCTCGGGGTCGAGGGCACCGCGCGCACCCTCATCGTCCACCCCAACACCGTGCGGTACCGGCTGGCGGGCATCGCCAAGGCCACCGGCTACGACCTCACCGACCCCCACGACGCCCAGACGGTGCGGCTGGCCCTCGCGCTGCACCGGCTCGGGCCCGTGACCCGCACCACACCGCGGCCGTGAACCGTGCGCACTTTGTGGAGACCCCACAAAGCCGAGCGGTGAGGTTCGTCCCCGCTCGTCACGATCCGGCACGGGCCCAGGCAGCAGTCTGGGAGACGTGATCGTCATCGTCTGTCCCGGCCAGGGCTCGCAGACCCCGGGCTTCCTCGCGCCCTGGCTCGAGCTGCCCGGCGCGCGTGAGCACCTCACCGCGCTCTCCGACGCCGCCGGGGTCGACCTCGTCACCCACGGCACGACGTCGGACGAGGAGACCATCAAGGACACCGCCGTCGCCCAGCCCCTCCTCGTCGGGGCCGGCCTCCTCGCCCTGCGCGCCCTCGGTGGCACCGCCGGGGTGGGGGCGCTCTCGGGGCACTCGGTCGGTGAGTTCACGGCCGCCGCCGCGGCCGGCGTGCTCTCCGAGGACGACGCCATGCGGCTCGTCGCCCTGCGCGGCCGGGCCATGGCCGAGGCCTCGGCCGCCACCCCCACGGGCATGAGCGCGGTGCTCGGCGGCGACCCCGCCGACGTCCTCGAGACCATCGAGCGCCACGGCCTCACCCCGGCCAACGTCAACGGCGGCGGACAGGTCGTCGCGGCCGGCGCGCTCGACGCCCTGGCCGCCCTCGCCGAGGAGCCCCCGGCCAGGGCGCGGGTCATCCCGCTCAAGGTCGCCGGCGCGTTCCACACCCACTACATGCAGCCGGCCGTCGACGCGCTCGCCGCGGCGGCCGCCGACCTCGAGGCGTCCGACCCCGGCGTCACCCTCGTCTCGAACCGGGACGGCGCGGTGGTCACCACCGGCCGCGACGTGCTCGACCGCCTCGTCGCCCAGGTCTCCAACCCGGTGCGCTGGGACCTGTGCACCGAGCGCTTCGCCGAGCTCGGCGTCACCGCCCTCGTCGAGCTGCCCCCGGCCGGCACCCTGGTCGGCCTCGCCAAGCGCGCCCTCAAGGGCGTCGAGCTGCTCGCCGTGAAGACCCCCGACGACCTCGACGCCGCCCGCACCCTCATCGAGGAGCACTCCGCATGAGCGTCACCCCCAAGGGCACCGGCCACCTGTCCGCCGGCCCGGTCACCCACTCCCGGATCAGCGGCATCGGGGGCTACCGGCCCCGGCGGGTGGTGCCCAACAGCGAGCTCGTCGACCGCATCGACTCCTCGGACGAGTGGATCCGCGAGCGCTCGGGCATCATCGAGCGGCGCTTCGCCGGCGAGGGCGAGTCGGTCATCGACATGTCGGTGTTCGCCGCGACCCCGGCCCTCGAGATGGCCGGCGTCGCCGCCGAGGAGCTCGACGCGATCATCGTCGCCACCGTCTCCTGGCCCTACCAGACCCCGGCCGCCGCCCCGATGCTCGCCGAGCGGCTCGGGAGCAAGGCCGCCGCGTTCGACATCTCCGCGGCGTGCGCCGGCTACTGCCACGGCATCTCGCTGGCCTCGGACATGGTCCGCACCGGCACCGCCCGCCACGTCCTCGTCGTCGGGGTCGAGCGGCTCTCCGACTTCACCTCGCTCGACGACCGCGGCACCGCGTTCATCTTCGCCGACGGCGCGGGCGCCGCGGTGGTCAGCCAGTCCGACACCGTCGGCATCGGCCCGACGGTGTGGGGCTCGGACGGCGCGCAGTGGGAGGCGATCTCGCAGACCGAGTCGTGGATCGACGTCCACGAGAAGAAGCTCGGCTGGCCGCACATCGGGATGGCGGGGCAGACCGTGTTCCGCTGGGCCGTCTGGGGCATGGCCCCGGTGGCGCAGCAGGCGCTCGACGCGGCCGGCATCACCGCCGACCAGCTCGACGCGTTCATCCCCCACCAGGCCAACGTCCGGATCATCGACGCCATGGCCAAGAAGCTCGCGCTGCCGGCCGACCTGCCCATCGCGCGCGACATCGCCTACACGGGCAACACCTCCGCCGCGTCGGTCCCGCTGGCGATGGAGCGCATGGTGCGGCACGGTGAGATCCCGAGCGGCGGCCTCGCCCTCCAGATCGGCTTCGGCGCGGGCCTGCAGCTACGCGGCGCAGGTCGTCGTCATCCCCTAGGACTCCCGTGGGCCCACGGGTCACCCGGGCCGAGCAGCACCCACACCCAACCGAAGGAGAACCCCATGGCAGACCAGCAGGAGATCCTCAGCGGCCTCGCGGAGATCGTCAACGAGGAGACCGGCCTCGACACCGCCGAGGTCCAGATGGACAAGTCCTTCACGGACGACCTCGACATCGACTCGCTGTCGATGATGACGATCGTCGTCAACGCCGAGGAGAAGTTCGGCGTCCGCATCCCCGACGACGAGGTCAAGAACCTCACGACCGTCGGCGACGCGGTCACCTTCATCCAGTCCAACCAGGGCTGACCACCCGGCGCAGCCTCCCCACCGGGAGGCTGCGCCGGCCACCCGTCCGCACCCACAAGGAGCAGCAGCACCCATGAGCGAGCGTCGCGTCGTCGTCACCGGACTCGGTGCCACCACGCCCCTCGGCGGCACCATCGCCGAGACGTGGGAGGGCATCCTCGCCGGGCGGTCAGGAGCCAAGCCCCTCCCCGAGGAGATGGTCGAGCGCTACGAGCTGCCGGTGCACTTCGCCTGCACGATCGCGCAGGACCCCCTCGAGGTGCTCACCAAGGTGCAGGTGCGCCGGATGGACCCCAGCGCCCAGTACGCGTCCATCGCCTCGCTCGCCGCGATGGAGGACGCCGGCTCACCCGAGGTCGACCCGGTGCGCCTCGGCGTGGCCATCGGCACCGGCATCGGTGGCGTCTGGACCCTGCTCGACCAGTGGGACATCCTGCGCGAGAAGGGCCTGCGGCGGGTGTTCCCCCTCGCCGTGCCGATGCTCATGCCCAACACCTCGTCGGGCAACGTCTCCCTCCTCCTCGGTGCCCGCGCCGGGGCGCACACCACGGTGTCGGCCTGCGCGTCCGGTGCCGAGTCGATGGGCACCGCGTACGACATGATCCGCGGCGGCCGGGCCGACGTCGTCGTCGCCGGCGGCACCGAGGCCGCGACGCACCCCATCTGCTTCGCCGGGTTCGCCCAGATGCAGGCCCTCTCGACCCGCAACGACGACCCGGCCGGCGCCTCCCGGCCCTACGACACCGGCCGCGACGGCTTCGTCATGGGCGAGGGCGCGGCCGTCATGGTGCTCGAGGAGTACGAGCACGCGAAGGCCCGCGGCGCCCGCATCTACGCCGAGTTCGCCTCGATCGGGATGTCGGCCGACGCCCACCACATCACCGCTCCGGAGCCCGAGGGCGCCGGCGCCAGCCGGGCGATGCGCGAGGCCGTCGAGCGGGCCGGGCTCACCGACGCCGACATCGTGCACATCAACGCGCACGCGACCTCGACGCCCGTCGGCGACGTCGCGGAGGCCAACGCGATCCGCCGGGCCTTCGGTGCGGCCGCCGACGACATGCCGGTGAGCGCCACGAAGTCGATGACCGGCCACCTGCTCGGTGCCGCCGGCGCCCTCGAGGGGCTGCTCACGGTGCTGTCGGTGCACCACCGCACCGCGCCGGCCGCGATCAACATCGACGACTTCGACCCCGCGATCGACCTCGACGTCGTCCGTGGCGAGCACCGCGCGCTGCCCGACGGCGACATCGCCGCGCTCAACAACAGCTTCGGCTTCGGCGGCCACAACGTCGCGCTCGTCATCAAGAGCGTCTGAGCCGGGCCAGCTTTCTCTCCGGATGCCGGAACCTTCAGCGACGGCGCGCGTGCAACCGGCCCCTCGCTGAACGTTCCGCGGCCCCGGCAGAGGTGCCGGCGACGTCGGGTCAGCCGACCTTGTGCAGCCAGCGCACGGGCGCACCCTCGCCGGCGTAGCGGAAGGGCTCGAGCTCGGCGTCCCACTCGAGGCCGAGGAGCTCCTCGATCATCTCCTCCATGGCCTCGGGGCTGCCCTGGGCCAGGACGACGACCTCACGCAGGCGGTCCTCGTTGACGACGGCGTCGCCGTTGGCCGAGGTCCACGTGTGGTGGATGCCCAGGCGGGGGGTGTGCGACCAGCGCGAGCCGTCGCAGCCCGGGCTCGGCTCCTCGGTCACCTCGTAGCGCAGGTGCTCCCAGCCCGCGCAGGGCGGAGGCCAGGCGGGCGCCGGTACCGGACTCGCCGGCTCCAGCTCAGCTCGGCGCGGACCAGGCCCGGCGCGGCGGGCTGGTCGGTCCAGTGCACGCTGACGCGGGCGCCGAGGACTCCCTCGACCGCCCAGATGACATGCGGGCACAGCGCCTTCGGGGTCGAGTGGACGTAGACCACTCCCCGGGTGTGCGTGCGCGACATCGCGACAGACATCCTGCTCTCCTCACGTGCGGTGGACGTCTTCCCCAACGCCGCTGCTCGTGATGTGGCCGGTCGTGCTGCCGATGCGTCTGCAGGCACGCGCGCGTGCCGTTGTGGGTCACATTGTGCACCACGGGGCGCACCTGCACCAGCGAACCCACCAATCACACCGCTGGCGGCGGCGATAGGCTCGCGACGCCGCGGCCGAGGCCGCGCGGGGCGTTAGCTCAGTCGGTCAGAGCAGCGGACTCATAATCCGTCGGTCCTGGGTTCAAGCCCCAGACGCCCCACCAGACGTCCACCCAGGTCAGCGCCTTCATCCAGGCCCCGTGCTTCAGCGCAGCGCTCGGAAGGCTCCGACAGGGCTTCCCCCGGACGCCGTGACCCAGCCGGTCGTTCGGGTGATCCTGACGGCGCGGGACGTGGTTCACGAGGTGCGGTGTCGCGTTTCGAGCCGCCGCATCTCGTGGCGCTCCGTGCCCAGCGCCGACTCATCGCCCCGGTTCGAGACTCGCGAGAAGGTGGACGATCCGGCTCGGGAGGTCCTCGGGCCAGGGGAAGTGAGGGAGAACGGCACGCTGGTGTGCCAGACCATGAAGCCCCAGCCAGAGGGCGATGGCATCGGTACGGGGCGCAGTGCTCTTGGAAGCGCCGCTCTCGATGCAGTCGACCAGGCTGCCGGTGAGAACGTCCAGCGCCTCGGCTCCAAGATCGAGGAGGTCGGTCTCGGTGACCGAGTCACTGCTGGAGGGGTCAGCCGTCCATACACCGCCGAACATGACGCGGTAGCGCGCCGGGTGCTCTTCGACGAACGTCAGGTATCCCTGGCAGACAGCTTCCAGCCGAGCGGCCGGGTCTTCGGGTGCCGACTCCGACGCCTCCGTGAGTCGACCGCGGAGCAGTTCGAAGGCCTCCTGGGCCACGGCAAGCAGGATGGCTTGGGGGTCCGCGAAATGTCGGTAGATGGAGGGGGCGCTGATGTGGGCCCGACGGGCGACCGCGCGAAGGGTCACCGACTCTGCGCTGCCTGTCTGGTCGAGCAACGCTGCGGCCGCTTCCACGATCTCGTCACGCAGTCGGTCGCCCTGACCGCGCGGATTTCGCTTCCGGGCGTGACCCTCCGGGGGTTGGTTCACCCGGGCGACGCTAGCCGAGTTCCCCACCGAGACACTCACGGGACGAGCACGACCTTCCCGCGCACCGTTCGCGACTCGGCCAAGGTCATCGCTTCACGGACGTCGACGAGCGGATACGTCGCCGCGACCTGTGGGGTGATCGTGCCGTCGGCCAGCAGTGCGAGCACAGCGTTGATGTCCTCGTGCACTCGGGATCGGAATCGCGCGGGTCGGCGCAGATGCCCAGACCACAGGTCGTAGAAGCGTGCGCGCTTCCCGTTCGGCATGGCGTTCCACACAAGCACTTTGCCGATGGCCGCCAGGAAGGGGCCCCAGATCGATCCTGTCCCTTGCACCTTGGTTGCGATCGCGTAGGCGACCAGCCTCCCGCCAGGCGCGAGAAGGTTCCATGACCGATCGAGACTCTCGCCGCCCAGGTGGTCGAACACCGCGTCGATGCCGTCCGGCGCGAGGCGCCGTACGGTCTCGGACAACTGGGGGTCGTCGTAGTCGACGGGGATGACTCCCATGCGGCGTAGAGCTTCGTGGTGTCGGGGATGGGCGGTTCCGATCACTGCGGCGCCGTGGTGCACGGCGAGTTGCACCAGCGTGGTCCCCACCCCACCGTTGGCGCCGTGCACGAGAACTGTCTCGCCGGGGGCCACCCTCGCCGTGCGATGCAGCATCTGACAGGCGGTGACGCCATTGACGACGAGAGTCTCGACCTCGACGGGGTCCAGCTCGCGAGGCACGACGACGAGATCCTTGGCGCTGAGCGCAGCGTGCGTGGCCCATCCGCCGGTCTTCGTCATGGCTGCGACACGGGCGCCCACCAACGTTCGGTCGACACCCGGGCCGATGTCCGTGACCGTGCCGACGAGGTCGTAGCCCGGCACGAAGGGGAACTTCGGCTGACCGGGGTAGCGGCCGCGCCGCATGGACTGCTCGGCCATCGAGATTCCGGTGGCTTCCACGGCGACGATCGCCTGGCCCTTCGCAACGGCTGGGAGGTCACGCGTGCGGATCTCGAGGCCGTCGGGTTCGACGACCCCCGGGAGCACGACCTCGGTCACGGTCAAGGCACTCGTGCCGGGGTGGGTGTGGTTGGTCTCGGACATGAGGGTCTCCAGTTCAGTGGGGTGCGACGAGGATTGGCTTCGATCTCGACAGGGGTGCCGTGACGCTGCGCGTCAGTGCGCTGCGCGGGCCGTGCCGTTCCTCACCCTGAGGACGTGGACTCCCATGAGCAGCCCCCACAGCAGAAGGCTGTAGAGGGAGATCCGCTCGGCGAGTCCCGTCGGCGTCCAGCCATAGGTCGCGGGGATGTTGACGAGACCGACTGCCCCGAGAACGAGACTGGACCTCGCGAGCCAGCGCGGCAGTGCCAGGACGCGACCGGACGATCCAGTCACGATGGCCAGGGCGTTGCCGGCGATGATCGAGAGAAACGCGCCGAGCAGGTACAGGGGCAAGGTCCCGTTGTCCATCGTTTCCGGTCCCAGCGGAAAGACCGCGAACAGGACCAACGCGATACCTTCCGTGACTCCGAGCGAGGCCACCGTTCGTTGCCTCCACCCCGGCAGTCCACGGCTCAGGCCGATGCCTGCGGCAGCCAGGAGTACGCCGGTCAGGATCCAGGCAGTGCTCATCACCCACCACAGCGGAGACGAGATGACGAAGCCCTCGAAGGTGCCCTGGAACGGGCTGCCGAGGAAGTTGACGTAGTCATCGAGGTAGCTGTACGACCGGCGATCCCACGCGACGGCCACGACCGCCTCGGCAACCACGTAGGTGACGACTGCGGCGATGAGGGTGGCCCCCACCCAACGAGGAGTCGTCGGGACGGGTGCTGGTGCGATGGTCCTCGTGGTCACGGGGCTCGGGTCGGGGTGGGTCGCGTTGCGCTCGGACATGACGGTCTCCAGCTCGGTGGGGGGTGATGAGGCTCGGGCGTCGAGAGCGACGTGGGGCGCCTCGGCGGTCATGGCCGTCTCTCCTCATGCGTGAAGGTTTACTCGCGTTACGTTACACGCGTTTACCTAAGGGTGCAAGCCCATGGCCCGATCGGGCGTGACCTCGCACCTCGTCGACGAAGCCCGGCGAGGGACCGGTACACCACGTGTCGAGCCAGCTCCTCCTCGCCCGCGAGAAGGCCGAGCGCGAGATCCCCTGGACCCCGCCGGCGGGGTGGGCCGGTACGACGACGTGAACCTCGTCGTGGGCAAGGGGTTGACGACGGTCGAGGAGCTGCGGCTCGGGAGTGTCGTCCGGCTCAGCTGTCGAAGCCGATGCCCGCCGCGTCCATCGCCTTGAGCCAGAGGTTGCGCCGTCCGGTGCGGTCCTCGTGGGCCAGGCTGCGCCGGGTGAGGGCGACGCCCAGCCCGCGCAGCGGCTCGGGCGGGAACGGCAGCGGCTTGTCGCGCACCATGGCGAGCCGGGTGACCTCGGTGTCCCGGCCGTGCACGAGGTCGAGCGCGACCCGTGCGCCGAACCGCGTCGAGGCCACCCCGAGCCCGGTGTAGCCGACGGCGTAGGAGACCCGCCCACCGAGGGCCGTGCCGAACACCGGCGTGAACCGCGACGTCGTGTCGATGACGCCCGCCCACCGGTGGGTGAACCGGAGGCCCTCGAGCTGCGGGAAGATCTCGAGGAAGTGCCGCGCCAGCAGCTCGTGGGACGCCGACTGCTCGAGGCGGGGGTCGATCCGTCCGGGGAAGTGGTAGTCGGCGTCGAAGCCGCCGAAGAGCACGCGGTCGTCGAGCGTGCGGCGGTAGTAGTGGAACTGGTTGCCGGCGTCGGTGAGGCCCTCGCGCCCGTCCCAGCCGACGGCCGCCAGCTGCGCGGCCGAGAGCGGCTCGCTCATGAGCACGCTGTCGTAGACCGGCAGCGTGTACCAGGCGAGCCGCCGCAGCACGCCGCGGAACGCCCCCGTGCCGACGACCACCCGCCGGCCCCACACGCTCCCCCACTCGGTGGCCACCCGCACCCCGGCGCCGTCCTCGGCGAGGCCGGTGACCGCGGTGTCCTCGTGCACCCGCACCCCGAGCCGCTCGGCCGCCGCGGCGAGCCCCCAGACGAGGCGGGCGGGGTCGACGAGCCCGACCGTGGGGTCGACCATCCCCGCGAGGTAGCGGGGTGAGTCGACCCGGGCGCGGGCCTCCTCGGCCGTGAGGAGCTCGACCGGCACCCCGTGGGCGCGGTGCAGGGCGACGGCCTCCTCGACCGTCGAGACCTGACGCTCGTCGAGGGCGAGGGTCAGCTCTCCGGGCATGTGCAGGTCGCAGTCGATGCCGTACCGCCGCACCGCGTCGGCGAGTCCCGCGAGGTTCTCGGCCCCGAGCCGCTCGAGGGTGGGCACCTCCTCCGGCCAGCAGGCGACGCCCTGCGCCAGGCCGTGGGTGAGGGACGGCGACACGAAGCCGCCGTTGCGCCCCGACGCCGCCACCCCGAACCGTCCCCGCTCGACGAGGACCACGTCGCACGAGGGGTCGTCCTCCTTGGCCTGCACCGCGGCCCAGAGCCCGGTGAAGCCGCCGCCGACGACGACGAGGTCGGCCCGGTGACCGTGGCCCGTGAGCGCCGGGCGCGGCGCCGGCCGCAGCGCCGGGCGGTCGGTCCAGTACACGTCCGGGACGGCGTCGGCGAGGGAGGCGCGAACGGCCGCCGGGGACACGGGCATGGGCCGCATCATGCCGCACGCGTGAGCGCCGCCGCCGGGGCCGCCCGAGGTCTCGGAACGGTCACGAAGCCGGTATCCGCCCCCTCGACTTTCCTGAGAAGCTCTCAGGTGGGCTAGGTTGCTGGAGCATGAGCGAGCCCCTCGTCGTCCTCAAGGACGTCAACAAGCACTTCGGTGACCTCCACGTGCTCAAGGACATCAACATCACGGTCGGGGCCGGTGAGGTCGTCATCCTCATCGGGCCCTCGGGCTCCGGGAAGTCGACGCTCTGCCGCACGATCAACCGGCTCGAGACCTTCGAGTCGGGCTCGATCACCATCGACGGCAAGGAGCTCCCCGAGGAGGGCAAGGACCTCGCGGCCCTGCGCGCCGACGTCGGGATGGTGTTCCAGTCCTTCAACCTCTTCGCCCACAAGACGATCCTCGAGAACGTCACCCTGGGCCCGATCAAGGTCCGGGGGCAGAAGAAGGCCGACGCCGAGAAGCGCGCCCGCGAGCTGCTCGAGCGCGTCGGCATCGCCCACCAGGCCGACAAGTACCCGGCCCAGCTCTCCGGCGGGCAGCAGCAGCGGGTGGCCATCGCCCGCTCGCTGGCCATGGACCCCAAGGTCATGCTCTTCGACGAGCCGACCTCGGCGCTCGACCCCGAGATGATCAACGAGGTGCTCGACGTCATGGTCGAGCTCGCCAAGAGCGGCATGACGATGATCGTCGTCACCCACGAGATGGGCTTCGCCCGCAAGGCCGCCAACCGCGTGGTCTTCCTCAGCGACGGGCAGGTCGTCGAGGAGGGCACCCCGGAGGAGTTCTTCACCAACCCCACGAGCGAGCGCGCCAAGGACTTCCTCGGGAAGATCCTCACCCACTGACCCCCGCGACGGGCCGACACCGGCCCGCCCGCGGACGCCGAGCACACCAACACCAGGAGGAACACCCATGAAGAGCACCCGGATCGGAATCGCCGCCGCCGCGGCGGTCCTCGCCCTCACCGCGAGCGCCTGCGGCTCCAGCGACAGCGGCGGGGACAGCGGCAGCGGCGGCGGCTCGGGCGGTGGCGACAGCATCAAGATCGGCATCAAGTTCGACCAGCCCGGCCTCGGCCTCAAGCAGGGCAACGACTACACGGGCATGGACGTCGACGTCGCCAAGTACGTCGCGAACGAGCTCGGCTACGACGACGGCAAGATCGAGTGGGTGCAGGCGCCCAGCGCCCAGCGCGAGAACCTCATCTCCACCGGCCAGGTGAAGCTGATCTTCGCGACCTACTCGATCACCGACGCCCGCAAGGAGAAGGTCTCCTTCGCCGGGCCCGTACTTCATCGCCGGCCAGGACCTCCTCGTGCGCGCCGACGACACCTCGATCACCGGCCCCGACACCCTCGACGGCAAGAAGCTGTGCTCGGTCACCGGCTCCACGTCGGCGCAGAAGGTCAAGGACAAGGTGCCCGGGGTCAACCTCCAGGAGTTCGGCACCTACTCCGAGTGCGTCGCGGCGCTGGTCTCCAAGGGCGTCGACGCCCTGACCACCGACGACACCATCCTCGCCGGCTACGCCGCGCAGCCGCAGTACGAGGGCAAGCTCAAGGTCGTCGGCCAGCCGTTCTCCGAGGAGCGCTACGGCGTCGGCCTCAAGAAGGGCGACACCGAGCTGTGCCAGAAGGTCACCGACGCGCTCAAGAAGATGATCGACGACGGCTCCTGGCAGAAGGCCGTCGACGACAACCTCGGCAAGGCCGGCTACAAGCCGGGTGCGGGCAACCCGCCCACCCCCGACGCCTGCTCCTGACCGAACGGTCCGTCCCGCATGACGCCGCCCGCCCGCACCGGTCGGGCGGCGTCGGCGGGCCGGGCCACCGCCCCGGACGAAAGGTGAGGTGATGGGCGACATCCTCGGCAACTACGACATCCTGGGTGCGTTCTGGGTGACCATCCAGCTGTCGGTGCTCTCCGCGATCGGGGCGCTCGTCATCGGCACCGTCGTCGCCGTCCTGCGGGTCTCCCCCGTCGCCGTGCTGCGACTCATCGGCACGTCGTACGTCAACATCGTCCGCAACACCCCGCTGACCCTGCTCATGGCGTTCAGCGTCCTCGGCGCCACCTACATCCTCGGGCTGCAGATCTCGCAGGAGGCCTCGCGCAACTCCTACTGGTGGGCCGTCATCATGCTCTCGGTCTACCACGCCGCCTTCGTCTGCGAGGCGATCCGCAGCGGCGTCAACACCATCCCGGCCGGCCAGGCCGAGGCGTCCCGCTCGATCGGGCTGACCTTCGCGCAGTCGATGCGCGAGGTGCTGCTGCCCCAGGCGTTCCGCGGAGCCATCGCCCCGCTCGGCTCGACGCTCATCGCGCTCATCAAGAACACGACGGTCGCCGCGGTCATCCTCGGCACCGCCGAGTCGGCCGGTCTGCTCGCGAAGATCACCGAGAACGAGGGGTCGAGCCTGCCGACCTTCTTCCTCTTCGCCCTCGGCTTCGTCATCCTCACCCTCCCGATCGGGATCGCGACGACGAACCTGTCGCGGCGACTGGCGGTGAAGCGATGAGCGCCGAGAACGTCCTCTTCGACGTCCCGGGCCCGAAGGCCCGCCTGCGCCACCGGATCCTCACCGGCGTCGGCGCCCTGGTCCTCGCCGTGATCCTGTGGCTCGTCTACCGCAAGATGGACTCGGCCAACCAGCTCGAGGGCTACATGTGGAAGCCCTTCGTCGCCGACCCGAGCGTGTGGTCCTCCTACCTCCTCCCCGGCCTCTGGGAGACGGTCAAGGCGGCCGCCGCCTCGGTCGTGCTCGCCGGCGCGTTCGGCATCCTGTTCGGCATGGGCCGGCCTGGCCCCCCTCCGGTCCGTCCGCTGGGTCAGCAGCGTCGTCGTCGAGTTCTTCCGCTCGGTGCCGGTGCTGCTCATGATGGTCTTCTTCTTCTTCGGCTGGTTCGCCACCGCGTCGTGGCTCCCCAACCAGTACGCCCCGATGGCCGCGGTCGTCCTGGCCCTGACCCTCTACAACGGCTCGGTCATCGCCGAGCTCGTCCGCTCGGGCGTGCACTCCCTGCCGTCCGGCCAGTCCGAGGCGGGTCTGTCGATCGGGCTCTCCGAGGGTCAGACCCTCCGGCTCATCCAGCTCCCCCAGGCCCTGCGGGCGATGCTCCCGGCCCTCGTCGGCCAGCTCGTCGTCGTCCTCAAGGACACGGCGCTCGGCACGATCATCCTCTACCCCGAGCTGCTCACCTCGGGCAAGACCCTCGGGTCGGCCTTCGCCAACACGGTCCCGGCGTACATCGTCGTCGCGATCATGTACATCGTCATCAACTACTCGCTGACCAAGGTCGCGGGCTACCTCGAGGGCCGGATGAAGCGTCGGCAGCGCTCCAGCGGTGCCGCGGTGGCCCCGGTCCCCGTCTCGGCCGCGGCCGAGGGCTGAGCGACCCCGGCGGGGCGGGCCGGGCGTTCACCCCGAGGCGGCGTCGGCGGGCTCGTCGAGGGGGACGGGACGTCCGGAGGCGGCCGACTCGTACGCCGCACGCACCACCGCGAGCGTTCGCCGGCCGACCGCGCCGTCCGGCTGGGGCGTCCGACCGTCGCGCACCGCGGTGATGAACTCCTCGAGCATGAGCGCGTCGAGGTCGACACCGTACGGCTGCCACCGCAGGCCACCGGCCCGGTCGTCGAACACCTCGAGGCGCTCGGCGAAGGCGTCGAGCGTGACGCTGCCCCGCTCCCCCTCCACGGCGAGGGTCAGGCCGCCCCAGCCCGGGTAGCTGCCGGGCGCGCTCCAGCTGCAGTCGATGGTCGCGACCACCCCGTCGGGGTAGGTGAGGGCCACGAGCCCACCGGTCTCGACCGACACGACGTCACGCGTGGACGATGCGGTTCACCTGCGCGTAGACGCTGCGGGGCTGGTCCTCGAGCAGGTCGTCGAGCAGGTCCGCGAGGTGCACGGTGTGGTCCATGAGCGCGCCGCCGCCGGCGAGCTCGGCGTCGACGAACCACCGACGCGACGCGATCGGCGCCTGGCCGTTGTTCGTGCCCGTGACGGCGAGCACGCGGCCGACGTCGCCCCGGCGCACCCGCTCCCGCAGCTCGCGGAACCCCGGGTGGAAGCGCACGGGGTAGGCGGTCATGAGGACCACGCCGGCCCCGGCGCACGCGGCCCGCATCGCGTCGGCGTCCTCGAGGGTCGTCGCCAGGGGCTTCTCGCACAGGACGTGCACCCCGGCCGCGGCCGCCTGCTCGACGACCGGACGGTGGCGCGAGTTCTCGGTGCAGACGACGACGGCGTCGAGGTCCTCGGCGAACAGCGCGTCGTGGTCGGGGACGTACCGCACCCCCAGCCCGGCGGCCAGCTCGGCACCGCGCGGCTCCTCGTCACCCTCGGCCCGGCCGTCGGGGTCGCTCGCCACGAGGTCGACGTCGTCCCGCGCCGCCAGCAGCCGCGCGTACCCGGCGGCGTGGACGTGGGCGAAGGAGGCGAGCCCGACCCGCAGCGGCCGCCTCACGACCGGCACCCCCGCGAGCTCGACGGACTCGCCGGTGGCGGCGGAGCGACCGGCCGCGAGGGCGATGTCGAGGGCGGCGAGGCTGTCGTGCGCGCTCACCCGTGGCGCTGCGCCCCCGGTGCACGACGCGGCGAACTCCGCCAGCTCGGCGACGAACGGTGAGGCGGCCGAAGCGCCCCCCGGCAGCAGCTCACCCCCGACCCGGCGCGTCGGGGAGGGCGAGGGTGAGGCCCTCGGTGGCGCCGCTCGAGTGGCGCACCAGGCCGGTGGACCCCGCGATGGAGAAGGAGGTGCGGAAGCTCTCGTGCGCGTGGCCCCAGCCGCCGAGCACGTGGGTCAGCGCCCCGCCGGCGTGGGTGAGCACGGCCATGCCGATCGTCGGCCCCGGCACCTCGCCCACGACGGACGCGAAGACCTGCACCACCTCGCCCGCCACCCAGCGGGCGAAGTCGAAGTCGTGGATCATCTGGTCGACGAGGATGCCGCCGGACTGCGTGCTGTCGGCGAACCACGTGCGCTCCGGCCGGGCGCCGCGGCGGGTGAGCCGCAGGACGGCGGGGGTGCCGACCCGGCCGCCGGCCACGAGCTCGCGCGCCGCGGCGTACTCGGGGAAGTACCGCACCACCTGCCCGGGGTGCAGCTGCACGCCGGCCGCCTCGCAGGCCGCGATCATCGCCACCGCCTCCTCGCGCCGGTGGCTCAGCGGCTTCTCGCAGATGACGTGCCGGCCGGCCCCGGCCGCGCGCAGGACGATGTCGTGGTGGGTGTTGGTCGGCGTGCACACGTCGACGACGTCGCACCCGTCGAGCAGCGCGTCGAGGTCGCGGGCGACCTGCGCGCCGTACCGGGCCGCCACCTCCTCGGCCCCCTCGTGCGAGTGCACGAGCAGCCGGGCGCCCAGGTAGCCGCCACGCCTCGAGGTGGGGGCTGGCGATGCCCCCGGCACCGACGACGCCGACCGTGAGGGGCGGTCGGGGCCGCGTCACTTGACCGCCCCCTGGAGCATGCCGCTGATGAACTTGCGCTGGAAGACGAGGTACACGACGAGGATCGGGAGGATGACGATGAGCGTCCCGGCCGCGAGCACGGGGACGTCGCTGGAGTACTGGCCGACGAAGAACCCGAGGCCGGCCGGCGCGGTGCGCTTGCTGGGGTCCTGGATGAGGATGAGGACCAGGAGGAACTGGTTCCACGACCACATGAAGAACAGCACGGCCATCGTCGAGAGCGCCGGCACCGACACCGGCATGAGGACCCGCCGCAGGATGGTCATCGACGACGCGCCGTCGATCTGCGCGGCCTCGATGAGCTCGCGGGGCATCGACCGGAAGTGGGTGCGCATCCAGAAGATGCCGAAGGGCATGAACAGCCCGGACTCGGCGAGGATGACGCCCCACGCCGAGTTCGTCATGCCCGACCGAGCGCAGGTCGAAGTACAGCGGGATGACGATGAGCTCGACGGGCAGGGTGAGCCCGAGCAGGAAGGCGGCGAAGATCCAGCCGCCGCCGGGGACCTTCATGGTGCCGAGGGCGTAGCCGGCCAGGGTGGCGCAGACGATGGAGATCGGGCACCACCGCGAGGCAGATCTTCACGCTCGACCAGAGCAGCCGGCCGAAGGAGGCGGTGGTCCACGCCTCCCGGAAGCTCTCGAGGCTCAGGTGGCTCGGTACCGCCATCCCGGAGACGAGGGTGCCCGGCTGGTTGAGCGAGGCGAAGACGATGCTGACGAAGGGCAGCAGGGTGACGACGGTCATCACCGCGAGGACCGCGTAGGTGATCGTCGTCTCGCTCGCGCGGGTGGTCCTCACTCCGACTCCCGCATCAGGCGCTGGATCACGCCGACCGCCGCGACGATGAGCACGGTGAGCGCGACGGCCAGCGCCGAGGCCACCCCGACCTGGCCGTTGGTGAAGGCGAGCCGGTAGACGAGCAGGCCCGGCACGGTCGTGGTGTCCCCCGGCGAGCCGTTGGTCGTGACGAAGACGATGTCGAAGCTCGCGAGGGCCGCCACGACGGTGATGGTGAGCGCCACGGCGATCTCGCCCCGCAGCGCGGGCAGGGTGACGGCGAAGAACTCGCGCACCGCACCGGCGCCGTCGAGCCGGGCCGCCTCGTAGAGCGAGCCGTCGATCTTCTGCATGCCGCTGAGGAACAGGACGAGGCACAGGCCGGTGAGCGCCCACGAGCCGATCAGGCCCACCGCCGGCAGGGCCAGGGTGAAGCTGCCCAGCCAGGCCTGGGTGATGCCGCCGAGCCCGACGGCCCGCAGGATCTGGTTGACCGCGCCGTCCTCGGTGTAGAGCCAGCGCCACGTGATGCCGACGGCGACCATCGGGACGATCTGCGGCACGAAGAACAGCACCCGGAAGACGGTCATCCCGCGGCGCCGACGCCGCCCCAGCAGCGCGGCCATGAGCAGCCCCACGGCGATGGGGACGGCCGCGAAGAAGACGACGAGGACGAAGGCGTGCAGCACGGCCCCGCGCAGCGCCGGGTTCTGCGCCACGGACAGGTAGTTCGACAGCCCGGTCCAGGTGCCGACGGTGACGCCGTCCCACTGGAAGAACGACAGCCAGACGGTGTGCAGCCCGGGGGCGATGACGAAGGTGAGGTAGAGGAGGGCGGCCGGGGCGAGGTAGGCCAGGCTCCCCCACTCACGCCGGCGCCGCCGGGTGGGGTCGCGGCGACGCCGGCGGAGTCGGGGGGCGGGGTCGGCGGCGGGCGCGGCCACCGTGGCCGGCTCAGCTGCCATGGTAGGAGTCCCAGACCTCCTGCAGGGACTGCAGGAAGGTCTTGGAGTCCATCCGCCCGGCGGCCACCTGCTGGAGGCCCGAGGTCAGCTTGTCGAGCATCGCCGGGGCGGCGAAGTCGGGGAAGGGCATGAGGCCGTCGTCGGAGACGATCTTCTGGTTGGCCGTCGCGAGGTCGGCCTGGACGCCCTTGGCCGGCGGAGCGGCGTCGGCGTTGGGGGGCAGGAACCCGCCGTTGCTCTCGATGACCGCGGCCTCGGGGCTGCGGAGGAAGTCGAGGAAGGCCGCGGCCGCCGCCTGGTGCTTGCCCTTCGAGGACAGCATGTACGAGACGCTGAAGCCGTTGCCGACGGCCTTGTCGCCCGCGGCCTTCGGCGGGAAGACCGAGAACCCGACGTTGTCGCCCATGGCCTCGCCGAGCTGGGCCGCGGCCCAGTTGCCGTTGACGTGGAAGACCGAGCCGCCCTTGGAGAAGGCGGTGGCCGAGTCGTTCTCGCTCGTGCCGTTGGCCGAGCCCGGGAAGTAGCCCTTCTTCGCCCACTGCGCGAAGGCGTCGGTCGCGGCGATCGCGTCGTCGGTGACGATGCTGCTGCCGGCCTTGCCGTTGATCCAGTCGCGCTGCGCGGTGGGGTCGGTCATCGAGTCCATGAGGCTGCCCCACACGTGGAGGGCGCCGGTGTCGAGGCCACCGACGGCCATCCCGGTGAGGCCGGCCTGCTTCGGCCTTGGCGAGGTCGGCCTCGAGCTCGTCGATCGTGGTCGGCGGCGGGCTGATGCCGGCCTTGGCCATGAGCTCCTTGTTGTAGTACAGGCCGACGAGCGAGAGCCCGGCGGGCACGGCGACGAGGCTGCCGGTGCCGAGCACCTTGCCGGTCTTGTCGACCCGCAGCTCGTCGAGCGCGGACTTCGGGAAGGCGGTGTCCCAGTCGTAGGCCTTCTCGTAGCCGGTGAGGTCGACGATGAGGCCGGCGGCGGAGAGGTCCTTCAGGGCCGCGTTGTACTGGGCGATGTCCGGGGCGGTGTCCGAGGACATCGAGAGCTTGAGCGACTTCACGTAGTCGTTGAACTGCGTGTACTGGGTCTCGATGGTGACCTGCGGGTACTTCGCGTGGAACGCGTCGACCAGCGCCTTGGTCATGTCCGGGCTGTCGGTGAAGGCGAGCTTGAGGGTGACCTTGTCGGCCGGCACCGTCGGTCGACACGGCGCTCGAGGCGCGGAGGAGTCGGAGCCGCTGCTCGAGCCGGGCGCGCACCCGGCGGCCACCAGGGCCACGCCGACCGATGCGGCACACAGGGCTCGGCGTCCGCCGTGCTTCCAGGTCGTTCCCATGGGGGTGGTCCTTCCGTAGAGCGTGGCGCAGCCTCGGTGCCGGGCATCGCGTTTCCTCGACCCAAGCAGCCCCCGCAGCGGCCTGTCAATGGCTCGCAGCGGTAAAAGTTGGAGTCTGTTGCATATTCGTGACCCGGCCTCCGGGCGGGTTTTGGATGAGTCTCATCCATTTGCCCCCGCCCGCGCTGCCCCGTCCCCGGAGCCCCGGCGGGCTCCCCGGCCGCTGTGAGAGGATCCCCGCGTGGACGAGCACCGGGAGCCGAGGCGCGAGCGCCGGCGAACGGCGGCCTGCTCTCCTCGTCCGACGTCGGCACGGCCAACCGCGCCCGCGTCCTGCAGGCCCTCCTCGAGGAGGGGCCCACGTCGCGCGCCGACCTGGCCCGCCGGATCAACGTCCAGCGCGCCACCGTGAGCACCATCGTCACCGGCCTGCTCCAGTCGGGGATCCTCGTCGAGGACGAGGCGCGGCCGCGGTCCGGCGGGGCGGGCAAGCCGGCGCGCCCCCTCTCCTTCGCCCCCGAGGCCCTGCTCTCGGGAGCGGTCGCCGTGAGCCGCGGCGCCGTCGAGACCGCCGTCGTCGACGCCCGCGGGACCCTCCTCGCCCGGCACCGCGACCCCCTCCCGACCTCGTGCGGTGCGGCCGAGCTCGAGCGGCGCATGCTCGACGCGGCCGAGGGCGTCCTCGGGGCCTACCGCGGGCGGCTGCGGGGGGTCGGGCTCACCGTCCCGGCGCTCTGCGACCCCGAGGCCGGCACGGTGCTCTCGTGCACGGCCGTGCCGGGGCTCGAGGGCACGACGCTCCCCGGGGCGCTCGAGGCGCGCTTCGGCGCGCCCGTGCGCCTCGAGCAGGACGTCCGGGCCTTCGCCATCGGCGAGAAGTGGTTCGGGCTGGGCCGGGGCCGCAGCGACTTCGCGGCCCTGCAGATCGACGTCGGCGTCGGCGCCGGGGTCATGCTCCCGGGCCACCTCCTCGAGGGCGTGCGCGGGTACACCACCCAGCTCGGGCACACCTGCATCGACCCGCGCGGGGCGCGGTGCTCGTGCGGGCTGCGCGGGTGCTGGGAGACGGTGGCCTCGACGCGCTGGCTGCGGGCCGAGGCGGCCCGCCGGGGGGTCACCGGCGGGCGGAGCACCACCCCCCAGCGCCTGGCCGCCCGCAGCGCCGACGGCGACGCCGCGGCCCGCCAGCTGCTCGAGGACTACGCCGACAACCTGGCGATCGGCATGGCCAACCTCGTGCAGCTGCTCTCGCTGCGGCTGTTCATCGTGCACGGCGACGTCGTCCACGCCGGCGCCGAGTTCCGCTCGCTGCTCCAGCAGCGGGTCGTCGAGCGCTCCATGCCCGCGCTCGCCGACGGCATCGAGGTGCTCTTCTCCGAGCTCGACCAGGACGCCGGGCTGCTCGGCGCGGCCGCGATCGTCCTCTCGCACCACCTCGGCGAGACCCACGGACCCGCGCTCACCGCCGTCGGCGGATGACCCCTCCCCCGCGCGCGACGCCGGAGCACGAAGGGCCCGGACCGCACGCGGTCCGGGCCCTCCTCGGTGCTCCCCCGGTTGGACTCGAACCAACAACCTGCCGATTAACAGTCGGCTGCTCTGCCAATTGAGCTACAGGGGAAAGTCCGCCGCGGGATCGCCGCAGCGGCGCGCGCCACGATAGCAACACCGGGCCCGTCGGCAGAAATCGGACGACGCGCCGTCACGGTCAGTCCAGACCCACCTGTTCACGGACCCGGGCGAGGCCGAGCCGCAGCTCCTCGGCCACCCCGGGGTCGCTCGCGCGCACGCCCCGGCCGAGCACGGCCTGGCTGAGCAGGGCGCCGGTGCCCAGGTCGCGGCGGACGACGACCTTGGCCGTGCGGCGCCCTCCGAGGTCGACCGTCTCGGCGAGCACGACGGAGGCCTGGACGCGCTCGCGGAGGGTCTCGGGCAGCTGCCCGGGCTCGTCGAGCCGCACCCGCAGCGGCGGCTCGCCGTCGACCCAGGCGACCCGCAGGACGCCCGTCGTCGCTCCACGTGCCGGAGTCGACGAGGTGCCAGGGCCGCGAGACCGCCAGGGTGAGGGCCCCCGAGCCGTCCGGCCGCACGACGTGGAGGCGGTGGCGCCCCGCGACCACGGTCGTGCCGTCGCCGTCACCGGCCCACGCCAGGAGCCGGTCCTCGCGGCTCGGGGCGACCACGGCGGCGACGTCGGCGGGCACCGGCGGGCGGCGCAGCCCCGTCCAGCGCACCCTCACGTCGAGGCCGCCTGCCGCAGCCGGACGCGCTCGAGCTCGAGGGCGTGGAGGGTGGTCGTCCGCTCGCGCACCGTGTCGGCCTCGATCTCGGGGTCGTTCTGGACCCGGCGCAGGGAGGCCATGGCGTCGGCGATCCGCCGGGTGAGGTGGGCGTCGCGCACGCCGACGACGAGGCTGTCGAGGTAGCGGCGCGGCGGCAGACCCGTGGAGGCGTCGTAGCGGACCGGGAGCGGGGCGACCGACAGCTCGGCGACCAGCCCGCGGACCGCCCCCGGAACGGCCTCCCCGACGGCCGCGACCCACGCCGCCGTCGAGCCGGTGCGGTGCCCGTGCGCCGCCGCGATGCGGATGCCGTCGAGGACCGCGCGGTGGGCCGGGGCGGTGAGCACGTCCGGCGGCAGCGAGTCGAGCACGGCGTCCGGGAACTGGCCGGGGTGCTGCACGACGGCCTGGAGCAGCTGGCGCTCGGCCGCGACGACGGGGTCGCGCAGGTCGGGCGGCGGCAGCGACGGGCCGTCGCCGGGGCCGGGCTCGGGCACCTCGTCGGTGCCGGCCGGCCGCCGGTCGGCGCGCTCCTCGGGCGGCGGCAGCTTCCCGGCCCGCCGGACCGCGTCGGCGACCTGCTCGACCTCGACCCCGAGCCACCCCGAGACCGTGCGGGTGTACTCGGGGCGCAGGCTGCTGTCGCGGATCGAGCCGATGATCGGGGCGACGGCCTTCATCGCCTGCACCCGCCCCTCGGCGTTCTCGAGGTCGAAGCGGCGGATCGTCGTGCGCACGGCGAACTCGAACATCGGGACGGCGCCGTCGACGAGGGCCCGGACCTCGGCGTCGCCGCGGGCCAGGCGCAGCTCGCAGGGGTCCATCCCCTCGGGGGCGACGGCGACGAACGACTGCGAGGCCCACCGCTGGTCCTCGCCGAAGGCCTTCATCGCCGCCTTCTGCCCCGCGGCGTCGCCGTCGAAGGTGAAGACGACGCGCGCCGGGGCGGTGTCGGCCTCGTCGCGCATGATCCGCCGGAGGACCTTGATGTGGTCGACCCCGAACGCGGTGCCGCAGGTGGCCACGGCCTCCTCGACGCCCGCGAGGTGCGTGGCCATGACGTCGGTGTAGCCCTCGACGACCACGGCGCGGCGCCCGGTGGAGATCGCCTTCTTCGCGAGGTCGAGGCCGTAGAGCACCTGGGCCTTCTTGTAGATGGGCGTCTCGGAGGTGTTGAGGTACTTGGCGGCGATGCGGTCGTCGTCGAAGAGCCGCCGGGCCCCGAAGCCGACGGTGTCGCCGGTGGTGTCGCGGATCGGCCACACGAGCCGGCCCCGGAAGCGGTCGTAGAGGCCGCGGCTGCCGCGCCCGGACAGCCCGGCGGTGACGAGCTCGTCGTCGGTGAAGCCCCGCTGCAGCAGGTGGCGGGTCAGGGCGTCGCCGTCGGCGGGGGCGAAGCCGACGCCGAAGAGCGAGACGGCGGCGGAGTCGAACCCGCGCTCGCGGAGGAAGTCGCGCCCCGTGCGGGCGTCGGCCCGGCCCCGGTCGAGGAGGTTGCCGGTGTAGTACTCCTCGGCCACCCGGTGGGCCTCGATGAGCCGCGAGCGCCGGCCGAGCGAGACCCCGCCGTCGCGGGGGCCGCCGCCCTCCTCGTAGCGCAGCTCCATGCCGACCTTGGCGGCGAGCCGCTCGACGGCCTCGGTGAAGGTGAGGTGCTCGACCTTCTGGACGAAGCTGATGACGTCGCCGCCCTCGCCGCAGCCGAAGCAGTGGTAGCTGCCGACCGACGGGCGCACCGTGAAGCTCGGCGTCTTCTCGTCGTGGAAGGGGCACAGCCCCTTGAGCGAGCCGACGCCGGCCGGGCGCAGCGTGACGTGGTCGCGCACGACGTCCTCGATGGACGACCGCTCCTTGACCGACACGACGTCCTCGGCCCTGATCCGACCCGGCACCCGACCCAACCCTTCTCGACTCGTCGTGAGTCTAGGCGGCGCCCGTCAGCCCGTCGGCCGCCGGCACCAGCGCCGGTGCAGCTCGAGGGCCCGGACGTCGGTGAGCGAGGCCACCTGGTCGACGACGACGCGCAGGGCGGCCGCCGTCGTCCGGGGCCGCGGCGAGGTCGGCCCGCAGGTCGGGGTCGAGGCGGCCGGGGTCGGCCTCGTAGGCCGCGACGAGCCCGGCGACGACCTCGCGCTGCTGCTCGTAGACGACCACCCGCTCGGCCGCGTGCATGACGAAGTGCGCCGCGACGGCCTTGAGCACCGTGCACTCGGCCCTCGCCTCCGCCGGCACGACGAGGGAGGCCTCGTGCCGGACCAGCGCCCCGTCGCCGTACGCCTCCCGGGTGGCCCGCTCGACGGCGACGGCGAAGCGGCCGATGAGCCGCGAGGTCATGTCCTTGAGGGCGGCCAGCGCGGCGCGCGTGCCGTCGTGCCCGGACGGCACGACCCCCGAGGCGAGCACCCGCTCGAGCGCGCCGCCGAGGGCGTCCTCGCCGAGCCCGGGGTCGTCGACCCGGGCGGCCACGGCGAGCACGGCCTCGACGTCGGCCCGGTCGCGCAGCCGGCGCGGGTCGAGCCACCCCGAGGCGATGGCGTCCTCGACGTCGTGGACGGAGTAGGCGACGTCGTCGGCCCAGTCCATGACCTCGGCCTCGAACGCGCGGCGGCCCGCGGGGGTGTCCGCGCGGAACCAGTCGAAGACGGCGAGGTCGTCGTCGTAGACCCCGAACTTCGTCGTCGGCACCGGGCCCTGCCCGCGGCGCCAGGGGTACTTCGTGGCGGCGTCGAGGCTGGCCCGGGTGAGGTTGAGGCCGGCGGGACGGCCGTCGGCGTGGGCGCGCTTGGCCTCCAGGCGGGTGAGCAGCCGCAGGGTCTGGGCGTTGCCCTCGAACCCGCCGATGGCGGCCGCGACCGCGTCGAGCGCGCTCTCGCCGTTGTGGCCGAACGGGGGGTGGCCGAGGTCGTGGGCCAGGCAGGCGGTGTCGACGACGTCGGCGCTGCAGCCGAGGGCCGCGCCGATCTCGCGGCCGATCTGGGCGACCTCGAGGGAGTGGGTGAGCCGGTTGCGGACGAAGTCGTCGGAGGACGGGGCGACGACCTGGGTCTTCGCCGAGAGCCGGCGCAGGGTGGAGGAGTGCAGCACCCGGGCGCGGTCGCGGGCGAAGTCGTCCCGGTCGGACCGCTTGAGGGCCGGGTCCTCGGCCACCCAGCGCTCGCGGTCGCGCTCCCCGTACGTCACGCGGTGGAGCCTACGACCCGCGCGCCGCCTCGGCGGCCGCCGCCGCCCGGGCCACCCAGGACGGGGTGTCGCCGTACCGCTGGAACTTCACCAGCCGGCCGGCGGCGGAGTCGGCGACGAGCTCGCGCAGACGCTTCTCGCGCGTCGCCTCCTGCTTGGCCCCCTGGACCCAGTGGACGACGATCTTGCGGTAGCCGGCGGTGGCCGCGTCCCAGAACGCGGCGGCGGCGGGGTCGGCACGCAGGACGGCCTCCTGGTCGGCGGTGAGCTCTGCGCTCGCGTTCTCGAAGGAGTAGGTGCCGGTGCGGTCCTCGCGCCGGAGGGCGTAGGCGGCGAGCCCGCTCGGCTGCATGCGGCCCTGGGCCGTCAGCTCCTCGACGGCCCGGACGTTGACCGCACTCCACATGCTGCCCTTGCGCCGCGGGGTCCAGCGCTGGCGGCGGGCGTCGTCGTCGATGCGCTCGGCGCGGGAGTCGATCCAGCCCCAGCAGAGCGCCTCGCGGACGGCCTCGGGCCACTGGAGGCCACCGCGGCCGGACGCCTTCTTCCAGAGGCCCATCCACAGCTCGGGGGCGCTGTCGTGGTGGGCCGCCAGCCACCGCCCGAACTCCGCGGCGTCGGCGAAGAAGAGCGCCGGCTGCTCGGGGGTGCCTCCCGGGGTGCCGATCGTGCTGCTCACGGGGCCATCCTGCCGCGCCCCGCCGACACCGGGGGTCCCCCGGCCGGTGGACCCGCCGGCGATCCACCCGCTTCCTAGACTCCTCGGCATGAACCGTCGGTACCTGTCCTTCGCCGCCCTGGCGATCACGATGCTCTACGGCGTCGAGCTTCGCCGTGTTCGACGAGACGCCCGAAGGGGTACGCGGCCGATCGGCGGGGTGGTCGTGGCGCTGTCCTGGATCGCCGTGGGGGTGTTCGGCCGCAACGAGGTCGGGCCCGGCGGCGGACGGAACCGCGACCGGACCGCGACCGCGGCTGAGGGCCGGGGCTCAGCCGCCGCTGACGCTCAGCTCGGCCTGGGCCACCTGGGCCCGCTGGGCGTCGTCGAGCTCGCGGCCCCGCAGCCAGTTCTCGGGCAGCGCCACCACCCGCGGCGAGCCGGCCCGGCCGCGCGGGCCCTCGGCCGGCTCCCCGGGCCAGGGGGCGTCGAGGTCCATCGTGGCGACGAGGCGCGTCGAGGGCGGCCAGGGAGTCGACGAGGGCGAGCTGGTTGCGCACCGTCGAGCCCGCGGGGAAGCCCTTGAGGTACCACGCGATGTGCTTGCGGATCTCCCGGCAGCCGCGCAGCTCGTCGCCGTCGTAGAACTCGACGAGGTACTCGGCGTGCCGGCGCAGCACGTCGGTGACCTCCCGCAGCCCCGGGCGCACCCGGGCGTCGGAGCCGGCGAAGGCCGCGGCGAGGTCGGTGAAGAGCCACGGGCGCCCGAGGCAGCCGCGCCCGACGACCACGCCGTCGCAGCCGGTGCGGCGGACCATCTCGAGGGCGTCCTCGGCCGACCAGATGTCGCCGTTGCCGAGCACGGGGATGCTCGTCACCGCGTCCTTGAGCCGGGCCACCGCCTCCCAGTCGGCCTGCCCCGAGTAGGCCTGCGCGGCCGTCCGCCCGTGCAGGGCGACGGCGGCGACGCCCTCGGCCTCCGCGATGCGGCCGGCGTCGAGGTAGGTGACGTGGTCGGCGTCGATGCCCGACGCGCATCTTCACGGTGACGGGCACGTCGTACGGCGCCGCCTCGCGGACCACGGCGCGGACGATGCCCCGGAACAGCTCGGTCTTCCACGGCAGGGCGGCGCCGCCGCCCTTGCGGGTGACCTTGGGGACGGGGCAGCCGAAGTTGAGGTCGATGTGGTCGGCGCGGTCCTCGGTGACGAGCATCCGGGCCGCGAGCCCGGCGGTCGTGGGGTCGACCGAGTACAGCTGCACCGAGCGCGGGTGCTCCTGCGGGTCGTGCGAGATGAGCCGCATCGTCTCGGGCGTGCGCTCGACGAGCGCGCGCGAGGTGACCATCTCGGCGACGTAGAGGCTCGTGGCGCCCGAGGCCCCGCCGGCGGCCAGCCCGGCCGAGCCGTACTCGCGGCAGAGCCGGCGGAAGGCGCGGTTGGTGATGCCCGCCATCGGGGCCAGGACGACCGGGGACTCGACGACGTGGCGCCCGAGCCGCAGCGGGGGCAGCACGGGGGTCCACGAGGTGGGGACGGGGAGGCGGTGAGCGTCATGACGCCGCCCATTCTCCCCGACGGCCGCCGTGGAGCGGAATCAGCGGTCGGCGCGCGCCCAGGCCACGAGCTCCCAGAGGGCGGCGACCGTCTCGGCCGGGTGGGTCAGCGGGAAGACGTGCAGGCCCCGCGGCACCGTGACCACGTGGACCCAGGGCGCCGAGCGGGCGGCCCGGCGGAACCGGCGGGCGTCGACCCGCAGCTGGTCGAGCTGCCCGTTGACGAGCAGCACCGGGGCGGTCACCGCGCGCGAGCTGCTCGGGCCGGCACTCCCCCATCACCCCGGCCCACGCCGCCGGGATGCCGTCGAACCCGTAGCCCGCCTCCTTGACCACGGCGGCGAAGGCCGGCGGGAGGAGGGAGTCGAGCTCGCCGGTCGAGGGCCTGCGACATCCGGTCGGCGCCGAGCCGCTGCTCGACGCGCGCGATGGTGCGGTAGAGCGCGGCCCCCGGACCGGCCGGCACCGCCGAGGCGCCGAGCAGCGCGAGGCCGTCCAGCCGGTCGGGGTGGCGGGCGGCCCAGGCCAGCGCGAGGTAGCCCGCCGAGGCTGTGCCCCGCGAGCACGACCGGCGTGCCCGGGCCGCCGCCCTCGACGGCCTCCCCGATCGTCGCGAGGGCGCCGGCCCAGGTGAACGCCTCCCCGCGGCGGGTGCCGTGGGCGGGCAGGTCGGGCGTGACGAGGTCGACGTCCGGGCCGAGGAGGGCGGGGTAGCGGGCCCACATCGCGTGGCTCAGCTGGGAGCCGTGCAGCGAGCACGAGCCGGACGCGTCGGGGCACGGCGCCATCCTCCCCCACGGACCGGGGGCGGTGGTTGGATGGCCGGATGCAGGCCCTCGTCTCCGCCGACGCCCTCGCCGACGAGCTCGCCCGGGGGGCGGTCCGCGTCGTCGACGTCCAGTACGCGCTCACGGGCACCCCCGGGGCCGAGCTGTACGCCGCCGGCCACCTGCCGGGCGCACCGTTCCTCGACCTCGACACCGCCCTCGCCGGGCCGGCCGGGGCCGGCGGGCGCCACCCGCTGCCCGACCCCGCGCGTGCTCGAGGAGGCCCTGCGCGGCCTGCGGCCTCGGCGACGACGACGAGGTCGTCGTCTACGACCAGCAGACCTCGCTGTCCGCCGCCCGGGCCTGGTGGGTGCTGCGCTGGGCCGGCCACCCCGCCGTGCGGGTCCTCGACGGCGGGCTCGCGGCGTGGGTGCGGGCGGGCCACGCCGGTGAGCACCGAGACGGCCCGCTCCGCCGCGCGGCGACCTCACGGTGCGGCCCGGGTCGGTGCCCGTGCTCGACGCCGACGGCGCCGCCGCGATGACCCGGTCGGGGGTGCTGCTCGACGTGCGGGCGCCCGAGCGCTACCGCGGCGAGGTCGAGCCGTTCGACCGGGTCGCCGGGCACGTCCCCGGGTCGGTGAACCTGCCGATGGCCCGCCTCCTCGCCGACGACGGGACGTTCCGGCCGCGCGCGCGAGGTGCGCCGGCTCGCGGCCGAGGTGGGCGTCCACCGCGACACCCCGGTCGGCACGTCGTGCGGCTCCGGGGTCACCGCCGCCCAGATGGCCCTGGCCCTGCACACGGCCGGCATCGACGCCGTCCCCTACGTCGGGTCCTGGAGCGAGTGGATCGAGGACCCGGCCCGGCCGGTGGCGACCGGGCCGGAGCCGGGCCGCGCCGGCGGTCACAGGGCCCAGTCGCCGGTGAACTCCTCCCCACCGGACGCCGACGTCTCCGCGCCGCCCTCGACCTCGGTGACCCGGTAGATCCGGTCACGGGCGACGTCCCACGCCAGCACCCGCAGCACCGGCCGGCCCGCGCCGGACGGCAGCGTCCTCGACTCGAGGAGCACGGTGTCGTGGGGGCCCCACGCGAGCGGACGGTAGGCGGGCAGTGCGGTGTCGGGCCCCGCGGGGGCCGCGAGGAGGCGGGGACGCGGCGCGGGTTCGTCGAGGACGGCGACGAGGCCCTGGGTGCGCCCGCCCGTGCTCACGACCTCGCCGAACAGCCCGGCGCGGCACACCGACTCGCCGAGCCCCGATGCCGACCGGCCGAACACCTGCACGGTGGGTCCGCCCACGGGGCGCTCACCGCTCAGCACGCCGCCGGGTGAGAAGGCCCGGACGACGACCTCGCCGCCCGGGCTGACCAGGTCCGTGCGGCCCGCCTGCACGGGGCCGGACGCGCGGGCGGCACGGCCCGTCACGGCGTCGACGAGCCAGTCGGTGTGGGCGCTGCCGGCGACGATCGTCCGGCCGTCCGCCGCCCAGGCCGCCCGGTCGAGGTCGGGGTCGTCGACGGGGAAGCGGTGGGCCCGTCCGGAGCGCACCTCGAGGACGACGACGGCGCCGGGCTGCGGGAAGACGAGCCGGTGGCGCCCGTCGTCGATGGTGCGCGGCCCGACGAGGCGCGCGGTGAGCCCGTCCCCGGCCGGCACGCGGTGCAGCGCCGCCATCCCGACGAGGAGGGGCCGCGGCGCCTGGCGTGGCAGCAGCACCGCCGGCTGGTAGCGGTCGTCGCCGACCCGGACGACGAAGACGGCGCGGACCGACGCTCCCGACCCGGCGGCCGAGAGCAGCTCGAGGGGACGGTCGGGCCCCGGGCCGAACGGCCGGGGCAGCCCGAGCACCGCGGCGTCGGGGTAGGCGGGCAGGAGGGGCTCCAGTCGCCGGCTCGGGGCCGAGGAGGAGGGCCGCGCCCGCGAGGGGGAGGCTGCGCAGCCGGCCGTCCGCCCCGCTGGCGGTCGGCGAGGGACGGGCGGTCACCGGCGCGGGGCGTCCTCGCCCGGCCACCCCCGCGACGACCACGCCCCCCGCGGCCACGACTCCCGCGGCGAGGACCCCGCGCCGCCGGACCCGCCGCCGGCGCCGCGCCTGCGCCCAGGCCCGCTCGGCCAGGGCCGGCTCGGGGGTGTCGTCGGCCGCCAGCTCGAGGAGGTCGCGCGGCTCGGCCGGCAGCCCCGCGTCCCGCGCGACCTCGCCGTCGGACGCCGCGGCCAGCACGTCGCCGACCCGGCGCAGGTCGGCCGCGGCCTCCTCCGGCCGGCGGGCGAGGACGACGGCGGCCTCCTCCACCGGACGCTCCTCGAGCCAGCACAGGGCGGCCAGCGCCCGCTCGCCCGGGGCGAGGCCCGCCAGCGCCCGCCGCACGGCGCGGCGGCGCAGGGCGACGCCGTCGACGACGTCCGGCTCGGGCGCGGACGGGGCGTCGGTGTCCCCGGGCTCCGGCGAGGCACCGACGGCCCGCGGGTACAGGGCGGTCCGCAGGGCGTGCTCCGGGCCGTCCTCCCGCGCCGCGGACCAGCGGCCGGCGACCTCGGCCAGGGCCTCCCCCGCGACCCGGGCCCCCGCCACGGGGTCACCGCAGACGACGGTTGCCGCACGGGTGGCCAGGCCCTCGCGGGCGGACGCGAAGTCGAGGAACTCCGCCTCCGCCGACCGTCCGGCACCATCGCCCGAGACCACGCCCCACCTCCTCGTGCCATCGTCGCACCGATCTGGTTGAGTCAGGGCATGGCCGAGGGACGCGACGACCCACCCCGGTCCGACCTGCTGTCGCTCCCCGAGGCGACCGACCTCGCCGGGCGGGCCGAGGCCCTGGTGCGGGCCGGCGACCTCGACGCCGCGGTCGGCGCCTTCCGCGCCGCGTGGCCCTCGGTGGCCGACGACGACGACGGCGCCCTCGCGGTCGCGGCCTGCCTGCGGGTGCTGGTCCGCCTCGGCAACACCGACCGCGCCCTCGACCTCCTCCTGCCGCGCCTCGACCGGCTGGCCGGCCTCGCCTCGGACGAGCACCGGATGTGGCTCGCCGCCACGGCCGCGTGGGTGCTCGAGCACGCCCGCCGGCTCGGCATGGCCCCGGGCCGGGTGGGCCACGAGTCGGCCGACGCCGCGCAGGAGCGGCTGCGCACCCGGGCCGAGGCCCTCGCCGCGGACGCCGGCCCGGACGTGGCCCGCCGCCTCGCCGACGCCCACGACGACGCGGACGTCGCCGCCGAGCCCACCCTGGCGCCCACCCGCCTCCCGCGCCCGGCCGACCCCGCGGCCGCGCTGCCGCCCCCGGCGAGCGCCGCGGAGGTCCTCGCCCTCGCCGACCGGGCCCGGCAGTGGCGGCGCACGCTCGACCCCGGGCTCGAGCGCCTGCTCCGCGGCTGGCTCGTCACCCGCGAGGCGGCCCTCGAGCTGCTCACCGAGCCCGCCCACTGGTCGGCCGCCGCGCTGCTCGACCTCGCCTCGGTCCACCTGCTGCGCGAGCCCCTGCGCGAGCGGATCCGGCTCGACGAGGCCCTCGCCGCGGCCGAGCGCGCCGGCGACGCCGAGGGGGCCGCGCACGCGCGCACCGACCTCGCGGTCCTCGACGTCGCGGGAGGCCCTGGCCACCTTCGGGGCCGACTCCCCCGACGTGCGCCGGGCCCGTGAGCGCGCCCTCGCCGCGGTCGACCGACCTCGAGGCCCACGGCTGGACCGAGGCCGCGGCAGCGGCTCGCCGCTGGTACGCGCTGTCGACGGCGCCACCCGACGCCGGACGCCCTGCTCGTCCGCTGCGCCGCCGACTACGAGGCGCTCGGGCAGCCGGCGCGGCAGGCCCTCTGCCTGCTCGACGCGGTCCCGCGCGCCTTCGCCGCCGACCCCGCCGCCGGCCACCGCCTGCTCGACGAGGCCGAGCGCGGCGCCGGCGACCACCCGGTCCTGCAGGCCCAGGTGCTCGACCTGCGCGCGCGGGTGGCCCGGGCGGCCGGCGACCTCGACGCCGCCGACGCCCTCTACGCCCGGGCGGCCGCGGTGCGGGGGGTCCCGGACGGCTCGCGGATGGCGGTGCTCTTCGCCTGGTGCGACCTCCTCGTCGACCGCGGGCAGTGGACGGCGCGTCGAGCCCCGCGCCGCCGACGCCCTCGCCCTCGCCGTCCGGCTCGGCGACCCGGTGGCCCTGGCCGTCGCGCAGCGCCACCTCGGGCTCGCCTGGGGCGAGCAGGGCCGCTCGGTCGAGGCGGCCGAGCTCCTCGAGGCCGCCGTGCCGGTCGTGCGCGACGCGGTCCCCGAGCTGCTCGGCCCCACCGCGTGGGCCCTCGGGAACGCGGCCCTCGCCCTCGGCGCCTGGCCCCGGGCCCACGAGTCGTTCGACACCGCCGCCCGGGCCTTCGAGGCCGGCGAGCGCATCGCGGAGGCCGCGCACGCCCGCTACCGCGCGGGCACGGCGGCCTGGGACGGCGACGACCTCGTCACGGCGGCCGCCGAGCTCGACGCCGCCGTCGTGCTGGCCCGCCGCAGCTCCACCTGGCCCGTCCTGCTCGAGGCCCTGCGCTCCCGGGCCGCGGTGCGCGCGGCCGCGGGCGACGTCGACGGCGGGCTGGTCGCCCTCGACGCCGTGCTCGACGAGGTCGAGGCGCTCGCCGCCGGGCACCCGGAGGGCACGGCCGGCCACGAGGCCGTTCGACGCCGAGGAGCTCGAGCCGGACGTCCTGCGGGAGGGGGCCCACCTGCTCGCCGCGGCGGGGCGCACCGACGAGGCGCTGGAGCGGCTGGCCCGGGCCGAGGCGCTCGTCGGCGGCGACTTCGCCCTCGTGCTGCGGGCCGAGCACGGCGTCGTCCTCGCCGAGGCCGGCCGGCTCGCCGAGGCCGAGCCGCGGCTGCGGGCCTCGCTGGACGACCTCGTCGCGGCCGGGCTGGTCGACGAGTGCGCCGAGGTGGCCGCCGCGCTGGCCCGCGCCCTCGACGCGGCCGGGCGGACGCCGGAGGCCGACGCGGTGTGGGCGGCCTACGGCAGCGAGCGAGTGAGGGCGGCTCAGCAGCCGACGAGCCGCTGGGCCAGGTAGCCCTCGACCTGGTCGAGCGCCACCCGCTCCTGGGTCATCGCGTCGCGCTCGCGGACCGTCACGGCGTGGTCGTCGAGGGTGTCGAAGTCGACGGTGAGGCAGAACGGCGTGCCGATCTCGTCCTGGCGGCGGTAGCGGCGGCCGATGGCGCCGGCGTCGTCGAACTCGACGTTCCAGTGCCGCCGCAGGGTCGCCGCGAGGTCCTTGGCCTTCGGCGACAGGTCGGCGTTGCGCGACAGCGGCAGCACGGCGGCCTTGACCGGGGCGAGCCGCGGGTCGAGCCGCAGCACGGTGCGCTTGTCGACCCCGCCCTTGGTGTTCGGCGCCTCGTCCTCGGTGTAGGCGTCGACGAGGAAGGTCATGAGGCTGCGCGAGAGGCCGGCCGCGGGCTCGATGACGTACGGGGTGTACTTCTCCCCGCGTCGTCTGGTCGAAGTAGACGAGGTCGGTGCCCGAGTGCTTCGAGTGGGTCGTGAGGTCGAAGTCGGTGCGGTTGGCGATGCCCTCGAGCTCGCCCCACTCGCTCCCGGCGAAGTTGAACCGGTACTCGATGTCGACGGTGCGCTTGGAGTAGTGCGAGAGCTTCTCCTGCGGGTGCTCGAAGTGGCGCAGGTTCTCGGAGCCGGATGCCGAGGTCGGTGTACCAGCGGGTGCGCTCGTCGATCCAGTACTGGTGCCACTGCTCGTCCTCGCCGGGCTGGACGAAGTACTCCATCTCCATCTGCTCGAACTCGCGCGTGCGGAAGATGAAGTTGCCGGGCGTGATCTCGTTGCGGAAGCTCTTGCCGGTCTGGGCGATGCCGAACGGCGGCTTCTTGCGCGAGGCCTGCATGACGTTGAGGAAGTTGACGAAGATGCCCTGGGCGGTCTCGGGCCGCAGGTAGTGCAGGCCCGACTCGTCCTCGATGACGCCGAGGTAGGTCTTGAGCATCATGTTGAACTCGCGCGGCTCGGTCCACTGGCCACGGGTGCCGCAGTTCGGGCAGGCGATGTCGGCCAGCGCGATGGAGTCGGGGTCGACCTCCTTGCCCTTCCTGGCCTCGCGCTCGGCGAGGGCCTCCTGCATGTGGTCGACGCGGAAGCGCTTGTGGCACGACTGGCACTCGGTGAGCGGGTCGGTGAACTCGCCGACGTGGCCGGACGCGACCCAGGTCTGGCGGGGCAGGATGATCGAGGAGTCGAGGCCGACGACGTCCTCGCGCCCGGTGACCATCGACTTCCACCACTGGCGCTTGATGTTCTCCTTGAGCTCGACGCCGAGCGGGCCGTAGTCCCACGCCGAGCGGGTGCCTCCGTAGATCTCGCCGCACGGGAAGACGAAGCCCCTGCGCTTGCAGAGGGAGACGACGGTGTCGACGACGGAGGTGGAGGCCATGCGCGCAAGGCTATCCGCGGGCCGCCGGCCACCTCGAACCGGTTCCCGGCGGTGGCCGTAGGCTGGTCCACCGTGTCGACCCTGCGTGAGTCCTTCGAGCGGGCCAGCCTGCCCGCCTTCCGGTGGCTGGAGGGCCTGCCCCGCGCGGTGCCCTTCCTCGTCGTCCTCGCCCTGGCGGTGGCCGGGATCCTCCTGCCCGCCCCGGGCTGGGTGCTCCTCGCGCTCGTGGTCCTCCTCCTCGCGTGGATCCTCGCCCTCGCGTGGCCGCGGCTCTCGGGCAGCGAGCGGCTCCTGCGGCTCGCCGTCGTCGCGGTGATGACCGCCGTCCTCCTCACCCAGGTGTTCCCCCGCTCCTGAGCGCCGTTTGACAACGGTTCTCATCAAGGATGAGAATCGTTGTCATGTTCCGTCGCCTGCTCCCGGCCCTCGCGGCCGCCGGCATCGTGACCTCGCTCGCCGCCTGCGGTGCCGCCCCGGCCGACCCGGCGGACGGGCGGCTCGCCGTCAGCGCCTCGTTCTACCCGCTCCAGTGGGCGGCCGAGCGGGTGGGTGGTCCGCACGTGGTCGTCACCGGCCTCACGCCACCCGGCGGTGAGCCGCACGACCTCGAGCTGACCCCGAAGGCGGTGGGCGGCCTGGCCCGCGCCGACGTCGTCGCCTACCTCGCGGGCTTCCAGCCCGCCGTCGACGCCGCCGTCGCCCAGGAGGCGGAGCGGGCCGCGTTCGACGTCTCCTCCGTCGCGGACCTGTCGATCGCGGCGGGCGCCGACGGGCAGGAGCACGCGCCGGCCGAGGGCGCCCCGGGCACGGCCGACCCCCACTTCTGGCTCGACCCGGTGCGCTTCGCGAAGGTCGCCACGGCGATGGGTGAGCGCTTCGCGACCGCGGACCCGGCGAACGCCGCCGACTACCGGGCGCGCGCGGCGGCGCTCGTCGACGACCTCGACGCGCTCGACGCCGCGTACCGTGCCGGCCTCGCCGACTGCGCCCAGCACGACCTCGTCACGGCGCACACCGCCTTCGCCTACCTCGCCCAGCGGTACGGCTTCACCCAGGACGGCATCGCCGGGGTCAGCCCGGACGTCGAGCCCGACGCGGCCACCCTGCGCGACCTCTCGCGGCTGGTGCGCGCCCACGGGGTGAGCACCGTCTACACCGAGACCCTCGCGAGCCCGGCGCTGGCCGAGACGGTGGCCCGGGAGACGGGCGCGCGGGTCGCCGTCCTCGACCCCGTCGAGGGCCTGACCTCGCAGTCGGCCGGCCGCGACTACCTCGAGGTCATGCGCAGCAACCTCACGATCCTGGAGGAGGGACAGCGATGCCGCTGACCGGTTCCGAGACACCACTGCTCGAGCTGCACGGGGCGTCCTTCGGCTACGGCGACCGCCGGGTCGTCGACGGCGTCGACCTCGTGGTCCGTCGCGGCGAGGTCGTCGCCCTGCTCGGGCCCAACGGGTCCGGCAAGTCGACGCTCGTGCGCGGCGTGCTCGGCCTCGTCGAGCAGCAGGGCGGTAGCGTGCGGCTGCTCGGCGTGCCCCGCACCGAGTTCCACGACCACACCAAGGTCGGGTACGTCCCCCAGCACCACTCGCTCTCGGGGTCGGTGCGCGCGACGGTCACCGAGGTCGTCGAGGTCGGGCGGCTCCCCCACCGCCCGTGGTGGCGGCCCCAGGGGCGCGTCGACCGCGAGGTGGTCCGCGAGGCCGTCGAGGCGGTCGGGCTCGCCGACCGCGCGCAGGAGGAGGTCGCCCGGCTCTCCGGCGGGCAGCAGCGCCGGGTGCTCATCGCCCGGGCCCTGGCCGGGCGCCCCGAGGTGCTCGTCATGGACGAGCCGACCGCCGGCGTCGACACCGCCAGCCAGCTCGCCCTCGCCGAGGTGCTCGGCCGCCTCGTGGCCGGCGGCACGTCCATGCTCGTCGTCACCCACGAGCTCGAGGCCCTGCGTGACGTCGTCACCCGCGTCGTGTGCATGGACGCCGGCCACGTCGACTTCGACGGAACCCCCGCCGAGTACGCGGCCCACCAGGTCGCCCACGCCCCGGGGTCCGACCACCACCACGGCGACGGGCACCGGCGCGGCCGGCCCGGAGCGGCTGCTCGGGGCCCCCCTCGACCGCACGGGAGGTGGGTCCCGTGGGTGAGATCCTCGCGCTCGACTTCATGCGCCAGGCCCTCCTGGCCGCCCTCCTCGCCGGCGTCGCCGCGCCGCTCGTCGGGGTCTTCCTCGTCCAGCGCCGGATGTCGCTCATCGGCGACGGCATGGGCCACGTCGCCCTCGCCGGGGTCGCCGTCGGCCTGCTCACCGGCCAGGCCCCCGTGCTCACCGCCCTCGTCGCGGCGGTGCTCGCCGGCGTCGCCATCGAGCTGATCCGGGCCTCCGGGCGCACGAGCGGCGACATCGCCCTGGCGGTGATGTTCTACGGCGGCATCGCGCTCGGTGTCGTGCTCATCTCCCGCTCGAGCTCCTCGAGCCCGGCCAACCTCACCGCCTACCTCTTCGGGGCCATCCTCACGACGAGCAGCAGCGACCTCGTCGTCCTCGCGGTGATGGCGGCCGTCGTGCTCGTCGTCACCCTCATGCTGCGGCAGCGCTTCTTCGCCGTCGCCGACGACGAGGAGTACGCCCGGGCCACCGGGATGCCGGTGCTCGGCTACAACCTCGTGCTCGCCGTGCTCACCGCGGTGACCATCGTCGTCTCCATGCGGGTCGTCGGCCTGCTCCTCATCAGCGCGCTGATGATCATCCCGAACGCCACGGCCCAGCTGCTGGGTCGCAGCTTCCGCACCGGCCTCTGGTGGGCCGTCGGCATCGGCGTGGTGTCGAGCATCGGCGGGGTGCTCCTGTCGTACGAGGCCGAGACGCCCTCCGGCGGCACCATCGTGCTGCTCGCCATCGGGCTGTTCCTCCTCGTGAGCCTCGTGGCGGTCGTCCGCGAGCGGGCCCGGCGCGCGGCGCACGCCCGGTCCGAGCGCCACGACCACGAGCACGGCCCCGCGTGCGGGCACGAGGCGGTGGCCCACGGCGACCACGTCGACTACCTCCACGACGGCCACCGGCACGCCGCGCACGAGGGGCACTACGACGAGCACGGGCACCCCGAGGAGGTGGGCCGCCGATGACCGCCGCCCAGCCGGAGCGCCGGCCGACGAGGCAGCGCGCCGCGCTCGCCGAGAGCTCGCCGAGGCCTCGGAGTTCCGCTCGGCCCAGCACATCCACGCCGCCCTCACCTCGGCGGGCACGCGGGTCGGGCTGGCCACGGTCTACCGCAACCTCCAGGCCATGGCGGCCGACGGCGAGGTCGACGTCATCCGCACCGCCGAGGGCGAGGCCGTCTACCGCGCCTGCGCGACCGACGACCACCACCACCACGTCGTCTGCCGCTCGTGCGGCCTCACCGTCGAGGTGACCGGCGACGCGGTGGAGCGCTGGGCCGAGGCCGTGGCCGCCGAGCACGGCTTCAGCCAGGTGCGGCACACCCTCGAGATCGACGGCGTCTGCGCCGCCTGCGCCGCGGCGGCCCGCTAGGTCCGCGGAGCCGCGCCGGGGGCGTCGACGGCACCGCCGTAGCGGCGCTCGCGGTCGACGTAGCTCTCGATCGCCGCCCACAGGTCGCGGCGGTCGTAGTCGGGCCAGAGCCGGTTCTGGAAGACCATCTCGGCGTAGGCGCTCTGCCAGAGGAGGAAGTTGCTCGTGCGCTGCTCGCCCGAGGAGCGGACGAAGAGGTCGACGTCGGGCATGTCGGGCTCGGAGAGGTAGCGCGCGACGGTGCGCTCGTCGACGCTCCTGGCCTTGAGCCGGCCGCGGGCGACGTCCTCGGCCAGCCGCTGGACGGCGTCGCCGATCTCGGCCCGCCCGCCGTAGTTGACGCAGAAGTAGAGGGTGAGCCCGGTGTTGTCGCGGGTCAGCTCCTGGGCGGTCTCGAGCTCCTTGATGACCGAGCCCCACAGCCGCGGGCGCCGGCCGACCCACCGCATCCGCACGCCCCACGCGTGGAGCTGGTCGCGGCGGCGGCGGATGACGTCGCGGTTGAAGCCCATGAGGAAGCGCACCTCGTCGGGGCTGCGCTTCCAGTTCTCCGTGCTGAAGGCGTAGGCCGACAGGTGGGTGACCCCGACCTCGACGGCGCCGGCGACGACGTCGAGGAGGGCCGCCTCCCCGGCCTCGTGGCCCTTGGTGCGCGGGAGGCCGCGGGCGTTGGCCCAGCGCCCGTTGCCGTCCATGACGACGGCGACGTGGCGGGGCAGGCGGTCGGCGGCGATCTGTGGCGGGCGGGCCCCGCTCGGGTGCGGGAACGGCGGCTCGTAGCGGGTCGGCGCGCTCACCGCTCCACCATACGGAGGCTGCGGATCCCGCGTTCGAGGTGCCACTGGAGGAAGGCCGCGGTCAGCCCGCTGCCCTCTCGGCGGTTGCGCTCGTCGGAGCCGTCGGCGAGCGCCCAGTCGCCGGCCAGCAGCGCCGCGAGCAGCCGGAGCGTCTCGGGCGCCGGCGCGGCCGAGCCGGGCGGGCGGCACGCCGGGCAGACCACACCGCCCGCGGCGACGTGGAACGCGCGGTGCGGGCCGGGGGCGCCGCACTTGGCGCAGTCGTGGAAGCTCGGGGCGTACCCGCCGACCGCCATCGCGCGCAGCAGGTAGGCGTCGAGGACGAGCCCGGCGTCGTGCTCGCGGTGCGCGAGCGAGCGCAGCGCGCCGGCGAGCAGGAGGTACTGCTGCAGCGCGGGCTCGCGCTCCTCGCTGAGGCGGTCGCAGGTCTCCAGCACGGCCGTCGCCGCGGTCCAGGCGCGGTAGTCCCGCGAGATGACCTCACCCCACGGGTCGAGGGTCTCGACCTGGGTGACGGTGTCGAGGTTGCGGCCCTCGTAGCACTGGACGTCGATGTGCATCCCGGGCTCGAGCCGGGCCCCGAACCGGGACTTGGTGCGGCGCACGCCCTTCCCGACGATGCGCAGCTTGCCGAGGCGGCGCGAGAGGACGGTGACGATGCGGTCGGCCTCACCCAGCTTGTGGGTGCGCAGGACGATCGCCTCGTCGCGGTAGAGGGGCACCGCACCATTGTCGGTGCTCGGACCGACATCGTGCGCTCCCCCGCCGCACGTCAGCCGGGCGGGTCGAGGGCGTGGTGGGTCCACAGGTGGACCACGGCCAGCGAGCGGTGCGGGCGCCAGGCCTCGGCCATCCGCTCGGCCTCGCGGGGCGGCACCCCGCCGAGGGCCTTGCGCAGCACGAGGTCGCCGGGGAGGAAGACGTCGGGGTCGCGCAGGCAGCGCAGGGCGACGAGGTCGGCCGTCCACGGGCCGATGCCGGGGAGGGCCAGCAGGGCGGCGCGGGTGCCGGCTCGCACCTCGGCGTCCACCGTGGGCTCGAGGCTGAGCCCGTCCACCGCCGCTCGGGCGAGCGCCACGAGCGTGCCGGCCCGTCCACCGGTGACGCCGACGGACCGCTGGAGGTCTTGCGGGTCGGCGGCCGCGAGGGACTCGGGACGGAGGGGCCCGAGCGCTGCGAGGCGACCGGCGAAGACCCGCCCGGCCGCCACCGAGACGTGCTGGCCGAGAACGACGTTGACGGCCGCCTCGAAGGGGTCGGGGGCACCGGGCACGCGCACGTGGGGCCGGGACCGGACGAGTGGGCCGAGCACGGGGTCGTCGGCGAGGGCGGCCACCCCGGGCGCCGGGTCGGCGTCCAGGCCCAGCCAGCGTCGGCCCGCGGCCAGCGCCTCGGCCGGGGCCGGCCCGGCCGCGACGAGCTCCGCCCGGCCCCGCCCCGGCAGGCGGACCTCGAGCGCGGTGGAGCCCGCTCCCGTCCGGACCGGGCGCGCGACCGTCGTGCCACCGTCGGGCGCGGTGGCCACGACGTCGACGCCCGGCACGGCGTGCGCGAGGAGCCACGCCCGCAGCGCACGGGTGTCGACGGGCGCGTCGACGGTCTCCGAGTGCGTCGGCGTCATCCGGAGAGGACGGCCTCCTCGGACTCGACCGGTGCCACGACCGGTCGGCGGGTGAGGTGGATGCCCGCGACCATGCAGCGCAGCGAGCCGCCGGCGTGCTCGATGGTCGGGACGTCGAGGGCCACGATGCGGCAGGACTCCTCGATGACGGCACGCTGCTCGGGGGTCAGGCTCGCGGCGGCGCGCGTCGAGAGCGCGAGGATGCGGCCGTTGGTCGTCCGGAGCTCGATGGCGTTGCCGGCGAAGTCGCGGATCTGGCGGTCGGTGAGCTCGATGATCGCCCGCCCGGGCTCGGCGAGGGACTCGGCGACCTCGGCCCGTCGGCGCCCGTCCCGGATCATCCCGAGACCGACCATGGCGAACGAGGTGCCGATGCACATGAGGACGTTCGTGTGGTAGATCGGCGTGCCGTCGTCCTCGCTGGCGTCGAAGACCATCGGTTCGTAGCCGAACTGGGTGCAGAACCGCTCGAGGACGATCGGGTCGGCCCGGTTGGAGCGGACGGTGTACGCGACCCGGACCATGTGGTCGAGGACCATCGCGCCGGTGCCCTCGAGGTACTGGCCGTCGTGCTCGAGGCCCGAGTAGTCGACGACGTCCTGCACCCGGTACTGCGTCTTGAGCATCTCGACGATGTCGGCGCGGCGCTCGGTGCGGCGGCTCGGCGCGTACATCGGGTAGACGGCCACCCGGCCCCCGGCGTGGGTGGAGAACCAGTTGTTCGGGAAGACGCTGTCGGCGCGGGAAGGGTCGTCGTCGTCGAAGAGGTGCACGGTGACGCCCTCCTGCGACAGCCGGTCGGCCACCCGGGTCACCTCGTCGTACGCGGCGGCAGCGACCTCACCCTCGGCCCGCTCGGGGTGGGGGACGGTCTGGAACGCGTTGTCGCCGGCGGTCTCGGGGTTGGGCGTGAAGTGGCGCGGACGGATGAGCACGACCGCGGACGGGGCCTGGACGGACACGCTCACGCCCCACGGGTGCTGCGACGGACTTCCTGGGCGCGCACGGACGCCTCCTTCCTCACCGGGGACCCCCAGACTAGGAACCCCGGGGGCCATCCCCCAACCGAGGGTCGTCCGGGGCCGATCGTGGAGGGGGGTCCTCCGCTCAGGAGAAGTCCGCGGCCGCCAGCTCGGGACGCCCCGCCTCGACCGCGTCGAGGACGGCCTCGGCGACCACCGACGGCTCCAGCCCCTGCGGCAGGCGGGGCGCCTCCCCGGACAGGCCCGCGCCCGACGAGGCCGGTCTCGGTGTGCGGCGGTCGCACGTCGATGACGTCGACCCCGGTGCGCCGCAGCTCCCTGACGAGCGCCCGGTCGGCCGCGGTGAGCGCCGCCTTGGTCGCCGAGTAGGCCGCCATCCCGGCCATCGGCTGCTCGGCGAGGACGGCACTGATGTTGACGAGGAAGCCGCGGCGCTCGGCCAGGGCCGGTACGACGCGCCGGGCGAGGAACAGCGGGCCGACGACGTTGGTGAGGAACAGCTCCTCGACGACGGCGTCGGGCGTGTCGACGAGCGACCCGAAGGCGGCCACCCCGGCGGCGTTGACGACCCCGTCGAGGTGCCCGTGGGCGGCCGTTGCCGTCTCGACGAGCCGCTCCCCCAGCTCGGCGTCGCCGAGGTCACCGGTCACCACCTCGGCACCCTCGACGACCTCGCGCAGCCGCGCGGTGTCCCGGCCGACGAGCACCACGCGTGGCCCCCCGCGCCGCCGCGCCGCGGGCGACGAGCCGTCCCGATCACGCCGGTCGCGCCGACCACGGCGACGACGGCTCCGTCCAGGGGGTGTGCGCTCATGGGCCCACCCCACCGGTCCGCGGCCCGTCGCCGCGGCCTCCGGGCCGGAGCGAGACCCTCCGCGTCGAATGATGGACAGGTGTTCGAATCCGTCGTAGGGTGCTGCCATGGCCGTCCTCCAGGGCTCCCTCCTCGACCTCGCCGACGGCATCGAGGTCCGTCCCCTCGGCGACGCCGTCCACCGCACGCCGCTCAGCCACGGGGCGTGGGTCGACGAGCGCGCGGCATGGGTCGGTGGGGCCGACGAGCTCTACGAGGCGCTGCGCCGCGACGTGCCGTGGTACGCGGAGCGCCGGCAGATGTACGACAGCATCGTGGCCGTCCCCCGGCTGCTCAGCTTCTACGGCGAGGGCGACCCCCTCCCCCACCTCGCGCTCGAGGAGGCCCGCGACGCCCTCTCCGCGCACTACGCGGACGAGCTCGGCGAGCCCTTCGTCACCGCCGGGCTGTGCCTCTACCGCGACGGCCAGGACTCCGTGGCGTGGCACGGCGACCGCATCGGGCGCAGCCGCGACCGGGACACGATGGTCGCCATCCTCTCGGTGGGCTCGCCGCGCGACCTCCTGCTCCGACCGCGGGACGGCGGCTCCTCGCTGCGCGTGCCCGCCGGGCACGGCGACCTCGTCGTCATGGGCGGCTCGTGCCAGCGCACCTGGGACCACTGCGTGCCGAAGACGGCCAAGCCCGTCGGGCCCCGGATCAGCATCCAGTTCCGGGTCCGGGGCGTGCGCTGAGGCCGCGGCCGGGTCAGGTGCCCCGGATCGCCGCGACCCGGAACTCGACGACGCGGCGCACGAGGTCGACGGGCAGCGGCTCGGTGTGCGGAAGCTGCACCGAGCCCTTGCCCTGCCGGTAGCGGGCGAAGTCCTCGGCGAAGGCCTCGTGACCGTTGGGCGTCGCGTAGAAGCCGACGTGCCTGTCGAAGCCGGCGAAGTAGACGAGCGGCTTCCTGTCGAGCTTGTAGGCCGGCATGCCGTAGGCCATCGACTCGACGGCGTCCGGGGCGGTGGCGCGGATCACCTCGCGCATCGTCTCGAGGCGAGCCCGCACGTCGCCGTCGAACTCGGCGAGGTAGTCCTCCACGGTGTCGGCCACGGGCCACGCTAGTCCGGCTGCCGGCGTGCCCTGCCCAGCCCCGGGCACCGGCCGAGCGCACCGACCGCGCGGCCACCTCGACGGCACCGGCGAGGGCCTGCGGCAGGTCGTCGGTCCCGTCGGCCACCACCGCCGCGAGGAGCGCACCGTGCAGCACGTCCCCCGCGCCGAGGGTGTCGACCACCTCGACCTCCGGGACCGCCACCTCCCCCGCCGCGCCGTCGGCCCCGACCCAGCGCACCGGATCCGCACCGTCGGTCCGCGCCACCCACCAGGGCCCGAGGTCGAGCAGCGCGGTGAGCCCGTCGCCGTGGCGCCCTCCGCCGCCGGGCACGGCGAACGCCGACGAGACCACCGCGACGTCGACGAGCGGGAGCAGCTCCTCGAGCCCCGGCTTCCACGAGCCGCCGTCGAGGATCACCGGGACCTCGCTGCGGCGCGCCTCGCGGGCCACGGCGCAGGCGACGGGCAGGTGGTGGCCGTCGACGAGCACCGCGCTCACGTCGTCCAGCCACTCCGCGACCCGGCGCGCGCTGAGGCCGGCGAACTCGTCGAGTCCGGCGGCGTTGCGCGAGACGACGGCCCGCGCACCGGTCCCTCGCGTCACGAGCACCGACGACAGCGGCGGCTCGAACCCGGGCGGGGCGACGTCGACGAGGCTCACCCCGCACGACGCGTAGTCGCGGGCGATGACGCTCGCGAGGGGGCCGACGCCCACGGCGGAGACGAGCCGGGTGCGGACCCCGAGGAGCGAGCAGGTGAGGGCGGCGTTGAGGGCCGGCCCTCCCGCGGTCACGGTGCTGGAGAGCGCGACGACCTTCTCGTCGGGGCCCGGCAGGCGGTCGACCACGTGGACGACGTCGACCGTCGCGAGCCCGCAGGCCAGCGCCGCCCCGGGCACGGCGTCAGGCCGCCGCGCCCGCCCGCTCGGCGCGGTTGACGGCCGAGAGGATGGCGCGCAGCGACGCCTTGACGATCGACTCGTGGAGGCCGACGCCCCAGAGCACCCGGTCGCCCACCGCGCACTCGACGTAGGCGGCGGCGCGGGCGTCGCCGCCCGCGGACAGCGCGTGCTCGTGGTAGTCGAGGACGCGCACGTCGACGCCGACGGCCGCGAGGGCGTCGGTGAAGGCGTCGATCGGGCCGTTGCCGATGCCGTGGAGCTGGGTCTCGACACCGTCGACGGAGACGACGGCGTCGATGTGGTCGAGCCCGTCGTCGGCGCCCGTCACGGTGGAGCGCACCGGCGCGAACCGGGCCCACCGCTGGTCGGTGTCGTCGGCGTGGAGGTACTCGTCGGCGAACATCGACCAGATCTCGGGCCCGGTCAGCTCGCCGCCCTCGGCGTCGGTGCGCTGCTGCACGACCCCGCTGAACTCGACCTGGAGGCGGCGCGGCAGGTCGAGCCCGTGCTCGGCCTTGAGCAGGTACGAGACGCCGCCCTTGCCGGACTGGCTGTTGACGCGCACGACCGCCTCGTAGGAGCGGCCGATGTCGTGCGGGTCGATGGGGAGGTAGGGCACGCCCCAGTCGAGGTCGTCGATGCTCGTGCCCTTGTCCTTGGCCCGGCGCTCCATGTCCTCGAAGCCCTTCTTGATGGCGTCCTGGTGGGAGCCGGAGAAGGCCGTGTAGACGAGGTCGCCGCCCCACGGGTGCCGCTCGTGGACGGGCAGCTGGTTGCAGTACTCGACGGTGCGCCGGATCTCGGCCATGTCGGAGAAGTCGATCTGCGGGTCGATGCCCTGGCTGAACAGGTTCATCCCGAGGGTGACGAGGCAGACGTTGCCCGTGCGCTCCCCGTTGCCGAAGAGGCAGCCCTCGATGCGGTCGGCGCCGGCGAGGTAGCCGAGCTCGGCGGCGGCCACGCCCTCGCCGCGGTCGTTGTGCGGGTGGAGGCTGACGACCACCGACTCGCGCCGCTCGAGGTGGCGCACCATCCACTCGATGGAGTCGGCGTAGACGTTCGGGGTGGCCATCTCGACCGTGGCCGGCAGGTTGATGATCATCTTGTGGTCGGGCGTCGGGTCGATGACGTCGATGACCTCGTTGCAGATGCGGACGGCGAACTCGAGCTCGGTGCCGGTGTACGACTCCGGCGAGTACTCGTAGTAGACGTCGGTGTCGGGCACGGTCTCCTCGAGCTTGCGGCACAGCCGGGCGGCCTGCAGCGCGATGTCGACGATGCCGTCCTGGCTCATCCCGAAGACGACCCGGCGCTGGAGCACCGAGGTGGAGTTGTAGAAGTGGACGATCGCCTGCTTGCTGCCGCGGATGGCGTCGAAGGTGCGCTCGATGAGGTGGTCGCGGCTCTGGGTGAGCACCTGGATCGTCACGTCGTCGGGGATGTGCCCGCCCTCGACGAGCTCGCGGCAGAAGTCGAAGTCGGTCTGGCTGGCGCTCGGGAACCCGACCTCGATCTCCTTGTAGCCCATCTTCACGAGGAGCTTGAACATCCGCATCTTGCGCTCGGCGTCCATGGGGTCGATGAGGGCCTGGTTGCCGTCGCGCAGGTCGACCGCGCACCACCGGGGCGCCTGGGTCATCACGCGGTCGGGCCAGGTGCGGTCGGGGAGGTCGACCTCGATCTGGCGCTGGAAGGGGACGTACTTCGTCGTCGGCATCCCGGAGGGCTGCTGGGGGTGGATCATCTGCGTCTCACGCCTTCGGCTCGTCTGCTGGAGGTCGGCCGGGTGCAGCAGCGACTCCGCGACGAGGGGCGGCCGGTGTCAGGCCCCGTCGCGGCGGCGAAGGAGGAGGCGCGAGGTACGCACGGGACGAGCATGCCACGGCCCCGGGCACCTGCCAACCGGTCGTCCGGCGCGCGGACGCCCCCGCTCGCGCCGCCTCGGGGCTCACGAGGACCACAGCGAGTGGTAGGCGTTGAGCGCCGGCTGCCCGCCGAGGTGGGCGTAGAGCACCGTGGAGTCGGCGGGGATGTCGCGGCTGCGGACGAGGTCGACGAGCCCGGCGAGTGACTTCCCCTCGTACACGGGGTCGGTGATCATCGCCTCGAGCTCGGCGCCGAGGCGCATGGCCTCCATCGTCGAGTCGACGGGCACGCCGTAGAGGTCCCCGGCCCAGTCGCCGAGCAGGGTGAGCTCGTCGTCGCGCAGCTCACGGCCCAGCTCGATGACCTCGGCGGTGTGCCGGGCGATGCGCTCGAGCTGCGCGCGGGTCGTGTCCGGGGTGGCGCTCGCGTCGATGCCGATGATGCGGCGGCGCACCCCGGTGAGGTCCTCGAGGGCGGCGAAGCCGGCGACCATCCCGGCGTGCGTGGAGCAGGTGACCGTGCAGACGACCACCGTGTCGAAGGTGACGCCCAGGGCCTGCTCCTGCTCGGCCACCTCGAAGGCCCAGTTCGCGAAGCCGACCCCGCCGAGCGGGTGCTCGCTCGCACCGGCGGGGATCGGGTAGGGCCGGCCCCCGGCCTCCTCGACCTCGCGCAGGGCGTCCTTCCACGAGTCGCGGATGCCGATGTCGAAGCCGTGCGGGTCGAGGCGGGAGTCGGCGCCCATCATCCGGCTGAGCAGGATGTTGCCGACCTTGTCGTTCACCGGGTCGTCCCACGGCACCCACTTCTCCTGCACGAGGCGGCACTTGAGCCCCAGGTGCGCCGCCACGGCCGCGACCTGCCGGGTGTGGTTGCTCTGGTAGCCACCGATGGAGACCAGCGTGTCGGCGCCGCTGGCCAGGACGTCGGGGACGATGTACTCGAGCTTGCGGACCTTGTTGCCGCCGAACGCGAGACCGCTGTTCACGTCCTCGCGCTTGGCCCAGACCTGCGCGCCGCCGAGGTGCTCGCTGAGCCGGCGGAGGTGGTGGACGGGGCTGGGCCCGAAGGTGAGGGGGTACCGCGGGATCTCGTGCAGGCGCATGGCGCAGGTCTACCACCGGGGGGACGGGGCGCGAGGGCGGCGACCGGCTCGCGAACACGCGGAAACCGGGTGCGCCGAGGGTCCGGTGTCGGCCAGTCTGGGTCGGTGCGCGCCCTCATCGACGACCTCGCCGACCGGCTGCCCGCCGGCTGCACCGCCCGCCCGCTGGCCCGCGACGACCTCGACGCGGCGTACCACGTGTACTCGTCGTCGCAGCTCGAGGACAGCGGCGTCATCGCCCTCGAGCGGGCCGACATCGAGGCCGACTGGTCGCGGCCGAGCATGGACCTGACCCGTGACACCGTCGGTGTCTTCCGCGACGGGGCGCTCGTCGGTGCCGCCGAGGTCTCGCGGGGTGGTCGGCGGGCCGAGGCCGCCGTGCACCCGCACCACCGGGGCCTCGGGGTCGGGACGTGGCTCGCGGGGTGGGTCGAGGCGCGGTCCCGGGCGGGTGGGGTGCCCTCGGTCGGGCAGACCGTGCCGCGCGGGTCGGCGGCCCAGCGGCTGCTCGTCGCCCGGGGCGCGCGCGAGGCCCACACCTCGTGGGTGCTCGAGCTGCCGCCGGGCGCCGAGGTGCACGACCGCGCGCTCCCGGAGGGGTACCGGCTGCGCACGGCCGAGGGCGAGGCCGAGCACCGGGCCGCGCACGACGTCGTCGAGACCGCGTTCGGCGAGTGGGCCGACCGCGAGCGCGAGCCGTTCGAGGAGTGGGCGCCCGGCGTCGTGCAGCGGCCCGGCTTCGAGCCGTGGAACCTACGCGTCGTCGAGCGGGACGGCGAGGTGGTCGCGATGTGCTTCACGGTCGTCGACGAGCGCGGCTGCGGTTTCGTCGACGAGGTGGCGGTGGAGCGCGCGCACCGGGGACAGGGGCTGGCGCAGGCGCTGCTCGCCGACGGCTTCCGCAACGCGCGCGAGCACGGTGCGGTGCGCAGCGAGCTGTCGACGGACAGCCGCACGGGGGCGCTCGACCTCTACCTCAAGGTCGGGATGCGGGTCTCCGCGACGTGGGTGCACCTCGTGCACGACCACGAGGGCGAGGGCGAGGGTGACCGGGTGGGTGGCGCCGCGGCCGGCTAGGCCAGGCTGTCGACGAGCTGGACGTACTCGGTCCGGGCGGCGTCGGCGTCCAGGCCCGCGGTCGAGGCCCAGGCGTCGTACTTGGCCCGGCCGACGAAGTCCATCATCCCCGGCCGCTTGCCGGAGACGTCGCCCTCGGTCGCCTGCTTGTACAGGGCGTAGAGGCGCAGCTTCGTGTCGTTGCCCGGGTCCTTCGTGAGCCCGGAGACCCTCGAGGCGGCGGCCCGGAACTCGTCCTCGGTGGTCATGTCGCGACTGTAGGCCCCGAGCGTGCCCGCCCTCCACCCTCAAGCGGCGGCGAGGGCGGCCTCGAGGTGTCGTTCCAGGACGGACGCGCAGGGCGGGTCGGCGGGCTGTGGCGGCTCGCTCGGGTGGGGCGGCTCGCTCGGGTGGGACGGGTCGGTCGCATGCCGGGCTCCCATCTCGCGGGACGGTTCCGGGCGGTGGGGTGGGTCGGTGCCCCAGCCGAGCAGGGGTGGGGAGGTGGAGGTGTACCGGTGGCCGGTCGGGGTTCGGGTCTCGAGGACGAGCGGCGAGCCGCGGACGGTCCGCACGTGCCAGCCGGGGGCTTCCTTGACGCCGTTGCAGCGGGCGCACCTCCCGCCGCCGTTGGTGTAGCTGGTCGCTCCGCCGGCGTGGGCGGGGTGGGTGTGGTCGGCGTGCACGACCGGGGCGTCGCACCACGGCGTGGTACACACGTCGTCGCGCAGCACGAGCATCCGGCGCAGCAGGCCGGTGAACACCCGGCGGCGGGAGTCCATCGCGACCAGGTCCCGCCCGCCCGGGCTGGTGTACAACCGGCGCAGCCACACCGACCCGTCCGCCGCGTCCCGCACCCACGCCCGCGCCACCGGCGCCGGCACGGACCCGTGGCCGGGGATCCGGGCCGGCTCGTCCACCGGGCGCCCCGGGTCGCCGGTGCCGAGCAGGGCCCGGTCGGTGACCACCAGGTGCACCTCGAGCGGCTGGACCTGCCCCGGTGCCAGGCCTGCCATCAGCCGCAACGCGGTGTCCGCCGCGACCGCGCCCACACCACGACCCTCGGCCGCTTCGTCGTCGCACTGGCCGCCGACCACCGCGCGCGCCCGCTGCTGGAGGGCGGCGTACGCGCCGACGACCTCCCGCAACGGCCCGAGCACCGTCAACCACGCCATCCCGTCCGGCGCCGGCCGCACACTCACCCGCCGGGAGGCGACCGCGGCCTCCATCCGCCGCACCACGCTCGCCGCATCCAGCTCGGCCGCCACCCGCCGCGCCGCCCGCCCCAACGCCCGCGGCGACAACGACCGCCATCACCGGCCCCAGCCGACGGTCGACCTCGGCCCGGTCCTCCCGGGACAGGGTCGCGGTCTCGCGCGTCACCTGCACCGCGTGCCACTCCCCGATCTCACCCGCCTGCAGCCGGGCCATCGTCTCGGGCAGCTCCTCCACCAGCGCCCGGGACAACCCCACGAACCGGTCCCCCAGCGTCGGCGACTCCCGCCGCGCCAACGCCACCTCCGACCCCACCGACCGCACCGCGTCCCGCCCCGCGGACTCCTCCCGCGCCACCCGCACAGCGTGCACCGCCCGCGCCTGCACCGCCGCCGCCGCACCCTTCAACCGCTCCAGCTCCCCCACCAAGGCCAGCCGCTCACGGTCGGTCATCGACGCGACATCGATCTCCGACAACCCATCCCGCACCGAGGCCAGCCCCCGCACCGCAGCGCTCGCTGGCTCCCCGACCGGCCCCCGGTCGAGCCTCGCGCTGCCGTTCCCCTCCATGAACCAAACCTAGACGCCACCACCGACAACCCACCCGACGTCGTCCCCACCCCCGGTCAACGCCCACGCCGATGCGCGTTAGATGGGTTGGCGTCCGTCGCGAGAGGAGCCGGTCGGCCACGACCAACAGGCGATGGCGCCGTGACTGACAGGATCGGTCCATGACTGAGAAGGCCAAGTTTGCCGAGGAAGCGAAGGCACTCGGGCGACTCGGGCAGGGGTCATTCCTGCCGGAAGAGATCCCGCAAGTGTGCGTGGTGTTGAGTGAAGAGGCTGCATCGACTGCCTCAGCGGCTTGGTCGTGGACAGCGCAGGGGGATGACGAGCCGGAGAGTCTGGAGGACCGGGTGGTGCGCCACTTCGCCGGCAGTTTGGCCTTGATAGGGCTGGCGATCGAAGAGCGCGGCGAGCGTTTGGAGGACGGCCAGGTTCAGGTCCTCATCAGCATCGACCTTCTTGTGGAGGCCCGGATTGGCGTCTGAAGTCATCGGTGATTGGCCGCAACGGGCAACTCGGCCCGTCTAAGACGTCAGAACCCGTCGCACATGGCCCCAGGTCGGTCGTCGTCCCGCTGCGGCCGTCCATGACATCCCCCACCACGAACGCCCGTGGCTACGCTGCTCGGATGACGCCGGACGAGGTGGGCGAGTACGCGGAGTCGCTGGCGGGCGTCAGGCGGAAGGGCACCGCGTCCCGCCCGGCGTGGTACGTCCACGACCGCCTGGTCGTGCGCCTGGCGGACCCGACGACGGCGGTGGTGCGGGTGCCCCTGAGCGAGCGGGACTCGCTCCTCGAGGCCTACCCGGACAGCTTCGGCGTCCCGCCCCGCATGGAGGCGCACCACAAGGTGGAGGCCTACCTGGACCGGGCCCGACCCGACGCCGTCCGCGCGGCCATCGACCTCGCGTGGGAGATGCAGCGCCGCTGAGTCAGCATGCCCACACCCCGAGGGGCTCAGGCGACGAGCGGCCACTGCGCCCGCAGAACCGTTGCGGCGCAGCACCGGTGCCGACGGCGAGGTGTCAGTTCGGTCTCAGCGCCTCCGACGGGCCCGAGGAGGCACCCGGCGCACAGCACCATGGCGCCCATGGGATCCCCGCCCGTCCCGCCGCCGCCCCCGGTTGCCGACGTCCCCCCAGCACCGCGCCGGCGACGCAGGTGGCCGTGGGTCCTGGGCGGCGCCGCGCTCCTCCTCGTGCTCGGTGCCGCCGGGACCCTCGGGTACGGCCTCTGGCTCTACGCGAACCACGACCGGCCCGAGCTCGTCGAGGACCCCACGATCATCGAGGTGGTCCTCCCCGCGTGCCGGACGATGACCGCCGCCGTGCAGGGGGCCGCGGTCCCGACCGACGCGCCGACCGCGGACCGGGTCGCCTCGCTGCGGCAGCAAGACCGGGCCGTGCGGGCCATGGTCGCCGCCGTCGAGGCGCTGGGGCCCGAACGGCTGGCCGGCGACCTGCCCACGCCGGCCTGGCTCGCCGACTGGCAGCGCCTCGCGGACGCCCGGGAGGCCGCCGCCGACGACCTCGCCGATGGCGCACGGACGACCTGGACCGTGCCGACCACGGAGGGACAGCCGATCACGGACCGGATGGACACGGTGGGCCTGTGCCCGGTTCCCGCGGAGCTGCTCCCGTCGCCGTGACGGCCCTGACCGCACGGGTGGCAACCGCCGCCGGTCACGGCCACCGTCCGCCGCGGGTCAGCGGCGCTTGGCGAGCTCCTCGGCCACCTGCACGGCGTTGAGCGCCGCGCCCTTGCGCAGGTTGTCGCCGACGACGAAGAGCACGAGCCCCTTGCCCTCGGGAGCGGCCTGGTCGGCGCGCACCCGTCCGACGAAGACCTCGTCGCGCCCCGCGGCCTGCAGCGGGTTGGGCACGTTGGTCACGACGACTCCGGGCGCCTGGGCCAGCACGGCCACGGCCTCCTCCGGGGTGACGTCACCGGAGAACTCGGCGTGGATGGCCAGGCTGTGGCCGGTGAACACCGGCACGCGGACGCAGGTGCCCGAGACGCGCAGCTCGGGGATGTGGAGGATCCTGCGCGACTCGTTGCGCAGCTTCTGCTCCTCGTCGGTCTCCAGGCTGCCGTCGTCGACGACCGAGCCCGCGAGCGGGATGACGTTGAACGCCACCGGCACCGCGTACACCTGCGGGTCGGGCAGCGCGAGCGCCGAGCCGTCGAGGGCGAGGTCCTTGGGGTCACCGGCCGCGTAGGCCCCCCGGAGCTGGCCGTCGAGCTCGGTGAGCCCGACGCCGCCGGAGCCGGAGACCGCCTGGTAGCTGGAGACGTGCAGGCGCACCAGCCCCGCGAGGTCGTGCAGGGGCTTGAGCACCGGCATCGCGGCCATCGTCGTGCAGTTGGGGTTGGCGACGATGCCCTTGGGGATGTCGTCGAGGTCGTCGGGGTTGACCTCGGAGACGACGAGGGGCACCTCGGGGTCGCGCCGCCACGCGCTCGAGTTGTCGACGACGACGGCGCCCGCCGCGGCCACCCGCGGCGCCCACTCGCGCGACGTGGCCCCACCGGCGGAGAAGAGGGCGAGGTCGAGGCCGGTGAAGTCGGCGGTGGCGGTGTCCTCGACGGTCACCTCGCGCCCGTCCCACGGCAGCGTCGTGCCGGCGGACCGCGCGGACGCGAAGTAGCGGATCTCCTCGACCGGGAAGTTCCGCTCGTGGAGGAGGGTGCGCATGACGTGGCCCACCTGACCGGTGGCTCCGAAGACTCCGACTCGCATGCGAGCAGTCTAGGGAGGGGCCACCGGACGGGCCGGCAGGCTCAGCATCCGGTCAGCGCCGCGTCCGCCGCACGCGCCGCCGCGTCCAACCGCCAGGCCCACCGCCGCAGCCGTCGTCGCCACGGGGTCGGGGCCTGCGCCGCCCGCGCCTCGTCGAGCCGCCGCAGCAGCTCGACGCCACGCGGACGCAGCGACGGCGCACGTCCGTCGCTCCCGGCACGGTCGCCGACCAGCCAGCGGTAGCCGACGCCCCGCTCGACGAGGTCGACCGCGTAGGACCGCTCGGCGGTCCAGCGCGCGACGGTCTCGTCCCGGCCCGCGGGGGCCGTCACCGGGTCGTGGACCGTGAACCGGGTGCCCCCGGGCTCGCCGTCGCGACGCAGCTCGGCGCGCTCGAGGGCCCGCAGGGCAATCACCGGCGAGACGGCCGGCAGGCCGAGGGCCAGCCAGAAGCCGAGGCCCAGCGCACTGACGACGAGCGCGACGAGCCACGGGGGGCTCGTGGGCTCGAGCCACCACCAGGCCCCGGCGAGGCCGATGACGAGGTAGCCGAGCCCGTAGAGCACCGACCACGACGCGGTCACCTGCACCGGGCTCGCGAGGGCGCCGAAGCGGAACTCCGTCGTGCCGTCGGCGCCGACGAGGCGGGTCAGGGGGCGCAGCAGGTCACCGAACCGGAAGGTCATCGCGACGCCACCGAGGACCGCCACGACCGCGGCGAGGACGAGCCATCCCCGGTGGTCGAGGACGAACCGGGCGATCCCGGCCGACCCCTGGACGGCGACCCACCACGCGAGGAGCACGGGCACGACGACGACGAGCACCGGCCCGAGGAGCGAGGGCAGCGACCTCAGCACCCCGACCAGCCGCCGGCGGGCCCCGCGCCCGAGCCGCGCCATCGCCGTCTGCGACCCCCGGCCCGGGTCGGGGACGTGGTGCCGCTCGGCGAGGCGCCCCAGGAGGAACCACGGGCTGCCGAACGACTGCGGCAGGCTGCCGAGCAGGTAGAGCCCGACGACCACACCGACGACCGCGGTGAGCGTCACCCCACCGCGCGTCGCCGAGACGGCGGCGACGGCCGTCTCGCCCGCGACACCGGCCCCGGTCGGCGCCGGCTCGGGGGTGAGCGCGAAGGTGACGAGCGGGACGAGCGGGCTGAGGAGCACCACCCCGTGCAGCACGGTGCCGGTCCGCAGGGCACCGAACCCGAAGGCCGCGAGGACCGCCCCGACACCGAGGAGTGCCGCGGGAGCCGACCAGGCCTGCGGTAGCGCCCCGAAGAGCGAGGCGACGAGGAGCACCCCGCCGAGGGAGAGGCCGAAGAGGGCCAGGGAGCGGGGGATCGTCGCGCGCGAGGTGAGGCCCACGACGAGCCAGTGGACGACGAGCATGGCCCCGCGGACGACCCGGGTCAGGGGACGCACCCGGTCCAGGCCCGAGGACGGGGCGTCGAGGACCGAGGCGGTGACCGCCCCCGCCGTCGACGCGCTGCGGATGAGCAGGTCGCTCGCCATCTCCGTCGTCATCGGCTCGCGCCCCACCCCGGCCCGGTCGAAGGCCTCCAGGGCCCGCACGCGGTCGACGGGACGCACGTCCTCGGGTCGCCGGGCCGCCTCGAGGGTCTGGACGAGCTGCGCCTCGGTCTCGACGAGGACCGTCCCCCGCGAACGGGGGCTCGCCCCGTCCAGCTCGTCCTCGCGCACCGCCGCGACGAGCGCGGTGAGCTCCGGGCCGACGAGCTCGAGGTGCAGGGCCCAGGCGAAGAGCGCGGCGAGCGCGGGCATCGTCGACGGGAGGGACTCCGCGGCGACCTGCGGCCCGAACACCTCGGCCAGCTCGGCGTGCGCCCGGCGGCGCAGCGCGCGCACCCGGGGGTCGCCGTCGAGCCCCGTCCCGGCGAACAGCTCGCCGACGAGGTCGTCGAGGGTCTCGCGGGCCTGCACGTCCGGGGGGTCCTGGCCGAGGTAGCCGGACAGGTGGGCCGCGCGGCGCACCCGGGCCGGGTGCAGCACCGTGCGGGCGAGGATGGTGGCGGCGTCGACCCGTCCCCAGGTCCAGTCGTTGACCCGCCAGGAGCGCTTGAGGAAGCCCCCGAACCGGTTGAGCGACCACCCGCCGAGCTTGTCGTCGGCGGTGCGGCTGAACACCGTCGACGGGTTCTGGGTCTGCGCCGAGAGCTGGACGAGCTCGATCGGGATCGACAGCCCGGTCGGCGCGCCGTCGCCGAGCACGGTGGTGAGCACCTCGAGGTGGAGCAGCCGCAGGAGCAGCTCGTCGGTGGACCGCGGGACCACCCCACCGGGGGTGAGGAGGTCGTGCCACCGGTGCAGCTCGTCGAGGCCACCGAGGACGCCGCCCGCCCCGGACGCGTCGACGGGGTGGTCGCGGCAGTACTCGACGAGGACGGGCAGGGCGTGCGTGCGCAGCGCCGTGACGACACCCCGGACGATGCCCTCCACCTCCCGGCCGCAGGCGCCCGGTTCGCTCGCCCGGTCGGCGCAGGCCGACCGCCGCCGGAGCGGCTGCGACGACGCGGACGACTCCCCGTCGAGGGCCCGGTCGACGGCCTGCCGCACGGCCGCGGCCCGCTCGTCCGCCGCCAGGGGGCGGTCGGTCGCGGCGAGCACGCGGCTGCGCGCGGTCGCGACGACGACCTCCGCCGCCGAGTCCGCGGCGGCGCGGGAGGTGCCGGTCATCCGGACGGCGTAGGCGGCCAGGCGCATCCGCCAGTAGGCGTCGTCGGGGCGCAGGGAGCGCAGCACCGGGTCGGCCCAGCGGTCGTCGATGGCGCGGCGGACGGCCGCGAGGTCGTCGACGGCCGACGTCGCCGCCCCCCGCGCCTCGCCGATCGCCCGGCAGGCCTCCTGCTCGCTGCCGGGCACCACCCAGACGAGGGTGCGCAGGACGTCGTTGACGGCCTCGACGACGCCGAGGGCTCCGCCGTCACCCCAGGCCCACCCGTCGCCACCCGCGGGGTGGGCGCGGGTCGGCATGGTCTCCGGGAGGTACGGCAGCCAGCCGGCGGCGCCGTCCGGCCCGGGCAGGCCCGCGGTGTGGGCGCGCTGGGCCGCCCGGCTCACCCGGTCGAGGTCCCAGGCCTCCTCCTCGTCGCACCACGCCCGGCTCGGCAGGTCGTCGACGAGCGTGGTCGCGACCGTCCGGGCCGCGCGGGCGCGCCGTGAGCTGCGGTAGTGCTCGAAGAGGCGGCCGGCGAGGTCCTCGACGAGCAGGGGCAGCGAGCGCCCGCGGGGGGTGCGGGTGGCCGCGAGCTGCCCGAGGATGTCGGCGCGGGTCCCGCGACGGGCCGAGGCCGCCTCGTTGAAGGCCCCGATCTCGTCGACGAAGGTGCGGCTGCCCTGGGCCGAGAGCGCCCCGGCGACGCCCGCGAGGGTGCGGGTGAGCGGCGGTGGCGCGTCCGCGGTGTCGGGCGGCGCGTCCTGCGGCGCCGGGGCGTGCGGGTAGACGAGGAGCAGCACCCGTCGCACCGCCCCGTGGGCGGGCATCGCCATGATGCCCTGCAGGGCGGCCCGGGTCGGGGTGTTGGCGAGGACGCCGCCGTCGACGACGAAGCGGGAGCGGTCGCCGCCCGCGGCGTCGGCCCAGTCGGCGACCCCCGCCATGTCCGGCCACAGCCGGCGGCGCGGGTCGTCGTCGTGCAGCTCGGGGGCCCCGACGGGGACGAAGGTCGGCTCGAAGGCCACCGGGAAGCTCGACGACGCTCGCGCGGCGAGGGCCATCTGGGCCGCGGAGAGCGCGATCCGGTCGTAGGCGAACGGGTCGTCGGGCGACCCGGTGGCCGTCTGCCCGCGCCGGCTCCAGCCGAAGCTCGCGCCGTGCACCGTCTGCGGCAGCCGCTGGCCGAGGGCGTCGACGGTGACCGTCTGGGTGCCGCGCAGGACGGTCGTCATGATCGTCAGGTCCACCGGCGCCTGTTCGGGTGTGGCGAGACGTCGCGGGTCGGTCGAGCGGGCGAGCCGGGCCAGGGCAGCGTTGAGCTCGGGGAGGAAGTGCTCGTCGCCGCGGAACAGCGAGCTCGGCGAGCCCTTGACCGGCGAGCGGAGCAGCGTCTCGAACCGGCCCTGCTCGGTCCACACGTCCCGCAGCGTGGAGAGGTCGGCGTCCGCGTTGACCTGGGCCAGGGCGAGGGCGGCGCCGTTGATCCCGCCGGCCGACGTGCCGGCGATGACGTCGACGCGGGCCCGGCAGCCGGCGAGCCGGAGCATCGTGTCGTAGATCGCGTTGCCGTCGCGCTCGGCGTGCGCCAGGCGGTCGACCTCGAGGGCCGTGCCGCCCATCCACACCGCGAGCGAGACGCCGCCGTTGAGCACCACCGCGAACCGGAGCTCCTCGGCCGGCACCTCGTCGAGCGCGGCCCCACGCAGTCCGTGCGGCCGCTCGTCGGCGGGCCCGGCGGGGGACGGCGAGGGGCCGGCGCCAGGGGCGGGGACGGGGTCGGGGGTGGGGACCATGGTCAGCTCCTCGGGAGCCGGGGTCGCCCGGTGCGAGCCGCGGTCCCTTGTCGCCCACAGGAGGTCCGGGGCCGACCCCCTGATACGCCCGCCGCGCGACCGGCCGGTGGCGTGGCCGGGGCACCCCCACCCCTGGAACGGTGCGCCCGACCACGCCGGCTCTCCGCCCCGGAGGTCTCGCGTGGCGCGGCGACCCACCCTGGAGGACGGCCGCCGCGGCACTACTGTGGGGGGAGCACCCGCCGGAGGGCCAGCGGGATTGCGAGAACTCGCAACGGGGCGAGGGGAGGTCGGACCGGGCGTGGCTGGGCAGCACGAGGGGGCCGACGCGGGCCTGTGGTTCCGCTGGGTCCACGGCCTCGCCGTCGCCGGCGACCCGCGGCTCACCCCGCTCGGCGACCTCGGCACCGCCTTCGACGCCGGTGTCCGGGCCCTCGCCGCCTCGGTCCGGCGCAGCGTCTGGCACATGACCTTCCGGCCCTCCTGGTCGGAGGTGCGGATGGCCCGCCCGCTCGCCGACGTCGCGCGCCGGCGCGGCATCGACGGCCGCTACGTCACCGACCGGGGCGCCGCGGCCCGGCTCCCCGTGCTCACGAGCCACCACCACCCGTACCTGCGCCACCACGCGGTCCACGCCCCGATGCTCGTCGTCGACACGCGGGTCGTCTTCGTGGGCGCCCCCGCCGGGTACGAGCTCGCCGGCGAGGTGTGGACGAGCACCTCGCCCCAGGTCATCGACGGCGCGGTGCGCGTCTTCGACGCGGTGTGGCGCGCGGCGTCGCCACCCGAACCGGCCGGCGAGGCCGCCTTCACCCGGCGGATGGTCGACATCGCGTTCCTCCTCACCGACGGGGCCAGCGACCGCGAGATCGCCCGGGCCCTGGAGGTGTCCGAGCGCACCGTGTCGGCCGAGGTGGCCGAGATCGCCCGCCGGCTCGGCGCGCGCAACCGCGCCCACGCCATCGCCCTGATCGGAGACGCAGGTCCCTGACCTGCGATGTCACCCCTGTGTGCCTCTAAGGTGGAGGGCCAGCGCTGCCGTCACGGAAGGACCCGTCGTGCCCGGACCCGCCGTCGAGGCCTTCCTCGCCGTGGTCACCCCGCTGCTCGACCGTGACGACCCGAGGTTGGAGCCGCTGGGGCGCGGCGCCCGGCTCGCGGCGGCGTTCGGCCGGCTCGAGGCGGGCACGCGGCGGAGCCTGTGGAACATGCAGGCCCACGCCCAGTTCTCCACCCGCCGGCTCGTCGAGCACCTCGACCGGTCCACCCGCTCGCGCGGCATCGAGGAGCGGTCGGTGCAGGCGATGCCGGACGGCGCGCCAGTTCCCGCTGCTCACGACGATCGACCCGGACATCCGCGTCGGTCCGGTCCCCGTGCCGCTCATCGTCGTCGACGAGCGGTACGCCGTCATCCAGGGCAGCCCCTCGTGCCGCCACCCGGACTGGGCCTACGGCTTCGACGACCCCCGCCTCGTGGCCCTCGCGGCGGCGGCGTTCCTCGAGACGTGGGAGAGCGCCGTTCCACTGGCGTGAGGCCGGGCTCCCCGCCCCGCTGCCCGAGCGTCGCTACCGCATCGTCGCGCTCGTCCTCGACGGGTACACCGACCGCGAGATCGCCGAGGCCCTCGGGGTCAGCGAGCGCACCGTCTCGGCCGAGGTGCGGGCGGTCGTCGACTGGGTGGGCGCCCGGAACCGGACGCACGCCGTCGCCCGGCTCGTGGGCGCCGGCTGACCCGGCGGGTCAGAAGCCGAGGCGCTGGAGCTGCTTGGGGTCGCGCTGCCAGTCCTTGGCCACCTTGACGTGGAGGTCGAGGTGCACCCGCTGGCCGAGCAGCGCCTCGATCCCCCGCCGGGCCGTCGTGCCCACCTCGCGCAGCCGCGAGCCGCCGCGGCCGATGACGATGGCCTTCTGGCTGTCGCGCTCGACGAAGACGTGCACCCGCACGTCGAGCAGCGGGTCGTCGTCGGGACGGCCCTCGCGCAGCACCATCTCGTCGACGACGACGGCGAGGCTGTGCGGCAGCTCGTCGCGCACCCCCTCGAGCGCCGCCTCGCGCACCAGCTCGGCGACCATGACGGCCTCGGGCTCGTCGGTGAGCTGGCCGTCGGGGTAGAGCGGGCCGGGCGAGGGCGGCAGGTGGCCGGCGAGGACCGAGGCCACGACGTCGACCTGGTCGCCGCGCGTGGCCGAGCACGGGACGATGTCGTCCCAGTCGCCGAGCCGGTCGACCGCGATGAGGTGCTCGGTGAGCCGGGTCCGGTCGACCGAGTCCGACTTGGTGGCCACGGCGACGACCGGGGTGCTCTTGCCGCGCCGCAGCTCGGCGAGCTCGGCGGCGATGTACTGGTCGCCCGGGCCGACGCGCTGGTCGGCCGGCAGGCAGAAGCCGATGACGTCGACCTCGAGCAGCGTCTCGCGGACGAGGTCGTTGAGCCGCTGGCCGAGCAGGGTGCGCGGGCGGTGCAGGCCCGGGGTGTCGACGAGCACGAGCTGGCTGCGCTCGCCCGTGACGATGCCCCGGATCGTGTGCCGCGTGGTCTGCGGCTTGCTCGAGGTGATGGCGACCTTCTGCCCGACGAGGGCGTTGGTCAGGGTCGACTTGCCGGCGTTCGGGCGGCCGACGAAGCAGGCGAACCCGGCGACGTAGCCCTCCGGGCTCTCGGGGCTGGTCTCCTCGGTCATCCGACCCTCTCCTCGAGCTCGGCGTCGGCGGCGGTCGCGGGGGCGACGCGTTCGACGAGGACGGTGGCGACGCGGTGGCGCCGCCCGGACATCCGCTCGGCGGTGAGCCGCAGCCCGGCCACCTCGCAGGTCGACCCGAGGATCGGCACCAGCCCCGTCGTCTTGCCGATGAGCCCGCCGACGGTGTCGACCTCGTCCTCCTCGAGGTCGACGTCGAACAGCTCGGCGAGGTCGTCGACGTGCATCGCCGGCGGCCACCCGGGTGCGCCCGTCCGGGAGCTCCTCGACCTCGGGCGCCTCCCGGTCGTACTCGTCGGTGATCTCGCCGACGATCTCCTCGAGGATGTCCTCGATGGTGACGATGCCGGCGGTGCCGCCGTACTCGTCGACGACGACCGCGAGGTGGGTCTGCTCGAGCTGCATCTCGCGCATCAGCACGTCGACCGGCTTGCTGTCCGGCACGAAGCGGGCCGGCCGCATGAGCTCGGTGACCGGCAGGGTCGCCGCGGAGGGGTCGGCGTTGACCCGCCGCACGACGTCCTTGAGGTAGAGGATGCCGACGACGTCGTCGACGTCCTCGCCGATGACGGGGATGCGGGAGAACCCGGAGCGGATGAACAGCTTCATCGCCTGCCGGCAGACGCGGTCGTCGTCGATGGCCACCATGTCGGTGCGCGGCACCATCACCTCGCGGGTGTAGGTGTCGCCGAGCTCGAAGACGGAGTGGATCATCTCGCGCTCGTCGGCCTCGATGAGCCGGTTCTCGCGGGCCACGTCGACGAGGTCGCGCAGCTCGGACTCGCTCTCGAACGGCCCGTCGCGGAACCCCTTCCCCGGCGTGACGGCGTTGGTGAGGGCGATGAGCAGCCGGGAGAACGGCCCGAGCACGCGGCGCAGCCAGATCGCCAGGGGGGCGGCCAGCAGCGCGACCCGGGCGCTGTGCTGGCGGCCCAGCGTGCCGGGCGAGACGCCGACGATGGCGAAGCTGATGAGGGCCATCACCCCGATGGCGACGAGGAAGGGCTGCCACGTGCCCTCGACGAGGGCGACCGCCGCCAGGGTGACCATCACCGCCGCCGTCGACTCGGCGATGACCCGCAGGAAGGACAGCACCGAGAGGTAGGCGGCGGTGTCGCCGACGACGCGCACGAGGGCCGCCGAGCCCGGCCGGCCCTCGTCGGCGAGCTCCTCGGCACGCACGCGGGACATCCGCTGGAAGGCCGACTCGGCCATCGAGATGAGGAAGGCGACGACGGTCGCGAGGACCGCCGCGACGACGAGCCGGGTCATGACGTCCTCCGGCTCAGGCGCTCGGCCGGCCGCGGGTGGCGAGGAAGGTGAGCAGCAGCTGGCGCTGCAGCTCGAACATCTCCTTCTCCTCGTCCGGCTCGGCGTGGTCGAACCCGAGGAGGTGGAGGATGCCGTGCGTCGTCAGCAGCAGCAGCTCCTCCTCCGTGGCGTGCCCCGCGGTGCGGGCCTGGGCCGCCGCGACGCTCGGGCAGAGCACGATGTCGCCGAGCACGCCCTCCTCGGGCGCCAGGCCGTCGCGCCCCGGGCGCAGCTCGTCCATGGGGAAGCTCATGACGTCGGTGGGCCCGGGCAGGTCCATCCACTGCACGTGGAGGGTCTCCATCGCCGGCTCGTCGACGAGCCGGAGGCAGAGGTCGGCCTGCGGGTGCACCTTGAGCTCGCCGAGCACGTAGCGGGCGCACGCGACGAGCTCGAGCTCGTCGACCTCGACCTCGGTCTCGTTGAGGACGTCGATGCTCACGCGCCCGGCCCGTCGCGCTGCTCGGTGCGTCGGGGACCCGCGCTCGGCGCCGCGGCGGGGGCCGCCCTGGCCCTGGATCGCGTCCCAGCGCCCGTAGGCGTCGACGATGTGGCCGACGAGCCGGTGCCGGACGACGTCGACCGCGGTGAGCTCGCAGAAGTGGACGTCGTCGATCTCGTCGAGGATGTCGCGCACGATCCGCAGGCCGCTCTGGGTGCCGCCGGGCAGGTCGACCTGGGTGACGTCGCCGGTGACGACCATCTTCGAGCCGAAGCCGAGGCGGGTGAGGAACATCTTCATCTGCTCGGCCGAGGTGTTCTGGGCCTCGTCGAGGATGATGAACGCGGAGTTGAGCGTCCGGCCCCGCATGAAGGCCAGCGGCGCGACCTCGATGGTGCCGGCGGCCATCAGCCGCGGGATGGAGTCGGGGTCGACCATGTCGTGCAGCGCGTCGTAGAGCGGGCGCAGGTAGGGGTCGATCTTGTCGTTGAGCGTGCCGGGCAGGAAGCCGAGCCGCTCGCCGGCCTCGACGGCCGGCCGGGTGAGGATGATCCGGTTGACCTGCTTGGCCTGCAGCGCCGCGACCGCCTTGGCCATGGCCAGGTAGGTCTTGCCGGTGCCCGGCCGGGCCGATGCCGAAGACGATGGTGTTCTCGTCGATGGCGTCGACGTAGCGCTTCTGGTTGAGGGTCTTCGGCCGGATGGTCCGCCCCCGGTTGGAGACGATGTTCATCGTCAGGACGTCGGCGGGGCGCTCGACGGTCTGGGCGCGCAGCATCTGGATCGAGCGCTCGACGGCGTCGCGGTTGAGCGGCTGGCCGCCGTCGAGCACGTCGAGCAGCTCGTCGAGCAGGCGCTCGACGAGGGCCACCTCGGCGCTCGGGCCGGCGATGTGGAACTCGTTGCCGCGGACGTGCAGCTGCACCTGGGGGAACTGGCGCTCCATCGTGCGCAGCAGCTCGTCGCGGGGTCCGAGCAGGGTGACCATCTGCACGTCCGACGGGATCGTCACGGTGTGCTGGGGCACGTGCGGGTGGCTCTGGGTGGAGCCGGGGGTGGTCGCCGGCTCGTGGGTATGGGCGTCGCTCATCGTGGGCCCAGTCTACGGGCCGGGACGGCGGGGAACCACGCGGAAAACCGGCAGGTCAGCCCGGGGGCCAGGTGAGATCGCGGCCGCCGAGCACGTGCAGGTGGGCGTGGAAGACGCTCTGCTGGGCCGCGGCGCCGGTGTTGGCGACGAGCCGGAAGCCCGCCAGTCCCTCGTCGTCGGCGACCCGCCCCGCGAGGGCGACGGCGTCGGCGAGCTCCTCGGGTGAGGCCGCGGCGAGCGCGACGACGTCGGGCACGTGCCGGCGCGGGATGACGAGGCAGTGGGTGGGGGCCTTCGGGTCGAGGTCCCGGAAGGCCAGGGAGTGGTCGGTCTCGGCCACGACGTCCGCCGGCACCTCACCGGCGACGATCCGGCAGAAGATGCAGTCCGCGCTCGGGTCGCTCATCCCCCGACCCTAGGGGCCGCGCGACGGCGGGTGGCTCACATCGTCGGACGGGCCTGGACCACCCGCCACCGACGGCCCTCGGGGTCCTCGACCTCGAAGAACGGCAGCCCCCACGGCGCGTCCACCGGGGTGACGTGGGTCCGCGCGCGCTCCGACACGCGGCGGTGGGTCGCCTCGACGTCGTCGACGTAGACCCACGGCAGGTGGGCGTCCCCGATCGCGCCCCCGTCGGCGAGGGGCTCGACGACGACCGACGCGCCCCCGGCCCGCAGCTCGATCCACGGGTGCCCGTACCCGGTGTGGGGCAAGGGGTCCTCCCCCTGCGGCAGCGGGTCCGGGGTCTCGAACCCGAGGACGTCGGCGAGCCAGCGCGCGGCCGCCGCGGGGCGCGCGTACCGCACGGTGAGCCCCAGGCGGCCGATGTCGCGCACCTCGTGCGGCTGCGCGTCCCGGCGGGCGACCCACGGTCCGAACCACTTCGGGACCACCCGCACCCACGCCGTGCCTCCCGCCTCACGGCCGCCGACGGGGACCGTCGCGACCACCCGAACCCGCGTGCCGCCGGGGACGGGCTCGAAGGTGACCTCCGTCGCGACGTCGTCGAGCGAGCTGGCGAAGGCGAGGCGCCGCCCGGGCTCCCACACCGTGATGCGCGCGAGCTCGAGGACGTCGTCGCCCGCCACGTCGTAGACCTCGAGCAGGCGACCACCGACCTCCGGCTCGCACCGCATCTCGCGGACCCGGCCCGCCGCGAAGTGGTTGATGGGTCCCCGCACCCACCACAGGTCGAGCTCGTCGGTGAAGACCGAGAACGCGACGTCGGGTGGCACCGGGACCTCCGCCTCGGAGCTCGTCGTCATCGGTCGCTCGTCGTCCGCACTCATCGGTCCACTCCGTTCGTCGGGTCCCCGTCACGCTGCTCGAGGTGGCGGCGGTAGGCCGCGAGCTGCTCGTCCCACCCTGCCTGGACCTGGTCCAGCCACGCGCGGACGGCGACGACCGAGTCCCCGTGCAGCCGGAAGACCCGGACCCGGGCGTCCCCCGGACGACGCTCGTCGGTGACGAGGCCGGCCTCCAGGAGGGTGCGCAGGTGCTTGCTCATCGTCGGTGCGGACACCCCCGTCAGCCGCGCCAGCTCGCCGGCCGGCCGCGGACCCCGCCCCAGCTCCTCGACGACGCCCAGCCGCACGGGGTCGCCCATCGCCCGCAGCAGCCGCGGGAGGGTGGGACCAGTGGTCGGCATGTCGTCGATGATTGCCACAACAGGCAACTGTTGTCAATGGCCGACAGGGTCCTCGACGTGGCAGGGTCCGGCTCGTGACGAGCGGGCGCGGCGGCCGCCGGTGCCGCGTGTCAACCAACCTCCCCCGGTGGGCGTCAGTGGGGCATGACAATGACGGCCGTGGACGGACGGCGTGGTGCGGACCTCGGGGTCACCGACCTCTACGCCGCCCACGCCCGCGGGCTGGTCCGTCTCGCCTGGCTGCTCCTGCACGACGAGCAGGACGCCGAGGAGGTGGTCCAGGACGCCTTCGTGGCGGTGCACCGGCACTGGGGGCGGTTGCGCGACGAGGACGCCGCCGCGGCGTACCTGAGGCGCTGCGTGGTCAACGGCGCCCGCTCGGCGCTGCGCCGCCGCGGGGTGCGCGAGCGCTACGCCGCCTCGGTGGCCGCCCGGCGGGCCGCCGCCGCCACCGCGGCGAGCGCCGAGGAGTCCGCCACGGACGCCGAGCTCCACGACGAGGTCGTCGCCGCCCTGTCGCGCCTCCCCCGGCGCCAGCGCGAGGTGCTCGTCCTGCGGTACTACCTCGACCTCGACCTCGCCGCGACGGCCGCCGCCCTCGGCATCTCCGTCGGCGCGGTGAAGACGCACGCCCACCGCGGCCTCGCCGCGCTGCGGGACGGATGGGAGCAGTGATGGACGACGACCTCTCGACCCGACGCACCGAGGACCGGCTGCGGACCGGCCTGCGGGCGCGCGCCGCCCTCGTCGAGGCCCCCGACCGGCTCGAGGACGTGCTCGCCGCCGCGGGGGCGGCCCGCGGGCGGCGCTGGGTGCCCCTCGTGGCCGCCGCAGCGGTGGCCGCGGTCGTCGGCGGCTCGTGGGCGGTGCACGAGGCGCTCGGCTCCGACCCGCGCCCGACGTCCGTGGCCGGCACCCCGACCCCGTCCCCCTCGACCCCGCCGACCACGCCGGCCCCGCCCACGACCTCCCCGTCCCCCACCGCGACGCCGAGCACCCCGGCTGCCGCGGCGCCCCTGCCGGTCTACGTCATCGTCCCCGAGGTCGCCGACGCCCCGGACGGCCGCTTCGGGCTGCGCCGCGAGTGGCACGCCACGACCGTCGTCGACGAGGTGGCGCGGGTGCGCGAGGCCGTCCAGGCCGCCCTCGACGCACCGCTGCTCGACGTGACGAGGGGGCCGTGGGCGGACGTCGAGGTCACCGCCGTCGAGGTCCGGGCCGACGGGGTCGTCGTCACGCTCTCCCGGCCGCCGCGCACGGTGGGCAGCGCCGCCGACGACCTCGCCCTGCCCTCCCTCGGCTGGACCGCGCAGGCCGTGCTCGGCCGGGGCAACCTGCCTGTCACGGTGCGGGCCGACGGCGCCACCCTCGGCGTCGTGACCCGACCGGCGACCGACGAGTGGTGGACGGTCCTCACCGACGTCTGGGTCACCGAGCCCGTGTCGGGCGCGGTGCTCCCCGGCGGCCGACCGGTGCAGGTGCGGGGCGAGGCCTCGGTGTTCGAGGGAGCTCTCTCCTGGGAGCTCGAGCGGGGCGGCAGCCCCGTGCGCTCGGGGCACGTGACGGCGTCGGCCGGTGGCCCGGCCCGCGGCACCTACACCGTCGACCTCGGGACCCTCGACCCCGGCACGTACACGGTCCGGGTCACCGCCCTGAGCCCGAAGGACGGGTCGGTCAGCGCGTCCGACGCCGCGACCTTCGTCGTGAAGTGACCCGGGTCAGCGCCAGCGCCGCGCGGCGCTGAGCACGGCGAGCGCCGCCGGCCCGGCGCTCGAGGCCCGCAGCACGGTCGACCCGAGCCGGACGGTGACGGCCCCGGCGGCCTCGAGGGCGGCCACCTCCTCGGGGGCGATGCCCCCCTCGGGGCCCACGACCACGACGACGTCGCCGGAGTCGGGGAGGGCGACCCCGGCGAGGGGCGTGGCGGCGTCCTCGTGCAGGACGAGCGCCAGCGCGGCCCCGCGCACCCGCTCGAGCAGGTCCGTGGTCGTGGCCGTGGCCGCGAGGACCGGGCGACGGGTGCGGCGCGACTGCTTGGTGGCGGCCACGAGGACGGCGTCCCACTTCCGCCGGGCCTTCTCACCGCGCTCCCCGCGCCACTGGACGATGCTGCGGGACGCCTGCCACGGGACGACCTCGTCGACGCCGCACTCGGTCGCGGCCTCGACCGCCTGGTCGTCGCGCTCCCCCTTGGCCAGCGCCTGGACGAGGACGAAGCGCGGGCTCGGCTCCGGCTCGTCGCGCACGAGGTCGACGCGCAGGTCGAGGAGCTCGCGACCGACCTCGACGACCTCGCCCTCGACGGCCCGGCCTGCGCCGTCGGCGAGGACGAGGCGCTCACCCACCCGGGTGCGTCGTACGGCGACGGCGTGCCGGCCCTCGACCCCGTCGAGGCGCACGACGTCGCCGACCGCGGACCGCGCGACGACCTCGGGGGCGACGAGGTGGACGGGCAGGGTCATCGGCGGTGACGGCTCAGCGGGCCTTGAAGGCGTCGCGCAGCTTGCCGAAGATCGAGCCGTCGGCCGGGTTCGCGACCCGTCCCTCGGGCCGCTCCTCGCCGCGCAGCGTGGCGAGCCGCCGCAGCAGCTCCTCCTGCTCGGCGTCGACCTTCGTCGGGGTCTGCACCATCGCGTGGACGACGACGTCGCCCCGGCCGCCGCCGCGCAGGTGGGTGACCCCGAGCTGGCGCAGGGTGATGGTGTCGCCGCTCTGGGTGCCGCGGCGGATGTCGAGGTCGCGGCTGCCGTCGAAGGTGTCCATCGCCAGCGTCGCGCCCAGCGCGGCCGCCGTCATCGGCACCTCGATCGTGGCGTGCAGGTCGTCGCCGCGGCGCTGGAACACGGGGTGGCGGCGCACCGCCACCTCGACGTAGAGGTCGCCGGCCGGACCGGCGCCGGGCCCGACCTCGCCCTCGCCGGCGAGCTGGATGCGGGTCCCCGTGTCGACCCCGGCCGGCACCTTGAGGGTCAGGGTGCGGCGGGTGCGGACCCGGCCGTCGCCGCTGCACTCGTAGCAGGGGTCGGTGATGACCTGGCCGAAGCCCTGGCAGGTCATGCACGGCCGGCTCGTCATGACGTTGCCGAGGAAGCTGCGCTGCACCTGCCGGATCTCGCCGCGGCCCTCGCAGACGTCGCACGTGCGCGCGCCCGTGCCGGGCTGCATCCCGTCGCCGTGGCAGGTGCCGCAGGCCACGGCGGTGTCGATGGTCAGCTCCTTCTCGCCCCCGAAGACGGCGTCGCCGAGGTCGATGTCGAGGCGGACGAGCGCGTCCTGGCCGCGGGCCGTCCGCGAGCGCGGGCCGGGCCCGCCGCCGGCCGCGGCCTGGCCGAAGAAGGCGTCCATGATGTCGCTGAACGAGAAGCCCTGCCCGAAGCCGGCGGCGTTGCCCGAGTACGGGTCGGCGCCGGCGTCGTAGGAGCGGCGCTTGTCGGGGTCGGAGAGCACGTCGTAGGCCTGCGAGACCTTCTTGAACTGCTCCTCGGCGTCCGGGCCGGGGTTGACGTCGGGGTGCAGCTTGCGCGCCGACCGCCGGTAGGCGCGCTTGATGTCCTCGGCGCTCGCGTCGCGCGCGACGCCGAGGTCGGCGTAGTAGTCGTTCACGGGTGGGGGGTCCTCCGTGGTCGGTGGGTGGCGGGTCGCTCGACGTCAGTCGTCGAGGATCCGGGAGACGTAGGTCGCGACGGCCCGCACCGCGGCCATCGTCGAGGGGTAGTCCATGCGGGTGGGCCCGACGACGCCGAGGCCGGCGACGAGGTCGGCCCCGGAGCCGTAGCCGGTCGTCACCATCGACGTCGACTGCAGCCCCGCGTACGGGTTCTCGTGGCCGATGCGCACGGCCAGGGCCCCGCCCTGCTCGGCGACGGTGCCGAGCAGCTTGAGGAGCACGACGTGCTCCTCGAGGGCCTCGAGCACCGGGCCGAGGCTCGAGACGAAGTCGGTGCCGGCCCGGGCCAGGTTGGCCGTGCCGGCGAGGACGACCCGCTCCTCGCGCTCCTCGACGAGGGAGTCCTCGAGGGCGGTGACGACGGCCCGCACCACCTCGCGGACGGCGGGGTCGAGCCGTTCGGGCACCGCGGCCAGCTCGGTGCTCGCGTCCGCGAGGGTGCGCCCGGCGGCCGCGGCGTTGAGCTCGGTGCGCAGCGTCGACAGGGTCTCCTCGCCCGCGGGCGTCAGCAGGTCGGTGCCGGCGTCGACGACCCGCTGCTCGACCCGCCCGGTGGTCGTGATGAGGACCACGAGCAGCCGCGGCCCGCCGATGGGCACGAGCTCGACGTGCCGGACCGAGGAGCGCGACAGGGAGGGGTACTGCACGACGGCGACCTGGCGGGTCAGCGACGCGAGCAGCCGGACGGTGCGGTCGACGACGTCGTCGAGGTCGACGGCGTCCTGGAGGAAGTGCGCGATGGCCCGCTGCTCGGCCGTGCTCATCGGCTTGACCTGCGAGAGGCGGTCGACGAACACCCGGTAGCCGGCGTCGGTGGGGATGCGCCCGGCGCTCGTGTGCGGCGCGGCGATGAGCCCCTCCTCCTCGAGCACGGCCATGTCGTTGCGGACGGTGGCGGCCGAGACCCCGAGGTGGTGCCGCTCGAGGAGCGACTTGGAGCCGACCGGCTCCGAGGTCTCGACGTGGTCCTGGACGATGGCCCGCAGGATGCGCAGGCGTCGGTCCTCGCTCATGACGGTCACCTCCGGGCTCGCTCGTCGGGTCGGTCGTCGGCGCGGCCGGGGTTTGGCACTCTCGCCGCCGGAGTGCCAATCCTACGTGGTCGGCGGCGTCGACGCGAAAGCCGGTGGAGGGACATCGCGCGGCGGTCCACCCCGCGGGCGCGGGGGCGGGCTAGCCTCGCCGCCGTGGTGGACAGGTACGGCGGCGACGTCCTCGCCGGGGACTGGCGGCGCCCGCCGCGCGGTCGGGCGGTCGAGCTGCCGGCCGAGCCGGGCACGGTCGTCGAGGACGTCGAGACCGGGTGGTGCGGCGCGGTCGTGCGGGTCGAGAAGGCCGGCGGGCTGCACGTGGTGCACCTCGAGGACCGGCGCGGCCGCCTGCGGGCCTTCCCGCTCGGCCCCGGCTTCCTCGTCGACGGCGCGCCCGTGGTGCTCGTCGCCCCGCGCGTGGCCGAGGCCGCCCGCCTCGCGGCGGCCCGCGCGGCCGGCTCGCGCACGGCGAGCGGGTCGCGGTCGGTGACCGGCGGCCGGGCCCGGGTGGCGAGCGGGTCGAGGATCTTCGTCGAGGGACGCCACGACGCCGAGCTCGTCGAGAAGGTGTGGGGCGCCGACCTGCGGGTCGAGGGCGTCGTCGTCGAGATGCTCGACGGCGTCGACGACCTCGCCGGGGCGATCCGCGACTTCGGGCCCGGCCCCGGACGGCGGATGGGGGTGCTCGTCGACCACCTCGTCCCCGGCTCGAAGGAGACCCGGGTCGTCGAGGAGGCGCGGTCGCTGCGGCCGTGGGCCGAGCACGTCCTCGTCGTCGGGCACCCCTACGTCGACGTCTGGCAGTCGGTGAAGCCCGGTCGGCTCGGGATGGCCGCCTGGCCGGTGGTCCCCCGCGGCACGGAGTGGAAGCACGGCATCTGTGCCCACCTCGGCTGGCCGCACGAGACCCAGGCCGACATCGCCCGCGCGTGGCGGCGCGTCCTCGGAGCGGTGGGCTCGTGGACCGACCTGGAGCCCGAGCTGCTCGGCCGGGTCGAGGAGCTCATCGACTTCGTCACGGCGCCCGAGGCCGCCTCCGGCTAGGACGCCCCGACGTCGCGGGCCGCGCCGACGCCGACCTCGAGCCACTCGCGCAGCGCGGAGTCGTCGCCGAGGACGTCGGGTGCCACGTGCACCCAGCCGCGGCTCGTCCGACCCCCCATGACCATCGGCTCGACCCCCGGCCGTGCCGACAGCCCGCCGAAGAGGTCCGGGCCGGTGCGCACGAGCAGCCCGCGCGGGCTCACCGAGCAGGCGAGCGCGCCGTCGACCATGAACCCGACGCCCCCGAACATCCGCCGCTCCTCCGCCGGGGGGAGGGCGGCGCGCACCCGGTCGAGCAGCTCCACGCCGCCAGTGTGGCCCCCACGGGGCCGGTGCGGTAGGGGTCGGCCCTGACCGGACCCCGAGCCCGACCCCGACGCGCCCCCGGAACCCGGTGCACCCGGGCCGCGTCGGGTGTTCGATGGGACCAGACCCACCAAGGAGGAACCATGAGCGAGACCCCTCGCCCGCACACCCCGGACCACGACCCCACGACCGAACCCGGCGCCGTCCCCCCGCCGCCCCCCTCCACGGCGGCTGCGCCGCAGTACGCCCAGCCCGGCTACCCGGCGCCCACCGCCGCCCCGCTGACGCCGCAGGAGGAGAAGACCTGGGGGATGGCGAGCCACCTCGTCGGACTGGCGGCGATGATCCTCTCGGCCGGGTTCCTCGGCTTCGTCGGCAGCCTCGTCATCTACCTGATCTACAAGGACCGCGGGCCGTTCGTGCGGGCCCACTCCGCGAACTCGCTCAACGTCCAGATCACTGCGGCCATCGCAGCCGTCGTCGGCTGGATCTTCACGATCACCCTCATCGGCGCGATCATCGGCATCCCCCTGCTGCTCCTGGCGTTCGTCTACGCGGTCGTCCTGCACATCATGGGCGCGGTCAAGGCCAACAACGGCGAGTGGTGGAGCCCCCCGTTCACCCCCACCTTCGTCCGCTGACCCAGCGAACCCCCCACCGGCGTGCGCCGGCTGCCGCTCCTCAGGAGCCGAGCAGCCGGCGCACGACCGTGTCGGCGAGCAGCCGCCCGCGCAGGGTGAGGACCGCCCGCCGGTCGCGGACCGCGGCCGCCCCCTCGAGCAGCCCGTCGGCCACGAGCCCGGCGACCGCGGTGCGCCCGGCCTCGTCGAGGCGCTCGAGCGCCAGCCCCTCCCGCAGCCGCACCCCGAGCAGCACCTCCTCGTCGTGGCGCTGCGCCTCGGTGAGCACCTCGCGCCCGGCGGCGGGCGAGACCCCGTCGGCGAGGCGGGCCGCGTAGGCGCGCGGGTGCTTGACGTTCCACCAGCGCACGCCGCCGACGTGGCCGTGCGCCCCCGGGCCGACGCCCCACCAGGCGTCCCCGCGCCAGTACCCCTCGTTGTGGCGGCACCGGCCCTCGGGGGTCCGCGACCAGTTGCTCACCTCGTACCAGTCGTACCCCGCCGCGGCGAGGACAGCGTCCGCGAGCTCGTACTTGTCGGCCTCGTCGTCGCCGTCGGGCATCGGCAGCTCGCCCCGACGCACCTGCGCGGCCATCCGGGTGCCCTCCTCGACGACGAGCGCGTAGGCCGACACGTGGTCGGGCTCGTGGGCGAGGGCGCTCTCCAGGCTCGTGCGCCAGTCGGCGAGGGACTCCCCCGGCGTGCCGTAGATGAGGTCGAGGCTCGTGGCCAGCCCGGCGGCCCGGGCGGCGGCCACCGCGGTGCCGACCCGGGCGGGGTCGTGGGTGCGGTCGAGCGTCGCGAGGACGTGCGGCACCGCGCTCTGCATGCCGATGCTCACCCGGGTGAAGCCGCCGGCCGCGAGCACCTCGAGGTCGGCCGCGGTCACGGAGTCGGGGTTGGCCTCGGTCGTCACCTCGGCGCCGTCGGCGAGCCCGAAGCGCTCCCGCACGCCGTCGAGGAGGCGGACGAGGTCGGCCGCGGGGAGCAGGGTCGGGGTGCCTCCGCCGACGAAGACGGTGGAGACGGCCGGAGCCGCGTCGCCGAGCACCCGCGCCGCGAGGTCGAGCTCGGCGAGCGCGGTGCCGGCGAAGTCGGCGGTCGAGGCGCCCGGACCGAGCTCGGTGAGCGTGTAGGTGTTGAAGTCGCAGTAGCCGCAGCGCACCGCGCAGAACGGCACGTGGAGGTAGATGCCGAGGGGACGGCCGGCCAGGCGGGCGAGGGCCTCGGCGGGAAGCTCCCCGGACTCGGGGGCGGGGTCGCCGTCGGGCAGTCGGGGCACGCCCTCCAGTCTCCCCGACGCCACCCGCACGCCGCTCCCCCGCCCCCCTCTCGTCACCGGCGCCCGCCTAGGATCGACCGCGTGCCGGAACGATGGATCGACCTCGACGGGCTCGCCAACATGCGCGACCTCGGCGGCCTCCCCACCCGCGACGGAGGGACGACGGTGCCGCGCCGGCTCATCCGCTCGGACAACCTCCAGGACCTCACCGAGGCCGACGTCGCCCGGCTCGTCGACGACCTCGGCGTCACCGACGTCGTCGACCTGCGCACCGAGACCGAGCTGCACCTCGAGGGCGACGGCCCGCTGCGCCGCACGACCTCGCTCGTGCACCACCACCACTCGCTGCTCCCGCCGCGGCCCCCGATGACGGCCGACGAGGTCGCCGCCCGCTCCCTGGCCCTCCCCCCGCCGGACGAGCGCGACGCCGCGTTCTGGTCGGGGCACTACCTCGGCTACCTCGCGAAGCGTCCCGACTCGGTGTCGGCGGCGCTGCGGGCCGTCGCCGGGGCGACCGGGGCGGCGGTCGTGCACTGCGCCGCCGGCAAGGACCGCACCGGGACCGTCGTGGCCCTGGCCCTCGACGTCGCGGGGGTGCCGCGCGAGGAGATCGTCGCCGACTACGTGCTCTCGGCCGAGCGCATCGAGCGGATCATCGAGCGCATCTCCGGCACCGACTCCCAGGGGCCCGGCCTGCGCGGGCAGGCCGTCGCCGACCAGACGCCGCAGGCGGAGACGATGAGCACCATCCTCGACGCCGTCGACGACGGCTGGGGTGGCGCCGCGGGCTGGCTGCGGGCGCACGGCTGGGGCGACGACGACGTGGCGCGCCTGCGCGACCGGCTCACCCGAGCCTGAGGCGTCGGACGCGGCTCAGCGCGAGGGACGCTCGCTGACGTAGATGGTGATCGTCCCCTCGACGACGACCACGCCGTCGGTCCGCACGGCCCGCACCGCCACCGGCACATCACCCGCCGCGCCGACGGCCCAGTCGGCCGGCCGGGTCTCGGCGACGCACAGCAGGTCGGTCGTCGACTTCGCGAGGTAGGCCACGGTCATGCCCTTGGGGATCCAGCGGTGGGTCCGGGGCGTCGTCGCCTCCGCGAGCAGCCCCATCGCCGCCTCGAGCCCGTTGCACACGGCGATGGCGTGGACCGTGCCGATGTGGTTCTCCACGGCCCGGCGCTTGGGGACGACGAGCTCGGCGTGGTGCGCACGGACCGCCCGGACCCGGGGCCGCACCGTGCGGAAGTACGGCGCTCGGCGGGCGAAGAGGGCCGAGAAGGTGCGGCGACCCCCGGGCAGCAGCGCGAGACGGCGGTAGAGGGTCAGGGTGTCGGCCATGACGAGAGGTTACCCGCCGGTAGGTCCGCTGTCGCATTCCCTCGGTACCGTGGTCCGGGTGAGCGACTCCCCCCTTCCCGGCCAGCCCGGGTTCGTCCTGCCCGCCCCGCAGGACCGTCCCCGCTTCGCCCGCCGGGCCGTCCGGGTGGTGCTCCTCGACGACGACGGCCGCGTCCTCCTCATCCGCGACTCCGACCTCGGCCTCGACCCCGTGCCGCACTGGTGGAGCACGCCGGGCGGCGGGGTCGACCCGGGCGAGGGCGACGCCGCGGCCGCCGTGCGCGAGCTGTGGGAGGAGACCGGGCTGCGCGTCGCCGAGACCGACCTCGCCGGCCCGCTCCTGCGCCGACGCGTCGTGCACGGCTGGAGCGACAAGGTCGTCGACCAGGACGAGGTCTTCTTCGCGGTGCGCGTCCCCGCCTTCGACGTCGACACCTCCGCGCACACCGAGGAGGAGCGCCTCACCATCGTCGAGATCCGCTGGTGGGACCTCGCCGAGCTCGCGGCGACCGGCGACACCGTGTGGCCCGTCGGCCTCGCCGCGCTCGTCGCCGCCCTCGACGGGGGCGCCGTCGTGGACGGGCCGCTCGACGGCGGCACGGTCGAGGAGTCGACCCTCCCCGCCTGAGCCGGACGGGCGGTCAGCGCCGACGTCGCCGGCCGAGCCGCGCGCCCACGAGGACGCTCGCACCGACGACGACGAGGGTGGCGCAGACCGCGTACACACCGCCGTACCCGAGTGGGGTCAGACCCCCGACGGCGATCACCGGACCGGCCACGATGGCCCCCACCCGGCTCGTGTTCATGAACAGCGCGGAGGCGAGCCCGGGCCGTCCGACGACGTCCTGGAAGATGGTGAGCCCCACCCCGGTCATCGTCGCGATGAAGACGGCGTTGAGGGCCTGCCCGGCGACGAGCACGACCGTCCCGGCCGAGGTGAGCATCAGCACGTAGTACGCGAACCCGGCGACGCTCCCGACCGCGACGAGGCGCCGCGACCCGAACCGCGTGGTGAGGCGGCCCAGCCCGAGCAGGATGGGGATCTCCAGGGCCGCGCAGGTGCCGAGGGCGATGCCGCTCCACTCGACGTCGAGCCCCAGGCCCTGGGTGACGAAGAGCGGCAGGACGGCGACCGAGGCGTTGAGCGCCGCGGCGAGGGAGACGAAGGTGGCGAGGAGGACCACGACCTCCGGGCGGCGCAGGGCGACCGACATCCGGTCGCCGGTCGGGGCCGGGGCCGAGGCGTGGCGCGACCGGGAGTGCGAGGCCATGAGCAGGCGCGTCAGCCCGAGCCCGACGACGCCCATCCCCGCGACCGCCCAGAGGACCGAGCGGTTGCCGAGGAACCCGATGAGGAACGCGGCGAGCGGCGGCCCGCCGACCCACGCGAGCGAGAACACCGCCCGGGTGCGCATGATCTGCGCCGGGCTGTCGCCGGTGTGCCGCTGGTAGGCGAAGATCAGGCCGATCGCGACGCCCGCGGGGCCGCCCAGCGCGACGAGGGCGAGGACGGCGAGCGGCAGCGACGTCGCGAGCGCGAGGGCGGTGACGAGGGCGATGGTGAACCCGCCGCACCACAGCAGCGGCCGCAGGTAGTCGCCGCGCCGGTCCGCCCGGGTGGGCACGACGAGCGTGGAGACGAACCCGCTGACGTTGTACGCCGTGAGGGCCACGCCCACCTCGGTGGCGCTCGCGCCGTACAGCGAGACGAGGATGATGCCGATCGCGGGGTTGAGGAAGGCGAACTGGGTGCCCCACAGCAGCGCGGAGCCGGGGATGAGGAGGCGGCGGCTGCGCAGCCCGGGCTCACGGGCGGGAGCGCCGTCGGGCGTGGTGACCGCGGTGTGGGCGGCGGTCACTTCTTCGTGGCCTGCGCGCCGGCCCCGTCGGAGGTCAGGGCGGCGATGAACGCCTCCGGCGGCACCTCGACCGACCCGATGTTCTTCATCCGCTTCTTGCCGTCCTTCTGCTTCTCGAGCAGCTTGCGCTTGCGGGAGATGTCACCGCCGTAGCACTTGGCGAGGACGTCCTTGCGGATCGCGCGGATGTTCTCGCGGGCGATGACCCGGGCGCCGACGGCGGCCTGGATCGGCACCTCGAACTGCTGGCGCGGGATGAGCTCCTTGAGCTTGCCGGCCATCATCACGCCGTAGCCGTAGGCCTTGTCCTTGTGGACGATCGCCGAGAACGCGTCGACGGTCTCGCCCTGGAGCAGGATGTCGACCTTGACGAGGTCGGCGACCTGGTCGCCGTCGGGCTCGTAGTCGAGGCTCGCGTACCCGCGGGTGCGGGACTTCAGCTGGTCGAAGAAGTCGAAGACGACCTCGGCCAGCGGCAGCGTGTACCGCATCTCGACGCGGTCCTCGGAGAGGTAGTCCATCCCGAGCAGCGTGCCGCGCTTGCCCTGGCACAGCTCCATGATCGCGCCGATGAACTCGCTCGGCGCGAGGATGGTCGTGCGCACCTTCGGCTCGCGGACCTCGCCGATCTTGCCGCCGGGGAACTCGCTCGGGTTGGTCACCCGCACCTGCGTGCCGTCCTCCATCGAGACGTCGTAGACGACGTTGGGCTGGGTCGAGATGAGCTCGAGGTCGAACTCGCGCTCGAGCCGCTCGCGGACGATCTCGAGGTGGAGCAGGCCGAGGAAGCCGCAGCGGAAGCCGAACCCGAGCGCCACGGAGGTCTCGGGCTCGTAGACGAGGGCGGCGTCGTTGAGCTTGAGCTTGTCGAGCGCCTCGCGCAGGTCGGGGTAGTCGGAGCCGTCGAGCGGGAAGAGGCCGGAGAAGACCATCGGCTTGGGGTCGCGGTAGCCGCCGAGCGCGTCGGTGGCCGGCTTGGCCGCGTTGGTGACGGTGTCGCCGACCTTGGACTGGCGCACGTCCTTGACGCCGGTGATGAGGTAGCCGACCTCCCCCACGCCGAGACCCTTGCCGGGCAACGGTTCCGGGCTGATGACGCCGATCTCGAGCAGCTCGTGGTGCGCCCTGGTCGACATCATGACGATGCGCTCGCGCGGGTTGAGGTTGCCGTCGATGACGCGCACGTAGGTGACGACGCCGCGGTAGGTGTCGTAGACGGAGTCGAAGATCATGGCCCGGGCCGGGGCGTCGGCGTCGCCGGTGGGGTGCGGCACCTGCGCGACGATCGAGTCGAGCAGCGGCTCGACCCCGACCCCGGTCTTGCCGGAGACGCGGAAGCAGTCCTCGGGCTCGCAGCCGATGAGCCCGGCGAGCTCCTCGGCGTACTTGTCGGGCTGGGCGGCCGGCAGGTCGATCTTGTTGAGCACCGGGATGATCGTCAGGTCGTTCTCCATCGCGAGGTAGAGGTTCGCGAGGGTCTGGGCCTCGATGCCCTGGGCGGCGTCGACGAGGAGGACGGCACCCTCGCACGCGGCGAGGCTGCGGGAGACCTCGTAGGTGAAGTCGACGTGCCCGGGGGTGTCGATCATGTTGAGGACCCGGCTCACGCCGTCGACCTCCCACGGCATCCGCACGGCCTGGGACTTGATGGTGATGCCGCGCTCGCGCTCGATGTCCATCCGGTCGAGGTACTGCGCCCGCATCGCCCGGTCGTCGACGACGCCGGTGATCTGGAGCATCCGGTCGGCGAGGGTCGACTTGCCGTGGTCGATGTGGGCGATGATGCAGAAGTTGCGGATCGCCTCCGGCGGCGTCGCGTGCGGCTGCAGCACGGTGCGGGCACGGGGGGACACGGGTGCGGAGTTCCTCGGGGTCGGGACGGTCAGGGCGCTGTCCCCCAGTCTCCCACGCCGGGCGCGACCCACCGAACCCGCGCGGGGCGGTCCGGCCGGGGAAACCCGGGTGCGGGCGGGCGCCTGCGGTGCGACCGTGGGCGGATGGCCACCACGGGCGCACCCGCGTCGCCGAGGTCGACTACCTCGCGACGAGCCTCCGCCCGCCGTTCGACGCCCTCCCGGCTCGGGTCCGGGCGGCCGTCGGCGAGGTGGCCGGGTCGCCCGTCGTCGGCTGCGACCCGCCCGTGCGGTCCGGGTTCGGCGGAGCCACCGCCGGGCTGGTCCACCTCGACGACGGCTCACGCGTCTTCGTCAAGGTCGCCGGCCCGTCGATGCCGCAGATCAGGTCGTCCCTCGCGCGCGAGGCCACGCTCCTCCCCCGGGTGGCGCGGTTGCGCACTCCCTCCCGGATGGTGGGCGCGCTCGACGTCGAGGCCCGCGGCGCCTGGTTCGTCCTCGTGCTCGAGGCCATCGACGGCACCCAACCCGGCGGTCCGTGGACCGCGGAGGACGCCGACGCCGTGGAGGCCGCGTGCCGGGAGGTGGCGGGCGCCGACGAGGACCTCCTGGCGGCACTCGACCTCGGCACCGCCGCTGACGAGCTCGCCGGCGGGACCGCGGGCGTGCCGGCCCTGCGCCGGCTGTCGACAGGCGCCCAGCCCTGGCCGGAGGGCTTCGCCGTGCCCGCACCGGATGCGGCCGCCGACCTCGCGCGGCTGTCCACCGGGGTGCTCGACGCCGTCGCCGGCCCGGCCCTGGTCCACCTCGACGTCCGGCCCGACAACCTGCTGCGCGAGCGCGACGGGCGGATGCGGGTCGTCGACTGGAACCAGGCCTCGCTCGGCGCGCCCTGGCTCGACCTCGTCTCGCTGTGGCCGCTCATGCACCACCACGGCGTCGACGTGGGGCGGTTCGACGGGTCCCCGCTGCTCGTCGGCGCCTCACCCGACGACGTCGACGCCTTCCTCGCCTTCCTCGTCGGCTTCATGCTCGAGAACGCCGGCGCACCGCCGCCCCCGGGCTGCACCGAGGCGCTCCGGCGGCACCAGGTCTTCTACGCCGACACGGCGGTGCGGCTGCTCGCGGACCGCCGGGGCTGGACCGTCAGCCGCTGACGGCGGTGCCGCCACGCCACTGCTCGAGGCCGACGAGGCCGAGCATGACGAGCCCGGCGACGACGGCTGCGGCCCGAGGTGCGACCGCGCCCACCACCGCACCCCCGACGAGGCCGAGCGCGCCGAGGGTCGCCACGACCCACCCGAGGGTGCCGAACAGCGGGGCGCGGAAGGCTCGGGCGAAGGGCACGAAGTGCAGGCCGACGGCGAGCACGACGAGCGCCGGCTGGAGGTCCTCGTGGCCCAGGCCGACGAGCGCGAGCCGGCCGAGCGAGATGGCGAGGAGCATCCCCACGACGCTGCCGACGACCACCGGGTGCCGAGGCTCGGCGAGACCGCGGGTGGTCCCGGGAGCGGTGGCTGGGCTGGTGGTGGCCGTGGTCGTCGTCGCCATCGTGGGTCCTCCGGAGTCGGTCGTCGGGTGCTCGGCGTCCCGCTCCTCGACCCTAGGAGGAGGCCCGGGCCGTTCTCGTCGTCCACCTCGTGGACCTGCGATCCACCGTCCGGTGGACCCGGAGGGGCGGAGGCGGCCCGACTAGGGTCTGCGCATGCAGTGGCAGCGCATCCTGCGCCCCCTCGTCGGCACCGCGGTACGGGAGGTCGTGCGCGCCGCGACCCGCCGGCGCCCGCCGCAGGCCCCGGCGCCGCCGTCGGTCACCGGGTACCCCGGCGACTACGACGGCCCGCTCGACCCGGTCTACGCGCCCCGACCGGACGGGCGCCCCGACCCGGGCGAGGTCGTCTGGACCTGGGTGCCGTACGAGGAGGACCACGCGCAGGGCAAGGACCGCCCGGTGCTCCTCGTCGGGCACGACGGTCCGTGGCTGCTCGCCCTCCAGCTGACGAGCCAGGACCACGACCGCGACGAGGAGCAGGAGCGCCGGGCCGGCCGGCTCTGGGTCGACATCGGCTCCGGCGCCTGGGACGCGCGGGGCCGGCCCAGCGAGGTGCGCGTCAACCGGGTCGTCCGGGTCGACCCGCAGGCCGTCCGGCGCGAGGGCGCCGTGCTCTCACCCGACCGCTTCGCCGAGGTGGCCGCCGCCGTCCGCAGCGCCCGGGGCTGACGCGCGAGGGCCCGCCACCGGTCAGGTGGCGGGCCCTCGGGCGAGGCGGCTCGGCTCAGAGCTGAGCGGCCTTCCTGGCCATCGCGGACTTCTTGTTCGCGGCCTGGTTCTTGTGGATGACGCCCTTGCTGACAGCCTTGTCGAGCCGGGTCGTCGCGACCTTGAGGGCCTCGCGGGCCTCGTCGGCCGTGCCGGTGTCGGCGGCCGCGCGGAACCTGCGGATGGCCGTCCGGACCTCGGACTTGACCGCCTTGTTGCGCTCGGTGGCGCTGCGGTTGGTCTTGATGCGCTTGAGCTGGGACTTGATGTTCGCCACTGTGTCGGTGCCTTCGGTCGGGATCGGGTTGCCGTAGAGGGCGGCAGACGCGAGTCGGGACCGGGCGTGGGGGGCCCGTGCGTGACTCGCGCTGGATGGTGCTCGTGCGCGCGCGACCACACGCGCACGCAGTCGACAAAGGTACCAGCGGGCGGCACCACCGACCAAAACGAGAGCCCGGCGGGTCAGTCGTGCGGGTCAGTCGTCGCGCGAGCGGGAGTGCTGGCCGGTGATGGTGAGGACGACCCGCTCGACGGCGTAGACGGGGTCGCGGCCCCCGCCCTTGACCTCGGCGTCGGCGGCCGCGACGGCCTGGAGGCTCGTGGCCAGGCCCTCGGCCGACCAGCCGGAGAGCGCCCGGCGCGCGCGGTCGACCTGCCACGGCGCCATCCCGACGTCCCGGGCGATGTCGGCGGAGCGCCCGCGCCCGGCCGAGCCGACCGTGATGAGCTGGCGCACCTGCTGGGCGAGGACGGCGACGATGGGCACGGGGTCGACCCCGACGGCGATGGCGTGCCGGAGCAGCCGCAGGGCCTCGCCCGCGTCACCGGCCAGGGCGGCGTCGGCGACCCGGAAGCCCGTCGCCTCGACCTTGCCGCCGTGGTAGGTGAGCACGACCTGCTCGTCGATGACCCCGGTCGTGTCGTCGACGAGCTGCTGGCAGGCCGCAGCGAGCTCGCGCACGTCCTTGCCGACGGCCTCGACGAGGGCGTGGACCGCCTCCCCGGTGGCCTTGCGCCGGGCCCGTCGGAACTCGTGGGCCGCGAAGTCGGTCTTGTCGCGGTCGCTCTTGAGGGCGGGCGCCTCGAGCACCCGGGCCCCGGCCCCCCGGAGGGCGTCGAGCACCTTCTTGCCGCGCTGGCCGCTCTTGTGGAGCACGACGAGGGTGAGGTCGGCCTCCGGCGAGTCGGTGACGGTGGCGAGGACGTCGGCCTGGAGGTCGTCCCCCGCCTCGTCGAGGTCGTGGACGACGAGGCACTTGGCGCCGCCGAAGAGCGAGGGGCTGGCGTGCAGGAGCAGCTCACCGGCCTGGTAGGCCGCGGCGTACACCCGGATGACCTCGAGCTCGGGCTGGGTGACCCGCAGCTCGTCGAGGGTCTGGGCCACGGCCCGCTCGGCGAGCAGCCCCTCGGGCCCGGAGACGAGGACGTAGGGCGGCACCCGGTGGGCGACGGCCACGGTGTCCTCGGTCATGGCGTCACTCTGCCACCCGGCGCCCACGCCGCGCGCCCGACCGCCCTACGCCCCGGTCGCCTACGATCTGCCGGTGCTCGTCGACCCGCCCCCCGACCTCCGGCAGCACCGGCGCGTCGTCATCCTCGGCGTGACCGGGTCGGGCAAGTCCTCGCTCGCGGTGCGCCTCGCCGCGGTCGGCGGCCTGCCGCACGTCGCCGTCGACGACCTCATGTGGCGCCCGGGCTGGGTCCAGCTCTCGGCCGACGACCAGGTCGAGGCCGATCCGCCCGCTCGCGCAGGGCCCGGCGTGGGTCATCGACTCGCTGTGGCGCTCGACCCGGGAGGTCGTGCTCCCCCGCACCGACCTCGTCGTGGCGCTGGACTACCCGCGCCGGGTGAGCCTGGGCCGGCTGCTGGCCCGCACCCTGCACCGGATCCGCGACCACGAGCAGGTCTGCGGCGGCAACACCGAGTCGTGGCGCCAGACCCTGTCGCGCGACTCGATCATCGGCTGGCACGTCAGGTCCTTCCACCGCAAGCGCGAGCAGATCGCCGCGCTGGCCGCCGCCCCGGACGGCCCGCCGGTGCTGCGCTTCACCGACCCCCGGGCGACCGACGCGTGGGTGCGCCGGCTCGAGGCCGGAGCCGCCTGACCCCCGGGGGGCCTACTCGAAGGTGAGGGTGGCGCCGGCGCCGGCCTCGAGGCCGAGGCCGGTGAGCCGGGCCGCGACGAGCCCGGGCGGCAGCTCCATCGACTCCGCGAGCTCGTCGAGGGAGAGGCCGAGCTCGACGCCGTCGCGCAGCTCCTCGTCCTCCTGGGCGGTCCACGCGTGCCCGCCGGTGACGGCGGTCCGGGCCGACTCCGGAGGGGGCGGCGGGTCGGCGACGGGACGCTCGTCGGGCTCGGGTGCGACACGGTCCGCCGAGCCCATCGAGGTGCCCTGCACCGCACCGGTGAGCCCCCGCAGCGCCGGGTCGGCGACCGGGAGCGGGGCGGGCGCGATCTCGTCGAGGCGCCGAAGGGCCCCGAGCACCATCTCGCGGTCGGCCGTGGGCCAGAACGGGGGCAGCGAGCGCTGGAGGAACCCGGCGTAGCGGGCCGTCATCATCCGCGAGTCGAGGAAGGCGACCACCCCGCGGTCGTCGGCCCGCCGGATGAGGCGCCCCGCGCCCTGGGCCAGCCGCAGCGCCGCGTGGGTGGCCGACACGGCCATGAACCCGTTGCCGCCCATCCGGGCGATGGCCTGGCTGCGGGCCGACGCCAGGGGGTCGTCGGGCCGCGGGAACGGGATGCGGTCGACGATGACGAGCTGGCACGACGAGCCGGGCACGTCGACCCCCTGCCACAGCGACAGGGTGCCGAACAGGCAGGTGCGCGGGTCCTTGGCGAACTCGCGCACGAGGGTGGAGATCTGGTCCTCGCCCTGGCAGAGCACGACGATGTCGGTGTCGTCGAGCCGCTCCCGCATGACGTCGGTGGCCTCGCGGGCCGCGCGCATCGACGAGAACAGGCCGAGGGTGCGCCCACCGGCGGCGCGGACGAGGGCCTCGATCTCGTCGAGGGTCTGCGGGGCGGTGCCGTCGCGCCCCGGGGCCGGCAGGTGCTTCGCCACGTAGGCGATGCCCTGCCTGGGGTAGTCGAAGGGGCTGCCGACGTCGAGGCCGCGCCAGGCCGGGGCCCCCTCCCCCCGTAGGCCGATGGTGCCGGCGACCGCGTCGAAGCTGCCGCCGAGCTCGAGGGTGGCCGAGGTGATGACCACCGTGCGCTCCTCGAAGACCTTGTCGCGCACCAGCATCGCCACGCTCATCGGCGCCACGCGCAGGACGGGGCCGCGACGGGGGTCCTTGGCCAGCCACGTGACGTCGAGCTCGCGCTCCTCGAGCATCCGCGCCGCCGTGTCGAAGAGCTCCTCGACGGCCGCCCGGGCCACCTGGCGCGCGGCATCCGGCTCCTCGCCCGGCTGCGGCTTGAGCTCGGTCTGGGCGGCGCGGGCGACGTCGCGGATCCGGCCGAGCGCGGTGGCCAGGGCGTCGGGGACGCCCGTGAGCCGGGCCTCGGGCATCGGCTCGAGGACCGACTCCAGGAGCGTCGCGGCGTCGTCGAGGGCCTCGGCCGCGTCGGCCTGCCGGCCGGCCCGCCGGGCGGCGGCCCGGACCGAGCCGGGGGTCAGCTCGTCGGTGATCGTCGAGGTGACCCGGTCGACGAGCTCGTGCCCCTCGTCGATGACGAGGACGTCGTGCTCGGGCAGCATCTGACGGCCCTCGAAGGCGTCGATGGCCATGAACGAGTGGTTCGTGACGACGACGTCGACGTCACGGGCCGCCTCGCGGGAGCGCTCGACGAAGCACTCGGCGACCATCGGGCAGCGCGACCCGAGGCACTCCTCGGCGCTCACCGACACCTGCCGCCAGGCCCGCTCCGAGACCCCCGGGACGAGCTCGTCGCGGTCGCCGGACTCGGTGGCGCCGGCCCACTCCCGCAGGCGCACCACCTCCTGGCCGAGCCGGGACGCGGCCCGGTCGACGTCGCCCACGGAGAGGAGGCTGTCGGCGTCGTCGTCCGGGAAGCCCCCCTCGAGCTTGTGGAGGCACACGTAGTTGCGGCGGCCCTTGACGAGGGCGTAGGTCGGCCTCCGGCCGAGCAGCGGCGCCACGGCCTCGGCGAGCCGCGGCATGTCGCGGTCGACCACCTGGGCCTGGAGGGCGAGGGTGGCCGTGGCGACGACGGCGGTCCTCCCGGTGTCCATGGCGTGCTGCACGGCCGGCACGAGGTAGGCGAGCGACTTGCCGGTGCCCGTCCCGGCCTGCACGAGCAGGTGCTCCCCCGACTCGACGGCGTCGGCCACGGCGTGCGCCATCTCGACCTGTCCGGGCCGCTCGCTGCCGCCCACGCCGGCCACCGCGGCGTGGAGCAGGTCGTCGAGGGTCGGCACCCGAGCAGCCTAGGACCTCGTCCCCGCCGATCCCCGCCACCCCCGGGGTGGACCGCATCTGTTGCGCATCGCGCAGCACGTTGCGTTTGACGCGCCTTCTCCCCTTGTCGGTGCGCCCTCGTGGGTGCCACGATGGCGGGTGTGACCACGAGCGCTCGCACCCGTCCCGTCCCCCCCGACATCGAGATCGCCGAGGCCGCCGAGCTCACGCCGATCGCCGACCTGGCCCGGGAGCGCCTCGGCATCGGCCCCGAGCACCTCGTCCCCTACGGGCACACGAAGGCCAAGGTCGCGCTCGAGTACGTCCGCAGCCTCGCCGACCGGCCCGACGGGAAGCTCGTCCTCGTCACGGCGATCTCCCCCACGCCGGCGGGCGAGGGGAAGACGACGACCTCGGTGGGCCTCGCCGACGCCCTCGCGTCGCTCGGCGAGAAGGCGATGGTCGCGCTGCGCGAGCCGTCGATGGGCCCCGTGTTCGGCATCAAGGGCGGAGCGGCCGGTGGCGGCTACGCCCAGGTCGTGCCGATGACCGACATCAACCTCAACTTCACCGGCGACTTCGCGGCCATCGCGGCGGCCAACAACCTCCTCTCGGCCATCCTCGACAACCACCTCCACCACGGCAACGCCCTCGGCATCGACCCGCGCACCATCACGTGGAAGCGCGTCGTCGACCTCAACGACCGGGCCCTGCGCGACGTCGTCGTCGGCCTCGGTGGCGTGGCCAACGGGATCCCCCGCGAGGACGGCTTCGACATCGTCGTGGCGTCCGAGGTGATGGCCATCCTGTGCCTCGCGACCTCGGTCGCCGACCTCAAGGAGCGGCTCGGCAACGTCGTCGTCGGCTACACGCGCGACAAGGCGCCGGTCACCGCCCGCGACCTCAAGGCCCACGGCGCCATGACCGTCATCCTCCGGGACGCCCTGGCGCCCAACCTGGTCCAGACGCTCGAGCACACGCCGGCGATGATCCACGGCGGCCCCTTCGCGAACATCGCCCACGGCTGCAACTCGGTGATGGCGACGCGGACCGCGCTCAAGCTCGCCGACTACGTCGTCACCGAGGCCGGCTTCGGTGCCGACCTCGGCGCGGAGAAGTTCATCGACATCAAGTGCCGCACCTCGGGCCTGCGCCCGTCGGCGGTCGTCGTCGTCGCCACGGTCCGGGCCCTGAAGTACCACGGCGGGGTGGCGGTGGCCGACCTCAAGGACGAGTCGGTCGAGGCGCTCACCGCGGGGATGAGCAACCTGCGGCGGCACCTGCGCAACGTCCGCGACGTGTACGGCCTCCCGGCCGTCGTCGCCCTCAACCGCTTCCCCACCGACACCGACGCCGAGGTCTCGGCCCTGCTGCGCCTCGTCGACGAGGAGGGCTTCGCGGCCTTCGAGGCCACCCACTTCGCCGACGGGCCGGAGGGAGCGCAGGCCCTGGCCCGCGGTGTGCTCGAGGTCGTCGAGGCCGGCACCGCCGACATGCAGCTGGTCTACCCCGACGACGTGCCGCTCGCCGAGAAGGCCCGGCTCATCGCGACCAAGGTCTACGGCGCTGCGGAGGTGACCTTCGAGCCGAAGGCGGCCAAGCGGCTCGCCGCGATCGAGGCCGAGGGCTTCGGCCACCTGCCGGTCTGCATGGCCAAGACCCAGAGCTCGTTCTCCACCGACCCGACGCTGCGCGGGGCCCCCGAGGGCCACACCGTGTCGGTGCGCGAGGTGCGCCTCGCCGCCGGCGCCGGGTTCGTCGTCATGGTGACGGGCGAGATCATGACGATGCCCGGCCTGCCGAAGGTGCCCGCGAGCGAGCACATCGACGTCGACGAGGACGGGCGCATCGTCGGCCTCAGCTGACCGGCGGGGGCGCTCCGGTCACGGGCGACCGTCGGAGGTCAGCGGGCGCCCGTCGAGGCGGCGGGCCAGGAGGACGCTGTCGCGGTCGTCTCCTGGTGCGACCCGGATGTTCCCGGGCACCCGGCCCACCTCGCGGTACCCGGACCGCTCGTAGAACCGGCTGAGGCCGAGCCCGCTGCGGACGACGAGCTGGGCCACCTCGACCCCGTCCTCCCGGGCGGCCCGGTGCATGGCGGCCATGACCAGCCGGCCGAGGTTGCGTCCCCGGCGGGCCGGGTCGGTCATCACCCGGTAGGCGGTGCGTGCGTGGGCGAAGAGCGGCCCGTCGGCCCCCGCCCACAGGCCCATCCCGACGAGGACGTCCTCCGGCGAGCGGAGGAGCACCGCCGTGGCGGACCCGGACGCCAGCTGCACCTCGTGGGCGGCCAGCGCCTCGGAGACCGCGGTCCGCGGCGTCCCGGGCAGGAAGCCCACCGCTCCCCCGGCGTCGTTGGTCGCGCACCACAGGTCGAGGACGGCCTCGCGGGTCTCGGCGTCGAACGCGGCCCGGTGCGTCTCGGCCCTCGGGGCGAGGAGCACGACCGAGGGCGGGACCTCCGGCGGGTCGTTGGCCAGTGACCGGGCCACCACCTCCGGCGGCACGCCCGGGAGCCGGGCTCCCGGGGCGGCCGCACCGACGAGGGTGAGGCCGGACCGCTCGGCCGTGCGGACGGAGGACGCGTGGTCGGGACGAACGGTGGCCGTCAGCGGGAGGTCGGGCCCGTGCTCGACCGCGTCCGCGACGACGGCCCGGGCCACCTCCGGGCCGAGGCCACGGCCGTGCTGCGCGACGTCGAGCCGGTAGTAGAGGTTGAGGTGGCGGCCCTCCCGCCCGTGGATCGCCCCGGCCACGCCGACGGCCTCGCCCGTGGCCCGGTCCTCGACGACGCCGTACCCGAAGCCGTGCTCGGCCCAGTGCGCCCGGGCCCGTCGCCAGCCCACGTCCGCCGCGTCGGCGTCGCGCGCCCGCCACCACGGGGCGAAGGGGTACTGCGCCGGGTCGGTGTGCAGCCGGACCCACAGGTCGCGGTCGGTGTCCGAGGGCGGCCGGACGCGCAGGCGCTCGGTCGTCAGGGTGCGCGGCGCGGGCACCGTCAGACGGCGAAGGCCGAGAGGTCGTCGGCGAGCTCGGCGTCGACCCGCGCCGTGAGGCGGGTGCCCTCGGCCACGTGCTCGCTCGTCAGCACCTCGCCGGTCTCGTGGACGCGGCTCACGAGGTCGCCGCGCTCGTACGGCACGAGCACGTCGACGTCGACGTCGGGCTGGGGCAGCTCGTCGCCGATGAGCGCCCTGAGCTCCTCCAGCCCCGCACCCGTGCGGGCCGAGACGACGATGCAGTGCTTCTCGTGCCGCCGCAGCCGGTCGACGACCTCGGGGTCGGCGAGGTCGGCCTTGTTGACGACGACGACCTCCTTGACGTCGGTGGCCTCGACGTCGGCGAGCACCGACCGGACGGCCGAGATCTGGCCCTCGGGGTCGGGGTGCGAGCCGTCGACGACGTGGAGCAGCAGGTCGGCGTCGGCGACCTCCTCGAGGGTGGAGCGGAAGGCCTCGACGAGCTGGTGCGGCAGCTGGCGGACGAAGCCGACGGTGTCGGCGAGCGTGTAGAGGCGCCCGTCCGGGGTCTCGGCGCGCCGCACGGTGGGGTCGAGCGTCGCGAAGAGCTGGTCCTCGACGAGCACCCCGGCGCCAGTGAGGCGGTTGAGCAGGCTCGACTTGCCGGCGTTCGTGTAGCCGGCGATGGCCACGCTCGGCACCCGGTTGGCCCGCCGCCCCCCGCGCTTGGTGTCGCGGACCGTCTTCATGTCCTTGATCTCGCGGCGCAGCTTCGCGATGCGCGTGTTGATGCGACGGCGGTCGAGCTCGATCTTGGTCTCGCCCGGACCGCGCGAGCCCATGCCCTGCCCGCCGGCAGCCTGGCCACCGGCCTGGCGCGACATCGACTCGCCCCAGCCGCGCAGGCGGGGGAGCAGGTACTGGAGCTGGGCCAGCTCGACCTGGGCCTTGCCCTCCCGGCTCTTCGCGTGCTGGGCGAAGATGTCGAGGATGAGGGCGGTGCGGTCGATGACCTTGACCTTGACGACGTCCTCGAGGGCGCGGCGCTGGCTCGGCGCCAGCTCGGTGTCGCAGACGACCGTGTCGGCCCCCTCCTCGATGACGATGTCGCGCAGCTCGGCGGCCTTGCCCTTGCCGAGGTAGGTCGCGGGGTCGGGGTGGGCCCGGCGCTGGACGACGCCGGCGAGCACCTCCGACCCGGCGGTCTCGGCGAGGGCGGCGAGCTCCTTGAGGGAGTTCTCGGCGTCCTCCGCGGTGCCCTCGCACCACACGGCGGCGAGGACGACGCGCTCGAGCCGCAGCTGGCGGTACTCGACCTCGGTGACGTCCTCGAGCTCGGTGGACAGCCCGGAGACGCGGCGCAGCGCGGCGCGCTCCTCGCGGTCGTACTGGTCGCCGTCGAAGGTCAGGGCGTCGTCGTCCAGAACGAAGCCGGAGTCGTCGCGGGTCTGGTCGGCGAGCGCCTCGGCCCGCCCGGAGAGGATGTCTCGTGCAGTCATGTTCTCCCTAGGGTCGCAGAGTCCAACGACCGGCAGCGACCGCTTTCTTCCGGCCACGCGCCGCCGGCCGCGCTCCCGCTAGCCTCTCGACCCGATGAGCGAGCCCGACCACTACTTCACCGCCGCCCCCGCGAGCGACGGCGAGCGCCGGCCCCTGCGCGTGCGGCTCGCCGGGCGCACCGTCGAGGTCGAGGTGGCCGGTGGGGTGTTCTCGCCCGGGTCGGTCGACAAGGGCACGGCCGTCCTCCTCGCGCAGGCGCCCGAGCCCCCGGCCGGCGGGACCTTCCTCGACCTGGGCTGCGGCTGGGGACCGGTCGCGCTGACCCTCGGCCTGCGCTCCCCCGCGGCCACCGTGTACGCGCTCGACGTCAACGAGCGGGCGCTCGACCTCTGCCGCCGCAACGCCGCGGCGCTCGGCCTCACCGGCGTGCACGCCGTGACGGCGGACGAGCTGCCCGACGCGGTGGCCTTCGACCTCATCTGGTCCAACCCGCCGATCCGGGTGGGCAAGGCCGCCCTGCACACCCTGCTCGGCACCTGGCTCCCCCGGCTGGCCCCCGACGGCGTCGCGTACCTCGTCGTCCAGAAGAACCTCGGCTCGGACAGCCTCCAGCGCTGGGTGGCCGACGAGCTGGGCCTCGCCTGCGCGCGACTGACCTCGGTCAAGGGTTTCCGGGTCCTCGAGGTCCGCCACCGCGGCTGAGGGTCAGGCGGGCAGCAGGTCGGCGGGGACCGATCCGTCCGCGACGAGCACCGCGGGCCCGGCGAGCTCGACCCCGTGGTCGGGGAGGAGCCGCACGGTGAGGCGCCCGCCCGCGACGTCGACGCGCCACGTCGAGCCGGTGTCGAGGGCACCGGCCCAGAAGCTCGTCGCGACCGCCGCCGCGCACGCGCCGGTCCCGCACGAGCGGGTCTCGCCGACCCCTCGCTCGTGGACCCGCATCGCGAGGTGTCCGGGCCCGACCGGGCGCACGAGCTCGACGTTCGTGCCGTGCGGGGGGTCGGGCTTGACCCGGGGGGTGCGGCCGAGGTCGAGGGAGGCGAGCTCGACCTCCTCGGGGAGCGCCACGACGGTGTGCGGGTTGCCGAGGTCGACCGTCAGGGCCGAGTACGGGTCGCCGTCGCCGACGTGCACGAGCGCGTCGAACCCGTCGCGCTCGGCGGTCTCCGGGTCGGCCAGCCGCCACGGCCCGAGGCCCACCGACCACTGGCCGCCGTCCCACCGCACGACGCGGGCCCCGGCCCGGGTCGCGATGACGAACTCGTCGCCGGTCTCGAGGCCCTCGCGCCGGAGGTACTCGGCGAACACCCGGGTCCCGTTGCCGCACAGCTCGGCCGCGGTGCCGTCCGCGTTCCGGTAGTCCATGAACCAGGCGGCCGTCGAGGCCTGCTCGCGCACGGCCGGCTCGTCGACCAGCTCGGCCGGGACGACCCGGATCGTGCCGTCGCCGCCGATGCCGGCGCGCCGGTCGGCCAGCCAGGCGGCGCGGGCCGGGGACAGGCCGAGGACCCCGTCGAGGTCCGGCACGAGGACGAAGTCGTTCTCGGTCCCGTGCCCCTTCGTGAACGCGATCCGGTCAGCCATGCCGACCATCATCCCCGACCCGCCCGACCTCGTCGGCCACCCGCCCCGCCTGAGGCCTCGACGAGCCCCACGACCCGGTCGAGGAGGTCGGGCGCGAGGGCGTCGACCCACCGCACCCGCGGGTCGGCGCCGAACCAGGACTCCTGGCGGCGGACCAGGCGCCGGGTGCGCCCGGCCGTCTCGGCCACGGCGTCCTCCTCCGACGACGTCCCGTCGAGCACGGACAGGGCCTGGGCGTAGCCCACCGCCCGGCTCGCCGTGCGGCCCTCCCGCAGGCCGCGCCCGACCAGCACGCGGGTCTCCTCGACGAGCCCCGCGGCGAACATCCCCCGGGTGCGGCGCTCGATGCGCTCGTCGAGCACGTCGCGCTCCATCCGCAGCCCGACGAGGAGCGTGGGCCGGAGCAGCTCGCGGGTCGGCATCGTCGCGCTGAACGGCTGCCCGGTGAGCTCGACCACCTCGAGGGCCCGCACGATGCGTCGGGTGTTGCGGGGCTCGAGGACGTCCGCGGCGCGCGGGTCGACCCGCGCGAGCTCGGCGAGGAGGGCCGGCGTGCCCTCCTCGGCGGCCCTCCGCTCGAGCCGGGCGCGCACCCCGGGGTCGGTGGGCGGGATCTCGAGCCGGTCGAGGACCGCGCGGACGTAGAGGCCCGACCCCCCGACGACGAGCGCCAAACGGCCGCGGCCCCGCACCGCGTCGACGTCGGCGCGGGCGTGCCGCTGGTAGGCCGCGACGCTGGCCTCCTCGGTGACGTCGAGGACGTCGAGCTGGTGGTGCGGCACGTCGCGCCGCTCCGCGGGCGTCAGCTTGGCGGTCCCCACGTCCATCCCCCGGTAGAGCTGCGAGGCGTCGGCCGAGACGACCTCACCGCCGAGCCGCTCGGCGAGGGCGACCCCGAGGTCGGACTTGCCGGTGGCGGTCGGCCCGACGACGGCGACGACGAGGTCGGGGGCCACCTCAGTCGACGCGCTCGAGGTCGGGCGTCTCGTCGTCGTGGCCGAAGGGGTCGCGGTCCTCGCCGGGCATCCAGGTGAGGCCCGGGGTGCCCCAGCCGTTGGCCTTGACCGTCTTGCGCGCCCGACGGGCCCACTTGCCCGTCAGGCGGTCGACGTAGAGGAAGCCGTTGAGGTGGTCGTACTCGTGCTGGAGCATCCGGGCGAACCACCCGGTGGCCTCGAGGTGCAGCTCGGCACCGTCGAGGCCCTGCCCGGTGAGCACCGCCGACTCGCCGCGGCGCAGCGGGTAGGACTCTCCCGGCACCGAGAGGCAGCCCTCGACCTCGTCGTTCGGGTCCGGGTCGCCCGGCAGCGGCTTGGCCGGCACGAGGTAGGGGTTGATGACGACGCCCCGGGGTGGGATGCCGTCGTCGTTGGCCAGCTGCCAGGTGAAGATCCGCAGGCCGACCCCCACCTGCGGGGCGGCCAGGCCGACGCCGCGCGCGGCGTCCATCGTCTCGAACATGTCGGCGACGAGCTCGCGGATGCCGTCGTCGATGACCTCGACGGGTGCGGCGCGGCGGTGGAGGACCGGCTCTCCGGTGATGACGACGGGACGGATGGTCATGCCGCAGATTCTTCCAGAGCCGTCCCGGCGGTCCGAGCACGGGGAAAGGGCTGGCGCGGCGGGAGGAACGGGTGTGGGATGGAGGGGCTCCCCCGGGAGCACGCCCTGTTGCCGCACGAAAGGAGGTCGTCGATGGGATTTCTCGACAGCGCCAAGGAGAAGCTCACCGAGCTGGCCGAGCAGCACCCGGACCAGGTCGAGTCGCTGAGCGACCAGGCCATCGAGCGCGGCGGTGACGCCGTCGACTCGGTGACGGGCGGCAAGTACGCCGACCAGGTCGACCAGGCTCAGGCCAAGGCCGACGACGCGATCGGACAGTAGTGGGCTGACCCGAGGCCGCGAGACCCCCGACCGAACGAACGGTCGGGGGTCTCGTCCGTTCGGACACGATGCCTGCCGCCTACGGACAGAGGGCGTGTCGCGACCCGTCGAAGCGCTGCACGGCACCGAAGGGTCCCCTATGGTCGAACGACTCTCGCACCCGTCGGAAGGACGAACGTCGTGTCGCACTGGCACTCCGGGCTCCCCAAGCTCGACATCCAGCCGTTCGACCCCTCACCGCTCTACGACGCGGTGAAGACCACCTCCCAGCTCGCGGCGGTCGCCGACGAGCGTCGTCGCACCTCCCTGCGCACCGCGGGCGTCGTCAGCGCCGTCCTCGCCGGCTGCGCGCTCGTGGCCGCGGTCGTGGCCCTCGTCGCCTGAGCCTCTCCACCGGGGCCCCGCGCGGCCTCAGGCCGGACAGCCCGGCGTGCTCGCCGGTGCGGGCGGCCGACCCACGGTCGGCAGGCCCAGGGAGACCGCCGGCTTGCCGGGCACCGCGGACCCCTGGAGCGCCGCCCACGCGTCACCACCACGGGTGCGCCGCACGGCGTAGCCGCCGCCCTGCACCCCGCTGTCGGCGACGAGGTGGTGCGGGGCGCCGTAGGTGACCCCGACGGTGACCGCGTCCCCGGGCCGCGGGCGCTCGGCCCCCTCGGGCACCGCGAAGTGCACCAGCCGGTTGTCCCGGGCCCGTCCGCTCAGGCGCGACGTCGCGCCGTCCTTGCGGCCCTCTCCCGGCGCCACGAGCACCTCGACCTCGCGCCCCTCGACCCGCCGGTTCTCGGCCCACGACACCTCCTCCTGGAGGGCGATGAGCCGGTCGAACCGCTCCTGGACGACGGCCTTGGGCACCTGGTCGTCCATCGTCGCGGCAGGCGTGCCCGGCCGGACCGAGTACTGGAAGGTGAAGGCGCTGGAGAACCGGGAGGCCTCGACGACGCGCAGGGTCTCGGCGAAGTCCTCCTCGGTCTCGCCCGGGAACCCGACGATGAGGTCGGTGGTGATCGCGGCCTCGGGCATGGCGGCGCGGACCCGGTCGATGATCCCGAGGAAGCGCTCGCTGCGGTAGCTGCGGCGCATCGCCCGCAGCACCCGGTCGGAGCCGGACTGCAGCGGCATGTGGAGGCTCGGCATGACGTTCGGCGTCTCGGCCATCGCCGCGATGACGTCGTCGGTGAAGGCGGCGGGGTGCGGGCTGGTGAAGCGCACCCGCTCGAGCCCGTCGACCTCGCCACAGGCCCGCAGCAGCTTCCCGAAGGCCTGCCGGTCGCCGAACTCGACGCCGTAGGTGTTGACGTTCTGGCCGAGGAGGGTCACCTCGACGACGCCCTGGGCGACGAGGGCCTCGACCTCGGCGAGCACGTCACCCGGGCGGCGGTCCTGCTCGGTGCCGCGCAGGCTGGGGACGATGCAGAACGTGCAGGTGTTGTTGCAGCCCACCGAGATCGACACCCACGCGGAGAAGGCGGAGTCGCGGCGGGTCGGCAGCGTCGAGGGGAAGGTCTCGAGCGACTCGAGGATCTCGACCTCGGCCCGCTTGTTGTGCCGCGCCCGGTCGAGCAGGGCCGGGAGGCTGCCGATGTTGTGGGTGCCGAAGACGACGTCGACCCAGGGCGCGCGCCGCACGATCGTCTCGCGGTCCTTCTGGGCCAGGCAGCCGCCGACCGCGATCTGCAGGTCGGGGTTGCGCTGCTTGGCGGGGCGCAGCTGCCCGAGGTTGCCGTAGAGCTTGTTGTCGGCGTTCTCGCGCACCGCGCACGTGTTGAAGACCACGACGTCGGCGACCTCGGGTCGCTCGGGCCCGGGGACGCTGGCGAGGTCGACGTACCCGGCGGTCTCGAGCAGGCCGGCGAGGCGCTCGGAGTCGTGGACGTTCATCTGGCACCCGTGGGTGCGCACGTCGTAGGTCTTGGCAGCAGTCATGGCGCGTCAAGGGTATGCCGGAGTGCGCCCGGGGTCGTCATCCGCGGGTCGCGGGAGGGCGCATACTTGCAGAGTTCTGCAAGTCTTCGAGGAGACCACCGTGCCCGTCCCGCTCTACCAGGCCAAGGCCGAGTTCTTCCGCACCCTCGGCCACCCCGCCCGCATCCGGGTGCTCGAGCTGCTGGCCGAGCGCGACCACGCGGTCCACGAGCTGCTCGACACCATCGCCGTCGAGGCCCCCAACCTGTCCCACCAGCTGGCCGTCCTGCGGCTCGCCGGGCTCGTGAGCCAGCGCCGGGAGGGCGGCCGCGTCGTCTACTCCATCGCCGTCCCCGAGGTGCGCGACCTCCTCGCGAGCGCCCGCGCCATCCTGCGGACCAGGGCCGCGGACCAGGGCGGCCTCGTCGACGACATCACCCGGGCATGACGGCCCGCGCCGACGCCGCGGCACCGGCTGGTCCACCGGCGCGCACGGCCCTTCGCACGCTCCGGACGCGGCTCGACGCCGTCCGGCCCCGGAGCCGCGACCTGCGCGCCATGCTGCGCACCCCGCGTCGTGACCTCGTCGCCGGGGTGACGGTCGGGGTCGTCGCCCTCCCCCTCGCCCTGGCCTTCGGCATCGCCTCGGGGCTCGGCGCGACGGCCGGCCTCGTCACCGCGGTCGTCGCCGGCGTCGTCGCCGCGCTCTTCGGGGGCAGCCACGTCCAGGTCTCCGGCCCCACCGGGGCGATGACGGTCGTCCTCGTGCCGATCGTCGCGGCCCACGGCGCCGACGGCGTGCTCGTCGTGGGGCTGATGGCCGGCGTCCTGCTCGTCGGCATGGGACTGGCCGGCGCCGGACGCGCGGTGCGCCTCATCCCCCTCCCCGTCATCGAGGGCTTCACCCTCGGCATCGCCGCGCTCATCGCCCTCCAGCAGGTCCCCGCCGCCCTCGGCCTCACCGCCCGTCACGACCACGTCGCCGTCTCGGCCCTCGCGGCCGTCGGTGACTGGGTGGGCGCACCCCTCGTCGCGCCGGTCGCCCTGAGCGTCGGCGTCGCGGTGACCATCCTCGTGCTCTCCCGGCTCCGGCCCGCCGTGCCCGTCGCCCTCCTCGCCGTCGTGGCGGCGACGGTCACGGCCCGGCTGGCCCACCTGCCGGTCCGCACCATCGGCGCCCTCCCGGACCGGCTCTTCACCCCGTCCCTGCCCTCGGTCGCCTGGGGCGACCTGCGGACCCTCGCCGTGCCGGCCGTCGCCGTGGCGGCGCTGGCCGCCCTCGAGAGCCTCCTGTCGGCGACGGTCGCCGACGCGATGAGCGTGTCGTCACGCCACGACCCCGACCGCGAGCTCTTCGGCCAGGGCCTGGCCAACCTCGTGGCCCCGCTGCTCGGCGGCATCCCCGCCACGGCGGCGATCGCCCGCACCGCCGTCAACGTGCGCTCCGGTGCCCGCTCGCGCCTGGCCGCGGTCGTGCACGCGCTCGTGCTCCTGCTCGTCGTCCTGGTCGCTCGCCGACGTCGTCGCCTGGATCCCGCTCGCCGCGCTCGCCGGGCGTGCTCATCGCGACCGCGGTGCGGATGGTCGAGGTGTCGAACCTGCGCGGCCTCGTACGGGCCTCTCGCAGTGACGCGTTCGTCCTGGCCCTCACCTTCCTCGCCACCGTCGTCATCGACCTCGCCACCGCGGTGGTGCTCGGCATCGTCGCCGCCGGTGGCCTCGCGCTGCGCCAGCTCGCCCGGACGTCGGTGCTGCACGCCGAGGACCTGCGCGCACCGACCGGCGACGGGGCCGACGGTGACGCCGACCACGGCGCCGAGGAGGGCGACCTGCTGCACGAGCACGTCGTGGCCTACCGGCTGGAGGGCCCGCTGTTCTTCGGCGGGGTGCACGCCGCGCTGCTCGAGCTCACCGAGGTGAGTGACGTCCGGGTCGTCATCCTGCGGATGGCCCACGTCACCACGCTCGACGCCACGGGTGCGGCCGTGCTCGCCGACACCATCCGCTCACTGCGGGCTCGGGGCGTCACCGTGCTGCTCTCCGGTGTGCCGCAGCGGTTCGTCCGCCGGCTCGAGGCGAGCGGGATCCACCAGGACCTCACCGCGCTCCACCACGTCTTCGACACCACCCCCGAGGCGATCGCCCACGCGCGGCGCCACGTCGCCCGCGACGAGCACCACGCCCCCGCGCTCAGGCCAGGCGGGTGATCGTCACGACGACCTCGAGGGCCGCGGTCGCCCGGCCCGAGTAGATGCCCTTGAACGGCGTGACGTCGTCGTAGTCCCGGCCCCGGGCGACGACGACGTGGTCGAGACCGACCCGGGTGCCGTTCGTCGGGTCGGCCGCCACCCAGGCGTCGTCCCAGAACTCGACCCAGGCGTGGCTCTCCCCGGACGCGCTGTCGCCCACCGCGAGGTCCTTGCGCGGGACGAGGTAGCCGGACACGTAGCGGGCCGGGATCCCGAGGCTGCGCAGGGTGCCGATGGTGATGTGGGCGAAGTCCTGGCAGACCCCGGCCCGCTGGGTCCACGCCTCCTCGCCCTTGCTCCGCACGCCCGTGGCGCCCGGGCGGTACTCCATCGTCTCGCGGACCCGGCGGCAGACCTCGTCGGCCGCGGCCCGGGGGGTGTCGAACCCCCGGACGGCCTCGACGAGCTCGCCGACCCCCTCCCCCGGTCTCGTCCGGTGCGAGAGCATGAGCCACTCGAAGAGCCGGTCCTGGACGGCGGGGTCGCGCACCGCGTCCCAGTCGCACGTCGCCCCCGGGCACGCTCGGTCTCGGTCTTCTCGACCGTCGAGATCGCCTCGATGTCGAGCCGGGAGTGCTCGGCCAGGCTCTCCATCGCCATGACGTGGGTACCCCAGTGGTCGCGGTAGACGTGGCTCCAGGTCATCGGGCGGATCCGGATCCGGTTCTCCAGCGTGGTCTGGCCGGCCTCGTTGAGCGGGGTCATCCGCAGCTCGTTGTGGGCGGCCCGGATCGGCCCGTCGTAGTCCAGGCCCGGTCGTGTGGACGATGCGGTAGCGGCGCACGTCAGACCACGTCCCTCGTCCAGGTGGTCAGCGGCCCCGACTGGAAGTACCGGCCGGCGATGGCCGCGGACGCGGTGGTGACCGCGGACTGGACCCGGCGCATCTGGGCCGGCAGGTCGGCGATGACGTCGGCCGTCGAGCGGTACTCGAGCGAGGTGCGGATCCGGCCGAGCTGGCGGCGGGCCTCGTCGGAGACCCCGATCCGCTCGGCCTGCGGCGGGCTGAGCGCCTCGAGGCGGTGCTCGGCCTCGAGGAGGGAGAAGAACACCGACCGCGGGAACTCACGGTCGAGGACGAGGAAGGCGGCGGCGCGGTCGTCGGAGAGCAGACCCCGCTGGCTGCGCATGAACGCCTGCTGCGCACCGCAGCTCGACAGGACCACCGACCACGGGGCGCCGCCGCCGGGGAACCCGCCGGTGGCCACGAGCCGCGCGGTCATGTCGGCCCGCTCGATGCTGCGCCCGAGGACGAGGAAGTCCCAGGCCTCGTCGTGCGACATCGTCGAGTCGGCGATGCCGGAGACGAGGGCGGCTCGCTCGCGCACCCACGACAGGTGCCGCTCGGTGACGATCCCGCGGCCGAAGCCGTTCCATCGGTGCCACGTCGTGTTGATGCCCTCCCACAGCTCGGTGGAGAGGGTCTCGCGGGCTCGGCGCGCGTTCTCGCGGGCGGCGAACCAGGCTCCGGTGATCGAGCTGGAGTTGGCCCGGTCGAAGACCAGCGAGGCGCCGACGTCGTCGAAGGTCACCGCACCCTCGTGCGGCAGGCCCATGATCACCTTGAGCACGGTGTGGGCCGCGGCGGACTCGTCGGCCGCGGGGTCCTCGAGCAGCTGCAGGCGCAGGACGTCGACGATCCGGGCCGTCCCGTCGGCGCGCTCGGTGTAGCGACCGATCCAGAACAGCGACTCGGCGATGCGGCTCAGCACGAGGGCCTCCGTTCCTGCTGCTGCTGTTGTTGCTGGGCGCGCATGCTGTCCTCGAGGGAGGCGGTCGGGGCGCTCATGACGACGACCTCGCGGTTGTCCGGGTGGGCGGCGGTCGCCGGCACGCTGGCCCGCCGGTCCGAGAGCACCCAGGTGTCCTTGGACCCGCCGCCCTGGCTGGAGTTCACGACGAGCTCGCCCTCGGGCAGGGCGACCCGGGTGAGGCCCCCGGGCAGCACCTGGACGCGCTCGCCGTCGTGGACCGCGAACGGCCGCAGGTCGACGTGGCGCGGGGCGAGGACGCCGTCGATGAAGGTCGGCACGGTGGAGAGCTGGACCACCGGCTGGGCGATCCACCCCCGCGGGTCGTCCTCGAGCGTGCGCCGCAGGCGCTCGAGGGTCGGGCCGTCGGCCTTGGGCCCGACGACCAGGCCCTTCCCGCCGGAGCCGTCGACCGGCTTGACGACCATCTCGTCGAGGTGGTCGATGACGTGCTGGAGGGCCTCGCCGCCGTCGGCGCAGCGGAAGGTGTCGACGTTGGGCAGGATCGGGTCCTCGTCGAGGTAGAAGCGGATGAGCTCGGGGAGGTAGCTGTAGATGAGCTTGTCGTCGGCCACGCCGTTGCCGATGGCGTTGGCCACCGTGACCCGGCCGGCCCGCATCGCCGAGGTGAGCCCGGCCACCCCGAGCACCGAGTCGCCGCGGAAGTGCACCGGGTCGATGAAGTCGTCGTCGACGCGGCGGTAGATGACGTCGACGGGACGGTCGCCCGTCGTCGTGCGCATCCGCACCTGGCCGCCGACGCAGACCAGGTCGCGCCCCTCGACGAGCTCGACGCCCATCATCCGGGCGAGCAGGGCGTGCTCGAAGTACGCCGAGTTGAAGACGCCGGGGGTCAGCACGACGACCGTCGGGTCGGTGGCCCCGTCCGGCGCGGAGGCCCGCAGGGCGGCGAGCAGCATCCGCGGGTAGTCGTGCACCGGGCGGATGCGCATCGTCGCGAAGGCCTCGGGGAAGACGTTGGCCATGGCCCGCCGGTTGGCGATGACGTAGCTGACGCCGGACGGCACGCGGACGTTGTCCTCGAGGACCCGGAAGGTCCCCACCTCGTCCCGCACGAGGTCGACGCCCGCGACGTGGACGCGCACCCCGTTCGCCGGCCGGATGCCCATCACCGCGCGGTGGTAGTGGTTCGAGGAGGCGATGAGCCGCCACGGGACGATGCCCTCGTGGACCGCCCGGGGGATCTCCCCCTCCCGCGAGTAGATGTCGTCGAGGAAGGCCTCGAGCGCGGTGACCCGCTGCTGGACCCCGGACTCGATGACCTGCCACTCGTGGGCCGAGATGACCCGCGGCACGGCGTCGAGCGGGAAGGGCCGCTCCTCCCCCGCGTAGTCGAACGTCACCCCCTGGTCGAGGTACGAGCGGGCGAGGGTGTCGGCCCGCTCCTTGAGGTTCGTCCCGCTCATCGCCCGCAGCGTGTGGAAGACGGGCTTGTACGGCGTGCGGGGTTCGCCCGGCTTGTCGAGCATCTCGTCCCAGGCCCCGCCCCCCAGCCGGTAACCGTCGAAGAGGGTGCCCCCGGCATCGGTGCTGGTCGGCTCGCTCACCCTCCGAACCTAGGGGGAATCCGTGACCATGTCATCACCGCCGCGTCTCGGGCGTGTTTCCGCGGGGGCCCTGACGGGCGGGGTCGCACGCCCGTGACAGGCTGGGGCACAGAGAGACTCGGGAGGTCTGGTGCGCACGCTGCTCAACATCATCTGGCTCGTCTTCGGCGGGTTCTGGCTCGCCCTCGGGTACGCCCTCGCCGGGCTCCTGTTCTGCGTGCTCGTCGTGACCTTCCCGCTGGGGGTCGCTGCCCTGAGGATGGCGAGCTACGCCCTGTGGCCGTTCGGCCGGGCCGTCGTCCCGACGCCGGGGGCGGGTACGGGCTCGGTGGTCCTCAACGTCGTGTGGGTCGTCGTCGCCGGCTGGTGGCTGGCGCTCGGGCACCTGGCGACGGCGCTCGCCCAGGCGGTGACCATCATCGGGATCCCGCTGGCCATCGCCAACCTCAAGCTGCTGCCGGTCTCCCTCGTGCCCTACGGCAAGGAGATCGTGCGGAGCGACTCGTTGCCGCCCGGGCGGCGTCCCCTGCACTCGCTCTGAGCCGGCCATCGCCGGTCGTGGCGGGTCGCGGATCAGTCGCGCTGGTGCTCGGGAGCGTCGCGCACGGCCTCACGGACCACGCGCATCGACACCTCGGCGTCGTAGCCCTTGCGGGCCAGCATCCCGGCGAGCCGGCGGGTCTGGACCACCGGCTCGAGGCCGTGCATGGTGCGCAGCTTCTTGGCGACGAGCTCGCGGGCCCGCTCCTCCTCGGCGTGCGGGTCGACCTCGTCGAGGGCGGCCGCCGCGGTCTCGTCGTCGACCCCCTTCCGGCGCAGCTCCTGGCGCAGCGCCCGGCGGGCCAGGCCCCGGCCGGCCTGCTGGGAGCGGACGAGCATCCCGGCGTAGGCCTCGTCGTCGACGAGGCCGACCTCCTCCATCCGGTCCAGGACGGTGGCGGCGACGTCGTCGGGGCAGTCCTTGCGGCGCAGGGCCTGCTCGAGCTGGGAGCGGCTGCGCGGCGCGGCGGTCAGCTGCCGCAGGACGATCTGGCGGGCCCAGTCGTGCGGGTCGGGCTCCTCGCCGCGGAGTCTCGGGTCGGCCTCGGGGTCGGGCGGGGGCGCCGGTCGGCGGCGGCGCGCGGCCCGGGGCGGGACGGGATCGTCGGGGGGCGACGCCGGCCCCGCCGCCCAGTCGGGCGGCGGGGCGGAGGCGTCACCGAACGCCATGCGGCGCTCCTCAGAAGTCGACCGGGACGTCCGGCACCGCGGACGCCTCGGGCGGCACGACCCCGATGCCGAGCTTCTCCTTGATCTTCTTCTCGATCTCGTCGGAGAGCTCGGGGTTGTCCTTGAGGAACTGGCGGGCGTTCTCCTTGCCCTGCCCCAGCTGGTCGCCGTCGTAGGTGTACCAGGCGCCGGCCTTGCGGACGAAGCCGTGCTCGACCCCCATGTCGATGAGGCCACCCTCGCGGGAGATGCCCTGCCCGTAGAGGATGTCGAACTCGGCCTGCTTGAACGGCGGGGAGACCTTGTTCTTGACGACCTTGCACCGGGTGCGGTTGCCGACCGCGTCGGTGCCGTCCTTGAGGGTCTCGATGCGGCGCACGTCGAGGCGGACCGAGGCGTAGAACTTCAGCGCCTTGCCACCGGTGGTGGTCTCGGGCGAGCCGAACATCACGCCGATCTTCTCGCGCAGCTGGTTGATGAAGATCGCCGTCGTGCCCGTCGTGTTGAGCGCGCCGGTGATCTTGCGCAGCGCCTGGGACATGAGGCGGGCCTGGAGGCCGACGTGGCTGTCGCCCATCTCGCCCTCGATCTCGGCGCGGGGCACGAGCGCGGCCACGGAGTCGATGACGATGATGTCGAGGGCGCCGGAGCGGATGAGCATGTCGGCGATCTCCAGCGCCTGCTCACCGGTGTCGGGCTGGGAGACCAGCAGGGCGTCGGTGTCGACGCCGAGGGCCTTGGCGTACTCGGGGTCGAGCGCGTGCTCGGCGTCGATGAACGCCGCGATGCCGCCGGCCCGCTGCGCGTTGGCGACCGCGTGCAGCGCGACCGTCGTCTTACCGGAGGACTCCGGGCCGTAGATCTCGACGACCCGGCCGCGGGGCAGCCCGCCGATGCCGAGGGCGACGTCGAGGGCGATCGAGCCGGTGGGGATGACGGCGATGGGCGGGCGGACGTCGTCGCCGAGGCGCATGACCGCGCCCTTGCCGTGCTGCTTCTCGATCTGGGCCATCACCGAGGCGATGGCCTTGTCGCGCTCGCCCTCGCCGTTGCCCTTCGTGTTCACCGCGGGAGCGGTCATCACGGCACCTCGGGAGCCGTTGGGTCCAGCCATGTCACACCTGTTCCTTCGTGTCGTCATCGAACGCGTCCACCGGCGACCAGCCCACGCAGTCGGTCTCGTCGCGAGGCCTGGTCAGACGCTAGGTGGAGGTACCGACAGCCGTCACGGGCCGCCGTGGGGCCTGTGGACGGGTGCGGCCGGAACCGCCACCTGTGGACGAGCGTAGACGAACACGTGTTCGACGAGGGGACGGCGCGCCGCGACACGCCCAGAGGGCCACCTCAGCTTTCTCGCCCGATGCCGGAACCTTCGCCCGGGCACCCGGACGTTCGGGGTGCCCGGGCGAACCTTCGGTGTCCGGGCTTCCGTGCTCCTCGCCCGCTCACTAGTCTGCCGACCTGGAACGACGTCGTGCCGAGTGGAGACTCCCCATGCCCCCTCCCCCACGGGTTCGCCTCGTCGCCGCGACCGAGCGCTCGTTGAGCGCGCTCACCGACGACCCCGTCCGGTTCAGCGAGCTGGTCGGCTCGCCCGTGCCGAGCGGCTGGCCCGAGTTCCCTGAGGCCATCGCCTTCACCGTGCAGCACCTGCAGAGTGCCTCGGAGACCGAGCGCCCGTGGTCCATGCAGTACTTCATCGACATGGTGACCGGCCGGCTCGTCGGTTCCGGTGGCTTCGCAGCTCCGCCTCGGGAGCGGACCGTCGAGATCGGCTACGAGGTCGCACCGGAGTTCCGTGGTCACGGGTTCGGTACCGCCGGCGCCCGGGCCCTGGTCGAACGCGCCGTCGCCAGCGGAGAGGTCGACCACGTCGTCGCTCACACCCTGCCCGGCCCCAACCCGTCCACGGGTGTCCTGACGTCGCTGGCCTTCGAGCACGTCGCCGACCAGCAGGACCCCGACGTCGGGACCGTCTGGGAGTGGCGATGGACCCGGCCCTCCGTCGCGTAGCACGGCAGCACCGCGACCGCGGTGTCGTCGCCGCGGCCCCTCCACCGACCTCCCGGCCTCCGTCCGGTCCCGGATTCTGCGCGACCGGTCGCGCCCGGGCGCGGCCGAGGAACGCCGCCCCGCTCAGGTGAGGAGCAGGGTCGCGATCCGCCGCGAGGTGCCGACGACCCCGACGACGCCGATCACGAGCAGGTAGCCGACGTGCCAGAGCAGCCCCCAGCCGACCTCGCCGAGCATGAGCCCGCGCTCGAGCGCGACGCCGTGGTAGAGCGGCGTCGCCCGGACGACCCACTCGAGGGCGTCGGGGTAGGTGGAGAGGGGGAAGAAGGTGGCCGAGAAGAGGAACATCGGCTGGATGGCGAGCGTGACGTAGTCGAAGTCCTGCCACGAGCGCATGAACGTCGTCGTGAACATCCCGATGGCGCCGAAGGCCAGCCCGACGAGGACCGCCGCCGGGACCGCGAGGAGCGCCCACCACGACTCGACGAGGCCCGCGACGAGGGCGACGACGAGGAACATCGCCGAGTACAGGCCGCCGCGGATGAGCGACCACGTGATCTCCCCGACCGCGATGTCGCGCGGCCCGATCGGCGTCGCGAGCATCGCGTCGTAGAGGTGCTGGTAGCGCAGCTTGAAGAAGACGTTGAACGTGGCGTCGAAGATCGCGCCGTTCATCGCCGAGGCCGCGAGCAGGGCCGGCGCGACGAAGGCCGCGTACCCGACGACGGAGCCGCCGTCGGTGGTCACCCGCCCGATGAGCGCGCCGAGGCCGACACCGAGCGAGAAGAGGTAGAAGACCGGCTCGACGAACCCGCTGAGCAGCAGCAGCCAGGCCCGCCGGAACGCCGTCGCGTTGCGGGCCACGACGTACCGGGCCAGCCCCGCCCCCGCCGGGAAGGGGAGCACCCGCGGCCGGCGCACGACCGGCGCCCCGGCGGTCACGACAGCAGCCGCTTCGTGAAGGCCCGGTGCGCCAGCACCCAGCCGCCGCCGATGAACAGCGCGATGACGCCGACGTGCACCAGCCCCGCCACGCCCGGCGAGGTCCCGGACGCGGCGTCGCGGGTGAGGACCACCCCGTGCCACAGCGGTGTCACCCAGGCCAGCGGACGGAGCCACACCGGCAGCTGCTCGAGCGGGAAGAACGTGCCCGAGAAGAGCAGGACCGGGGTGAGGACGAACCGGTAGAGGATGCCGAAGACGTTGTCGGTCTCGATCGTCGCGCTGATCGCGCAGGTGGGGACGGCGAAGGCCAGCCCGGTGAGGGTCGCGACGGGCACCGCGAGGAGCACCCACCACGACAGGAAGGCCCCGAAGACGGCGGCGATCCCGATGAAGATGACGGTGGCCACGACGAGGTTGGCCGCCAGCATCGTCAGGTGGCCCAGCAGGACGTCGGTGACGTCGAGCGGGGTCGACAGGGTGGCCGCGTACATCCGGTTCCACTTGATGTAGCCGAGCACCGGGTACGTGGCGTCGCCGAAGCCGAGCAGCACCGCCTGGTAGGCGATGATCCCCGGCACGACGAAGTACAGGTACGACCGGCCCCCCACCCCGCCCGACCCGGAGTCGACGAGCGCGCCGAGGCCGAGCCCCATGGCGGCCAGGAAGAACAGCGGTGAGACGAAGCGGCTGATGATCGAGCCGCGCCAGGTGCGCCGGTAGACGCGCAGGTGGTGCTCCATCGCCGCGCGGGTGCGCTCGCGGCGCCCCATCGCGGGGCGGGGGCCGGCGACGAGCCGCCCGCTGGCGTCGGCGGTGCCCGACGGGTCGGTGCGCAGGACGGCGGTCATCAGTCGACCAGCGACCGGCCGGTGAGGGTGAGGAAGACGTCCTCGAGCGTGGAGCGTCGCACGAGGGCCGACAGCGGCCGGACCCCCCTCTCGTGCAGCCGGGCCAGCGTCTCGTCCCCGTCGGCGGTGTAGGCGAGCAGCCGGTCGGGCAGCTCCTCGACGCGGACGGCCGCGCCCCGCACGACGTCGACGTGGCGCTCCTGCTCGTCGACGGCGAAGCGCAGCTCGACGACCTCGCGGGTCGAGTGGCCCTCGATGAGCTCGCGGGGGCTCCCCTCGGCGACGATGCGTCCGCCGTCCATGACGACGAGCCGGTCGCACAGCTGCTCGGCCTCGTCCATGTAGTGCGTCGTGATGATGAGGGTGACGCCGTCGCGCTTGAGCCGGTAGAGCCGGTCCCAGAGGACGTGCCGGGCCTGGGGGTCGAGGCCGGTCGTGGGCTCGTCGAGGAGGAGGACCTCGGGGTTGTTGATGAGCGCGCGCGCGATGGTGAGCCGCCGCTTCATCCCGCCCGAGAGGGGCTCGACCCGGTCGTGCCGGCGCTCGGTGAGCTGGGCGAAGTCGAGCAGCTCGTCGGCCCGCGCCCGCACCTCGCGCCGGGACAGGCCGAAGAAGCGCCCGTAGACCCAGAGGTTCTCCTCGACCGAGAGGTCCTCGTCGAGCATGTCCTGCTGCGGGCAGACGCCGAGCCGGGCCCGGATGGCGGGGCCGTCGGTGGCGGGGTCCATCCCGAGGATGCGCAGCTCGCCGCCGGAGACCGGCGAGACGCAGCCGACCATCCTCATCGTCGAGGACTTGCCGGCCCCGTTGGGCCCGAGGAAGCCGAAGGCCTCGCCACGGTGCACCTGCACGTCGATGCCGTCGACGGCCGTGAAGTCGCCGAAGGTCTTGGTGAGCCCCCGGGCGTGCAGGAGGACGTCGTCCGTCACGAGGGGTGACGCTAGCCGAGACCACCGACGGCGGGCGCGCGAGTTTCCACCGGCTCAGGACCGGGGCGGCAGCTCGCGGCCGTGGCGGCGCTCGACGGGCACGCCCATCTGCTCGCAGACGGCCGCCCAGACCTCGCGCGGGGCCTCGCCGCCGTCGAGGGCCTCCTGGGCGGTGAGCCCGCCGAGGGTGGTGAGGTGCTGGCCCCGGGCCAGGCTCGTGGCGTAGGCGTCGCCGAACTCCTCGGCCATGAGCTGCCAGAACCTCGAGTGACGCACGGGGCCGATCGTAGGCGGCGGGGCGCCGGCGGCCCGCCCCGGGGCCTCCAGCGGCGGCGGCATACTGGGCGCCATGCGCCTCATCACCGCCGACGGGGTCCCGGCCTCGCCCGCCCGCGTCCACGAGCCCGCCGAGCCGCCGGTGCGGGTGGGGCTCGTCCAGCACGCGTGGGACGACGACCCCGCGCGCCTGCGCGCGACCCTGCTCGACGGGGTCCGCACCGCGGCCGGCGCCGGGGCCCGCGTCGTCTTCCTCCCCGAGCTGACGCTCTCGCGCTACCCGGCCGACACCCGGCCCACCGGCCGGCCGGACGCCACCGCCGAGTCGCTCGAGGACGGCCCGACCCTCGCCTTCGCCCGGGAGGCCGCCGCCGACACCGGGGCGCACGTGCACGCGAGCCTCTTCGAGCGCTCCCCCGCCCCCGACGGCACCGACGACGGGCTCGGCTTCAACACCGCGGTCCTCGTCGCCCCGGACGGCACGCTCGTCGCGCGCACCCGCAAGACGCACATCCCGGTGACCGCGGGCTACCACGAGGACCGGTACTTCCGCCCCGGCCCCGCCGAGGGCGCCTTCCCGGTGCACGAGGTCGCCGCCCTCGGGATGCGGCTCGGGCTGCCGACCTGCTGGGACGAGTGGTTCCCCGAGGTGGCCCGGGCCTACTCCCTCGCCGGGGCGCAGGTGCTCTGCTACCCCACGGCCATCGGCTCCGAGCCCGACCACCCCGACTTCGACACCCAGCCGCTCTGGGAGCACACCATCGTCGGGCACGCCATCGCCAGCGGCGTGTTCGTCGTCGTCCCCAACCGGTACGGCGCCGAGGGCCTCATCACCTTCTACGGGTCCTCCTTCATCGCCGACCCCTACGGCCGGGTGCTCGTCCGGGCGCCGCGCGACGAGGCCGTGGCGCTCGTCGCCGACCTCGACCTGGCCCAGCGGCAGGACTGGCTCGACCTCTTCCCGTTCCTCGCCACCCGGCGCCCCGACGCGTACGGCCCGCTCACCGAACCGGTGCGCGCCGAGCACCGGCGGGAGGGCTGAGCCGTGGCCGCCGCCGGGCCGTGGCGGATGCCGCCGGAGTGGGCCCCGCACGAGCGCACCTGGCTGGCCTGGCCGTCGTCCGGCTACACCCTGGGCGACACCGAGGACGACGCCGAGGAGGCCCGCGCGACGTGGTCGGACGTCGCCCTCGCGGTCTCGCGCTTCGAGCCGGTCACCGTCGTCGTCGACCCCGGCTCGCTCGACGTCGCGCGCCGGTGGCTCGGTGAGGGACGGCACGAGCACCACCGCGTCGACGTCCTGGAGGCGCCGCTCGACGACGCGTGGATGCGCGACATCGGGCCGACGTTCGTCCTCTCCGACGACGGCGCGCTCGGCGCCGTCGACTGGGTGTTCAACGGCTGGGGGGCCCAGGAGTGGGCGACGTGGGAGCACGACGCCGCGGTCGGGACGTTCGTCGCCGGCCGGGCCGGGGCCGAGCGGGTGGGCTCCGACCTCGTCAACGAGGGCGGCGGCATCCACGTCGACGGCGAGGGCACGGTGCTGCTCACCGAGACCGTCCAGCTCGACCCCGGCCGCAACCCGGGGCTGACGCGCACGGACGTCGAGGCCGAGCTGGCCCGCACCCTCGGCGTCACCCGGTGCCTCTGGCTGCCGCGCGGGCTGACCCGTGACTACGACGAGTTCGGCACCCGGGGCCACGTCGACATCGTCGCCACCTTCGCCATGCCCGGCGTGGTGCTCCTCCACTGGCAGGACGACCCCGCCCACCCCGACCACGCGGTGTGCACCGAGCTCGAGGGCCTGCTCGCCGCGTCCACCGACGCGGCCGGGCGCACCCTCGAGGTGGTCCGGGTCCCGGCACCGCGCACCCTCGACGACGGCGACGGCTGGGTCGACTGGTCGTACATCAACCACCTCCTCGTCAACGGCGGGGTCGTCGCGTGCACCTTCGACGACGAGCAGGACGCCGAGTCGCTCGGCATCCTCGGCCGGGCCTTCGCCGGGCGCCGGGTCGTCGGGGTCGACGCCCGGCCCCTGTTCGCCCGCGGTGGCGGCATCCACTGCATCACCCAGCAGCAGCCGCTGCGCTGAGCCCCGAGGAGCACCCGATGTCGCGCACCCGCGTCCACAACTTCTCCATCTCCCTCGACGGGTTCGCCGCGGGCGAGCCACAGTCGCTCGAGACGCCGTTCGGGCACGCGGGACAGCGCCTGCACGAGTGGATGTTCGCCACGCGGTTCTGGGGCCCGGACGGCGCCGAGGGGCTCGACGACGCCCTCGCGCGACGCACCGACGACGGCATCGGTGCCGAGGTCATGGGCGCGAACAAGTTCGGTCCACCCGGCTGGGCCGACGACCCGGACTGGCGCGGCTGGTGGGGCCCGAACCCGCCGTTCCACACGCCGACCTTCGTCCTCACCCACCACCGCCGCGAGCCGATGGAGATGGAGGGCGGCACGACCTTCCACTTCCTCGAGGCCTCCCCGGCCGAGGCGCTCGCGGTGGCGCAGGAGGCGGCGCGCGGCCTCGACGTGCGCCTCGGCGGGGGCGCCACGGTGGTCCGCGACTTCCTGGCCGCCGGGCTCGTCGACCACCTGCACCTCGTCCAGGTGCCCGTCCTCCTCGGGCGGGGCGCGCGGCTCTGGGACGGGCTGGAGGGCCTCGAGGAGCGCTACGCGGTCGAGTCGGTGCCCTCGCCGAGCGGGGTCACCCACCTCCTCCTCACCCGCCGCGCCGAGCACGCGGCCTGAGGGCCGGGCCCCACCCGGCCTACGATGACGCGCATGAGGCTGACCCCCGAGGACGCGCGGGCCCGGCTCGCCGGTGCCGACCACGGCGTGCTCTCCACCCTCCACCCCGAGCGTGGCGTCGACTCGGTGCCCTGCGCCTTCGCCCTCGACGGCGACCTCCTCGGCTTCGGGGTCGACCGGGTCAAGCCCAAGGACTCGGGACGGCTGCGCCGCAACCGCAACCTCGAGAACGACCCCCGCGCCGCCCTGCTCGTCGAGTGCTGGGACCCCGACGACTGGTCGCGGCTGTGGTGGGTGCGGGCCACCCTGCGCCACGAGCCCGAGCCACCCGAGGGGAGCGCGGCCCGGCTCTCGCGCCTGCTCGCCGGTCGCTACCCGCAGTACGCCGACGAGCCCTTCGACGAGGTCGTCGTCCTCCGCGTCGTCGGCCTCACCGGCTGGGCGGCGTCGGAGGCCTAGCCCGCACCGGTGCCGCCCGGGGCCAGGGCCTCGAGCACCCGCTCGGCCTCGTCGAGCGCGGCCGCCGGGTCGACGCCCTCCCCGACCACGCGCGGCGAGAGGTTGGGGTCGGCGAACACCTCCGTGACGCCCTGCTCGCCGAGCGCGGCGACGTCGTCGAGCACCTGCTCCCGCGTGCCGTGGAACGGGCGCCGCCCCGGACCGGGGTCGTCGTCGACGAGGTCGACGACGGCGCGCACGAGCACCCTCACCGCGTCGGGGTCGCGCCCGGCCTCGCGCGCCCCGTCCCGCACCGTCGCGACGTCGCGGGCGATCCGGGAGAGGTCGTGGCCGCTGCTGCCGATCCACCCGTCGGCGAGCCGCCCGGCCCGGCGCAGCGCGGCCTCGGCGGTCCCGCCGAGCAGCAGCGGGGGGTGCGGCCGTTGCACCGGCGCCGGCCCGACGTGCGAGCGCGGCACGGTGTAGAACTCGCCGGCGAACTCGACCGGGTCCTCGGTCCACAGCGCGACGAGGCAGCGCAGGTACTCCTCCATCCGCGCGCCCCGCCGCGCGAACGGCACCCCCGCGGCGGTGTACTCCTCGGGCATCCAGCCGATGCCGAGGCCCACGGTCAGCCGCCCGCCGGACACCACGTCGAGCGAGGCCGTGGCCTTGGCGAGGACCACGGGCGGCGTGAACGGTGCGCACACCGTGGCGGTACCGAGCCCGATCCGCTCGGTGTGCCCCGCGGCCAGGGCGAGGGCGACCACGGGGTCGAGGACCGACCGGTGCCCCGGACCCAGGGCGGCGCCCACCGGGTCGAGGAGGCGCTGGAAGGTCCACAGGCCGGCGTAGCCGAGCGCCTCGGCCCGGCGGGCGACGTGCACGACCGCCGCCGGCGTGGCCCACGGACCGGAGACGGGCAGGCCGAAGCCGAGCCGGGGCGGGCGTGCGGTCACGGACCCATCCTCCCCGTGTCGAGGGCCGTCGCCGAGGCCGTGGAGCTGTCGGTGCGGGGTGAGAGGGTGTGACCAGCATGGATGGTGACGTCCTCGACCGCTTCTCCCCCGCCACGGCCGCGTGGTTCCGGGGGAGCTTCAGCGCGCCCACGGCGGCCCAGGCGGGGGCCTGGGCGGCCGTCAGCGGCGGCCACCACGCGCTCGTCGTCGCGCCCACCGGCTCGGGGAAGACGCTGTCGGCCTTCCTCTGGGCCCTCGACCGGCTGGCCGCCGAGCCGGTGCCCGAGGAGCGCCTGAAGCGCTGCCGCGTCCTCTACGTCAGCCCGATGAAGGCCCTCGCGGTCGACGTCGAGCGCAACCTGCGCAGCCCGCTCGTCGGCATCCGCCACGCGGCCACCCGGCTCGGGCTCCCCGAGCCCGACATCACCGTCGCCGTCCGCTCCGGCGACACCCCGGCCGACGAGCGCCGGGCCTTCGCCCGCGCCCCGAGCGACGTGCTCATCACCACGCCCGAGTCGCTCTTCCTCATCCTCACCTCGGCCGCCCGCGAGGCCCTGGCCGGGGTCGAGACGGTCATCCTCGACGAGGTGCACGCCCTCGCCGGCACCAAGCGCGGCGCCCACCTCGCCCTGAGCCTCGAGCGCCTCGACGCCCTCCTCGACCGTCCCGCCCAGCGGATCGGCCTGTCCGCCACGGTCCGCCCGGTCGAGGAGGTGGCCCGCTACCTCGCCGGCGGTCGGCCCGGTCGAGGTCGTGCAGCCGCCGTCGACCAAGGAGTGGGACCTCAAGGTCGTCGTCCCGGTCCCCGACATGGCCGAGCTCGGCCAGCCCACCGGCGACCTCGCCGGCGCCGCGTCCGGGCAGGAGCAGCGGGCGAGCATCTGGCCGCACGTCGAGGAGCGCATCGTCGACCTCGTCGCCGAGCACACCTCCACGCTCGTCTTCTCCAACAGCCGCCGCCTCGCCGAGCGGCTGACCACCCGGCTCAACGAGATCTGGGAGGAGCGGGTCGAGGCGGCCGACGGCGCGGACACCGTCGGCGCCGACGGCGCCGCCGCCCCGCCCGGCCGCCCTGCGGCACAGCCCGGCCCAGGTGATGGCCCAGTCCGGGCAGTCCGCCGGCGCCCCGGCGGTGCTCGCCCGCGCGCACCACGGCTCGGTGAGCAAGGAGCAGCGGGCCACCATCGAGGAGGAGCTGAAGTCCGGCCGCCTGCCCGCCGTCGTCGCGACGAGCAGCCTCGAGCTCGGCATCGACATGGGCGCGGTCGACCTCGTCGTCCAGGTCGAGTCGCCGCCGTCGGTGGCCTCCGGGCCTGCAGCGGGTCGGCCGGGCCGGCCACCAGGTGGGCGCGGTGTCGCGCGGCGTGCTCTTCCCGAAGTTCCGCGGCGACCTCGTCCAGACCGCGGTCGTCGTCGAGCGGATGCTCGCCGGGCAGATCGAGGCCCTCCACGTGCCGTCCACCCCGCTCGACGTCCTCGCCCAGCAGGTCGTCGCCATGTGCGCCCTCGACGAGTGGACGGTCGAGGAGGTGCTCGCCCTCGCCCGGCGGTCGGCCCCCTACTCCACCCTCACCCGGCCGGTGCTGGAGTCGGTGCTCGACATGCTCGCCGGGAAGTACCCCAGCGAGGACTTCGCCGAGCTGCGGGCCCGCATCACGTGGGACCGCCTCTCCGACACCCTCACCGGGCGGCGCGGCGCCCAGCGGCTGGCCGTCACCTCCGGCGGCACCATCCCCGACCGCGGCCTCTACGCCGTGTTCCTCGCCACGGGCGAGGGGCCGGGCCGGCGGGTCGGCGAGCTCGACGAGGAGATGGTCTACGAGTCCCGCGTCGGCGACCTGTTCACCCTCGGCACGAGCACGTGGCGGATCGAGGACATCACCCACGACCGGGTCCTCGTCACCCCCGCGCCCGGGCTGCCCGGGCGGCTGCCGTTCTGGAAGGGCGACAGCCTCGGCCGCCCGGCCGAGCTCGGCCGCGCCGTCGGCGCCTTCGTCCGCGAGGTCGAGGCCCTCTCGCCCGCCGCGGCCCGCGAGCGCGTCATGGCGGCCGGGCTCGACGACTGGGCCGCCGACAACCTCCTCACCTACCTGCGCGAGCAGCGCGAGGCCACCGGCCACGTCCCCGACGACCGCACCATCGTCGTCGAGCGCTTCCGCGACGAGCTCGGCGACTGGCGGATCGCCGTGCACTCGCCCTTCGGCGCCCAGGTGCACGCACCGTGGGCCCTCGCCCTGTCGGCCCGGATGCGCGACCGGTTCGGCGTCGACGTCCAGGCCATGCACGGCGACGACGGCATCGTCCTGCGCCTGCCCGACCTCGAGTGGGACGACGTCGACGGCCTCGACCGCCGCGGCGTGGGGCGCGAGCTGCTCGACCTCGTCACCCTCGACCCCGACGACGTGCAGGGCCCTGGTCACCGAGGAGATCGGCGGGTCGGCCCTCTTCGCCAGCCGGTTCCGCGAGTGCGCCGCCCGGGCGCTGCTGCTGCCCCGCCGCCGCCCCGACCGCCGGCAGCCGCTGTGGCAGCAGCGCCAGCGGGCCTCCCAGCTGCTCGAGGTCGCCAGCCGCTTCCCGACCTTCCCGATCGTCCTCGAGGCCGTCCGCGAGTGCGTCCAGGACGTCTTCGACGTGCCCGGGCTCGTCGACCTCATGCGCGACGTCGCCGGCCGGTCGGTCACCGTCGTCGACGTCGAGTCGAGCACGCCGTCGCCGTTCGCCAAGTCGCTGCTCTTCGGCTACGTCGCCCAGTTCCTCTACGAGGGCGACACCCCCCTCGCCGAGCGCCGCGCCGCCGCCCTCGCCCTCGACCCCTCGCTCCTCGCCGAGCTGCTCGGCGGCTCCGAGGGGCTGGCCCTGCGCGACCTGCTCGACGCCGAGCAGGTCGCCCGCACCGAGGCCGAGCTCCAGCGGCTCACCCCCGAGCGGGCGGCCCGCGACGCCGACGACGTCCTCGACCTGCTGCGGGTGCTCGGGCCGCTGCCGGCCGACGGCGTGCTCCAGCGCTGCCGCGAGGGCGTCACCGGCAGCCGACGTCGAGGCCTGGCTCGCCGCGCTGGCCTCGGCCCGGCAGGTCATCCCCGTCCGGGTGGCCGGCGAGGACCGCTGGGCCGCGATCGAGGACGCCTCCCGGCTGCGCGACGCGCTCGGCGCCTCCCTGCCCCCCGGGGTCCCCCAGACCTTCCTCGACCCGGTCGAGGACCCCCTCGGCGACCTCGTCGCGCGCTACGCCCGCACCCACGTGCCGTTCCACCCGGGCGAGGTGGCCCGCGCCTACGGCATCGGCGTCGCGGTCGCCGCGGGCGCGCTCGCCCGGCTCGCGTCGTCGGGACGGGTCGTCGAGGGCGAGCTGCTGCCCACCGGGGGCGGCTCCACCGAGTTCTGCGACGCCGAGGTGCTCCGGATGCTGCGGCGCCGCTCGCTGGCCGCGCTGCGGGCCGAGGTCGAGCCGGTCACGCCCGACGCCTTCGGCCGCTTCCTCGCCGAGTGGCAGGGCGTCGGCGGGCGGCTGCGCGGGCGCGACGGCGTGCTCCGCGCGGTCGAGCAGCTGAGCGGCGCCGTGCTGCCGGCGAGCGCCGTCGAGGCCCTGGTGCTCCCCGCCCGCGTCGGCGACTACTCCCCCGCCCTGCTCGACGAGCTCATGGCCTCGCGGCGAGGTGCTGTGGTGCGGCCACGGCGCGCTGCCCGGCGACGACGGCTGGGTCTCGCTGCACCTCGCCGACTCCGCCCACCTCACCCTGCCCGGGCCCGACCCCGACCGGGTGCCGGGCGAGGAGCGGCATCGCCCTCCTCGACGCGCTCGCCGGCGGCGGCGCGCACTTCTTCCGCTCCCTCTCCGACCAGGTGGGCAGCACCGACGACGAGGCCCTCGCCACGACCCTCTGGGACCTCGTCTGGGCCGGGCGGGTCACCGGCGACACCTTCGCCCCGGTCCGGGCCCTCCTCGCCGGCGGCCGCACCGCGCACAAGCGGTCGGCCCCCGGCCCCCGGCGCACCCGGTACGGCGGGCGGCGCGGCCCGCTGGGCGCGCTCGGCTCGGCGCCGTCCCGACCCGCGCTGCCCGCCCGCTCCGGTCCGGCCCGGGCCACCGGCCGCTGGTCCCTGCTGCCCCCCGCCGAGCTCGACCCCACCCTGCGCGCCCTCGCCACGGCCGAGCTGCTGCTCGACCGCTACGGCGTCGTCACCCGCGGGGCCGTGGCCGCCGAGGAGGTCCCCGGCGGGTTCGCCGGGGTCTACCGGGTGCTCGGCAAGGCCGAGGAGAGCGGCCGGGTGCGGCGGGGCTACTTCGTCGAGGGGCTCGGGGCCTCCCAGTTCGGCACGGCCGGGGCCGTCGACCGGCTCCGCGCCGGCAGCGGCGGCACCGACGCGGCGGGCCGCCGTCACCGTCGGCCCTGGCGGCGAGCGACCCCGCCAACCCCTACGGCGCCGCCCTCGCGTGGCCCGAGCGCGCCGCCGACCCCACCGACGCCGGCGGCGACGAGCCGGTCGCCGACCGGCGCCGCCGCCACCAGCCGGGCCGCAAGGCCGGGCGCCGTCGTCGTCCTCGTCGACGGCGTGCTCGCCCTCTACGTCGAGCGGGGCGGGAAGACGCTGCTCACCTACTCCGACGACGCCGACGTCCTCGCCGCCGCGGCCGGCCGCCTGGCCGACGCCGTGCGCCGCGGGCACCTCGGGCGGATCACCGTCGAGAAGGCCGACGGCGGGCAGCTCCTCGGCTCCGACCACCCCGTCGTCGCCGCGCTCGAGGCGGCCGGGTTCCACCTCACCCCGCGCGGGCTGCGGATGCGGCGGTGAGCCGGCGTGCCCGAGGGTGACACCGTCCACCGCACCGCCGACCGGCTGCACCGCGCCCTGGCCGGGCGCGAGGTCACCCACGCCGAGCTGCGCTGGCCCTCCGTCCCCGACGTCGACCTGCGCGGGTCGACCACCACCGAGGTCGTGGCCCGCGGCAAGCACCTGCTGCACCGCTTCGACACCGGCTCGACCCTGCACACCCACCTGCGGATGGAGGGCCAGTGGCGCGTCGAGCACCCCGGCCCCCGCACCGACCGGGCGCCTGCGCCGCCCGGACCTGCGCGCCGCCGTGCTCACGCAGGAGTGGTCCGGGCTCGGGCTGCGGCTCGGGATGCTCGACCTCGTGCCCACCGCCCGCGAGGCCGACCTCGTCGGCCACCTCGGGCCGGACGTCCTCGGGCCCGACTGGGACCCCGAGCGCGCCCGCGACCACGTCCTGGCCCACCCGCGCACCCTCGTCGAGGCGCTGCTCGACCAGCGCACCCTCGCCGGGGTCGGCACCTTCTGGGCCAGCGAGCTGCTCTTCCTCGAGCGGCTGCACCCGTGGGCGCCGGCCGCGGCCACCGACCCCGACCGGCTCGACGCACCTGCTGGCCCGCCTCCACCGGCTCATGGCCGCGGCCGAGCGCACCGGGTGGCAGGCCAGCACCGGCATCCAGCGCGCGGGCGAGGAGGCCTACGTCCACGCCCGGTCCGGGCGGCCGTGCCGGCGCTGCGGCGACACCGTGCGGGTGGCGATGGCGGGCGTCCCGCCCCGCGAGCGCACGGTGTTCTCGTGCCCGACGTGCCAGGGCGGGAGGGCGCCCACCGACGACGGGCGGCCGCAGCGGCCGCTCGGGAGCACCCCGGGGCCGCGCGGCGCGTACCGCCGCCGCACCCCGTAGGCCGGAGCGGGTCAGGCCGCGGAGGCCGAGACCTCGCGCGAGCCGGCGGCCGGGCCGACCGGCAGGGTGACGGGGGCGGTGAGGGTCTCGACGCGGTGCACCCGCGTGGCGACGAGGCCGAGGAGGTCGGACAGGCTCATGCCGAGCCCGTCGCACACCGACGCCGAGCAGCTCGGAGGAGGCCTCCTTGGTGCCGCGCTCGATCTCGCTGAGGTAGCCCAGGGAGACGGCAGCGGACGCCGGCGACGTCGCGCAGGGTGCGGCCCTGGCCCGTGCGCACCTCGCGCAGGACCTCGCCCAGCTCATGACGGAGCAGGATCACGGGGCCTCCTTCTCGGACCTCGGCTCGTCGGTCGTGGAACCACCGTACCCCGCCGCCCCCGGGTCGGCGCGGAGGTTTCGCGCGGTCCGCAGGAGCAGGTCGAGCGCGGCAGCCACACTGGCCTGCCGCACCGTGGTCCGGTCACCGGTGAACGCGAACCGCTCCACGACTGTTCCGCCGGGCCCGCTGACCCCGACGAAGACCGTGCCGACCGGCTGCCCGTCGGCGGGGTCGGGCCCGGCCACGCCGGTGGTCGACGACGCCGAGGTCGGCGCCGAGCACGCGGCGGGCACCCTCGGCCAGTCCGGCGGCCACGTCGGCGTCGACCGCTCCCCGCCGCGCCAGGAGGCCGGCGTCGACACCGAGCACCGAGGCCTTGAGCTCGCTCGCGTACGCGACGACCCCGCCGCGGACGACGGCCGAGGCCCCGGGCACGTCGACGAGGGCGGCGCACACCAGGCCCCCGGTGAGCGACTCGGCGGTGCCGACGCTCGCCCCGCGGCCGTGAGCAGCGCGACGACCTCGGGCGCCGCGCTCGTCACCGGTGCGGCCTCACGACGACCCGCGGGCCCCGCGGCGGGCCGCCCGCTCGGCGCGCTTGCGGGCCGCGCGCTCGCTCGTCTGGCGCAGGCGCAGCGCCTGGACGAGGTAGTCGACCCCCGTGACGACCGTGACGAGCACGGCCGCGCCGAGCAGCGCCCAGGCCAGGGCGTCCCAGAAGCCCGGCACCGGGAGGGTCCAGCGGGGCCAGAGGAAGAAGCCGATGCCGAAGGTCTGCAGGAGGGTCTTGAGCTTGCCGCCGCGGTTGGCCGCGATCACGCCGTGCCGGATGACCCAGAACCGGACCGCGGTGATGCCCCACTCGCGCACGAGCACGACGACGGTGACCCACCACATCACCTCGCCGATGCTCGACAGCCCGACGAGCGCCATCGTGACCAGCGCCTTGTCGGCGATCGGGTCGAGCACCTTGCCGAAGTTCGTCACGAGCCCGCGGCTGCGGGCGAGGTCGCCGTCGATCCGGTCGGTGACCATCGCGACGGCGAAGACGCCGAAGGCCGTCCAGCGCAGCGACGGCACCTCGCCGCCGTCGGCGAGCAGCAGCCACCCGAAGACGGGCACGAGGGCCAGCCGCAGCACGGTGAGGTAGTTGGCGATGTTCCAGGCGCTCGGGCCGGTCTCCGGCACCGACGGGCTCGCGGGGTCGATGCCCACGCCGGTAGGGGTCGCTCATCCGGCCGTCGGCGAGCGGGCCGGGCCGCACCGGCCGGGGCGGTCGAGGGGTCGGCTCGCTCATCGGGGCTCCACGAGGAGGTCGACCCCCTCGGTGCCGACGACGACCGCGTCGACGAACGCACCGACCGCGGGGCGCGGCGCACCGGGGGCCATGCGCAGCAGGCAGACGCCGTCGACGTCCGGGCCCTGGTGGTCGGCGCGGCCGACGACGACGCCGGCGTCGTCCTCGTCGTGCTCCTCGACGAGGACGACGACCGCCTCGCCGACCCGCTCCAGGGCCCGCTGCGCGGTGAGCTCCTCGACGAGGGCCGAGACCCGCTCGACCCGCTCGGCGACGACCTCGGCGGGCAGGTGCCCGTCGAGGCCCTCGCCCTCGGTGCCGTCCTCGTCGGAGTACCCGAAGACCCCGACGACGTCGAGCCGGGCCGCGGTGAGGAAGCGCTCGAGCTCGGCGACGTCGGCCTCGGTCTCGCCGGGGAACCCGACGATGACGTTGCTGCGGGCCCCGGCCAGCGGCTGGCGGGCCCGGACGCCGTCGAGCAGCCCGAGGAAGGCCTCGGTGCCGCCGAAGCGGCGCATCCGGCGCAGCAGCGGGGTCGAGGCGTGCTGGAACGACAGGTCGTACCAGGGCGACACCCCGGGGGTCGCGGCCATCGTCTCGAGCAGGCCCGGGCGCACCTCGGCCGGCTGGAGGTAGGAGACCCGGACCCGCTCGACGCCCTCGACGGCCGTGAGCTCGGGCAGCAGCGCCTCGAGGAGGGTGAGGTCGCCGAGGTCCTTGCCGTACGAGGTCGAGTTCTCGCTGACGAGGAACAGCTCGCGCACCCCCTGCCCGGCGAGCCAGCGGGCCTCGGCGAGGACGTCGGTGGGCCGGCGGGAGACGAACGAGCCGCGGAACATCGGGATGGCGCAGAACGCGCACCGCCGGTCGCAGCCGCTGGCGATCTTCAGCGGCGCCCAGGGGGCCGACCCGAGCCGGGCCCGGACGACCTCGGTGTCGTGCCCGGGCAGGGCGAGGCCGTCGGAGGCGGCCGGGCGGGAGGCGGGCGACAGGGGCAGCAGCCGGCGCCGGTCGGCGGGCACGTGCGAGGCGGGGCGCCCGCCGTCGAGGATCGAGCGCAGGTGGCTCGACATGTCGGCGTAGGAGTCGAAGCCGAGCACGGCGTCGGCGTCGGGGAGCTCGTCGGCGAGGGTCTGCCCGTAGCGCTCGGCGAGGCAGCCGACGGCCACGACGGCCCGGGTGCGCCCGGTCTCCTTGAGGTCGGCCGCCTCGAGGAGGGTGTCGATGGAGTCCTTCTTCGCCTGCTCGACGAAGCCGCAGGTGTTGACGAGGGCGACGTCGGCGTCGGCGGCGTCGTCGACGAGGGTCCAGCCGTCGGCGGCGAGCCGCCCCGCGAGCTCCTCGGAGTCGACCTCGTTGCGGGTGCAGCCGAGGGTCACGAGCGCGACGCTGCCCCGGGTCGCACTGGTCGTCATGGCGCCACTCTAGTTGCGGGCCGCGACGCCCCCGGCCACCGCCGGTAGGGTCGCGCGCATGCTGGAGGAGACCGGAGGACGCATCCGCCGCCTGCTCGAGGCCCACCCGGTGCTCGACGGCCACAACGACCTCCCGTGGGAGGCCCGCGAGCGGGTGGGCTACGACTGGGGCCGGCTCGACCTCGCGGCCGGTGGGGCTGCCGACCCACACCGACCTCCCGCGGCTGCGGGCCGGTGGGGTCGGGCGCCCAGTTCTGGTCGGTGTTCGTGCCGGCCGAGCTGGCCGGGTGACGCCGCGGTGACCGCCACCCTCGAGCAGGTCGACGCGGTGCACGCGATGGTCCGCGCGCTTCCCCGCCGACCTCGCCCTCGCGACGACGCGCCGCCGAGGTCGAGCAGGCCCTGGCCGCGCGGCCGGGTCGCCTCGCTCATGGGCGCCGAGGGCGGCCACAGCATCGGCTCCTCGCTCGGCACGCTCCGGATGCTCTTCGCCCTCGGGGTGCGCTACCTCACCCTCACCCACAACGACAACGTGCCGTGGGCCGACTCCGCCACCGACGAGCCCGGTGCTCGGCGGCCTCTCGGCGTTCGGGCGCGAGGTGGTCCGCGAGATGAACCGGCTCGGGATGCTCGTCGACCTCTCGCCACGTCTCGGCCGACACGATGCGCGACGCCCTCGACGTCACCGAGGCGCCGGTCGTCTTCTCGCACTCCTCGGCCCGGGCCGTGTGCGACCACCCGCGCAACGTCCCCGACGACGTCCTCGAGCGGCTGCCGGCCAACGGCGGCGTCTGCATGGTCACCTTCGTGCCGAAGTTCGTCTCCCCGGCCGTGCGCGAGCTGGGACCTCGAGACCGCCGGCGCCGCGGCCGCCGAGGGCGTCTCGTCCGTCGGACTTCACCCGCCTACACGGCCTTCACGGCGCAGCGGCGGCGCACGCCACCCGGCCCCGACGGCCACGGTGGCCGACGTCGTCGCGCACTGCGAGCACGTCCGCGAGGTGGCCGGCATCGAGCACATCGGCCTCGGCGGCGACTACGACGGCGTCGACGTCCAGCCGGAGGGGCTCGAGGACGTCAGCGGCTACCCGCGGCTGCTCGGCGCCCTCGCCGAGCGGGGCTGGAGCGACGCCGACCTGGCCGCCCTCACCAGCGGCAACGCGCTGCGCCTGCTCGGGGAGGCCGAGGAGCAGGCCGCCCGGCTCTCCGCCGACCGGGGGCCGGGCCTGGCCCGCATCGAGGACCTCGACGGCGTCCCGGCCTGACCCGCGGGCCGGCGCGGGTCCGCCGCGCCGTCACTGCCGGGCGCGCATCACCGTGAGCGCGACGAGCCGCGAGATGACCATCGCGACGTAGAGCACCCCGCCGAGCTGCTCGACGGTGACCAGCGCCCGGGCCTGCGGCTTGATCGGCCCCACGTCGGAGAGGCCGACGCTCGTGAGGTTGGCCCCGGAGAAGTACAGGAGCTCGAGGAAGGTGCGCTGCCCCGGACCGTCGAAGGCGGTGAAGGAGGGTCGCCACACCTCCTGGACGGCGAGGTAGAGGTAGGCGAACGCGAAGACGAGCACCGTGAAGCACGCACCGACCGCGAAGAGCTCGTCCTTGGTGACCCAGGAGTCCTCGAACATGTAGGCGATGAGCGCGTACGCCGTGTAGAAGTAGAAGACGGCCAGGGCGACGTGGGCGAGGACGATGACCGAGCGGTCTGGTCGACCAGGCTCCACACCTCGAAGGCCGCGGCCGGCAGGGCGAGAGTGGCCGAGAGCCACGTGAGGGCCGGGGTGCTGCGGACCGTGAAGATCGCCGTGACCACCGCGCTCAGGCTGAGCAGGGAGATGACGGCCCGCCCCCAGTCGGTGTCCTGGAGGAACGGCAGCAGGAGGATGACGAGGACCTGGGTCATGAGGAGGAAGGCCGACGGCTGCTTGCGCAGCGTGGCCTGCCAGCGGCGGGCCCGGGACGGCGGGTCGCGCAGGTCCTCCCACGTGGACGTCATGGCGCCCACGCTAGCCCGCGCTGGTGGACAATGCCGGGATGCCGGGTCCCCTGCTGCTGCCGCTGCTGACCTGCGCCGCCGTGCTCGTCGTCAGCGGTGTCGCCAAGCTCCGGCGCCCGGCCGACCTCGAGCACGCCCTCGTCTCCCTGCCGCGTGCCCGCGCCGCTCACCGGCGCGGTCGTCCGCCGTGCGGTGCCGTGGGTGGAGCTGGCCCTCGGGGTCGGTCTGCTCGTCGCCGCAGGGTCCGCCCTGGCCGTCGTCGCCGCCCTCGCCCTCGGGCTGTTCCTCGGGTACCTCGCGCTCGTGGCGATCGCGTGGCGCGGCCCCGAGCCGGTCGACTGCGGCTGCTTCGGCGCGCTCGGCTCGACCCGCGTCACGGGCGTCACCGTCCTGCGCAACGCCCTCCTCGTGGTGGGCGCCGGGCTCACGGTGGCGGGCGGGCTGCTCGGGGGCGGCCTCTCCCGGACCCTCGACGCCGCGGCCGTCGGCTGGGTGCTCGCGGCCCTGCTCACCGCGGCCGTGGCGGTCGCGGTGGCGTGGCGACCGGAGGGGCCCGCCACCGACCCCGGCGCGGCGGGGGCGGAACCCGGCGAGGAGTACGTGCGGGTGCCGGTGCCCGAGGCGCAGGCCCTCACGGCCGACGGTCGGCTCGTGGCGGTCGCCGAGGAGGCACGGGCCGCCGCCCAGCTGCTCGTCTTCCTCCGGCCCGGGTGCGGCCCCTGCGGCCGGCTCGGCCCGCGGGTGGCCGGCTGGGCCGCCGCGCTGGCCCCGGTCGGGGTGCGCGCCGTCGTCATCGGTGACCCGTCGAGCCTGGCCCGGCTGCCCTACCTCGACGCCACGACGTGGTTCGACCCCCACGAGGTGGCGCTGCACCAGCTCGGGCTGCGCACGCCGTCGGCCGTGCTGCTCGGCACCGACGGGTTCCTCGCCGGCGGGCCGGTGCGCGGCGAGGAGGCCGTCGTCGCGTTCGTCGAGGAGGTGCGCGCACACCTGCTCGAGGCGGCGGGCGGCCCGGGGCTCACCGACGCCCGGTGAGCTCCCAGGCGTCCTCGCCCACCGTCGTCGTCGCCGTACTCCACGGCCACCGGGTACCGGTCGAGGTCGTCGGCCACCGCGTCGGCGCCGTAGCGGACGACGGGCACCTCCGCCGTGTCGTCGCGGGGCGGGTCGGCCGCGGCCGCGGCCCGCTCGAGCGTGTGCGCGTCGCCGTCCAGGGGCTGGCCGTCGAACGGGGCCTCCGGCTCGGGGACGTCCTCACCGCGCAGCAGCGCGAGGGTGGTCGGGAGGTCGTCGGGCTTGACGAGGACGTCGCGGGCCTTGGACCCCTCGCTCGGGCCGACGACGCCCCGCGACTCGAGGAGGTCCATGAGCCGGCCGGCCTTGGCGAACCCGACCCGCAGCTTGCGCTGGAGCATCGAGGTCGAGCCGAACTGGGTCGTCACGACGAGCTCGGTGGCCTGGAGCAGCAGGTCGAGGTCGTCGCCGATGTCGTCGTCGACCTGCTTGCGGGCGACCGCGACGACGACGTCCTCGCGGTAGCTCGGCTCGGAGCTGCCCGGTGACGTGCTTGACGACGGCCTGGATCTCGGACTCGGTGACCCAGGCGCCCTGGACGCGCATCGTCTTGCTCGCGCCCATGGGCAGGAACAGCGCGTCACCCTGGCCGATGAGCTTCTCGGCGCCCGGCTGGTCGAGGACGACCCGGCTGTCGGCGAGCGAGGAGGTGGCGAAGGCCATCCGGGAGGGGACGTTGGCCTTGATGAGCCCGGTGACGACGTCGACGGACGGTCGCTGGGTCGCCAGGACGAGGTGGATGCCGGCCGCGCGCGCGAGCTGGGTGATCCGGACGATCGACTCCTCGACGTCGCGGGGCGCGACCATCATGAGGTCGGCGAGCTCGTCGACGATGACGAGGAGGTAGGGGTAGGGCGTCAGGACCCGCTCGGACCCCGGCAGCGGCTTGAGCTTGCCCGACCTCACCGCCTTGTTGAAGTCGTCGAGGTGCTTGAACCCGAACTGCGCCAGGTCGTCGTAGCGGGTGTCCATCTCGCGCACGACCCACTGGAGGGCCTCGGCGGCCTTCTTGGGGTTGGTGATGATCGGCGTGATGAGGTGCGGGATGCCCTCGTACCCCGTCAGCTCGACGCGCTTGGGGTCGACGAGGACCATGCGGACCTCGTCCGGGGTGGCCCGCATGAGGATCGAGGTGATCATCGAGTTGACGAAGCTCGACTTGCCCGCCCCCGTGGCCCCCGCGACGAGCAGGTGCGGCATCTTCGCGAGGTTGGCGATGACGTAGCCACCCTCGACGTCCTTGCCGACGCCCATGACCATCGGGTGGTCGGTGCCGCGCGCCACCTGGCTGCGCAGGACGTCGCCGAGGCTGACCTTCTCGCGGTCGGTGTTCGGGATCTCGATGCCGATCGCGGACTTGCCGGGGATCGGGCTGAGGATGCGCACGTCGGCCGACGCGACGGCGTAGGCGATGTTCTTGGACAGGGCCGTGACCCGCTCGACCTTGATGCCGGGGCCGAGCTCGACCTCGTAGCGGGTGACCGTCGGGCCACGGCTGAAGCCGGTGACCTGGGCGTCGATGTCGAACTGGTCGAGCACCGTGGTCAGGGCGTCGACCACGGCGTCGTTGGCCGCGCTGCGGGTCTTGTGCGGGCTCCCCGGCTCGAGGATCGCCGAGTCCGGCAGGGTGTAGGTGACGTCACCGGCGAGCGAGAGCTGCTCGACCCGGGCCGGCAGCTGCGAGGTGGGCGGGGCCTCGAGGGGTGCCTTGCCGCGCCGGCCTCGTGGGCCGGGCGGCGGTGCTCGGGCGTCTCGGCCGCCGCGTCCTCGGGGCGCTTCTGCCCCGGACGCAACCGCTTGCCCGTGCGCGGGTCGACGAGCGCCGCCTGCTCGAAGGCCTGGTCGCCGACCTTGGGGCCCTCGGGCTCGACCCGCGCGCGCGCTCGCGCCGCGGCGGGCCGGCGGCTCGGCGGCCGCCTCGGGCTCGGGCGTGCGCCCGGTGAGCCGGTCGCCGAGCTCGCGCAGCCGCTCGGGCACCTGGTGCAGGGGGGTCGCGGTGAGCACGAGGACGCCGAAGAGCCCGAGGAGGACCAGCAGGGGCACGGTGCCGTAGACCGACACGGCGGCCTCGAGCGGGCTGGAGGCGAGGAAGCCGATGATCCCGCCGGCGGCCCGCATCGGCGTCGCGCCCTCGGGCGGGGTGGGGAGCCCGGCCGAGACGTGGACGAGCCCGCAGGCGGCGAAGGTGAGGGCGGTCGAGCCCACGGCGGCCCGCGACGTCGCCGCCTCGTCGGTGGGGGCGCGCAGCACGCGCACGCCGAAGGCCAGGAGGACCAGGGGCACGGCGTAGCCGACCTTGCCGACCGTCCCGGCGACCACGGCGTGCACGACGGTCCCGACCGCGCCGGGCATCCCCCACCACTCCCGGGCGGCGACGACGACGGCGAGGGCGAGCAGGAGCAGGCCCACCCCGTCGCGGCGGTGCTCGGGCTCGAGCTCGCGGCCGGTGTCGCCGACCTTGCGGGCGACCGCGCCCGTCGCGTGGGCCAGGCCCATCCACGTCGTCTGGGCGGCCCGCAGCGGCAGCGGGAGCCCTCCGGAGCGGGGGCCGGCGCTTCGGGCGGCTGCGCGCGGTGCCCTTGCGGGTCGCGGGCCGCGTGCTCCCGCCGCGCGCGCGGGAGGTCGAGGACGTGCGTGTCGCCATGGTCGCAGGCTACGCGAGAGTCACACCCGACTCACGCGTCACACGCGGTCGGGGCGCGGCCGGTTGCGGACCGGCGGACCCCCCACACAAACGTGCGGCGTCCCGCTCGACCCCTGTCATCGAGCGGGACGCCGCACGTTCGCCCCCTCTGGAGGGACGGTCGCTCCGGGCGTCCGCTGCGCCGGGCCAGTGATGGAACTTGACTCGGCGCTGACCCGTACTTTACGAAGTCTTTACCGTTCCCACCAGTGGTTTCGGACGAGGTTTCTGCAGGATCGGCCGAACGGCTGACCCCGGGCTCAGCAGTTCGTGCGGATGACGCTGAAGGTCATGTCGGAGACCGTGACGATCTGGTTGCGGTCGACGCCCGAGTAGCTGGTCACCGAGCTCCAGTAGGTCATCGTGAAGCTCGAGACGGCCCCCGGGTAGGTGATGCGGACGTTCCCCAGGTTCTGGGTGTTGTTGACGTCGCCGCTCTGGGTGTTGTGGAACGGGCTCGCCGTCGTGCCCGTGCCCGTGGTGCGGCTGGTCGCGTGCTGGTAGGTGTAGGAGCCGGTGAGCTCGACCATGTCGATGAAGTCGCCGTCGAAGCGGTCGATGTCGGTCATCGTGAACGACAGGCCGACGACCGGCTCGGAGAAGGAGAAGGTCACCGTCTGGCGGGCCGCCCGTTGCGGCGGAGTCGAGTTGATCGAGTTGGTGTGCACCTGCTCGAACTGCAGGCCCGGGCTCCCGAGCCCGCCGACCTGGGCCGCGGAGACCCGGAAGTTCTGGTTCTGGAGGTTGCGCGTCTCGTTGCCCGAGGTCATCGACCCGGTGAAGGCCGAGGAGATCGACAGGACCACCGCGGTGACCGGACCGGCACCGTCGGGGTCGATGGTCGCGGTGCCCGAGGTGCTGCTGTTCGGGTGTAGCTCGTACCGGTGCCACCGCTCCAGTCGAGGGTGTAGGCCTGCGGGTTGCACGGTGACGCCGCGGCCCGGGGTGCGGCCGCGGCCATCGCGACGACGGGCACCGCCCAGGCGAGCCCGGACGCGACCGAGCGACGCGACGGGCGCGCGTCCACGGTCGGCACGGTCATGCGTCTGGCCCCTCGGTCAGCGGCACCGGCTTGCGGCACCGTTGGGTGTCTACTGACCCAGACTTTACGTTCCCTTTACTGTCCGCGCCCTGCGTAAACCGCCGCCGCGGCGACATGTGTCCGAACGGTCGAGGCGCGGACAACGAACGGCGACGACGGATTCCGACGGTTGGACCCGCCCCGACGGGCGGTATCGCCTATTCCGCACCGGGCGACCTTCGACGGAATCCGTTGAACCGTCAACGACCGTCGCGGTCAGGCCTCGATGACCGTGGGGATGATCATCGGCCGGCGGCGGATCTTGCGCCCGACCCAGGGCCCGATGGTCCGCCGGATCACCTGCTGCAGCTGGTAGGCGTCGGTGACCCCGGAGGCGGTGGCGTCGGTGAGCGCCTCCTCGATGCGCGGCCGGATCTCGTCGAAGACGTCGTCGCCCTCGACGAAGCCCCGTGCCACGATCTCGGGCCCGGCGACGACCTTCCCGCTCACCGAGTCGATGACGACGACCACCGAGATGAAGCCCTCGTCGCGCAGGATCCGGCGGTCCTTGAGGAGGGTCTCGTCGGCCGCCCCGACCGACGACCCGTCGACGTACACGTACCCGCACTCGACGGCCCCGGCGACCCGCACGCGCCCGTCGACCAGGTCGACGGCCACGCCGTCCTCGACGACGACGACGGCCGAGCGCGGGACCCCGGTGGCGACGGCCAGATCGGCGTTGGCGACGAGGTGGCGCCACTCGCCGTGCACCGGCATGACGTTGCGCGGACGGACGATGTTGTAGAGGTAGAGCAGCTCGCCGGCGCTCGCGTGCCCCGAGACGTGGACCCTGGCGTTGCCCTTGTGGACGACCGTGGCGCCGAGCCGCATCAGCCCGTTGATCACCCGGTAGACCGCGTTCTCGTTGCCGGGGATGAGCGAGGAGGCCAGCAGGACGGTGTCGCCCTCCCCCACCTCGATCCGGTGGTCGCGGCCCGCCATCCGGGAGAGGGCGGCCATCGGCTCGCCCTGGGAGCCCGTGCAGACGAGGACGACCCGGTCGTCGGGCAGGTCGTCGAGCGCCTTGAGGTCGACGAGCACGCCGTCGGGGACGTGGAGGTACCCGAGGTCGGCCGCGATGCCCATGGTCCGCACCATCGAGCGCCCGATCATCGCGACCTTGCGCCCGGCCTTCTCCGCGGCGTCGAGCACCTGCTGCACGCGGTGCACGTGCGAGGAGAAGCAGGCGACGATGATCCGCCGCTCGGCGTGCCGGAAGACCCGGTCGATCGCCGGCGCGATCTCGCGCTCGGGGGTCGTGAAGCCGGGCACCTCGGCGTTGGTGCTGTCGGTGAGGAAGAGGTCGACGCCCTCCTCGCCGAGCCGGGCGAACGCCCGCAGGTCGGTGAGCCGGCCGTCGAGGGGCAGCTGGTCCATCTTGAAGTCGCCGGTGTGCAGGACCGTCCCGCCGGGTGTGCGCACGCACACCGCGAGCGCGTCCGGGATCGAGTGGTTGACGGCGACGAACTCGCAGTCGAACACGCCGAGCCGCTCGCGGTCGCCCTCGGCGACGCCGAGGGTGTACGGGGTGATCCGGTGCTCGCTTGAGCTTGGCCTCGACGAGGGCGAGCGTCAGCTGGGAGCCGACGACGGGGAGGTCGGGGCGCAGGCGCAGCAGGTAGGGCACCGCGCCGATGTGGTCCTCGTGCCCGTGGGTGAGCACGACGGCCTGGACGCGGTCGAGCCGGTCCTCGATGGAGCCGAAGTCCGGGAGGATGAGGTCGATCCCCGGGTGGTGGTCGTCCGGGAAGAGCACGCCGCAGTCGATGACGAGCAGCTGGCCGTCGTGCTCGAGGACCGTCATGTTGCGCCCCACCTCGCCGAGACCGCCGAGCGGGGTGACCCGGACCCCTCCGGGCGCCAGCGGTGCCGGGCGTGTCGAGGTCGGGGTGGGGGTGGCTCATGCGCCGTGCGGCTCGGGGAGCGTGCCGAGCGCCGCGCGGAGCGCCTCGAGGTGCTCCGGGGGCGACTCCACCAGCGGCAGCCGCACCGTCGCGTGCTCGATGACGCCGAGCTCGACGAGGGCCGCCTTGGCCATGATCGCCCCCTGGGAGGGCGACATGATGGCGTCGACGACGCGGGACGAGGCCGCGGTGGAGGCGCCGGGCCTCGGCGAGGTCGCCACGCTCCACGGCCTCGACCATGGCGGCGTACTGGGCGCCGGCGACGTGACCGACGACGGACACGGTGCCGACCGCCCCGATCGCGAGCAGCGGGAGGGTCAGGGCGTCCTCCCCGCTGAACCACAGCAGGTCGGTCTCGGCCATCACCCGGGTCGAGGCGGCGAGGTCGCCCTTGGCGTCCTTGACGGCCACGATGCGCGGGTGCTCGGCCAGCGCGACGAGCGTGTCGTGGCCGAACGGCGTGCCGGTGCGGCCGGGGATGTCGTAGAGCATGACCGGCAGGTCGGTGACGTCGGCGACGGCGCGGCAGTGCGCGACGAGACCGGGCTGGGTCGGCTTGTTGTAGTAGGGCGAGACGAGGAGGAGGCCGTCGGCCCCGACCTCGGCCGCGCGGCCGGCCATGACGATCGAGTGGGCGGTGTCGTTCGAGCCGACACCGGCGACGACCTTCGCGCGCCCGGCCGCCCGCACGACGACCCGTCGCACCGTCTCGATGCTCTCGTCGTCGGTGAGGGTGGAGGCCTCACCCGTCGTGCCGTTGACCACGATGCCGTCGTGGCCGAGGGCCAGCAGGTGGTCGACGAGGGCGTCGACACCGCTGTCGTCGACCGCGCCGCCGGGCGACATGGGGGTCACCATCGCGGTGAGGACGCGGCCGAACGGGGAGGACGTCATGCGGCCCAGCGTAGTGCGCCGGTCGCGGCCACGACCGGAGCGCAGTCCTCCTCCGCCGGCCCGTGGGCGCTGCCCTTGCCGGTGCTCCTCCACGGCGCTACCGTCGAGGCGGACGCCTCGGCGTCCCGGCCGCGGACGGAACCCTCCGCCGCGACCGCGGGGAGGGGGGCCTCACCGGGGGGCCGTGCACGTCGCACGGGGTCGGTGGGTCCTCGTCCGCGACAACCCATCGCACGAGGGGGAACCATGGTCATCAAGCGCATGGCGGCCGGTCTGGTCGCCGTCATCGGTCTCGCGGCGGGGCTCCTGGCCACCGCACCGGCGGCCACCGCAGCAGCTCGGGACGGCGTCTGCCAGTCCGGGGAGTTCTGCCTGTACTACAACAGCAACCACGGCGGGTCGCTCGTCGACCTCGTCAACTCGCAGCGCGACTACGGCACGGGGTCGGGGTGCGTGACGTTCGTCAGCAGCGGCAGCGGTCGCGGCCAGTGCGTGAAGAACAACACCGCCTCGGTCTGGAACCGGACGGGCAAGCCGGTGTTCGTGTTCTACAACAGCGACTTCGGGGGCACCTACGACCAGGTGCCGAACGGTGCCAAGGTCAACCTCAACAGCAACGTCAAGAACAACAACGCGTCGCAGATCGTCGGTGACGCGTCGCTGCGCTTCCCGCTCAACGTCACCCAGTCCCAGATCAAGAACCGCTCGCCGCACTGGTGCTGGGACAGCAAGACCAACTGCCACCACGACTACAACGCGTCCGACATCTTCGCCGCCACCGGGACGGCCGTGGTCTCGCCCGTGAACGGAACGGTGATGACGGTCAACGTGCGCGCCGGCAGCTCGGCCTGCACGAGCGTCGGCAGCACCGTGACGGTCAAGGACGCCTTCGGCCGGCTCTGGTACTTCGCGCACATGCACAACAGCCCGGCCCCGGTGGTCCACCCGGGGCAGCACGTCACCAAGGGCCAGCGGATCGGCACCGTCGGCACCTCGAGCCACGCGTTGTGCACGTCGTCGCACCTCCACGTCGACATGCGCGTGGGGGTGAGCTCGCGGGTCTCCTGCAGCGCCTCGGCGTGCGCCGGCTACGGGTTCGTCAACGACCAGCCCCTGCTCCGGACGGCGTTCCTGCAGCGCCCCTGAGCGCCCGACGTCCGGCCGCGGCCGGTGCCCGGGGCAGCGCTCCGGCACCGGCCGCGGCCGGACGGCCACGCGAGTAGTCTCGCTGCGTGCGCCAGTACCTCGACCTCCTCGACCACGTGATGACGACCGGCGTGGAGAAGTCGGACCGCACCGGCACCGGCACCCGCAGCGTCTTCGGCTACCAGATGCGCTTCGACCTCACCGAGGGCTTCCCCGTCCTCACGACGAAGAAGCTGCACCTGCGCTCGATCATCGGCGAGCTGCTGTGGTTCCTGCGCGGCGACACCAACGTCCGGTGGCTCCAGGAGCGGCGCATCACCATCTGGGACGAGTGGGCCGACGAGCTCGGCGACCTCGGCCCGGTGTACGGCCACCAGTGGCGGTCGTGGCCGACGCCCGACGGGCGCGAGGTCGACCAGGTGGCCCGCGTCATCGCCTCGATCCGCAGCACCCCGGACAGCCGCCGGCACATCGTCTCGGCCTGGAACGTCGCCGACGTCGACGCCATGGCCCTGCCCCCGTGCCACACGATGTTCCAGTTCTACGTCCGCCCGGCCGCGGACGGCGGCCCGGCCTTCCTCGACTGCCAGCTCTACCAGCGCAGCGCCGACGTCTTCCTCGGCGTGCCGTTCAACATCGCCTCGTACGCCCTCCTCACGATGATGGTCGCCCAGCAGACCGACCTGCGCGCCGGCCACTTCGTCCACACCCTCGGCGACGCGCACCTGTACTCCAACCACCTCGAGCAGGCGGCCCTGCAGCTCACCCGCGAACCCGGGGCCCTGCCGACGATGCGGATCTCCCGGCGCGAGTCCATCGACGCCTACGAGCTCGAGGACTTCGAGCTCGTCGGCTACGAGGCGCAGCCCTCGATCCCGGCGCCCATCGCGGTATGACCCGGGTCTCGCTCATCGCGGCCGTCGGCCGCAACGGGGTCATCGGCGCCGGCGACGCGATGCCGTGGCACCTCCCCGAGGACTTCGCCTTCTTCAAGCGCACGACGATGGGCCACCCGATGGTCATGGGCCGGCGCACCTTCGACTCCATCGGGCGGGTGCTCCCGGGCCGGCGCACCATCGTCATCACGCGGCAGCCGCGGTGGTCGCACGCCGAGGTCGAGACCGCGCACTCCCTGCCGGAGGCGCTCTCCCTCGCCGGCCCGGCCGACGAGGTGTACGTCGTCGGGGGCGGGGAGGTCTACGCCGAGGCCATGCCGTACGCGCACCGGCTGCTCGTCACCGAGGTCGACCTCGAGCCCGACGGCGACGTGCACTTCCCGCCGATCGACCCGGCCGTGTGGCGGGAGACCTCCCGCGAGGCCCGGGACGGCTTCGCCTGGGTCACCTACGACCGGGGCTGACCGCCGGGACCTCCCCCACCGCGACCGCGGGCTCGACGAGGCTCCCGAGCCAGACCCGGCCGCCCTGCTCGCGCACCCCCGTGGCGACGTGCCAGTGCGTGGCGTCGAAGTCGAGGTCGTGCACCACGGCACCGCCGGCGTCGAGGGCCAGCACCCGGGCGGTGCGCCGTGGCGCGGGCTTGAGCCGTTCGGGCAGGCGGCGGACCAGCCCACGCACGGCCCGCGGGCTGCGCTGCAGCAGCGTGAGCACCGGGTCGGTCGGCGACGCGACGGTGACCCAGACCAGCCCGTCGGAGCCGAGCGCGATGTTGTCGGGGTGGCCGGGCAGGTCCTCGACCCACGGGGTGACCGCGCCGGCACGGTTGCCCTCGAGCGCGACCCGGCGGATGCGCCGCGTGCCCGTCTCGGCGACGAGCACGCCCGCCTCCTCCGGCAGGAGGGCGACGCCGTTGGCGAAGCACAGCCCGTCGGCGACGGTCGTCACGGCTCCGTCCGCTCCCCGGCGGAAGAGCCGTCCGGTGCAGGTGTGCTCGACGAGGTCGTTCTTCCAGTCCTCGATCGACCACCGGCGCGAGGAGTCGGTGAACCAGATCGTGCCGTCGGCCTGCACCGCCGCGTTGTTCGTGAACAGCAGCCGCTGCCCGTCGACCTCGGTGACGAGGGTCTCGAGCTCGCCGGTGCGGGGGTCGGCCGCGAGCAGTCCCCGGTGGGCGTCGCAGACGAGGAGCCGGCCGTCGGGCAGCCACTCGAGGCCGAGGGGGCGCCCGCCCGTGGCCGCCACCGTGGTCACCGACCCGTCGGCCGGGTCGTGCACGTGGAGGGCGCCGTCGGCCGTCCCGGTCCACACCCGTCCGTCGGCACCGACGAGGACGTCCTCGGCGCCCGGCCCGGGGACCGGCACGACGGTGAGCGGCAGCGTCATGGGGGGAGCGTAGGCCTCCGCGGGCTCCGGGCACCGGTCGGTAGGGTCGGGGCGTGCCCGTCCACGCCTCCCTCGCCGAGCAGGTCGCCGTCCTCACCCTCGACCGCCCCGAGCGCCGCAACGCCCTGACCCTCGAGGCCCTCGAGGAGCTGCACGCCGCGGTCGTCGAGGCCCTCGACTCCGGGGCCCGGGCCGTCGTCCTCACCGGCGCCGGGGGCCACTTCTGCGCCGGGGCCGACCTCACCGAGCTCGAGGACGTGTCGTTCACCCAGCGGCTCGCCGAGGTGCTCGAGCACCTCGCCGCGGTGCCGGTGCTCACCGTCGCCGCGGTCGAGGGCTCGTGCATGGGCCTCGGCATGCAGCTCGCCCTCGCCTGCGACGTGCGCGTGGTCGCCGACTCGGCCCGGTTCGCGGTGCCCGTCGGGCGGCTCGGGCTCATGGTCGACCACTGGACGCTCGACCGCCTCGCCCGGTGCTGGGGCGAGGGCGCCGCCCGCCACCTCCTGCTCACCGCGGCGGTGCTCGACGCCGACGACGCGTGGCGCCTCGGGTTCGCCCAGCTGCGCGGCGACCTCGACGCCGCGCGCGGGCTCGCCGGCCGGGCCGTGCACCTCGCCCCGCTCAGCCAGGCCGGCTCCAAGGTCGGGCTGGACACCCGCCACGACGACGTCCCCGCCCTCGCCCGCTACGAGGCCGCCTTCGCCCGGGCCTGGGCCAGCGAGGACCTCACCGAGGGACGGGCGGCGTTCCGCGAGCGGCGCGAGCCGCGGTTCCGGGGTCACTGATGGGCCAGCACCCGCACGAGCACGGGCCCGGTCCCGGTCCCGGGCCGGCCGCCGACGCCAGCGTCCGCCGGGCGCGGCCCACCGACGCCCCGGCCGTCGGACAGGTCCAGGCGGCGGTCTTCCGGGCGGCCTACACCGGCCGGGTACCCGACGAGGTCGTCGCCCTGTTCGAGCCCGACGCCTTCGCCCGCGCCTGGCGCGAGAGCCTCACCCGACCCCCCGAGGGCGTGCACCGGCTGCTCGTCGCCTGCGCCGGCGCGCAGGTCGTCGGCGCGGTCGCGGTCGGCCCCGCCCAGGACCCCGACGCCGGCCCGGCGTGGGCCGAGGTCACCCTGCTCGCCGTCCACCCGGAGGCGCGCCGGCAGGGGCACGGGTCGCGCCTGGTCAACGCGGCGGTCGACATCCTGCGCGAGGCCGGGGCGCAGGTCCTCACCGCGTGGGTACCGAGTGACGACGAGCCGACGCGGGGGTTCCTCACGGGCTCGGGGTTCGGCCCGGACGGTGCCTTCCGCGACCGGGTCGTCGCCGCCCGACGGCAGCGCCCTGCGCGAGGTCCGGCTCGTCGCCGACATCGTGCCGGACGAGGCGTGAGCGAGGCGGACGCGGCGCCGCTCGCCGGCGGACCGGCGGCGCGAGGTCGTCCGGCAGGCGCTCTCGGTGGGCGCCGCCACCGGGGCCTACGGCATCTCGTTCGGTGCCCTGTCGGTGGCCTCGGGCCTCACCGTGCTGCAGACCCAGGTGCTCTCCCTCCTGCTCTTCAGCGGCGGGTCGCAGTTCGCCGTCGTCGGCGTCCTCGGCGCCGGGGGCAGCGGGGCGGCGGCCGTCGCCACCTCGACGCTGCTCGGGGTGCGCAACGGCCTGTACGCCCTGCAGACCTCGCGCTTCCTCGGGGTCGCCGGCCTGCGCCGGCTCGCGGCGGCCCAGCTGACCATCGACGAGTCCACCGCTGTCGGCCTCGGCCAGCCCGAGCGCCGGGCGCAGCGGCTCGGCTTCTGGGTCACCGGCGCCTCGGTGTTCGTCGGCTGGAACGTCATGACCCTCGTCGGCGCGCTGGTCGGCAACGCCCTCGGCGACCCGCGCACCTACGGCCTCGACGCCGCGGCCGCCGCCGCCTTCGCCGCCCTGCTGTGGCCGCGCCTGCGCAGCGGGGACGCCGCGGCGACGGCCGTCCTCGCGGTGTTCGTGGCCCTCGTGGCGAGCCCGTTCCTGCCCCCCGGCGTGCCCGTCATCCTCGCCGCCCTCGCCGCGGTCGTCGTCGGGCTGCGCCGCGGTGGGCGGCACGAGGCCCCGCCGACGGCGCGGCCCGGCGTCCTCGACGGCTCGGACCCCGTCCCGTGAGCACCTGGGCCACCGTCCTCGTGGCGTGCGCGGCCGCGTTCGCCCTCAAGCTCGCCGGCTACCTCGTGCCGGCGGGCTGGGTGGAGGGGCCGCGCCGCTCACGGGTCATCGCCCTGCTGCCGGTGGCCCTCCTCTCGGCGCTCGTCGCCGTGCAGACCGCGGTGGGCGACGCGGGCTCGCTCGTGCTCGACGCGCGGCTGGCCGCGCTCGCCGCGGCGGTGGTGCTCCTCGTGCTGCGGGCCAACTTCCTCGTCGTCGTCGCCGGCGCCGCGCTCGTCGCGGGCGGGCTGCGCGCCCTCGGGTGGGGCTGAGCCCTACCCCGCGCACGGCGGCGCGGTACCGGTCGACGACGACGTCGACGACCCGGCGGTCGGGCAGCAGGGGCGCCGTGACCACGTCGGCGCCCGCACTCCTCGAGGCGGCGCTGGAAGTGCCCCGGGGCCAGGAGGTAGGAGGCCACGGCCACGCGCGGCGCGCCCTCGACCCGCGCCGCGGCCACCGCGCAGGCGACGGGCGGTCGCGGGCCCGCGGCGTAGCCGACCGCCACCGGGGCGCCCCGCCGCTCGCCCAGGCGCCGGGCCGTCTCGCGCGAGTCCGCCTGGGCGCGCTCGTCGCTCGACCCGGCCGGGGCCAGGACGACCCGTGCACCGTCGGGCACGCCGGCCGCGGCCAGCCGGTCGACGAGGACGTCGACGAGGCGTTCGTCCGGGCCGAGCGCGGGCGCGACGACGACGTCGGGACGCTCGCGCACCGCCGCCGCGAGGTCGACGCGCACGTGGAACCCGGCCGCGAGCAGCAGCGGGACCACGACCCCGGCCAGGGCGCCGTCGGCCCGGCGGGGCAGGTGCGCGACGACCTCGGCGACCTCGGGGCCGTGGACGTCGACGTAGGCCTCCCGGACGTCGACGCCGGGCAGGCGGGCGGCCACCTCGGCGACGAGGGCCGACACCGCCGCGCGGCCGCGGGGGTCGCGGGTGCCGTGCCCGCAGGCGACGAGGACGGGAGGGTCAGCCATCGTCGGCGCCGGGGGCGGCCGGGGTGGCACAGACGTCGTCGTCGAGGAAGCCCGGCGCGGCCACCCGGCCGACGACGACCACCGCTGGGGGTCGCACGCCGCGGCCGCGACCACCGCGGCGGCGCGTCGACGACGGTCGCGAAGGTCACCCGCTCGTGCGCGGTCGACCCGCTCTCGACCACGGCCACGGGGAGGTCGGGGGCCACCCCGGCCGCGAGGGCGGCGGCGCAGATCCGCGGCAGCGCCGAGACGGCCATGAGGAGGACGACGGTGGCGCCGGCCGTCAGGGCCCCGAGCATCGCCGGGTCGGCTCCCGCGTGGCCCGAGGTGACGAGCACGGAGGTCGCCACGCCCCGCTGGGTGACCGGGATGCCCGCGAGCGCCGGCACGGAGAAGGCCGAGGTGATGCCGGGCACCACCTCGACGTCGACGCCCGCCACCCGGCAGGCGTGCACCTCCTCGCCGCCCCGGCCGAAGACGTAGGGGTCACCGCCCTTGAAGCGCACGACGGTGCGTCCGGCCCGGGCGTGCTCGACGAGGATCCGGTTGATCTCGGCCTGCGGCACCGGGTGGTTGGTCGGGCTCTTGCCGACGTTGACGACCTCGACGTCGTCGGGCAGCTGCTCGAGCAGCCACGTGGCCCCGAGCCGGTCGGTGACGACGACGTCGGCGGTGGCGAGGGCCTCGCGGCCGGCCGTCGTCACGAGCCCGGCCGCGCCCGGGCCGCTGCCGACGAGGACGACCCGCCCCTGGCCGCGGCCGACGCCGCCGGAGGTCGACCCGCCCCGACTCGACGTGGGCCGCGAGGGCGTCGCGCACGGCCGCCACCCGTCGCGGGTCCGGGGCGCCGGTCCCGACCACCCCGATGCGCAGGTCGCCGTGCGTGCTCGTCGCGGCCACCCGGGCCGACCCCGACGCGCCGTCGGAGGCGTTGACGCACCACGTGCGGTGGCCCTCGCACCAGCGCGCGACGCGGGCGTTGAGGGCGGGGTCGGAGGTCGCGGCGACCACGAGCCAGGCGTCCGTCGAGGTCGGCCTCCTCGACCTCCCGCTCGACGAGCTCGACGTCGCCGTGGGAGGCCATCCGCCGGGCGTCGTCGGAGGGGTGGGGGTCGACGACGACGACGCGGGCGCCGTCCTCGACGCACCGCCGGACCCGGCGGACCCCGACCGTGCCCGCCCCCACGACGACGACGCGGCGTCCGCCGAGGTCGAGGCCGACGAGCGTGCTCACCCCAGCCCGAGGTAGTGCTCGAGGCCGACGGTGAGGCCCGGGTGGTCGCCGACGCGGCGCACCGCCGACAGGACGCCGGACATGAAGGAGACCCGGTCGAAGCTGTCGTGGCGGAGGGTCAGCAGCTCACCCGGCCCCCCGAGGAGGACCTCCTGGTGGGCGACGAGCCCGCGCAGCCGCACCGAGTGGACCGGCACCCCGTGCACCCGGGCCCCCCGCGCCCCGTCCGGGTCGTGGGTCGTCGCGTCGGGCACGGGGCCCAGGCCGGCCTCCTCCCGCGCCGCCCCGACGAGGTCGGCGGTGCGGGCGGCGGTGCCGGAGGGCGCGTCGACCTTGTCCGGGTGGTGCAGCTCGACGACCTCGACCGACTCGTAGAAGCGGCGCCGCCTGCTGCGCGAAGGCCATCATGAGCACCGCCCCGACCGCGAAGTTCGGGGCGACGAGGACGCCGACGCCCGGAGCCGCGTCGAGCCGGCCACGCAGGGCGTCGAGCCGGTCGGCGCTCCACCCCGTCGTGCCCACGACGACGTGCACCCCGCGGGCGACGCAGTGGGCCACGTTGGCCGGTGACGCGTCGGGCACCGAGAACTCGACGACCACCTCGGCCCCGCCGAGGTCACCGAGGTCGTCCCCGGCGTCGAACCGGGCCACGAGCTCGAGGTCGTCCGCGTCCTCGACGGCGCTGCACACGGTGGCGCCCATCCGGCCCGCGGCCCCGACGACGGCGACCTTGGTCCCACTCATGGCGGCCACTGTAGTCAGGAGGGGTGCGGCCCCATGGCCGTGACCAGGGCCAGGACCACCGGGGGCAGCACGAGCACGACGAGGCCGAGCGTCGCCAGGCCCCAGGTGCCCTCCCCGGTGACGAGGTAGACCGCGAGGGCGGCGCCCACCCAGGCGACGGCCAGGGCGACGACGAGCGGCCCGAGCGCGGCCCGGGGCCGCCCGTCACGGGGGTCGAGGGCCAGGCGCGAGTTGACGACCTGGACGAGGGCGCTGCCGACGCCGCCGAGCGCCGCGAGCACGACCGCGGCCCACAGGAACGGCCGGACCTCGGCGGGACCGGTGAGCGCGAACGCCGCGCACCCCAGGGCGAGCACGTCGCAGAGCACGGCGGCCGCGAGGGCCCCCCGGCCGCGGATGCGTGCGGCGTCGCGGGCCGTGCGTTCGTCCATCGTCACCGGCGTCAGCCTAGGACCCGAAGGTCGGCCAGGCCCCGTCGGGGAACTTCGACAGCTTGGTGCGGGCCCCGGAGAGGTCGCCCTTGGCGTTGAGGCAGAGGGCGGTGAGGACGCCCGTGCCCGTGATGAGGCCGCCGATGAACGCCGCCCACCCCGCGTAGACCGCGGCCGGCGCGGCGGGGAGGCCGAACACCGAGATCGCGGCACCGGTGGCCGTCACGAGGCAGATGATGAGGATGCCCGTGCCGACGATGATCCCGAGCCACCACGTGATGATGCCGGCGCCGACCTTGGTGAGGCTGGAGGCGATGGTCTCGGCGAACTGCTCCGACATCGCCCCGAGAGCCTTCTCCTGCTCGCCGAGCCGGTCGTTGTAGCGCTGGGCGGCGGTGCCCTTCCACGTCGAGTCGACGTCGAGCTGGCCCCGGGTCGCGAGGCCGGCCCGTTCGGAGACCGGCTGGCCGACGAGGGTCCGCCAGTCTCCCGCGGCGCCGAAGCACGACCACGGGGCACCGAAGACGTTCCAGTGCTCGGACATCCAGTCGACGGCCCGCTGCCACGCCGGGACGACGGTGTCGTTCCAGAAGCCGGCCGCCTTCTCGGCGACCCACCCGGCGAACCGGGCGATCTTGTGGAGGGTGTTGTTGAAGGCCTCGAGCAGCCGGGTGGCCTTCTGCTCGACCTCGTGCCACTTCTCGCGGAGCTTCTCGAGGATCTCCTCGGGTGTCATGTCCGTCCCCTCACTCGACCGGCGCCCACTCGGCACCGATGCGTGTCGCGGCCGCGTCCTCGTCGGCCTCGTACTGCTTCTTGACGTCGCGCAGGGTGCCCGCCATGGTCGAGGTCGCCCCCGACCCGTCGGCGAGCAGGCCGACGACGAAGTCCTGGATGTCGGCGTACGTGCTCGTGTAGCCGGTGAGGTCGGCGACGACCGACAGCGCGTTCGTCCTCAGGTCGAGCCCGGAGGCCGAGGCGCTGGCCCCCGAGAGGACCTCGCTCGTCGTCGTCCAGATCTTCGCGTCGTGCTCGAGCGCCTCGCGCTGGACCTCGAAGCCCATCTGCGTCCTCCTCAGACGTCCAGCCCGGCGCGGCGGGCGAGCCGGGTCGGGTTGCCGATCTCGGTGAGCCGGGCGACGCTCGCGTCCGCGTCGGCCCGGGCCTCGCCGAAGGCCGCCACGGCCTCGGACTGGGCCCGCTCGAGCACGGCGAGGACGCTGCGGCCGATGTTCGCCGGGTGGGCGCGCACCAGCCACGACTCGCGCAGCTCGAGCCCCTGGAGGCCCCCGCTGGCGCTGACCTCGACGTGGACGTTGCCGTCGGGGCTGGAGACCCGGTGCACGCGCGTCGTCCGCTCCTCGAGGTCGGCGAGGGCGCCGTCGAGCTCGGCCTCGACCTCGGACCAGAGCGCGCTGATCCGCTCCATCACCTCGGCCTCGGTGAGGCTCGCCGAGTCGGGGATCGCCGCGGCGACGTCCTCGACGGTCATCGGCAGCGGCCGGGTCTGCGGGGCGGGGAGCGCGAAGGCCTCCTCGACGTCGTCGGCCCAGGTCCCGACCTGCCGGGCCCCGGCGGTGAGGTACGCGGCGGCGATGGTGTCGGCGAGGGCCGACGGCGCGACGGTGTCCTGCCAGCCGTGCCGGACGGTGATCGAGCGGACCACGCCGTCGGGCCCCACCCGCACCCGGACGACCCCGGTGGGGTCGTCCGCCTCGATCTCCGCCGTGCGGACCGGGAGCGACTCGAGCCGCTGCTGCTGCCGGTCGATCTCCTCGCGGGCCTCGTAGAGCCGCTCGGTGTCCCTGTCCATGACCTCTCCCCTCTCGGATGCCAGGAGTCTTGCCGGGGCCCGTGCCCCCCGCAATGGGGAGGAGTCCCCGTGGCGCCCGCGGGTGGGTGCACCGCTGGACGGCTGTGCCGGGTTGTTCACCATGTGTTCACCTGACGAGCGCGGTTGGGGTACCCTGAAGGTGAACAACAGGTGAACGACCCGAGAGGAGGGCCACCATGAAGAAGGTCGACACGACGACCACGCGGCACGGACTGGCCGTTCGCTGGGTCCCGGTGGTCGACGCCGACGGGCGCACGCGCATGGAGATGCGCTGGAGCGCTCCGCACCGGCTCCGCCCCCGCTCCGCGGCCTGACCGAGACCCCAGCACGACCGGAGGGCCCCGCACCACACGGTGCGGGGCCCTCCGGCGCGTCGGTCAGGCCCAGGCCGCCCCGCCGTCCGGCAGCGCGGCCGGCTCCGGCCAGGCCACCTCGGCGGCCTCCTGCGCCTCGGCACCGTGGGCCGGCACGGGGTCCGCAGGCGTGGGCCCACCCACCGGTCGCGCCGGGGCCGTCCGCCTCCGGTCGCGCACCCTCGGTGTCGTCCGCCACGTGGTCCCCCTGTCCGTCGGCCACCGCCCCCCGGTCGCCGTGCGGTCACGGTAGTGCATCCCCCGGCGCCGGGGTGGCACGAACCGGCCAGCGGCCGGGACCGGCCCCCGCGGCCTCAGGCGAAGACGACGGTGCGCGACCCGGTGAGGATCACGCGGTCCTCGGCGTGGAGGCGGACGGCCCGGGCCAGCACGACCCGCTCGACGTCCCGCCCGATCGCCACGAGCGTCTCGGCGTCCTGCGCGTGGGAGACCCGGACCACGTCCTGCTCGATGATCGGGCCCTCGTCGAGGTCCGGCGTCACGTAGTGCGCGGTGGCACCGATGAGCTTGACCCCCCGCTCGTAGGCCTGGTGGTAGGGCTTGGCGCCCTTGAACCCGGGCAGGAACGAGTGGTGGATGTTGATGACCCGCCCGGCCAGCCGGCGACAGGTCTCGTCCGAGAGCACCTGCATGTAGCGCGCGAGGACGACGAGGTCGACCCCGTGCTCCTCGACGGTGGCGAGGAGGCGGGCCTCGGCCTCCGCCTTGGTCGCGCGCGTCACGGGCACGTGCACGAACGGGACGCCGTGCCGCTCGACGAGGTCACGGGTGTGCTCGTGGTTCGAGACGACGGCGACGACCTCCACCGGGAGCTCGCCGATCTGCCACCGGTAGAGCAGGTCGACGAGGCAGTGGTCGAAGGCCGAGACCATGACCAGCACCCGGGGCCTGGCCGCGACCGGCCGCAGGGACAGCGTCGCCGCCGGGTCGTCGAGGCGGCCACGGACGACCGCCTCGACCTCCTCCCGCACCGCCACGGGGCACTCGAACTGCGTCCGGACGCAGAAGGTGCCGGTGACCGGGTCGGAGAACTGGGCGTTCTCGAGGATGTTGCCGCCGACCGCGACGATCCCGTCGGCGAGGGCCCGGACGATGCCGGGCCGGTCGGGGCAGGTGAGGGTGAGGACGTAGGTGTTCACGGTGCCTCCACCCTCGCACGGGCCCCGGTCGCGGCGCCGCCGCGCCCAGCCCGTGGGCGGTGCCCCGCACACGGCCGGAGCCCCGGTCCACCACTGGGGTGGACCGGGGCTCCGGTGGTGCGGCGGGCCGGGTGGGCCCGCGGCGTGGTCACTCCTCGGAGGCGCCGCTGTCGGCCGAGACGGTCTCGTCGGACCGCTCGCCGCGCCCGCGGCCGCCACGGCGACGGCGACGGTTGCGGCGCTCGCCGCGCTCCCCGCCCTCGTCGTCGGTGCGGGCCTCGGACCGGCCTCGTCGTCGTCGAGGTCGTCCGCGTCGTCGACGTCGTCGGCGGCGGCCGGGCTCGACCCGGCGTCACCGGCCGGAGCGTCGGAGCCGGCGTCCGCGCCGTCGGTGTCGGCGACCACGGCGGCGAGGCTGAGCTTGCCGCGCGGGTCGATCTCCTTGAGCTCGACCTGGATCTTCTGGCCGACGCCGAGGACGTCCTCGACCGCGTCGATCCGCTTGCCGCCGACGAGCTTGCGCACCTCGGAGATGTGCAGCAGGCCGTCCTTGCCGGGCAGGAGCGAGATGAACGCGCCGAAGGTCGTCGTCTTGACGACGGTGCCCAGGAAGCGCTCGCCGATCTCCGGCATCTGCGGGTTGGCGATGGCGTTGATCGCGGCCCGTGCGGCCTCGGCCGAGGGGCCGTCGGTCGCACCGATGTAGATCGTGCCGTCGTCCTCGATCGAGATCTGGGCGCCGGTGTCGTCCTGGATCTGGTTGATCATCTTGCCCTTGGGGCCGATGACCTCGCCGATCTTGTCGACCGGGACCGTCACCGAGATGACGCGAGGAGCGTAGGGGCTCATCTCGTCGGGGGCGTCGATGGCCTCGTTCATGACGTCGAGGATGTGCATCCGCGCGTCACGGGCCTGGGTCAGCGCGCCGCCGAGCACGTCGGCCGGGATGCCGTCGAGCTTGGTGTCGAGCTGGATGGCCGTGACGAACTCGCGGGTGCCGGCGACCTTGAAGTCCATGTCGCCGAAGGCGTCCTCGGCACCGAGGATGTCGGTGAGGGCGGCGTACTGCGTCTGCCCGTCGACCTCGGCCGAGACCAGGCCCATCGCGATGCCGGCGACCGGGGCGCGCAGCGGCACACCGGCGTTGAGCAGCGACAGGGTGGACGCGCAGACCGAGCCCATCGACGTCGAGCCGTTGGACCCGAGCGCCTCGGAGACCTGGCGGATCGCGTAGGGGAACTCCTCACGCGTCGGCAGCACCGGCATGAGCGCACGCTCGGCGAGCGCCCCGTGGCCGACCTCGCGCCGCTTCGGCGACCCGACCCGGCCGGTCTCACCGGTCGAGTAGGGCGGGAAGTTGTAGTTGTGCATGTAGCGCTTGCGCGTCACCGGGGAGAGCGTGTCGAGCATCTGCTCCATGCGGAGCATGTTGAGCGTCGTGACCCCCATGATCTGGGTCTCGCCGCGCTCGAAGATCGCCGAGCCGTGCACCCGCGGCAGGACCTCGACCTCGGCGCTCAGGGCGCGGATGTCGGCGAGGCCACGGCCGTCGATGCGGACCTTGTCGCGCAGGATCCGCTCGCGGATGAGCTTCTTCTGCACGGCCCGGTACGCGGCGGACAGCTCCTTCTCGCGGCCGTCGAACTGCTCGGCGAGGGAGGCCTTCATCGACTCCTTGATCTCGTCGATGCGCTCCTCGCGCTCCTGCTTGCCGGCGATCTGGAGGGCGGCGGCGAGGTCGCCGGACGTGGCGGACTCGACGGCGGAGTAGGCGTCGTCCTCGTAGTCGAGGAAGACGGGGAACTCCTGGACCGGCTTGGCCGCCGTGGTGGCGAGCTCGGCCTGGGCCTCGCAGAGGACCTTGATGAAGCCCTTGGAGGCCTCGAGGCCCTCGGCGACGATCTCCTCGGTCGGAGCCTGCTTGCCGAGGGTCTTCACGAGGTCCCAGGTGGCGTCGGTGGCCTCGGCCTCGACCATCATGATCGCGACGTCGTCACCCGCGACGCGGCCGGCGACGACCATGTCGAAGGTCGAGCGCTCGATGTCGCTGAAGTTCGGGAAGGCGACCCACTGGCCGTCGATGAGGCTGACCCGGACGGCACCGATCGGGCCGCTGAAGGGCAGGCCGGAGATCTGGGTGGACGCGCTCGCGGCGTTGATGGCGAGGACGTCGTACTGGTGGTCGGGGTTGAGCGACAGGACGGTGATGACGACCTGGACCTCGTTGCGCAGGCCCTTCGTGAAGGTCGGGCGCAGCGGGCGGTCGATGAGCCGGCAGGTGAGGATCGCGTCGGTGGACGGGCGGCCCTCGCGGCGGAAGAACGAGCCGGGGATCTTGCCCGCGGCGTACATCCGCTCCTCGACGTCGACGGTCAGGGGGAAGAAGTCGAACCCCTCGCGCGGGTGCTTCCCGGCGGTGGTGGTGGAGAGGAGCATCGTGTCCTCGTCCAGGTAGGCGGCAACGGCGCCTCCGGCCTGCTTGGCCAGGCGTCCGGTCTCGAACCGGACGGTGCGGGTGCCGAAGCTGCCGTTGTCGATGACGGCTTCGGTGGCGGTGATCTCGGGACCCTCCATGGGTCCTCCTTTTCTCTCATGTGCGCGCCGTGCATCGTCGTTGTGCACGGGCGTGTCCTTCGACCGGCGAGCGCCCTGGGGCGGCGCCGGGTCCTTCGGTCGATGTTCAGTTGTGGGTTCTTCCGAGCGGGCCGGGCCCGCTCATGCGAGAAGGGCGGCCCCTCGCGGATGCGGGGACCGCCCTCTCGGAAGTCTCAACGGCGCAGGCCGAGGCGCTTGATCAGCTCACGGTAGCGCTGCACGTCGATGCTCTCCAGGTAGCGCAGGAGGCGGCGACGGCGGCCGACGAGCAGCAGCAGGCCACGACGGGAGTGGTGGTCGTGCTTGTGCTCGCGGCTGTGCTCGGTGAGGTCCTTGATGCGCTGGGTGAGCAGCGCGACCTGCACCTCGGGAGAGCCGGTGTCGCCCTCGGACGTGCCGTAGTCGGCGATGATCTGCTTCTTGACGTCGGTGCTCAGCGGCATGGGGCGACGGTCTCCTTCGGTGGTGTCTGCTGCGCGGCGCTCCCGGGCTGGTTCACCGGGGCTCTCTGGGTCCGCGGCCGATCTCACGGCAGTCACCGAGATTACCAGCGGGGGTACCGGCGGCCTAATCGGGCGCACGGGCCCCGGAGCCGCGCGGACGGCCCTGACATGATGTCGGCCGTGTGCGGACTCATCGGCTTCCTCTCCACCGACGGCACGGCCCCCGCCCTGCGCGGGGCGATCGACGACTCGCTCGTCGACATGCGCCACCGGGGTCCGGACGAGGGCGGCACGTGGTCCGACGACGACGTCGTCATCGGGTTCCGGCGCCTCTCGATCATCGACCTCGAGCACTCGCACCAGCCGCTGCCGTGGCTCGACGGGCGCTACCACCTGATCTTCAACGGCGAGATCTACAACTACGTCGAGCTGCGGGAGCGGCTCACCACCGAGTTCGGCTGCGTCTTCGAGACCGAGGGTGACGGCGAGGTCATCGTCGCGGGCTACCACTACCTCGGCGAGGCCGATCGTGCGCGAGCTGCGCGGCATGTTCGCGTTCGTCGTCTGGGACGCCCAGGAGCGCGTGCTCTTCGGGGCCCGGGACTGGTTCGGCATCAAGCCGCTGTTCACGATGACCGACCCGCGGGGGACCTTCTTCTCGAGCGAGAAGAAGTCGCTGCTCGACGTCGCCACCGACCCCGGGACGGTCGACGAGACCGCCCTCCAGCACTACCTCGCCCTGCAGTACGTGCCCGAGCCGGCGACCCTCCACACCGGCATCCGCCGCATCGAGTCCGGCACCTCGTTCACGCAGCGCCCCGGGCGAGCCGCTGCGGACCCGTCGCTACTTCCACCCCGACTTCGTCGCCCGGCCGGTCACCGACCCGGACCGGCTCTACCGCGAGATCGCGGCCGCCCTCGAGGACTCGGTCGAGAAGCACATGCGGGCCGACGTCACGGTCGGGGCGTTCCTCTCCGGCGGCATCGACTCCACGGCCATCGCCGCGCTGGCCAAGCGGCACAACCCCGACCTGCTGACCTTCACGACCGGGTTCGAGCGCGAGGGGTACTCGGAGATCGACGTGGCGGCCGAGTCGGCGGCCGCCATCGGCGTCGAGCACATCACCAAGGTCGTCACGGCCGAGGAGATGATGCAGACCCTCCCGCTCATCGTCTGGTACCTCGACGACCCGGTGGCCGACCCGGCCCTGGTCCCGCTCTACTTCATCGCGCGCGAGGCCCGCAAGCACGTCAAGGTCGTCCTCTCCGGCGAGGGCGCCGACGAGCTGTTCGGCGGCTACACGATCTACCGCGAGGCGATCTCGCTCGCCCCCTTCGACAAGGTGCCGATGCCCGTGCGGCGCGGCCTGGGCCGGGTCTCCGAGCTCATCCCCCAGGGCGTGCGCGGGCAAGGACCTCCTGCGGCGCGGCGGCGCTCACCCTCGAGGAGCGCTACTACGGCAACGCCCGCATCTTCCTGCCCAGCGAGCTCGGCTTCCTGCGGACGCACGACCCGGCCGTCAGCCACATGGACGTCACCCGCGAGCACTACGCGGCGACCCGGCACCTCGACGGCTCCACCCGGATGCAGTACATCGACCTCTTCACCTGGCTGCGCGGCGACATCCTCGTCAAGGCCGACAAGATGACGATGGCCAACAGCCTCGAGCTGCGGGTGCCGTTCCTCGACACCACCGTGTTCGACGTCGCCGCCACCGTCCCCACCGACCAGCGGATCACCAAGGACACGACGAAGTTCGCGCTGCGCCGGGCGATGGAGCTCATCGTGCCGCCGCACGTCCTCGAGCGGCCCAAGCTGGGCTTCCCGGTGCCGATCCGGCACTGGCTCAAGGACGAGATGTACGACTGGGCCCGGTCGATCGTCCTCGACTCGCAGGCCGACGCCCTCGTCGACAAGGACGCGGTGCTGCGGATGATCGAGGCCCACCGCGCCGGCCCCCACGACCTCTCCCGCAAGATCTGGACGATCCTCGTGTTCCTCCTGTGGCACGGCATCTTCGTCGAGGACCGGATCACCGTCGAGGTCCCCGAGACGGTGTACCCCGTCCGCGTCTGAGCCGCCGTCCCCGGGGGGACTTGCCGAGCCGGAAAGGCCGACCCCGCACAGGCCGGCCACCCGCGCGCGCACGCCCTCCCCGGGGCCGTCTTCTCGTCGTACGCTCGGGGCAGGTCACAGCCCCCACAGAGAGGTGGACGACGTGCGCCAGCGAGGACCCTCCCCCGCTCCCGCCCCGGCCCCGGCCGACCCCGAGCGCGCGGCGTCCGTGCGCGCCATCGCCGAGGAGCTCTCGGGCGTGCGGGGCCCCCTGCTGCCGATCCTCCACGAGGTCGTCGAGACCCACGGGTACGTCCACGACGACGACGTCCCGGTCATCGCCGAGGTGCTCAACCTCAGCCGCGCCGACGTCGTCGGGGTCGTGAGCTTCTACCACGACTTCCGGCGCACCCCGCCGCCCGCGCACCGGGTCGCCATCTGCCGCGCCGAGGCCTGCCAGGCCCGCGGCGCGGAGGTCACCCACGCCGCGGCCGCCGACCGGTGGGGCGGCTCCACCGAGGTCGAGGTCGGCGAGGTCTTCTGCCTCGGCAACTGCGCGCTCGGCCCCTCCGGCACCCTCGACGGCGCCCTCCACGGACGGCTGACCCCCGACCGGCTCGACGACCTCACCGAGGGGTGGGTCCGATGAGCCCGACCGTGTGGGTGCCCTGCGACGCCGCCGCCGTCTCGGTCGGGGCCGACGCCGTCGCCGACGCCCTCGCCGCGGGCCGGTGCGACGGTCCGCCGCAACGGCTCCCGCGGGATGCTCTGGCTCGAGCCGCTCGTCGAGGTCGAGACCGACGCCGGGCGCGTGGGCTACGCCAACGTCGAGCCCGGCGAGGTCGACGCCCTCCTCGACGGCGCGCTCGACGGCACCGGGCGGGCCCTCGGCGTCGTCGACGAGCACCCGTGGCTGGCCCGCCAGCACCGCGTGTCGTTCGCCCGGGTCGGCGTCATCGAGCCCACCGACATCGCGGCCTACCGCGCCCACGGCGGCTTCGCCGGGCTCGAGCGCGCCCTGACCCTGTCGGCCGAGGCCGTCGTGCAGGAGGTCACCGACTCCGGGCCTGCGCGGCCGAGGGGGCGCCGGCTTCCCGGCGGGCATCAAGTGGGAGACCGTCCGCAAGGCCACCGCCGACGTCAAGTTCGTCTGCTGCAACGCCGACGAGGGCGACTCCGGCACCTTCGCCGACCGGATGCTCATCGAGGGCGACCCGTTCACCCTCGTCGAGGGCATGGCCATCGCCGCCGTCGCGGTCGGGGCCACCGAGGGCTACGTCTACCTGCGCAGCGAGTACCCGCACGCCATCCGGACGCTCCGCCGGGCCATCGACATCGCCTACGCCCACGGCGTGCTCGGCGGCTCGGTGCTCGGCAGCGCCCACCGCTTCGACCTCGACGTGCGGGTCGGCGCCGGCGCCTACATCTGCGGCGAGGAGACCTCGATGCTCGACTCGCTCGAGGGCAAGCGGGGCGAGGTGCGGGCCAAGCCGCCGATCCCGGCGCTCCAGGGGCTCTTCGGGCGGCCCACCGTCGTCAACAACGTCCTCACCCTGTCGGCCGTCCCGATGGTGCTCGCCGACGGCGGCGCCGCCTACGCCGCGCTCGGCACCGGCCGCTCGCGGGGCACGCAGGTCTTCCAGCTGGCCGGCAACATCGCCCGGGGCGGCATCGTCGAGGCCGACTTCGGCATCAGCCTGCGTGAGCTCGTCGAGGACTTCGGGGGCGGGACCGCCTCGGGCCGGCCGGTCAAGGCCGTGCAGGTCGGTGGCCCGCTCGGGGCCTACCTGCCACCGGCGAAGTTCGACCTCCCGATGGACTACGAGGCCTTCGCCGAGGCCGACGCGATGGTCGGCCACGGCGGCGTCGTCGTCTTCGACGAGTCGATGGACGCCGGCGCGATGGCCCGCTTCGCCATGGAGTTCTGCGCGAAGGAGTCCTGCGGCAAGTGCACGCCGTGCCGCGTCGGCTCCACCCGGGGCGTCGAGGTCATCGACCGGATCCGCGGCGGCGTCCAGCGCGAGGCCAACCTCGTGCTCCTCGAGGACCTGCTCGCGACGATGACCAAGGGGTCGCTCTGCGCGATGGGCGGCCTCACCCCGATGCCCGTGCGCAGCGCGCTCGAGCACTTCCCCGAGGACTTCGGCGTCGACCCCGCCACGGCGGGCGCCGTCGTCGACGACGTCCCCGAGTCAGCCACCAGCACCGACGGAGGAGCCCGGCCATGACGACCATCGACGAGAACCCGCTGCTCGACGAGATCGACTACGGCACGCCGCGGGTGAGCGCCGGCGAGACCGCCGACGTCACGATCGACGGCGTCGCGGTCACGGTCCCCGTCGGCACCTCGGTGATGCGTGCCGCCGCCGAGGCCGGCATCAGCATCCCGAAGCTCTGCGCCACCGACTCCCTCGCCGCGTTCGGGTCGTGCCGGCTCTGCCTCGTCGAGGTCGAGGGCGGCAAGGGCACCCCCGCCTCGTGCACGACGCCGTGCGCCGACGGGATGGTCGTCAGCACGCGCACGGAGCAGGTGCGCGACCTGCGGCGGGGCGTCATGGAGCTGTACCTCTCCGACCACCCGACCGACTGCGACGGCTGCGCCCGCGGCAACTGCGAGATGCAGCGGCTCGCGCAGGAGACCGGCGTGGCCGAGGTGCGCTACGGGCTCGACGGGGCCAACCACCTCGCCGACACCACCGACCACACGAACCCGTACTTCGACTACGACCCCGCGGCCTGCATCGTCTGCTCCCGCTGCGTCCGGGCCTGCTCGGAGACCCAGGGCACCTTCGCGCTCACCGTCGAGGGCCGCGGCTTCGACTCGCGGATCACGCCCGGCGGTACCGACTTCCTGTCCTCCGAGTGCGTCTCGTGCGGTGCCTGCGTGCAGGCCTGCCCCACCGACGCCCTCACCGAGCGCTCCGTGGTCCAGCTCGGCATGCCGACCCGTTCCGTGGTCACGACCTGCGCCTACTGCGGCGTCGGGTGCTCGTTCAAGGCCGAGGTCCAGGGGTCCGGCGACGACACCCGGGTCGTGCGGATGACGCCGTGGAAGGACGGCGGGGCCAACGAGGGCCACTCCTGCGTCAAGGGCCGGTTCGCCTACGGGTACGCCAGCCACGAGGACCGGCAGCTCGAGCCCATGGTCCGCGACACGATCGACGACGAGTGGCGCGTGGTCTCGTGGGAGGAGGCGATCGCACGGGTCGCCGAGGGCTTCACGGCCATCCAGGCCGAGCACGGCGTCGGCTCCATCGGCGGCATCTCCTCCTCGCGCTGCACGAACGAGGAGGTCTACGTCGTCCAGAAGATGGTGCGGGCGTCGTTCGGCAACAACAACATCGACACCTGCGCCCGGGTCTGCCACTCCCCCACGGGGTACGGGCTCAACCACGCGTTCGGCACCTCGGCCGGCACCCAGGACTTCCGCTCGGTCGACGAGTGCGACGTCATGCTCGTCATCGGGGCCAACCCGACCGACGCGCACCCCGTGTTCGCCTCGCGGATGAAGAAGCGGCTGCGCGAGGGCGCCCGCGTCATCGTCGCCGACCCGCGCCGCATCGACCTCGTGCGCTCCCCGCACGTCGAGGCGACGCACCACCTGCCGGTGCGCCCGGGCACGAACGTCGCCTTCGTCAACGCCATGGCCCACGTCATCGTCACCGAGGGCCTGCACGACGCCGAGTTCGTCGCCTCGCGCACCGAGGGCGCCGAGGGCTACCTCGAGTTCATCGCCCGGCCCGAGCACTCGCCCGAGGCCACCGAGGAGGAGACCGGCATCCCCGCGGCCGAGCTGCGGGCCGCGGCCCGGCTGTACGCGGCCGGCCCCAACTCGGCCATCTACTACGGGCTGGGGGTCACCGAGCACAGCCAGGGCTCGACGATGGTCATGGGGATGGCCAACCTCGCGATGCTCACCGGCAACCTCGGGCGCGAAGGGGTGGGCGTCAACCCCCTGCGCGGCCAGAACAACGTCCAGGGCTCGTGCGACATGGGGTCCTTCCCGCACGAGCTGCCCGGGTACCGCCACGTGTCGCGCCCCGAGGTCCGCGAGATCTACGAGTCGCTCTGGGGCGTCCCCATCCAGCCCGAGCCCGGGCTGCGCATCCCGAACATGTTCGACTCCGCGATCGGCGGCTCCTTCCTCGGCCTCTACGTGCAGGGCGAGGACATCGCCCAGTCCGACCCGAACACCCAGCACGTCGAGGCGGCGCTGCGGGCCATGAAGCTGGTCGTCGTCCAGGACCTCTTCCTCAACGAGACCGCGCGCTTCGCCCACGTCTTCCTCCCCGGCGCCTCCTTCCTCGAGAAGGACGGCACCTTCACCAACGCCGAGCGCCGGCTCAACCGCGTCCGGCCCGTCATGCCGAGCAAGGTCGGCAAGGACGAGTGGCAGGTGGTGTGCGAGATCGCGACGGCGATGGGCTACCCGATGTCGTACGGCTCGCCCGCCGAGATCATGGACGAGATCGCCGCCACGACACCGACCTTCGCCGGGGTCTCCTTCGACCGCCTCGACGCCGAGGGGTCGATGCAGTGGCCGGTCACCGAGGCGATGCCCCACGGCACGCCGACGATGCACGTCGGCGAGTTCGTCCGTGGGCTGGGCCAGCTGACGCCCACCGTCTACGTCCCGACGACCGAGCGGGCGAACCGCCGCTTCCCGCTCGTCCTCACGACCGGGCGCATCCTCTCGCAGTACAACGTCGGGGCGCAGACCCGGCGCACGCCCAACTCGACGTGGCACCCCGAGGACGTCCTCGAGATCCACCCGTCGGACGCCGAGCTGCGGGGCATCACCGACGGCGACGTCGTCGAGCTGTCCTCGCGGGTCGGGGCCACCCGGCTCACCGCGGTGGTCTCGGAGCGGATGCCGGCCGGGGTCGTCTACACGACGTTCCACCACCCGGTGACGGGCGCGAACGTCGTGACGACCGAGAACTCCGACTGGGCGACGAACTGCCCCGAGTACAAGGTGACGGCGGTGCAGGTGGCGGTGGTCACCGAGGCCTCACGCGCGGCGGCCGGCGAGGCCCCCGAGGCGCAGCCGGTCGGCACGCCGGTCGGCGCCCTGGCGAGGCACCGCCGGTGAGCGGTCACGAGCCGCCGGTCGTGCGGATGGGCCACGACCTCGTCCGCAACTTCGAGGCCCTCCCGGCCGAGAAGGCGGCCGAGGAGATCGCGACGCACATCCGGAAGTTCTGGGAGCCGCGGATGCGCCACGAGCTCGTCGCGCGGGTCCGGCGCGGTGAGACCGACCTCCACCCGCTGCTCGTGCGGGCCACCGAGGACCTCGTCGACGGCGACGTCGACCGCGAGGAGGTCCGCGAGCCGTCGGGCGGCTGACCCACGGTGGTGTCCTCGCCCCCGGATCCGTGCTCTCATGGACGCATGACAGCCCTCCTCGTCCCCGACGACGCCTCCGCGGCTCCTGCCGTCCTCCTCGGCGCGTCGGGTGACGCCGCGCCCCCGCCGTCCTGCGAGGAGTGCGGCCGGCCGGTCGGTGCCGAGCGGCTCGAGGCCCTCCCGCACGCCACGACGTGCTTCCCGTGCGCGAAGCGCCGCCGCGGGCCCTCCCGGGGCCGCACCGGCTCCTGACGACGCCGCGAGCGACCGAGGTCGGCCGGGCCGACCGCGACGCGGTCGAACGACGAGCAGCCGGCGCAGGGACGGCTCCTGGGCCAGGTCCCACCACCTCGCCCCCGTCGGTTCGAGGTGATGCTGCGTCGTGTCGGGCGACGCTTTCACCTCGACCGGGTGCAGGCGCCTCCCGTTCGAGGTGATGCTGCGTCGCGTGGGGCTGCGCTTTCACCTCGGACCGGCGCTTCTCCCCCGGGTTCGGCTCGTCACCCCACGATGGCGCGGACGGGCCGAGCCGGGCACGGGATACTGCCGGGATGGAGATCGCACGCACCCCGGCCGACCGGTTCGACGTCGTCGAGGGGTACGACCTCGTCCCCCGAGTGGGTCGAGGTCGACGCGCGGACCGGCCTGCGGATGGCCTACGTCAGCGCCGGTCCCGCGGACGGCCCGGTCGTCGTGCTCGTCCACGGCGAGCCGACGTGGGGCTACCTCTACCGCCGGATGGTCGGCCCGCTCACCGAGGCCGGCCTGCGGGTCGTCGTCCCCGACCTCGTCGGCTGCGGCCGCTCGGACAAGCCGGTCGAGCGGGGCGCCTACTCCTACGCGGCCCACGTCGAGTGGCTGCGAGCGGCCCTCTTCGACGCGCTCGGCCTGAGCGAGGTCCACTACGTCGGCCAGGACTGGGGCGGCCTGCTCGGGATGCGCCTGCTCGCTGAGCACCCCGACCGGTTCGCCGGCGTCGTCATGTCGAACACCGGCCTGCCGACGGGTGACCGGCCGATGCCCGAGGCGTGGCAGCAGTTCCGGCGCATGGTCCGCTCGGCGCCGACCCTCGACGTGGGCCGGATGGTCGCCTCCGGCTGCCGCCGGTCGCTGACCGACGCCGAGCAGGCCGCCTACGCCGCGCCGTTCCCCACCGAGGCGCACTGCGCCGGCATCCGCGCCTTCCCCGACCTCGTGCCGAACACCCCCGACGACCCGGCGGCCCCGGCCAACCGGGCGGCGTGGGAGCGGCTGGCCACCCTCGACGTGCCGTTCCTCACCGCGTTCAGCGACGGCGACCCGATCACCCGGGGCGGCGACCGGTGGATGCAGTCGAGGCATCCCCGGGGCGCAGGGCCGGGCGCACACCGTCATCGAGGGGGCCGGGCACTTCGTCCAGGAGGACCGGCCGGAGCGGTTCGCCGAGGTCGTCGCCGGGCTTCGTCGCGGACCTCACGGCGCGGCCCGCCCCCGACGACGCGTCACCGGGGGCACGCCGCATGAGGGTGGCGCTGGCGCGCAGGCCGTGCTCCGCCTGGCGCGGTGGACCGCCGTGGGCGAGGTGCCGCGCTCCGGCATCCTCGTCGGCGCCCCGCACACGTCGAACTGGGACTTCGTGATGATGCTCCTCGTCATGTGGCGCGGCGACGTCTCGCCCCGCGTCCTCGTCAAGCAGGAGCTGTTCCGCGGCCCGCTGGGCTGGCTCCTCCCGCGCCTCGGCGCCATCCCCCTCGACCGTGACCATCCCGGCCAGGTCGTGCGCGCCCTCGTGCGCGAGGCCCGCAGCGGCGAGCCGTTCCTCCTCATCCTCGCCGCGGAGGGCACGCGCGAGAAGGGCGAGTACTGGAAGTCCGGCTTCTGGCGGATCGCCCGCTCGGCGAAGCTGCCCATCGCCCTCGCCTTCATCGACGGGCCGAGCCGCACCGCCGGGTTCGGCCCCACGATCACCGCCACCACGGACGTCGTGCGCCGACATGGACACCATCCGCGCGTTCTACCGCGACAAGCGCGGCATCCACCCCGCAGCGCCGCACCGAGCCGCGCCTGCGCGAGGAGGACCGCCCCGCGTGACGGACCCCGGCCCCTCCGCGCGGCCCGGCCGGTCACGTGCTGACGTTTCGCCCGTGACCTGCAAGGATGCGTGGGTGGAGACCCAGTCAGGCGGTGGCCGCCCACCCCGGATGCCCCGCCACGTCGGCGAGACGCTCACCGAGCTCGCGCACGTCACGAACGAGCTCACCGCGGCCACGACCGTCGACGCGGTGACCACGATCGTCACCCAGCACATGGCCGACGCGGTGGGCGCCACGATCGCCGCGCTCGGCCTGCGCCAGGGCGAGGACGAGGTCCGGCTCGTCGGCCTGCGCGGCCTCGAGGCGGCCGAGGCGGCCGACTGGCAGGTGGTCCCCCTCGACGCCCCGAACGCCGTCTCCGAGGCCGTCCGCACCGGCGAGCGCATCCTCCTCGTCGGCGCCGACGAGATCTCCCGCCGCTACCCCTCGCTGTCCACCGCCCGGCGCGGTGAACGCACCACCGTCACCGTCCCCCTGCGCTCGGCCCGCGGGTCGATCGGCGCGATCCACCTCTCGATGCCGGACGCCGTGCAGCTGCACCCCGCCGAGCTCGAGTTCCTCGACGTCCTCGCCGACACCTGCGCGCAGGCGATCGAGCGGATCGAGGCGGCCGCCGACGCCGCGAAGCAGACCGACCGGCTGGCCTTCCTCGCCGAGGCCTCCATCCAGCTCGCGAGCAGCCTCGACCTCGAGGCGACGACGGCCCGGGTCACCCAGCTCGCGGTCCCACGCTTCGCGGACTGGTGCGCCATCGACATCGTCCGCGACGGCGGCCTCCACCGGCTGGCCGCCGCCCACGCCGAGCCCGCGCAAGGCCGAGCTCGTCACCCGCCTCCAGCAGCGGTGGCCGGCCGACCCGGAGCACCCGGGCGGGGTGGCCGAGGTGGTCCGCACGGGGCGGGCGCTGCTCGTCTCCGACGTCACCGACGAGCTGCTCGCCGCGGGCGCCCGCGACGAGGAGCACCTCGAGGCCCTGCGGGCCCTCGGGCTGTGCAGCGTCCTCGCCGTGCCGCTGCTCGTCCGAGGGCGGGTCTCGGGAGTGCTCACCTGGGCCTCGAGCGACCCCGCCCGGCGCTACGACGAGGACGACGTCCGCTTCGCCGAGCACCTGGCCCGCCGCTCGGCGAGCGCCATCGACAACGCCGACCTCTACGGCCAGACCCGGGCGGTCGCCGAGCAGCTGCAGCGCGCCGTGCTGCCCGGACGGGCTCGCGGGCACGCCGGACTGGGAGGTCGCGTGGCGCTACCAGCCCTCCGGGCGCACCGAGGTCGGCGGTGACTTCTACGACGCGTTCCCGCTCGCCCGACGGGCGCTACGTCGCCTTCGTCGGCGACGTCATGGGCCGGGGCGTCGCCGCCTCGGCGGCGATGGCCCAGATGCGGGCCGCGGTGCGGGCCTTCGCCTCGGCCGACCCCTCACCGGCGGCGGTCCTCGACGCCCTCGACCGGATGGTCGTCCAGTTCGACACCGAGCAGCTCGTCACCCTCGTCTACGTCCTCGCCGACGCCGCCGGGGGGACCCTGCAGATCGCGAGCGCGGGGCACCTCCCGCCGTTCGTGGTCCGCGCGCGGCGGCGCGGTCGAGCGGCTGCCGGACGCCGACGGCCCCCCGCTCGGGCTGGTGGCGGGACGCGGCAGCCTCGAGGTGGCCTTCGCCGAGGGCGACACCGTCCTCCTCGTCACCGACGGCCTCGTCGAGCGCCGCGGCGAGGACATCGAGACCGGCCTCGCCCGCCTGCGGCGGGCGACCCGCCTCCTCGCGGCGGCCTCGCTCGACGACGGGCTGGGCGAGGTGGTCTCCCTCGTCGGCGACGACTCCTCCGACGACGACGTGGCCGCGCTCTCGCTGCGCCGGGCCGCCGGGAGCCCGTCGCGCCGCGGGCCGGGTCGCCGCGCCGGCCCGGATGAGCGCCTGAGCCCCGGCTGCGCGCCCCCTCAGGACGGATCGGGAGCCGCGGGGTCGAGGACGAGGACCCGCACCCGCCGCCCGGCGATTCTCTCGAGGTACCTGGGGTACCCGACGTACACCTCGCGGGCCCGCGCGAGGACCTGCTCGCGCTCCGGCGGGCTCGCCTCACGGGCCACGACCTCGACCCTCGCCCCGCGGTACGCGACGCTCGCGCGCGGGTGAGCCTCGAGGTTGAGCACCCAGGCCGGCGTCCCGGCCTGCCCGAAGTTCGTGCCGACGACGGCGAGGAGGTCGCCGGTGGGGATGCCCACGAGCTGGGTGTCGCGGCGGCGCCCGCTGCGGCGGCCGGTGGTGGTCAGGACGAGGGTGGGCAGGGCGCCGAGCGCCCCCGACAGCGTGGTGCGGCCGCCGGTGAGCCGGGCGACGGCCCGGTCGGACGCGGGGAGGGTCCGGGCGAAGTACCAGCCCGCCGCCCGCGTCGACACGACGGCCTGCACCACCCGCTGGGCCGGGTTCGGCGGCGGGACCCGGTAGCCGAGGTCGGCGGCGACGCCCACCCCCCGACGGTACCGACCGTGCCGATCCGTGTCACGGGGTCCGCGCGGGTCGGTCGGTGGGTCAGTCGGCGGGCAGGCCGGCCAGCGACTCCTGCACGGCGGCGACCACGGCCTGGATCTCGCCCCGGGTGCCGTCGAACCACCGCCGGGCGACCATCGCCGTCGGGTGCAGGCGGACGTCGTGCGGGTCACGGTGCAGCCCGATCTCGGCGCCGCTCTCGTCGGTGAGGACGACCCAGTGCAGGTCGCAGGTACGCCGCAGGTGCTCGCCCATCGCGAGGCCGAAGGCGTTGACGAGGGCGTTGGGGTCGCCGCGCTCGGCGGGCGAGGTGCCGAACCAGCGCGCGGCCTCGGCGTCGAAGGCGCGCCCGAGGGCGTCGGCGTCGTCGAGGTCGATCCCCGCATCGGCCACGAGGGCCAGGTTGCTCTCGACCCACTCCCGTTCGTCGTCGCCGAGCGCCCCCACGTCCGTCACGCCCGCTCCTCCCTCGTCCGCCGGTGGAGGACATGCTCGCGCACCCACCCGGGCCGGCGCCACCCCGGGCTCAGACGCAGAACTCGTTGCCCTCCGGGTCCTGCATCGTCACCCAGTGCACCCCGAGGTCGGTGTGCTCGTCCAGCCGGGTGGCCCCGAGCCCCTCGAGCCGCGCGACCTCGGCGGCCACGCGGCGGCGCTGGTCGTCGAGGGGGACCGTGGGCCCCCCACCGCCGAGCAGGTCGAGGTGGAGCCGGTTCTTCCCGGTCTTGGCCTCGGGCACCTGCTGGAAGAAGATGCGGGGCTGGCCCTCGGCCTCGAGCGCCGAGGCGGAGTTCCAGCGGTCCTCGGGGACGCCCTGGGCCGCGAGGAAGGACGGCCAGTCGGCGAAGCCGCCCGGCGGGCCCGGGACGGCGTAGCCCCGCGGCGCGAGGGCGGCGGCCCAGAAGCCGGCCAGGGCGGCGGGGTCGGCGCAGTCGATGACGACCTGGACGGGAGCGGTGGAGCGATCCATGACGGCAGTGTGCCGGGAGCCACCGACAGGCGGGAGGTTCAGGCCGGTACGGCGTGGAGGACCCGACCCGCACCCTCGACCGGGGGCCCGTCCGGCAGCCCGAGGTAGGCCCGCACGAGCGCCGGGGCCGGGTCCTCCCGCTCCACGACGAGCCCGTGGCGGCCCAGCAGGGCCTGCACCTCGGCGGGTTCGAGGAACGTGACCCACGGCTCGCCGACGGCGGCCACCGCCGCCGCCCGCCGCGCCAGCCAGGCTCGGCCGCGGGGGTCCCGGTCCGAGGCGGGGGGGCCGTAGTCGAGGAGGACCTCCCAGGGACGCCCCGACAGCAGGCGCAGCGTCGCCTCGACGGCCGACCGCTCGAGGTACGGGACGACGCCCAGCCAGAGCACGACCGTCGGCGCGTCCATCGCGAGACCGGCGCCGGCGAGCGCGTCGGCGAGGGAGTCCTCCTCGAGGTCGACCGGGACGTGGACGAGGTCGACCGTCGGCGTGAGGTCGGTCGCCGCCAGGTGGCCGAGCTTCCACGACTGCGTCGCTGGGTGGTCGACCTCGAACACCGTCGTGCCCGCCGGTGCCTCGAGCCGGTACGCGGTCGTGTCCAGCCCGGCCCCGAGCAGGAGGACCTGCCGGGTCCCGCGGGTGAGAGCCTCGGCGACGACCTCGTCGGCCCGCCGGTGGCGCGAGGCGATGTAGAGGCGCATCGGGCGTCGCTCCGGGTGCGCCAGGGCGTCGGCCCGGACCACCTCCGCCGGGAGGCCCAGCGCCGCGACGGCCGTGGGGTCGGCGAAGATCCGTCCGGCCTCGAGGAGCTGGTGCGCAGCCCGGTGGTTGGCGACCGCCCACGCCGTCCGGCTCGGCCCTCCGTCCATGCCCTCACTGTCCCACGTGGCGGACGTCGGCCCCCTCCCCGCTGCTACCATCATCGGTTCGCCGGTATGGACTCCCTCGACGACACCGGCCCCCGACCCACCGAGACGACAGGAGGCGGTTCCGCCGTGCCCCCGCCGACCGCGGACCGTCCCGCCCTGCCCGCCGACGAGGTGCTGGCCCGCGAGCAGGCCCACCTCGAGCACGCCCGTGCCGAGCTGCGCCGGATGCGCGAGTCGGCGGAGGGCCTCGACGCGAGCACCGCCACCGACGCCTTCAACGCGGCCTACCTCGACCTGGTCCTCGCCCGCCGGGTCGCCTCCCTGCAGGACGACCCCCGCACGACGTTGTTCTTCGGGCGGATCGACTGCCGCACCGAGCACGGGGCCGAGACCTTCCACGTCGGGCGGCGGCACGTGAGCGACGACCGCGGCGACCCCGTGGTCGTCGACTGGCGGGCCCCCATCTCCACGGCCTTCTACCGGGCCTCGCCCGCCGAGCCGATGGGGGTCGAGCTGCGCCGGCGCTTCGGCGTCGACCGGGGCCGGCTCACGGCCTACGAGGACGAGCGCCTGCGGGTGGGCGAGTCGTCGGACCACAGCGAGATCCTCGCCGCCGAGATCGAGCGGCCGCGCTCGGGCCCGATGCGCGACATCGTCTCGACGATCCAGCCCGAGCAGGACGAGATCGTCCGCTCCGACCTCGCGACGAGCATCTGCGTCCAGGGCGCCCCCGGCACCGGCAAGACCGCCGTGGGCCTGCACCGCGCCGCGTGGCTCCTCTACTCCTTCCGCAGCCGGCTCGACCGCACGGGGGTGCTCGTCGTCGGGCCCAACCGGGCCTTCCTCGACCACATCGGCGCCGTGCTGCCGTCGCTCGGCGAGGTACGGGTCCGCCACGCGACCATCGACTCCCTCCTCGACCACGGGCGGGTGCGCGCCGAGGACCCCACCGACGTCGCCGTGCTCAAGGGGGACGCCCGGCTCGCCGAGGTGCTGCGGAGAGCGGTGTGGCGCCACGTCGGCCGGGCCGAGGAGCCGCTCGTCGTGCCGCGCGGCGCGCGGCGGTGGCGGGTACCGGCCTACGAGGTCCAGGACGAGCTCGACGCGCTCGTGCGACGCGGGGTGCGGTACTCGGCCGCCCGCGAGCTCCTCCCGCAGCGGCTCGCCCACCTGGTGATGCTCCAGATCGAGCGCTCCGGCGACTTCCCCGGCGACCGCGTGCAGGACACCATCGCGCGATCGGCCCCGGTCCGCGCCCACGTCCGTGACCTGTGGCCGGCCCTCGACCCGGCCGGGGTGCTCTTCGCGCTGCTCTCCGACCCGGCCCGGCTCGCCGAGGCCGCCGACGGGGTCCTCACCGAGGACGAGCAGCGGAGGCTCCGGTGGTCCGACCCGCCCCGCACCAAGGGGGCGGCCCGCTGGTCGACGGCCGACATGGCGCTGCTCGACGAGCTGGCCGACCTCCTGGAGCGCACGCCCAGCCTCGGGCACGTCGTCCTCGACGAGGCCCAGGACCTCTCCCCCCTCCAGCTGCGCGCCGTCGGCCGACGGGCGTCGACCGGGTCGCTCACCGTGCTCGGCGACATCGCCCAGGGCACGACCCCCTGGGCCACCGGCTCGTGGGAGGCGGCGATGGGACACCTCGGCCGTCCGGACCACGAGCTCGTCGTGCTCGACCGGGGCTTCCGTGTGCCGGCGCGGGTCATCGAGTTCGCCGCACGGCTGCTCCCGTCGATGGCGCCGGACCTCGGCGCCCCCCGCTCGGTGCGCGACAACCCGGGGCGGCTCGACGTCGTGGCCGCGGACCCCGCCCGGCGCTCGGCCGCGGTGGTCGACGCCGTCCGGGCGGCGGTGGTCGAGCCCGGCTCGGTCGGCGTCATCGCGCCCGACGCGTTCCTCCCGGCCCTCGCGAGCGCCCTCGAGCGGGCGGGGATCCCCCACGGACGGCTGGACGCCGAGCACGGGGACGACGAGGACCGCCAGGTCGAGCTCGTGCCGGCGAGCGTCGTCAAGGGCCTGGAGTTCGACCGTGTGGTCGTCGTCGAACCCGCGGCCATCGCGGCCGCGGAGCCGGACGAGCGCACCGGCCTGCGCCGGCTCTACGTCGTGCTCACCCGGGCCGTGACCGCCCTGACCGTCGTCCACGCCGAGCCCCTCCCCGAGCCGCTGCGCTGACCTCTCCCGCTCCCCCGTCCGGGAGGAGGCCTTGACAACATACAACCATTTGGTTGTATGTTGTCCGTGTGGACGAGACCAGCGAGGACCGGGCCGACGCCCTGTTCCACGCCCTCTCCGACCGGACCCGGCGCGACATCATGCGCCGCGTCCTCGCCGGGGAGCACTCGGTCACGACCCTGGCGGCGGGCTACGACATGAGCTTCGCCGCCGTCCAGAAGCACGTCGCCGTCCTCGAGAGGGCCGGCCTGCTGACGAAGCGGCGCAGTGGCCGTGAGCAGCTGGCCAGCGGTGACGTGGTGGCGGTCCGGTCCGTCGCCTCGATGCTCGACGAGCTCGAGAGCGTGTGGCGGGGACGGGTCGCCCGCATCGACGCACTACTCACGGAGGAGAACTGACATGCCCGTCACCGACATCACCAAGGACCTCGACACCCGCACGCTCGTCATCACGGCCGAGTTCGCGGCCCCCGTCGAGCGCGTCTGGGCCCTGTACGAGGACCCGCGCCAGCTCGAGCAGGTCTGGGGACCGCCGGAGTACCCCGCGACCTTCGTCGACCACGAGCTGCGGCCCGGCGCCCGCTCGACGTACTACATGACCTCCCCGGAGGGCGAGAAGTTCGCCGGCTACTGGGACATCACCGAGGTCTCGGCGCCGGGGCGGCTCACCTTCCTCGACGGCTTCGCCCACGAGGACCTCACCCCCAACCCGGACCTGCCCGTCGGCGAGAACATCTACGTGCTCGAGCCCACCGACACCGGCACCCGGGCGACGTACACGAGCATCTACGCGACGGCCGAGGCGCTGCAGACCGTCCTCGACATGGGCGTCGAGGAGGGCGCGACCGCGGCCATCAACCAGATCGACGGCTTCCTCGCCACCGCCTGACCACGCGACCGGGCCGGCCTCACGGCCGTCCGTGGACGAGCTCCTCGGCGAAGCGCCGCGCGAGCCGGTGGCGGACGACCTCGAGCTCGGCGTCGGCCGCGCGGACCGTCGCGTGGTCCGGACGGAGCAGGGCACCCGCCGAACCGGCGCCGAGCGCGGCCAGCCGCCGGGCGGTCGGGGGGTGCCACGGGTCGACGGCGGCCTCCGGGGTCGCGGCGACCCGGCGCTCGAGCTCGTGGGCGTCGGGTCGGCCGGCCCCCGCGATGGCCGTGAACGGGTCACCACCGGTGCGCGCGGCGGCGTGGGCCGCCGACAGGCCGCGCGGCACGCCGACACCCGCCAGCAGGGCCGACCGGGTCGGCCCGGTGCCCGCGAGCCCCTCGGCCGCCTCGTCGCCCCGCCGGGCGCCGGCGAGGGCCACCGGGCGCCAGAGCCGACGCAGGAGGTCCTGGACGGCCCGGACGGGCGCGGAGACGACGGACAACCCCGCCGCCCCGACGGCGGCCGACGCCTCGCGGCCCAGCCGGTTGGCGACGAGGGCGCCGGCCCCGCCGAAGTTGCCGAGCTGGTCGTTGGCCTGGTTGATCGCGGCCTCGTCGGCCCGCACGACCCGGGCCGGCGCGAGGACCGTCCGGGCACTCGTCAGCAGGTCGTCGGCGAGCCGGACGACGACCCCGGCCGGCCCCCGCTGGGCGTCGGCGCAGACGAGCTCGTGGGCGAGCACGGCGATGCGCTCCCCGTCGTCGAGGGCCGTCCACTGCGGGAGGCCGACGACGAGCGTGGTGCGGCCGAGGTAGCCCTCGTGGACCGTCGCCGTCGCGTACGTGGTGTCGACCGCGACCCGGCTCGGGAGCCGCGACCCCAGGGAGCCGGCGAGGTCGCCGAGCAGTCGGTGCAGGTGCGGTGCGTCCCCGGGGCCGATCCGCTCGGCCCGCCCGGCGACCCGCGGCGGGCGCGGCACGAGCTGCCAGAGGAGCAGCAGGCCGAGGAGGAGCCAGACCCAGCGGGACCAGCCGTCGTCACGGACGAGGAGGGTGACCCAGCCGGCGACGAGGACGACCTCGACGCCGACGACGACGACGGCCAGGGCCACGGCCGGGCCCTGACGGACGGTGCTCCCGGTCATCGACCGACCCCTCTCCCCCGACGACCGGGTCGAGGCTACTCCCCGCGAGCGGCGCCGCTCAGGCGCCGACCGTCCACTTCTCGCCGTCCCAGTACCGGGTCCGGCTGCGGCTGTTCGGGGCGGGGTACCAGCCGGGCTCGAGGCCGCCGCGGGCGGAGGTGTGGGTCTTGACCGTCCGGTGCGTGTAGAACGCGGGCACCAACGTGGCCAGCACACCGAGCGCGGAGCCGACGGTGAAGAGCCAGAGGCCGACCGCGGCGTCGACGGTGGCACCGCGGAGGTCGCCGACGAGGGCCGGGGCGACCGAGGCGAACCAGACCGGCCGACCGAGGAGGCGCATGGGGTCGAGGACGACGAGCCAGAGGACGAAGGCGATGAACGACGTCGCGGCGAGGGCGACGAGGGCCGCGACCCGCCACACGGGTCCCACGTACTTCACCCGGGTCAGGACGAGCGCGAGACCCATGAGCAGGGCCCAGACGGCGGTGAGCACGACGTAGGTGCGGAAGGAGCCGTCGAACCCGACGGACCCGTCCCTGAGGCGCAGCCCGAGGGCGCTCCACAGCGAGTGCGGGACCCGTCCTCCGGTCACGTGGAAGACCGGGAAGAGGGTGCCCAGCATCACCAGCACGGCGCCGAGACCCAGCGTGAGTCCGGCGATCGCGTGGCTCCTGGTGTGTCTGACCTCGGCCATGTCACTCCTTCGCGTCGTCCGGGCGAGTGTGACACCGGCCGCGGGCCCCCGCGCAGCGGTTTCGGAAAAGTCTGGCCGGGTGGCTACGGCGCCGTGGGGCGGGTGGCGAGCGCCCCCGCCTCGGCCCGGACGAGGTCCCAGAGGGCCTCGACGTCGGCGCGCTCGGTGGCCTCGGCACCGACCGACACCCGCACCATCCACCGGCCGTCGAGCTCGCTGGCCCCGAGGAACGCCCGCCCGGTGGCGTTCACGGCGTCGACCCAGGCCAGGGTGTGGGCGTCGAGGGCCTCCCCCGCCAACCCGTCGGGCTCGTGGCGCAGGCACACGGTCTGCAGGGCGACCGGCGCGAGCACCCGCCACCCCGGCTCGGCCGCCACCTGCTCGGCGAGCCACCGGGCGTTCTCGAGGTCGCGGCGCAGCCGGTGCCCGGATGGCCTCGACGCCGTCGAGACGCAGGTGGAACCACAGCTTGAGCGCCCGGAACCGCCGGCCGAGCGGGATGCCCCAGTCCTTGTACTGCACGACGGCGTCGTCGGTGCCGGCCCGCAGGTAGCTGGGGGTCGTCGACATCACCGACACGAGGTGGTCGACGTCCCGCACGTAGAGCAGCGAGGTGTCGAGGACGGTCCCCATCCACTTGTGCGGGTTCCAGGCGATCGAGTCGGCGTCGTCGGCGCCGTCGAAGAGGTGGCGCATCTCGGGCAGGAGCATCGCCGAGCCGGCCATCGCGGCGTCGACGTGGACCCAGGCACCGTGCTCGCGCGCGACCTCGACGATGGCGCGCACCGGGTCCATGGCCGTGGTCCCGGTCGTGCCGACGGCGGCGACCACGACGGCGGGGACGCGGCCGGCCGCGGCGTCGTCGGCCATCGCGCGGCGCAGTGCGCCGGGGTCCATCGCGTAGGTGACGGGGTCGACGTCCACGTACCGCAGGTTGTCGGCCCCGTAGCCGGCGAGCAGGACGGACTTGGGCACCGAGGAGTGGGCCTGCGGCGAGGTGTACGCCACGAGCGGGGCCCCGAGGCCCTGGAGGCCGCCGCGGTGCTCGGAGCCGTCGCTGGCGCGCTCGCGCGCGGCGAGCATCGCGACGAGGCAGGCCGTGGAGGCGGTGTCCTGGATGGCCCCCTTCCACTCCGGGGAGAGGCCGCACAGCTCGCGCAACCAGTCGGTGACGACCTGCTCGACCTCGGTCAGGGCCGGGGCGGACTGCCAGGTGATGCCGAGGGCGCCGATGCCCCCGGACGCGATGTCGCCGAGCACCGAGGCGAGGGAGGCGTTGCTCGGGAACCACCCGTAGAAGCCGGGGTGCTGGGTCTGGGTGACGCCGGGCACGACGATGCGGTCGAGGTCGGCGAGGACGGCGGCGAAGTCCTCCGGGCTGTCGGGCGCGCTCGTCGGCAGCGCGTCTCGCACCTCACCCGGTCGCACCTGCGCGGCCACCGGGAGGTCGGGGACGCGCTCGCGATGGTCGGCGATCCAGTCGATGAGCGCATGGCCGGCGACGCGGAACTCCTCGGGCGTCACGACGCCGGACCTCCTCGGGTCAGAGGTTGATCATGTGGCCGGCGATGCCCTCGACGGCCTCCTTGACGGCCTCGGACAGCGTCGGGTGCGCGAAGACGTTGCGCGAGACCTCGTCGGCGGTGAGGTCCCACTTCTGGGCGAGGGTCAGCACGGGCAGCAGCTCGGTGACGTCGGGGCCGATCATGTGCGCGCCGATGATCTCGTTGTGCGTCGCGTCGGCGACGACCTTGACGAAGCCGACGGCGTCGCCGAGCCCCATCGCCTTGCCGTTGGCGCTGAACGGGAACTTGGCCGTCGTGACGTCGTAGCCCTTCTCCCTCGCCTGCGCCTCGGTGTAGCCGAACGAGCCGATCTGCGGGTGGCAGTAGGTGGCCCTCGGGGCGAAGTCGTACTCGACGGGCATCGTCTCGGCGCCGCTCAGGTGCTCGGCCGCCACGACGCCCTGGGCCTCGGCGACGTGCGCCAGCATGAGCTTGGCCGTGCAGTCGCCGATGGCGTAGACGTTCTCGACGTTGGTGCGGCAGTACTCGTCGATGGCGATGGCACCGCGCTCGGTGAGCTGCACGCCCGTGGACTCGAGCCCGAAGCCCTCGACGCGCGGCGCGAACCCGATCGCGGAGAGCAGCTTGTCGGCCTCGAGGACCTCCTCGTTCCCGTCCGTGGAGACGGTGACCCTGACCCCCGACCCGGTGTCCTCGACGGACTCGACCTTGGTGCCGAGCATGACCTTCACGCCGAGCTTCTTGTAGTGCTTGAGGAGCTCCTTGGAGATCTCCTCGTCCTCGGTCGGGACCATCCGGTCGAGGAACTCGACGATCGTGACGTCGACGCCGAAGTTCTTCATGATGTAGGCGAACTCGACGCCGATGGCGCCCGAACCGGCGATGACCAGCGAGCCGGGAAGGTTCTCGTCGAGGATCTGCTCCTCGTAGGTGACGACGTTCTTCGAGACCTCGACGCCGGGCAGCATCCGGGTCGTGGCCCCGCTGGCGATGATGAGCTGGTCGAAGGTCAGCTGCTGCGTCTCGCCGTCGTTGAGCTCGACGTCCATCGAGGTCGCGGAGGTCAGCGTCCCCCAGCCGTCGATCTCCTGGATCTTGTTCTTCTTCATGAGGAAGTGGACGCCCTTGACGATGCCGGCGGACACCTTGCGCGAGCGGGCGTGGGTGACGCCGTACTTCATCGTCGCCTCGCCCTCGATGCCGTAGAGGTCCTTGTCGTGCGCGAGGGTGTGGGCGAGCTCGGCGTTCTTGATGAGCGCCTTGGAGGGGATGCAGCCGACGTTGAGGCAGACCCCTCCCCAGTACTTCTTCTCGACGACCGCGACCTTCTTCCCGAGCTGGGACGCGCGGATCGCCGCGACGTACCCACCGGGACCAGCACCGAGCACCACGAGGTCGAAGTCAGCCATGCCGCCAGCCTATCGGGAGCCGGCGGGGGGATTCCGCCGCGCTCCCCCGGGCGTCGTGCGCGGAGCGCTCAGCGCATCGAGCGCAGCGCCAGGTGGACGCTCCGGGCCACCGGCGCGGCCGTGTCGCTGCCGTTCCCGCCCTGTCCGACGACCGCGGCGACGACCCACCGCGGGTGGTCGGACGGGGCGTACGAGACGAACCAGGACGTGTCGCGCCGGCCGACGGCCTCGCCGGTGCCCGTCTTGCCCGCCACCGGCCAGTCCGTGGGCATCCCGGCGAAGGCGCGCGCGGCCGTCCCCGACGTGACCACCGACCGGAGCGCCGCGCGCAGGTACCGGGCCGTCGCCGCGCTGAGGGGCGCCCGCCGCGTGGGGCCGGCCGGCACCGCCGTCCTCGCCCCGGTGACGGGGTCGACGAGGGCCGCCCCGACCCGGGGCGTGCGCACCGTCCGGCCGTCGGCGACGGCGGCGTAGGCCACCGCCATCTGCAGCGGGGTCGCGAGCACGTCGCCCTGCCCGATGGCGAAGTTCGCCGCGTCACCGGCCCGCAGCTGCCACCCCGAGGCGCAGTTCTCCTTCGCCACCGCCGTGAGGAAGGAACGGCGCTCGCGGTCGGTGACCTCCGGGTACCCGGTGCGGGCCCGGCGGCAGGTCGCAGCGCGGTCCTGCTCCCACGTCGCACGACGCCACGCCCGGTCGGGCACCCTCCCCTCGGACTCCTGCGGGAGGTCGATGCCGGTGCGCGACCCGAGCCCGAGGCCGCGGGCCGTGGCCACGAAGGGGTCGGCGGCGTCGACCGGGGCGGACACGCCGCCCTGACGCTGCCACGCCGAGTGGGCGAGCTCGTAGAAGACGGTGTCGCACGAGATGGTGATGGCCCGGGCCAGCGAGATCCGACCCTGGGCGGTGGACTCGTAGTTGTGGAAGTCGCGGTCCCCGATCCGGTAGACCGCCGGGCAGTCGTACGTCGCCGCGAGGGACCGGCCGTCGCGCACCGCCGCGGCGACCGAGACGGGCTTCATCGTGCTCGCCGGGGCGAAGCCGACGTCGGTGGCCCGCGAGAGCAGCGGCGTACCCGCGGCCGGCCGGGTCAGGGCGGCGTAGTCCTCGCTCGAGATGCCGCCGGTCCACACGTTCGGGTCGTACCCCGGGGCGCTGGCGAGGGCGGCGACCGCCCCGCTGCGGGCGTCGAGCACGACGACGGCGCCGGAGTCGGCCGGCCAGCCGCGCGTGCGGGCGGCCCGCATCTGGCGGGCCAGGGCGCGCTCGGCGCTCGCCTGGACCCCGGCGTCGAGCGAGGTGACGAGGTCGGCCCCGGGCACGGGGTCGGTGCGCGACACCACGCCCGTGACGAGTCCCCGCGGGTCGACCGAGACCACGGTGCGGCCCGGGGTGCCGCGCAGCTCGCGGTCGTACTGCTGCTCCAGCCCCGCCCGGCCGACGAGGTCGTCCGGCGGGCGGGTGGGGTCGGCGGCGAGCTCGTCCTGCGTGATGCGTCCGAGGTACCCCAGCACCTGGGCGGCCCGTGCCCCCTCGGGTGCCGGGTAGACCCGGACCGCCACCGAGGCGACCGCCACCCCGGGGTACCGGTCGGGGCGCTCGACGAGGGCCAGGGCCCGGGCCGGGTCGACGTCGGTGGCCAGCTGCACCGGCTCCTGCGGCGAGCCGGACCAGCAGGCGGGCGCCGGAGGTGCCTGGGCCTCGCCGCAGAGCCACAGGCGACCGAGCAGGTCCTCGGCGGGGAGGTCGAGCGCGGCGGCGACGCGCCGGACCTCGTCCTCGGCGCGGGCGCGGTCGTCGGCGACGACCCGCCGCTCCAGGGTGACGACGGTGCTCGCGCGGTTGGTGGCCAGCACCCGCCCGGCGCGGTCGAGGATCCGTCCGCGGAGGGCGGGGACCACGACCACCCGGGTGTCGAGCGCGGCGGCCCGCGCCGTGAAGCCGGTGGCGTCCGCGAGCTGCACCTCACCGAGCCGCGCGACGAGGACGCCGAACACGAGCACCACGGTGACGACCAGGGCCACCAGCCTCCCCCGGTGCCGCACAGCCGGGTTCACCCGAACCGCCTCCGCAGCACCGCCCGCTCGGCCCGTACCACGACCGGCACGACGAGGGCGGCGACGGTGGCGGTGAGCAGGCAGCGGACGGTCACCTCGAGGGGCGCGACGGGGGCCGAGACCGTCAGCGCGCGGACGACGTCGAGGCCCGCGACGCCCAGGGCGGCCGCCAGCGTGAGGACGGCCACCCGCGGGGCGGGGACCGGACCCGCGACCCGGTACCGGCCGACGACGGCGCCGACGGCCGCGTACACGAGGGCGTGCAGGCCGAGCACCTCGGCGCCCGGGGGGACGAGGTCGAGCACCCACCCGCCCGCGAGCCCGGCGACCGCCCCGGCGGCCGGGCCCCGCCAGAGCCCCCACGCGACGACGAGCACGCACACGAGGTCGGGTACCGGGGCGACGTGCCGCGCCGCGAGGCTCACCGCGGCCACGACCGCCGCGACGAGGACCAGCCCGCGCGCGAGGAGGCGGAGGAGGGTCATCCGCCACCGCCGGTGGCCGTGGGGCGCGGGGAGGTGCGGGCGGCGCCGACCACGACCCCGACGACGTCGAGGACGGTCGGGTCCAGCGCGGGCGCCACGACCGCGGTGCCGGTCAGCCGCCCTGCGGCCGGCGCCACCTCCGAGACGGTGCCGACCCGCACCCCGGGCACGAAGGGCCGGCCGCCGGGACTCCCGAGGGTCGTCACCGCGTCGCCGACGGCCACCGTGCCGGACCCGACGAGGCTGAGCGACAGCTCGCCGGGACCGAGCGGGCGTCCGCCGGGGGCCGCGGTCGGCGCGGCCTGCCCGAGCACCCCGCGCCCACCGACCCGTACCCCCACGGTGAGGTCCGGGGCGCCGACGAGCAGCACGTCACTCGTCCACGGAGCCACGTCGACCACCCGCCCGACGAGGCACCCGGCGGCGACGACCGTGGTGCCGGCCTCGACCCCGTCACGCGACCCCACGTCGAGGGTGACCCGCTCGGGCCCCGCCGGCCCGGCCGGACCGACGGCCACGACCCGGCCGACGACCAGCGGCAGCCCGTCGACCGCGGGGTCGGCGAGGAGGGCCCGGACGTCGCCCGCTCCGGCGAGCCGGCGCTCGGTGTCGGCCAGCCGACCCGCCAGGCGGACGTTCTCCGCCCGCAGGCGCGACGCCTCGTCGCTGCGGGGCCCGAGGCCGCGCTCGAGCGGACCGAGCGCGGCGGCGGCGGCCCCGCGGACGGGGCCGAGGTCGACGGGGCCGGCGAGGTCGAGGACGAGGACCGCAGCGGTGAGGGCGACGGCCACGGCGGCCGCCCGGCGGGTGGTGGCGCCCCGGGTCACGGCCGCCGCGTGTCGACGAGGACGCGCTCGAGGGTGCCGAACTCCTCGACGCACCGCCCGGCGCCGCGGGCCACGGCGTGCAAGGGGTCGACGGCCGCCCGGACGGGGACGCCCAGCTCGTGCGAGAGCCGCTCGTCGAGCCCGCGCAGCAGCGCCCCTCCCCCGGTGAGCGCGATGCCGCGGTCGACGACGTCGCCGGCGAGCTCGGGCGGGCACACGTCGAGGACCGAGCGGACGAGGTCGACGACCTGGGCGACGGGGGTCTCGATGGCCCGGCGCACCTCGGCCGAGCCGATCGTCACGGTCTTGGGCAGGCCGGTGACGAGGTCGCGCCCGCGGACCCGTTCGCCGACCTCCTCGAGCAGCGGGAAGGCCGAGCCGGCGGCGATCTTCAGCTGCTCCGCGCTCGACTCCCCGAGCAGCAGCGAGTACTCGGCCTTGACGTGGGCGACGATCGCCTCGTCGATCTCGTCGCCGCCGATCCGCACGGTGCGCGACGTGACGAGGCCGCCGAGGCTGATCACGCCGACGTCGGTCGTGCCACCGCCGACGTCGACGACCATCGAGGCGCGCGTCTCCTCGACGGGGAGCCCGGCGCCGATGGCCGCCGCCATGGTCTCCTCGATGACGTGGACCCGCCGGGCCCCGGAGCGCAGGGTGGCGTCCTCGAGGGCGCGTCGCTCGACGCTCGTGATGTCGCTCGGCACGCAGACGACGACCCGGGGCCGGACGAGCCGGGAGGGGGCGACCTGGTCGACGAACCAGCGGATCATCCGCTCGGTGACGTCGGCGTCGCTGATCACGCCGTCGCGCAGCGGCCGCACCGCCCGCACCGTGTCGGGGGTGCGGCCGAGCATGTCCTTGGCCCGTCGGCCCGCCGCCACGAGCTCGCCGGTGGTGACCCGGACCGCGACGACGGACGGCTCGTCGAGCACGACGCCGCGGCCGCGTTCGTAGACGACGGTGTTGGCGGTGCCGAGGTCGATGGCGAGGTCGCGCCCCCGCACCCAGCCCGCCGCCCAGCCGCTCATGGCCAGCAGGCTAGGTCGGCGGCGGCGCGGCTCCGGCACGCAACGCCGGGGACGCCCGAGGCCGTCGCACAGTTCCGCGACTCCAGTGGCCCACGGGGCTGCAGTGACTCACGGTGCCCCTGTGACCCACCAATGTTCTCTCCGGATGCCCCGAGGTTCAGCGACGCACTCGATGCAGACGGTGCCTCGCCGAAGGTTCCGGCATCCGGAGAGAATGTTCAGATCCGGAGAGAACGTCCCGTAGGGGGGCGGTGGGCGTGGGCGTCAGAGCTCGGGGAACCAGATGCCGATCTCGCGCTCCGCCGACTCCGGGGAGTCCGAGCCGTGGACGATGTTCTTCTGCACCTTCTCGCCCCAGTCGCGGCCGAGGTCACCGCGGATCGACCCGGGTGCCGCGGCCGTGGGGTCGGTGGCCCCCGCGAGGGCGCGGAAGCCCTCGATGCACCGCTCACCCTCGATGACGACGGCGGCCACCGGGCCCGAGGACATGAACTCGACGAGCGGCTCGAAGAACGGCTTGCCCTCGTGCTCGGCGTAGTGCCGGTGGAGCATCTCGGTCTCCGCCCGCACGACCTTGAGGGCGGCGAGCCGGTACCCCTTGGCCTCGATGCGGCGCAGCACCTCACCGGTGAGGCCGCGGGCGAAGCCGTCGGGCTTGACGAGGACGAGCGAGCGTTCGGTGGTCACGCCGAGCAGCCTAGTGGGACGGCGCCGGACCGCCGTGCGCACCCTCGACCGGTTCGGCCGGTTCCGCCTCGGCCTCCCGCTCCGCGACGAGCGCGTCGGCCCGCGAGCCCTGGACGAGCAGCAGCACCCAGAGCGCCGTGAAGACCAGGGCCACGCCGACCATGGCCGTGACGAGCGCCGCGCTGGCCCAGGTGAGCACCTGCACGAGCCACCCGAGGGTGACCCCGACGGGGCGGCGCATGAGGCCGGCGGCGACGAGGGCGAGGAGCGCGAGGGCGAGCCCGACCCAGAGGGCACGCCCGCCGTCGGCGGCCCGCCCGTCGGCCACCGCCTGACCCCGGGCGACGAGCGCGAAGAACGACAGGACGACGGCCTGCCCACCGAGGGTGATGGCCAGCAGCCGGAAGGTGAGCTTCCCCTGGCGCCCGTAGAGCCGGCTCACCGGGCCGACCCGCCCTGCTTCCACCGGTACGTGTCGACCGCGGCCTTGGACTCGGCCAGGCCCGCCCCCGTCGCGACGCGGTAGTGCTTGATGGCGGCGATGGCCTGACCCCGGGCCAGCGCGGCGTCGATGACCTGACGCACCTCGGGCGCCAGCTGCTCGACCGGGGTGAAGGTGAGCTCCGAGGAGGCGCCACCCCCGCGGACCGTGCGCGCGACGTACCAGACCACCACGACGACGATCAGCACGAGGACGGCCTTGACGAGGGGGCTCATGTGGTCCAGCCTACGGGCGCGCTCTGGTGGGATGGCCCCGTGAGCACCCCACCCGCACCCGCCGCGTCCTCGTCGGTGCGTCGCGTCGTGCTCGCGGTCTCGGGCCTCAACCTCGCCGGGTTCGCCGTCGAGGTCGTCGTCGCGCTGGCCATCGGCTCGGTGGCCCTCGTCGCCGACTCGGTCGACTTCCTCGAGGACGCCTCGGTCAACCTCCTCGTCGCCCTGGCCCTCGGCTGGCCGCTGCACCGGCGGGCCCTCGCCGGCCGGGTCATGGCCGGGGTCATCCTCGTGCCGGCCCTCGTCGCCGCGGCCCAGGCGGTGCGCAAGGCGGGCGACCCGGTGCCGCCCGACGTCACCGCCCTCGTCCTCACCGCCCTCGGGGCCGCCGTCGTCAACGGGCTGTGCGCGCTGCTCCTGGTCCGCGTGCGCCACCACGGAGGGTCGTTGGGCCGTGCGGCGTGGCTGTCGGCGCGCAACGACGTCGCCGTCAACCTCGCCGTCGTCGTGATGGCCGCGGTCACGGCGTGGACCGCCTCGGGGTGGCCCGACGTCGTCCTCGGCGTCGGCATCGTCCTGCTCAACGGCACGGCCGCCGTCGAGGTCTGGCGGCTCGCCGGTGACGAGCGCCTCGCGGCGCGCGCCGCGGGCCCCGGCGGGGCCGCCCGCCCCTGACATCCGTCACGACGCCCTCGTGACCCGCGGACGAGGCGCCCGGCCGGCCTCCCGGGCAGGCTGGCCACCATGGACGCCATCACCCTCACCTCGGTCAGCAAGCACTTCGGCTCGGTGCAGGCCGTGCGCGGGATCGACCTGACGATCGGGCAGGGCGAGGTCGTCGCCGTCCTCGGCCCGAACGGCGCCGGGAAGACGACGACCATCGACATGGTCCTCGGCCTCTCGACACCGACCGCGGGCGACGTCACGGTCTTCGGCCTGCCTCCGCGGGACGCGGTCGAGCGAGGGATGGTCTCCGCGGTCATGCAGAGCGGCGGCCTGCTCAAGGACATGACCGTCCGCGAGTGCGTGGAGTACACGGCCGCCCTGTTCGCCTCCTCGCGCCCGGTCGACGAGGTGCTCGAGACGGCCGGCCTCACCGCGCTCGCCGACCGCCGGATCAAGGACTGCTCCGGCGGCGAGCAGCAGCGCACCCGCTTCGCGATGGCCCTCGCCCCCGACCCCGAGCTCATCGTCCTCGACGAGCCGACGACGGGCATGGACGTCACGGCCCGCCGGTCGTTCTGGTCGGCCATCCGCGAGGACGCCGAGCGCGGGCGCACCGTCGTGTTCGCCACGCACTACCTCGAGGAGGCCGAGACCTACGCCGACCGGGTGGTCGTCGTGCGCGAGGGCCGGGTCGTCGCCGACGGCACGCCGGCCGAGCTCGGGGCGATGACCAGCCGGACGGGTCGTGCGCGCGACGCTGTCCGGCGCCGACCCCGAGGCCCTGCGGGCCCTGCCGGGGGTCGTCGAGGTCGACGTGCGCGGCAGCGCCGTGACCATCACCACCTCCGACAGCGACGCCGTCGCCCGTCACCTCCTCACCGCGACCGCCGCCCACGACCTCGAGGTCGAGGGACGCAGCCTCGAGGACACCTTCGTCGCGCTCACCGCCGCCGACGCCCCCGCCTGACCACCCACCGCACCACCGGAGGACCCCCATGACCACCGCACCCCTCACGGCGGCCGAGCGCCCGGCGCCGCGTCGCACCCTGCTCAACCCGACCGTCCTGCGGATCGAGCTGCGCCGCGTCCTCCGCAACCGCCGGACGATGGTCTTCACCTTCGTCTTCCCGGCGGTGATCCTCGTCTTCATCGGCGCCCAGATCACCGGCCAGGACGACTCGCTCGGGCCCGGCTCGACCGCCAACGTCGGCGCCTACATCATGGCGAGCATGGCCGTGTACGGCGCCGTCATGGCCTCGACCTCCGCCGGCGCCTCCGTCTCCATCGAGCGCGCCGCCGGCTGGAGCCGGCAGCTGCGGCTCACCCCGCTGCGGCCGGTGTCGCACATCGTCGTCAAGATGCTCATGGCCCTCGTCCTCGGCACCCTCGCCATGCTCGTCACGTTCACGACCGGCGTCGTCACCGGCACGGCCCACGTCGACGTCGCGGCCGAGTGGTGGCAGATGGGGGCGTTCATCGTCCTCGGCTCGCTCGTCTTCGCCGCGTTCGGGCTCTTCATGGGCTACCTGCTGCCGGCCGAGAACGCGATGCAGCTCCTCGGGCCGGTGCTCGCGGTGTTCGCCATCTTCGGCGGGCTGTTCTCCGGGCCGATCCCCACGACCTCGCTCTACGGCCGGATCGCCCAGTTCACCCCGGTGTACGGGCTGAGCCAGATGGCGCACTGGCCGCTGACGCTCACGACCGCGGGCGTGCACGACCCGTTCCGGGTGACCTGGGTCGCCAGCCTCCTCGGCTGGGGCGCCCGTCTTCGTCCTCGGAGCGGTCTGGCGATTCCGCCGCGACACCGCCCGGGTCTGACCCCGCCCCGGTCTGACACCCTGTGGAGGTGGGCACGTGGACGCGGTGGGACCGGCGCCGGGAGGGTGACCTGACCCCGCGCGAGCCCCGCGACTACCTGCCGTACCAGCGCTTCCTCAGCCTGCTCTGGCTGGTGTACCTCGCCGAGCCGTTCCTCGCGGGCTGGGCCGCCCGCTCGACGGTGCGCGGCGCGGTCGGGCTGGTCGCCGTCGTGGCCTTCGGGGTGCTCTACACGTGGCACTTCGTCGCCTCGCGCCCGTTGCGGCTCTCGTGGGCGGAGGGGACCACGACGGGCCCCGTCCCCGGCGCGGTCCTCCTGCGCTACACCGCCCTCGTCGTGCTCGTCGTCGTCGCCACGGGCACCCTCGGCCAGGACGCCACGACGACGTGGGTCTTCCTCGCGATCTCGGGGCTGTGGACCCTGCCCGGCTGGCTGCCCTACGGCATCGCCGCGGGCCTCGCGGGCGGGTACGAGGTGCTCGCCTACCGGCTCGACGCGTGGCACCGCGACGACAGCCTGAGCATCGCCATCGTCCTCGCCGTGCTCGCGGTGACGGGCATCATGCTCGCGGTCCGCCGCTCGCGCGACCTCTCGGTGGCGCGACGCGAGAACGCACGCCTCGCGGTGCAGGAGGAGCGCAACCGGGTGGCCCGCGACCTCCACGACATCCTCGGCCACTCCCTCACGGTCATCCGGGTCAAGGCCGAGCTCGCCGGACGGCTCGTCGACCTCGACCCCGACCGGGCCCGGGCCGAGGTCGAGGCCGTCGAGAGCCTCGCCCGCGAGGCCCTGGCCGACGTCCGCGGGGCGGTCGAGGGCTTCCGGGAGATCTCGCTCGCCGGGGAGATCGCCCGGGCCCGCGAGGCCCTGCAGTCGGCGGGCATCGACGCCCAGCTCCCCCGCCGCGTCGACGGCATCGACCCCGAGCTGCGCGAGCTGTACGCGTGGGCGGTGCGCGAGGGGGTCACCAACGTCATCCGGCACAGCGGTGCCCGGATCTGCACGGTCGTCATCGACGAGGGCGGCCTGCGGCTCTCCGACGACGGCCGGGTCAGCGCTCCCGGACCGGCCGGCCGCGCGGCCGGTCACGGACTGAGCGGCCTCGCCGAGCGGGCCCGCGCGGTCGGTGCGACCCTCACCGCCCGACGGCTCCAGCCGCGCGGCTTCGAGCTCGTCGTGAGCGGCGAGTCCCCCGTGGGAGGGGTCGAGCCGTGACCATCCGGATCGTCCTCGCCGACGACCAGGCGCTCGTGCGCGGGGCGATGGCCGCCCTCCTCGACCTCGAGCCCGACCTCGAGGTCGTCGGGCAGGCCGAGGACGGCGAGCGAGGTGCAGCGGGTCGTCGCCGACACCCGGCCCGACGTCGTCCTCATGGACGTCGAGATGCCGGGGGTCGACGGCATCGAGGCCACGGCCCGGGTGCGCGCGGCACACCCGGAGGTCCGGGTGCTCGTCGTCACCACCTTCGGCCGGCCGGGCTACCTGCGCAGGGCGATGCAGGCCGGGGCCTCCGGCTTCGTCGTCAAGGACACGCCCGCGCACGCGCTGGCCGACGCCGTGCGCCGGGCCCACGCCGGCCTGCGGGTCGTCGACCCGGCCCTGGCGGCCGACTCGCTGGCCCTCGGCGACTCGCCGCTCACGGCGCGCGAGACCGAGGTGCTCCGGGCGGCCGAGACCGGGGCGACGATCGCCCAGCTCGCGCGCGAGCTCCACCTCTCGGAGGGCACGGTGCGCAACCACCTGAGCGCCGCCATCGGCAAGACGACGGCCCGCAACCGGGCCGACGCGGTGCGGGTGGCTCGCGAGGCCGGCTGGCTCTGAGGCCAGCCCGTCCGCTCAGACGTCGGTCGTGCCGAGCAGCAGCCGCACCTCGGCCGCGGTGACCACCGACCCGGTGGCCAGCACCCCACCGCCGGCCCCGCCGTCGTCGGCCATCCCGGCCGCGCGGTCGAGGGCGTCCGGCAGCTCGTCGACGACCGTGACGCGGTGCTCGCCGAAGACCTCGCCGGCGAGCTCGCCGAGCTCGCGCGGCCGCATCGAGCGGGGCGAGCTGTTGCGGGTCACGACGACCTCGTCGAGCACCGGCTCGAGCACCTCGAGCATCTCGGCGGCGTCCTTGTCGGCCATGACGGCGACGACGCCGACGAGCTTGACGAAGGTGAACGCGTCGGTGATCGCGTCGCGCAGGGCCCGGGCACCCGCCGGGTTGTGCGCGGCGTCGACGAGCACCGTCGGGCTGCGGCGGACGATCTCGAGGCGGCCGGGCGACTCGACCGCGGCGAGACCGGCCCGCAGGACGTCGAGGTCGAGGGCCTGCTCGCCGCCCCCGACGAAGGCCTCCACCGCCGCGACGGCGACCGCCGCGTTCTGGGCCTGGTGGGCGCCGTGCAGGGGCAGGAACAGCTCGGGGTAGCTGCCGGCGAGGCCCGTGAGCGAGAGCTGCTGCCCGCCGAGGGCCACCTCTCGTTCGGCGACCCCGAAGTCGTTGCCCTCGACCACGATCCGGGCACCCACGTCGGCGGCCCGGTCGATGAGCACCTCCGCCGCGTCGCGGTCGGGCTGCGCGCCGACGACCGCGATGCCGTCGGCCTTGATGATCCCGGCCTTCTCGCGGGCGATGACCCCGGGGGTGTCGCCGAGGAAGTGGCGGTGGTCGACGTCGATGGGCGTGACGACCGACACCGGGGCGTCGACGACGTTGGTGGCGTCCCAGGACCCGCCCATCCCGACCTCGACGACGGCGACGTCGACCGGCAGGTCGGCGAAGGCCGCGTAGGCGACGGCGACGAGCACCTCGAAGTAGGTCATCGGCGGACCGCCGGCCGCGACCGACCGGGCGTCGACGAGCTCGACGAAGGCCGCGACGTCGTCGTAGGCCGCGAGGAAGCGCTCGGGGTCGATCGGCCGGCCGCCGACGGCGATCCGCTCGAGCATCGAGTGCAGGTGCGGGCTGGTGAACCGCCCGGTCTTCAGCCCCATCTCGCGCAGGACCGACTCGATGATCCGGGCGGTGCTCGTCTTGCCGTTCGTGCCCGTGACGTGGATGACGGGGAAGGTGCGCTGCGGCTCGCCCATGAGCTGCATGACCCCGGCGATCCGCTCGAGGGACGGTTGGAGGTCGTGCTCGGGGGCGCGGCGCGAGGATCGACTCCTCGACCTCGCGCATCCGCTTGCGGACCTCGAGGGCGTGCGCGGCCTCGCGCTGGGCGGCATCGGGTGCAGGGCTCACGGCCCCATCCTCGCGCACGACCACCGTCCGTCGACACCGCGTCGGCGGGCCCGCGGTCAGCCGGGCACGCGCCCGGTGCCGCAGCGGGCCGTCGCCGACAGGGTGAAGGGTGCAGCGGGGTCCGCGAGGCGGGCCTCGAGCTCGCGGCGCACCGCGGCGCGCCGGTCCTCGTCCAGGCTCAGCAGGTGCGCCCCGGCCGGGCCGATGCCGTGGAGCAGGCCCGCCCACAGCTCGTCGGCGTCGCGGTAGGTCGAGGTGACGACGAGGGTGGACTCCTGCACGTCGTCGAGGCCGGCGGCCTCGAAGAGCTCGGGGACCTCGCCCTCCCGGCCGAACTGGAGGGTGCGGGCCTCGTCGGGCGCCGCGGGGTCGACGACGAGCGCGGCGTCCCAGTACAGCCGCAGCATCTCCATGCCCTCGGCGAAGTCCCACACGCAGGCGGCCACCACTCCTCCGGGCCGCACGACCCGGCGCATCTCGGCGGCCGCCGCCGGGGCGTCGCTGAGGAAGTGCAGGACGAGCTGGGCCAGCGCGACGTCGACCTCCGCGTCGCCGAGCGGGAGGTCCTCCGCCCGGCCACGGCGCACGTCGACCCCGGGGCAGCGCGCCGCGCACGCGGCGACGAACGGCGGTGAGGGGTCGACGGCGACGACGGAGGAGGCCCCCAGCCGCTGGGCGAGGACCTCGGTGAGCGCTCCCGGCCCGCACCCCACGTCGAGGGCCCGCTGCCCGGGCGCCACCCCGGCGGCCGCGGAGAACGCCGGGGCCAGGGCGCGCGAGTACCGCCCCATGAAGGCGTCGTACGCGTCGCCGGTCGTCTGGAACGACCGGGCCCCCTCGACGGGCTCCATCGGCCCCTCCCGTCCTCGCGGCGGGCCGGTCCCGTCTCCGGCCCGGACGCTACTCCTGCGCGGGGGCCGTCGGAAGGGGCCGGCCGGTCAGCGTCGGGTCACCCGGACGTGGGCCTTGTGGCCGTCGCCCACGGTGACGACGGTGACCCGCTCGCCGTCCGGGGCGAGGAGCCCCACGACCTCCTCGGCGAGGGTCTCCCCCGCGACGAGGTCGACGTGCTCGCGCACCGCCTCCTCGACCTCGTCGTCGCCGGAGACCTCGAGGAGGATGCGGTCGGAGACGTCGAGGTCGGCGTCCTTGCGGGCCTGCTGCACCGCGCGCACGAGGTCGCGGGCGACCCCCTCGCGGGCCAGCTCGGGCGTCACCTCGGTGTCGAGGACGACGAAGCCGCCCCCGGGCAGCATCGCCGTCGCGAGGGAACCCCCCTGCGGCGGCGTCGACGACGGTCTCGAGGGTGTACTCGCCCTCGACGAGCGCGAGCCCCCCGGCGGTGACGGTGCCGTCGTCGGCGACCGACCAGTCGCCCGACTTCGAGCCCCGGATCGCGGTCTGCACGTCGCGGCCGAGGCGTGGACCGGCGGCGCGCGCGTTGACCGTGAGCCGCTGGCTGATGCCGACGTCGGAGCCGTGCGCGTCGGCGACGTCGAGGACGGTGACCGTCTTCACGTTGAGCTCGTCGCGGACGATGCCGACGAACGGCTCGACACCGGCCGGGTCGGCGGTGACGACGGTGAGCTCGCGCAGCGGCAGGCGCACCCGCAGGGCCTCGGCCTTGCGCAGCGAGGAGCCGGCCGAGCACACGGCCCGCACCTGGTCCATCGCGGCGACGAGGGCGTCGTCGCCGGGCAGCTCGTCGGCCGAGGGCCAGTCCGTGAGGTGCACCGACCGGCCGCCCGTGAGCCCGCGCCACACCTCCTCGGTGAGCAGCGGCAGCAGCGGCGCGGCGACGCGGGTGAGCACCTCGAGCGCCGTGTAGAGGGTGTCGAACGCCGCCTCCGCGGCCGACGAGCCACCGGCACCGGTGTCCCAGAACCGCTCCCGTGAGCGGCGGATGTACCAGTTGGTCAGGCCGTCGACGAAGCCCCGCACCGACTCGCACGCCCCGGGCACGTCGTAGGCGTCCATCTGCGCACCGACCGTGCCGACGAGGTCGTGCAGCTTCGCCAGGAGGTAGCGGTCGAGCGGGTCGCTCGAGGCGGTCGACCGGCGCGCCTCGTACCCCTCCCCGCCGTTCGCCGCGTTCGCGTACAGCGAGAAGAAGTACCAGCAGTTCCACAGCGGGAGGATGACCTGCCGGACGCCCTCGCGGATGGCCTCCTCGGTGACGACGAGGTTGCCGCCGCGCAGGATCGGGCTGGCCATGAGGAACCAGCGCATGGCGTCGGCGCCGTCCCGGTCGAAGACCTCCCGGACGTCCGGGTAGTTGCGCAGCGACTTGCTCATCTTCTGGCCGTCGTTGCCGAGGACGATGCCGTGGCTCATGCAGGAGCTGAAGGCGGGCCGGTCGAAGATCGCGGTCGCGAGGATGTGCAGCGTGTAGAACCAGCCGCGGGTCTGCCCGATGTACTCGACGATGAAGTCGGCCGGGAAGTGGGCGTCCTCGGTGTCGGTGCCGGCGAACCAGTCCGCGTTCTCGAACGGGTAGTGCACCTGGGCGTAGGACATCGAGCCGGAGTCGAACCACACGTCGAGGACGTCGCTGACGCGGCGCATCGTCGAGCGGCCGGTGGGGTCGTCCGGGTTGGGCCGGGTCAGCTCGTCGACGAAGGGCCGGTGCAGGTCGGGGTTGCCCTCGCGGTCGCGCGGCAGGTCGCCGAAGTCGCGCTCGAGCTCGGCGAAGGAGCCGTACACGTCGAGCCTCGGGTACGCGGGGTCGTCCGACTTCCAGACCGGGACCGGGCTGCCCCAGAACCGGTTCCGCGTGATCGACCAGTCGCGCGCGTTCTCGAGCCACTTGCCGAACTGGCCGTCCTTGACGTGCTCGGGCACCCAGGTGATCTGCTGGTTGAGCTCGGCCATCCGGTCCTTGACGGCGGTGACCTCGACGAACCACGACTCGACCCCCTTGTAGATGAGGGGCTCGCGGCAGCGCCAGCAGTGCGGGTAGCTGTGGTCGTAGGACTCGCGGCGCAGCAGCACGGTCCCCGGCGACACCGAGCCGGTCGGGCCCTCGCCCCGGGTCGCCGCCCTCAGGTGGTCGATGACCAGGGCGTTGGCGTCGAAGACCTGGACGCCCTCGTAGTCGACGACGGGCGCCGTGAAGCGGCCGTCCTTGCCGACCGGCATGACGGCCTCGATGCCCTCGCGGTCGGTGACCTCCTTGTCGACCTCACCGAAGGCCCCGGCCGTGTGCACGACGCCGGTGCCGTCGGTGGTCGTCACGGCGTCGTCGGCGGCCACGACGCGGAAGGCGTTCTCGTGACCCGCGTAGTAGGTGAACGGCGGGGTGTAGGTCCGCCCGACGAGGTCGGCGCCGGCGTAGCGACCGACGACGGCGAACTCGCCGTCGGCGTCGGCGAGCTCGCGCGCGTACGCCGTCAGCCGCGCCGCGGCCAGCACGTACCGCGCCGTGCGGTCGGTGCCGGGGACGGCGGCCTCGACGACGACGTACTCGATGTCGGAGCCGACCATCGCCGCGAGGTTGCTCGGCAGCGTCCAGGGCGTCGTCGTCCACACGAGGAGGAGGGCGCCGTCGAGGACGGGGTCGGTGCCCGTCTCGTCGAGGACGTACCCGACGGTGACCGAGGGGTCCTGCCGGTTCTGGTAGACCTCGTCGTCCATCCGCAGCTCGTGGTTGGACAGGGGGGTCTCGTCGTTCCAGCAGTACGGCAGGACCCGGAAGCCCTCGTAGACGTAGCCCTTGTCGTAGAGGGACTTGAAGGCCCAGATGACCGACTCCATGTAGTCGGCGTTCATCGTCCGGTAGTCGTTGTCGAAGTCGACCCAGCGGGCCTGGCGGGTGACGTACTCACGCCACTCGCCGGTGTACTTCATCACCGAGTCGCGGCAGGCCGCGTTGAACCGCTCGATGCCGAGCTCGAGGATCTCGTCGGTCGTCTTGATGCCGTTGAGCCGCATCGCCTCGAGCTCGGCCGGGAGCCCGTGGGTGTCCCAGCCGAACCGCCGCTCGACCCGGCGGCCGCGCATCGTCTGGTAGCGCGGGACGACGTCCTTGACGTAGCCGGTGAGCAGGTGCCCGTAGTGCGGCAGGCCGTTGGCGAAGGGCGGGCCGTCGTAGAACACCCACTCGTTCTCGCCGCGCTCGCCCGCGGGCCGGTTCTCGACCGAGGCGCGGAAGGTGTCGTCGGCCGCCCAGTGCGACAGCACGGCCTCCTCGACCTCGGGGAAGCGCGGGCTCGCGGGCACGCCGAACGCGGCGCCGGCGTGGTCGCCGGTCGTGGAGACCTTGGGGTACGTCATCTCGGTGCTGCTCCTGCGGGTCGTCGGCGTCTCACTCGCCGAGGACGACGGCTCCGGCTCGTGACCGGGCACCACCGCGGTACCACCTCGCTTGCCGCCCGGGGGCGACCGCTCTTGCACCAGGTCGTGACGTGACCCCGACGTCCGGGTCTAGTGGGGGTGGCCGTGGCCACCCCGTTCTTCCGGAGGCTCGCCGCTGATGACGGCTCGAACGCCTGTGGGGCGAGTCTAGCCGGGGTGGGCGCGTGGTTCCGACCGGGTTCCGGACGGGGTAGCATCGCCGACGTCGTCCGAGAGGGCGGCACCCACACGCACCTGTCTGGGGGAAGCCGGTCGAAGTCCGGCACTGTCCCGCAGCCGTAGGCCGCCCGCGAGGGCGGCGAGTCGGAATGCCCATCAGGCGCGAGCGGCTCCATTCACCCGTCGAGGAACGCGGGGCGGAGCCCGAGTGACCGGGGCTCCGGTGGTTCGGGCAGTCGTCTCGAACCGCTCAGGAAGGCCCCATGTCCCCCACCACGCTCCGTCCCGGCGCTCGCGCGCTCGGCACCGTGCTGCTCTCGCTCGCCCTCGTCGGCGCGCCCGTCGCGGCGTCGGCCGACGAGACCCCGTCGCCCACGCCCACGCGCCACGCGCCTCGCCGTCCCCGAGCGCGACCGCGCCCTCCGCGACGGCCACGCCGTCCGCGACCCCGTCCGGCGAGCCCACGGCCACCGCCACGCCCGACCCGACGACGCCGAGCGCCTCACCGTCGGCCACCACGGCGTCTCCCGCGGCCACGTCGACCCCTCCCGAGGCTCCCGCCGGGCTCGTGCCCGGCGGCCAGGCCCGGCGCTACGGCGTCACGGCCGCGGCCGGCCCCGCCACCTCCAGCGACCCCGTGCTCGTGGGCGCCCGCTACCTGGAGCGCGAGCTCGTCACGACGGGCTACACGCTGCCCGTCACGTTCTCCGGGGTCGACTACCCCCAGTACGGCGTCGTCGCCGACTTCGTGCTCGCGCTCGACGCGGCCGGCACCGGGCAGGACGCCGCGACCGCCGCCACGCAGGTGCTCGCCGACCACGTCGTCGACTACCTCGGGTTCGGCGACCCGACCGAGGTCCCGGCGGGGCCGCTGGCGAAGCTGCTCAACGTCGCCGTGGCGCAGGGCGTCGACCCCACGGCGTTCGGGGGCACCGACCTCGTGGCCACCCTCCAGGGCCGGGAGCAGCCGAACGGGCGCTTCACGGACGACACCAAGTACACCGACTACTCGAACACCTTCGGGCAGTCGCTCGCGCTCATCGGGCTCACCCGGGCCGGCGTCACCACCAGCCCCGAGGCGCGGGACTACCTGCTGGCCCAGCAGTGCCCGGGCGGCGGCTTCCAGACCACGATGACCGACGCCGGGTGCACCGACGACGCGAACGCCGAGGCCGACGCGACGGCCATGGCGGTCCAGGCCCTGCTCGTGGTCGGCGGGGCCGGCTCGGCCGTGTCCGACGCCCTCGACCAGCTGGCGTCGCTGCAGCAGTCCTCCGGTGGGGTCGGCGGGGCCGTGGGGTCCTCCACCGGCAACGCGAACACGACCGGCCTGGCCGGCCAGGCCTTCCTCGCCGGTGGACGCACCGCCCAGGCGCGCGCCGCCGTCGGCTACCTGACCGCGCTGCAGTACGGCTGCACCTTCCCCGCGGACCTGCGTGGCGGCATCGCCTACGACGGGGAGGCCTACGACGCGCAGGTGGCCGCGGGCGGCTCGGCCACGCCCACCGACCAGGACCGCCGCTCGTCGTCCCAGGCGCTGCTCGCGCTCGCCGGGGTGCCCCTCGGCTCGGTGACCGCGCAGGGCACCGACGCGAAGGCCCCCACGCTCGCGTGCGCGGCGACCACCCCGCCGGCCTCGCCGAGCCCCACGACGACCACCGGCGGCTCGTCGGCCGGCTCGTCCACGGCCGGCGCCGGGACCGGCGACACCACGGACCCGGTCGCAGCGTCCCCCTCCGGGGCGCTGGCCCAGACCGGCGCGGAGCCGCTGCTCCCGGTGCTGCTCGGGCTCGCCCTCGTCCTCGCCGGCGGGGTCGCGGTGTACGGCTCGCGGCGCCGCGGGGCGCACGCCTGATGCGACGCCTGCTCCCCCGGCTCCTCGGAGCCGCCGCGGCGGCGGGCCTGGCCGGTGCCGGGCTCGTCGTCGCGGCGACCCCGGCCGCCGCCGCGGCCTGCTCGGGCACCTCCGGCGTCACCGTGGTCATCGACACCGGCTGCTCGACGAGCACGTCGTGCGCACCGAACAGCGGTTCGGCGATGGCCGCGCTCTCGGCCGTCGCGGCCGTGCGCACCCCGCAGCAGTACCCGGGGTCCGTCGTCTGCCGCATCAACGACTACCCGTCGTCCGACCCGTGCGTGCAGATGCCCCCCGCCTCGGCCTACTGGGCCTTCTTCCACGGCCCCCGGGGCGGGTCGTGGACGTACAGCTCGTCCGGCGTCGCGTCCTACTCCCCGCCGGCCGGCAGTGTCATCGGCTTCCGGTTCGGCTCGGGACAGCAGCCGCGGGTCGCCCCTCCGGCCGCGACGGTCACCTCCACCCCGAAGCCGACGCCGAAGCCGACGACGTCGACGAAGAAGCCCACGGCGAGGCCCACCACCGGGGGCACCTCCACGCCTCGGAGCACCTCGGGGTCGGTGGCGACCCCCGGACCGGCCGGCGGTGCCCGGTCGTCGACGTCGCCGAGCCGCACCGCCCCACCCTCGGCGACCCCGTCCGGCACGGCGAGCCCGTCGGGCTCCGCCGGGCCCACCGCCGCCGGGAGCCCGTCGGCGACCCCCACCGACTCCGCCGGCGCCGTCGCCGCTGCGCCCGGCGGCGCACCCGCCGACGACGCCGCTCCGGCCGGTGCCGGCACCCTCCTCGCCGGGGGCGGCCTCGTCGCCCTCGTCGGCGCCGGTGCCGGCTACGCCGCCTGGCGTCGACGCGGCTGACGGGCCCTTGGGATGATGCCGCGGTGACCCGCTCGCTCCCCCGCGCCGTGCACCCCGCGGCGTGGTGGGGGTGGGCGCTCGGGCTCGCCGTGGCCGCCAGCACGACGACCAACCCGCTGCTGCTCCTCCTGGCCCTGGCCGTGGCGGCCCTCGTCGTCGCCAACCGTCGGGGCTCCTCGCCGTGGGCGCGGGCCTTCCGGCTCTACCTGTGGCTCGGCGCTGGCCATCATCGTGGTGCGGCTCGTCCTCCACGTCCTCGTCGGCCTCAAGGTCGGGTCGACCCTCGTCCTGCCGCTGCCCGAGGTGTCGCTGCCGTCGTGGGCCGCGGGCATCCAGCTCGGGGGTGACGTGTACCTCGAGGGCCTGCTCGCCGCCGCGGTCACCGGGCTGCGCCTCGCCGTCATCATCGCCTGCGTCGGGGCGGCCAACGCGCTCGCCAACCCGAAGCGCCTCCTGCGCAGCCTGCCGAACGCACTGCACGAGGTCGGCGCCGCGGTGATCGTGTCCGTCTCCGTCGCACCGCAGCTCGCGGAGTCGGTGCAGCGGGTGATGCGGGCGCGCCAGCTGCGGGGCGACCACACGCGCGGCCTGCGGGCCGTGCCCGCTGTGGCCCTGCCCGTGCTCGAGGACACCCTCGAGCGCTCGCTCCTGCTCGCCGCCGCCATGGACTCGCGCGGCTACGGCCGCACGGGTACCGCACCGACCGCTCGGCGCCGGGCCACCGGCGCCGTGGCACTGGTCGGGCTGCTCGCCTCTGCCGTCGGGCTCTACGGGGTGCTCGACCCCTCGACCCCGGCGCTCATGGGCTGGCCGGCGCTCGCCCTCGGCCTGGCCCTGTCCCTCCTCGGCCTGTGGCTCGGGGGGCGGCACGTCAGCACGTCCACGTACCGGCCCGACCCGTGGCGCGGCGCCGAGTGGCTCGCGGTGGGGTGTGGCGCCGTCGCCGCGGCGGCCCTGACGGTGACCGGCCGCCTCGACCCGGACGCGATGACCCTGCCGGTGTCGCCGCTGGGGGTCCCCGCGCTCCCGCTCCTCGCCGTGGCCGGCCTGCTCGTCGCCGCCCTGCCCGCCTTCCTCACACCGGAGCCCCCGAAGCCCCCCTCGCGCGTCGTGGTCCGAGGCGCCCGGGAGGTGGTCGGCCGTGGTTGAGCACGCCATCGTGCTGGACTCGGTGTCGGTGACCCCGGCCGGCGCCGAGCGGCCCGTGCTGCTCGATGTCGACCTCACCGTCGAGGAGGGCGAGCTGGCGCTCGTCGTCGGGCGGACCGGGTCCGGCAAGTCGACCCTGCTCGGGGCGATGTGCGCCCGGGTCCCCCACTTCACCGGCGGGACGCTCGCCGGGCGGGTGCTCGTGCACGGCCAGGACACCCGCACCCACCGGCCCCGCGACCTCGCCGGCCTCGTCGGCGTCGTCGGCCAGGACCCGCTGGCCGGGTTCGTCACCGACACCGTCGAGGAGGAGCTCGCCTACGGGATGGAGCAGCTCGGGCTCTCCCCCTCCACGATGCGCAAGCGGGTCGAGGAGACCCTCGACGTCCTCGGGATCCCCGAGCTGCGCGGGGCGGCCCTGCGCGAGCTCTCCGGCGGGCAGCAGCAGCGGGTGGCCATCGGGTCGGTGCTCACGACCCACCCGCGGGTCATCCTCCTCGACGAGCCGACCTCGGCGCTGGACCCCACCGGGGCCGAGGAGGTGCTGGCGACGATCACCCGGCTCGTGCACGACCTCGCCGTCACCGTCGTCGTCGCCGAGCACCGGGTCGAGCGCGTCCTGCACTACGCCGACCGGGTCGTGCACGTCGGCGCCGACGGGCGGGTGGCCGCCGGCGCCCCCGCGGCGATGATGGAGACGAGCGACATCGCCCCGCCGGTCGTCGAGCTCGGGCGCTGGGCGGGATGGAGCCCCCTGCCGCTGTCGGTGCGCGACGCCCGGCGCGCCGCCGCGGGCCTGCGCACCCGGCTCGCGGAGGCCGAGCCCCCCGATGACGTGGACGGCGGGCCGCCCGGGGCCGAGGTGCTGCGGGCGCTCGGGGTCGTCGTCCGGCACCCCGGCGACGTCATCGCCGTCGCCGGGGTCGACCTCGCGCTGCGGGCCGGCGAGGTCACCGCCCTCATGGGCCGCAACGGCTCGGGCAAGTCCTCGCTGCTCTGGGCCCTCCAGGGCAGCACCACCCCGAGCGCCGGCCGGGTCGAGGTCACCGCCCCGGCGGGTCCGCCCGTCGAGCCGTCGAGCCTCTCCCCCGCCCGCCGCCGGGCCCGGGTCGGCCTCGTGCCCCAGACCGCCTCCGACCTGCTCTACCTCGACACCGTCGGCTCCGAGTGCGCCCAGGCCGACCGCGAGAGCAGCGCCGCCCCCGGCACCTGCGCCGCCCTGCTCGAGGACCTGACCCCCGGCATCCCGTCGGAGCGCAACCCCCGCGACCTCTCCGAGGGCCAGCGGCTGGCCCTCGTCCTCGCCGTGCAGCTCACGGCCGACCCGCCGGTGCTGCTCCTCGACGAGCCCACCCGCGGGCTCGACCCCGGCGCCAAGGTGGTCCTGTGCACCACGCTGCGCGCGCTCGCCGCCCGCGGGCGGGCCGTCGTGGTCGCCACGCACGACGTCGAGTTCGTCGCCGAGGCGGCGGACCGCGTCGTCGTCATGGCCGCGGGCGAGGTGGTGGCCGACGGGCCGACGGCGGAGGTCGTCACGTCGTCGCCGGCGTTCGCGCCGCAGGTGGCCAAGGTGCTCGCGCCGGGACCGTGGCTCACCGTCGACGCCGTCCGCGCGGCCCTCGGGGAGGTCCGGTGAGCACCGAGCGCACGCGGGCGATCCGGCTCCGTCCGCGCTCGGCCGCGGCGATGGCCCTCGTGAGCCTCGCCGGTGTCGTCGCCTTCGGCTGGCCGCTGCTCGCGACGCCCGGCTCGGGGCTCGCCCACTCCACCGACGCGCCCCTCGTGTTCGCCCTCGTCCTGCCGCTGCTCCTCGCGGTCGTGCTCGCCGAGATCGCCGAGGGCGGGCTCGACGTCAAGGCCGTCGCCATGCTCGGGGTGCTGTCGGCCGTCGGCGCGGCCCTGCGCCCGCTCGGGGCCGGCACGGCGGGCCTGGAGACCGTCTTCTTCCTCCTCGTCCTCGGCGGACGCGTGTTCGGGCCCGGCTTCGGGTTCGTCCAGGGCGCGGTGACCCTGTTCGCGTCGGCCCTCATCACCGGCGGGGTGGGCCCGTGGCTGCCGTTCCAGATGCTCGGGGCGGCCTGGGTGGGCTGGGGCGCGGGGCTGCTCCCCCGGGCGTCCGGCCGGAGGGAGGTCGCCCTCCTCGCGGGCTACGGGGCGCTCGCCGGGCTGGCCTACGGGATGCTGCTCAACCTGTCGTTCTGGCCGTTCGCCACCGGCCTGTCGGGGCAGCTGTCCTTCGTCCCCGGCGCCCCCCTCGGCACCAACCTGCACCGGTTCGTCGTCTTCAGCCTGGCCACGAGCCTGGGCTGGGACCTCGGCCGCGCCGTGACCAACGCGGTGCTCGTCGCGGTCACCGCCCGCCCCGTGCTCGGTGCGCTGCGGCGGGCGGCCCGGCGGGCGGCCTTCGAGGCGCCGGTCGTCTTCACCGACGGCCCGGACCGGGGGGCCCCTCCGCGGCGCGCCCGGTGCCGAGCGCGGCGCCCCCCTTGGCACAATCGCCTCCATGAGCGACCTGGACCTCCACCGCGACCCCGCCTGGCTGAGCCGCGAGGAGCTGGACTCCGCACGCGAGAAGCTGCCCGATCCTCTACGTCGACGCCGTCCCGGTGCGGGTCGACGAGCGCGGCGAGGTCACGGCGCTCGGGGTGCTGCTGCGGCTCGACGGCGAGGGAATGGTCTGCCGCGAGCTCGTCTCCGGTCGGGTGCTGCACCACGAGCGGGTGCGCGACGCCCTGCTGCGGCACATCGAGAAGGACCTCGGGCCGGTGGCCCTGCCCCGCGTGCCGGTGGCGCCCCAGCCCTTCACGGTCGCCGAGTACTTCCCCACCCCCGGCGTCACCCCGTTCCACGACCCCCGGCAGCACGCCGTCTCGCTCGCCTTCGTCGTCCCGGTCGCCGGCGACTGCGCCCCCCAGAACGACGCCCTCGACCTCACCTGGCTCACCCCCTCCCAGGCCCTCGACCCGGGCATCCAGGCCGAGATGGACCGCGGCCACGGTGTGCTGCTGCGGCAGGCCCTGGCCCACCTCGGCCACTCGGTCTGAGCACCGCCGGGTGAGCGCGCACCTCGTGGCCAAGGCCCTCGCCGGCGGCCACGCCGACCAGACCCTCTTCGAGGGCCTCGACCTCACCGTCGCACCCGGCGACGTCGTCGGTGTCGTCGGCGCCAACGGCGCGGGCAAGACCACCCTCCTGCGCATCCTCGCCGGCGACCTCGAGCCGCTCGGTGGCTCGGTGGCGAGCGCACCGGCCGACGCCTTCGTCGGCTGGCTCCCCCAGGAGCACGAGCGCGTCCCCGGCGAGAGCGTCGAGCACTACGTCGCCCGCCGCACCGGGGTGGCCGCCGCGACCGAGGCGATGGAGCGGGCCGCGGTCGCGCTCGGCGAGGGCGGCGGCTCCCGCGCCGCCGACGACGCCTACGCCCGCGCCCTCGACCACTGGCAGGCCAGCGGGGCGCCCGACCTCGACGAGCGCCTCCCCGCCGTGCTCGCCGACCTCGGCCTCGCCGTCGACCCCGACACCGCGATGACCGCCCTGTCCGGGGGGCAGGCCGCGCGGGCGGCGCTCGCCGCGCTGCTGCTCAGCCGCTTCGACGTCGTGCTGCTCGACGAGCCGACGAACGACCTCGACCTCGACGGGCTGGAGCGCCTCGAGGCCTTCGTGCGGGGGCTGCGCTCCGGGGTCGTCCTGGTCTCCCACGACCGCGAGTTCCTCTCCCGGGTGGTCACCCGCGTCGTCGAGCTCGACCTCGCCCAGCACCGCGTCGCGGTCCACGACGGCGGGTACGACGCCTTCCTCGAGGAGCGGGCGGTGGCCCGGCGGCACGCCCGCGAGGCCTACGAGGAGTTCGCCGGGCAGAAGGCCGACCTCGTCGCCCGGGCGCGCACCCAGCGCGAGTGGAGCTCGCAGGGCGTCCGCAACGCGATGCGCAAGTCCCCGGACAACGACAAGATCCGCCGCAAGGCCCAGGCCGAGTCGTCCGAGAAGCAGGCCCGCAAGGTGCGCCAGATGGAGTCGCGGATCGCCCGGCTCGAGGAGGTCGAGGAGCCCCGCAAGGAGTGGGCGCTGCGGTTCAGCATCGGCAGCGCCCCGCGCTCCAGCTCGGTCGTGGCCACGCTCGACGAGGCCGTGGTCGGCGCTCGGGCCCTTCACCCTCGGCCCGGTCTCGCTGCAGGTCGGCGTCGGCGACCGGATCGGCGTCACCGGCCCCAACGGTGCCGGCAAGACGACGCTGCTGCGCCTCCTCCTCGGCCGGCTGGCCCCCGACACCGGGCGGGCCTCCCTCGGCGCCTCGGTCGCCGTCGGCGAGATCGACCAGGCCCGCACCGGCCTGGCCGAGGACCTCCCCCTCGGCACCGCGTTCGAGACGGCCGTCCCCGAGATGACGCCCGCCGACGTGCGGACCCTGCTCGCCAAGTTCGGCCTCCGGGCCGGCCAGGTCGCCAGCCGGGTCGGCCGGCTCTCCCCGGGGAGCGGACCCGCGCGGCCATGGCCCTGCTCCAGGCCCGCGGCGTCAACCTCCTCGTCCTCGACGAGCCGACCAACCACCTCGACCTGCCGGCGATCGAGCAGCTCGAGGAGGCCCTGGAGTCCTACGACGGGTCGCTGCTGCTCGTCTCGCACGACCGGCGGCTGCTCGACGGCGTCCGGCTCGACCAGCGCTGGCACGTCGACGCCGGCCGGGTCACCACCGCACCCGGAGGGTGACCCGCGGGGCGCTCAGCCGGTGAACTTGTCGCGGGTGCGCCGCATGTCCGACGCGTCGGCCTCGTGCGCCTCGGCCGGGGTCGGGGCGGTGCCGCCGAGCCGGGCCGGCACCCAGCGCAGGTCGTCGCCGGTGAGGGCGGGGTAGGCCGCCTGCTGGGCGTCGAGCTGGGCCTGCATCGCCGCCTTGACCCGTGCGGTGGCCTCGACGACGTCCTCGCGCCGGCCGATCTCGATCGGCGCGCCGACGGTGATGTGCACGGGGATGTTGGCCCGGCCCATGTGCTTGGGCAGGTCCTTGGTCCACACCCGCTGCCCGCCCCAGATCGTCGTCGGGAGCACCGGCACCCCGGCCACCTGGGCCATCTTCACCGTGCCCGGCTTGAACTCCTTGAGCTCGAAGGAGCGCGACATCGTCGCCTCGGGGAAGACCCCGACGATCTCGCCGTCCTTGAGCGCCCGGACCGCGTCCTTGAACGCCTGCCCGCCCTGGTGGCGGTCGACCGGGATGTGCCCCATGCCGCGCATGAGCGGCCCGGACACCCGGTGGGCGAAGATCGACTTCTTGGCCATGAACCGCACGTAGCGGCGGTGCGGCCAGGCCGGCAGGCCGGCGTACATGAAGTCGAGGTAGGAGGTGTGGTTGATGGCCATGACGGCTCCGCCGGTGCGGGGGACGTTCTCCTCGCCGGTGATCGTCAGCCGCGTGCCCTGGAGGAAGAACAGCGTCTTCGCCGCGTGGATGACAGGGCGGTACACGGGCTCCATGACCGAAGCCTAGGTCAGTCGTGCCTCGGCGGCTGCCACGCGGTCTGGAAGACCTGGTCGCCGAGGTCGCGCGAGACGATCCGGGCCCGGCCGGGGGGCTGCACGGAGGCCTTGACCCGTCCGATGAGCATGCCCTCGTCGGGGCTGCCCGAGAGCAGCACGCCGGGCGACCCGAGGTCGCGCACCCCCTGGAGGACCGGCTCGAAGAGGGCACGCGAGGCGCCTCCGGTGCGGCGGGCGAGCACGAGGTGCAGCCCGACGTCGCCGGCCTGGGCCAGGAGGGGCACGAGCGGCCGCAGCGGCGACCCCGAGGAGGTGACGACGAGGTCGTAGTCGTCGACGAGGAAGAACACCTCGGCGCCGCTCCACCACGAGCGCGCCCGCAGCTGCTCGGGCGTGACGTCCGGGCCCGGCAGGCGGCTGCGCAGGAACGCCGTGATGCCCTCGACCGCCGCCACCGTCTGCTCCTCGGTGGTGAGGTACTCGCCGACGTGCGCCTCGGGCAGCTCGCCGAGCAGGCCGCGCCGGTAGTCGACGACGAACAGCTTGGCCTCGTCAGGCGTGTGGAGGCGCGCGACCTCGTGGGCGACGGTGCGCAGGAAGCCCGTCTTGCCGCTGTCGCCGTCGCCGAGCAGGTACAGGTGGGGCTCCTCGGCGAGGTCGAGGCCGATGGGGGCCAGGTGCGCCTCGTCGACGCCGAGCAGCAGCCGGCGCTCGTCGGGGCCGGCGAGCTCGCGGACCGCCTCGAGGGTGATCTCGTCCGGGAGCAGCCGCAGCTTCGGCCCGCGCGGGCCGTGCCACGCCGCGTTGACCCGGGTGACGAGGTCCTCGACGCCGTCGCCGAGGTCGTCGACGCTCCCGCGGTCGTCGATGCGCGGCACCGCGCCGAGGAAGTGGTGCCTGGTCATCGTCAGGCCGCGCCCGGGGCGGCCCTTGGGCACGTTGGCCGCGACCTTGCGGTCGACCTCGGAGTCGGTGGGGTCGCCGAGGCGCAGCTCGATGCGGGTGCCGAGCACGTCGCGGATCTGGTTGCGGAAGTCCATCCACCGCGACGTCGTGATGACGACGTGCATGCCGAAGGTCAGCCCCCGCCCCGCGAGCTCGGTGACCTGCGCCTCGAGGTCGTCGAACTCGGCCCGGACCGTGGGCCAGCCGTCGACGACGAGGAAGACGTCGCCGTAGCCGTCGTCGACCCGGCCCTCGGCCCGGCGCCGGCGGTAGGTCTCGATCGAGTCGATGCCGTGGGAGCGGAAGTACGTCTCCCGCGCGTCGACGATGCCGCGCAGCTCGGCGACGAGCCGGCGCACCACCTCGGGCTCGCTGCGGTTGGCCACGCCGGCGACGTGCGCGAGCTTGGCCAGCGGCGTGAACGTGCCGCCACCGAAGTCGAGGACGTAGACCTGGCTCTCGAGCGGCGTCGTCGTCAGGGCGATGGCCGAGACGATGGTGCGGGCGAGGGTGGAGCGGCCCGAGCGCGGTCCGCCGACGACGGCCACGTGCCCGGCCGCGCCGCCGAGGCGCAGCACGTACAGCTCGCGGCGCTGCTCGAGCGGCCGGTCGACGATGCCGACCGGGAGGACGTAGTCGCCGCGCTCGCGCCACGAGCGGCTGACCAGCCCCAGGTCGGGGTCGGCCACGAGGTCGCGGAAGAGCTGGTCCATCGAGTTCGGCACGTCGAGCGGCGGGAGCCAGACCTGGTGTGCCGCACGCCCCTTCCCGCGCATCCGGGACACGGCGATGTCGAACACCGCCCGGTCCTCGGCCGGCTCGCCGGGGCCGGCGTCGACGGGCTCGACCGGCCCACGGCGCCCGGCACTGACCGGGGCCAGCGTGAACGGCAGGATCTCCGCGGGGCCGGTGGCGCCGACCCTCACCGGCGGACCGGCGCCGGCGGCCCTTCGGCGGCCCCGAGACGTACGCCGCCTTGAACTTGGTGAGCGTCGTCTGGTCGGGCTTGAGGTAGCCCAGCCCCGGCACGGGCGGCAGCTCGTAGGCGTCCGGGACGCCGATGACGGTGCGCGACTCGCCGGCCGAGAACGTGCGCAGGCCGATGCGGTACGACAGGTGCGACTCGAGGCCGCGCAGCCGGCCCTCCTCGAGGCGCTGCGAGGACAGCAGGAGGTGCATCGAGAGCGAGCGCCCGAGGCGCCCGATGGCGACGAACAGGTCGGCGAACTCGGGCTTGGCCGAGAGCAGCTCGGAGAACTCGTCGGCGACGATGAGGAGGGCGGGCAGCGGCTCGAGCGCGGCGCCGCCGGCCCGGGCCCGCTCGTAGTCGGTGACGTTGGCGAAGTTGCCGGCCGCCCGCAGCAGCTCCTGGCGGCGGGTCATCTCGCCCTGGAGCGCGTCCTGCATGCGCTCGACGAGGCTCAGCTCCTGGCCCAGGTTGGTGATGACCGCCGACACGTGCGGGAGGTCGGCCATCCCCGCGAAGGTCGCGCCGCCCTTGAAGTCGACGAGGACGAAGTTCAGCGACTCGGGCGAGTGGGTCATCGCGAGGGCGAGCACGAGCGTGCGCAGCAGCTCGGACTTGCCCGAGCCGGTGGCGCCGATGACGAGGCCGTGGGGACCCATGCCCTGCTGGGCCGACTCCTTGATGTCGAGCGCGACGGGCACCCCCGACTCGTCGACGCCGATGGGGACCCGCAGCCGGTCGCGCTGGAGGCGGGCGCGCCACGCGGTGTCGGTGTCGAAGTCGCGGACGTCGCCGGTGCCGAGGAGGTCGACGAGCTCGGTCGAGGAGGTGAGCGCGTCGCGCACGTCGGGCTCGTCGCCGGCGTAGCGCGGGGCCAGCCGCCGCGCGGCGGCCTCGGCCCGGGTCGTCGACACCTGGTCGGCGACGCCGTGCGCGACACCGCGGGCGAGGCTGATCACCTCGAGCGGCGCCTTCCCGGCGTGGGGGCCGGACGCGGCCCGGGCGCCGACCGCCAGGCGCAGCGTGGTCGCGGAGTCGAGCTCGCCCCACTGCTCGGGCAGGTCGAGGACGGTGACCCCGAGGACGCCGTCCGCGGTGACGACGGGGTTGCCGGCGGGACGTGCCCGCCGTCGACGACGAGGAGCACGTGCGGGAGCGACGGGCGGTCGGAGGGGCCGAAGCGGGGCCGCTCGACGATCTCCTGCGGCAGCAGCGGCAGCAGGTCGTGGACCGACTCGCCGACGAGCCGCACCGGCCCGACCGCGTCGTGCTCGCGGGGGCTGAGGGCGTGGGGCAGCCACTTGAGCCACTCCCACTCCGCGCGGGCCTCCCGGGAGACCAGCGCGGCGATGACGAGGTCGTCCGGGGGGTGCTGCATCGCCGCCTGGAGGACGACCGAGCGGGCGAGCGAGCGGGCGGGGTCGGCGTCGCCGGTGACCTCGACGCGCGGCCACGCCCGGAGGGCGGCCGAGGCCGGCAGGCCGGGCTGCACCCGGTGGGTCGAGAGCAGCCGGTGCAGGGCGGACGCGGCGACGGGGTCGAGCTGGGCCAGCGGGGCGGTGTCGGGCGGCTCCAGCTCGAGGCAGAGCGGCTGGGCCGTCGTGCCCATCCGTACCTGGAGGAAGTCGGCGTCGGACACCGAGCGCTCCCACACCCGGCTGCCCTCGGCGGCGATGACCGGCAGCGCCCCGGGGTCCGGGTAGTCCCAGAGGGCGGCGGCCCGCTGGCGCACGGCGGCGTCGCGGATGGTCTCGCGCACCTCGGCGAGGTAGGCCAGGTACTCACGCCGCGCCGCGATGACCCCCGCGGAGTGCTGCTGGCGCTGGCGGAGCCCACTGGCCAGGACGAACCCGACGCTGGCGACGAGGAACATGCCGGCCGTGAACCAGGCGCGGGGACCGGTCTGGGAGAGGGCGACGAAGCCGATCGAGCCGAGCGAGCCGAGCATGGGCACGGCCTGCATGAGCAGGCCGCTCGCCCCCTCCGAGGGGGTGATCTCCGGGGGTGGCTGGAGGACGAGCCGTCCCGAGGGCACCTCGGGGGCCTTCTCGCGGGCACCGCTGCGCGCGGGCACCGTCACCTTTGTCCCCTCCCCTCGTGGGGCTTCCGGTCGGCCTTACGGTACCGGTGGATACTGGTCCCCGCGGGCAGTGGTCGCAGGTGGCGGCCGCGACGACGAGGGGAGGGACGTATGACCGGGCGACGCACCAGCTGACGCTCGTGGCCGACGAACGTCGCTACGACCTCGTGGTGCCCGTCGGCACCCGCGTCAGCGAGGTGCTCTCGGTGCTCGGCATCTCCTCGAGCGCCTCCCCGAGCTCGGTGGCGACCGCCGCGGGGCTCGTGCTCGGACCGCACGACCGTCATCGGTGACGACCTGCCCGCCGGAGCCGTTGCTCACCGTGGTGCGCACGACCACCCACCGGCTGCACCGCGAGGTGGTGAGCCTCGACCGCTCCGCGGCCGCGCCCGGGGCCCGCCCCCTCCGCGCCGGCCTGGGCCGGCGGGTCGCGCGCGCCCGGAGCCCCCGTCGCCGACGGGCCGCCGGGTGTCTCGCTCGTCGACGACGCCACGCGCCGACGGGACGAGGTCGACGACGCCGACGCCACGGTGAGCCGTGCCGCCCTGCACGGGTCCCCGCCGCCGCCGCCACCGGCCGGACGCCACGCCCGCGCACCCGTCGCGGCGCGCCCGAGCTCGCCCCGACCCTCGTCGTCGGCACCGCCGTCACCAGCCTCGTCGCCGGGGTCCTCGCCCTGCCGACAGTCGCCGGCACCACCGCGGGCCCGCTCGACACCCCGACGCGCCCGCTGGGCCGCCTCGGCGCTGCTCCTCGCCGCGCGCCGTCGCGGCGACCCTCGCTCACGCCCCGCCACCGCGCGGGCGCGGCGGCCGTCCGCCTCGTCGGCGCGCCGGCCCTCGCCGTCACGGCCGGGCTCGCGGCCCCGCTCGCCGCCTCGCCCGTCGCGGGTCGGCGGTCGCCGTCGTCCTCGGCAGCGCCCTCGGCGCCGTGGTGCTCGCCCTCGCCTCGTCCGACGGCTCCCCCGCCGACCGGGCCGAGCGCACCGCCACCGCCTGCCTCGGCGGCCTGGCGGTCGTCGTGGCCGGCGCGGTGCTCACCGGCCGGCCGCTCGCGAGCGCGGCCGCCGTCGTCGTCGGCCTCGTGCCCGTCGTGGTCCGCGCCCTGCCGAGCGCGAGCCTGGACGTCGACCCCACCCAGCTCCTCGACACCGACCGGCTCTCGACGACCGTCTGGTCGGTGCGCGAGCGGCACGCCGCCCGGCGCCGGCGCGTCACCGGCCTCGACCGTGCGCGACCGGGTCGCCCAGGCCGCGCTCGGTGGTGTCGGTGGGCACGGCCTACCTCGCCCTGCTCGCCGCCGTCGGCGGCTGGGTGCTCGCGCTGCACCCCGCGCGCCTCAGCACCCTCGCCCCGTGGAGCCGCTGGGTCGCGCTCGTCGTCGCGGCGCTGGCGCTCGGCTACCAGGCGCGGCACGTGCGCGACCGGCTCGCCCGCTACGCCATGCTCGCCGCGGCCGCCTCGCTCACCGCCAGCGCGTCGGTCGCCGTGCTCGACTGGGACGCCGGGCTGGCGCTGGGGGCTGGTCGGCGGCGGCGACGGTGCTCGGCGTCGTCGGCGCCGTGGCGAGCGTCGCCATCGCCGGCGGCTGGGCCTCGACCCGGCTCTCGCGCAGCGCCGACCGCCTCGAGTCGCTCGCCGTCGTCACGGCCCTGCCCCTCGGGGTGCTCGCCGCGGGAGCCGTCGAGGCGCTGCGGCGGCTCACCTCCGGCTGAGCCGGGCCGCCGCGGCCTCCGGCCGGAGGCGTCAGCGCCACACCGGCGGCGTCGCGTCGTCCTCGCCCTCGAACCAGGTCTCCTCGTCCTCGTGGGTCAGGTGGTCGACGTCCTCGGGCCGGCCCGTCCTTGCCCTTCGTCCCGCCGCGGCCGCCGGCCGCCGGAGCCGGCGGCCACCGCCGCCGCGGCCGCCCTTCGACCCCTCGCCGAGCTTCGGGCACGCCGTAGCGGCCCGGCCGCCCTTGGCGCCCGCGGACGCCGCCGGAGCCGCGGCCGCCGCCCCGGCGGCCGCGCCCTGGCCACCGGCGCACGACGACCGGCCCGGCCCGCCGCCGGCGGCCGTGCCGCGCCCGGCCGCGCCCGGCCGCGCCGCGGCCCGCGGCCACCGGCGGTGCCGCCGGCGACGACCGGCCGCGCCCGGCGGCGCCGAGGGCGCCGGCGCCCAGCCGGCCCGAGCACGCCCTTGCCGAGCATCGCCGCGCCGCCGGCGAGCATCCCGCCGCCGACCGCGCCGGCGCCGCCCACCGCCGAGGCCCCGGACGCCCGAGGCGCCGCCGCCCGGGCCGGTGCCGGCCCAGTCGGTGCTGCCCGGGACCGCCCGGGGTCGTCGTCCCGGTGGTCGCCGCCGTCGATGGTCGACCCCGGGCCGGCTCGGGCCCGGTGGGGTCGGGACCGCTCGTCGACCGGGGGCTCGGCGTGCGGGTGGCGGCGGCGGGTCGGTCGACCGGCTGCACCGCGGGTCGGTCGTGGGCGTCGCGTCGGGCGCCGCGTCGGGTCGGTCGACGCCGGGCCGGTCCCGCCCGTCGGCGGGCGTGTACCCGCCGCCGCTCGGGCGCGCTGCCGCCCGGGGTAGCCGCCGCCGCCGGACGCCGCCGCCGCCGCCGCCGGGGTCGATGCGTCACCGGGTCCTCGTGGGCCTCGACCGGCATCTGCTTGGCCGCGCCGGCCCATCTGCGGCGTTGAAGGTCGTCGAGGACCGGCCTTGGCCGCGGCCTCGCGCTGCTGCGCGCTTCGCCGGCCATCGGCCGCGTCGTACGCGGTGCGGTCGAAGACCGCTGCCGTCGGGCACCGTCGGCCCGCGGGTGGGGGTCGTCTCGTAGCCGAGCGGTCGACGTCGGTCGACATCGAGCGCACCGGTGCCGCGTAGTAGGACTGCCGGGCGGCGTCGGCCGCGTCGGCCGCGCGCGCTCGAGGCCCTTGCTGGATGCCGTCGATCTCCGCGGCGCGGCTGTCGAGCTGGCCGGCGCAGCGCCTGGAGCGTCGCGTAGCGCGCTGTCGGCGGCCGGGCCCGTCCCACGGCTGGTCGGCGCTCCTGAGGTCGTGCGACGACGCCGCGTGACCTCGGCCGACGAGGACGCTCGACGGCGTCCGAGGCCGTCGCCCCAGTCCTCGGCCGTCAGCCGCACGAGGACCGCCGAGAAGCCGTAGATGTCGTGGAGCGTCCGCTCGTGCGGGCCGGCGTCCTCGGGCAGCGGCGGGTTGCTACGGGCCGTCGTCCGGGATGACCATCAGTGGTTCCTCCCCTCGGCGCCGGCGGCGCCCTGGCTCGTGCGTCGTCGTCTCGGTGGTCGTCGGTGCGGCTCGGTCGGCGGGGCCGGCGGTGGGGCGACCCGGGCGGCCGCGCCGGCGGCACGAGGACCACGGCGCCGGCCGACGACCAGGACGAGCACGGCCCCGAGCGCGACCGGCAGCCACGGCGTGCCGGAGCGCCCGGCTCGTCGCGCCGGCGGCCGGCGGCCTGCGGGGCGGCGCCGGCGGGGTCGGCCGTCGCGGACGGCGTCGCGGTGGCGCGACGCGGACGCGGCTGCGCGGTGACGCGCCCGATCGACGGCGGCGATCTCGGTCGGCCGTAGGGTCCTCGTCGCGTCGGTCGCGGACGAAGGGGTTGTCCTTCGGCAGGGTCGTGGGGTCGACCGCGCACGGCGTCGGCGGGGTCGAAGATGCCCCAGCCGTAGGCCGTGTTGCGCCGACCGGACCTGCGGGCAGGTCGGTGCCCGACCCGGCGGAACCACGTCTCGTAGCCGGAGCCGTCGTCTTGGCCCGCAGGCCGACGTTGTCCTTGACGGCCTGGAGGACCTGCCCGGCCGTGGCGTCCGGGTGCGCCGACCAGAGGGCGGCGATGCCGCCGCTGACGAGCGCCGTGGCGATCGAGGCGCCCGAGCCGATGCCGGTCGCTGTGCCAGCCGGAGGCGTCGTAGCGCGCCGGCCATGACGTCCTCGCCGGGCGCGGCGAGGCCGAGGTACGGGGCTGCTCGTGCACGGCGAAGTCGGTGATCCGGCCGTCCCGGTCCGATGGGGTTGACGAGGACGACGCCGTTGCCGAGCCCCGGCCACTGCGACGCCGCCCTCGGTGTTGCCGGTGCCCGGCGACGACGATCGGCGTCGTGCGCCGTAGGCGGCGAGGAGGGCGTCGCTGATCGACCGGGCTGTAGCCGCTCACGAGGCTGAGGTTGATGACGTCGGCGCCGTCGGCGGCCGCCTGCGCTGACGGCGTCGGCCGACGGCCCGGTCGACGTCGTCGCCAGTCGGCGGAAGTCGAGCCCGCAGCCGGTCGCCGTCGCCGGCCGGCGGGTACAGCACGGCGTAGTGCCGGATCGTGGCGTCGGGGGCGATGCCGCGGATGCCCCGGCCGCCGGGGCCGGTGCCCTTGCCCGGTGCCGGCGATGAGCGCCGCCATGCTCGTCGCGTGCTCGGCGGCCGGGCCGGTCGCCGTCGACGGGCGCAGCCGCTTGGCGCGGTCGGCCCTCGCGGGGTCGAGGCAGCAGCGTCTGCGCTCGAGACGACCTTGCCCGGCGAGCTCGGGGACGTCGCGGGTCGATGGGGCCGTCGATGACGGCGACGGTCACGCCCTGCCCGCGTGCCCGTGCGGCTGCAGCTCGTCGACGCCCATCGCGCTTCCACCACCACTCGCCCGGCAGCGGCTGCGCCGCGGCGGGGCGCCGGCGGGCGCCGCCGCCGGGCGCGCCGGCGGGCACGGCGGCGAGCCGCCGCCGACGCCGGCCACGAGTGGCGAGCGGCGCGGCGGTCCGCCGACGGGAGGCGGCATCAGCCGATCGTCGCATGCCGCTCCGACGGCGGCGGTGCTCGTCGCTGCCGGTGTGCGTCGTCGGCGCGCCGCTGGCGGCCGGTGCCGGCCGGGGTCGGTCCGTCGCCCGCCGGTCGCCGCCGGGTCGGCCCCGGTCGCGGGTGCCGGTCGCTCTCCTGAACCGGACCTGCGCCTCGGAGCCCTCGCGGACCTGCTCGTCACGGGTCGCCTTCGTCGTGGCTGCCGCGCTGCTGCTGAAGCCGTCCCCTCGGTGCTCCACTGCGCCATGGAGGGTCTGGAAGGAGCTCGCAGGACACCTCGTCGCGGGTCCGGATCTCACTGCCGGCCTGCGCCAGGGCGGCACCGGCGGCCTCGAGGTCCTCCCGGATCCCGCGCAGCGTGGCCTCGTAGACGTGCTGGGCGGCGGGTACACCGCTCGCGAAGTCCGGCGCCGCCGGGATGTCCCCGAAGTCGTGGGCTGGGCGACCGATCCCTGGACCCGCTTGACCTCTTCCTGGGCCGCTCTCGCCTCCACTCGCCCTCGTACTTCTTGCCGAGGTCCCGCAGCATCGTCGGGTACTGGACGGGCTCCGCCCGGTCCTCGCGCAGCCATGCGCTTCTCCTCGTTCGTCTTCCCCCGGGAGCCCGGGCGGCCTCCCCGTCACGCCGCTCGTGCCGGCACCCGCACGGGGTGCCGGCACGGGGCCGTGCGCCGTGCGGTGCGTCAGCCCCACATGTTCGTGTTGCGCAGCTCGCCGGCGAGGTAGTCCTCCTTGGACGCATGACCGCCTGGCGGACGTCCTCGAGGAGCTGCCGGCACTCGTCGATCTGCTTGTCCCAGTCGAGCTGGGCCTGCGGTAGGCCTGCGCGGGCCGAGCCGTCCCACTGCTCGACGTAGGGGCTGAGCTCGCTCTTCATGTCTCCGAGGCGCCGCTCGAGCTCGCCGAGGCCCGTCTGCATGTCGCCGACGAGGGCGTCGATGCCGGCGCCGCCGACCTTGATTCCGTCACCAGCCATGATGGTCTCCCCTTCGCCGCTCAGCTTGCCGAGCATGCTGTTGTACTTGCAGAGGTTCGAGGCCGCCGCCGTCGTCGGCGTCGTACTGGCGCTGGGTGCCGGTGAGGTTGGCCTCGAAGGTGTCGAGCACGTCGACGATGTCCTGGGTCTGGATCTTCCAGGCCTCGCTGACCTGCTGGAAGCTCGGGCGCCCTGGCCCTCCCAGTGCGCCTTGACGGCCTCCATCTGCCCGCGGAGCGCGCTGATCTGCTTGCGCAGGTCGCCTCGGGCGGTGCTGACGATGTCGGCGCTGGCCTTGACGACGCCTTCGCCGGCCCGGAACGGGTCAGCCATGGTGTGTCCTTCCTTCGTGCGACGGTGTCGTCCGCAGTCGTGTATGACCCCCTGAAGGGCTGGTGTCCTGCGGACGGCCCGGCCCGGCCCCTCGTCCTGCACCGACACTACGGCGCCACGCTGCAGGTCCATGGGGAGAACTCCCCGCAGGTCGCGCGTCTATGCTCGGGGCCCGTCGGGCCCGGCGCCCGCCGTGGGCCGCCGGAGGGGAGAGTCGCCCGTGAGCCAGGCCAGCGCCGCCGCGTCGCTCGTGCGGGTGTCCGTGTCCTCGGGCACGCGCCGGGCGGATCTCGGTGTGCCGGGCGGCATCCCGGTCGTCGAGATCGTCCCCGAGCTGGCCCGCGAGCTCGGGGTCCTCGACCCCGAGCACGCCTCGCACGGCTTCCGGCTGGTCGCCGGCGGCGGGATGCTCGTCGACCCCGACCGCAGCCTCGCGGCCCAGGGCATCACCGACGGCACGATGCTCTCGCTCGAGGCCGTCGACCCCACGACCGACAAGGTCTACGACGACGTCGTCGAGGCCGTCGCCGACGTCGTCGAGACCCAGTTCGCCCCGTGGACCGCCCGGCACAGCGCCGGCACCGCCGTCGGCGCCGCCACCGTGTTCCTGCTCTGCGCCGCCTGGGCGCTGTTCACCGCGCGCGACGCCGGGCTGCTCGTCACGGCCGTCGCCGGCGCCGTCGCGCTCCTGCTCGTCGGCGCCGCCGCCGTCCTCGACACCCGCGCCCAGGCCGGCGGCGCCCTCGCCCTGGCCTCACCGCGCTGGTCTTCGCCGCGTCGCGGGGTTCGCCGTCCGCCGGCCGACGCGCTGTGGGGCGAGGGGCTCCTGGGTCGGCCCGTCCGTCGCCGTCGTCGCCCTGCTCGGCGCGCTCGCCTCGCCCGGCACCGCCTGGTGCTGGCCGCCGGCGCGGTCGTGGGCTCGCCGCCACGGTCATCGGGGTCGCCGCCGGCGTCGCCGGCGTCGCCGATGACGACCGTCTGCGCCGTCGTCTTCGTCGTGGCCGTCGTGCTCGGCAACGTGCTGCCCTGGCTCGGCCTGTCGTCGAGCCGGCTCTCGTCGCACGCCCCGCGCACCGAGGCCGAGATCGAGCCCGACGCCCCCGAGGTCGACCGGGCCCGGGTGCGCGCGCAGGTCGCCCGCGGGCACGACGTCATGGTCGCGCTCGCCCTCGCCACCGGGGGCATCGCGCTGCTCACCACCCCGCAGCTCGCGGCGTCCGGCCTGGCCGGCACCCTGCTCGTCGTCGCCGGCTGCGTCGCGACGCTGCTGCGCACCCGGCACAGCCGCACCCGCACCTCGGTGCTCCTCGCGATGGCCACGGGCATCCTCGGGCTGGCCGTCGCCGCCGTCGTCGCCGCCGTCGCCCACCCGACCTGGCGGCCCGCCCTCGCGGTGCTGCTCGGCGCGGCCGCCGCCCTCGTCGTCTCGCTCGCCGTCCTCGCGCCCCGCACCCGGGTCCGCCTGGGCCGGCTCGCCGACACCCTCGACGGCGTCGCCCTCGTCGCCCTCCTGCCGCTCGCCGCCGCCACCATCGGGGTCCTCTGACGATGGCGACGAAGAAGGACCTCGTCGAGGCGCAGTCGTTCAGCCGTCGCCGGCTCACGACGGCGTTCGTCAGCGGTGCGCCCGGCGGGCGCGAGGTCGAGCCGCACCGCCCGCTGCGGGCCGTCGTCGGCGGCCTGGCGCTCACGGCCGTGCTCGTGCTGGGCAGCATGGCGTTCGGCTGGCTGCGCTCGTCGCTGCCGGCCGACTGGAAGAACAAGCGGCTCGTCATCGCCGAGGACAGCGGCGCCCGCTACGTCTCGGTCAAGGGCGTGCTGCACCCCGTCGTCAACACGACGAGCGCCCGGCTGCTCATCCCCGCCGAGCACTTCAAGGTGCTCGCGGTCCCCGACGACGAGCTCGCCTACATCGACCGCGGCCCGACCCTCGGCATCCTCGGCGCCCCCGACTCGCTGCCCCCGCCGACCGGCTGGTCAACAGCGGCTGGGTCTCGTGCCTCGGCGCGAGCGAGCAGGTGTCGACCTCGATCGGGCCCCGCGCCGGGCCGCGCGCGCCGTCGAGCGGGGCGGCCTCCTGGTGCGCACCGACGACCGCACCTTCGTCGTCCCGACGGGCGCCGCTACCCGGTGGCCGACCGCGACGTCTCGGCCGTCACCGTGGCGCTGCGCCTCGACGGGCGCCCGGCCGTCGCCGCCCCGGCGGCCTGGCTCAACCTCTTCCCCGAGGGCCCGGCCTCGCCCCCCTCACCATCGACGGCCTCGGCACGCCGCTGCCCGGGCTGCCGGCGGGCGCCACGGTCGGGTCGGTGCTCAGCCTCGACGGCGACGGCCGGCGCTACGTCGTCTCCCCGAGCGGCGACCTCGAGCCGCTGCCCGAGGTCGCCAACGAGATGTACCGCCTCGGCTCGGGCGCCTCGACGCGGATCCCGGTGCAGGCCGCCCAGATCGCCCAGCTGCAGGTGCGCCCCAGCGTTCGCGCCGCCGGACTGGCCCGACCCCCTCCGACCGGCCTCGAACACCCCCTGCGCCACGCTCACCGCCGCCCCGGGCGCCCCGCCGAGGTCGCCCTGCTCGACCGTCGCGACGCCCCCCGGCGCCGAGCGCGGCCGCACGGCCGTCGACACCGGCTACGGCGCCCTGGTGCGGGCCGTCAGGGCCAGGTGCTCGGCAAGGGGCCGGTGCTCGCCATCGACCAGACCGCCACCGCCTACGCGGTCGAGGGCGCCGACGCCGAGGTGCTCGCCCGGCTCGGCTACGCCCCCGACGACGTCGTGCCGGTCCCACAGGCCTGGACCGAGCTGTTCCGCTCCGGCCCCGCGCTGGGCACCGCCGCCGCCCGCACCGTGGTCTCCGGCGGGTCATGAGCCGGCCGCGCCGCCTCGCCGCTCGCGGTGGCCCCCTGGCCCTCGCCCTGGCCGTCGGGCCCGCCGGCGGTGCGCCGCGCCGGCGCCTGCCGCGCCGCCGCCGCGGTCGCTCCCCGCCGCAGAGGAGCAGTGCGAGGAGGGCCGCACCCAGTACGTCAAGGACACCCCGCCGCCCTGGTCCGGCTCGCCGCCCGCCGGGCCTGGCCGCTCGCCACCGGCGCGGGCGTCACCGTCGCGGTCGTCGACACCGGGGTCGCGCCGAGCAACGCGCACTTCCCCGACGGCGTGGTCCTCCCCGGCCGCAGCTTCGTCGGCGGCTCGGCCCGCACCGACGCGCGGCTGCACGGCACCGCCGTCGCCGGCATCGTCGCCGCCCGCCCGCTCGGCGCCCGGTCGGGCGTCAAGGGCCTGGCCCCCGGCGCCCGCATCCTGCCCGTCAAGGTCGTGCCCGACGAGCAGCGCCCGAGGAGGGCCCGTCGCCGACGCCGGCACCCTGGCGGAGGGCATCCGGTGGGCCGCCGGCCAGGGCCGAGGTCGTCAACGTCTCGCTGAGCACGCCACCGACGACCCGCGGCTGCGCTCGGCGGTGCGGCGACGCCCGAGCGGCCGGGGCCCTCGTCGTGGCGTCGGCCGGCACCACCGCCGACGAGGAGCCGGCCAGCGGCGCCGCGCTACCCCGCGGCCTACCCCGGCGTCCTCGGGGTGGCGGCGACCGCCCCGACGACACGGGCGCCGCGGCTCGGTGCGCGGCGAGCACGTCGACGTCGCGGCACCCGGCGTGGAGGTCCTCACGACCTAGGGGGCGTGGGGCGACTGCTACCTCAGCCGACGGCGGTCGACGAGCTACGCCGCCGGGCTACGTCGCCGCCGCCGCGGCCCTCGTCGCCCAGCGCTTCCCCGGCGAGGCGCCCGCCGGTGGACGCACCGGCTCGAGGCGACGGCCTCCCGCGACCGGCGCGACGCCCGCGACGACGTCGTCGGCTGGGGGGTCGTGCAGCCCGTCGAGGCGCTGACCGCGGTCCTCGACGCGACCTCGCCGGCCCGCCGCTGCCCGGTGCCACGCCCGCCGCCGCCGCCGCGGTGCCGCCCCGCAGCCGCTCGGTGGCGCTCGTCGCCGACCCCCTGGCGGCCGACCGCCGCCAGGTGCTGTGGGTGGGGGTCGCGGGGGGCAGTGCGCTGCTGGGCCTGGCCCTGGTCCGCCTGGTGCGCCGGCGCCCCTCGCCCTGAACCCGGATGAGCCGGCCTCCCGCGGTCTGTGATGATGTCCCCCATGACCGAGCACCTCCCCTCCTTCGCGCTGCCGCCATCCCGGACCGGCCGTCCCTCGACGGCCTCGAGGACAAGTGGGCCGCGGTATGGGAGGAGCAGGGCACCTACGCCTTCGACCGCGAGGCCGCTCTCGCCGGGCCGCGCAGGAGGTCTTCTCGATCGACACCCCGCCGCCGACGGCCAGCGGGTCGCTGCACATGGGCCACGTCTTCAGCTACACCCACACCGACTGCATGGCCCGCTACAAGCGGATGGCCGGCTTCAACGTCTTCTACCCGATCGGCTGGGACGACAACGGCCTGCCGACCGAGAAGCGGGTGCAGAACTACTACGGCGTGCGCGGCGACGCCTCCCTGCCCCACGACCCGGGCTTCGAGCCGCCGCACCGCGGCGACGGCAAGAGCACCAAGGCGGCCGACGAGCAGCCGATCTCGCGGCAGAACTTCATCGAGCTGTGCGACGAGCTCACCGTCGAGGACGAGAAGGCCTTCGAGTCGCTCTTCCGGCGGCTCGGGCTTCAGCCTCGACTGGGACATCTCCTACCGCACCATCGACGACCGCTCCCGGGCCACCGCCCAGCAGGCGTTCCTGCGCAACCTCCGCCGCGGCGAGGCCTACCAGGCCGAGGCCCCGGGCCTGTGGGACGTCACGTTCCAGACCGCCGTCGCCCAGGCCGAGCTCGAGGCCCGCGACTACCCCGGGCACTACCACCGGGTCGCCTTCCACGGCGCCGACGGCCCGGTGCACATCGAGACGACCCGCCCCGAGCTGATCCCGCCCTGCGTGGCCCTCATCGCCCACCCCGACGACGAGCGCTACCAGCCGCTGTTCGGCACGACGGTCCCCACGCCGCTCTTCGGCGTCGAGGTGCCGGTGCTGGCGCACCCGTGGCCGAGATGGACAAGGGCGCCGGCATCGCGATGTGCTGCACCTTCGGCGACCTCACCGACGTCCTGTGGTGGCGCGAGCTGCGGCTGCCGACCCGCTCGGTCATCACCCGCACCGGCCGCATCCAGACCGAGACGCCCGAGTGGCTCGCCGGCTCCGCCGGGCGCGGCCCTCTACGCCGAGCGGTGGCCGGGAAGACGGCCTTCTCCGCCCGCGAGGCGTCGTCGACGCGCTGCGCGAGTCCGGCGACCTCGACGGCGAGCCGACGCCCACCCAGCGCAAGGCCAACTTCTACGAGCGCGGCGAGAAGCCGCTCGAGATCGTCACGACCCGCCAGTGGTACATCCGCAACGGCGGCCGCGAGCGCGAGCTCAACGCCGAAGCTCGTCGCCCGCGGCGAGGCGCTCGACTTCCACCCGGCGTTCATGCGCTCGCGCTACGCGAACTGGGTCGAGGGCCTCAACGGCGACTGGCTGGTCTCCCGGCAGCGCTTCTTCGGGGTGCCGATCCCGGTCTGGTACCCCCTCGACGCCGACGGCGAGCCCGACCACGACCACCCGATCCTGCCCGACGAGGCCGACCTGCCGGTCGACCCGGCCGCCAGGCGCCGCCGGCCGGCTACACCGAGGACCAGCGCGGCGTGCCCGGCGGGTTCGTCGGCGACCCCGACGTCCTCGACACCTGGGCCACCTCCTCGCTCACGCCGCAGATCGCCGGCGGCTGGCGGGCGACGGCACCGGCGAGCCCGACCCGCTGTTCGCCAAGGTCTTCCCGATGGACGTCCGCCCCCAGGCCCACGACATCATCCGCACCTGGCTGTTCTCCACCGTCGTCCGCGCGCACTCTACGAGCACGGCAGCGTGCCGTGGACCAACGCCGCCATCTGCGGCTGGATCCTCGACCCGGACCGCAAGAAGATGAGCAAGTCCAAGGGCAACGTCGTCACGCCCGAGGACGTGCTCGTCGAGCACTGCGCCGACGCCGTGCGCTACTGGGCGGCCAGCGGCCGGCTCGGCACCGACGCGGCCCTACGACACCGGCCAGATCAAGGTCGGCCGCCGGCTGGCCATCAAGATCCTCAACGCCAGCAAGTTCGCGCTGTCCTTCGGCGCGGTCTCGCGGCGACCTCGCGGCCCTGGTCACCGAGCCGCTGGACCGCGTCGGTGCTCGCGATGCTCCGCGACGTCGTCGCCCGGGCCACCGCGGGCTTCGAGGCGTGGGACTACACCCGCAGCCTCGAGGTCACCGAGTCGTTCTTCTGGACCTTCTGCGACGACTACCTCGAGCTCGTCAAGGACCGCGCCTACGGCGCCCGCGGCGAGGCCGGTGCGGCCTCGGCGCGCGCGCGACCCTGCGGCTGGCGCTCGACGTCGTGCTGCGCCTGCTCGCCCCGGTGCTCCCTACGTCACCGAGGAGGTCTGGTGCTGGACGCACGACGGCTCGGTGCACCGCGCCGCCTGGCCGACCGCCGACGAGGTGCCCGAGGGCGGTGACCCGGCGGTCCTCGAGGCCGTCGGGCCGCCCTGGCGGTGGTCCGCAAGGCCAAGTCGGAGGCCAAGGTCGGCATGCGGGCCGAGGTGCCGACGGCGACCCTCGTCGGCCCGGCGGCGGTGCTCGAGCACGTGCGCACCGGCGAGGCCGACCTGCGCGCCGCGGGCCGGCTCACCGACGACCCTCGACTACGCCGACGGTGACGAGGTCGCCACGCGCGACCTCGAGCTCGTGCCGGTGGCCAAGCCCACGACCTGACGCCCGTCAGGCCCGCGGCGCCGCCCACCTCAGCCGGACCCGGGCGGTGCCGTGGCCTCCGGCGACCGGTCGAGCGCCGGCGCGCACGCGTGCGACCAGGTCGTCCACGGCCTCGGGGAGCACGGACGGGTCGCTCAGGCCGACCCAGGCGACCGTGCCACCGAGCTCCGCCTCGGGCGTGAAGCGGTCGACCTGCACCCAGCGCACCGCCCGCGGCGGGAACCGCAGCGGCCAGAGCACCGCGCCGACGACGAGCCCGAACAGCACGACGAGGCGGCTGTACGGCAGGGGCACCAGCAGGGCCAGGGGCCCCGCGACCCACCAGCTGACCAGCCCGCCGACCACGGCGTGCCGGACCACGTGCCGCCGGTCGGCGCGCAGCGCGTAGGACATCCCGCCCGGGGAGACGCACGGCCACGCGGCCCAGCTCCTCGACGAGCTCGAGCGCGCGGCCGGGCGCGGCGTCCTCGGGAAGGGGCACGACGTCAGGCCGGCGCCGGGCCGAGCGACGGGGCGGTCGCGCGCACCTCGACCCGACGCAACCCGTTCGGTCGCACCGCGACCCAGGGCACGTCCCAGCCGGACAGGCGCATCCGGTGCTGCACGACGGCGTCGCGGCGCAGGTGGTCGACCCGGCCGGTGCCGGGGTCGTAGACGTCGAGCATCCGGTCGCCGTCGCCCGGGAGCACGAGCACGACGTGCCGGGGCAGCATGCGGTTGCCGAGGTAGAGCAGGCCGGGCTCGCCGTCGGCGACGACGTCGACGAGGGTGTCGTACCGCTCGACGAGGCCGTACTCGTCGGCGCCGCGCAGCACCTCGACGGTGTAGCGCGTGCCGAGCCGGCTGGCGCCGTACTCGAGCTCGTGGAGGGCTCCCCAGGGCGGCGTGCCCAGGGGGCGGGGCCACGGGAGGTTCGGCCGGCGCCCACCCGCGAGCACCCCGTTGGTGCGGCGCATGACGATCCGCTCGTAGGCCGCGAACCGCTCGGCCTCGGTGTCACCCGGCGGGGCACCGGGCGGGCGGGGCGAGCCGGTGCGCACCCACGAGGCGAAGACCGGGTCGACGAGCATCCGGGCCACCGTGAGGCACGCGGAGCCGCAGGTCACCGGGGACTGCTGGACGGGTCCGGTGTCACCTGCCCGGAGCCGGAAGGGGGTCGCCACGGGTGGGTTCCCCGGCGGGTCAGGCCGAACGCTTGCGCGGTGCGCGCTTGCGGCCACCCTCGGCGTCGTGCCGCACGATGGTCGGGTTGACGTTCTTCATGACGACGTCGCGGGTGACGAGGACCTTGGCGATCTCGTCGTCGCTCGGCACGTCGAACATCGTCGGGAGGAGGACCTCCTCCATGATCGCCCGCAGGCCGCGCGCGCCGGTGCCGCGGGCCAGGGCCTGCTCGGCGACGGCCTCGATGGCGTCGTCGCTGAACTCGAGGACCACGCCGTCGATCTCGAACATCTTCTGGTACTGCTTGACGAGGGCGTTGCGCGGCTCGGTGAGGATGCGCACGAGGGCCGAGATGTCGAGCGGCGAGACCGTCGTGATGACGGGCAGGCGGCCGATGAACTCGGGGATGAGCCCGAACTTCATGAGGTCCTCGGGCATCACCTCGCCGATGCTCTGGGCGAGGTCCTTCGGGGTGTGCAGCTCGGAGCCGAAGCCGAGGCCCTTCTTGCCGTTGCGCGACTCGATGAGCTTCTCGAGCCCGGCGAACGCCCCGCCGACGATGAACAGGACGTTCGTCGTGTCGATCTGGATGAACTCCTGGTGGGGGTGCTTGCGCCCGCCCTGCGGCGGCACCGACGCGGTCGTGCCCTCGAGGATCTTCAGCAGCGCCTGCTGCACGCCCTCGCCGGAGACGTCGCGGGTGATCGCGGGTTCTCGCGTCTTGCGGGCGATCTTGTCGACCTCGTCGATGTAGATGATCCCCGTCTCGGCCTTCTTGACGTCGTAGTCGGCGGCCTGGATGAGCTTGAGGAGGATGTTCTCGACGTCCTCGCCGACGTAGCCGGCCTCGGTGAGCGCCGTCGCGTCGGCGATGGCGAAGGGCACGTTGAGCATCTTGGCCAGGGTCTGGGCGAGGTAGGTCTTGCCGCAGCCGGTGGGCCCGATGAGGAGGATGTTCGACTTGGCGATGTCGACGTGCTCGGCGTCCTTCTTGCCCGTGCCCTCGCCGGCCTGGATCCGCTTGTAGTGGTTGTAGACGGCGACGGCGAGGGCCTTCTTCGCGACGTCCTGGCCGATGACGTAGTTCTCGAGGAAGTCGAAGATCTCGCGCGGCTTGGGCAGCTCGTCGAGGCCGAGGTCGCCGGACTCGGCGAGCTCCTCCTCGATGATCTCGTTGCAGAGGTCGATGCACTCGTCGCAGATGTACACGCCGGGCCCGGCGATGAGCTTCTTGACCTGCTTCTGCGACTTGCCGCAGAAGGAGCACTTCAACAGGTCACTGGTCTCTCCGACGCGCGCCACTGGTTGGTCCTCCACCTCGCTCGACAACGCCCCCGACGCTACCCGTCGGGTGGTCGTGCCGCACCCATTGAACCGCCCACCGCCCCGGCGCGTCGCGCCGGTTCGCTGACAGCGCAACGCGCTCACGCAGCCACGAGGGGTGCGCCCTCCCGCTCAGCGGGACGGCCGCCGTGCGGCCCGGGCGGCGAAGCCCGCCACCAGGGTCTCGACGCCGAACGCGAACGCGGCGTCGCGGTCCGCTCCGCCGAGCAGCGGGCCGAGCTCGGCGATGTGGGGGAAGCGCGCCGGGTCGACCGGCGCGGGCGGCGGGGACGGCGTACCGGCCGACTCGAGGGTGAAGCTGGCGATCTCGCCGAGCGCGAACCCACGGGTGAAGCTCACGAGCACCCGGTAGGCCCGCACGGCGTCCTCGTCGTCGAGGCCGAGGGCGCGCAGGGCCCCCAGCCCGGCCTCGACCGTGCGCAGCGCGGAGCTCGTGCGCAGGGGCCGCATCCCGACGAGCTCGAAGGCCGCGGGATGGGCCAGGGCCACGGCGCGGATGCCGTGCGCGAGCCGGTGCAGGGCGGCCTCGGGGGCCTCCCCGAACCGCATCCCGATCTCCTCGACCATCACCTCGCTCAGCCCGTCGAGCAGCTCCTCGCGCCCTCGCACGTGCCGGTACAGCGACATCGGCGCCACCTCGAGGTCGGCGGCCAGCCGGCGCACGGTGAGGGCCGACCCACCGTCGCGGTCGACGAGCGCGAGGGCCCCGTCGAGGACGCGGCGACGGGTCAGCCGCTCGGCCCGTCCGCGGCCCGGGGTGTCGACCATGCGGCGACTCTAGGGCCTGGCCGAGGGGTTGTACGCCGTACGCAAGAGGGCATACGGTGTACGCACTCGTCATCCGGGAAGGACCGCGGCCATGAGCCAGACAGCGATCGACGTCACCGCCCTCAACGACCTCCTCGGACGCGCCGTCGTCGACCTCGGGGCCGTCCCGTCGGCCGGGCTGGTGACCCTCGGCGCCCGGCTCGGCCTGTTCGCGGCCCTCGCCGAGGGCCCCCGGACGTCCGAGGCCCTCGCCGCCGCCACCGACACCGACGAGCGCTACGTGCGCGAGTGGGCCCGAGCGCTCGCGGCGGGGGGCTACGTCACCCACGACCCCGCCGCCGACACGTACACGCTGAGCCCCGAGCAGGCCGCCGTCCTCTCCCCCGGCGGGATGCTCGACCTACCGGCGGCCTTCGAGATGTGGGTCGTCGAGATCGCCTCCCTCGACCGCGCCGAGGCGGCCTTCCGCAGCGGGGAGGGCTTCGCCTGGGGCGACCACGACGAGCGGATCCACCGGGGCACCGACGCCTTCTACCGCTCGGGGTACGAGCAGAACCTCGTCGCGGCGTGGCTGCCCGCCGTCGAGGGACTCGTCGAGCGGCTCCGCGCGGGCGGGCGGGTCGCGGACGTCGGCACGGGCTACGGCAGCGCACCGATCCTCGTCGCGCAGGCCTTCCCCGACGTCGAGGTGGTCGGGTTCGACGGCCACGCGCCGTCGGTCGAGGCGGCCCGGTCCGCCGCGAGGGACGCCGGGCTCGAGGACCGCGTCCACTTCGAGGTCGCCGACGCGGCGTCCTTCGGGGGCGGCCCGTACGACCTCGTGACGACCTTCGACGCGCTCCACGACATGGGCGACCCGGTGGCGACCGCCCGCTGCGTCGCCGAGCAGCTCGGGCCGGACGGGGTCTGGCTCGTCGTCGAGCCGGTGGCGGGCGAGAGCGTCACCGAGAACCTGCACCCGGTCGGGCGCCTCTACTACTCCGTCTCCAGCCTCCTGTGCGTGCCGCACGCCCGCTCCGAGGGCGGTGACGGGCTCGGCGCGCAGGCGGGCGAGTCGACGCTGCGCGAGGTGGCCGCGGCGGCCGGCCTCTCGTCGGTGCGCCGCGCGGCGCAGACGCCCTTCAACGCGGTCTACGAGATCCGGCGCTGAGGGCGCCCCGCCCCGGACGCGACGACGCCGCCCGGTGCTTGCGGGACCGGGCGGCGTCGGTGGAGCGGGGTGCGCTCAGGCGTTCGAGGCCTTGCGCGAGGCGAGCACCTCGTCGATGAGGCCGTACTCCTTGGCCGCCTCGGCGGAGAGGATCTTGTCGCGCTCGATGTCCTTGCGGACCTCCTCGACCGTGCGCTTGCTGTGCGAGGCGATGGTGTCCTCGAGCCAGCCGCGCATCCGGATGATCTCGTTGGCCTGGATCTCCAGGTCGGAGGCCATGCCGCCGGTGCCCTCGATCGCCGGCTGGTGGATGAGCACCCGGGCGTTCGGCAGGGCGAACCGCTTGCCCGGCGCGCCCGCGCCGAGCAGGACGGCCGCGGCCGAGGCGGCCTGGCCGATGCAGTAGGTCTGGATGTCGGGCCGGACGTACTGCATCGTGTCGTAGATGGCCGTCATCGCCGTGAACGAGCCGCCCGGGCTGTTGATGTACATGAGGATGTCGCGGTCGGGGTCCTGGGACTCGAGCACGATGAGCTGGGCGATGACGTCGTCGGCGGACGCGTCGTCGACCTGCACGCCGAGGAAGATGATGCGGTCCTCGAAGAGCTTCGTGTAGGGGTCCATGCGCTTCATCCCGTAGGACGTGCGCTCCTCGAACTGCGGCATGATGTAGCGGCTGCTCGGCCCGGGCACGTGGAGCCGGCCGGTGATCTCTGGGTTCATGTCTCTCTCTCGCGTCGTCTCGGCCGGGTCAGTCCGACGTCACGGGGTTGTCGGTGTGGCGGCCCGCCATGTCGGCCTTGGTGATGACGTGGTCGACGAAGCCGTACTCCTTGGCCTCGGCCGCGGTGAACCAGCGGTCGCGGTCGGAGTCGGCCTCGATCTGGTCGATCGACTGGCCCGTGTGCTCGGCGATGAGCTCGGCCATCTGCTTCTTGATGTGGATGAGCTGCTCGGCCTGGATCTTGATGTCGGAGGCGGTGCCGCCGATGCCGCCCGAGGGCTGGTGCATCATCACGCGGGCGTGCGGGGTGGCGTAGCGCTTGCCCGCCGTGCCGGCCGAGAGGAGGAACTGGCCCATCGAGGCCGCCATCCCCATCGCGACGGTGGCGACGTCGTTCGGCACCCACTGCATGGTGTCGAAGATGGCCATGCCGGCCGTCACCGAGCCGCCGGGGCTGTTGATGTAGAGCCAGATGTCCTTGTCGGCGTCCTCCGCGGCGAGGAGCAGCATCTGCGCGCAGATCGCGTTCGCGTTGTCGTCGCGCACGTCGGACCCGAGGAAGATGATCCGCTCCTTGAGGAGGCGGTTGTACACGTTGTCGTCGAGGCCGGCCTTCTGGCCGTCGCCCGCGGCGACGATCTCGCTGCTGGTCACGCTGGGATGCTCCTCGGTCGCTGGAAGTGGTGCCTTTCAGTGACCCTAACGCCCGGCCACCCCGCCGCACTCCACCACCGGCCCGGTGTTCGCCGTGAGCACAACGGACCGGGCGAGGGCGGGCCCGCGCGGCTGCGCGGGCCCGCCCCGGGTTCCCCTCCGGTCAGCCGAGCGGGCTGCCCGCAGCGGGGTCGGTGGGCCGGGACGCCCCGGCGGGTCGGCCGTCGGGCTCGCGCACCGAGGGGACCACGGACAGGGCGAGGACGGCGAGGGCGCCGACGACGAGGAGCGCGTGGAGCACGCCGACGTGGTCGCCGAGGTAGCCCAGCAGCGGCGGGCCGGCGAGGAACGCGACGTAGCCGATGGTGGCGACGACCGACATCCGGGCCGCGGCCCGCGCGGGGTCGTCGGCGGAGGCGCTCATCCCGACGGGGAAGCCGAGCGCGGCGCCGACGCCCCAGACCGCCGCCCCGACGAAGGCCAGCCAGGCCGAGCCGAAGACGACGAGGACCGCCCCGAGCACGGCGAGGCCGAAGCTGACCCGCAGCACGGGGACCCGCCCGTGGGTGTCGAGCAGGCGGGTGCCGGCGATGCGGCCGACGGTCATGAAGCTGAGGAAGGTGGCGAAGCCGAGCACCCCCACCCACTCGGGCACCCGGTGGCCGTCGGTGAAGGCGACCGCGAGCCAGTCGTTGGCCGTGCCCTCGGTGAACGCGGCCGCGAGGACGACGACGCCGATGAGCAGGGTGCGCGGCTCGAGCCACGCCGACCCCGGGCGCACCGGCGACGGCCGTGCGTGCCGTCGGGCGGCCGGGTCGGCCTCGAGGGCGCGGGGCAGGAAGCGCGGGACGGCCCAGGCGGCGAGGGCCACGGTGACGACGACGCTGCCGAGGAAGTGCACGAGCAGCGGCACCCGGCCCCACGACATCGCGGCCCCGAGCAGCGCCGAGACGACCGTGCCGCCCGAGAAGGCCGCGTGGAAGTGCGGCATCACCGAGCGCCCGAGGGCCCGCTCGACGCCGGCCCCCTCGAGGTTCATCGCGACGTCCCAGAGCCCCACGCCGAGGCCGAGGAGGAAGAGCCCGGCCGCGATGACGATCCGCGGTCCGCCCGCGCCGACGACCGCCCCGACGGCCAGGAGGCCGACGAGCGCGACCGCCATCCCGAGGGCGACGGTGCGCGAGGCACCGAGCCGGTCGCTGACCCGCCCGGCGAGCGGCAGCCCGGTGACCGACCCGACGCTCGCCGCGAGGAGCGTCGTGCCCAGCTCCCCGGGCGTGAGGTCGAGGGCGGTCTTGGTGTCGGCGATCCGCGAGGCCCAGGAGGCGAAGACCAGCCCGGCGAGGGCGAAGACGACGAGCACCGCGGTGCGCGCGGTGACGACGCGGTCGCGGGGCAGGGCGGGGGCGGCGGTCATGGAGGGGGTCACGGAGCTCTCTCTGCGGGGCGGTCGGGCCGCGCACGGACGTGTGTCGAATCGATTCGATCGAATCGATTCGATATTGTCGGCCCCATGGCCGCACGGAGTCAAGACGCCCCCCGCCGGGCGACCCTGCGCGACGTCGCCGAGCGGGCGGGGGTCTCGACGTCGACGGCCTCCCTCGTCTTCAGCGGCAAGGGGCCGGTCGCGCCGGCGACGTCCGAGCGGGTGCGGGCCGCCGCGGCGGACGCTGGGCTTCGCCGGGCCGGACCCCCTCGCGTCGTCGCTGCGCCAGGGCCGGGTCGGCACCGTGGCCGTGGTCGTCGAGGGGCCCCTGCGCTTCGCCTTCCGCGACCCCTTCGCCCTCGCGGTCCTCGACGGCCTCACCGAGGAGCTCGACGCCGACGCGCGCAGCATCCTCCTCGTCGCCCAGCCGGCGCGACGAGCCGGAGCGCGCGGTCGAGCAGCTGGCCACCCAGGCCGTCGACGCGGCCGTCTTCCCCCTCTGCGGCGCCGCGGAGAACCCGCTGGTCGACCACCTCGCCGCCCGCGGCGTGCCGATGGTGGGCAGCGGCGCCCCGGTCGACCCCCGCGTCGGGCACGTCCTCACCGACGAGGTGGCGGCCATCGGGCTGACCAGCCCGGTACGTCGCCGAGCTCGGGCACGTGCGCATCGGGCACGTGACGATGCCGCTGGTGCCGGGCGGTGCCGGGGGGCCGGTGGGTCCGGCGGTGTCCGCCCGGTGGGTGCGGCCGGCCGACCTGGAGCGCGCCGTCTACCCCGACGCCGCCGGCCGGCTCCGCGGCTTCCTCGACGTCGCCGGGCCGCAGGCCCCCGTCGCCGAGGCCGGCGACCTCACCGTCGGCGCGGGCGAGGAGGCCGGCCGGCTGCTCCTCGACCTCCCGGCCGGCCGGCGCCCGACCGCGGTGGTCTGCCAGGCCGACGTCCTCGCCGCGGGGGTGGTGCGGGCGGCCGTGGCCCGGGGCCTGCGCGTGCCCGAGGACGTGTCGGTCACCGGCTTCGACGGCGTCGACCTGCCGTGGCTCGACCGGACGCTCACCACGGTGCTCCAGCCGGGCGCCGCGAAGGGCCGGGCGCTGGGCCGGCTCGTGCGGCGGCGGCTCGAGGGCGAGGGGGTCCTCGACGAGCCCTTCCCGGTCGAGCTGCGCGTGGGGTCGACCACCGCTCCCCCACCGCGGTCGAGGTGAAACCGCGGCCCCACAGCCCCCGCCAACACCTCCACCCACCCCCAGCCCCCCGCGGTCGAGGTGAAACCGCCGCGCCACAGCCCCCGCCAACACCTCCACCCGCCCCGGCACACGACGAGGCCGCGCCCCCGGAGTCGGGGACGCGGCCTCGGTGTCGTGCGCCGGCGGGTCAGGCCGTCGCGTCGGCCTCCTCGGCCTCGGCCGGCGTCGCCTCGACGTCCGCCTCCGGACCGGCCTCCAGCCCGCCTCCGCCTCGGGGACGAGGGCGTCGAGGTCGACCGGCGTTGCCGCTGGCGTCGGTGACCGTCGCCTCGTCGAGGACGGCGGCGAGCGCCTTGCGGCGGGCCACCTCCTGGACCATCGAGGGGACCTGGCCCTGCTGCTCGAGGGCCTGGGCGAACTGGTTGGGGTCCATCCCGTACTGCTGGGCGCTCATGACGAGGTACTCGATGAGCTCGGGCTGCTCGACCCGGACCTCGAGCTTCTCGGCGACCGCGTCGAGGAGGAACTGCGCCTTGAGCGCCTTGCGCGTGCTCTCGTCGACCTCGGCGCGGTGCTCGTCGTCCTCGAGGCGGTTCTCGCCCTCGAGGTGCGCGGTGACCTCGGCCTCGACGATGCCGTCGGGCACGGGCACGTCGACGGTCTCGAGGAGGTGCTCGAGCACCTTGTCGCGGGCCTGGATGCCCTGCTCGTACCGCTTGGCCTGCTCGGCCTGGGTGACGAGGTCGGCGCGGAGCTCGTCGAGGGTGTCGAACTGCGAGGCCAGCTGGGCGAAGTCGTCGTCGAGCTCGGGCAGCTCGCGGACCTTGACCGTGTGCACGGTGACCGAGCAGTCGGCGTCGCGGCCCTCGTGGTCGCCGCCGGCGAGCGGCGCCGTGAAGGACCTGGTCTCGCCGGCACCCATGCCGAGCAGCGCCTCGTCCATGCCCTCGAGCATGTTCCCGGAGCCGACCTCGTAGGAGACGCCGGTGACCGAGTCGATCTCCTCGCCGTCGATCTCGGCCGACAGGTCGAGCGACACGTGGTCGCCGTCCTCGACGGCCCGGTCGACGCCGACGAGGGTGCCGAAGCGCTCGCGCAGCGAGGTCATCCGCTCCTCGACGTCGTCGTCGGAGACCTCGACGTCGTCGACGGTGACGGCGATGCCGGTGAGGTCGGGGAGCTCGATGCTCGGGCGCACGTCGGTCTCGACGGTGAACTCGAGGTCCTGGCCGTCCTCGAGCGGGACGGCGGTGACGTCGACCTCGGGCTGGCCGATCGCGCGCACGTCCTCGGCCTCGGCGGCCTCGGCGAAGAAGCGCGGGAGGGCCTCGTTGACGGCCTCCTGCACGACGGCGCCGCGGCCCACGCGCTGGTCGATGATCCGCGAGGGGACCTTGCCCTTGCGGAAGCCCGGGACCTGGATCTGCGCGCCGATGGTCCGGTAGGCGTCGTCGAGCAGGGGCTTCAGCTCGTCGAACGGGACCTCGACGGTCAGCTTGACCCGGGTCGGGCTGAGGGTCTCGACGGCACTCTTCACTTCGGGCACTCCACCTGGGGTGTCGGGTTCACGGGCGGGCGTCGCCGGCCGGGACGACCGGCTGCTCGGGGCCGCGCCTGGGGCACGACGCCCGGGACGACGCCAAAGGACCATGCTAGCGGCCCGCCGCGAGGCGGCCGAATCGACGGTCGGTCCCTCACTCCTCGTTGGAGAAGCGCTCCACCTTGGCGCGGTCACCGGAGACGATGACGACGTCGCCGGCCTCGACGACGGTCTCCGGCACGGCGTAGGTGAAGTCCTTCCCGCGCGTCTTGATGCCGACGATCGTCACTCCGTACTTCGAGCGGACCCCGGCCTCGGCGAGGGTGCGCCCGACGATGCCCTCCGGCGGGGTCGTCTTGACGATGGCGTAGCCGTCGTCGAACTCGATGTAGTCGATCATCCGGCCCCGGACGAGGTGGGCGACGCGCCGCCCCATGTCGTACTCGGGGCGCACGACGTGGTGGACGCCGACCTGCTCGAGGATCTTGCCCTGCGACTCGCTCGTCGCCTTGGCCCAGATCGTGCGGACCCCGAGGGAGCGCAGCACGAAGGCGGTGAGGACGCTCGCCTCGATGTCGCTGCCGATGCCGACGACGGCCCGGCGGAACTCGCCGACCGAGAGCTGGCGCAGCGCCTCGACGTCGGTGGTGTCGGCCTGCACGACGTGGGTGAGCCGGCCCGGCGAGGTCCTGCACCCGCTTGGCGTCGTGGTCGATGCCGAGCACCTCGACCCCGTCGCGCTCGAGCTCGAGGGCGAGCGCCTTGCCGAACCGGCCGAGGCCGAGCACGACGACGCCTCCTGCGTCCGCGATGTTCCTAGCCAATGATCGGCGCTCCTTCCGGGAGGGAGTAGCGGCGCGCGCGCTCACGCAGCGCGAGCGCCGAGACGAGGGTGATGGGCCCGAGCCGGCCGATGAACATCAGCGCCACGAGCACGAGCTGGCCGCCCACCCCCATGTTCGGGGTCAGGCCGGTCGACAGGCCGACGGTGGCGAAGGCCGAGGTGGCCTCGAACATCACCTGCGGGATCGGGAAGTCGGTGAGCTCGGTGAGGACCATCGTCGACCCGACGACGGCGGCCACCCCGAGCAGGGCCACGGTGAGGGCCTGGCGGATGACCCGCGTCTCGACCCTCCGGTCGAACGCGGAGACCTGGGGCTCACCGCGCACCTCGGCGACGATGACGAAGAAGAGCAGGATGAACGTCGTCACCTTGAGCCCGCCGGCGGTGCTCGCCGACCCACCACCGACGAACATGAGCAGCACGGTGCCGAGGAGGGTCTCCTGGGTGACCTTGCTGTAGTCCCATGCGTTGAAGCCGGCCGTGCGGGGCATGACGGCGTGGAAGAACCCGGCGACGACCTTCTGGCCCGGGTCGAGGGTGCCGATGGTCTTGGTGTTCGTCCACTCGCTGACGGTGACGAAGAGGGTGCCGCCGACGATGAGCAGCGCCGTCATCGTCAGGGTGAGCTTGGTGTGCAGGCTCCAGCGCCTCGGGCGCATCCGCTTGCTCAGCTCGAGGATGACGGGGAAGCCGAGGCCGCCGATGATCACCGCGAAGCTGATGGGCAGGAGGACCCAGGCGTCGCGCAGGTACCGCACGAGGTTGTCGCTGTGCAGCGAGAAGCCGGCGTTGTTGAACGCCGAGACGGCGTGGAAGACCCCGAGCCAGACGGCCCGGCCCCCCGGCTGCCCCTCGACGAGCAGCCGCCCGGTGAGGATGACCGCGGTGAGCGACTCGACGACGACGGTGATGGCGAAGACGCCGCGGACGACGGTGCGGACGTCCCCGAGGCCGACGCTCTTGGTCTCCGCGGCCGCGTTGAGGCGGGTGCGCAGGCCCAGCCTCCGGGAGACGAAGAGGGCGAGGAGGGAGGCCAGGGTCATCAACCCGAAGCCGCCGACCTGGATGAGGGCGAGGATGACCGCCTGCCCCGTCGTGCTCCAGTAGGTCTCGGTGTCGACGATGGTCAGGCCGGTGACGCACACCGCGCTCGTGGCGGTGAAGAGGGCGGTGAGCGGGTCGGCACCGGCGGGGCCGGCCCGGCAGACGGGGAGGAGCAGCAGGACGGTGCCGACGCCCACGGCGCCACCGAACGCGGACACGACCACCTGGGCCGGGTGCCGGAAGCGGTACTTGCGCAGCCCCTCGCGGCGCCGGTCCGTCGTCGTCACCGGCCCAGCATGGCAGCCGGACCCGTGGGCGGCGGGGTGGACCCGCGGGCGGGTCCTGCGGCGGGTTCGGTCCGGCGGGGAGCGGGCGACGGGAATCGAACCCGCGTAGCCAGTTTGGAAGACTGGGGCTCTACCATTGAGCTACGCCCGCGCACCTCGTCGGCGTGCACCGCGAGGGCAGCGCTAGCCTAGGGCCCGCGCTCACGGGAACCGAAATCACCGATCTCTCCGGTCCTCCTGCGTGTCGCGGGGTATGGCGCAGGTTGGTAGCGCGTCCGCTTTGGGAGCGGAAGGCCGCCGGTTCAAATCCGGCTACCCCGACAGGTCAGCGCAGGGTGCACCGGAGCTCGGTGACGCTGCGGCCGTGCCGCAGCCCCTTGGCCTCGAAGCCGTCGTCGGGGCGCCACGCGGGCCGCTCGCCCTCGACGACGTCGAACCCTCCGTGCGCGGCGAGCTGGGTGCGGCAGTGTGCGGCGTAGCCGGCGATGTCGGTGGCGACGAGCAGCACCCCGCCGGGGACGAGCCGGTCGGCGAGCAGGTCGAGGGTGTGCTGCTGGACGAACCGTCGCTTGGCGTGCTTCTGCTTCGGCCACGGGTCGGGGAAGAACAGGTGCACCGCGCCGAGGGTGCCGGGGGCGACGCGGTCGGTGAGCAGGGGCAGGGCGTCGCCGACGTGGGCCCAGAGGTTGCCGACCCCGGCCTCCTCGGCGGCGGCCAGCATCCGGGCCACTCCCGGGACGTGGACGTCGACGGCCACGACGTCGGCCTCCGGGTGCGTCGCGGCGTAGGCGATCGCCGCCGCGCCGTGCCCGGAGCCGATCTCGAGCACCACGGGTCCGCGACGGCCGAAGGCCTGCTCGGGGTCCAGCGGCCCGTCCGGGAGGGCCCGCGCGGGCAGCAGGGTCGCCATCCGCTCGTCGGTCAGGGGGCTGTTGCGCCAGCGCGGGGTGAAGGTGCGCACTCCGTTGCGCGGGGTGTGGTCGAGGACCGGGCGGGGTGCCACGGGCAGGCCTCTCGGGCTCGGGGGTCCTCCCCGCGCCCCGCCCGCCGCGCCCAGGGCACCACCACGGCGCTGTGAGGTGGATCTCGCTGCGTCGCACTCGTGTCACGCGGGGACCGGGTGCGCCCGGCGCCGGCTCCGGGCACCGACACCCCGCTGTAGGTCGAGGGTGAGTCGGCGGCGACCACACGGGGGGTGACCGACTTCGTGACGGCCGTGCCGCCGCCGGGGCGTACTGCGCGACCACGAGGGTCGTGGTCACGGCGGGCCGTTGACCTTGTCGTGGTCGCGGGGTTCGCGGCGGTCCGTGGAGCCGTGCCGCGGTGGCTGACGTCGCCGTTCACCGCGGTCGCGTCACGGTGTCGGGCGCGGTCCACCGGCGGCTCAGGTGTTCACGCTCGGCGCGGGGGCGCCGACCGACGTCGTTCGGACGGGCGGACTGGTCGGCCGTCGGCGGCGGGGCGAGGTCACCTCGAGGTGGGCCCGGCTGCGCGCTGTCCCTGGCCGTCCCGGCTCCCCGGGTAGCGGTGGTGCGTCGTGTACCACTGAGCTGGCCGGTGGTCCCCGGGTCCGGGCGACGTGCTCCACCGCGGGGGTCGTTCCGGTCTCACCGCGGGACGTTATCTGGTTGTTGAGCGCGTGGTCGCGGTCGGGCGTTGTCGGCCGTTGCTCGTCGGGCCCCAGCGACGTGGTTCCCGAGGGGCCGTCGGCTCGGCGGTGCTCAGGGGGCCCTCGCGACGTCCGGCCCGGCCCTGAGGCTGACGTCCGGTCTCGTCGTGACGACCACGGGCACCGCGGTCTGTGTCGTGGAGGACCGCCGTGCTGTCCGGCGTGGTGTCCCGCGCGAGGATCGTCGTGACCGCGGCCTCGCCGCCACCCGTCGGCCGGACACCGGACGCCGCGGCGCCGGAGGCCTGGGTCGGCAGGACCAGCAGGAGTGCGGTGGCGACGGCCAGGACCGCCAGGGCGCTCGTCGAGGACCGTGCCCGCACCGGAACCTCCTCCTCATCGCCGGCGTCCGCCGCGCCCCCCGGTGTCGAGCCCCGCGAAGGTCTCGGGGCCGGGTCGACGGTCGGCCGCCCCGCCCGGCGTCAGGTACGCCGGACGGCCAGTGCGGCCCGGTCGTCATCCTCCCCCGAGCGGGCCGACTCGCACACCTCGCGGGCGACGTCACCCCCGCGCAGGACCGACATCGCGGCGACCCCGAGCATGCGGTCGATGCCGTCGGTGAGGTCGCGGTCGCGGGCCTCGACGACCCCGTCGGAGTAGACGAGCAGCGCGTCGCCGCGACCGAGGCGGCCGGTCTGACGCGGGAACGAGGCGTCCGTCAGGAGACCGAGCAGCGGCCCTCGCGCGCCTTCGAGCACCGTCCAGCGGGCCCGGCCCGAGGTGTACAGCGCCGGAGCCGGGTGACCGGCGTTGGCCACCGAGTAGGCCCCGGAGACGAGGTCGACCTCGACGTGCACCGCCGTGGCGAACCCCTCCTCCCAGCCCTGCCGGACGAGGTAGTCGTTGGCGGCGCCCAGGAAGTCGTCGGAGGGGACCGAGCCGAGCAGGCCACCGAGCGCTCCGGAGAGGAGGAGGGAGCGGGTGCCCGCCCCGGTGCCCTTGCCGCTGACGTCGACCAGGGCGACCTGGAGGCGCTCCCCGGCCGTGTCCTGGTGGGCGATGAGGAAGTCGCCCGAGAACCGGTCGCCGTGGGCGGAGAGGATGCACGAGGTGGCCGTCCAGCCCCCCGGCAGCTCGGGGACCCGGCCGACCTGGACGATGCGGTCGCGCAGCTCGGCGAACATCCGGTCACCGCCCAGCCCCCGGGTACCGAGGAGGGCGCGCGAGCGGGCGATGAGCAGGGCCTGCCCCATGACGAGCAGCACGGCGACGACGACCCCGGCGACGCGCACCGGCGAGAGCAGCGACACCGGGGCCCAGGCGACGACGACGGCGGCGGCGGCGGCGAGGACGACGGCGAGCCGTCGGGGCTCGAGGACGAGCCCGGAGACCACGAGGAGCGGGAAGATCAGCGCGATCGGCACGATGTCGGAGGCGAGCACGACGCCGACGCCGAGCAGGACCACGGTGAGGACGAGGACGACGCCGAGCAGGCGGCCCTGGTCGACGGCCGCGAACCGGTTCGTGAACACGCGGCGGCGGGGGCTGTCGGGCTCGAGGCGCTCGGGTGCCGACAGCTGCGTTCCTACTGCCATCACCACCCCCTGCGTCGTCGTCCCGGCCGCGGCCACAGTAGTGCCAACGACTCACGGGCCGCCAGATGTCCCCGCAGGTCAGGCCGCCTGCGGGCGGGGACCGGCCGAGTCGCCGGGGGCGGCGAGCACGGCGCGGCCCTCAGGGGAGCGGGGGGAGCGTGCCGTCGGCCTCGTACGCCTCGACCATGGCGATGCGGCGGGCGTGCCGCTCCTCGCCGCTGAACGGGGTGCCGACGAAGGTCCGCACCATGGCCCGGGCGGTCTCGGGGTCGGTCATCCGGGCGCCGATCGAGATGACGCGGGCGTCGTTGTGCTCCCGGGCGAGCCGGGCGAGCTCCTCGTCGTAGCAGAGCGCGGCCCGCAGCCCGCGGACCTTGTTGGCGGCCATCTGCTCGCCGTTCCCCGACCCGCCGAGGACCACCCCCAGGCTGTCGGGGTCGGCGGCGACGGCGGCTGCCGCGCGCAGGACGAAGACCGGGTAGTCGTCGAGCGCGTCGTAGGCGTGCGGGCCGTGGTTCGTCACGTCGTGGCCCTCGGCCTCGAGGAAGGCGGCCAGGTCGCCGAGCATCTCGAACGCGGCGTGGTCCCCGCCGATGTGCACCGTGGCCATGGCCGCTCCCTCAGTCCTCGGTGTCGAAGATCGGGCCCTGGGTCCGCGAGCGCTTGAGCTCGTAGAACCCCGGCGTGCGGGCGACGAGGACGCAGCCGTCCCAGAGCAGCCCGGCCGCCTCGCCCTTGGGCGCGGGCGTCACGACGGGACCGAAGAACGCCACGCCGTCGACGGCGACGACGGGCGTGCCGACGTCGTCACCGACGAGGTCGATGGCCCGCTGGTGGCTGGCCCGCAGCTCCTCGTCGTGCTCGGTGGAGGTGGCGGCGTCGGCGAGCGAGGCCGGCAGCCCGACCTCCTCGAGGGCACCGGCGATCGCGGTGTCGTAGTCCTCCTCGCGGTGGTGGATGCGCGTGCCGAGGGCGTCGTAGAGCGGCTTGACGACCTCGTCGCCGTGCTCGCGCCGCGCCGCGACGACGACGCGCACCGGCCCCCAGCCCTTGTCCATCATCGCCTGGTAGTCCTCGGGCAGGTCGCGCCCCTCGTTGAGGACCGACAGGCTCATCACCGACCACGTGACGTCGACGTCGCGGACCTGCTGCACCTCCCCCATCCAGCGGGAGGTCATCCAGGCCCAGGGGCACAGGGGGTCGAACCAGAACTCGGCGGCGGCGCGGGGGGCGGTGTCGGTGGTCACCCGCGCCATCCTGCCACCGGCCCCCCACCCCCGGTCGGGGTGGTGCGCCGCGTGACAGGATTGTCGCGACCCCGCCCCGACCGGGCGACGCCACCCGACCGCCACGCCAGGAGACCCCGTGCCCGGAACGAACCTCACCCGCGACGAGGCCGCGACCCGTGCCGCCCTCGTCACCGTCGACACCCACGACGTCGTGCTCGACGTCACGACGGGCGAGGAGACCTTCGCCACGACGAGCACGATCCGCTTCTCGAGCACCACCCCGGGGGCCGAGACCTTCCTCGACTTCGTCGGCGCCTCGGTCGAGTCGGTCACCGTCAACGGCACCGAGCTCGACGCCTCGAGTGCCTTCTCCGACAGCCGGATCCGGCTGACCGGTCTGGCCGAGGACAACGAGGTGGTCGTGCACGCGACCGGACGCTTCACGAACTCGGGCGAGGGCCTGCACCGCTTCGTCGACCCGGTCGACGACGAGGTCTACCTCTACACGCAGTTCGAGGTGCCCGACAGCCGGCGCATGTACCCCGTGTTCGAGCAGCCCGACCTCAAGGCCCGGTTCACCTTCACGGTCACCGCCCCCGCCCACTGGCAGGTCGTCTCGAACTCCCCCACGCCCGAGCCCCGACCGGCCGACGAGGGCACCGCCACCTGGCACTTCGCCCCGACGGAGCCGATCTCCAGCTACATCACCGCGCTCGTCGCCGGCCCGTACGACGTCGTCCGCGACAGCGTGCCGACCCGCGGCGGCGACGTGCCCCTCGGCATCTTCTGCCGCCGGAGCCTCACCCCGTACCTCGACGCCGACGCGCTCCTCGACCTCACCAAGCGCGGCTTCGCGTTCTTCGAGGAGGAGTTCGACTGCGCCTACCCGTTCGAGAAGTACGACCAGCTCTTCGCGCCGGAGTACAACATGGGCGCGATGGAGAACGCCGGCTGCGTGACCATCTCCGAGGTCTACGTCTTCCGCTCCAAGGTCACCGAGGCCCTCGTCGAGCGCCGCGCCCTCACCGTCCTCCACGAGCTCGCCCACATGTGGTTCGGCGACCTCGTGACGATGAGGTGGTGGAACGACCTGTGGCTCAACGAGTCCTTCGCCGAGTGGGCCTCGACGACCTGCCAGGCCGAGGCCACCGAGTGGACCGAGGCCTGGACCACGTTCGGCACCTACGAGAAGGACTGGGCCTACGACCAGGACCAGCTCTCGACGACGCACCCGATCGTCGCCGAGATCCGCGACCTCCAGGACGTCGAGGTGAACTTCGACGGCATCACGTACGCGAAGGGCGCCTCGGTGCTCAAGCAGCTCGTCGCCTACGTCGGGCGGGACGCCTTCCGCGAGGGCCTGCGCACGTACTTCCGCAAGCACGCCTGGGGCAACACGACGCTCGAGGACCTGCTCGTCGAGCTCGAGGCCACCTCCGGGCGCGACCTGCGCACCTGGTCGCGCCTCTGGCTGGAGACCGCCGGGGTCAACACCCTGCGTCCGCTCGTCGAGGTCGACGACCGTGGCCTCGTCACCTCGGCGGCCATCGAGCAGACCTTCGCCGAGGGCTTCGAGACCCTCCGCCCGCACCGGCTGGGCGTCGGCCTCTACGAGGTGCGTGACGGGCTGCTGCACCGCACCGAGCTCCTCGAGGTCGACGTCGACGGCGAGCGCACCGAGGTGCCCGCCCTCGTGGGCCGCGAGCAGCCCGACCTGCTGCTCGTCAACGACGACGACCTCGCCTACGCGAAGATCCGCCTCGACGAGCGCTCGCTCGCCACCGCGCTCGCCCACCCGCGCGGCTTCACCGCCTCGCTCCCCCGCGCGCTCGTCCTCGCCTCGGCCTGGGACATGACCCGGGACGGCGAGATGGCCGCCCGCTCCTTCGTCGACCTCGTCCTCGCCACGCTGCCCGACGAGACCGACTCCACGCTGCTGCGCACCCTGGTCGTCCAGCTGCGCACCGCCGTGCTGTCGTACACCGCGCCGGAGCACCGCGACACCACCCGCGCGAGGACCCGCGACCGGCTCTGGGAGGTCGCCCGCTCCGCGGAGCCCGGCAGCGACGCCCAGCTCCAGCTCGTCACCGCGGCCGCCGGGCTCACCGCGGCCGGCGACGACGCCACCACGGTCCGGGGCCTCCACGACGGCAGCGAGGTGCTCGACGGCCTCGACGTCGACTTCGAGATGCGGTGGACCCTGCTCACCGCGGCGGCCGCCGCGGGGGCCGCCTCCGAGGACGAGATCCTCGCCGAGCGGGCCCGCGAGGACACCGCCACCGGCCGCGAGCGGGCCGCCCGCGCCCTCGCCGCCATCCCGACGGCGGAGGCCAAGGAGCGGGCCTGGCGCGAGGTCGTCGAGGAGGCCGGCACGCCGAACGCCGTCGTCGAGGCCACCGGCCTCGGCTTCACGCGCGGCGGCACCCCCGCCGAGCTGCTCCGCCCCTACGTCGAGCGCTACCACGCGATGCTCGACACCGTCGAGGAGAAGGGCTCGCACGCGCTCGTCGAGTCCCTGGTCCTCGGCTTCTACCCCCGTCCCCTCGCCGACGCCGCGCTGCTCGAGGCGACGCAGACCTGGCTCGAGGAGCACCCCGACGCCCCCGCCGGCCTGCGCCGGCTCGTCACCGAGAACCGCGACCCGATCGTGCGAGCCCTCGCCGCCCAGGAGCGTGATGCCCGTGCCTGAGACCGCACCGACCCTGCCCGACCTCACCTCGCTCGACTCCGCCGTCGTGCTCGGACTCGTCGAGGACGCCCAGCAGTGGCTGCTCACCGACGGCATCCGGATCCTCGTCGTCATCATCCTCGGCGTCCTCGCGCGCTGGCTGCTGCACCGCCTCATCGGCCGGACCGTCGCGACGATGACCTCGCGCACCGCCTCCCGGATCGCCGAGGCCTCCGGCGCGGGACGGGTCCTCGGGACCACGCCCGGGGCCGCCGGCGAGCGGCACCGCCAGCGGGTCGAGACCATGGGCTCGTTGCTGCGCAGCGTCGCGACCTTCGTCGTCGCCACCATCACGGTGCTCACCGTCATGGCCCAGGCCGGCCTCGAGCTCGCGCCCCTGCTCGCCTCGGCCGGGGTGGGCGGGGTGGCCATCGGCTTCGGCGCCCAGAGCCTCGTCAAGGACTTCCTCTCCGGGATCTTCATGATCTTCGAGGACCAGTACGGCGTCGGCGACGTCATCGACACCGGCGAGGCGATCGGCACCGTCGAGGAGGTCACCCTCCGCGTCACCCGGCTCCGCGACGCCGACGGCGTCACGTGGTACGTCCGCAACGGCGAGGTGGTGCGCATCGGCAACCGGTCCCAGGCCTTCGCCGCCGCGTGGGTCGACATGCCGGTGTCGTACCTCGAGGACATCGAGAGGGTGCTCGAGGTCGTGCGGGGCGCCGCCGAGGCCTTCGCGACCGACCCGGCGTGGGAGGCCAAGCTCGTCGAGCCGCCGTCCGTGCTCGGCGTCGACTCGATCACCGGCCAGACCGTGACCGTCCGGGTGCTCGCCAAGTGCCTGCCGGGCGAGAACTTCGGCGTGCAGCGCGAGCTGCGGGCCCGGATCAAGGCCGCCTTCGACGCCCAGGGCATCAAGGGCCCGCCGGTGCCGCCGTTCGCCCCGGGCGGCCAGCGGTGAGCCTCTACGAGGAGGTCGGCGGAGGCCCCACCTTCGAGCGGCTCGTCCACGCGTTCTACGAGGGCGTCGCCGCCGACGCGCCGCTGCGCGCCCTGTACCCCGACGCCGACCTGGCGGCGGCCGAGCGGCGGCTGCGGATGTTCCTCACCCAGTACTTCGGCGGCCCGACGACCTACAGCGAGGAGCGCGGCCACCCGCGGCTGCGGATGCGGCACGCCCCCTTCCCGGTGACCCTCGACATGCGCGACCGCTGGATGCGGCACATGCTCGACGCCGTCGAGGCGACGGGCATCCCCGAGCCGCAGGCCGAGCAGATGCGCGACTACTTCCTGCGGGCCGCCCACATGCTCGTCAACACCGACGACGCCGTCGGGCCACCGCCGCCCGCGCCCTGACCGCCGCCGGGCCCGTGCTTCACTGACCTGACGACCGCCGGTCGGCGAAGGGAGCGGCATGCCGAGTCCTGTGGTCCGGACCAAGCTCTACGTCCCGAGGAACCGTCCGGGGCGCGTGCCCCGCCCCCGCCTCGACGACCTGCTCGTCCGTGCACCCCGTCCCCGCCTCGCGCTGGTCTCGGCGCCGCCGGGCTTCGGCAAGACCACCCTCCTCACCGCGTGGGCCGGGACGTCCGCGGCGGCCGGGCGGGCGGTCGCCTGGGTGTCCCTGGAGGACACCGAGCGGGACCCCGCCACGTTCTGGACCCACGTCGTCACCGCCCTCGACGGGGCCGCAGCGGGCCTCGGCGCCGCCGTGCTGCCCCTCCTCGAGGGGCCGGACCCGGCCGTCGGCACCGTCCTCGCGCACGTGCTCAACGGGCTCGGGGAGCTGTCGGGCGGCCTCGACCTCGTGCTCGACGACTACCACCTCGCCGACGGCCCGGCCCTCGCGGCCGACGTGGAGTTCCTCCTGCTGCACCTGCCCCCGGAGGTGTGCCTCGTCGTCGGCACCCGCGCCGACCCGGCGCTGCCGCTGGCCCGCCTGAGGTCCCGCGGCGAGCTCGTCGAGGTCCGCGCCGCCGACCTGCGCTTCACCCCCGCCGAGGTCGCGACCTACCTCGACCGGGTCCCCGGGCTCGAGCTCGGCGCCGAGGACGTCGCCGCCCTCGAGGGGCGCACGGAGGGCTGGGTCGCGGCCCTGCAGCTCGCCGCGCTCTCGCTGCGCGGACGCGAGGACGCGTCGCGCGTTCATCGCGGGGTTCGCCGGCGACGACCGGTACGTCGTCGACTACCTCGTCGAGGAGGTCATCGGCCGGCAGCCGGAGACCACCCGGCGCTTCCTCCTCGAGACCTCGGTCCTCGACCGGCTCAGCGGCCCGCTGTGCGACGCCGTCACCGGGCGCACCGACGGGCAGGCGGTGCTGGAGCGGATGGAGCGCGCGAACCTCCTCGTCGTGCCGCTCGACGACACCCGCCACTGGTACCGCTACCACCACCTCTTCGCCGACGTGCTGCGCTCCCACCTCGCGGCCGACGGGACGGCCCGGCTCGAGGAGCTGCACCGCCGCGCGGCCCGGTGGTACGCCGCCGCGGGCGACCCCGAGCCGGCCGTGCGGCACGCCGTCGCGGGCGGCGACGTCGAGCTCGCCGCCGACGTCGTGGAGGGCTCCGTCATCCGCATGCTCCGGGAGCGCCGCGAGGCGTCGGCGAGCCGGTGGGTCGACGTCCTCCCGGCCGAGGTCGTCCACCGGCGCCCGGTGCTCGCCCTCGGTCTCGTCGGCGCCCTCATGTCGAGCGGCCGCTTCGAGGGGGTCGAGGAACGGGTCGAGGACCTCCAGGGGGTCCTCGACGCACCGCCCGACGACCTCGTCGTGCTCGAGCCGGCCGACCTCGCGCGGGTCCCCGGGGCGCTGGAGACCTACCGGGCCGCGCTCGCCCTGGTGCGGGGCGACCCCGCCGCGACGGTGCTGCACGCCGACCGCGCCCTGGCCCGGGCCGCCCCGGGGGACGACCTCACCGTCGCCGCCGCGGGAGCGCTCTCGGGGCTCGCGTCGTGGGGCGGCCGGCGACCTCGCGGCCGCCCACCGCAGCTACACCACCGCGGTGGAGGGGCTGCGCCGGGCCGGGAGCCACTCCGACGTGCTCGGCTGCTCCATCACCGTGGCCGACCTGCTGCTCACCCAGGGCCGCCTCCGGCGCCGCGCCGGGCCACCTACGAGGACGGGCTGCGCCTGGCCGCCGAGCACGAGGTCGGCGGTCCGTTGCGCGGCAGCGCGGACATGCTCGTCGGGCTCGGCCGGGTCGCCCTCGAGCGCGGTGACCTCGTGGCCGCCGAGGGGTACCTGCGACCGGGCCGATGCGCTCGGCGAGCCGAACGGCCTCCCCCAGCACCCGTACCGGCGGCGCGTCGCCCGGGCCCGCCTCCTCGAGGCCGAGGGCGACCCGGGCGGCGCGCTGGCCCTGCTCGAGGAGGCCGAGCGCGTCTACGTCGGCGACTTCTCGCCCGACGTGCGGCCGGTCGCCGCGCACCGGGCCCGCACGCTGCTGACGCTCGGGCGGCTCCCCGAGGCCCTCGCCTGGGCCCGCGAGCGCCACCTCGCCCCGGACGACCCGCTCCACTACCTCCGCGAGTTCGAGCACGTCACGCTGGCCCGGATCCTGCTGCAGCAGGTCGCCGACACCGGCTCGGGACCGGTGCTGCGCGAGGCCGCCGACCTCCTCGAACGCCTGCGCGCCGCCGCCGAGGACGGCGGACGCACCGCGACGGTCATCGAGGTCCTCGCCCTGCAGGCCGTCGCCCACCACGCCCGGCACGGCCGCCACGACCTGCCGGGCGCCCTGGCCCCCCTCGAGGCGGCGGTGCGGCTCGCCGAGCCGGAGGGGCACGTGCACGTCGTGCTCGACGCAGGCCCCTCGGTCCTCCCCCTCCTCGAGGCCCTGGCCCGCCGGAACCCGGGGTGGGCCCACCCGCAGCGCCTGCTCGCGGGCCTCGTCCCGCCCGCGGGCCTGCCCGACGCCACCGGCCCGCCCTCGCCGACCCCCTCAGCGGGCGCGAGCTCGACGTCCTCCGCCTGCTCGCCACCGACCTCCCCGGACCCGCCATCGCCCGCGAGCTCGTCGTGTCGCTCAACACCGTCCGGACCCACACCAAGAGCATCTACGCCAAGCTCGGCGTGACGAGCCGGCGGGCCGCCGTCACCCGCGCCGGCGAGCTGCGGCTCCTCCCGCGCGCCCGGTGAGCCCGGGAAGGACCACCACCTCGCTCACCCGATGAGGTGAGGACCGGTCACCACCTCCGCTCCTAGCGTGCGGCCATGGACACCACACCGACCAGCCCCCCGGACGGGTCCGGCTGGTACGAGATCCGCCTCCGGGGGCGCCTCGACCCCCGGTGGTCCGGCCGGTTCGAGGGCATGGCCCTCAGCACCGGGGACGGCGTCACCCGGCTCTCGGGTGCCGTCGTCGACCAGAGCGCCCTCCACGGGCTGCTGCGGCAGCTGCGTGACCTCGGCCTGCCCCTGGAGTCGGTGACCCGGCTCGCCCCGGGGGCCCGGCCGCCCCCGGGGGGACCGGCCCCGCACGGCACCGACACCCGACCCCCGCCCCACCCCGCACCGAGACCCCCAGGAGCCTGACATGACCATCACCGCCCCCGCCCCCTCCGCCGTCACCGCGGGCCCGCCCCCGGACCCGACGCGCACCCACTCCCGGTGGGCCGGCATCTTCTACCTGCTGACCTTCGCGTCCTCCATCCCCGCCCTGCTGCTCCTCGGCCCGGTGCTCCACGAGGCGGCGTACGTCACCGGCGCCGGGCAGGACACCCGGGTCGTCTGGGGGTGCGTGCTCGACGTCGTCAACGCCCTGACGGCCGTCGGCTCCGCCGTCGCCCTCTTCCCCGTGCTCCGCCGGCGCAACGAGTCGATGGCGCTCGGCTTCGTGACCTCCCGGCTCATGGAGGGGGCCGTGGTGATGATCGGGGTCGTGAGCCTCCTCGCCGTCGTCACCCTCCGGCAGGGGTTCGCGGCGACGGGCGGCGACCCGGCCACGCTGACGACGGTGGCCCACGCCCTCGTCACCGTGCGCGACTGGACCTTCCTGCTCGGCCCCGGGCTCATGCCCGCGATCAACGCCCTGCTCCTCGGCACCGTCCTGTACCGGGCGCGGCTCGTGCCCCGCCTCATCCCCGCGGTCGGCCTCGTCGGGGCGCCGCTCCTCCTCGGCTCGGTCGTCGCCACCCTCTTCGGCGCCTTCGACCAGATCTCCCCCGCCGCCTCCGTCCTCGCCCTGCCGATCGCGGCCTGGGAGCTCACCCTGGGGATCTGGATGACGGTCAAGGGCTTCGACCGCGCGGCCGTCGCGACCCTCCTCGACCCGGCCGACGACTGAGGTCCACCCGGCGGTCCGACCCGGTCGGCCCGAGCCCTCGACGGTCCCGCACCCGCGGGACCGTCGAGGTGCGCGCGGCTCCCCGACCCGCCAGGCGGACGGCGGTTCGCACGACCCCCGGCGGTTTGGCAGCATGGACCGGGTGACCCTCTCCGCACCCGCGACCGAGCCCGTGACCGCCCCCGGCACCACCGTCCACGAGGCCGGTGCGCCCGACGGCCCGTGGTGGCGGGACGCCGTGATCTACCAGATCTACCCGCGCTCGTGGGCCGACTCCGACGGTGACGGCATCGGCGACCTGCCCGGCATCACCGCGCGGCTGCCCTACCTGCGCGACCTCGGCGTCGACGCCGTGTGGCTGAGCCCGTTCTACGTCTCGCCGATGCACGACGCGGGCTACGACGTCGCCGACTACCGCGACGTCGACCCGCGGTTCGGCACCCTCGCCGACGCCGACGCGATGATCGCCGCCGCCCACGAGCTGGGCCTCAAGGTCGTCGTCGACCTGGTCCCCAACCACACGAGCGACGAGCACGAGTGGTTCCGGGCGGCCCTCGCGGCGGGCCCGGGCAGCCCCGAGCGCGACCGCTACGTGTTCCGCGACGGGCAGGGCCCGGACGGCGCCGAGCCGCCGAACAACTGGCCGTCGGTGTTCGGCGGGCCGGGCTGGTCCCGGGTCACCGAGGCCGACGGCACCCCGGGCCAGTGGTACCTCCACATCTTCGACGTCACCCAGCCCGACCTGAACTGGCAGAACGCCGAGGTGCGGGCCGAGCTCGAGTCGGTGCTGCGCTTCTGGTGCGACCGCGGCGTCGACGGCTTCCGCGTCGACGTCGCCCACGGGCTCGTCAAGCGCGACGGCCTCCCCGACTGGCACGGCGGGATGGGCCTCTTCGACGTCGACCCGGAGACCGGCGCCCAGCGCGTCGGCGACGTCACCGAGCTCGAGGGCCACGACGGCGCGCCCCTGCTCGACCACACGGCGACCGGCAACGCGCCGATGTGGGACCAGGACGGCGTCCACGAGATCTACCGGGCGTGGCGCGCGGTGCTCGACTCCTACGGCGAGCCCGACCGCATCCTCTGCGCCGAGGCCTGGGTCAAGCCGGCCACCCGCCTGGCCCGGTACGTCCGGGGCGACGAGATGCACCAGGCGTTCAACTTCGACTTCCTCGACACCCGCTGGGACGCCGGCGAGCTCACCCGGGTCATCGAGGCCTCGCTCCGCTCGAACGACGCGGTCGGCGCGGTCACGACGTGGGTGCTCTCCAACCACGACGTCGTCCGGCACGCCACCCGCCTGGGCCTGGACCAGTCGCGCCCGCGCACGAACGGCATCCGGGCCGAGGACCCCCAGCCCGACGCGGCCCTCGGCCTGCGCCGCGCGCGGGCCGCGACCGCCCTCATGCTCGCGCTGCCCGGCGGGGCCTACCTCTACCAGGGCGAGGAGCTCGGCCTCCCCGAGCACACGACGATGCCGGACGAGGTCCGCCAGGACCCGACCTACCTGCGCACCGACCACGAGGTCGCCGGCCGCGACGGCTGCCGGGTGCCGATCCCCTGGGTCAAGGACGCCCCGAGCCTCGGCTTCGGCCCGGGCGAGGACCCGTGGCTGCCGCAGCCCGCGGCCTACGCCGACCTCGCCGTCGACCAGCAGGACGGGGTCGAGGGCTCGACCCTCGAGCTGTACCGGACCCTCCTGCGGCTGCGGCGCGAGCTGGGTCTCGGCTCCGCCGGGCTCGCCTGGGACGACCTCGGCGGCCCGGACGTCGTCGCGCTGCGGCTGCGCCCGGCCACCGCCTCGTCGGACGTGCTCGTCGTGACCAACACCGGCGACGCCCCGGTGCCGCTGCCGGCGGGCGAGGTGCTCGTCGCCTCGGGCCCGCTCGACGACGGCCGGCTCCCCGGCGACACGACGGCCTGGGTGCGACCCGGCCGGGCCTGAGGGTGCGCGCCGCCGAGTTCGCCTACCTGCGCGAGCCGACCCCGCTGGCGCTGGCCCACCGCGGCGGGGCCAGGCTCGCGGCGAACGTGGGCCTCGAGAACACCCTCGCCGCCTTCGGCCGGGCGGTCGCCCTGGGCTACCGCTACCTCGAGACCGACGTGCACGCGACCCGTGACGGCCGGGTCGTCGCCTTCCACGACGTCGCCCTCGACCGGGTCACCGACGGGACCGGGCTCGTCGCCGACCTCCCGTGGGAGCGGGTGCGCGAGGCCCGGGTCGGCGGGACCGAGCCCGTGCCGCTGCTCTCCGAGCTGCTCGAGGCCTTCCCGGCCGCCCGGGTGAACATCGACGTCAAGGCCGACTCCGCCCTCGCCCCGACCCTCGGCGTGCTCCGGGAGCTCGACGCGCTCGACCGGGTCTGCCTGGGCTCGTTCTCGGCCCGGCGCATCCGGGCGGTGCGCCGCGCGCTCGGCCCCGGGGTCGCCACCGCGGCCGGACCGGTCGGCACGGCGGCGCTGCGCTTCTCCCCCGCGCTGCTGTCGCGGCTGCTGCACACCCCGGCCCCGGTGCTGCAGATCCCGGCCGAGCACCGCGTGGGCGGTCGGGACGTCGTCCTCGTGACCCCGGCCCTCGTCCGCGCCGCGCACGCGCTCGGCAAGCAGGTCCACGTCTGGTTCCACTCCTGGTCGCGCGAGGACGCCACCGAGTACCACCGGCTCCTCGACCTCGGTGTCGACGGCATCGTCGCCGACCGCATCGACGTGCTGCGCGACGTGCTGGCCGCCCGCGGGCACCCCCTCGGCACCGGGAGCCGGACTAGGGTGAGGACGGTGCGCACCGAGGGGACGACGAGGGCCGGGGGGCCCCTGAGCCGCCCGTACGTCGAGGTCACCCTGGCCGTCCTCGCGCTCGTGACGATCGTCGCCTTCGAGTCGATGGCCGTCTCGACGGCCATGCCCGACGTCGCCCGCGAGCTGCACGCGGTGCGCTCCTACGGCTTCGCCTTCTCGGTGATGCTCACCGCGCCAGCTCCTCGGCATCGTCCTGGCCGGCGTGTGGACCGACCGCTCGGGCCCGCTGCCGGGGGCGTTCGTCGGCCAGGCCCTCCTCGGGGCCGGTGCGGCCACGTGCGGCTCCTCGAGCCGGTTCGACCTCTTCCTCGTCGGGCGGGCCCTCACCGGGCTCGGCGGCGGGCTGCTCGTCGTCATGCTCTACGTCATCGCCGGACGGGTCTACCCCGAGGCCGTGCGTCCGCGGCTCTTCACCTACATCTCGGCGGCCTGGGTCGTGCCGTCGCTGGCCGGCCCCCCGCTGTCGGCGTGGCTCACCGAGCACCTCTCGTGGCGGTGGGTGTTCTGGATCGTCGTGCTGCCCGTGCTCGTCACGGCGGCGGCGCTGGGGCACGCCCGCACCCGCGTCGACACCTCCCACCTGCGCCAGACGGTCTCCGGGCGCGACCACAGCACGCACGTCCGCACGGCCTGGGCCGGGCTGGCCGTCGCCCTCGCCGCCGGTGCGCTCCAGTACGGCACCCACGAGCTCCACCTCGCGTGGTCCCCGAAGACCGCGGTCGCGGTCGTGGGGCTCGTCGGCGTGGCCGCGGTGGCGCCGCGCCTCCTGCCGACGGGCACCTGGCTCATGGGCGCGGGCCTGCCGAGCGTCGTCCTGGCCCGGGCCCTGCTCTGCGCCGCCTTCTACGGCGGCATCACCTACGTCCCCCTGTTCCTCGTCGGGCAGCGCGGGGCCAGCCTCCAGGTCGCCGGGCTGACCCTCGCGGTCGGCGCCGTCGGCTGGGCCATCGGGGCGTGGTACCAGGGCCACGACGCGCTGCACCTGCCCCGCCACCGCCTCGTCGAGGTCGGCGGGCTCGTCCTCACCGTCGGGCTCGGGTGGCTCGCCCTCGTCGCCTGGGCCAACCTGCCGGCCTGGCTCAGCGTGCTCGCGCTCTTCCTCGCCGGCCTGGCGATGGGGACCGGCGTGACGACGACGACGATCCTCGCCCTCGAGCTGAGCCCCGTCGAGGCCCACGGCGAGGCGTCCTCCTCGATCCAGCTCGCCGACGTCCTCGGCAGCGTCCTCGGCATCGCCGGGGTCACCGCCGCCTTCGCCGCCGCGCACCACCCGCGGCACGACAACGCCCTCTTCGGCGCGATCTTCCTCGGGCTGGCCGTCGTCGCCGCGGTCGTCGTCCCGGCGGGTCAGCGGATCAGGACGTGACCGCCCGCTGCCGAGAGCCGGGTCCACCGGTTCGAGCGCAGCACCCGCACCCGCGAGGCCGGGGCCAGGAAGCCGAGGGAGAACGCGGCGAACGCGGCACCGGCGCGCACGCCGTCGACCTCGCGGGACCACACCCGGTCGCGGACGAAGCCGGCGGCGGCACCGCGCTCGCGCACGGCGTCACCCACCTCGACCAGCCCGGCGCGGGCCAGCTCGGCGAGGTCGTCGGCCGCGAGCTCTCCGGCCGGCTCCCACCCCGCCCGGGGCGGGGTGACGGCCGACCACGGGGCCAGCGCGCGGGTCGCCGGCAGGGCCAGGTCGCCCGACCCTGCCGTGGCGCGAGGTGCGGTCGGTGACGGCGCCGAGCGGGACGACGACGTCGCAGGTGGCGGGCTCGGCGAGGGCGAACGTGCGCAGCCCGAGCACCGTGCCCTCGGCGAGGATGCCGCTGCCCTGGAGCACCCCGACCCACGCGGCGAGCACGTCGCCGTGGGCCTGGAGCCGCATCGCGCCCTGGTCGTCGAGCGCGCGGGCCCGGGCGGCGTAGCGGCCGAGGTCCCCGAGCGCGGCGGCGTCGACGAGGCGCAGGCGCTCCGTCACCGGCCACCCCAGCGGAAGGCCACCGGGTCGCCGACGTGGACGGCGATGCTCGCCCGCGCCTCCGGGTCGAGCCGGCGGGGCCGGCCGGTGGAGAAGTCGTAGAGCGCCAGACCCGGTCTCGGCCACGGCGTAGACACCGTCGCCGACGCCCTCGGGGTCGCGCACGACGTAGCCGAGGTCGAAGCCCGCGCCGTGCACCCGGGTGACCCACATGTCGACCTCGACCGGGGCGGGCCGGTACGTGAGCGGGGCGCGGTACTCGATGGCGTGCCGGGTGACGACGATCCCCTCCTCGACGAGCGTCGGCCGGTCGGGGAACCACGTGCGGAACCCGATGACCCGGGCGTCCTCGAGCAGCCTCAGGTACTGGACGTTGTTGACGTGTCCGTAGGCGTCCATGTCGGACCACCGCAGCGGGACCTCGACGACGTAGGGCTCGGCCATGGGCCCCATCCTCCCAGTGTTCCGGTGGGTCGCGGACCTAGGGTGGTCCGATGACGATCGCTGCCCGCACGACGGCCCGCCTCGACCACGCGCTCGCGCAGGCCCAGCACGACGGGCGGCTGCCGTCCGTGGTCGCCGGCCTCGTGCGCGACGGCCGCCTCGTCTGGCACGGCGCCGTCGGCACCCTCGACGGCCGGTCCGGCGGCGAACCCGCCGACGACGACACGCAGTACCGGATGGGCTCGATCACCAAGACCTTCGTCGGGGTCTGCGTCCTGCGGCTGCGCGACGCGGGCCGGCTCGACCTCACCGACCGGTTCGAGGACCACGTCCCCGGCTCGGCCCTCGGCGCCGCCACCGTCGAGCAGCTCCTCTCGCACAGCGCCGGCGCCCAGGCCGAGACCGGCGGGCCCTGGTGGGAGCGCACGCCGGGCGCCGGCTGGGACGCCCTCGTGGCCGAGCCGGCCGGCCAGCGGTTCCGCGCCGGCCGACGCTTCCACTACTCCAACGTCGGGTTCGCCGCGCTCGGCCGCCTCCTCGAGGTGCACCACGACCGCGGGTGGGCCGACGTCGTGCGCAGCGAGCTCCTCGAGCCCCTCGGGATGGACCGCACGACGACGCGACCCGACGGCCGGGCCGCCCTCGGGCTGGCCGTCCACCCCTTCGCCGACGTGCTCCTGCGCGAGCCCGAGCACGACGCGGGCGCCATGGCCGCCGGCCGGCCAGCTGTGGACCACCGTGCGCGACCTCGGCCGCTGGGCGGCCTTCCTCGCCGGCGACACCGCCGGGCTGCTGTCCGACGGAGACGCTCGCCGAGATGTGCGAGCCGCACCACGTCGTCGACGAGCCCGGTCGGCCCTGGACCGGCGCCCACGGCCTCGGGTGGCAGGTGTGGAACGACGACGGCGTCCGCTCCGCCGGGCACGGCGGCTCGATGCCCGGCTTCCTCGCCGGGCTCCGGGTCCGCCTCGACGGACGGCGACGGCGTCGTGACGATGACGAACACGACGTCCTCCCCGGCGCTGCGCGACCTCCCGACCGAGCTGCTCGAGATCCTCGCCGACGAGGAGCCGCGAGCCGTCGAGCCGTGGTCGGCCGCCGGCGACCCCGGCCTGCTCGAGCTCGTCGGCACCGTGGCACTGGGGGGCCTCGACGACGACCGGGCGCGTGGTCGGCGAGCACCTCGTGCTCGGCGAGCCCGGCACCGCCCGCGGGTCGCGCTTCCGCCGGGTCGGCGACGACGAGTGGGTCGGCCTCGACGGCTACCACACGGGCGAGCCGCTGCGGGTGGTGCGGCGGGCCGACGGCACGGTCTCGCACCTCGACCTCGCGTCGTTCCGCTTCACCCGCACCCCCTACGACCCGGAGGCCGACGTCCCCGGCGGCGTCGACGACCTCGGCTGGCACTGACCCGCGGCGGCCTGTGGACGGGCGGGGTCCGGTGTCGGGCGGGGTGCGTACGGTGGGCGGACCATGACGACACCCGCCACCGCGCCCGCACCCCCGTCCCCCGAGCTCGCCGGACCGCGCGCTCGAGGCCCTGCGCCGGCTCGTCGGCCGGCCCGACGCCGAGTTCCGCGACGGCCAGCTCGAGGCCGTCTCGGCCCTGGTCACCGACCGCTCGCGCGTCCTCGTCGTCCAGCGCACCGGGTGGGGCAAGTCGGCCGTCTACTTCGTCTCCACCGCCCTGCGGCGTGCCGAGGGCGCCGGCCCCACCGTGATCATCAGCCCGCTGCTGGCCCTCATGCGCGACCAGATCGCCGCCGCCGCGCGCGCCGGCATCCGGGCCGTGACGATGAACTCGGCCAACGCCCAGGACTGGGACGAGGTGCGCGCCGCACTGGCCGACGACGCCGTCGACGTCCTCCTCGTCAGCCCCGAGCGGCTCAACAACCCGCGCTTCCGCGACGAGCAGCTGCCCGACCTCGCCCGCCGCTGCGGCCTCCTCGTCGTCGACGAGGCGCACTGCGTCAGCGACTGGGGCCACGACTTCCGTCCCGACTACCGGCGCATCCGCGACCTGCTCCAGGGCCTGCCCGCCGACGTCCCCGTCCTCGCGACCACGGCCACCGCCAACGCGCGGGTCGTCCACGACGTCGAGGAGCAGCTGGGGGTCGGCGGCCGGCCGGTGCTCACCGTGCGCGGTGGCCTGGCCCGCGACTCCCTCCGCCTCGGGGTGCTGCGCTCGATGTCGCCCGAGCAGCGGCTCGGCTGGCTGCTCGAGCACCTCGGCGAGCTCCCCGGCTCCGGCATCGTCTACGCGCTGACCGTCTCGGCCGCCGAGGACGTCGCCGCGAGCCTCTCCGAGGCCGGGCACGCCGTCGCCTCCTACACCGGCCGCACCGACCCCGCCGACCGCGAGCGCCTCGAGGAGGCGTTGCGGCACAACGAGGTCAAGGCCCTCGTCGCCACCTCCGCCCTCGGCATGGGCTTCGACAAGCCCGACCTCGGCTTCGTCGTCCACCTCGGCGCCCCGAGCAGCCCGGTCGCGTACTACCAGCAGGTCGGCCGCGCCGGACGCGCCACCGACCGCGCCGACGTGCTCCTCCTGCCCGGGCCCGAGGACCGCGACATCTGGCGCTACTTCGCGAGCGTCTCGATGCCCCGCGAGGACCAGGCCTCGGCCGTGCTCGCCGCCCTCGCCGCCGCCGGGCGGCCGCTGTCCACCGCCGCGCTGGAGACCACGGTCGACGTGCGGCGCACCCGGCTCGAGCTCCTCCTCAAGGTGCTCGACGTCGACGGCGCCGTCCAGCGGGTGTCCGGCGGCTGGGTCTCCACCGGCGTGCCGTGGGAGTACGACGCCGAGCGCTACGAGCGGGTGGCCTCGGCCCGCAGCGCCGAGCAGCAGCTCATGGTCGACTACGAGGGCACCGACGCCTGCCGGATGGCCTTCCTCCAGGAGTGCCTCGACGACGACACCGCCGTCGCCGTGCGGCCGGTGCGACGGCTGCGCCGGCCCCTGGTACCCCACCGACGTCCCCGACCGCGTCGTCGGCGCCGCCCGCGAGCGCCTCACCCGGGTCGGGGTCGACCTCGACCCCCGCGCGCAGTGGCCCACCGGCATGGACCGCCTCGGGGTGCCCGTCAAGGGGAAGATCCCGCCCGACGAGGGGCGTCCAGCGCGGGCGCGCCCTCGCCCGGCTCTCCGACCTCGGCTGGGGGCAGCGGCTGCGCGAGGTGCTCCGCGAGGACGCCCCCGCCTCCCCCGAGCTCGTGCGGGCCTGCGTCCCCGTGCTCGCCGAGTGGGGGTGGGCCGAGCGGCCGGTGGCGGTCGTCGCGGTGCCGTCGCGCACCCGCCCGCAGCTCGTCGGGTCGCTGGCCGCCGGGCATCGCCGAGCTCGGCCGGCTGCGGCACCTCGGCACCCTCGACCTCGCGCACGACGGGCCCACCGGCGAGATGGGCGGGAACAGCGCCTACCGGCTCGCCGGCGTGTGGGAACGGCTCGTCGTCGGGCCCGAGCTCGCCGCCGGGCTGGCCGGCTGCCCGGGTCCGGTGCTCCTCGTCGACGACGTCGTCTCGTCCCGCTGGACGATGACCGTCGCCGGTCGGGCCCTGCGCCTCGCCGGCGCCCCCGGGGTGCTCCCCTTCGCCCTCGCGGTCGACGGCTGACCCCTCCCGCACGTCGACGTGCCGGGGTCCGCGTCGGGACTAGAGGTCGCCGCCGAGGTAGGCGGCCTTCACCGAGTCGTCGCCGGCCAGCTCGGCGCCGGTGCCCGAGCGGACGATCTCGCCGGTCTCGAGGATGTGCGCGGTGTGGGCCAGCTTGAGCGCCTGGGCCGCGTTCTGCTCGACGACGAGCACGGTCGTGCCCTGCTCGTTGATCTCCTTGATGATGGCGAAGATCTGCTGGATCAGCTTGGGCGCCAACCCCATCGACGGCTCGTCGAGCAGCAGCAGCTTCGGCCGGGCCATGAGCGCGCGCCCGATGGCGAGCATCTGCTGCTCACCGCCGGACATCGTGCCCGCGACCTGCTTCTCGCGCTCGGAGAGGCGGGGGAAGAGGTGGAACACGCGCTCGAGGTCCTCGGTGTAGGCCGCGTCTTGCGGTCGGTGCGCACGTACGCCCCCATGTCGAGGTTCTCGCGCACCGACATGCCGACGAACACCCCGCGACCCTCGGGCGCCTGGCTCAGCCGGAGCGCGACCCGCTCGTAGGCCGGCACCTTGGTGATGTCCTGGCCGTCGAAGAGCACCCGGCCGGCGCGCACCGGGCGCAGGCCGGAGATCGTCTTGAGCGTCGTCGTCTTGCCGGCACCGTTGGCGCCGATGAGCGAGACCACCTCGCCCTCCTCGACACCGAAGGAGATGTCGCGGATGGCCTCGATGTGCCCGTAGTTGACACAGAGGTTCTCGACCTCAAGAAGCATCCTCATCAACTCCCAGGTAGGCGGCGATGACCGCGGGGTTGTCGCGGATCTCGGCCGGGGTGCCCTCGGCGATCTTCTTGCCGAACTCGAGGACGACGATCCGGTCGGTGACGCCCATGACGAGGCGCATGTCGTGCTCGATGAGCAGGACGGTGTACCCGCGGTCGCGGACCCGCCGGATCAGCTCCATGAGCTGGACCTTCTCCTGCGGGTTGAAGCCCGCCGCCGGCTCGTCGAGGCAGAGCAGCTTCGGTCCGGTGGCCATGGCCCGGGCGATCTCGAGGCGGCGCTGGTCGCCGTAGGACAGGTTCGCGGCGAGCTCGTCGGCCCGGGACGTCAGGCCCATGAACTCGAGCAGCTCCATGCCGCGCTCGTGGCCGTCGTCCTCCTCGCGGCGGTACTTGGCCGTGCGGAACAGGGCCGAGAGCACCCCGCTGGAGTGGTTGGCGTCGGCGCCGACGAGCACGTTCTCCAGGGCCGTCATCGAGTTGAAGAGCCGGATGTTCTGGAACGTGCGGGCGATGCCGCGCTTGGTGATGGCGTGCTTCTTGAGGCCGGCCAGCGGCTGGCCCTCGAAGCGCACCGCCCCCGAGGTCGGCTGGTAGACGCCGGTGATGACGTTGAACGCCGTCGTCTTGCCGGCACCGTTGGGGCCGATCATCCCGAGGATCTCGCCCTCCTCGATGTGCAGTGACACCGAGTCGAGGGCGGTGAGCCCTCCGAACCGGAGGGTGACGTCGTCCAGCTCGAGGACGCGAGTGCGATCACCCATCTCAGACCACCTCCGTGTGGACGTCGTCGCGCCCCTCGAGCTCGTCGATCTCGTGCGCCGCGACCCGGGCGCGGATGGTGCGCCGCGGTGGCAGCAGGCCCTGCGGCCGGTACACGGGCAGGATCATCAGGGCCAGGCCGAAGACGAGCAGCCGGAAGTCGGCGAACTCGCGGAACCGCTCCGGCAGGTAGGCGACGAGCGTGCCACCGATGATCGCTCCCCAGCGGCTGCCGGCACCGCCGACGATGACCGCCGCGACGAAGAGGATGGACAGCAGGAGCGGGAAGCTCTGCGGGTTGATGTAGCCGCCCTGGCTGCTCGCGTAGAGCGACCCCGAGAGGCCGCCGATCGCCGCCCCGAGCGCGAACGCGAGGAGCTTGAAGCGGAAGGTCGGCACGCCCATGAGCTCGGCGGCGTCCTCGTCCTCGCGGGTGGCCTCCCAGCCCCGGCCGACCCGGCTGTCCTTGACGAGGCGGTCCGCGAAGAGGATGAGGATGAGGAAGCTGAGGATGAGCCAGTAGTACGGCACCGCGCTCAGCGCCCCGAAGATGAGGAAGCGGGTGTCCCGGCCCTGGTCGATCGACGGGATGATGCCGTCCCACTGGAGGCTGGGGATGCTGAACAGGCCACCCCTGCCGAACGGCGGCTCCGGGGAGGGACCGATGTTCGGGGGGTGCGGGATGTCCTTGATGCCGGCCGCGGCCCCCAGCCACCCGAGGTTGGTGGCGCAGAGCCGGATGATCTCGCCGAAGCCGAGCGTGACGATCGCGAGGTAGTCGCCGCGCACGCGCAGCGTCGGCCAGCCGAGCAGCACGCCGAAGAGCATGGTCACGGCGACGGCGATCGGCAGCACGAGGAAGAACGGCCAGGCGAAGTGGTACACGGTGAGGACGCCGGTCGTGTACGCGCCGACGAGGTAGAAGCCGATGTACCCGAGGTCGAGCAGGCCGGCGTACCCGATGACGATGTTGAGGCCGACCGCGACGAGCGCGGTGGCGGCGACACCGAACATGACGCCGCCGAAGTCGATCTGCTCGGTCGTGATGATCGGCGGCCGCAGCAGGGGGAGCAGGTAGAAGAAGATGACGAGCAGGACGATGAGCGTGATCCGGGTGGGCCGGGACAGGGCGGCGTAGCGCCGGGCGATGCGGTCGAGGTAGGTGCGGACGACGCCCATCACGCACGCGCCTTTCCGAGCGACTCTCCGAGCAGGCCGGAGGGTCGGACGAGGAGGATGAGGATGAGCAGCACGAAGGACACGACGTCCTTCCACTGCGTGCCGAAGACCCCGGCGCCGTAGTTCTCCGCGACCCCGAGGATGAGGCCGCCGACGAGGGCGCCACGCAGGTTGCCGATGCCGCCGAGGACGGCGGCGGTGAAGGCCTTGACGCCGAGGATGAAGCCCGAGTCCTGACGGGTCGAGCCGATCTTCACCATGTAGAGCGTGGCCGCCGCCCCGGCCATCATCCCGCCGAGGACGAACGTGCCGCGGATGATCCGGGAGGCGTTGACCCCCATGAGGGCCGCCGAGTCGGGGTCCTGGGCCACCGCCCGCATGCCTCGTCCGAAGCGGGTGCGTCGGACGAACTGGTCGAGCGCGATCATCATGAGCAGGGCCGCGACGATGACCATGATGTCGACGTTCTTGACGCCGTAGGACCCGATGTGGAAGACCGTGTCGGGCTGGATGGTCACCGGGTTCGAGTACGTGTCACGAGCCTTGGAGACGTAGGAGTCGAGGTTGTCCCGCAACCCGAACCACCCCACGACGCGGTCGCGCAGGCCCATGAGCTCGGAGAGCGCGAACGAGGCGCCGATCGCCGAGATGAGGGCCATGAGCCGGGGCGCGCCGCGCTGGAGCAGCGGGCGGTAGGCGACCCGCTCGATGACGAGCGCGATCGCCGCCGACAGGGCCATCGCGGCCAGCAGCGCGACGAGCAGCAGCCCGATCGTCGACCCGAGGCTCTGGGTGACGGGCACCGTGCCGTGGAGGAAGACGAACACCCACGCCACCGCGAAGGTGCCGTACATGAACACCTCGGAGTGCGCGAAGTTGATGAGCTGGAGCACCCCGTACACCATCGTGTAGCCGAGGGCGACGAGCGAGTAGACCGCGCCGATGGCCAGACCGGTGATGGTCAGCTCGACGATGTTGGTGAAGAGGAACGAGAAGTCCACGGCACTCCTACGGCAGAGCCCGCGGCCGGGGGCGGTGCCGCCCCCGGCCGCGGGTCATCATCGGTTGTGGTGTACGAACCCGGTCACTTGATGGCGGTCGGGTTCTCCGTGTCGAGCGCGCCGTCCTTGACCATGTACGCGTAGATGGTCGAGGTCTTGATGTCGCCCTTGTCGTCGAAGGAGATCGGACCGCTGACACCGTCACCGCTGAACGCGTTGATGAAGTCGTTGATGTCCTTCGGCTGGGTCTTCCCGGCCTTGATCGCGCCGAGGAAGATGTTGGCGGCGTCGTAGGACTGCGTCGTGTACAGGCCTGCCTCGTTGCCGGTGTCGTCCTTGACCTTGCCGGCGAAGTCGGCCGGGGCCGGGGCCGCCGGGGCCGAGAGGATGGCGCCGTCGCCGGCCGCACCGGCGACCTTGACGAACGAGGGGTCCTCGGCGCCGTCACCGGACATGAAGGTGCCCTTCCAGCCCGCCTGGCGCAGCTGCTTCACGAGCAGGCCGGCCTCGGTGTAGTAGCCGCCGTAGAAGACCGCGTCGGAACCGGCGGCGGTGATCTTGGTGACGGTGGCGGACATGTCGGTCTGCTTGACCTGGATCTCGTCCGAGCCCACCGCGGCCGAGCCGAGGCTGTCCTTGACGACGGTCGCGAGGCCCTTGGAGTAGTCCTGCGCGTCGTCGACGACGTAGACCTTCTTGGCGCCGACGGTCTCGGTGAGGTACTTGGCGTCGGCCTGGCCCTGCGCGTTGTCGTTGCCGATGACGCGGTGCCACGTGGTCCAGCCCTGCTGGGTGATCGTCACGTTGGTCGCCGAGGGGGAGATCGACGGCAGGCCCGACTCGAAGAAGGTCTTGCCCGTGGCGAGGGACTCGCCGGAGAAGCCGGGCCCGACGAGGCCGATGATGGTCTTGTCGCCGACGATCTGGGTGGCCAGGGCGGGCGCCTTGTCGGGGCTGCCCTGGGAGTCGAACTTCTTGAGGCCGACCTTGCAGGTGGCGTCCTTGTTGTACTCGTCGACGGCGAGCTGGATGCCGTTGACCATGTTGACCCCGAGCGCTCCGGCGTCGCCGGTGAGCGCGCCGAGGAACGCGAGGTTCTGCTCGGTGCAGTCGCCACCGCTGCTGCTGCTGCCGCCGCTGCTGTTGGTGTCGTCGCTGCTGCCGCAGGCTGCGAGAGAGAGGCTGGCCGCCATGGCGGCCACCCCGATGCGCCAGGTGCGGGTGATACGGATCATCGGCCCTCCGTGGGTACGAACTCGTGCTCGAGACGGGCGGCTGCGACCGGGTGGTGTGCAGCCGTGGTGGCGCAGAACGTAGCACCGAAGGGCCGTCACGCCGCAGAGGCTCGGCCCCCCGCAGCCCGTGACGTGACGAACTTGTGACCAAGCACGGTCGTCGAGGGTTGCGCCCTCGCCCGCACCCGCCGAGGCCGCGGGGTCTCACCGAGCACCTAGCGTGGGCGGGTGAGCCAGGAGACCGAGGAGCGCACCGCGCCCGAGCAGCACCAGCCCGACCCGAGCCGCTGGCGCGTCCTCGGCGTCACCCTCACGGTCGGCTTCATGGTCCTGCTCGACGTCACCATCGTCAACGTCGCCATCCCCTCGATGCGCACCGGGCTGCACACGACGGCGGGCTCGATCCAGTGGGTCGTCTCCGGCTACGCGCTCGCGCTCGGGCTGGTGCTCGTCAGCGGCGGTCGGCTCGGCGACGCCTACGGCCGCCGACGGCTCATGCTCATCGGGCTCACCGGCTTCGTCCTCTCCAGCGCGGCCGCCGGGCTGGCCCCGCACGTCGCGGTCCTCGTGCTCGCCCGCCTGGTCCAGGGCCTGGCCGCCGGGCTGCTGACGCCGCAGAGCTCCGGCCTCATCCAGTCGCTGTTCAGCGGGCGCGAGCGCGGGGTGGCCTTCGGCCTCTTCGGCTTCACCGTCTCGGTGTCGTCGGCGATCGGGCCGGTGCTCGGGGGTCTGCTCATCGCGGCCTTCGGCGAGGCCGAACGGCTGGCGGTGGATCTTCCTCGTCAACGTCCCGATCGGAGCGGTGCTCCTCGTCGCCATCGCCCGCCTCGTGCCCGGCCGGGTCGACGGTGACGGACCGGCGGACACCCGCCTCGACCTGCCGGGTGCCGCCCTGCTCGGCGGGACGGTCCTCGCCCTGCTCTACCCGGTCGTCAGCCTGGAGTCGGGCAGCCGGCTCCCCCTCGCCCTCCTCGTCCTGGTCCCCGTGCTCGGCGTGGCGTTCGTCCGCCACGAGCGCCGGGTCGTGCGCGAGGACGGCGCACCCCTGCTCGACCTCTCCCTCCTGCGGAGCACGCCGGGCTACGCGAGTGGCATCGTCATCGGCAGCCTGTACTTCACCGGCTTCACCGGGGTCTTCCTCGTCCTCAGCGTCTTCCTCCAGGACGGGCTCCACCTCACCCCCCTGCACGCCGGCCTGCTCCTCACCCCCTTCGCGCTCGGCTCGGCCGTGGCCTCCCCGCTGGCCGGCCGTCTCGTGAGCCGTGTCGGACGGCCCCTCACCGTCATCGCCCTCACGGTGATGATGGCCGGCCTCGTCGCGCTGGCGGTCCTGGTCCCCGGGGCCGTCGACCAGCCGCTGTTCTGGCTGCTGCTCGCCGGCCCGCTCCTCGTGGCCGGCCTCGGTGGTGGGGCCGTCGTGTCACCGAACATCACCCTGTCGCTCGCCGAGGTGCCCACCCGGATGGGCGGTGCCGCCGGGGGTGCGCTGCAGACCGGGCAGCGGATCGGGGCGGCGATCGGCGCCGCCGTCCTCATGACGACCTACCAGGTGGCGGTGTCGCGCACGGACGACCCGGGCACGGCGCTGCGCTGGGCCCTGGGCGCCTCGCTCGTGCTGCTGCTCGCCGCCTGGGGCGCCGCCGTCTGGTCCTGGCGGACCGAGTCCGACGCCACCGCGGCGTCGTCGCCGTCCTGAGCCGTGGGCGGGTCGAGGCGCACCGTGAGCAGCGGCAGGAAGAGCTGGACGACCGGCCCGATGAGCAGCGCGTAGAGCACGGTGCCCACCCCGACGACGCCGCCGAGCAGCCAGCCGAGGGTGACCACGGTGACCTCGAGTCCGGTGCGCACCAACCGGATCGAGCGGCCGGTGCGACGGGACAGGCCGGTCATCAGGCCGTCGCGGGGTCCCGGCCCGAGCTGGCTGCCGATGTACATGGCGCCGGCCATCCCGTTGCCGACGACGGCGACGACCATGGCCGCGACGCGCCACCCGAGGGCCTCGATCGGCGGCACGACGGCGAGGGTGGCGTCGGTGGCCAGGCCGATGACGACGGCGTTGAGGACCGTGCCGAGCCCGGGCCACTGGCGCAGCGGCACCCACAGCAGGAGCACGACGAAGCTGCTGGCGATGACCATCTGACCGTAGGACAGCGGCAGGTGCAGCGTCAGCCCGTAGGTGAGGACGCCCCACGGCTCCAGCCCGAGTCCGGCCCGGAGCATCAGCCCCATGGTCACCCCGAAGATGCCCAGCCCGACGACGAGCTGGAGGAGGCGTCGCGGGAGGCGGCCGGCCCGCAGCTGCTGGACGGGCGTCATCGGCACGAGGGCGACCCGCCGGGAGGTGCCGCGGCGGAGGAGGGCGAGCGGGGACATGGCTCCATCGTCGCTGAGAAGTGGCATGGAAATCGAGGGCCAATCATGGCACAGTGGCCACCATGAGCGACCCGTCGCCCGTCGTCGGAGCCCAGCGCACGGCCCGTCTCGTCGGTGACGTGTCGGCCAGTCGGCCGGCCTACCGGGCGGTGGCCGACGCCCTGCGGGTGGCCGTCGCCGACGGGCGCGTCCCGCTGGGCAGCCGACTCCCGAGCGAGCGCGAGCTGACCACCGCCCTCGGGGTGAGCCGGACGACCGTCAGCCGGGCGTACGACGTCCTGCGCGAGAGCGGGTACCTCGTGTCGCGCCGCGGCTCCGGCTCGGTGGTGACCCTGCCCGAGGGATCGCGTCATCGCGGCCCGTCCAGCCTGTTCTCGACGGAGCCGCTCGAGGACGTCATCGACCTCACCTGCGCGGCCACGCGCGCACCCGTGGGTGTCGTCGAGGCCTACGAGAGGGCGGTGGCGGCCCTCCCCCGCTACCTCACCGGGGCGGGCTACCTCGCCCTCGGTGTGCCCGAGCTGCGCGAGGCGATCGCCGGCCGCTACACGGCCCGGGGTCTGCCCACGGTGCCCGAGGACGTCGTCGTCACCTCCGGTGCGCTGGCCGGGATCAGTGTCGTCACGAGCGCGCTCGTTGGCCACGGCGACCGGGTCGTCGTCGAGAACCCCGGCTACCCCAACACCCTCGACGTCCTGCGCCGCGCCGGCGCCCGCCTCGCCGCCCTCCCCGTGGACCCCGAGGGCTGGGACGTGCCGGAGTCGGTGGCCACCGTGCGGTCCGCGGCCGCCGGGGTCGCCGTCCTCGTCCCCGACTTCCAGAACCCCACGGCCGCACTGCTGTCCGACGAGGGCCGGGAGCAGCTCGCGGCCGCCCTGCGCCGAGCCGGCACGACCCCGGTCATCGACGAGACCATCGTCGAGATCGACCTCGAGGGCGGCCCGATGCCCCTCCCCTTCGCCGCTCACGCCCCGGGCGCCATCACCGTCGGGAGTGCGTCGAAGTCCCACTGGGGCGGTCTGCGCACCGGCTGGCTGCGCGCGCCCAGCGGACGCCTCGCCCACCTCGTCGAGTCGCGCGCCTCGAGCAACCTCGGGCCCCCGGTCCTCGAGCAGCTCGTCCTCCTCGAGCTGATGCGTGCCGCCCCGGGCCTCACCGACGGGCGACGCGCCGACGTGCGTGCCGCCCGCTCGACGCTCGTCGCTGCCCTGGCGGAGCACCTGCCCGAGGTGACGTTCACGCTCGGTCGTGGCGGCCTCTCGCTCTGGTGCCGGCTGCCCGCCGACCTCCCGTCGACCCGGCTGGCGGTGGCGGCCGAGGACCACGGGCTGCTCCTGGCCGCCGGGCCGCGGTTCGCCGTCGACGGCGGGCTGGACCGGTGGCTCCGCCTCCCCCACGTGCTGCCGGGCGAGGCGATGGCCGACGCCGTCGTGCGCCTCGCCCGCGCCGCGGAGCAGGTCCGGTCCGGGCACGGTCACGTCGCTCGGTCGGGGCGCTCCCGGGCGGGTGGTGCCCTCATCGCCTGACGGCTCGGGTCCGCACCGCCCTCCCCCCGCGCCTCGCTAGGGTGGCCGCTGTGACCACCGACCAGCCCTCGCCGCTCGTCGACCTCCTCCAGACCCTCGACCTCGAGGAGCTCGGCTCGGCCCAGGTCAACGTCCAGCCCCGGGGGCTGCGCACGGACACCGGCATCGAGCTGCCCGACACCTTCGCCGAGGACATCACCCTCTTCCGCGGCAGCAGCCAGAAGCAGCCCCACGGAAGGGTGTTCGGGGGCCAGGTGCTCGCCCAGGGGGTCATCGCCTCGGGACGCACGGTGGCCGGGCTCGAGGGCGAACCGCGCCGGCTGCACTCCATCCACGCCTACTTCATGCGCCCCGGCGACGACACCCAGCCGATCACCTTCAGCGTCGAGCGGATGCGCGACGGGCGCTCGTTCTCCACCCGGCGGGTCCACGCCATCCAGCACGGGAAGCCGATCCTGTCGATGAGCGCCTCGTTCCAGGTGCCCGACGACGGCCTCGACCACCAGGACCCGGCCCCGGACGCCCCGGCGCCGGAGACGGTGCCCTCGCTGCGCGACGTCTTCGGTGGCCTGGACGACCCGCGCGCCCGGCACATCGCGCGGCGCGCCATCGAGCTGCGGCACGTCGAGGGCAACCTCTTCACCGGCCCGCCGGCCGAGGAGGTGGCCCACCAGCGGGTGTGGCTGCGGGCCGTCGGCCGGCTGCCCGACGACCCGCTGGTCCACGACGCGGTGCTCGCCTACGCCTCCGACTACAGCCTGCTCGAGCCGATCCTGCGCCGGCACGGCGTCCCGTGGACCACGCCCGGGCTGAAGATGGCCAGCCTCGACCACGCGATGTGGTTCCACCGCCCGGCGCGCGCCGACGAGTGGGTCCTCTACGCCCAGCAGTCGCCCTCGGCCCAGGGTGGGCGCGGCCTCGGCGTCGGCCGGATGTTCGGCGCCGACGGCCGGCTCGTGGCCACGGTGGCCCAGGAGGGCATGGTCCGGGTCCCGGCCTGACGCCGTTCCCGGGGGCTCAGGCGGCGTCGACGAGGTGGCCGTCGGCGATCTCGAGCACCCGGTCGGCCACCGCGAGCAGGGCCGGGTCGTGGGTGGTGACGAGCGTCGTCATCGTCCGCTCCTTCGCGAGCCGGGCGATGAGCCGCATGATGTCCTGTCCCGTCTCGGAGTCGAGCTGGCCGGTCGGCTCGTCGGCGAGGAGCAGGCCCGGCTCGGCGACGAGGGCCCGGGCCAGGCCCACGCGCTGCTGCTGCCCGCCCGACAGCTCGTCGGGCCGGTGCTCCCCGTGGCCGCCGAGGCCGACGTGCTCGAGGGCCTCGGTGACGCGGCGCTCGCGCTCGTCGACGTCGACGGCCCGCAGCCGCAGCGGCACGCCGACGTTCTCGCGGGCGGTGAGGATGGGCACGAGCCCGAAGGACTGGAAGACGTACGACACCGGGCCCCGGCGCAGCGCGAGCAGGTCGGCGTCGGTCATCGCGGTGACCTCCCGGTCCCCGAGGTGCACCGTGCCGGAGTCGGGCCGGTCGAGGCCGCCGATGACGTTGAGCAGGCTGGTCTTCCCCGAGCCCGAGCGGCCGCGCACGGCGAGCAGCTCGCCCGGGGCGACCTCGAGGCTCACCCCGCGCAGCGCGTGGACGACCCCGGCCCCGGACCCGAACGTCCGGTGCACGTCGTGGACCCGCAGCAGCTCGCCGCTCACTGCTCCTCCTCCGGCTCGGTCGTGGGCCAGACGCCGATGTGGTCGGCCTCCAGGCCGAGCCGCACCCGGTCGCGCATCGCCAGAGTCGTCGTGAAGGCCCGCGGCAGCTGGAGGCGGCCGGCCCGGTCGAGCACCGCGTACTCCTCGGCGACGCGCCCGGGCTCGCCGTCCTCCCCCACCGCGTCGCGGCGGAGGACCTCGGTGGCGGTGCGGCCGTCGCGGATGCCGACCGTGCGGGCGACCTGCTCGCTGACCAGGGCGTCGTGGGTGACGACGAGGACGGTCGTCCCGAGCTCGGTGTTGGCCCGCCGGATGGCCTCGAACACCTCGTCGCTGCTGCGGCTGTCGAGCTCGCCCGTGGGCTCGTCGGCGAGGAGCACCCGGGGCCGGTTGGCGACCGCGACCCCGAGCGCGACCCGCTGCTGCTGCCCGCCGGAGAGGTGCGCCGGCCGGCGGTCGGCGCAGTCGGCGATGCCGAGGACCTCGAGGGTCTCGCGGGCCCGGGCGACCCGTTCGCGGCGCCCCCGGCCGGCGAGGAGCATCGGCAGCTCGACGTTCTCGACCGCGGTGAGGTAGGGCAGGAGGTTGGCCGCGGCCTGCTGGAAGAGGAACCCCACGGTGGACCGGCGGTAGGAGAGCCGTTCGCGGCGGTCCATCGACCCGAGGTCGTGCCCGACGACCCGCGCCACCCCGGCACTGGGGGTGTCGAGCCCGGAGAGGATGCCGAGCAGCGTCGACTTGCCCGAGCCGGACGCCCCGACGAGGGCGACCAGCTCGCCCCGACCGACCTCGAGGTCGAGGCCCTGGAGGGCGACCACCTCGATGCCCTCGGCCCGGAAGATGCGGACGAGGTTGTCGCACAGGATGTCCGGGCCCTCGGGCACCTGGGCGTCGCGGCGTCGGCGGGCGACGGGTGTGGTGGTCATGCGGAGTCTCCTCTGCGCAGGTGGTCGGCGAGGTCGCTGCGGCGGGCGGCCGCGGCGTCGAGGACGAGGGCCAGGGCCCCGAGGACGATGACGAGCACCCCGGCGGCCGCGGCGGCCAGCGGGTCGAGGGCGAGCGCCGGGTGGGGCGCGCCGCCGGTGAACGGGCCGAGGTCGACGGCGGCCTCGATGAGCGCGGGGGCCACGGCACCGACGACGGCGCCGGCGACGGCCGCACCCGCGACGACGGGCAGCACCTCCGCCCAGGCCAGGGCCCGCTCGCCGCCGTGCGGCAGCCCCATGGTGCGCAGCCGGATGACGAGGGCCGTGCGCTCGGGGCGGGTGGCGACGAGCAGGAGGACCACCGCGAGCAGGGTGAGCACCCCCGCGAGCAGCGCACCGGTGAGGTAGGTCCGGGCGAGGAGGCGGGGCAGGGCGCGCGCGGCGACGCGGTCCTCGGCCGCCGCGGCGGTGTCGACGCCGGTGACGCGCCCGCTCGGCGTGGCGGTCGCCGGGTCGCGGCAGGGCTCCGCAGGGCCTGCGGCGGCCGAGGCGTCCGCCGAGAGGAAGGCGGTGTTCGGCTGCGCCGAGGGCAGGATCTCCTCGAGCCGGTCGAGGGGGACGAGCACCACGGGGAGGTCCTGGCCGCGCGGACAGCCGGACGAGCGCGGGGTCGACGGCGACCCGGTCCACCGGCACCCGCGGCCCGCCCACCGCGAGCTCGAGGTCCCCCGTCGCCGCGCCCGGGCCGACGAGGAGGGCCCCACCCGGTGCCGGGCCCGGCCCAGCTGCAGCGGGGTGCCCCGCAGGAGCCCGGCGTACGCGGCGGGGTCGGCGCCGACGACGACGACGGGCGTGGACCGGCGCCCACTGACGAGGTGCGCGCCCGCCGACACGTAGGCCCGCACCACCGCGTGCACGCCGGGCCGCGCGGCCAGCGCCGCGGCGTCGTCGGCGTCGACCCGCACCCCGTCGACCCGCACGTCGGCCCCCACCGAGCGGTACGAGGCGAGCTCGCGCTGGTCGCCGATGGCCACGGTGAGGGTGGCGAAGAGGGAGAGGACGGTGGCGCCCACGACGACCGCGAGCACCGGCAGCACGACGACGGTCCCGGTGCGGGCCGCCCGGGCCAGCCCGAGGAAGCCGACGAGCCCGGGCCGGCGTGCGGCGACGCGCGCGGCCGCCCGCACGGGCACGGGGAGCAGCCGCAGGACGAGCAGCGCGGCGGTGGCCCCGACGAGGACCGGCGTCAGGGCGGCGAACCAGTCGGTGCGGCCCCCGGCGATCTCGGCCCCCCGGGCCCGCACGGTGGCCACGGCGGCGGCGGCGACGGCGAGCGAGGGCCAGCTCGGCGACGACCCGGCGGGCCACCCGCAGGACCCGGGCCCGGCGCACGGTCTCCTCGTCGGAGTCGCGGCCCTCGACCGCCCGCACCCGCAGGAGCACGGCCGCGGTGGCGGCGAGGACCGGCACGAGCAGGACGAGGCCGACCTCCACCCACGTCCCGGCGTCCTGCGACCCGGTGACGAGCGCGAGGCACGGCGACGACGGCGAGGACGACGACGGGCAGGACCGGCAGCGCCGTGCCGCCGACCACCTGCTCGACGAGCCGGCCCACCGTGGCCCCGCGGGCCCGGAGCAGGCGGACCTCCCGCTCGCGGGCGCCGACCGCGACGACCGCCGTCAGGGCGAGCACGAGCACGGCGAGCGCGGTGAGGCCCGCCGTGGCGAACGAGGTCATCACCCGGACGCTGGCCGACCGAGGCGTCGTACGCGTCGAGGATGCCCCGCAGCCCGGTCGTCACGTCGAGGGGCCGGGAGGTGGCCGAGTCGAGGCGGGCGTCGGTGTCGAGGCGGACGAGGACCCGGCGCAGGCCCGGCACGTCGGCGGCGACGAGGCGCGAGGTCTCCAGCGGGTAGCGCCAGGTCGCGGCGAGCGCCGGTGAGGTCGCCGGCTCCCCGCCGGCCGGGTCCGCGCGCCAGATGCCCGTCCGAGACGGCGCCGTAGGACTCGGCCGCCGCGACGACGGCCCCCTCGGTGACCACCCCGCCCTGGCTCGTGGGGATCGCGGCGAGCCCGGTCATCCGGGGCTCGGCCTGCCAGAACCCGTCCGTGGGGTCGGTGGCGGCGTAGGTCCCGCTGACGACGAGGGCGAGCGGGGTGAGCTGGCCGTCCGGGACGAGGGTGAGGGCGTCCCCCACCCGCACGCCCCAGGCGCGGGCCGTGGTGTCGGCGAGCGCGACCGGGACGACCGCCGTCACGTGACCCTCGGCCACCGGGGCGAGCGAGCGGGTCGTCGTCGGCGGCGCCCGGGGCGGCCCCGGAGACCCAGCGGACGTGCCGGGCGAGGTCGCTCTGGACGCGGATGACCGTCCGCGAGCCGTCCGGTCGCAGGGCCGTGCCGTCCGGGCGGGCGATCGTCGCCGGGTCGCTCTGCGCCGCCCAGCTCGGGATCGGCGAGCAGCCGGCTCGACCTCGGGTCCGACGACGCTGCGCAGGGTGCGGTCGACGGCCTCGAAGGGGGCCGCTCGGGCCGGGCCCCGGCGTCGTGCGAGACCACGGGGACGTCGAAGGCTCCGGTTCGGCCCGGCGCGCAGCCCGATCTCCCGGGCCTGCGCCCGGGCCCCGGCCACCGCGTCGCCCACGGCCCGGTCGAGGGCGACCGACTCGACCCGCGGGCGTGACGACGAGGTAGGCCGCCGTCACGGCCGCGAGGAGCGCGAGGACGACGGCGGGGGCGCGGCGCCGACCGGAGGCCGCGCCAGGCGAGGGCGCGGCGTCGTCAGCCCGCCCCCGCCGGCCACCACCTCGTGCGGGTCGGCGACGTGCCGTCCGGCGCCACCGCGCGGGCTCACGGCGTCTCCCCCTCGCGCAGCTCCCCGGCCAGGTCGCGGCTCGTCGTCCGCAGGACGAGGGCCCCGACCGCGACGAGGGCCACGACGACGAGCAGGGCGTACCCGGCGAGCTCGGCCGCGGGCAGGCGGACGAGCACCGGGCGGCACCTGGGGGTGCCCGTCGCCCCCGACGAGGAGGGGGACGACCACGAGGGCCGAGACGACCCCGAGGACCAGCCCCACGAGCACCGTGACGAGCACGACGAGGACGCGCTCGAGGACGAGCACGCTCCGGATCCGGCCCGGGGGCATGCCGAGGGCGAGCAGGACGGCGTTCTCGTGCCGCCGCGAGCGACCCAGCGCCGCCGTGCTCGCCGCGAAGCCGAACCCCGCGAGGAGCACGGACGCGAGGGTCACGAGGACCATCGCCGAGCGCATCCCCGCGTTGACCGGGTCGTCGAGGCGGTCGGCGCTCGGTCTGCTCCGCCACGAGCACGGACGTGCCGTAGGCGGCGCCCGAGCGGATCGTCGCCGCGGCCGCCGCGGGGTCGGCCGGTGCGGCCCACCACTCCCCGGGCTCGAAGACCGCCCGGCTCCGCACGTCCGCCCCTCCGCCGACCCGCTCGCGCAGGGCCTCCACGGTCGGGAGGTCCAGGAGGATGCCCCGGCCCGGGTCGGCGGCGGTCGGCAGCGAGTCGACGACCGCCGCGACCGTGATGGGCACCTCGCGCAGGCCCAGCGGGACGCTCACCGTGCGGCCGCCGTCGTCCCGCGAGGGCGTCGGCCACCTCCCGGGTGACGACGGCGGGGACGGCCTCCATCCGCCCGGGGGCGCTGGCCCACCACAGTCCGGCCTTGTCCGAGAAGTCCGTGAAGCCGCCCCCCACCGGCACGGCGACGCCGTCGGCGGTGACCGACGACACCTGCAGGTCGAAGGTGGGCTCCGGGACGAAGTAGTAGACGTACTCGGGCAGCGGGACGGAGAGGCCGACGAGGGTCAGGGGTGGGACGAGCCCGCGCCCGGCGAGGTCGGCGGTGAGGGTGCGCTCGCGGGTGGAGACGTTGCCGACGGGCACCGCGGTCACCAGGCCCCGGGCGTCGCGCACCCGCACGGTCGCGGCGAAGCCCTGGCCGCCCAGCGGCGACCCGGTGGCGACCCGGACGGTGAGGGCGAGCCGGTCCGGGGTGCCCGGGAGGGCGAGGCCGCCCCCGAGGTCGCGGGCGCGCGACGAGGCGTCCCGCCACCTCGCTCCACGGCGCGTCGAGGGTGTCGGGCCGCGGGGCCAGCACCCGGGCCGGCGGACCGGGCGTCGAGGCCCGAGCACGGTCACGCCCGTCAGCTGGCCGATGTCGACGCGGGTGCGCCAGACCGGGGTGACCCGCCCGGGGTCGCCGACGGCCTCGTCGACGAGGGCGCCCGTGGCGCCCGCCCCGGGCCCGGCCACGTCGCGCACCACGCGCAGCGGGGCGCCGGTGTCGAAGGCGGACTGGTCGGCGACCGCCCGACCGGCGGTGGCCGACTGCCCGATGGCCGTCGTGCCCATCGCGACGGCCAGGAGCACGAGGAGCAGGGTGCCCGCCTGCCCCGCGGCACGGCGCGCGAACTGCCATCCGCCCCAGGCGACCTCGAGACCGGGGCGCCGCACCCCCCACCGGGCCACCACACCGGCGAGGAGCGGCAGCAGCCGCAGGCAGAGCACCGACAGGCCCGCCGACGACGAGCACCGGCGCGGCCGTCGTCAGGGGGTCGACCGTGGTCTGCCCGACCGCGTCGTACCGGTGCAGCTGGACCGCGGCGAGGACGGCCAGGCGCGACGAGGACGAGGTCGAGGCCGGAGCCGGCCGCCACCCGCAGGCCCCGCCCGCGCGAGCGCGACCCCCGCCGGACCCGCCCCACCCACAGCGTGGTCACGACGGTGACGCCGACCGCGAGGGCGGCGAGCACCCCGGCCGTGCGCCACAGCGTGGGGTCGCGCAGGTCGCCCACCGACCACGACGCGCCCTCACCGCCGACGACCCGGGCGAGCAGGGGCGCGAGCAGCGCGGTGCCGGCGACACCGACGACGGCGACGACGACCGCGTCACCGAGTGCGTAGGCGGCGAGCCGGGGGGTCGAGGCGCCGCGCGTGCGCATCAGCCGGGTCTCCCCGTCGCGCAGGGCCGCGAGCAGGGCCGCCGCGCCGACGAGCGCGACGGCGCCGAGCAGCACGAGGAGGAGGGTGGGGGTGAGCAGCGAGACGCGGATGCGGTCGCCGACGAGGGCGGCGGCGTCGAGCCGCGGCGGCAGGTCCGTGCGCACCGCCGGGCTCTGCACCGTCACGGTCGGGGCCTCGCGCGTCCCCGGCTCACCCTCGACCACGGGCAGCCCCACCGCCCGGCGCAGCCGCTCGGTGGCGGTGAGCACGGCCTCCCGTTCGGCGCCGAGGTCGCCGACGTGGACGCGCGAGAGGTCGGCCGTGGCCCGCCAGACCACCGTCGAGGCCCCGACCAGCGGGCCGTCGAAGGTGCCGGGGGCGACGACGAACGGGCCGTACGTCGTGAAGTCGGAGCGGGTGACGCCGGACAGCCCGAGCGGGAGGTCGACCCACAGCGCGTCCCGGGCCGAGCGTGGGCGGAAGGTGCCGACGACCTCGACGGTGGTCCGCGGCGCCTCGGTGTCGATGAGGTCGGTCAGCGGCAGGGTGTCGCCGACCGCGAGCCCGAGGGCCTCGGCGGCCGACTCGGGCAGCGCCACCTCGACCCGCCCGCGGCCGGCCGCGGCACCGGCGGCGGCTCCGCCGGCCAGCGTCCGGCGGTGAGGTCCGCCGCCGCGTCCAGCCCGACGACGTCGGCCAGGAGGGCGCGGTCGGTCGACTCGCGGCCGGGCAGCCCCCGCGTCGTCGTCGTCCCCACCCGGGTGACCCCCGCGCCCGGGAGCACCGAGACCGCCGTCCGCGGAAGGCGGCGTCGACCGGGCCGAGGTCGCCGGGCCGCAGCGACGCGGTGAGGACGACCGAGCGGTCCTCGGCCGGGACGTCGAGGCCCGGAGCGCACCCCGGCGTCGGTGACGCGGGCCGAGAGCAGCTGCAGGGCGGTGACGACGACGAGGGAGGCCAGCACCGAGACGACGATCGCGGCGACCGCCACGGGGTGGGCGCCCAGCCGACGGCGGAGCAGTCGCACACCGCCCACGGCTCTCGCACCCCTCCCGGGCGGACCCTCCGCCCCGGGCCAACCTAGTGCCGGGGTCACCGACCGCCGAGCTCCACCACGGAAACGGAACGGCAACGATGTGCGACCGTGCCGGCGCCGACCTCGACGGCGTCGGGCTCCCACGCGAGGAGCACCCGCCCGGCGTCGGGCACGGGGACCGTCGCCGCCGGCCGTCGGCGAGGGTGACGACGACCGCGTGGCCCGGGCCGCCGGCACGGCGCGTGCCGCGCCACGAGCCAGCGGGCCGTGTCGTCGACCGTCGACCTCGACGTCGGCGAGGTGGGTGGGTGCCGTCGCCGAGCAGCCGGCGCCGCAGGCCCACGAGGTCGGTGTACCAGGCGAGCATCCGGGCGTGCGCGGGCTCCGCCGGCTCGGCCCAGTCGAGCACGGACCGGTCGCGGGTGGCGGGGTCCTGGGGGTCGGGCACCTCCGCGCTCCACCCGTGCGACCCGAACTCGGCCCGGCGGCCGTCGCGGACCGCGTCGGCCAGCCAGTCCTCGGCGAAGCTCGTGAAGAACTGCCACGGCGTCGACGCCGCCCACTCCTCGCCCATGAAGAGCATCGGGGTGGTCGGCGCGAGCAGGTAGAGCGCCGCCCCGGCGGCCTGGCCGGCGGCATCGGTGAGGGCCGAGATCCGTTCCCCGACGGCCCGGTTGCCGACCTGGTCGTGCGTCTGGAGGTAGCCGAGGAGGCGACGGGCGTCGAGGTGCTCGCGGTCGACGGGGGCTCCCCACGTGCTGCCCCGGAAGCTGGAGTACGTGCCGTCGTGGAGGAAGCCATGGGTGAGCACCCGCGCCAGCACCTCGAGCGGCCCGTGCTCGGGGCCGTCCGGGGAGCCGGCGAAGTCGGCGTAGTAGCCCTGCGCCTCGCCCGTGAGCGCGACGTGCAGGGCGTGGTGGACGTCGTCGTCCCACTGCGCGGTCAGCCCCCACCCGCCCTCGGCCAGCGACGTCGCGAGCGCCGCGTCGTTGAGGTCGGACTCGGCGACGAGGTCGAGCGGGCGGCCCAGCTCCGCGCCGAGCGCGGCGACCTCCGCGGAGAGCTGCGCGAGGTAGTGCCGCGGCGAGTCGTCCTTGAGCTCGTGGACGGCGTCCAGCCGCAGGGCGTCGACGTGGAAGTCGCGGAACCACCGCAGGGCGTTCTCGACGAGGAAGCGCCGGACCTCCGGGGCGCCGTCGTCGTCGAGGTTGACCGCCGCGCCCCACGGGGTGTGGTGGGCCTCGGTGAAGTACGGGCCGAACCGCGCGAGGTAGTTCCCGCTGGCGCCGAGGTGGTTGTGCACGACGTCGAGGCACACGCCGAGGCCCCGTGAGTGGCAGGCGTCGACGAACGCCGCGAAGCCCTCCGGCCCGCCGTAGGCGTCGTGCACGGCGTAGAGCCCGACGCCGTCGTAGCCCCAGCCGCGGTCGGTGGGGAAGGCGGCCACGGGCATCACCTCGACGACGTCGACCCCGAGGGCCACGAGGTGGTCGAGGTGGGCGGTGGCGGCGGCGAAGGTGCCCTCCGGGGTGAAGGTGCCGACGTGCAGCTCGTAGAAGACCGCGCCGAGGGTGCCGGCCCCGTCGCGCGGGCCCCGCCATCCCGTCGTCACCCCACGCGAAGGCGGAGGTGTCGACGGTGCGGCTCGGGCCGTGCACCGACCCGGGCTGCCACGCGCTGCGCGGGTCGGGCAGCGCGGGCTCGTCGCCGTCGAGGACGAAGGCGTAGTCGACCGGGCCCACGTCCTCGGGCCGCTCCCAGCGCCACCACCCGCCCCCGGCCGGGGCCATCGCCTCGCGGCGCACGTCGCCGCGCCCGGCGGGGACCGCCGACCACTCGACCTCGACGCTCTCGGCGTCCGGGGCCCACACCTCGATCGGGGCCGGGCTCATGCCGTGCCCTCCGCGCTGCTCCCGTCGCCCCGCACGAGGAGGGCGACCGGACGGTCGGCGAGGAGGTCGGCCAGGGCGAGCCCGTCGCCCCCGGCCACGACGGAGGCGCCCGAGAGCAGCTCGCGCCAGTCACCGGCCGCGACGTCGACCCGGGCCGAGCCGAAGCCGCCCGCGGCGGCGAGGCGCCCGGCCGCCCGCGTGGCGACCGTGACGACCTGCTCGCCGCCCTCGTCGCCGCGGGCGAAGGCCACCGCGTGCTCGCTCCCCGTCGCGAGCCCGCGGTACGTGGCCCCGGCGCCGGTGAACCACTCGGGGTGGTCGCGCCGCAGGCGCAGGGCCAGCGCGGTGACCCGGATCTTGTCGTCGTCGAGGTCGAAGGCGGGCTCGTCGTCGAGCACCCGCGACAGGCGCAGCTGGCGGTCGGTCCAGTCGACGAGCCGGCGGTTGTCGGGGTCGACGAGGGCCAGCCGCCCGATCTCGCAGCCCTGGAAGACGTCGGGCACGCCGGGCATCGTCAGCTGGACCAGCTTCTGCCCGAGGATGTTCGCGCGCACCGACGGCTCGTGCTCGGTGGTCCACGCGTCGAGGTGGGCGTGCACGGCCGGGTCGCGCCCGACCGCGCGGGCGAAGGCCACGACCTCCTCCTCGTACCCGGTGTCGCCGTCGACCCACGCGGTGTGCACCTTGGCCTCGCGCACGGCCTTGAGGAGGTACTGCTCCAGCCGTCCGCCGGTGATGGGCCAGGTGCCGACGAGGGTCTGCCAGACGAGGTACTCGGTGGGCGCGTCGACGCGCGGGGTCCGGTGCGGGGCCGCCAGCTCGCGGGCCCGCGCCACCCACTCCGCCCAGCCCTCGGCGTCCTCGGCGAGCACCATGAGCCGGGCGCGGGTGTCCTCCGAGCGCTTGGTGTCGTGCGTCGTCAGGGTCGTCATCGCCGTCGGCCAGGTGCCGAGCTGGCGCTCGCACCAGGCGTGGAACTCCCCGGGCCCGAGCGAGAGGTGCTCGGGGTCGCCGCCCACCTCGTTGGCCCCGGCGAGGCGGAACCACCGGTAGAAGGCGGTGTCCTCGATGCCCTTGGCCATGACCGGCCCGCAGGTCTGCTGGAAGCGCACCCGCAGCTCCGCGGCCGGCCGGCCGGTGTCGACCGCGGCCTCCGGGACCTCGCGGTCGAGGACCAGCCGCACGACGAGGTCGAGGGCGTCGAGGTCGCTCGGGGCGAGGTGCCCGCGGGCGCGGTCGGCCGCGGCGTCGACGACGGCGGCCTGCTCGGGGTCGACCCCGCGCCCGGGCACGAGGTAGGCCCGGTAGCGGTCCATCGCGACGAGCAGCGCCTCGAGGGCGCGCCGCACCGCGGGCGCGTCGGCGTCGGGGACGACGCGGCGCACGAGTCGCATGAGCCGGTCGACCTCCGGGGCCTGGACGTCGTCGACGACGAGGCGCTTGGCGTCGGCCACGACCGTGTCGAGGGAGGCGTCGCCGGGGGCGACCTCGGCCCACAGGCGGTCGAGCGTGCCGGTGGTGTCGGGAGGGGTGAGCACCTGCTGGACCCGCAGCAGGGCGTCGTACCCCGTGGTGCCGGCGCAGGGCCAGGCCTCGGGGAGCTCCTCGTGCCCCTCGAGGATCTTCTCGACGACGACCCACGCCCCGCCGGTGGCCGCCGCGAGGCGCTCGAGGTAGCCGCCGGGGTCGGCGAGGCCGTCCGGGTGGTCGATGCGGAAGCCGTCGACCTCGCCGTGGCCGTGCAGGGCGAGGAGGAGGGCGTGGGTGGCCGTGAACACCACGGGGTCCTCGACCCGCACCGCGACGAGCGAGGTGACGTCGAAGAAGCGCCGGTAGTTGAGCGACTCCCCCGCCTCGCGCCAGCTCGAGAGGCGGTAGGCCTGGGCCTCGACGAGCTCGGGGAGGGGGAGCCCCTCGGTACCGGGGGCGACGGGGAACTCGTGGTCGTAGTAGCGCAGGACGTGCTCGGCCCCGCTCGACCCGCCGTCGTCGGCGACGGTGACCTCCCCGCGCTCGAGCACCTTGGCGAGCGTGTCGCCGAGCACGGGCATGAGCAGCCGGTCGTCCTCGGCGACCCAGTCGACGTCGAACCAGCCCGCGTAGGGAGAGCGGCGCCCCTCGCGCAGCAGCGACCAGAACGGGGCGTTGAGGTGCTCGGGCGAGGGCACGGCCATGTGGTTGGGCACGACGTCGACGACGAGGCCGAGCCCCTCCCCCCGGCACGCGGCGACGAGCCGGTCGAAGGCCTCGCGGCCCCCCGCCTCCTCGCTGATGCGGGTGTGGTCGAGCACGTCGTAGCCGTGCGTGGAGCCGGGCGCGGCCTGGAGCACGGGCGAGAGGTAGACGTGCGAGACCCCCAGGCGGGCGAGGTACGGCACCTGCGCCGCGGCGTCGTCGAAGCCGAACCCGCCGTGCACCTGGAGGCGGTACGTGGCGGACGGGACGACGCGCGCGGCGTCCGGGCGGTGCGCGGCCACCGGGCTAGCTCCGGGTGGGGGTCGCCGAGGCCGTCCCGGCCGCCGGCACCGGGGCGTCACGAGGGTTGCGCAGGACGACGACCGAGCGGGGCTCGACCTGCACCTCCTCGCCGGCCGCGTGCCAGTGGGTGTCGACCTCGTCGACCGCGGTGTCGATCTCGACGCACCAGCGCTCGCCGTACTCCGGACCGGGGAGGACGAACGCGTGGTCCTCGTGGTCGGCGTTGAAGAGGACGAGGAAGTCGTCGTCGACGACCCGCCGGCCGTGCACGTCGGGCCCGGGGATGGCCTCGCCGTTGAGGAAGACCGTCATCATCCGGGCCTGCCCGTCGGTCCAGTCCCGCTCGCCCATCGGCTCGCCACCGGGCTGGAACCAGGCGATGTCGCCCATCTCGGACTGGCCGCCGTGGTCGGCGCTGCCGGCGAAGAACCGCCGGCGCCGGAACACGGGGTGCTCGCGGCGGATCGTCGCGACCGCGGCCGTGAACGCGTAGAGGCGCCGCTGCTCGTCGTCGAGGTCCCAGTCGACCCAGGCGAGCTCGTTGTCCTGGCAGTAGACGTTGTTGTTGCCGTCCTGGGTGCGGCCGATCTCGTCGCCGTGGGCGATCATCGGCACGCCCTGGCTGAGCAGCAGGGTGGTGAGGAAGTTGCGCTGCTGGCGCACCCGCAGGGCGGTGACCTCGGGGTCGTCGGTGGGGCCCTCGACCCCGCAGTTCCACGACCGGTTGTGGCTCTCGCCGTCGCGGCCGTCCTCGCCGTTGGCCTCGTTGTGCTTGTCGTTGTAGGAGACGAGGTCGCGCAGGGTGAAGCCGTCGTGGGCGGTGACGAAGTTGATCGACGCGATCGGCTTGCGGCCGTTGTGCTCGTAGAGGTCGCTCGACCCGGTGAGGCGCGAGGCGAACTCGCCGAGCGAGCCCGGCTCTCCGCGCCAGAAGTCGCGCACGGTGTCGCGGTACTTGCCGTTCCACTCGGTCCACAGCGGGGGGAACCCGCCGACCTGGTAGCCGCCGTCGCCGACGTCCCACGGCTCGGCGATGAGCTTGACCTGGGAGATCACCGGGTCCTGCTGGATGAGGTCGAAGAAGGCCGAGAGCTTGTCGACCTCGTGGAACTGGCGGGCCAGGGTGGCGGCGAGGTCGAAGCGGAAGCCGTCGACGTGCATCTCGGTGACCCAGTAGCGCAGGCTGTCCATGATGAGCTGGAGCACGTGCGGGTTGCGCATGAGGAGGCTGTTCCCCGTGCCCGTCGTGTCGTAGTAGTGCTCCTTCGCGTCGTCGACGAGGCGGTAGTACGCCGCGTTGTCGATGCCGCGGAAGCAGATCGTGGGGCCCATCTCGTTGCCCTCGGCCGTGTGGTTGTAGACGACGTCGAGGATCACCTCGATGTTCGCCTCGTGGAGCGCCTTGACCATGGCCTTGAACTCGGTGACCTGCTCCCCGCCGTCGGAGCGCGCGTACCCGTTGTGCGGTGCGAGGAAGCCGATCGTGTTGTAGCCCCAGTAGTTCGTGAGGCCCTTGGACTGCAGCGAGGTGTCCTGGACGAACTGGTGGACCGGCATGAGCTCGAGGGCGGTGACGCCGAGGGCGCTGAGGTGCTCGATGACCGCCGGGTGGGCGATGGCCGCGTACGTGCCGCGGATGTCCTCGGGGATCTCGGGGTGGGTCATCGTCAGGCCCTTGACGTGGGCCTCGTAGATGACGCTCTCGTGGTACTCGTGGCGCGGCGGCCGGTCGTGGCCCCAGTCGAAGTACGGGTTGGTGACGACGCCGAGCATCGTCTTGCCGAGGCTGTCGTCGGTGTTGCGCTCGGTGGGGTCGTCGAAGTCGTAGCTGAAGAGCGCGGGGTCGTTGGCGACCTGGCCCTCGACGGCCTTCGCGTAGGGGTCGAGGAGCAGCTTGCTGGGGTCGCAGCGGTGCCCGTTCTCGGGGTCGTAGGGTCCGTGGACGCGGTAGCCGTAGCGCTGCCCCGGCTGCATCCCCGGCACGTGGCCGTGCCAGACGAACCCGTCGACCTCGGGCAGCTCGACGCGCGTCTCGGCGCCGTCGTCGTCGACGAGGCAGAGCTCGACGCGCTCGGCGACCTCGCTGAACAGGGCGAAGTTCACGCCGCTGCCGTCGTAGGTGGCGCCCAACGGGTACGCCGTCCCGGGCCAGATCTCCACTGGTTGCCTTCCGTGAGGGAGTCGCTGCAGGCCAGCGACGCTGCCGGCGGGCGCGGGGCTGGGCCCACGCGAGGCACCAACCTACCTTCCGGAACGACCCTCAGGACCGCGGCGTCGAAGGACGGGTCACCGGCGCGATGGGCCGGGCGCGGTCGGGGGCGTCCCCCCGGGTCGCCGCTCTCTCCCCTCCTGCTCCTCGGCGACGACGCCCTCTCCTGCGTGTTCCTCGCCGTCTCGCCCGGGTCGTCGCCGGTCGACCCTCCCGGCGGGCGTCCGCCGCCGGGGTGAAGCGCACCATCGGGAGCTCCTCGGCGAGCCGGCGCCGGGCGGCGTCGGTGCCGGTGTACCGCCAGCCGACGAGCCCGCTGAGCGCCCGCCGCAGGACCGGGGCGGCGAGGCGGTTGCGGCGCTCGTAGGCCTCGAGGACCCCGACCACCTCGTCGGTCGGCAGGACCTCGTGGTCGGCGAGCCGCGGGCCGTGCCCGAGGTCGACGCCGACCGGGCCGCCCGCCGTGACGTTGCGGAACCAGTCGGAGCGACCGCCGAAGCCGGAGACGACCGTCACGGCACCGCTGCGGCGGTCGTGCGCGACCACCTCGAGGACCGTCCGGTACGGGCGGCCGCTGCGGCGCCCGACGTGCGAGACGCGGACGAAGCGGCCGCCGAGGAGCCAGCCGAGACCGTGGTCGTAGAGCGGGTGCGGCGCCGCGAAGACGGCGCGGAGCCAGCCGGGCATCGTGCGCGAGCTGCGGGGCGACATCACCTCACCGTGTCACACGCGAGGGCCGGCGGCCCGGGTCACAGGCCGAGGTCGCGGCCGATGAGCTCCTTCATGATCTCGTTCGAGCCGGCCCAGATCTTCGAGACGCGGGCGTCGCGCCAGGCGCGCGCGACGCGGTACTCGTTCATGAAGCCGTAGCCGCCGTGCAGCTGGACGCACTCGTCGAGCACCTCGTTCTGCACCTGGGCCGAGAACCACTTGGCCTTGGCGGCGTCGACGGGCGTCAGCGTCCCCTCGGCGTGCGCGGCGACGCAGTCGTCGACGTAGGCCTGGGTGACCTCGAGCTTGGTGAGCAGCTCGGCCATCTTGAACTTGTTGTGCTGGAACGAACCGACCGACTGGCCGAAGGCCTTGCGCTCCTTCGTGTACTCGACCGTCTCGCGGAAGATCTGGAAGGCGTGCGCGGTGTTCGCGACCGCGGCGCCGATGCGCTCCTGCGGCAGGCGCTGCATCATCGCGACGAAGCCCAGGCCCTCCTCGCCGAGCCGGTTGGCGTCGGGCACGCGGACGTCCTCGAAGAACAGCTCGGAGGTGTCGGCCTCCTCCTGCCCGACCTTGTCGAGCTTGCGGCCCCGGCTGAAGCCCTCCATCCCCTCCTCGACCACGAGCAGGGTGATGCCCTTGGCGCCCTTGCTCGGGTCGGTGCGCGCCGCGACGATGACGAGGTCGGCCTGGTAGCCGTTGGTGATGAACGTCTTGGACCCGTTGAGCACCCAGTCGTCACCGTCGCGCACGGCCGTGGTCTTCAGCGCGGCGAGGTCGGAGCCGCCCGACGGCTCGGTCATGGCGATGGCCGCGATGAGCTCGCCGTTGGCCATGCCGGGCAGCCAGCGCTCCTTCTGCTCCTGGGTGCCGAGGTCGACGATGTACGGCGGGCACACGTCGGAGTGGATGCCGAAGCACGACGACACGGCGAAGTTGAAGCCGGCGATGACCTCGGCGGCGACGGCGTTGAAGCGGTAGTCCTCCGCGCCCATCCCCCCGAACTCCTCGGGGATGTCGAGGCCGAAGAGGCCCTGCTTGCCGGCCTCCTTCCACAGGTCGCGGTCGACCGACTTGACCTCGAGCATCTGCTCCGCGCGGGGCTTGAGCGTGCGCTCGACGAACTCGGCGACCGAGGCCCGGAAGTCCTCGTGCTCGGCGGCGTAGATGTTGCGGGGCATGGGACTCCTCGGCTCGACGGGGGGACGACGACGGCACGCCGTCGTGACTAAGCGCTTGCTTAGTGTGACCCGGGTGGGGCATGCTGTCAACCGTGCCGAGCACCACGCCGCTCACCGAGACCGCCGTCCTGGCCGCGCTCGCCCCCGAGGGCGGCCGCCCCGGCGGCGCCACCGGCGTGGCCGACACGGCGACCCGGATCATGCTCGCGGCGGCGGACGCCTTCGCCGAGCACGGCTTCCCGGCCACGACCACCCGCGACATCGCCTCGCGGGCCGGCCTCTCCCCCGCCGGCGTCTACGTGCACTTCGCCTCCAAGGAGGTGCTCCTCTTCGAGATCAGCCGGCGCGGGCACGCCCGCGCCCGCGACCTGCTCGTCGAGGCCTCGCGCGACGCGTCGACCCCCACCGAGGCCCTCCGCGCGATCATCGGCGGCTTCTCGCGGTGGCACGCCGAGCACCACCAGCTCGGCCGGATCGTCCAGTTCGAGTTCCGCCACCTCTCCCCCGACCACCGGGCCGAGGTGATCGGGCTGCGCAAGGACATCGACGCCGTCGTCGCCGACGTGCTCCGGGACGGGGTCGCCACGGGCGAGCTCGACGTCGACGACGTGCCGGCCACGGCCCTCGCCCTGCTGTCGATGGCCATCGACGTCTCCCGGTGGTACGTCCCCGGCGGCCGCCGCACCCCCGAGTCGATCGAGCGCACCTACGGCGACCTCGCCGTCCGGCTGGCCCGCGGCCACCGCTGAGGACCGGGCCGCCGTGGCGACGACCGCAGACGTCCCCGGGCACCCCGGGTTCTCCGGGCACCCCGGGTTCCCCGGGAGCGGCTCACCGGGGACGCCGACCTCCCGCCGGCGCGCCAGCCCACCCGCCTCGTCGACTTCGCCCTCGGCGCGCTCGCCCTCGTCGTCTGGGCCCCACCGGGGGTGCCGGGGTTCCTCTCGACCGGCCTCGCGGCGGTCACGGGGCTCGCGGTGCTGGCGTCGCTGCGCCGGCCGGTCCGACCGCTGAGCGGCCCCGGCGGTGCCCTCGGCTGGCTGCTGCCGGCCATGCTCCTGCTCCTGGGCTACCTCGTCGTCGTGTCGCTGTCCTCGCCCGACGACTCCCTGAGCGGCTGGACCCGCCGGGCCCTGCGGCTCGTCATCGTCGGCGCCTACCTGCTCGCCGTCGTCTCGGGTCGGGTGCACTACCCGTCCCTCGTCCGGGGCATGGCCGTCGGCCTGCTGGCCAACGCCGTCCTCTTCTTCGCCGGCGCGGCCCCGGCACCGTACGGTGCGTACCTCTCGGGGTTCCTCCTCGACAAGAACCAGGCCGGGCTGGCCTACGCCGTGGTCACCCTGCTCCTCCTCGGGCTCCTCGACGAGCGCCGGCGCCAGGTGGCGGTGACCGCCGCTCGGGGCGGCCCTGGTGTGGACGACGGGCTCGCGGACCTCCATCGCGGCGCTCGCCTGCGGGCTGGCCTGGCTCCTCCTGCGGCCCCGCCTCGGCCGCGGTGGGCGGGTGCTGCTCGTCGCCGGGTTCGCCCTCGCCGTCCAGTTCGTCGAGACCAACTACGCGCAGGCCGGGGTGTTCGCGAGCCGGGACGGCTCCGACGCCTTCCGGGAACGGATCGACGCCGCCTCCCGGGTCAAGCTCGACGCGAGCCCCGTGCAGGGGCTCGGCCTGGGTGAGGCCTGGGTCGACCTCCAGGGCCGCCAGTACCTGTTCCACAACTCGTACTGGGCCGCCCTCGTCGAGGGCGGCTGGGTGCTGCTCGGCGCCTACCTCCTGCTCGCGGTCGTCGTCATCGGGCTGTGGCGACGCGGCGGCGCCGACCGCCCGTGGGTCGCGGCGGAGGCCGCGAACATCGCGGTGCTCGTCTGCGCGCTGCGGCTCGGCGAGGTCTTCGGGGCCACGACCGCGACCACGGCGACCGCCGCCGGCCTCCTCGGCCTCCTCGCGCACCGCCGCACCGACACCCCGGACCCCACCCCGCTGCCCGATGGGTAGCCTGACCCGGTGACTGCCCACGGCCATGGTGGCTCCCCGTCCATCGCGGCCCCGGACTACTGGTGGTACGTCGCCCGGGCCGACCTCCTCGAGGTGGCCCTGCGCGACCTCGTCGAGGGCGCACCGGTGGCCCTCGACCTCGGCAGTGCCGACGGGCCGAGCGCGGGCTGGTTCCGCGAGGCCACCGGCCGGGTGGCCTCCCTCGACATCGACCCCCGGGGGCTCGGCGCGGACGGGGTCTGCGGGTCGGCCCTGGCCCTCCCCTTCGCCGACCGGACCTTCGACGCGGTGGCCGCCTTCGACGTCATCGAGCACTGCGAGCCCGAGGGCGCGGCCCTCGACGAGGTCCTCCGGGTGCTGCGTCCCGGGGGCCGCTTCCTCATGTCCGTGCCCGCGTACACCTGGGCGTGGAGCGACTTCGACGTGGCCAACGGCCACCACCGGCGCTACACCCGCGCCCGGGCCGTCGCCGCGGTCGAGCGGGCCGGCTTCACGCCTCGAGCGGGCCACCTACGGCTTCGCGTCGGTGTTCCCGCTCTTCGTCGGCGAGCGCACGGCCCGCCGGCTCACCCGGCGGCGGCCCGACGGCCCGCACGACATCGTGGCCGTGCCGGAGGTGCCCCGCGCGCTCAACGCGCTGCTGCGCTCGATGTGCCGCCTCGACCGGGCGGTGCTCCGGCGCCGGGACCTCCCGTTCGGCTCCTCGGTGTTCCTCGCCGCGACCCGGCCCCGCTGACGCCGCGGGCGGCTCAGCCGTCGAGCGGTCCGCCCGACACCACCCGCGCCCGCACGTCCGCGGCGGTGGCCGCCAGCCCGGCGGCCAGGGGGGTCGAGGCGAGGGCGTCGACCTCCGGCCAGCGCACCGAGGCCAGCCGCAGGTCGAGCACCTGGCCGCGTCCGCCCGGGGCCATGGCCGTGCGCAGCGGCCGGTGGAACACCCGACGGGCCTCGGAGACGAGGTGGCCGACGGTGACCGGCCGGCCGGACGCCACGACCTTGACCACGCTCGCGCCCTCCGGCTCGGCCCGCGCCAGCTCGGCGCTGCGCAGGAGCATGCGGGCGAGGTCGACGACGTAGACGTAGTCGCGGATGGTGTCGAGGGAGACGAAGACCGGGAGGGGACGGGTCGTCGCGTCGGAGAGGCACAGCTGGGAGAGCAGGCCCTGCGGCTTGCCGAGGGTCTGGCCCGGGCCGTAGACGTTGGCCAGCCGGGCCAGCACGGCGCGCTGCCCGGTGCGGCGCACGGCTGCCGTGAGGGCGGCCTCCATCGCCAGCTTGGTGCGGCCGTACGCGACGAGGGGGGCGGGCTCGCTGTCCTCGGTGAAGGGTGGCTCGGACGACCCGGCGTACAGCCCGCCGGCGGACGAGGCGAGGACGACGACGCCGTCCGCGCCGAGGCCCGCGTCCGTGAGGAGGTCGGTGAAGCGCTCGAAGACCCGCTGCTCGGCGGCCAGCGCCGCCTCCCCCGTGGCCACCACGCCGGCACCGGCGCACCACGCGAGGAGCCACGGGCGCCCGGCGGTGGCGGCGGCGAAGCGGGCCAGCTCCTCGCGCAGCACGTCGACGGTGGCCTCCTCGTCGGCCCAGGGCACGGACGAGGTGAGGACCTCGTGGCCGGTGCTCGCGAGCAGCGCCACGAGGTGGCGGCCGACGAGCCCCCCGGCGCCGACGACCCACGCCGTGGGCCGGGGCCCCCCGGGGGTCACGCCTCGTCCCGCCCGAGCGGCCCCTCGTGGCGGTCGCGGACCGGGAGGTAGAGCGGCTTGCCCATCGCCATGTTGACGGCCATGCCGACGTACTCGGCGATGACACCGAGGGCGAAGAGGATCGCCCCGGTGGCCGCCATGAGCAGGACCATCGTCGAGGTCCACCCGGGCGCGTCCCACCAGCGCGCCGTCCGCCCCACGAGCAGGACCACGGCCAGGACCGGGGCGAGGACCACGGCACCGGCCCCGGTGAGGCTCACCCACCGCAGGGGCGTGGTACCGCTGGAGAGCACGAGCCGCCAGAAGTGCGAGGCGAGCCGGCGCAGGTCGTACCCCGAGGGCCGCTCGCCCTCGTCGCGCATCGGGACCGGGGTCGTCGTCACCCGACGGGCGACCCAGCTGATCGCGACGTCGAGGTAGATGCCGGGGCCGGCGTAGGCGGCGACCGAGCGGGCGACCTCGCCGAGGACGAGGCGGTAGCTGTTGAAGTCGGCGGCCGGTGCGCCGCGCGCCATCGTCGAGACGAGCCACTTGGCCGCGCGGGAGGCCACGTTGCGCGCGGCACCGTGCGGCGGCTCGTTCGACGGACGGGCGTAGACGACGTCGGCCTGCGCGCCCATCGCGGCGTCGAGCATCGCCCCGACGAAGGACGGGTCGTGCTGGCCGTCCTCGTCCATCGTGACGACCCACTCGCCCCCGGACGCCGAGATGCCCGCGAGGGTCGCGGCGTGCTGGCCGAAGTTGCGGCTCAGCCACACCGGCCGGACCCACGCGTGCTCGGCGGCCAGGGCCCGGATGACGACGTCCGAACCGTCGGGACCGCAGTCGTCGACGAGCACGACCTCCTCGACGACGTAGCGCCGGCCGGCCGGCGTCGTGCCCTCCGCGGTGAACGGCTCGACCTCGGCGACGACCCCCGCCAGCGTCGTGGCGCCCTGGTAGACGGGGATGACGACGGAGACGCGGTGCGGCGGGGGGCCGGTCGTCTCGCTGTCCACGGCGGCCACCCTAGTCGCGGTCACCGGCCGTCAGTCGCGGGTGAGCTTGCGGTAGGTGACGCGGTGCGGGCGCGCCGCGTCCTCGCCGAGCCGCTCGACCTTGTTGGCCTCGTACGACTCGAAGTTGCCCTCGAACCAGTACCAGCGCGACGGGCTCTCGTCGGTGCCCTCGTAGGCGAGGATGTGCGTCGCCACCCGGTCGAGGAACCACCGGTCGTGGCTGATGACCACGGCGCAGCCCGGGAAGTCGAGGAGGGCGTTCTCCAGCGAGCCGAGGGTCTCGACGTCGAGGTCGTTGGTCGGCTCGTCGAGGAGCAGGAGGTTGCCCCCCTCCTTGAGGGTGAGGGCGAGGTTGAGCCGGTTGCGCTCGCCGCCGGAGAGCACCCCGGCCTTCTTCTGCTGGTCGGGGCCCTTGAAGCCGAACTGGCTGACGTAGGCCCGGCTGGGGATCTCGACGTGGCCGACCTGGATGTAGTCGTGGCCGCCGGAGACGGTCTCCCAGAGGTTCTTCTGGGGGTCGAGCCCACCCCGGCTCTGGTCGACGTAGGAGATCTTCACGGTGTCGCCGATGTCGACCCGGCCGCCGTCGGCCTCCTCGAGCCCGACGATCGTCTTGAAGAGGGTCGTCTTGCCGACGCCGTTGGGGCCGATGACCCCGACGATCCCGTTGCGCGGCAGGGTGAACGACAGGTCCTCGATGAGCACGCGGTCGCCGAAGCCCTTGGTGAGCCCCGAGACCTCGATGACCTTGCTGCCGAGGCGCGGCCCCGGCGGGATCTGGATCTCGTCGAAGTCGAGCTTGCGGGTGCGGTCGGCCTCGGCCGCCATCTCCTCGTAGCGCTGGAGGCGGGCCTTGGACTTGGTCTGCTTCGCCTTGGCGTTGCTGCGCACCCACTCGAGCTCCTCGGCGAGGCGCTTGGAGAGCTTGGCGTCCTTCTTGCCCTGGATCGCGAGGCGGGCCTGCTTCTTCTCGAGGTACGTCGAGTAGTTGCCCTCGTACGGGTACGCGCGGCCGCGGTCGAGCTCGAGGATCCACTGCGCGACGTTGTCCATGAAGTACCGGTCGTGGGTCACGGCGACGACGGCGCCGTGGTAGGCCGCGAGGTGCTGCTCGAGCCAGAGCACCGACTCGGCGTCGAGGTGGTTGGTCGGCTCGTCGAGCAGGAGCAGGTCGGGCTTCTGGAGGAGCAGCTTGCACAGGGCCACCCGGCGGCGCTCACCGCCGGAGAGCACGGTGACGTCGGCGTCCGGGGGCGGGCAGCGCAGGGCGTCCATCGCCTGCTCGAGCTGGGAGTCGAGGTCCCAGGCGTCGGCGGCGTCGATGGCCTCCTGGAGCTGCCCCATCTCGGCCATCAGCGCGTCGAAGTCGGCGTCCGGGTCGGCCATGAGCGCCGAGATCTCGTTGTACCGGTCGACCTTGGCCTTGATCTCGCCCGCGCCCTCCTCGACGTTGCCGAGGACGGTCTTCTCCTCGTTGAGCTCGGGCTCCTGCATGAGGATGCCGACGGAGTAGCCCGGGGTGAGCCGCGCCTCCCCGTTCGAGGGCTGGTCGAGGCCGGCCATGATCTTGAGCACCGACGACTTCCCCGCACCGTTCGGGCCGACGACGCCGATCTTGGCGCCGGGCAGGAACGAGAGGGTGACGTCGTCGAGGATGACCTTGTCGCCGTGCGCCTTGCGGGCGCGCGACATCACGTAGATGAACTCGGGCATGGGGTCAGGGTATCGACCAGCCCCGCCCCCGCCCGAATCCGCCGGCCACTGCGCAGCGGCGCCTCAGGCGGCCTCCTCCTCGGGCGGGCGGACGAGCGGGCCCGTGTCGACACCCCCGGCCTCCTCCGACGCCCCGCCGGCCGTGGACCCGGCCGCGGCACCGGGCACCGACCCGACGACCTCGTAGGGGTCGCGCTCGGGGTCGCCGAAGCCGCCGGCACCGGCCGCGGGCTCGGGCAGGGACGGCGCGAGGTCGCCGTTGCGCGTGTAGGACGTCACCCCCCAGCGCAGGTCGTGGCCGAGGGAGTAGGCGTCGAGCTCGACCGTGGCCCCGTACGAGCCGTCGTCCCGCCGGAACTGCCGGATGCGCTGCTTGCCGTACACGACGACCGGGTGGCCCTTGCGCAGCGAGCGGGCGGAGTTCTCGCCCAGCCCCCGGAACACCGTGACGTCGTAGAAGCTCGGCTCGGAGTCGGTCCACCGCCCCGGCTCGCCGCGGTCGGGGTGGCGCTCGGACTGGGCCACCCGGAAGACCGTGAACGGCCCGCTGCGGCCCTGCTTGACGACGGGGTCGGCGACCAGCCGCCCCTGGACCGTCACGTGGGTCTCGTACATCTCTCGTGCCTCCTCCCGGCCCCCGCCACTCGGGGGCCGCCGGGGCCAGCCTCGTGAGCGGGCGGGCCGCCCCACAACGGGTCGCCCGCAGGCTGTGGACGACGGGGGCGTCGGGTGCCGCCTGTGGACGGCCGGCCCGGGTCAGACCTCCGCGGCCTGCTCCAACGCGGTGCGGGTCGCGGCGTGCCGCTCGAGCACCCGCCCCACCGGCCCGAGGATGTCGCCGTCGGCGACGGTGGCGATCGACGTGCGCAGCCGCTCCTCCATGACCGCGGCGCGGCGACGGGCCCCGACCCGGGCCAGCCACGCCGCGAGGGCGGCGAGCAGCGGCCCGAGCAGGAGTCCGCCGACGAGCAGCAGCGCCGGCACGGGCAGCACACCCACGGTGGGCACGTCCGGGACGACCGCGTCGAGCTGGAGCCAGCCCGCGAGCGCGTAGGCGGCGAGCCAGAGCAGCCCGACGAGCGCGGCACCCGCGAGGACGAGCTGGAGGCCGCCGACGACCCGCCACCACGCGGGCGACCGGGCGAGGAGGGAGGTGCCGACGACGGCCCGGTCGAGGGCGTCGCCGAGCTCGGGTCCGCTCGGGGTGGCGGCGTTCTCGACGGCCTCGGACCACGGCACCGGCAGCCCGGCCCCGGCCCGGTCGGCGACCCGCCGGGTCGCGAGCGAGACCGCCGCCCGGGCGGCGGGCGAGGGCGGTGGCAGGGAGGAGCGGCCGAGGACCGAGCGCACGTCGGACTGGGTGACCCGCACGTCGCGCCCGTCGAGCCGCAGCCGGCGCAGCGGCCGCGCCCGCAGCCGGTGCACCCAGCGGGTGACCGGCCACCCGGTGTGGGTGGCGGACTCCATCCGGTAGTCGCGGGCCACGGCGTCGACGACGGTGGGCACGCCGGCCGAGCGGGCGAGGGCGTCGAGCAGCTCGGTGCGGGTGGGGGCGTCGACCCGCGGCTCGCCCGCGCCGACGTGGGCGGTCAGCGCCCGGGCGACCTGCCGGACGTCGGCGGCCAGGCGTGCCCGGGCCATGGTGCGGCTCGCGACCGCGTTCGCCAGGCGCTGGCGCAGCTCGTCGACCCCGGCGCCGTCGCGGGCCGAGGTCGTCAGCACCAGGGCGCCCGGCACGCCGTCGCGCTCCATGAGTCGCCCGAGGTCGGTGCGGCAGCGGGCGAGGTCGTCGGCGGGCAGCCGGTCGGCCTGGTTGAGCACGACCATGGTGACCGCCTCGTGCGCGGTGAGGGTGGCGACGTGGTCGTCGTGCAGGCGGGAGTCGGCGTACTTCTGCGGGTCGGTGACCCAGACGAAGAGGTCGACGAGCTCGAGCACCCGCTCGGCCTCGTCGCGGTTGCCGGTCTCGCGGGAGTCGACGTCGGGCAGGTCGAGCAGGACGAGGCCGTCGAGGCTGCCGAGCTGGGCCCCGGCGCCGTCGTCGTCGACGTGGTGGCGCGAGCCCACCCCGAGCCAGTCGAGCAGCTCGCCCGCCGGCTCGTCGCCCCACACGGCGGCGGTCGGGGTCGAGGTCGTCGGGCGCCGCACGCCGACCCGGGAGACGTCGGCGCCGACGAGGGCGTTGAAGAGGGAGGACTTGCCGCTGCCCGTGGCCCCCGCGAGGGCGACGACGGTGTGCCCGCCGACGAGCGACGTGCGCTGGCCCACCTTGGCGACGACCGCCGCCGCCCGGGCCGAGGCCGCGGGCGGCAGCTCGGTGCCGCCCGCGTCGACGGCGGCGGCGAGCGCGCCGGAGGCGGCGGCGAGGCGCTCGGGTGACACGACGGCACCCCGGGAGGTCCCCATGACGAGCGGGCTCACACCGACACCGCCCGCAGCCCGGCGCCGGCGCGCTCGAGCCGCTCGGCCTGGTCGGCGGGGGCCGCGTGCCCGGCGAGCGCCGCCTCGAACCGGGCCCGCTCGGCGGCGTAGAGGCCGTCGGCGAGGTCGAGGAGGTGGGTGCGGGCCTTGCCGGCCATGTCGCGCACCGCCTGGTCGCCGAAGATCGCCTCGAGGACCCGCTGGGCGAGCACCGAGGTGCCCCCGGCGATCCCGATCTCGGCGCCGACGAGGCCCCCGGTCTGGGCGAAGGCCACGAGCATGAGGAAGAGCCCGATGGCGTTGACGCCGTAGGCCGCGACCCGGGCGTTCGTGCGGCGTCCCTGGCCCTCGGTGCGCACGAGCTCGAGCACCTCGCCCTGCCAGTCGCGCACGAGCCGCTCGACGGCCGCGGTGGACTCGGGTCGCGGTGCGCCGTGCCCGGCCACGTCGGCGAGCACGGCCGGCCCGCCCGGCAGCCGCCGCCAGGTGCGCGCGGCGTCGGCCTCGGCGGACTCGAGGTTGGCCAGCAGCAGGGCGGCCACGCCCGTGTGCAGGGCCTCCCCCAACCCGTCGGCGGGCGCAGGGGTGCCCTTGAGCGCGGCGGTGACGCGGTCGCGCCAGCGTCCGATCGTCGACTCGACCTGACGGAAGAACTCGCCCGTGCCGACGAACTCCTGCCACCGGGCGAGCACCTCGCCGCGCAGCAGGGTCCCGTCGGTCATCCCGTCGGCGACCCGGCGGTGCGCGGAGCCGAAGGCGTCGGCGACCGCGGCCTCGAGCGAGCTGCCGTGCCTCCTCCTGCTCGCGGCTGGCGGTGACGAGCTCCGCCGTGCGCCCGGTGAGGGAGGCGACGGCCCCCCGCAGGGTCTGGGTGACGACGATGTCGCGGGCCCGGGCGTCGCCGGCGAGCGCCTCGAGCCACGAGCGCAGCCGGGCGAACGCCTCGGGCGGCAACCTCCCGTCGTCGCCGAGCGGGGTCTCGGGGACGGTGAAGATCGGGGCGGTGGGCAGTCCCTGCTCGCGGAGCATGGAGGCCAGGTGCGGCCGGATCTCGTCGACGGCCTCCGGGGCCACGCGGTCGAGGACGATCGCCACGGCGGTACCGCGCTCGGCGGCGGTGCGCAGGAGGTCCCAGGGCACCGCGTCGGCGTACCGGGCCGCCGTGGTCACGAACAGCCAGAGGTCGGCGGCCGACAGCAGCTGGGTCGCGAGCTCGCGGTTGGCCGAGACGACGGAGTCGATGTCGGGGGCGTCGAGCAGGGCCATCCCCGCCGGCAGGGCGTCAGAGCCGGCGAGCCGCACCGTCCCGGGCTGGTCCTCCCCCGTGTCGCGGCCGGTGACCCGGGCCAGGCCCGGCAGGATGCGCTCGTCCTCGAACCAGTGCCGGTCGCCGGGGTGGTGCACGAGCACCGGTGAGGTCGTCGTCGGCCTCAGGACGCCCGGGCGGCTGACCCGCTCGCCGACGACCGAGTTGACGAGCGTCGACTTGCCGGCCCCCGTCGAGCCGCCCACCACGGCGAGCAGGGGGGCGTCGAGGGAGCGCAGCCGCGGCAGCACGTAGTCGTCGAGCTGGTCGAGCAGCTGGCGGCGAGCCGTCTCGGCGGCCGGGCGCCCGGGGACGTCGAGGGGCAGCACGGCCCGCTGGACCTCCTCGCGCAGCACCTCGACGGAGGAGACCACGGCCTCCACGTCTCGGTCCGCACCCACGGGCTGATCGTAACGAGCGCGCCGTGTCCCGCCGCGCATTCGGCGGGTGGAGGCCCGATGATGTCGCGATGCGGATGTTCGTGGCCGTGGACCCTCCCGCGGAGGTCGTCGAGCACCTCGAGGACTTCCTCGAGCCGCGGCGCGACGTCGACGGCCCGCGGTGGTCGCCCCCCGGGCAGTGGCACGTGACGCTGGCCTTCGCCGGTGCGGCCCCGGACCGGGTCGTCGAGCCGCTCGTCGGCGCCGTCGGGGAGGCCGTCGCGACGGCGCGGCCCGGTCCGCCTCGCCGTCGCCGGCGGTGGCTGCTTCCCGGACGTCACCCGGGCCCGCGTGCTGTGGGCGGGGGTGGACGACGGTGGAGGCCTGGCCCCGGTGGCGGCCGCCGTGCGCGCGGCGTGCGCCGTCGTGGGGGCGGCGCCGGACGGCGGGCCGTTCCTCCCGCACCTCACCCTCGGGCGCTTCGGGCAGCCGCTCGACGCCACCCGGTGGCTGCGGGTGCTCGACACCTACCGGGGACCGGCCTGGGTCGCCGACGAGGTGGTGGTGCTCGAGTCGCACCTGCCGCGGGAGCGGGGCCACCGGCCGCGCCACGAGGTCCTGGCCCGGCTCCCGCTCGGGGGGTGAGGCACCGCCCTCGGGAGGGACGTGCCTCCTACACTGGCCGCGGCGTCCGCAGGGCGCCCGGCCCCCGTAGCTCAGCCGGATAGAGCAAGAGCCTTCTAATCTCGAGGTCGCAGGTTCGAGTCCTGCCGGGGGCGCGCGCGAACGCGCGGAGCGCGTGCTGCGCTCGACCCCGGTCAGGACGACGGGAGCCGGAAGGGGACGGTGCGAGGTACGAGCACCGGTGGCCGACGGCGGATCCTGCCGGGGGCGCGCGCGAACGGCGACGGAGTCGCGCACGGGGCGACCCGGGCTCAGCCCGCCCCCCGCGTCGGCACGAGGGTGGTCAGCACCCCCGGGCCGGTGACCTCGGCGGAGACGAGCTCGAGCTCGACCGGTTCGGGGAACAGCCGGCGGCCGGCGCCCACCGCCGTCGGGAAGGTGATGAGCCGGTACTCGTCGACCATGCCCGGCCTCCCGCAGCCGGTCGACGACGGACCCGCTGCCGATGACGACGACGTCACGCTCGGCCACGGTCCGCGCGACCCAGGCGTCGAGCGGCGCGTCGACGACGTGCGAGTTCGACCACCGGCCGAGCTCGGGCTCGCCGTGCGTCAGCACCGCCTTCTCGGCCCGGTTGAGCACCTGGGCGAAGTCGGTGGTCCGGGTGGGCCACAGCATGCTGAAGTGCTCCCACGTGCGGCGCCCGAACAGGAGGACGCCCGCCTCCAGCAGGGTGCCCACCCGGAACCTGTCCCCCGCGATCGCCCCGGGCCCGTGGCGCATGGCCCACCCTCCGAACGCGGTACCTCCCCGCCCGTCGGGGTCCTCGACCACCCCGTCGAGGGTGACGTACTGCACGACGACCAACCGCCCCATGGCGCACTCCTTCTCCCGTGGGCCCGCGGTCGGGCCCTCACCACCACGTACGAGTGGGGCGCGCGAAACTCATCGCGGGGCGGCCGAGTCCTCGAAGAGCGCGAACAGCCGGGCGTCGGCGTACACGAGGACGTGCTCGACCAGGGCGCCACCGTCGAAGAGCTGGAGGGTGTGCGGCTCGCGGCGGCCGGCCTCGACCCGGTACAGGAGGAGACCGGGCCGGCCGTTGGCCGAGACCGGCGTCGTCGACCAGCTCGTCCCGCGCCGCCCGAAGAAGTCGGCCATGAAGGCCCGGTAGGGCTCCCGGCCCCTGCGACCAGCTGGGCACGGGCGGCATCTCGAAGACGAGGTCGTCCGCGACGAGGGCGGCCAGCGCGTCGACGTCGGCCCGCTCGATGGCCTCGGCGTACCGCTCGACCGCGGCCGGGGCGAGGCCGTGCGAGCGCTCCTTCCCCGCCGCGAGGGCGGACCGGGCCCGCTGCAGGGCCGAGGTGGCGGACGCCGGGGTGACCCCGAGCGCGAGCGCCGTCTCGGCGGCCGAGAGGCCGATGACGTCACGGAGCACGAAGGCCCCCCGCTGCAGGGGCGAGAGCGACTGGAGCATCGCCGTGACGGCCAGGCGCACGTCGCTCCGCCGCTCGTAGGCGTCCTCGGGGCCCGACGGCAGGAGCCACGAGGTCGGTGCCGGCATGAGCCACGGCACGTCGAGGGCCGGCACGAGTGGTGCCCCGACCTCGAGCCCCGGGTCCTGCAGGTCGCGGGGCAGCGGACGGCGCGGGGTGGCCCGGAGCCGGTCGACGCAGACGTTGCGGGCGATGCGGAAGCACCACGCGGCGACCGAGCCGCGGGCCGGGTCGTACGTCGCGCGCGCCCGCCAGGCCCGGGCCATCGCCTCCTGGGCGGCGTCCTCGGCGTCGAACGGCGAACCGAGCAGCTGGTAGCAGAAGGCCACCACCGTCCGGCGGAGGGCCACCAGCTCGGTGTCGAACCCCTGCACGCCCGGAGCCTCGACCGCCTCGGTCACCGGGCCGGGCCCCCGGACCCCGCGACGTCGCCACCGGCGAGCATCCGGGAGCGCCGCAGGGCCAGCTCGGCGAGCGCCGCGGCCACGTCCGGCACGACCGAGTCGTCGAACGCGGCACGCGGGGAGTGGTTGTCCTCGGCGCGCGCCGGGTCGTCCGTGACGCAGGCCGAGACGTTGAGGTAGGCGCCGGGCACCTGCTCGAGGACGAAGGCCATGTCCTCCGAGCCGGCCTCGGGGTCGGGCATGTCGGCCCAGTGGTCCTCGCCGAAGAGGTCGGCCACGACCGAGCGGGCGAAGGCGAACTCGGTGGCGTCGTTGACGGTCACCGGGTAGCCGTTGCCGATGGTGACCTCGGCGGTCATCCCGTGCGCCCCGGCGATGCCCTGGGCGACCTGGGCGACCACGGCGTGCGCCCGCTCGCGGTGCTCGCGCGAGAAGGTCCGCAGGGTCGCCTCGAGTCGCGCGTCGTCGGGGATGATGTTGTCCTTCGTCCCCGCCGCCACCCGGCCGACGGTGAGCACGACGGGGTCCCACACGCTGAACCGCCGCGTCACCGCCGTGTGCAGCGCGAGGACGATCTCGCAGGCCACCGGCACCGGGTCGTGGGCCCGCTCGGGCGCCGACCCGTGGCCGCCGACCCCGTGGACCACGACGTGCACCTCGTCGGCCGCCGCCATGAGCGGCCCCGGCCGGCCGAACCACGTGCCGCGCGGGTGGTCGGCCGAGTACACGTGCACCGCGAAGGCGGCGTCGACCCGTCGCCCCGCCGCGTCGAGCAGCCCCTCGGCGATCATCGGCTCGGCCCCTCCCGGGCCCTCCTCGGCCGGCTGGAACATGAGGACGACGTCGCCGACGAGCTCGTCGCGCAGCTCGGTGAGGACGCGCGCCGCCCCGACGAGGCCGGCCACGTGGAGGTCGTGGCCGCAGGCGTGCATGGCGCCGTCGACCTCCGAGCGGTAGTCGACGTCGACCTCCTCGGCCACCGGGAGGGCGTCCATGTCGCCGCGCAGGAGCACCACCGGACGCTCACCGTCGTGCGGCGCCCGCCCCCGCAGCACCGCGACGACCGAGCTGAGCCCGCGGCCCGGTCGTGACCTCGAGGTCGAGCCCGGCCAGCGCCTCGAGCACCGCCGCCTGGGTGCCCGGCAGGTGCAGGCCGATCTCCGGGGCGCGGTGCAGCCGCCGGCGCAGCGCCACGAGCTCGGGTCCGATCCGGCGGGCCACGTCGAGGGCGGTGGGCACGACTCAGCCCACCGGGAGGCCGACGAACTCGCCGCGCCGGGCCGTGAGCGCGGCGAGCAGCTCGCGCTCCTGGTTGAGGGCGTGCGCGTCGGCCGCGTCGTGGTGCATCCGGCGGCGCAGCAGGGCGAGCTCGCTCGCGGTGTCCTGGAAGGCCCGCATCGCCGCCAGCCCGCGGGTCCCGGCGTTGGCCCGCGCCCACAGGCGCGCCTCCCGCCGTCGCCCCATCGACGAGAGCATGGTCACCTCGCCCCGGGAGAGCCAGCCGGCGTCGACGTAGGGCCGCAGGAACTGGCCGATGAGGCGGCCCTCGCGCCCCCGGGCCCACACGACGAAGGCCACGAAGGCGAGGAAGACGGGCACCTCGACGACGAGGTACACGGTGAGCAGCCCCGTGCCGCCGGAGACCGCGGCGAGGTTCCACAGCCCGTGGGCCAGGACCGCGAGCGCGTACCCGGTGACCGGGGCGAGCACCTTGAGCGCCCACGAGCGGCTCGTGGCGGCCACGCCCACGCCCACGCCGGTGAGCACGGTGAACATCGGGTGCGCGAACGGCGAGAGCAGGCAGCGCATGACGAAGGTCGCGCCGAGCGCCTCTCCCCCGCCGTCGGTCCAGGCCTGCGCGAGGTACTGGATGTTCTCGGTGAACGCGAACCCCGCGGCACACACCCCGGCGTAGACCATCCCGTCGGTGACGCCGTCGAACTCGCGGCGCAGGAACCACCAGACGAGGAGCACGAAGGAGCCCTTGAGCGCCTCCTCGACGACCGGCGCCACGAGGACCGCGGTCGTGGCCAGGGCGGCGTCGGGGTCGGTCGCGGACCGGAGCACGACGATGGCGCTGGTGTTGAAGACGGCGGCGACGAGGGTCGCGACGAGGGCGCCCCAGAGGAAGGCCGCGACGAGGTAGCGGGTCGGCTCGGACTCGAACCGGTCGAGCCAGAGGAAGGTCGGGATGACGATGCCGAGCGGGATGAGCGCGACGGCGAGCGAGAGCAGCACGGTCTGCAGGCCGAAGGTCGCGCCGAGGTAGGCGGACACGACGAGCGCGGCGATGAGGAAGCCGACCCCGGCCATGCCGACGACGACCCACGACCGGATCGCGGAGCGCGTCGTGGGGTCGGCGCGCACCGCCTGGAGGGGCGTGGTCCGCAGGTCCCCGCTCATGGGCGGCACCCTAGCCGGAGTCGGGGGACGCGCGCCGCCCCCGGCGAGGGCGACCCCTAGCATGGCCCGCATGTCCTCGACCAGCGACCGTGCCCACACCGACCGGATCGTGTGGATCGACTGCGAGATGACCGGGCTCTCCCTCGAGTCCGACGCCCTCGTCGAGGTGGCCGCCCTCGTCACCGACTTCGACCTCACGGTGCTCGGTGAGGGCGTCGACGTCGTCGTCCGCCCGCCGGAGGCCGCGCTGGCCCAGATGAACGACTTCGTGCGCGAGATGCACACGACCTCGGGCCTGCTCGACGAGCTCGCCGAGGGCACGACCCTCGAGGCCGCCGAGGCGATGGTCCTCGACTACGTCCGCGCGTGGGTGCCCGAGGCGGGCAAGGCCCCGCTCGGCGGCAACACCGTCGCCACCGACCGCGCCTTCCTCGCCCGCGACATGCCCGGGCTCGAGGCGCACCTGCACTACCGGATCATCGACGTGTCGTCGATCAAGGAGCTCTCCCGCCGCTGGTTCCCCCGCTCGTACTTCGCGGCACCGACCAAGTCCGGGGGGCACCGGGCCCTCGCCGACATCCGCGAGTCGATCGCCGAGCTGCGCTACTACCGCGAGGCCGTGTTCGTCCCGTCGCCCGGACGCTCCACCGACGAGCTGCGCGCCCTCGCCGCCCGGCACGTCGTCGACCACGCCTCCGGGGTCCAGGACGACGTCCCGGCCCGTCCGGGGACCCCGGGCTGAGCCCCCGGGGGGTGGTCGAGAGCACCCCCCGGCACCCGGTACGATGGTCCGCGCTGCGGGCGTTCGACTCCTCCCGCCGGAGAGTCGGCGCCCGTCCTGGTGGGTGTAGCTCAGCTGGTAGAGCATCGCGTTGTGGTCGCGAGGGCCGCGGGTTCAAGTCCCGTCACTCACCCCGACGCCGAGGCCCGGTCCGTTCCCGGACCGGGCCTCGGCCGCGTCCCGGCTCTGTCAGGATGGACGTCATGTTCTCCCGCAAGGCGTCCGTCACCGTCACCCTGCTCGTGGTGCTCCTCGTCACCCTGGGCCTCGTGGCCTCCGCGCTGCCCGTGTTCGCGGCCGGGCCGGCGGCGCTGCCGCTGCACGCCCAGCTCGTGTCGACCGCGCCCGAGGACGGCGCGAGCGTCCAGACGGCGGAGCAGGTGACGATGACCTTCAGCGAGGACATCAACCCCGAGTTCCTCCAGGTGCGCGTGCAGGGCCCGGGCGCGGACGAGGCCGACGGCGCGCCGGAGGTCGACGGGACGGTCGTCACCCAGCCCCTCGCGGCCGACCTCCCCGCCGGCGAGCACGAGGTCACCTTCCGGGTGGTGAGCGTCGACGGGCACCCCGTCTCCGGCTCGTTCTCGTTCACGACGACCGTGGCCGGGGCCGGCGCGACGCCCTCCGCCACGCCCACCCCCACGCCCACGGCCACCCCGACCGACACCCCGTCGCCGACGGCGACCCCCAGCCCGTCGCCGTCCACCGTCGACGCCACCCCCACCTCCTCCGGTGCGCCCGGCTGGCTCGTCCCGGTGGGTCTCGCGGTGCTCGTCGTGCTCCTCGCCGGCGGGGGGCGTGCTCGTCGCCCGCGGGGGCCGCCCCGCCGGTCCCGACGACCCCGCCGACGAGGGCTGAGGCGGATTTCACGAGCGGGCCGGACGGCTGATAATGTCTCCGCTCGCGCGCCATTAGCTCAATTGGCAGAGCAGCTGACTCTTAATCAGCGGGTTCGGGGTTCGAGTCCCTGATGGCGCACCACCGCTCACCGAGCACGAGGCTCCCCGCCGGCCGGGGAGCCTCACCCGTATCCGGCCCTCCCGAAGGACCCGCATGGAGCCCCCCGACGCGCCCGCCGCGTCGGTCGTCGTGCCCACGCACCGCGGGGCCCACCGGCTGCCGGTCCTGCTCGACGCCCTCGCCGCCCAGGTGGTCGACGAACCCTGGGAGGCCGTCGTCGTCGTCGACGGCCCCGACCCCGCGACGGACGCCGTGCTCGCGCTCGCCCCGACGCACCTCCCCCTCGTCGTCGTCCGCCGGCCCGCGTCCACCGGCGTCGCGGGCGCGCTGAACGCCGGGACGGCCGCCGCACGGGGACGGGTCGTCATCCGCTGCGACGACGACCTCACCCCGGCCGCCGACATGGTCCGGCGGCACCTCGCCCACCACGCCGGCGACGAGCTCGTGGGGGTGATCGGCCCGACGCGCGACGTCGTCGCCGAGGGCCCGTACGCCCGCGCCTACGGCCGGCCGGCGAGCGAGCGCGCCCTGTCCGCCGTCCTGGCGGCCCCGGAGGACCAGCGGTGGCGGCACTGGGCCGCCCACACGTCGGTGCGGCGCGACGTCCTCGAGGCGGTCGGCGGGTACGACCCGGCGTTCTCCTACCGCGAGGACTCCGAGCTCGGGCTGCGCCTGGCCCGCCACGGGGTGCGCCTCGTCGTCGACCCGGCCCTCGTGCTGCCCCACCGGGGCGCACCGGCCGACGCCCGCACGCGGGTCGCGCGGGCCTGGGTCAGCGGGGCCTCGGAGGTGCTGTTCGCCAGCCGGCACCCGGACACCGCTGCCGGCCGTCGCGTCCCCGTCCGCCGGCGCAGCGGGGGCGCTGTGGTCGGGAGCGAGCGCGACCCTCGCGGCCGTGCTGCGCACCCACGTCACGGCCCGCCGCGCCGGGGCGGCCCTCGACCGCCTCCTGCCCCTCGTGCCGCGCGCGGTCGGTGGCCGCCTCACGGCCCTCGCGGTGGAGGCCGCGGCGCGGGCCGGGCGAGCCCACGGCCGCACCGACCACCGCGACTACCGGAGCCAGAAGGACACCGAGCTCGCGGGCGAGGCCCGCCGCCTCGCCCGCCGTCACAGGTAGAGGCCGGTGCTGCCCTCGTCGACTCGCTCCGCGGCCACCGCGTGGATGTCCTTCTCGCGCAGCAGCACGTAGTCCTTGGCCCCGATCTCGACCTCGGCCCGCTCCTCGGGGTCGAAGAGCACCCGGTCGCCGGTCTCGACCTGGCGGACGTTCGGGCCGGTGGCCACGACGGCACCCCACGAGAGGCGCCGGCCGACGCTGGCGGTCGCGGGGATGACGATGCCGCCCCCGGAGCGCCGCTCACCGGCCTCGCCCTCGAGCGTGACGAGGACGCGGTCGTGGAGCATCCGGATGGGCAGCCGCGAGCGGCCGCTCGTCGGGGTCACCTCAGCGGCGACGCAGTGCGCGGTAGGCGACGAACCCACCGACGACGGCGACGACGGCCACGACCGCGGCGAGCCGCTCGACCCGCAGCTCGCCCTCGGGCGTCTCGGCGACGTCGGCGAAGCGGGCCCGGGCCGCCTCGGCCTGGCGGCGCAGGATGGCCTTCGGGGCGGCCCGGCCGACGAGCTCGTCGACGGTGTGGGCCAGCCGCTCGCGGCGGGCGACGACCTCGGCCTCGAGCCGGTCGATGGACGGTGTCGGGCTCATCCCGTCGCCCCCTCGTCCAGGCCGAGGTCGCGGCGCAGCTTCGCCACGTGGCCGGTGGCCTTGACGTTGTACCAGGCGTGGCTCACCGTGCCCTCCTCGTCGACGACGAGCGTGCTGCGGATGACCCCCTCGACGGTCTTGCCGTAGAGCGTCTTCTCGCCGAAGGCACCCCAGCGGCGCATCACCGCGCGGTCGGCGTCGGAGAGCAGGGTGATCGTCAGGTGCTCCTTCTCGCGGAACCTCGCGAGCTTCGCCGGCGCGTCGGGCGAGATGCCGAGGACGGTGTACCCGTCGGCGGTCAGGGAGTCGAGGGACTCGCTGAAGTCGCAGGCCTGCTTCGTGCAGCCGGGCGTCATCGCGGCGGGGTAGAAGTAGACGATGACCTTGCGACCGCGCAGGCCGCTCAGGGTGACCTCCTCGCCCGTGTCGTCGGGCAGGGTGAAGTCGGGGGCGGTGTCACCGGCCTCGAGCCTCGCACTCATCGGCTGCTCTCCTGACGGTCTGGGTGGCGGAACTGTCGTGCTCTCCCGGCCAACCTATCGCGGCGACCCGGGCCGTCGTCGAGGGAGGAGCAGCCCGACCGGGCGGGGCCGGGCGGGCGACGGTGCGCGAGGCGGGACTCGAACCCGCACACCCGAAGGCACCAGGACCTAAACCTGGCGCGTCTGCCAGTTCCGCCACTCGCGCGCGGGCCTCACGATAGCGGCGGCACGCCGGCCCCCAGCCGGTAGGCGGAGCGGACCGCGGCGTCGAACGCGGCCGGCCCGTGGGCGTCCCCGGCGAGGTCCTGCACGGCGGCGGCGCGCTCCCGGGCGTCCTCCGGCGCGCGCAGCACCGCGACCACGGCCGACGCCAGGGCGCCGGGGTCGTCCTCGACGGCGGCGAACCACTCGGGACCTCCGACGCCCTCGGCGCCGACGGTCGTCGCGACGACGGGCACGCCGTGGACGAGGGCCTCGACCGCCTTGAACTTCACCCCGGCCCCGGTACGCACCGGGACGACGCAGCACCACGCCGCGGCGTACTCCGCGTCGAGGTCGGGGACGTAGCCGGCCAGCTCGACGCCGGGCCCGGCCGCGGCCACGAGCCCGGGCCCCGCGCCGGCCCCGACGAGCCGGACCCGGGCGTCCGGCACCGCGGCGACGACGTGGGGCCAGACCTCGCGCAGCAGCCACCGGGCGCCGTCGTCGTTCTCCGGCCGCGCGAGGTGGCCGACGAGGAGCACCAGCGGTGGCCCGGGCGGCGGCGCGTGCCGCACCGGGTGGGCGGGAGCGAGCGGCGGCGCGACGACGTGCAGCCGGTCCGGCCGGCCGAGGAGGGCGGCGTCCTTGTCGCTGAACACGACGACGGCGTCGAGGGCGGCCACCGCCCGCCGCTCGTGGACCCGGGCCCGGGCCGCCCGCCACCGCCAGGCGAGCTGCCCCACCGCCGTGGCCGAGGGCTCGCGGGCGAAGAGCTGGGACTGCACGTCGTGGTAGGTGCCGACGACGCGGGCCCCCGGGGCCAGCCGGCGCACGAGCCGGACGAGGCGCACCTGCTCGGACCACTGGAGGTCGACGACGTCGGCTCCGCGCACGGCCCGGGCCGCCGGCCCTCCGGTCAGCAGGTCGGCGACGAGGGCCAGCGGCGGCAGGCCCGGGTCGAGCCGGCGCCCCCACCGCTCCCCGAGGGCGACGAGGCGGCCGAGCGACCCGCCGGCGGAGGGTGCCCCCGGGGGCACCCCCCACGAGGACCAGGTCGGCCGGGGCACCGGGTCGGGCGGCTGCCGTGCGGGCCGCGGGCGTCGACGGGGCCACGACGGTCACCCGGGCGTCCTCGCCGAGCCGCGCGACGAGCCGGGCGAGGTAGCGGCCCCCCGCGTGCGGCACGTCGTCGAACGGCACGGCCCCGGTGAGCACGACGACGCGAGGAGGCGGGGGCACCCGACATTCATACCGGGCCGGGGAGGCGTGGGTACGGTGGACGCGTGATCCGTGTCATGGCGCCGGACCTCCCGACGCCCAGCGGCGGCACCAAGGTCATCTACGGCTACGTCGAGCACCTCGTGGCGCTCGGCCACGACGCGCGGGTGTGGCACGGCACCCCGGGCTTCGCGTACCCGCACTGGCCGAGCACCGCGCCCGTCGACACCGGGCGCGAGCTGCCGTTCGCGGCGGGCGACGTCCTCGTCATGCCGGAGACCGGCGGAGGGAAGTGGGCCGGCCTCAACCCGCACGTGCCGACCGTGATGCTGTGCCAGGGGATGGACTTCGTCTTCATGGACGCCGAGTTCACCCGCGACGTCCCCGGCGACTACCCCGGCTGGCCGCAGGCGACGTGCGCCCTCGGGGTGTCCGACGCGATCGTCACCTTCCTCGGACGGGCCTGCCCGCCCGGGCTTCCCGGTCCACGCGGTGCCGGTCGAGATCGAGCCCTGGTTCGTGCCCCGCCCCAAGGAGCGGCGGATCGCGCTCATGCCCCGCCGCCGCCGGGCCGACCTCATCGGCGCCGTGCAGCTGCTGCGGCGCTCGGGCCGCCTCGACGGCTGGGAGATCGTCCTCGTCGACGGGATGACCCAGGCGCAGGTGGCCGAGGAGCTGGGCCGCGCCGCCATCTTCCTCTTCGGGGCCGAGCGCGAGGGGTTCGGTCTCCCGGGGGCCGAGGCGATGGCCGCGGGGTGCTACGTCGTCGGCTTCACCGGGGACGGGGCCAAGGAGTACCTCACGCCGGACGTCGCCTCGGTCGTCCTCGACTCCGACGTCGTCGGGATGGCCGACGCGACGCTCGCGGCGATGGACGCCTTCGACCACGACCCCGAACCACTGCGGGCCAGGGTCGAGCTCGGGCGCTCGCGCGTGCTCGCGCGGCACTCCGCCGATGCGGTCCGCACCGGGCTCCGGCAGGCCTTCGACACGATCCTCGCCCCCGGTTCGCCCTCGCTCCTCACCGAGCCGACGACGGCTGTCGCACTACATGGCCCGCGGGCCCCGGTACGGACGGGCGGGCGCGGCCTACGTCGGGGCGCGGCGTGTCGCGCGCCGCACGCTCGACCGGCTCCCCCGGCGCTGAGGGCCGACCCCGCACGTCAGGCGGGGTGGTGCCGGCGGAGGACGACCTCCATCGGGTCGTCGTGGTCGACGAGCACGCTGACGATGGAGTCGCCCGTGGTCTTCTCGTGCTCGGACCACAGCAGCTCGATGCCGAGCTCGGCGAAGCGGCGCTCGCCCTCGTCGCGGATGTAGTCGCGCGCGCCGGTGCCCGAGAGGTACGACGTCGCGCCGACCTCCTGGAGGACCTCGAGGACCCGCTCGAACCCGGCGCGCTGCGGGGGGTCGGTGACGACGAGCTCGGTGTCGATGCCGAGCATCCCGCTGGACGCCGCGGATCAGGGCGGTGTTGATCTCGGCGAGGTTGTGGCTCTCGACCGACGCGGACGAGGTCGACCACCTCGGCGCCGCGCGTGCGCCAGTGCCGGGCGCCGCGGTAGCGCCCCTCCATCGACGCCACGAGGTGGTCCTGCCAGCCCGGCTTGACCTCGACGGTGTTGATCGGCACGAGGTGCGGCTTCCCGACGAGCGGCAGGGTGACCCACGTGTCGCGCATCATCACCCGGCGCTGCACCCAGTGCTTCTGGAGCTGGTCGTGCACGGCGAGGACGAACCGGTCGGTGTGGGCCATCTTGAACCAGAAGCCCGTCCAGGGCAGCAGGTCGGGCTGGTGGATGGCGACCCTCACCGGCGCACCTGGCGGACGAGGGCGTACTGCTCCGCGTAGGCCATGAGCCGCACCAGGCCGGCCGCCGCCGCGAGCTGCGACCGGTTGATGGGGTGGATGTCGGTGGGGATCTCCGACTGGTAGGCCGTGCAGGCCAGCGCCTTCTTGGCGGTGACCTGCTCCTCGGTGAGGTCCTCGAAGACGTTCCAGCGCAGGTCGGACGGGTAGAGGTTCACGTCGTAGGCGGCGATGTCGTAGACGAGCACGCTCGGCGGGAACCAGTGCGTCCGCCGACATCGACACCCGGGCCGAGCGCATCCCGGCCTCGTAGACGGCGATGTGGTCCTGGTGCAGCGAGGGGAACGGGCAGGTAGAGCTCGTCCGGCCGCACGCTCGCCCATGCATCGCGTCGAGGGCGCCGACGAGCTCGGTCATGTGCTGGCCGGTGACCCCGTCCTCGAAGCCGAGGTTGCGGGTGTCGGTGACGCCGAGGACGGCCATCGCCCGCTCGTGCTCGGCCGCCCGCACCGGGCCGCTGTCGGTGACCGTGACGACGACGCACTCGTCGGGGTACTTGGCCATGAGGCCGCCGCAGCCCATCGACTCGTCGTCCATGTGGGGTGCCACCACGAGCCGCTTCACGCGCATCCTTCCGTCGACCGGTCCCGAGCACGCACATCCTCGCACCGACCGCCCGGCGCCGCCGGGAGGCCGGGGCCGGGTCAGGGTGCCGGCACCCCGAGGCGCCGGGCCTCGACGAGCTTGCCGGCCTCGAAGGCCATCATCGCCAGCCACGCCCGCCGGTCGTCGCCGCTGCCGCGCCACGGGAAGCGCCGGAGGAGCAGGAGCTCGTGGTGCACGCGGCGCAGCGGCGACCTCGGGGTCCGGCCGGCCGGGCCGACCTTCGCGGCCACCGTCGCCGTCCCCCGCCCCGAGTCGTACTGCTGGCGCAGCACCCCGCGCAGGTCGGTGCGGATCCGGTAGTGCAACAACGCCTCCGGGACGTACTGCGCGACGAAACCCGCCGTCGTAGGCCCGCCACGCGAAGTCGATCTCCTCGGCCCCGGGTGGGAACGACTCGTCGTAGCCGCCGACGGCGTCGAAGACCTCCCGCCGGAAGCCGCAGTTGCCGCCGAGCGCGAAGGGCCGGTCGTCCCACGTCGTGAACAACCCGGTCGACCGGGCGGGCAGCGGGACCCAGGCCGCGGCGCGGCCGGACAGCGTCTCGGTCTCGAAGGCCCCCCCGACGAAGGCGTGCTCGTCGAGCGCGGCCGCCATCGCCCGCACCCAGTCCGCGGTCGACGACGTCGTCGGCGTCGCAGACGAGGATCCGGTCGGTGCGCGCGGCCCGGACCCCCTCGTTGCGGGCCACGGAGACCCCGCGGGCCCGCGAGGCGTCGACGCGTCGCAGCAGGGGCAGGCGGGCGCGCCAGGCGTCGAGGACGGCGCCGAGGTCGTCGGTCGAGCCGTTGTCGGCGACGACCACCTCGAAGGGCCGCTCGACCGTCTGGGCGGCGAGGGCGGCCGAGCTGCTCGCCGAGCGTCGCGGCCCCGTTGTACGTCGGGATGACGACCGAGCAGACCGGCGCCCCGTCCACGTCAGCCGGCCGCGTCCTCGGCGAGCATGCGGCGAAGAACCGGCTCGAGGGCGCGGAAGGCGTTGCCGCGGTGGCTGATCGCGTTCTTCTCGTCGTCCGAGTACTCGCGCCAGGGTGCGGGTGTCTCCCTCGGGGACGAAGACCGGGTCGTAGCCGAAGCCGTTCGTCCCCCGGGGCTCCCGGACGACCGAGCCGGCGACCCGGCCCTCGACGCCCTCGACCCGCCCGTCGGGCAGCGCGACGACGGCGGCACAGACGAAGGCGGCGGCCCGGTGCTCGTCGGGCACGTCGGCGACCTGCTCGAGGAGCAGCGAGAGGTTGGCCCGGTCGACCTCGGCCCGCGGGGCACCCACCCCCGCGTGCGAGCCCGACCACCGGGCGGAGAACACCCCGGGCGAGCCCCCGAGCACCTCGACGGCGAGCCCGGAGTCGTCGGCCACCGCGGGCAGCCCCGTGGCCTCGGCGAGCGCGACCGCCTTGAGCCGGGCGTTGCCGAGGAAGGTCACCTCGGTCTCGGGCACGTCGGGCGCGCCGTCGACGTCTCCGGCACCGACGACCTCGAGCCCGAGCTCGTCGACGAGACCCGGCGAGGATCTGGCGCAGCTCGTGGACCTTGTGCTCGTTGCGGGTGGCGAGGACGAGGCGCCGGCTCACGCCAGGCGCTCCCGGGCGGGGGCGGCGAGGGCCTCGGCCTGCCGGCGGGTCAGCTCGGCGCAGCCGGTGGCCGCGAGGTCGAGGAGTCGGCCGAGCAGCTCGCGGTCGAAGGGCTCCTTCTCGGCCGTGCCCTGGACCTCGACGAAGCGGCCGTCGCCGGTCATCACGACGTTCATGTCGGTGTCGGCGGTGGAGTCCTCCGGGTAGTCGAGGTCGCACACCGGCTCGCCCGCGACGACCCCCACGCTCACGGCGGCGACCGACCCGGTGAGGGGCTCGGCGGTCGCCGGCAGCAGCCCCGTGGCCTTGGCGTCGGCCACCGCGTCGGCCAGCGCCACCCACGCCCCGGTGATGGCCGCCGTGCGGGTGCCGCCGTCGGCCTGGAGGACGTCGCAGTCGAGGACGATGGTGTTCTCCCCGAGGGCCTTGGTGTCGATGACCGCCCGCAGGCTGCGCCCGAGGAGCCGGCTGATCTCGTGGGTGCGGCCGCCCACCTTGCCGCGGCGCGACTCGCGGTCGCTGCGGGTGTTCGTCGAGCGGGGCAGCATCTCGTACTCGGCGGTGACCCACCCGGTGCCGCGGCCCTTGAGCCAGCGCGGGACGCCCTCGGTGAACGAGGCCGCGCACAGCACCCGGGTGCGCCCGAACTCGACGAGGACGCTGCCCTCGGCGTGGTCGAGCCAGTTGCGGGTGATCCGCACCTCGCGGAGCTGGTCGGGGGTCCGTCCGTCGTGTCGCGTCATGGGCGTCAGGCTAACCTCACGACGGTGACCGGCCCCGCCACGCGCACCCTGCTCCTCACCGAGCACCCGCTCGAGGCGTGGCGTGCGCGGTTCGGTCGCGGCGAGGTGCCCTCGGCCCTCCCCTACGGCGTCGACGTCCTCGCCGCGCGCGGCCACCGCCTCGCCGGTCCGCCTCCTCCGGTCACGGGTCGGCCGGCCCGGCTGCGCGACGTCGTCGAGCACCGCAGCGGGCTCCCGGTCGAGCGCACCCTCCGCTCGGTCGGCGCCGTGCACCGGGCCGACCTCGTCCTCGCCCTGCTCGAGCGCGAGGGAATGCTCGCGGGGCTCGCCCGCGGGCTGCGGGTCCCGCCCTTCGCCTCGACCCCGCTCGTCGTGTGGTCGTGCTGGCTGGCCGACGACGTCCGGTCCGCCGACCGCGCCACCCGCGCCCGCCTGCTCCGGCGGCTGCGCGGGGCCGACCTCGTGACCCACCTGTCCCGGCACGAGACCGAGACCCTCGTCGACCTCGGCATCCCCGAGGAGCGGCTGTTCCCGGTGACCTACGGCGTCTCGCACCGCTACTACACCCCGGGCGACGACGTGCGCGACATCGAGCTGCTCGCCGTCGGGCAGGACCGCGGGCGCGACTACGCGACCCTCGTCGAGGCGGTGCGCGGCACCGACCTCACCCTCGACGTCGTGTGCAAGCCCGAGAACCTCGCGGGTCTCGACCTCCCCCCGAACGTCCGGGTGCACGGCCCGGTGCCCCTGCCCCGCTACCGCGAGCTGCTGCGCCGGGCCCGGGTCGTCGCCGTGCCCACCCACGACCTCGCCTACCCGACGGGCTCGTCGGTGGCGCTCGAGGCCGCGTCGTCCGGCTGTGCCGTCGTCGTCACCGGGACCCGGGCCATGCGCGACTACCTCACCGACGACGAGACCGGCGTCCTCGTCGGCGAGGGCGACGTCGACGGGTGGCGGGACGCCCTCGGTGCCCTCGCCGGTGACCCCACCCGCCGGGCGCGGCTCGGCGCGGCCGCCCGGCGCGCGGTGGAGGACCGGTTCAACGCCGACCGCATGTGGACCGAGGTCGACGACGTGCTGCGCGAGCGGGGGATCCTGCCCCGTCGCTGACCGCGGGCTCAGGTGTCGGCGTGCTCGGGGGGCCAGACGACCCGGAACCGCTGGAAGCAGACCTCGAGGTCGTCGGAGAACTCGACGCCGATCCGCTCGCAGGAGCGCCGGAAGAAGGCCCGGTGGTGCAGGAGCCAGGAGTCGCGGGTGCGCTCGTACTCCCCCTCGTCCCAGGCGAAGGCGTCGTCGACGCTGGACAGGGGTCCCAGCCGGAGCTCGGTGGCGCGCACGACGGCCCGGGGGGCGCCGGAGCCGTCGCACACCACCCAGTGCTCGCCCACCCGGGGCAGCGACTCGCCCTCGGCGACGTACTCGGCCACGAGGCCCGCCGTCGCCCGCTTGGTGCCCGAGAGCACGAAGGCGAGCAGCTCGTCGGCGAGCGCGGGCGAGTCGCCGAACCAGCCGACCTCGAGCCCCTCCGCCTCGGGCACCCCGGGCGTCGCCGCCCGGTACGAGGCCCAGAGCGCGGCCGCCGCGCTGCGGTCGAGGGGCGCGGGGTCGGGGGCCCCCGGGCCGACGTCGAACCGGTCGCCGGCCTTGGCGACCTCGACCGCTCCGGGCCAGACGGTGGCCGCCTGCGCCCGGCAGACCTCCCGGTCGTTCCAGGCCGGGACGTGGGTGATGACCAACCGGCCCACGCCCCCGGCCCGCAGCGCCGCCGTGGCCGCCCGGGACCCGGTGAGGTGGATGCCGCGGGTGGCGTCGCGGCCGTCGACGAACGCGGAGTCGAGCAGGGCGAGGTCGGCCCCGGTGAGGAGGGGGTCGAGGTTCGGGCAGTCGTCGGTGTCACCGGTGAAGGCGAGCACGGCGCCGTCGGCCTCCACGCGGTAGCCGTAGGCCTCGACGGGGTGGTGGACCGCGTAGGGCGTGACGTGGAACGGGCCGACGGTGAACGGCTCGGCGTCGACGACGGGGACGATGTCGAACTCGCCCTCCATGCCGCCGGGCTCCAGCCCGTGGTACATCAGCGCGAGCCGCTCGGCGGTGGCCGCCGGCCCGTGCACGCGCAGCCGCGTGGCGAGCGGTCCCTCGGGCCGGTAGCGCCGCACGACGTAGAGCCCCAGCAGGTCGGCGCAGTGGTCGGGGTGGAGGTGGCTGACGAGGACGGCGTCGAGGGCCGTGGGGTCGGCGTAGCGCTGGAGCGGCCCGAGGGCGCCGCTGCCCAGGTCGAGCAGGATGCGCCAGGACCGCCCCTCGTGCTCGGCCTCGACGAGGTAGCACGACGCCGGCGACTCGGGGCCGGGGAAGGAGCCGGAGCAGCCGACGACGGTGAGCCTCATGCGATGCCCGCCCGCACGACGGTCGGGGGCGAGGTGAAGACGGGCCCGACCGAGGAGCCGACGCCGAGGAAGCGGACGGCGAGCCGGCGGAACTCCTCGGGGTCGCCGGTGGTGGTGAACCCGTGCCCCGGGGGCTCGAGGTCGTCGGGCCGCAGCATGTCGGCGTCGGCGAGCACCCGGTAGACGTCCTTGGCCGTCTCCTCGGCCGACGAGACGAGGGTGACTCCGTCGCCCATGACGTACGAGATGACGGCCGTGAGGAGGGGGTAGTGGGTGCAGCCGAGGACCACCGTGTCGACGTCGCGCTCGCGCAGCGGGTCGAGGTACTCGTGGGCCACGCCGACGAGCTCGGACCCCCCGGTGACCCCGGCCTCGACGAACTCGACGAAGCGCGGGCAGGGGGTCGAGGTGACCTCGAGGTGCGGGGCGGCCGCGAAGGCGTCGAGGTACGCGCCGGACTGGTGCGTGCCGCGGGTGGAGATCACCCCGACGCGGCCGGTGCGGGTGGCGGCGGCGGCCCGGCGCACCGCCGGCCGGATGACCTCGACGACGGGCACGTCGTAGCGCTCGCGGGCGTCGTGGAGCACTGCCGCACTCGCGGTGTTGCAGGCGATGACGAGCACCTTGACGCCGTGGTCGACGAGCCGGTCGAGGCACTGGAGGGCGAGCTCGCGGGTCTCGGCGATGGGCCGCGGCCCGTAGGGGGCGCGGAGGGTGTCGCCGAAGTAGGCCACCGACTCGTGGGGCAGCTGGTCGAGGATCGCCCGCATGACGGTCAGGCCGCCGTAGCCCGAGTCGAAGACCCCGATCGGAGAGTCGGTCACCCGACCCAGCGTAGGCGCGGCGGCCGACGCGGGCTTCCCGTCGTCGGGTCGCGCGCGTCACACCGGCCCTACACTGCTGCCACTCGGGTTCACCCCCGCCACACACCGGGAGGACGCACGTGTTCGGGATCCCCCGTGGGATGTCCGTGCTCTTCTCCCACGACACCCGCCGCCGCCTCGGGCTCGCGGTCCTCGGGTCGGTCCTCACCGCCCTCCTGGAGGTCGTGGGTGTCGCGAGCGTGGTGCCGCTCATGCAGCTGCTCACCGGTGCCGACCCGACCACCGGCCTGCTGGGGCGCTTCTCCCACGTGTTCGGGGACCCGCCGAGCGACCGGCTCGCGACCATCATCGCCGCACTCGTCTTCGTGTCGTTCGTCGCCAAGACCGTCGTCGGGCTCGCCTTCCGGTGGTGGATGGTCGGGTTCCTCGCCGTCCAGGAGGCCGACACCGCGCAGTCGCTGCTGCGCCGCTACCTCGCCGCCCCCTACCGGGTGCACCTCGCGCGGCACACGGCCGAGCTGAACCGGACGATGGGCGAGTCGGTCGGCCAGACCTACAGCCTCGTCGTGGCGGGGGCCATCTCGATCGTCACCGAGGTCGTCTCGGTGCTCGCCCTGGCGCTCGTCCTCCTCGTCATGGACCCGGTCCCCGCGCTCGCCGCGATCGCCTACTTCGCGCTCGCGGGTGTGGCGTTCCAGCGCTTCGTCAGCGCGCGGGCCGAGCGGGTCGGCACGGTCTTCCAAGAGGCCTCCCTCGAGATGTCGCTCACCTCGTGGGAGACCATCCAGGGCGTCAAGGAGATCCGCATCCGCCGCAGCTCCGAGGTCTTCCTGCGCCGGTACCGGGCCGCCCGCCTGCGCTACGCCGCCGCGCGGCGCACGAGCAGCTTCCTCACCGACCTGCCGAAGAGCGTGCTCGAGCTGACCTTCATCGGTGGGGTGGCCGTGCTCGTCGTCGTGGCCTTCGCCCGCGGGAACTCGACGACGACCCTCACGACCCTCTCGCTCTTCGTCGCGGCCGGCTTCCGGATGCTGCCGAGCCTCACCCGCATCATGGGCTCGCTCCAGATGGTGCGGATGGGCCGTCCCGGCGTGGCCCTCGTCCTCGCCGACCTGGGCGACCCCGACCTGCCCGACGTCCCCGGCGACGACCCCACCGTCACCGACCGGCTTCCCCTGCGCGAGGCCCTCGTCGTGCACGAGGCGGTCCACCGCTACGCCGACGGCGACGTGAACGTGCTCGACGGGGTCAGCCTGACCATCCCGGCGGGCACGTCGGTGGCGCTCGTCGGAACGAGCGGGGCGGGCAAGACCACGCTCGTCGACACCGTCCTCGGGCTCCACACGCCCGTCTCGGGGGCGGTGCTCGCCGACGGCCGCGACATCGCCGAGGACGTCGCCGCGTGGCAGCGCTCGATCGGGCTCGTGCCGCAGGACGTGTTCCTCGTCGACGACACCCTCCGGGCCAACATCGCCCTCGGCGAGCCGCCCGAGCTCGTCGACGAGCAGCGGCTCGCGGGGGCCGTGCGCGACGCCCAGCTCGGGTCGCTCGTCACCGAGCTGCCGGCCGGCCTCGACTCGCGCGTCGGCGAGCGGGGGTCGCGCCTGTCGGGGGGGCAGCGGCAGCGCGTGGGCATCGCCCGCGCGCTCTACCGCGAGCCGGCGCTCCTCGTGCTCGACGAGGCGACCTCGGCGCTGGACAACGAGACCGAGCGGCGGGTCACCGACATCGTCACGGCGTTGCACGGACGGACGACCGTCATCGTCGTGGCCCACCGGCTGTCGACGGTGCGGCACTGCGACCAGGTCGTCTTCCTGGCCCGGGGCCGGGTCGAGGCGACGGGCACCTTCGAGGAGGTGCGGGCGGCCAGTCCCGACTTCGCCCACCTCGTGCGGCTCGGCTCGCTCGAACCGGTGCCCACCGGGGGCGGCCATGACGGCTGAGGCTCCCGAGGTCGGTGTCGTCGTGCCGCACCACGGAGACCCCTCCCCCACGCTCGCGACCGTCGCCGCGCTGCGCGACCAGGTCGGGGTCGCGCTCGAGGTCGTCGTGGTCGACGACGCCTCGCCGGAGCCTTTCCCGCCCGCCGACGGCGCGACCGTGCTGCGGCGCGAGCGCAACGGCGGGTTCGGTGCCGCGGTGAACACGGGGGTCGCCGAGGTCAGCGCCCCCCTGCTCCTCGTCCTCAACAGCGACGTGTCCTTCGGGTCGTCGTTCGTCGCCGACCTCGTGCGGGCCGCCCGTCCGTGGCTGCCGGCCGTCGTCGGCCCCCTCGTGCGCGACGAGGACGGCACGCCGGCCCCCACCGCCCGCCACTTCCCGACGGTGGCCCACCAGGCGGTCGAGTGGCTCACGCCGCTGGCCCGGTTCCGCGGTACCCGCGCGGCCCACGAGGCGGTCGGCCACGACACCCGCGCGGTCCCGGGGGCCGTGCTCCCGGTCGACTGGGTCGTCGGTGCGGCGATGCTCCTGCCCACCGCCGTGTTCCGGGCGGTCGGCGGCTTCGACGAGCGGTACTTCATGAACTCCGAGGAGGTCGACCTCCAGCGCCGGCTGCGCGACCTGGGCGTCGCCTCGGTGTTCGCGGGCACGGTGGCCCTCACGCACGTCGGCGGGGGGTCCTCCGACCCGGCCCTGCGCCGGCGCTGGCTCGTCGAGTCGCGGCTCGAGTACGCCGCCCGGTGGGGTGGCCGGCGCCGGCTGACCGCCGCCCTCACCGCAGCGACCGCCGTCAACGCCGGGGTCAACGCCGGGCGCCGGCTCGCCGGCCGCGACGTCCACCCCGTGGCGACGGCGCGTGCCGAGCTCGCCCTGATCCGCGGTGGTCGGCGGTGAGGGCCGTCCGGCGGCTCGTCGAGGCGCCGCCGTCCGTGCGGTGGCACCTGGCCAGCATGCGGTCCCCGCTCTACCGCAGGGCCTTCGCGGCGTTCGGCCCCGGCACGGTGCTCGTCCGGCCGCGGGTGCTGCGCGGCGTCGACCACATCTCCCTCGGCGCCGGCTGTGCGGTGTACGACGGCGTGTGGCTCCAGGCCGAGTCCGGCGGCTCGATCACGGTGGGCGACCGGGTCTACTTCGGCCACGACGTCCACGTCCACGCCATCGACCCGGTGACGGTCGGCGACGACGTCGTCCTCGCCGACGGCGTGTTCGTCGGTTCCACCGACCACGGGCGCGCCGACCGGACCGAGGTCCGCGGCACCGGACCCGTCGTCATCGGCGACCGGGCGTTCGTCGGGCAGCGGGCGGTGGTCCTCGGGGGCGTGCTCGTCGGTGCCGGGGCCACGGTCGGGGCCGGCGCGGTCGTCACCCGCGACGTGCCCGCCGGGGCCACCGTCGTCGGCGTGCCCGCCCGGGTCGTCGGGGAGGCACCGTGAGCGTGCTGCTCACCGGCGGAGCCGGGTTCATCGGCCGGCACCTCGCGGTCCGGCTCGTCGCCGACGGCCGCGACGTCGTCGCCCTCGACCTCCTGCACCCCCAGGTGCACGCCGACCCCGACGCGGCGCGGGCCGCCTTCCCCGGCCCCGTCGTCGTGGGCGACGTCGCCGAGCCGGAGGCCTGGGGCACCCTCCCGTCCGGGGTGGAGGCCGTCGTCCACCTCGCCGCGGAGACGGGCACCGGGCAGTCGATGTACGAGGTCGAGCGCTACCACCGCGTCAACGTCGAGGGCACCCGCCGGGCCGCCCGGTTCGCGCGCGAGCGCGGGGTCCCCGTCGTCAGCCTCAGCTCACGGGCCGTGTACGGCGAGGGCCGGTACGCGTGTCCCGAGCACGACACCGTCCTCGGCTCGCGGTGCTGTGCGAGAGCCGAACCCGTGCCGTCGCACGAGGACGACCCCCACCGCCCCGTCTCGGTGTACGGCGAGACCAAGTCCCTCGCCGAGGAGGCGGCGGCCGACGGCTGCGGCGCCGACGTGCCCCTCACCGTGGTGCGCCCGCAGAACGTCGTCGGCCCCGGCCAGGCCCTGCACAACCCGTACACCGGCGTGCTCGCCGCGTTCCTCGCGATGCTGCGCGAGCAGCGACCGCTGACGGTCTACGGCGACGGCCACCAGACCCGCGACGTCGTGCACGTCTCCGACGTCGCCGCCCTCCTCGCCTGGGCCCTGACCCATCCGCCGGCCCCCGGCGCTCCGCGGGTCCTCAACTGCGGCAGCGGGGTCCGCACCAGCCTGCTCGAGCTCGCCCGGGCGGCCATCGCCGGCTCCCCCGTGCCCTCCCCCGGCGTCACCCACCTCGACGTCCACCGGGCCGGTGACATCGAGCACGCCTGCGCCGACCTCGGCCGGCTCCGCGCGCTCGGGGCCCCGGCACCGACGTGGACCGCGGCCGAGGCCGTCGCCGACTTCGTCCGCCGGTCCTGGGACCTGCCCGGGGCCGACGCGGCCCTCTGGGACGACGCCCTCGACGAGCTGGCCCGCCGCGGCCTCACGTCGTGACCCCGCCGCTGCGGGTGCTCGTCCTCAGCCCCGTGTTCCACGGCTACTGGCGCTCCCTCGAGCGGGCCCTCGGTGGCCTGGGCCACGACGTGCGCACGGTCCCCTACGACGAGCACCACGGGCTCGGCCGGCTCGTGGCGAAGCTGGGCCACGACCTGCCCGAGCGCCTCGGCGGGTCGGACGCCGCGCGGCGGACGCTGCTCGGGGCCCGGGCGCGGGCGGCCCTCACCGCCCACGACCCCGACGTGCTCGTCGTCGTCAAGGGCGACGCCTTCGACGACGCGTTCTGGGCCCTCGTCGAGGAGCGCCGGCAGCGCCGCGTGCTGTGGCTCTACGACGAGCTGCGCCGCACGGGGCACACCGCGGCCTCGCTCGGGGCCGCCGGCCCGGTCGCCTCGTACTCCCCGCTCGACGTCGCCGACCTCACCGCCCGCGGCCTCACCGCCGCGCACGTCCCGCTCGCCCACGACCCGGACCAGCCCGTCGGTGCGTCGCTCGCCCGCGACGAGGTCGCCTTCGTCGGGGCGCGCTACCCGGCCCGCGAGGCGCTGCTCACCCGCCTCGTGGGCCTCGGGGTCCCGGTGCGGGCCTACGGGCGCGACTGGTCGGCCCACCCGCTGGACCGGGTGCGCACCTGGCGGCTCGGCACGCCGGGCGTGCCGCACGGCCGCGACCTGCCCCGCTCCGACGCGTACGGGGTGATGGCCGGGGCGAGCGCGACCCTCAACGTGCACGCCGACCAGGACGGCTTCACGATGCGCACCTTCGAGGCCTGCGGGGTCGGTGCGGTCCAGCTCGTCGACCGTGCCGACGTGTCGCGGTACTACGACCCGGGGACCGAGGTGGCGGTGTTCGGCAGCGCCGAGGAGGCCGCCGAGCTGGCCCGCCGGGCGGCGGCCGACCCCGCCTGGGCCACGGGCCTGCGCCGGGCGGCGGCGGCGCGCACGCTGGCCGAGCACACCTTCGCCCACCGGGCCCGCGCCCTGGAGGCCCTGTGGACGGCCTGACCCACCCGCGCGACCTCGAGGCGTGGCACCGCTGGCAGCTGGGCCGCCAGCCGCTGCGCCGCCGGGTCGGCCACGTCGCCGGGGTGCTGCGCACGATCGCCCGCCCGGACTCCCGGCCCGGTGCCGTCACGCTCACCCGTGGTGGCTCGGGCCCGGTCCGGCTGCTCGTCTGCCTGGAGTCCCGGTCACCGGCCTCCGTGCGGGCCCTGCTCGACCCGCTGCGGAGCCTGCCCCTCGACGGCGTGGCCGTCGTCTCGCCCGCACCGGTGAAGGACCTCCTCCCCCCGTGGGTGTGGCGCGAGTCGAGCGCCACCGTGCACGACGAGGTCCCGCGCCTCGCGGCCGGGGCGGCGGCCGTGCTCTCCACCGGCCACTTCCTGCCCCTCGGCCGAGCCGCGTGGGCCGCCGTCGGCGAGCCCGCGCGGTTCGTCACCGCCCAGCACGGCCTGCTGACGCCGGACGCACCGCCGCTGGCCGACGGCACGACCCTCCTCGCCTGGAGCGACGAGGACGGGGACTTCTGGCGCTCCGGGCGCACCGACGTGCCCGGGCCGCACGTCGTCGGGTCGCAGCTGCTGTGGGACGCCGGGGCCCCACCACCGGCCACCCCCGACCCCGCAGCGACGCCGGTGTTCCTCGGTCAGCTCCACGGGGCGGAGCTGCCCCGCGCGACGCTCGTCGCCGCGGCCGAGTCGTTCTGCCACGAGACCGGAGCGCGCTACCGGCCGCACCCCGGCGAGACCGACCGCGACTCGCGCCGCACGCACGACCGGTTCGCCGCCGAGGGCATCGCGCTCGACCGCTCCGGGGTGCCCCTGCGCAGCCTCGGGGCCCCCGTGGCCAGCGTCTTCTCCACCGGCGTGCTCGAGGCGGCGGCCGCCGGGCTCCCGGCCTTCGTGTCCTGCCCCGACCCGCCGCCGTGGCTCACCGCCTTCTGGGCCCGGTACCGGCTCGGGCCGTGGGGCGGGCCCCCCACGCCCTCCCCCGAACGGCCCGCCGTGGAGCCGTCCCGAGCGGCCGCCGCGGTGCTGGAGGGGATGATGGGGCGGTGAGGCTCCTCTGTGTCATCCCGGCCCGCGGCGGGTCCAAGGGCGTGCCCCGGAAGAACCTCCGGGTGCTGGCCGGACGCCCCCTCCTCGCCTGGACGGTCGCGCAGGCGCTCGCCGCCCGGCCCGCCATGGACGTCGTGGTGTCGACCGACGACGAGGAGATCGCGCAGGTGGCCCGCGAGGCGGGGGCGCTCGTGCCGTTCGTCCGGCCCCCCGAGCTGGCCCGGGACGACACCCCCACCGAGCCCGTGGTGCGGCACGCCATCGCGGCCGCCCGCGCCGCCGACGCCGCTCCCGACGCCGTGATGCTCCTCCAGGCCACCTCACCGGTCCGCCTGCCCGGCACCGTCTCCCGGGCCATCGCCCAGCTCGAGGCCACCGGCGCCGACTCCCTCGTCGGGGTGGTCCCGCAGGCCCCGTTCCTGTGGACCGACGGTCCCGAGCCGTCCGCCGCCTACGACGTCACGGCGCGCCCGCGCCGGCAGGACCTCACGCCGCAGACCCTGCGCTACCGCGAGACGGGGTCGCTGTACCTCACCCGCACGTGGGTGTACGACGAGCTCGACAACCGGATCGGCGGCCGCGTCGGGCTCTTCGTCATGGACGAGGTCGAGGGCGTCGACGCCGACACCGAGCTCGACCTCGCCGTCGCCGAGCAGCAGCTGCTCGCCCTCACCCCGGGAGCCACCGCGTGATCATCGAGCGCTCGGTCACGCCCTTCGTCGTCTACGGCGAGGACCCCGTCCTGCGGGCCCTGGAGAAGATCACCGCCAACCGCGCGCGCATCGTCTTCTGCGTCAGCGAGCACGGCCACCTCGTCGGGTCGATCTCCGACGGCGACGTCCGCCGCTGGATCGCCGCCCAGCCCGAGGTCGACCTCTCCCGGCCGTGCGCCGACGTCGCGAACACCGACGCCGTCAGCGCCCCGGCCACGGCGACCCCGGCCGAGGTCCGCCTCCTCTTCACCGACGCCGTCGACCACGTCCCGCTCGTCGACGACCGCGGCCACCTCGTCGCCGTCGCGGTCAACCGCAGCGACGCCTTCCGGGTCGGGCGGCACGACGTCGGGGCCGGCCACCCGGCGTTCGTCATCGCCGAGATCGGCATCAACCACAACGGCTCGGTCGAGCTGGCCAAGGAGCTCGTCGAGCTCTCCGCCCGCGCCGGCGCCGACGCCGTGAAGTTCCAGCTGCGCGACATGGCGGCCCTCTACCGCGGGGGCACCGGGGAGCGAGGGCGAGGACCTCGGGCCGCAGTACACCCTCGACCTGCTGGCCCGCTTCAACCTCCCCGCCGAGCGGCTCTTCGAGGTCTTCGACCACGCCCGCGACGTCGGCATCGACGTCATGTGCACGCCGTGGGACCTCCCGAGCGTCGACGCCCTCGTCGCCTACGGCGTCCCCGGCCTGAAGATCGCCTCCGCCGACCTCACCAACCACACGCTGCTGCGGCACGCCGCGGCCTCGGGCACCCCGCTCGTGGTCTCGACCGGGATGTCGACCGAGGCCGAGATCCGCGAGAGCGTGGCGCTGCTGCGCTCCACCGGCACCCCGTACGCGCTGCTGCACTGCCAGTCGACGTACCCGGCGCCGTTCAAGGACGTCAACCTGCGCTACCTCACCCGGCTCGCCGAGCTCGGCGACTGCCCGGTGGGCTACTCCGGCCACGAGCGCGGCATCCACGTGCCGGTCGCGGCCGTGGCCCTCGGGGCGACGGATCGTCGAGAAGCACGTCACGGTCGACAAGGCGATGGAGGGCAACGACCACAAGGTCTCCCTGCTCCCCGACGAGCTCGCCGAGATGGTCACCCGCATCCGCGAGGTCGAGGAGGCGCTCGGCAGCACCGAGCCGCGGGTGGTCTCCACCGGCGAGATGATGAACCGGGTCAACCTGGCCAAGAGCCTCGTCGCGGCCCGCGACCTCGCCGCCGGCGAGCTCGTCGACCGCGGCGGCGGTCGACGTCAAGAGCCCCGGCCGCGGCCTCCAGCCCAACGCCCTCGACCGCCTCCTCGGGCGCCGCACCAACCGGGCGATGCTCGCCGGCGACTTCTTCTACGCCTCCGACCTCGCCGACGCCGTGCCCACCGGGCGGCAGTACGCGTTCCGGCGCCCGTGGGGGCTGCCGGTGCGCTACCACGACGTCACGCCCCTCACCGCCGACTGCACCCCGGACTTCCTCGAGTTCCACTTCTCCTACAAGGACCTCGAGATCGACCCCCGCGCGGCCCTGCCCGGTCGGCTGCCGACGGGGTACGCGTGCCACGCCCCCGACCTCTTCGCCGGCGACTTCATCCTCAACCTCGCCAGCGAGGACGACGCGCACTGGCAGCGCTCGGCCGAGGAGCTCCAGCGCGTCGTCGACATCACCCGCTCGATGCGCGAGCTGTTCACCCAGGACGCCGACCCGGTCGTCATCTCGAGCGTCGGCGGGTTCACCACCGACCGGCACGTGCCGGCCGACGAGATCCCCGACATGTACGCCCGGGTCGCGGCCGGGCTCGACGCGGGTCGACGACACCGGCGTGCGGCTGGCCTGCCAGACGCTGCCGCCGTTCCCCTGGTACATGGGCGGGCCAGCTGTACTGCAACCTCTTCGTCCGCCCGTCCGACACGGCCGAGTTCGCCGCCCGCCACGGACGCCGGCTCTGCCTCGACGTCTCGCACTCCAAGCTGGCCGCCACCTTCCTCGGCGTGCCCTTCTCCGAGGCCGTCGACCTCCTCGCCCCGCACACCGAGCACCTCCACCTCGTCGACGCCGTCGGCGTCGACGGCGAGGGCGTCCAGGTCGGCGAGGGCGAGGTCGACTGGGCGGTGCTCGCCGACCAGCTCGACGCGCACGCCCCCGGTGTCTCGTTCATCCCCGAGATCTGGCAGGGCCACGTCAACCACGGCGAGGGCTTCTGGGTCGCCCTCGAGCGGCTCGAGCAGTGGTTCTGAGCCCCGACCCGCTCGCCCTGTGGGTCGTGCCGGTCGCCGAGCTGGGCGGCGTGGCGCGGCACGTGCTCGACACCGCCGAGGTCGGGCCTTCCCGGGTACCGGCTCGTCGTGCAGTGCCCGCCCGGACCGCTCGCCGACCGGCTGCGCGCCCTCGGCGCCGCCGTGACGACCGCGCCCGTCGGCCCCGAGCACGGGGTCCGCGAGTCCGTCGCCGCCGTGCGGCACGCCGTCGGCGCCCTGCGTCCCGCCGTCGTGCACTCCCACCTGGCCTGGGCCGACGTCGTGGCCGCCGCCGCCGACCGGGTCGGTCCAGCGCCGCGTCGTGAGCACCGAGCACGGCATCGCCGACGACGACCTCGTCTACCACGGCACGGCGTGGCGCTCGCGGCTGCGGGAGGCGCTGCACACCGTGCGGCTGCGCCGGGCCGACGCCGTCGTCGCGGTGTCCGAGCGCCACCGCCCGCAGCGTGCGGGCCAAGTGGCACCCCGGCCGCGGCACGCGCGTGCACGTCGTCCCCAACGGGGTCGACGCCGCGCCCGCGCGCGGGTCGCCCGCCGCCGGGCCTCCGCGTGGTGCTCGCTGGCCCGGCTCGCGCCGGAGAAGCGGCTCGACGCCCTCCTGCGCTCCTTCGCCCTCCTCCACGCCCGCCGCCCGGAGGCGCGCCTCACCCTCGCCGGCGCGGGCCCGGAGGACGCCCGGCTCCGGGCCCTCGCCGCCGAGCTCGGCGTCGACGGCGTCACCTCCTTCCCCGGCCACGTCGACGCCGCCGAGCTCCTCGCGCGAGGCCGACGTCCTCGTGCAGCTCTCGGTGTGGGAGAACTGTTCCTACTCGCTCCTCGACGCCCTGGCCCGTCGGCGTCGGGGTCGTCGCGACCCCGGTCGGCGGCAACCCCGAGGTCGTCCCGCCCGACGCCCTCGTCGACGCCGGTGACGCCTCGGAGGTGGCCCGGGCGGTCGAGCGCCAGGGCCTCGACCCCTCGACCCGCCCGTCGCTGCCCGGACGGGTGGCCGACACGCAGCGGAGATGACGGCCCGCACGGCCGCGGTCTACGACGCGACCCTCGGGCGGTTGCGGTGACCCGGGTCGTGCTCGCCGCGAACAACGGCGAGGTCGGGGGCGGCGAGGTGATGCTGCTCGCGACGGCACGGGTGCTGCGCGAGCTCGGCGTCACGGCCGAGGTCGTCGGCCCGGACGCCGCCGACGGGGTCCTCGACCGCGCGGCCGCCGCGGGCTTCGTGGTCCACCGGCTCGAGGCCGACCGCCGCCGCTACGCCCGGGCCCTGCGCGACTGGCAGCGGGGCCTCGACGCCCTCACCTGGTGCCACGGGCTGGTCCCCGCCCTGGCCACCGCGGGTCGGCCGCGCCGGGTGGTCCACCTCCACCAGCTGCCGCAGCGGGCCCACCGGGCCGCGCTGCTCGCGGCCCGCAGCGGCGCCTCGAGCACCGTCGTGCCGTCGCGCTGGCTCGCCGCCCGGGTCCGGGGGGCGAGCGTCCTCGCCAACTGGACCGCCGACCCGGCCCCTCGGCCGCCGGGCAGGGCTCGTCCCGGCCCGCTGCGGCTCGGCTACCTCGGCCGGCACACCGTCGACAAGGGGCTCGTCGTGCTCGCCGAGGCCCTCGCCGGGCTGCCCGCCGGACGCCGCCCGACCCTCGTCCTCGCCGGGGCGGCCCGGTTCACCGACGCCGCCACCGCCCGCCGGGTCGAGGCGGCCCTCGCGCCCCTCGGGGACGGCCGTCGAGCGGGCCGGCTGGGTCGAGCCCGCCGCCCTGCTCGGCGACGTCGACGGCCTCGTCGTGCCCTCGGTGGCCCCCGAGGCCTTCGGGCTCTCGGCCGCCGAGGCGATGGCGGCGGGCGTGCCGGTCGTCGCCTCCGACGCCGGCGCCCTGCGCGAGGTGCTCGGCCCCGGCCACCCGTGGGTCACCGCGGCCGGCGACCCGGTCGCGCTGCGCGCCGGGGTGGAGGCGTGGCTCGACGCCGGCGCCGACGGCCGCGCCGAGGTGGCCGCGGCCCAGCACGACCGCTGGCGGCTCGAGTACTCCCCGGTGGCGGGTCGCGAGCGCGTCGCGGCCCTGCTGCGCGACCTCCGGGTCCACCCGGCCTGAGGACCCCCGGTCTGCGAGGATGACCGCCGACCGCCCCCTGACCCCGAAGGCCACCGCATGCCCACCGCGCTCATCACCGGCATCACCGGCCAGGACGGTCTCTACCTCGCCGAGCTCCTGCTCGCCAAGGGCTACGAGGTGCACGGCATCGTCCGCGGCCAGAACAACCCCAAGCGCGACCTCGTGCGCCGGACGGTCCCCGCCGTCACCCTGCACACCGGCGACCTCACCGACCTCTCGAGCCTCATCCGGGCCATGGCGGCCGCGCGGCCCGACGAGGTCTACAACCTCGGGGCCGTCTCGTTCGTCGCCTACTCGTGGGAGAACGCGCGGGTGACCACCGACGTCACGGCCAACGGCGTCCTCAACGTGCTCGAGGCCGTCCGGCTGTACTGCGGCGACGACCCCACCCGCGTGCGGTACTACCAGGCGTCGAGCTCGGAGATGTTCGGCAAGGTCCAGGAGGTCCCGCAGCGCGAGACCACCCTGCTCTGGCCCCGCTCCCCCTACGCGGTGGCCAAGGTCTTCGGCCACTACATGACGATCAACTACCGCGAGTCGTACGGCATGCACGCGAGCTCGGGCATCCTCTTCAACCACGAGTCGCCCCGGCGCGGACCGGAGTTCGTCACGCGGAAGGTGTCGATGGCCGTCGCCCGGATCGCGCTGGGGCGCCAGGACGAGATCGTCATGGGCAACCTCGACGCCCAGCGCGACTGGGGCTTCGCCGGCGACTACGTGGAGGGGATGTGGCGGATGCTCCAGCAGGAGCGGGCCGACGACTACGTGCTCGCCACGGGCCGGACGCACTCGATCCACGACCTCCTCGACGTCGCCTTCGGCCACGTCGGCATCGACGACTGGACGCCGCTGGTCCGGCAGGACCCGCGGTTCATGCGCCCGGCCGAGGTCGACGCGCTCGTCGGCGACGCGACGAAGGCCCGCGACCGTGCTCGGCTGGACCCCCACCGCTCGGGTTCGAGGAGCTCGTGACGATGATGGTCGAGCACGACCTCGCGCTGCTGCGCGCCGACCGGTGAGCGTCGCCCTCGTCACCGGGGCCACCGGTCAGGACGGCTCCTACCTCGTCGAGCGGCTGCTCGCCGAGGGCGTCGAGGTGCACGGGCTGGTGCGCCACGAGGACCTCGGCGACGACCTCCCCGACGGGCTCGTGGTGCACGAGGCCGACCTCGGCGGCCCGGAGGACGAGCTCGCGGCCGTCGTCGAGCGGGTCGGCCCCGACGAGCTGTACAACCTCGGCGGGGTCAGCTCGGTCGCGCAGTCGTGGGAGGACCCGCTGCTCACGACCCGGGTCAGCGGCACGGCGGCGCTGGTCCTCCTCGAGGCGGCCCGCCGGGTCGGCGAGCGGCGAGGGCGCGAGGTCCGCGTCCTCCAGGCGGCCAGCGCCGAGATCTTCGGCCAGCCCGACACCGCACCGCAGGACGAGCACACCCCGGTGCGCCCGGTGAGCCCGTACGGAGCCGCCAAGGCGCTGGCCCACCACGGCGTGGCGATCGCCCGGGCCCGGGGCCAGTTCGCGACCTCGCTCGTGCTCTACAACCACGAGTCCCCCCGCCGCCCGGAGACCTTCGTCACCCGCAAGATCACGAGCACCGTCGCGGCCATCGCCGCCGGGCGGGCCGACCGGCTCGTCCTCGGCAACCTCGACGCCCGGCGGGACTGGGGCTGGGCCCCCGACTACGTCGACGCGATGGTGCGGGCGGTCCGGCACGACGAGCCCGCCGACTTCGTCGTCGCGACGGGCGAGGCCCACACGGTCCGCGAGCTCGTCGCGGCCGCCTTCGCGGCCGTCGGTACGAGCGACTGGGAGCACCTCGTCGAGGTCGACCCGACCCTGCTCCGGCCGGCCGACCCCGCGCTCCTCGTCGGCGACGCGACGAGGGCCCACGAGCGGCTCGGCTGGCGCCCGACGGTGCCTTCGCCGAGCTCGTCGGCCGCCTCGTCGCGGCCGAGGACCGCCCCGAAGCCCCCGGACCGACCGAGCCGCGCCCCGGACCGACCGAGCCGCGCCCCGGGCTGACCGGGCCCGCCCGGGCCGCCCGAGCAGGCCGTCCAGCCGGGCCCGGGCCGCCGTTCGGCGGATTCCGCGCACAACGAATGGCCGCGGTCGGGCGACCGAGCGGATGGGATCCCCATACACAACCTTTACCTTCCCTTTACCTTCCGGATCATGGGTGCGTGGCCCACACCCTGCCCGACGGTCGCACGGTCGCCGTCGCCCACGACTACCTCACCCAGCGTGGTGGCGCCGAGCGCGTCGTCATCGCCCTGGCGAAGGCCTTCCCGGGCGCCCCCGTGCACACGACCCTCTACGAGCGCGACGCCACCTACCCCGAGCTCGGCACCCTCGACGTGCGGGTCTCGCCGTTCGACCGGATCGGGCCGATGCGCCGCTCGTACCGCAGCGCCCTCCCCGTGCTCCCCGTCGCCGCCTCGTCCGTGCGTCCCACCGAGGACGTCGTCATCGCCTCGACCTCCGGCTGGGCCCACGGCTTCCGCGCCGAGGGCGAGGTCATCGCCTACTGCCACGCCCCGGCCCGCTGGCTCTACCAGAGCGAGGCCTACCTCGGCGGGCCCGCTGTGGGCCTCGCCCAAGGGCGTCGCGCTGGCCGTGCTCCGCCCGTCGCTCGTGGCCTGGGACCGCCGGGCCGCCGCCCGCCCCTCCCGCTACCTGTGCAACTCGCGCGTCGTCCGCGACCGGATCCGCGAGGCCTACGACATCGACGCCGAGGTCCTGGCCCCGCCCCACGCGATGGACCCCGACGCGCCCCGCGAGAGCGTCCCCGACCTGCACGACTGGGCCGACGAGGGCTTCCTCCTCGTCGTCTCCCGCCTGCTGCCGTACAAGAACGTCGACGTCCTCGTCGAGGCCGTCCGGGGCACCTCCGAGCGGCTCGTCGTCGTCGGCACCGGCCCGGAGAAGGCCCGCCTGCAGGCCACCCTGCCGCCGAACGTCCGCATGGTCGAGGGCCTCACCGAGGCCCAGCTGCGCTGGGTGTACGCCGGCGCGCACCTCCTCCTCGCCCCGAGCATCGAGGACTACGGCCTGACCCCGCTCGAGGCCGCCGCCTTCGGGGTCCCGAGCGTCTCGCTGCGGGCCGGCGGCTACCTCGACACCGTCGTCGAGGGGCTCACCGGTCTGCACGTCGACACCGTCGACGCCCTCGCCTTCCGCTCCGGCATCGCCGAGGCCCGCCGCCGGTCCTGGGACGCCGCGGCCGTCGCCCGGCACGCCGACGCGTTCAGCGAGGCCGGCTTCGGCGAGCGCATCCGCGCCGTCGTCGCCGCCGGGCGCCCGGCCCGCTCCGCGACCGTCACCGCCCGGCCCACGCCGTCGTCCCCCGGTCCCGCACCCTCCGCCCGGCCGCCGCGTGGGCGGCCCGGACGGCCCTCGCCGGCCCCGCGGGCCTCGGGGCCCCGGCGTGACGACCACCGCCTCGCTCGTCACCCTCACCGACGCCTCGGTCGCCGGCGAGCACCTGGCGACGGCCCGCAGCCGCCGCCTCATCCCGGTCGCCGCGCTCGCCGCCGACCTCGCCACGCTGGCCCTCGTCGTCTCCCTCGCCGCCCTCGGTCGGCTGCACCTGCCCCTCTTCGCCCCCGCCGCGGACGTCCACGAGGTGGTCGGGGCGATCGCCGTCCCCGTCGTCCTCGGCTGGGTGCTCGTCATCGCCCTGCACGGCGGCTACGGCCGGCACGTGTTCGGCGCCGGGCCGCTGGAGTACAAGCTCGTCGTGCGGGCCACGCTCGTCGCGGCCGGTGCGACCGGTGTCGTGTCCTACCTCGCCAAGCTCGAGCTCTCGCGGGGCTTCTTCTTCCTCCTCATCACCATCGGCATGCCGGCCCTGGTCATCGGGCGGCACCTGCTGCGGCGGGGCCTGCACTCCGCCCGCCGTCGGGGCCGGCTCGGGCACCGGGTCCTCATCGCCGGCAGCCCGGAGCAGGTCGACGAGGTCGCCGCCGTGCTCCGCCGCGAGCCGTGGCTCGGCTTCGAGGTCGTCGGCGCCCTGCTGCCGACCGCCGGCCACGCCGCGACCACCCCCGGGGGCGTCGCCGTGCTCGGCCCGACGGCCCGGACCTCCGCGGTCGCCACGGCGGAGTCGTGCGACGTCGTGCTCTTCACCGGGGGCGCCGTCGCCTCGGGCAAGGAGATGCGGCGCGCGGCCTGGGACCTCGAGGACCAGGACGTCCAGATCATGCTCGTGCCCGGCCTCACCGACGTCGCCACCGACCGCGTGCGGGTGCGCCCCGCGGCCGGCCTGCACCTCATGGAGCTCGAGGGTCCGCGGGCCCGCGGCGCGAGCCGGGTGTCGAAGCGCGCCTTCGACGTGGTCGGCGCGAGCCTCGGCCTCCTTCTCACCGGACCCCTGCTGCTCGCCACCGCCCTCGCGGTCCACCTCCACGACGGCGGGCCGGTGCTCTTCCGGCAGCGCCGGGTGGGTCGTCACGGCGCCTTCTTCGACTGCTTCAAGTTCCGCTCCATGGTCGTCGACGCCGACGCCCGCCTCGCCGAGGTGGCGGCGGAGAACAAGCACGGCACCGACCACGTGCTCTTCAAGGCGGCGGCCGACCCCCGGGTCACCCGTCCGGGCCGCGTCATCCGCCGGTTCTCGATCGACGAGACCCCCCAGTTCCTCAACGTGCTCCGGGGCGAGATGAGCCTCGTCGGCCCGCGCCCCCCGCTGCCCCACGAGGTCGACCGCTACACCGACGACGTCCGCACCCGGCTCGCCGTGCGCCCCGGCATGACCGGCCTCTGGCAGGTCTCGGGTCGCTCGGACCTGTCGTGGGAGGACTCGGTGCGCCTCGACCTGTACTACGTCGACAACTGGTCGCTCGTCCAGGACCTGATGATCCTCGCGCGCACCGCCGCCGCGGTGCTCACCGGCCGCGGCGCCTACTGACCGGCCGCCCCGGCCGTGGCGGCGGCGGGCTCAGCCCTCGGCGACCTTCTGGGCCTGCACCTCGTACGCCTTGCGGCTCGTGTAGTCCGACGTGTACGCGTGGTAGCCGTACCCGTACCCGTAGACCACCCCGCCGACCCTCTTCTGCGGGGCGAGGTTGAGCACGACCCCGAGGACCCGGCCCCCGACCTGGGCCATCATCCGGGCCGCCAGCCGGGCCTGCTCCTTGTGCGTCTGCCCGACGGCGAAGACGAAGATCGTCCCGTCGCAGACCCCGGCGAGCACGCCGGCGTCGGTGACCGGCAGCAGCGGCGGGGCGTCGAGGACGACGACGTGGTCGCGGGACAGCTCGGCGACGAGCTCGCGCATGCGCACCGAGCCGAGCAGCTCGCTCGGGTTGGGCGGGGTGCGCCCGGAGGTGATGAGCCGGACGTTCTCCTGGTCGGTGGCGTGCATGACGTCGGCCACGGGGACCTGGCCGGTGAGCACGTGCGAGAGGCCGAGCGTGCCGACGACGTCGAACACCTTGGCCAGGGTCGGCCGGCGCAGGTCCGCGTCGATGACGACGACGGGCTGCCCCGACGCCCCGAGGACGCGGGCGAGGGTCGCCGCCACCGTCGACTTGCCCTCGTGCGCGTTGGCGCTCGTGACGACGATGCTGCGGGCGGGGTGGTCGACCCCGACGAAGCGCAGGTTCGTGCGGATCTGGCGGAAGGCCTCGGCGGCCACGCCGAGCTCGCCCACCCGGCCCCGCCCCCGGACCGCCTTGAGCTCCTTGGTCTGCGGGACGACACCGAGGACGCTCGCCCCGGTGTGCTCCTCGACGTCGGCGACGGTGCGGACCCGGGTGTCGAGCTGCCGGCGGACGAACACGAGGAGGTACGCGACGCCGAGGCCGACCCCCAGCCCCAGGGTCGTGTTGCGCCGCGGGTCGGGGGCGATCCGGCTGCCGGGGAGGGCCGACTCGATGGGCACGATCGACACGATGGGCTTGGCCCCCGGGTCGCCCGCGGTCTCGATCGCGTTGGCCTCCGCGGCCGTGGCCTTGATGACGGCGTCGGCGAGGACCCGGGCCTCCTCGGGGTTCGGCCCGGTGGCCGTGACGCGCAGGATCACCGAGTTCGCCGCGACGCTGGCCCCGACCCGGCCGGCCACCTCGGCCGGGCTCGCGGGGATGCCGGTCTGCTCGATGGCCCGCTCGGCCACGGCACGGCTCGTGACGAGCGGCAGGTAGGAGTCGGCCTTGGAGCCGCCGAGCGACGTCGCGGCGATGCCGTCGCCGGTCGAGGTGCCGCTGCCCTCCACCCGCACGTAGCCGCTGGCGTCGGCGAGGTAGACCTCCGGCATCCGCAACGTCATGCCGTACGCCGCGGCCCCGCCGAAGAGCGTGAGGAACACCAGGCCGAGCAGGTGGGCACGCGTCAGGCGGACGAAGTCGAGCAGGGTCACGAGGGTCCTCCGGCAGGCCGCGGCAGGGTTCGGCGGCTCGGTCTCCCGATGGTAGCGGCGTGGCCCGCGCGGCGCCGGTGCACCGCGACGGCGCGCCCTAGAGTGGCGTGCGTGCCCGACCGCCGAGAGGTGCCGACCAGCGTCCGGGTCCGGCTGGCCCACGCGGCCGTGCAGCGGATCGCGGAGGCCCACGGGGTCGACCTCCTGCACGTCAAGGGCCCGGCCGTCGCGGCGGGGCTGCGGCCGTGGGCCGGCGGTGGCAGCGACGTCGACGTCATCGTCCGCCCCGACGACGTGCCGGCCCTGATGGCCGCCCTGCACGCCCACGGCTGGCGGGTCGAGGCGACCTTCGAGGAGGGCTCGGCCTTCGAGCACGCCGCCACCCTGTTCCACCCCAGCTGGGGGCTGCTCGACGTCCACCGCACCTACCCGGGGATGGACCACGACCCGGCCGGGGCCTTCGCGGTGCTGTGGGAGGGCCGCGGCTCGACGGACATCGGGCACGTGGCCTGCCCGGTGCCCGACCCGCTCGCCCAGTCGCTCGTCCTGCTGCTCCACGCCGCGCGGACCCCGACGGGGGGCGAGCACCCCGACGTGGCCCCGAACTGGACCCGCCGCACCGAGGCCGAGCGGCAGGCCATCCGCGAGCTGGCCGCCCGGACCCACGCGACGGTCGGGCTCGCCGCCGCGACCGGCGACCTCGCGTCCCACGCGGGCACCCGCGAGGCCGCCCTCTGGGAGGTCTTCTCCGGCGACGGTGACCGGCTCGACGAGTGGCGGGCCCGGTGGCGCGCGGCGCGCGGCCCACGGGACCGGGCCGCCGTGCTCGTGCGCGCGCTCGGCGTCAACCGCTACCACCTGGGCCGACGGCTCGGCCACGAGCCCTCACGGGCCGAGGTGGCGGTCGAGTCGGCCCGGCGGGTGGGGCAGCTCGCACGGGCCCTGGCGGTCCGGGCCGGTCGGCGGGGGCGTCGGTGAGCCGGCTCGTCGTCGGGCCGGACACGGCCTGGGTCGAGGCCGACGGGGTGGTCTACGCCGCGCACCTGCCGGACGGGCCGCCGATGGTCCTCGAGGGACCCGGTGCGGTGGTCTGGCGGGCGGTGCTCGGCGGTGGGACCGTCCCCGAGGTCGTCGACCGGGTGGCCGCCGAGGTCGGCGAGTCAGCCGGGGCCGTCGCCGCCGACGTCGCGGCGTTCCTCGACCAGCTCCTCGACGCGGGGGTGCTCGCGCGCGACCCGTGAGCCGACCAGGGCACCGACGAGGGCACCGGCGCTGTTGCACGCGACGTCGAGCAGGGAGGGCTCGCGGTCCAGCACGGGCAGCAGCTGGAGGAGCTCGACGGTGACGCTGGCCGCCGAGAGGAGGCCGACGACCGTGCGGACCCGCCACCCCAGGGCGACGACGCCGAGCCAGGCCAGCGGCACGAAGGCCAGCACGTTGAGCACCGCGGCGTACGCCGGCGGTCCGACCCCGTCCGGCACGCCGGCCCGGTGGAGCACGACGTAGACCCGCACGACGGCCCGGTTGACCACGGCCCCGTCCGGCCAGAGCAGCCCGACGCCGAGGAGCACGGCGAGGACGAGGGCGAGCGCGGTCCCCGCCCGGCGTGCCACGGCCTCAGCCCTTGAGGAGGGCGCCGGCGAGGGTCTCCTGGAGCCACGTGAGGAAGTCGTAGAGGGCGATGACGTGCAGCAGCGGGTCGTCCTCGTCGAGCGAGCCCGCGGCCTGCTCGAGCACCTCGAGGTCCTCGTCGGTGCGCAGGCCGAGCCGCTCCCCGAGCACCAGCCGGACGTCGGTGAGGGCGGCGAGGAAGGTCCCGGCCTCCTGCTCGTCGAGGGCCACCCGGTCGTCGGGGCCCCGGAGGGCGGCGGCCGAGGTGGCGAGCGCGCGGGCCTTGCGGTGGCGCAGCCCGCCCTCGGTGAGCCGCCGGAACTCGGCCGCGACCTCGTCGTCCTCGCGGTTGGCCGTCGGCAGCAGCCGGTCGAGGGCGGGGTCGCGGGGCTCGGCACCGAGGTCGGGGGGGCCCTCGCCCTCGCCCGTCCCGGCCGGGCGCACCTGACCGCCCCCGGACAGGTCGAGACCCGCGACGAGGTCGTCGAAGGCGTCGTCGCCCGTGGTCGTCGTCTCGGGGGGTTCGAGCATCCCGTGCACCTGGTCCATGAGCGAGGCGACCACCTCGCGCTCCCCGGCGTCGAGGGTGGCGACGAAGCGCCGCGCCGTGCCGCGGCCACTGCGTCGGAAGGCCTTGGCCATCAGGAGTCCTTCTGGAAGGTCGCCCACAGGCCGTAGCCGTGGAGGGCCTCGGTGTCGGCCTCCATCGCCTCACGGGTGCCGTTGGCGACGACGGCCCGGCCCTCGGTGTGCACGAGCATCATGAGCTTCTCGGCCTTGGCCCGGCCGTACCCGAAGTGCTGCTGCAGCACGTACGTGACGTAGGACATGAGGTTGACCGGGTCGTTCCACACGATCGTCACCCACGGGACGTCGAGGGCCTCGTCCCCCAGCGGGGTGACGACCTCCTCGGTCACGGGTGCGAGCGACACGGCCCCAAGGATAGGAGCCGCCGCGGGTCAGCCGCGCCCGCGGTCCCAGGACTGCGCGTAGACCCCGTCGTCGACGGCCCGGCCGCCCTCGCCCAGCTCGAGCGGACGGAAGGTGTCGACCATGACGGCGAGCTCGTCGAAGTACTCGGCGCCGATCGAGGCCTCGGAGGCGCCGGGCTGCGGTCCGTGGGCGTGCCCGCCCGGGTGCACCGAGACCGAGCCCTTGCCGATGCCCGAGCCCTTGCGGGCCTCGTAGTCGCCGTCGACGTAGAACATGATCTCGTCGCTGTCGACGTTCGAGTGGTAGTACGGCACCGGGATGGCCAGCGGGTGGTAGTCGACCTTGCGCGGCACGAAGTTGCAGATGACGAAGTTCCAGCCCTCGAAGACCTGGTGCACCGGCGGCGGCTGGTGGACCCGGCCGGTGATCGGCTCGTAGTCGCGGACGTTGAACGCGTACGGGTAGAGGCAGCCGTCCCAGCCGACGACGTCGAGCGGGTGGTAGGGCAGCTCGTGCACGGTGCCGACGATGCCGCCCGGGCCGTTGCCGCGGTGCTTGATGTGCACCTCGGTGGCGTCGCCGGCCCTGGCGCCGACGTCCTCGGCGAGCAGGGGCCCGTCGGGTCCCCGCAGGTCGCGCTCGCAGTAGGGCGCGTGCTCGAGCAGCTGGCCGTACCGGCTGAGGTAGCGCTTCGGCGGCGCGATGTGGCTGTTGGCCTCGATGCAGTAGGCGCGCAGCGGGTCCTTCGTGGAGCGCCGCGGGACCCAGCGGTGCGTCGTCGACCGCGGGATGACGAGGTAGTCCCCCTCGGCGACCTCGAACGACCCGAAGACGGTCTCGACCCGGGCCCGGCCCGCGCTCGACGTAGACGCACTCGTCCCCGACCGCGTTGCGGTACCAGGGGCTCGGTGCGCCGGCCACGACGTAGGAGATGCGCACGTCGCCGTTGCCGAGGACGAGCCGCCGCCCGGTGACGACGTCGGTGCCCTTGACGTCCTTCGGCGCGAAGAGGTCGTGCAGGCGCAGGTGGCGGGGCTGGAGGGGGTGGTTGGGCGTCGTCGACAGGTCGCCGACGACCCACTCGCGGGCGGCGCTGATCGTCGACGGGATGGTGCGGTGGTACAGCAGGCTGGAGTCGGAGCTGAAGCCCTCCTCGCCCATGAGCTCCTCGTAGTAGAGCTCACCCTTCTTCCCGCGGCCGGCGGGCCGGCGGTGCTGGGTGTGCCGCTTCGGGGGGATGCTCCCCATCGCCTGGTAGTGCGCCACGGTCGGTGTCCACCTCGCTGTGGTCGGGGCCGGTCGGACTGTCCGTCCCACCCTAGGCCCGGGCGCCGGCACTGGCACCTGTGCCCGGTGCGCGGAGGTCACAGTGGTCAGGTCTGTCCAGCCGGTCCCGGGTGGGGCCGGGCAACCTGTGCAGTACCGCAGCCCCGACCGGTGAGCGCCCGTCCCTCGGCCGACCCCGTCCACGCCGCCGACCCGCGCGCCCGTCGACGGGAGGCGACACGCAGGGGATCTCGCTCGACCGCCTGCGTGTCGCCTCCTCTCGCGAGGTGGAGGCCTCCGTCTCGCCCCGCGTGTCGGCGGCGTCCGTCACGATGGGGTGCGTGACCAGGCTCGGCCCCGTGCTCTCCTCCCGAGGACACGCGGCGCCGAGCCGGCCCGCGGTGGCCGGGGGGGCACGATGACGGCGCGCTCCTTCCGGTACGTCCTGCACGTCGACCTCGACCAGTTCATCGCCGCCGTCGAGGTGCTGCGTCATCCCGAGCTGGCCGGCCGCGAGGTCGTCGTCGGTGGCCGCGGCGACCCCACCGAGCGGGCCGTCGTCTCCACCGCCTGTACCCCGCGCGAGAGAAGGGCGTGCGCTCCGGGATGCCGTTGCGCATCGCCGCCCGCAAGGCGCCCGATGCCGTCTTCCTCCCCGTCGACGGGCCGCACTACCTCGAGGTGTCCGCGGAGGTGTTCGCGGCCGTCCGCGCGCTGGGGCTCGTCGTCGAGGTGCTGGGCTGGGACGAGGGGTTCGTCGGTGGCGACACCGCGGACCCGGAGGGGCTCGCCCGTTCGATCCAGGCGGCCGTGCTCGAGCGGACGCGTCTTCACTGCTCGGTCGGGGTGGGCGACAACCGGGTCCGCGCGAAGATCGCGACCGACTTCGGCAAGCCGCAGGGCGTCTACCGGCTGACCGCCGAGAACTGGTCCGTGGTCATGGGGCACCGTGCGACGGTCGAGCTGTGGGGCGTCGGGTCGCGGGTGTCGGCGCGGCTGGCGGCCCACGGCATCCACACCGTGGCCGAGCTGGCGGCGGCCGACGACTCGGTGCTCGTCGGGGAGTTCGGGCCGAGGATGGGCACCTGGTACGGCTCGCTCGGGCGCGGCGAGGGCAGTGCGGAGGTCGACGACACACCGTGGGTGGCCCGCGGGCACAGCCGCGAGACGACCTACCAGTCCAACCTCACGACCGGCGACGCGGTGCGCGAGGCCGTGCGGGTGCTCACCGACCAGGTGCTCGAGGACGTCCGCCGCGAGGGCCGGCCGGTCGTGCGCGTCGGCCTGAAGATCCGCTACGCGCCGTTCTTCACCGTCAACCGCAGCCGCAAGCTGCCCGCGACGACGTCGGAGGCCGGTCCGGTGCACGACGTGGTGCAGGCCCTGCTCGCCGACCACCTCGAGGAGGGGCGCGAGGTGCGCCTGCTCGGCGTCCGGGCCGAGATGACGATGCCCGACGAGGGCGACGCCGTCGAGCGCACCCCCGTCCGCGGCCGGGTCTGACCCCCGGCTCTGGTCCGGTGTGCCGGGCGGCGGTGCCGTCTCGCCGCCACCCGGCGAACGCGCCCAGAGCCCGCTCAGCCCGGCCCGTCGCCGGACAGGACGACGAGCCGCTCGGTCGCGCGGGTCATCGCCACGTAGCGGTCGACCGCGCCCTCGGTGCCGGTGCCGAAGCGCTCGGGGTCGTGCAGGACGACGAGGTCGAACTCCAGGCCCTTGGTCTCCTCCGGGCGCAGCGAGCGCACCCGGTCGGTCTCGACGAACGTCGGGTCGCCGACCACGCAGGCCACCCCCTCGGGGTGGGTCGCGAGCCACTGCGCCAGCACGGCGTCGCGCTCGGCGGCTGCCGCGTGCCGCACCGGGACCCCGGTGCTGCGGACCGAGGTCGGGACGTTCGCGTCCGGGATGGCGGCGCGGATGACCGGCTCGGCCTCGGCCATGACCTCCTCGGGTGTGCGGTAGTTGACGTTCAGCGACGCGAGGGTCACCGCATCCAGGCCGACCCGCCCGAGCCGCTCCTCCCACGACTCGGTGAAGCCGTGCCGCGCCTGGGCCCGGTCGCCGACGACGGTCAGGCTCCGCGACGGGCAGCGGTCGAGGACCATCTGCCACTCGGCGTCGGTCAGCTCCTGCGCCTCGTCGACGACGACGTGGGCGAACGGCCCGGCGAGGGTGTCGACGTCCGCGCCCGGCAGCGCCGCCTCGTCGACGAGGGCGGCCCGCAGGTCCTGGCCACGCAGCATCGACATCACCTTGAGGTCCGAGTCGTCGGCGTCGACCAGGTGCGCGACGACGTCGGCCATCCGCCGACGCTCCTCGGCGTGCGCGGCCCGCTGTCGGGCCCGACGACGGGGGGCGTCGGGGTCGCCCAGCCGCCGGCGGGCGGCGTCGAGGAAGGGCAGGTCGGAGGTCGTCCACGCCGACGGGTCCGCCCGGCGCAGGGTGCGCACCTCGTCCGGCGTCAGCCACGGGGCGCACAGCCGGAGGTACGCGGGCACGGTCCACAGGTCGCCGACGAGGTCGGTCGGCTCGATGAGCGGCCAGGCCCGCCGGAAGGCCTCCGCGAGGTCCTCGTCGGCCGCGAGCGCGTCGCGGTACCGCGCCGTCGGGTCCTCGGCCGCCAGCCCGTAGGCGTCGAACTCGTCGACCTGCTCCTCGCCCCAGCCGTCGTCGAGCTCGGCCGCGACCTTGTCGACGAGCACGTCGGTGAGCGCCTCCCAGACACGGTCTCGAGCCTCGTTGTGCGGCGTGCCCGGCTCGGGGGCGTCGAACGCCTCGTGCCAGTCGGCGGGGTCGAGGCGCAGGTCGGCCCAGGGGGTCGCGACGACCATGGACGCGGTCGGCGCCTCCTCGTAGAAGCGCACCGCGGCCTCGACCGCGGACACCAGCCGGGCCGAGGCCTTGAGCCGGGCGACCTCGGGGTCGGGCTCCTCGCTGGCGGCGGCCCCCTCGGGCACGAGCTCGCGCAGGGTGCACGTGCGCACCCCCTCCTCCCCCAGGCTCGGCAGCACGTCGGAGACGTAGGCGAGGTAGGGCTGCGACGGTCCGACGAACAGGACGCCGCCGCTGCGGTGCCCGAGCCGCCGGTCGGAGTACAGGAGGTAGGCCGTGCGGTGCAGGGCGACGACCGTCTTCCCGGTGCCCGGCCCGCCGTCGACGACGAGCGCGCCGCGCGACCCGGCGCGCACCACGGCGTCCTGGTCGGCCGCGATGGTGCCGAGGACGTCTCGCATCCGCGGCGAGCGGCTCGCGCCGAGGCTGGCGACGAAGGCCGACTGGTCGTCGAGGGCCGCGTGCCCCTCGAGTCCCTCGGGGGTGAAGACCTCGTCCCAGTAGTCGGTGACCCGCCCGAGGGTCCACCGGTAGCGGCGGCGGCTGGCCAGGCCCCGCGGGTCGCCGTGGGTGGCGGCGAAGAACGGCTCCGCGGCCGGAGCCCGCCAGTCGACGAGGAGCGGTTCGCCCGCGCCGTCGGTGACGCCGAGCCGGCCGACGTACACGGGGTCTCCCCCGTCGGCCGGCACGATGCGCCCGAGGCAGAGGTCGGCGCCGTAGCGGCGCAGGGTCCGCAGCCGGGCGCTCAGGCGGTGCACCTCGAGGTCGCGGTCGAGGGCCTCCTGCCCGCTGCGTCCCGGCGCGCGGCGCTCGGCCTCGAGCCGCTGGGTCAGCTCGGCGACCCGGGCCTCGAGGACGTGGGCGAGCCGGGTGAGGAAGCGCTCGTCGGCGGCCACGAGGGCCGGGTCGTCCTTGGCGGCGAGGTGGTCGGGCAGGTCGATGACGCGGGGGGTGGCAGCAGGCACGTCGGCTCCGGTGTCGGGGGTCGGGCCGCCGATCATCCGCCGTGGAGGGGGCCTTGCCACAAGCCCCCGGCTGCGCTATACGTTGGGAGTGGAGGGGGACTCCGGGGTCAGTTGCCGTGCGACGGGTCCTCCCCGTCGTCGCCCGGCACCCGCGCGTTCGGGCCCGTCGGGCCCTCCTGCACGCCCCCGGACTCGCCGTCCGGCTGGCCCGCCACCGCCTGGTCGTCGCTGATCGCGGTGTCGGCGTCCTCCGCCGGCATCTGCTGCACCTCGGAGACCTGGCCCTCGCCGTCCGTACCCATACCGGCACCGTAACCGGGCCGGCAGGGGGCACCGTCGCCTGGCCCGCACGGCGGCCGGGGCGGTCCAACGTTGCGCCGCACCGCGCTAGGTTGGACGCCATGCCGACGACGCCGGAGCTGCTGCGCGCCCTCGTCGACGACGCCGCCGTCTTCCCGCCCGGCAACAGCCCGCTGCCCGAGGCCGTCGCGGCCCACTCCCGCCACCGCGGCGCGCCCTACGCCGCCTGCGTCGGCCCGCTGCTCGTCCCCGCGGGGTCGGCGGCCGAGCTGCTCGGCGTCCTCGACGACGGCCCGACGCCACGGCCCGAGCCGCTCGCCGTGGGCGTCATCGCGCGCCCCGGCACCGAGCCGTCCGTCCTCCGCGACGGCCTCGCCCTGCTCGGGGCCGACCCCCGCGTCCGGGTGGTCGGCGCCGAGCTCGGCTGGACCCCCGGCTGGCGCCGCCTCGACCTCCCCGGCGACCTGCCACTGGCCCTCGAGCTCCCCCGGGACCGCCGCGCCCTCGCGGAGGCGGTCGCCGACGTCCGCGCCTCGGTGGCCGAGGGCGACGCCGTCGTGGCGAAGTTCCGCACCGGGGCCACCCCCACGTGGGCCTGGCCCGACGAGGCCGAGCTGGCCGACGTCCTCGTCGCCCTCGCCGCGGCGCCGGTGCCGTTCAAGCTCACCGGCGGCCTGCACCACGCCGTCCGCGGTCGGTACGACGTGGACGGGGTGCCCGAGGAGAACCACGGTGTCCTGAACGTCCTCCTCGCCACGGCCGCGGCCATCGGCCACGCTTCTGCCGCAACCGTGTCCGAGCTCCTCGGTGTCCGCGACGCCGCCGCCGCCGCCGAGCTCGTCACCGCGTGGAGCGACGACACCCGCGTGCGGGTGCGGTCCGCGTTCACCTCGTACGGCTGCTGCACCGTCACCGACCCCCTCGACGAGCTCGAGCGGCTCGGCGTCCCCACGACCACCACCGACCGACCCGGAAAGGACCCCGCGCCATGACCTGGCTCGACCTGCCCGCCGACCACCCCTTCGGCCTCCACAACCTCCCCTACGGCGTGTTCAGCACCGCCGACCGCACACCGCGCGTCGGGGTCCGGGTGGGCGACGAGGTGCTCGACGTCTCCGAGGTCGCCCGGATCGGCCGGGACGAGGTGGGGGTCGGCGACGGTCCGGACCTCACCGCCGCCTGGGAGCAGCCGGCCCTCGACGCCTTCCTCGCCCTCGGGCGCGACGGCGTGGACGACGGCACGGGAGTGGCTCACCGGGGTCCTCACCGACGCCGCCCACGAGGCCCGCACCCGGCCGCACCTGCTCCCCCTGGCCGACGCCACGATGCACCTGCCGTTCACCGTCGCCGACTACGTCGACTTCTACGCGAGCGAGCACCACGCGAGCAACGTCGGGCGCATCTTCCGCCCGGACTCCGAGCCGCTCACCCCCAACTGGAAGCACCTGCCGATCGGCTACCACGGGCGCGCCGGCACGGTCGTCGTCTCCGGCACCGACGTCGTGCGCCCCACGGGCCAGCGCAAGCCGCCGGCCGAGGACACCCCCACCTTCGGCCCGAGCGTCCGCCTCGACATCGAGGCCGAGCTGGGGTTCGTCGTGGGCGGCGCGACGAGCCTCGGCTCCCGCGTCGACCTCGCCGACGCCGACGACCACCTCTTCGGCGTGGTCCTCCTCGACGACTGGTCGGCCCGCGACCTCCAGGCCTGGGAGTACGTGCCGCTCGGGCCCTTCCTCGGCAAGTCGTTCGCGACGACCATCAGCCCGTGGGTCGTGACGATGGACGCCCTGCGCGCGGCCCGCGTGCCGCTCCCCGGCCAGGACCCCGAACCCCTGCCGTACCTGCGCGGGTCGGGTGGGGACGACGGTGGCCCGGGCACCGCCTACGGCCTCGACGTCCACGTCGAGGTCGAGTGGAACGGCACGGTGGTCTCGCGCCCGGAGTACCGCGACATGTACTGGTCGCCCGCCCAGATGCTCGCCCACCTCACCGTCAACGGTGCGACGGTGCGGCCCGGCGACCTGTTCGGGTCGGGGACGATCTCCGGCGCCGGGACGGACACCCGCGGCAGCTTCCTCGAGCTCAGCTGGAGCGGTCAGGAGCCCCTGACCCTCGCCGACGGCACCCGGCGCACCTTCCTCGAGGACGGCGACACGGTCGTGCTGCGCGCCACGGCGCCCGGGCCGGACGGCGCGGTCGTCGGCTTCGGTGAGTGCTCGGGCACGGTCCGGCCCGCCCGGTAGCGACCCGGGCCGGGCCGCGGCTCAGCGCTTGAGCACGACGACGGTGTCGGCGACCTTGTCGTGGAGGGCCTGGCGGCGCGGGTCCCAGAGCAGCCAGGCGGGGTCGAGCACCCACAGCGCGAACCCGAAGAACCCGAGCAGCGCGTTGAGGGTGCTCACCGTCGTGACGACGTGGAGGACCTGTCGGCGCAGGGCCACGCCCACCGACACCGGCCCGGGGGCGGCGGCCGGGCGCACGAGCGTGCCGAGCAGCATCTTGCCCGGGGTGGCGCCGCGCCAGACGAGGAACGCGACCTCGTAGAGCAGCCCGACGGCCAGCCCGATGAGCGTGACGGGCAGGGTCACCTGCAGGAGGGCGTCCTGGAGGACGACGGGGTCCGGCCGGGTGGCGGCGTCCGCCGAGAGCGCGGCGGAGAAGTAGTCCTCGAAGACCGAGGCCAGCGGCAGCGTGAACGGCAGGGCGAGCAGCCCCGACACGAGGCCGGTGACGATCGCGTCGACGATGCGCGCGAGGAGCCGGCGGTGCCACGGCGCGAGGACGTCACCGTCCGGCAGCCGGTCGCCGGCCGGGTGCTGCCGGGGCACGGTGGTCGGTGGCGCGCCCCAGCCGCCCCGGGCCGCCGGGTCGGTGCGGTCGGCGGCGCGCCCCACGTCCGGGGCGTGCCCGATCGTCGAGGAGGCCGCCGTCGGTGACACCCGTGGGGTGGTGTGCGTGCTCCAGACGACCCCGTCGAAGTAGCGCAGCTGGGCCGGGTCCTGCGGATCCTCGTACCAGCCGGCGGCCGTGGGGGTCGTCATGACCTCAGGGTCTCACGCGGCGCAGGGGCGCCCGTCCACCCTGTTGACGTCCGGAGGGCCTCGAGCGCACGATCGGCCGATGGCGACGCGACTCGGCCGGCACCTCATGGACCTCACCGACACCCTGCGCTGGGAGCCGGTGACCCGCCGGGTCCGTGCGTCCCTCGACGGGTACCCCGTCCTCGACACGACCGAGGCCGTCCTCGTCTGGGAGCCGCGCCGCGTCGTGCCCATGTACGCCGTCCCGCCCGGCGACCTGCTCGCCACCCTCGTGCCGGCGTCGGCGCCCGACCTCCCGGCGAACCTCCCCCCGGTGCTCGGTCCGGTGAACTTCGCGTGGCACACCACCCCGGGGCGCGACCACGACGTCGAGGTCGGCGGGCGCAGCGTCGCCCTGGCCGCCTTCACCCCGGACGACCCCGACCTCGGCGGACGCGTCGTCGTCGAATGGGCGCCGTTCGCCTGGGTCGAGGAGGCGACGCCGGTCACCGGCCACCCGCACGACCCGTTCCAGCGGATCGACCTCCTCGACGCGGACCGTCACCTCGTCGTCTCCGTCGACGGCGTCGTCCTCGCCGACACCGGTCACCCGAAGGCACTGCACGAGACCCACCTGCCGGTGCGCTGGTACCTGCCGCCCGACGACGTCCGGCTCGACCTGCTCGAGCCGAGCACGTCGGTGACGACCTGCGCCTACAAGGGGACCGCGCGGTACTGGTCGCTGCCCGCCCGCGACGGCCGGCCCGCGGTCGAGGACGTCGCCTGGTCCTACCCCGACCCCCTGCCCGAGGTCGCCGCCGTGCGCGACCTCGTCTGCCTCTACGCCGAGCGCACCGACCTCGTCGTCGACGGCGTGCCCGTACCGCGGCCCGTGACGCCGTGGTCCTCCCCCGCCGACCAGGAGCGCTCCTGACGCGACGACGCCCGCCGGGACCGTGGTCCGGCGGGCGTCGCGGTCGTGCTCAGAGGTTGCCGCGCTTGTCCTGCTCGCGCTCGATCGACTCGAAGAGGGCCTTGAAGTTGCCCTTGCCGAAGCCCAGCGACCCGTGCCGCTCGATGATCTCGAAGAACACCGTCGGGCGGTCGCCGAGCGGGCGGGTGAAGATCTGGAGGAGGTAGCCGTCCTCGTCGCGGTCGACGAGGATCTTGCGCTTCTGCAGCTCCTCGATCGGGACCCGGACCTCGCCGATCCGCGCCCGCATCTCGGGGTCCTCGTAGTAGGCGTCGGGGGTGTCGAGGAACTCGACGCCCTCCGTGCGCAGCTCGTCGACGGTGCGGAGGATGTCGTTCGTCGCGAGCGCGAGGTGCTGGGCGCCGGGGCCGCGGTAGAACTCGAGGTACTCGTCGATCTGGCTCTTCTTCTTGGCGATGGCCGGCTCGTTGAGCGGGAACTTCACCCGGTGGTTGCCGTTCGCGACGACCTTCGACATGAGGGCCGAGTAGTCGGTCGCGATGTCGTCACCGATGAACTCGGCCATGTTGACGAAGCCCATGACCCGGTTGTAGAAGGCGACCCACTCGTCCATCTTGCCGAGCTCGACGTTGCCGACGATGTGGTCGAGGGCCTGGAAGAGGCGCTTCGGGGCGCCGTCGCGCTTGACGAAGGTCGACGCGGCGGGCTGGTAGCCGGGCAGGTACGGACCGGAGTAGGTCTCACCGTCGACGACGCGCTGGACGAGGGAGTGCCGGGTCTCGCCGTACGCGGCGATGGCGGCGACGCGGACCGACCCGTGCTCGTCGGTGACCGTCTCGGGCTCCTGGAGCACCGTGGCCCCCGCGCGGCGCGCCTGCTCGATGCACACGTCGACGTCGGGCACCTCGAGGGAGATGTCGACGACGCCGTCGCCGTGCTCGGCGTGGTGGGTGATGAGCGGGCTGTCCGGGGCGACCGCGCCCTTGACGACGAAGCGGATCGAGCCGGACTTCAGGACGAAGGCCTTGTGGTCCTTGACGCCGTTCTCGGGACCGGAGTACGCGACGAGCTCCATGCCCCAGGCACTCTGGTAGTAGTGCGCCGTCTGGGTGGCGTTGCCGACGACGAACACGATCGCGTCCCAGCCGGTGACCGGGAAGGGGTCGGTGCTCTCGTCGTAGTCGACCAGCCCGACGAGCTGCTTGAGCTGCTCGAGGTCCAGGTCGGCCTGGCGCTCGGTGTCGGTGAGGTCGACGTGGCTGGCGGACGTCGTCGTCGTGTCAGTCATCCCGCCACTCTCGGGGAGGCGCCGTCGATGTGCAACCACACCACGACACGGTGGTCACGATGCGCACGGTGTTGCCTCGGGACCCCTTCCTACTGGACGATCTGACCATGCCCAGACCTGACGGAGTGGACGACCTCGACGCCCGGCTCATCGCCCTGTACACCGAGGAGCCGCACGTCGGCGTGCTCGGGGCCTCCCGCCGCCTCGGCGTGGCCCGGGGCACGGTGCAGGCCCGCCTCGACCGGCTCCAGGAGCGCGGCGTGATCCGGACCTTCGCCCCGCAGGTCGAGCCCGGCGCCCTCGGCTACCCGGTGACGGCGTTCTGCACGCTCGAGATCCGCCAGCGCCAGGGCCACGAGCCCGTCGTGGCCCACCTGTCGGCGATCCCCGAGGTGCTCGAGATCCACTCGATCACCGGCGTCGGCGACCTCGTCGTGCGGGTCGCCGCGCGCGACAACGCCGACCTCGGCCGGGTCATCGACGAGATCATCGACGACGTGCACGTGCTGCGGGCCAACACGGCGATCTGCCTCGTGACCCACCTGGCCCACCGCACCGGACCCCTCGTCGCGGCGGCGGCCCGGTCGGAGCGCTGAGCGGCCGGTCGGGGTCAGCCGGTGATGACGACCGGGGTGCCGTTCGCCGTGAGCCGCCAGTCGACCGAGAAGAAGCTCGGCGGGTCGACCTGCCCGTTGGCACTCACCCAGTCGATGAGCAGCTGGCGGATCTCGACCTGCCGGTTGTAGACCACCGGGGCGGCCTTGACGTGGGGGAAGCCGCCACCGCCGGACTGCCGGTAGTTGTTGATCGCGACGACGAACTCGTCCCCGTCGGCGACCGGTGTGCCGTCGTAGGCCAGGCCGGTGATCCGCGACCCGGCCGCCCGGGCGATGTCGATGTCGTAGGTGAGCGCCGCGTCGACGCCGCCCATGATGTCGTAGTTGTAGTCGGGCGTGCCGTTCGGCGCGGTGCCGGTGACCGCGTTGGTCACCTGGTCCGGGGTGAAGGGGCCGGCCGAGGCGACCTGCTGGAAGTAGGCGGCCGAGGTCTCGAGGTAGTCCTTGACCTGGGCACCGGTCAGGGTGATGCCGAGCAGGGTGTTGTCGTAGATGTACAGCCCCGCGACGTCGCGGACGGTCACCTGCCCGGCCGGGATGGCCGCGTCCTTGTTGAACGGCGCCGCGATCGACAGCACCGGCGTCCCCTCCTGGGGCGTGCCGACGAGGGCGGCCTGCACGGCCTGCCCCTGGACGAGGTTGATGAAGTCCATCGCCGCGGTGTCCTCGTACCGGGAGGTCGCAGCCGACATCGCCTCGGTCGAGGTGCCGATGGGCGAGTTGACGTAGGCGAGGACCTTCTCGTGCGCCGGGCGCACCAGGGCGGCGATCCGCGCGTCCTCGGGGACGGCGTTGGCGTTGAGCAGGGAGGCCTTCGACGCGGCGACCCGCCAGCGGCCGTGGACCTGCTCGAGGTCGAGGTCCATGACGCTCACCCGCATCCCCCAGTAGAGGGGCTCGGAGAGCAGGACCGGCCGGCCGGTGGCCGTGTTCGTCACGAACCGCTGGTCGATCTCGACGTGCGCGTGGCCGACGAGGACCGCGTCGATGTCGGGCACCTGCTCGGCGAGGAGCGTGCTGGCGTTCTCCGGGTACGGCAGCGCGTCGCCGTAGGACGAGGAGGTGTCGGCACCGGAGTGGCAGGAGACGACGACGACGTCGGCCCCGGCCCGCTTCATCCGGGGCACCATGACCCTGGCCTGCTCGACGATGCCGGGGAAGCGCAGCCGGCCCTCGACGTTGGCGGCGTCCCAGATGGCCACGCCCGGGGTGACCAGGCCGAGGATGCCGACGGTCACCGGACGCCCGCCGTGCACCCTGACGCGCTTGAGGACGTAGGGGCGGAAGGCCGGTCGCCCGGTGTGCCAGTCGACCGTGTTGGCCGAGAGCAGGGGGTGGCGGCACTGCTTCTCGAACGCCCGCAGGGTGTCGATGCCGTAGTTGAACTCGTGGTTGCCCAGCGCCGCGGCGTCGTAGCCGATGGCGTTCATCGCGGTGGCCATGGGGTGCTTCGCGCCGCCGGTGATCGGGTCGATCTTCGCGTAGTAGTAGGCCAGCGGCGTGCCCTGGATGGTGTCGCCGGCGTCGAGGGTGAGGCAGCTCGCGGCGCCCCGCTCCTCGCGCACCGCGCGGATCAGGGTGGCCGCCTTCGCGACGCCGATCTCGTTGCCCTTGCTGTCGCTGTACGCCGCGTTGGCGAAGTAGTTCCAGTTGTAGACGTTGCCGTGCAGGTCGGTCGTGCCGAGCACGGTGAGGCGGGTGGTCCGCGGGTGACCGTGCGGGCCGTGGTGGTCGTCGTGGTCGTCACGCGGGTGGGCGCTCGCGGCCGGGGCGGCGAGCACCCCCGCGCCGCCGACGGCGGCCATCGCGAGGAGCTGTCGGCGGGTGGCGGCGGAGAAGGTCTGGGTGTCGGTCACGGGTGGGGACGTTAGTCGCGCGAGCCCGGGCGCGCGCGTCGGGGAGGCGGACGGACCCGGGCGACCCGGTGAACGCTGAGAGGACGCTCAGCGGCGTCCGACGAACCACCGCCGGATGCGCTCGACCCGCTCGAGCACCTGCTCGGACGTGGCCGACGCGAGCTCCGGGCCGCCGCACGCGCGGCGCAGGTCGAGGTGGATGCTCGCGTGCGCCGCACCGGTCTTGCTCGAGTAGGCCGCGACGAGCTTGTTGAGCTCCTTGCGCTGGGCGGCGAGGGCCCGGTGCTGGGCCACCGGGGCCGGGCCCGCGGGCCGGGCCGGCTCGCGGCCGCTCCCCCGGGACTGCCGGGCCTGCCGCTCGTGGAGCAGGAGGGCCACCTGGTCGGGCTCGAGCAGGCCGGGCAGGCCGAGGTAGTCCTGCTCCTCGTCCGAGCCGGACGCCGCGTGCAACCCGTACTGCTTGGCGTCGAAGAGGACGTGGTCGAAGTGCGCGTCCGACTCCAGCGCCTCGAAGCGGGACTCCTCGAGGTCGAGGGCGGGCTCGCTGCGGTTGGCGGCGGCGATCATCCCCTCCTCCTCGGCCCAGAGCGAGGCCTCGTCCTCGGCGCTGCGCGGGCGGTCGAGCGCGTGGTCGCGCTCCTCCTCCATCGACGCGGCGAGCTGGAGCACCACCGGTACCGAGGGCAGGAACACCGAGGCCGTCTCGCCCCGCCGCCGGGCCCGGACGAAGCGGCCCACGGCCTGGGCGAAGAAGAGCGGGGTCGAGGTGGACGTGGCGTAGACGCCCACGGCGAGCCGGGGCACGTCGACGCCCTCGGAGACCATCCGCACCGCCACCATCCACCGCGTCTCCGCCTCGGTGAAGCCCTCGATGCGGGCACTGGCGCCGGCGTCGTCGGAGAGGACCACCGTGGTCTCCTCGCCGGTGATGGCGGCGAGGATGCGCGCGTAGGCGCGGGCCGTGGTCTGGTTCGAGGCGATGACCAGCCCGCCGGCGTCGGGCACGTGCCGGCGCACCTCGGAGAGGCGCTTGTCGGCCGCCGCGAGGACCGAGGGGATCCACTCGCCCGCGGGGTCGAGGGCGGTGCGCCAGGCGTGGGCCGTCTGGTCCTTGGTCAGCGGCTCGCCGAGCCGCGCGGCCACCTCGTCGCCGGCCTTGGTGCGCCACCGCATCGCCCCGCCGTACGCGAGGAAGAGCACCGGGCGGACGACACCGTCCCGCAGCGCGGCGGCGTAGCCGTAGGTGTAGTCCGACGCCGAGCGCAGGATCCCGTCGGCGTCCATCTCGTACCGCACGAAGGGGATGGGCGTGGTGTCGGAGCGGAACGGCGTGCCGGTGAGCGAGAGCCGGCGCGCGGCGGGAGTGAAGGCCTCGCGGATGCCGTCGCCCCACGACCGGGCGTCCCCACCGTGGTGCACCTCGTCGAGGATGACGAGGGTCGGCTCGGCCTCGGTGCGGCGCCGGTGCAGCCCGGGGTTCGCGGCCACCTGGGCGTAGGTGACGGCGACCCCGTCGTACTCGCCGGACTGAACCCCCGTCGAGTTCGAGAAGGACGGGTTGAGCTGGATGCCGACCTTCCCGGCGGCGTCGGCCCACTGGGTCTTGAGGTGCTCGGTGGGGGCGACGACCGTGACGGCCCGCACGAGGCCCCGGTCGAGCAGCTCGGTGGCGATCCGCAGGGCGTACGTGGTCTTGCCGGCCCCGGGCGTCGCGACGGCGAGGAAGTCGCGGGCGTCGCGGTCGAGGTAGGCCGCGAGGGCCTCCTCCTGCCAGGCGCGCAGCTTCGCCGCGGTACCCCACGCGGCCCGCTCGGGGTAGGCGGGTGACAGGTGTCCGGCGGCAGAGGTACTCATGGGCGACGGCCACGATAACCGCCTGTCGGACGACACACCGAAGGCCCCGACCAAACCGGTCGGGACCCTCGGGACGTGCTAGCGCAGAACGGAGTCCGTCCGCGTCGTGGTCAGCCGCGGTAGGTGGTCCACAGACCCTGCATGCGGGCCACCTGGCCGCTCGTGAACGAGTTCATGCACGAGTCGTCGGTGTAGTCCATGAAGTTCCTGATCGGGTCGGTGCCCGGGGCCGAGCAGGTGTCACGTCCCGTGGGGCAGCCGTAGGCCGGCGACGCCTCGGGCGCGGTGTCGCTCACGTAGTCGCCCTGGCCGCTGCAGCCGCCCTGGAACGTGTGGTAGAGCCCGAGCCAGTGCCCGATCTCGTGCGTGGCGGTGTCGCCCTGGTTGTACGGTGCGGCGCTGCCACCGGGCAGGCTCTCGTCGAGCATGACGACGCCGTCCATCGGGTCGGTCCGGCTCTTCGGGAAGGTCGCCCAGCCGAGGAGGCCGCCGCCGAGGTCGGCGGTGTAGAGGTTGAGGTCACCCTTGCCGCCGACGTGGAGGGCGTTCTTCATGCTCCGCTCCGCGCTCGTCCCGTCGGTGATCCCGTTGTACCAGGACGCGTTGTCCGTGTGGTCGGTGCTCACGGTCCGGAACGAGAAGCCGGTGCCGGAGTACGCGGCGTTGAGCACCGAGATCTGGCCGGCGAGGTCGGACGCGCTGAGGTTGCCGGCGCTGCCGTCGGTGATGACGTGCCAGTGCACCGGGATGCTCGTCGCGGTGAAGGACGCGCTCGGCTTCCTGGCCGCGGACCGGCTCGGCGCCACGCCCTGGGCGGCCATGTCGCGCTCGAAGCGGGCGTTCATCGACGCCGCCTGCGCGTCGCTCAGCTCGTGGGGGTCGGCACGGTTCGGGCCGTTCGCGTGCCGGCCGCCGACGACGTCGGAGTGCGTCGTGCAGGCCGCGCCCGGGGTGTCGAGCGCGGAGACCCCGGACAGGGGGCGGGCCTGCGCCGAGGTGAGCGGCAGGAGGGACCCGGCGACACCCAGGGTGAGGGCGGCCAGGGCCGTGAGGGATCGAGTACGCATGGGCGTCCTTCCGGAGGGGTCTCGCCGACCGTGGTCGGCCGGCACCCGAAGGACGCTAGGCGGGGGGCATGGGCCCGCAGGTCAGACCGTCGTCAGGGTTGGGTAAGGCTCGGGGCTCGCGCGATAGCCCCCGAGCCCCACCCGTGGGTCAGCCCGGGGTCAGGACATCCCAAAGACTGCCGGGGCGGGTGTGACGTGGGTCACTCGCCGCCGTCCTCCGGGGCCCGCAGCCCCTCGTAGATCTCCTTGCACGTCGGGCAGACGGGGAACTTCTTCGGGTCCCGCCCCGGGATCCAGACCTTGCCGCACAGGGCGGTGACCGGCTCCCCGGAGAGGGCGCTCTCGAGGATCTTCTCCTTGCGCACGTAGTGGGAGAACCGCTCGTGGTCGCCGGGCTCGGCGACCTCGGGGACCGTCTCGGTGCGCTCCAGGACCGCCGTCTGGGTCTGCGGGCCCTCCGGCCCCTCGGGGCCGCTCGGGTCGCTGGGACGGGGCATCGTCTCGCTCATGGGCCCGAGCCTACGACGATCTCTCAGTTGAGCGAGGGGTCCGGCGGGAACCACGCGACCCAGCGCAGCGGCTCGGGCTGGCGGCGCAGCACGCGCTGCCACAGGCCGTGGGGCTCGTCGGTGAAGGCGTCGCCGCTCTCGGTCGGCACGACGAACCACGACCCCGTGTCGATCTCCTCCTCGAGCTGCCCCGGCGACCAGCCGGCGTAGCCGGCGAAGATCCGCAGCCCCGCGAGCTCCGGTGCGACGAGGACGGGCGGGGTGTCGAGGTCGACGAGCGCGACGGCCCCGAAGAGCCGGCGCACGCCGGTGGGGTCGGGGTGGTCGCCCGGCACCGCGACGAGCCCGAGGGCCGAGTCGAGCTGCACGGGGCCGCCCTGGAACATCGTCGCCGGCCGGCTCGCGTGCTCCTCCCACCCGGGCAGGACGGCGTCGATGCCCGCCTCGATCGGCCGGTTGAGGACGAGCCCCTGGGCGCCGTCCTCGCCGTGGTGCAGCACGAGCACGACACTGCGGTGGAAGACGCCCTCCTCGATCTGGGGCGTCGCCACGAGCAGCTGCCCGGTGGTGTGGGTGGCGCTCACGCGCCCATTCTGCCTCCGCGCCCGGCGCCGTGGCCGGACCTCGGCGAGGCGCCGCGGCCCCGGGACGCCGGACCGCCGGGGCGGCCGCCGCGGGGCCCACCGGGCTTCCCGCCGCGCCGTCCGCGTGGCTGGCCCTCGACGATCGGGCGCCACACCGCGTCCGGCACCGGGACGCCGCTGGGTGCGACCCCGCCGATCGCGGTGACCGTCGCGTCCCCCGGGGCGACCTTCGCGGTCTGGGCCTCGGCGCCGGCGTTCTCGATGATCCGGGTGACGATCTTGCGCTGGTGCGGGAGCGCGATCATGACGACGGCGCCCTGCTCCCCCGCCCGGGCCGTCCGGCCGGCGCGGTGGAGGTAGTCCTTGTGGTCGGTCGGCGGGTCGACCTGGATGACCATGCCGATGTCGTCGACGTGGATGCCGCGGGCGGCGACGTCCGTCGCCACGAGGACGGGCACCCTGCCGTCGCGGAAGGCCCCGAGCACGCGGTTGCGCACGTTCTGGGTCAGCCCGCCGTGCAGACCCGCGGCCAGGACGCCGCGCTCGCGCAGCTCCCCGGCGATGCGCTCCACCCCGAGCTGGGTCCGGGCGAAGATCACGCTGCGCCCCTCGCGGCCGGCGAGCTCGGCGGTGAGCGCCTTCTTGTGGTGCGGGTCGACGAGGAGCACGTGGTGGCTCATCGTCGTGATGGAGGCCTGGGCCTCGTCCGTCGAGTGCGTCACCGGGTCGACGAGGTACTTCGCGACGAGCGCGTCGACGCCCTTGTCGAGGGTCGCCGAGAAGAGCAGCCGCTGGCCGCCCTGCGGGACGGCGTCGAGGATCGCGGTGACCTCGGGCACGAAGCCCATGTCGGCCATGTGGTCGGCCTCGTCGAGGATGACGACCTCGATGCCGCCGAGGTCGACCGCGCCGCGCTCCATGAGGTCGACGAGCCGGCCCGGCGTGGCGACGAGGAGGTGCACGCCCTTCTGGAGGCTCTTGATCTGCGGCTCGTAGGAGAGCCCGCCGGCGACGAGCCGGTGGGTGATCCCCGTGACGTGGACGAACGGCTCGAGGGCGTCGCTCACCTGCATGGCGAGCTCACGCGTCGGGACGAGGACGAGGGCCCGGGGGCGCCGGGGCTGCGGGCGCACGCCGTCCGAGAGCCGGGCGATGGTCGGGAGCCCGAAGGCGAGGGTCTTGCCGGAACCGGTCTGGCCGCGGCCGAGGACGTCGCGACCGGCGAGGGCGTCGGGGATGGTCGCCGCCTGGATCGGGAAGGGCTCGGCGATGCCGTCGCGCGCGAGGCGCTCGACGAGCCGCTCGGGGACGCCGAGGGCGGCGAACCCGTTGTCGGCGGTCACCGCGCGGGGGCCGCCGGCCGCGGCGGAGCGGTACGTGGTCCACGTGTCGGCCTCGGCGCGCTCGGCCTCGGCGTCCTCGAAGCTGCGGGGGCGCTCGTCGCGCTCCCACGGCCGGTCGGCGTGGCGGCCCTCGTGCCGGTCCCGACGGGCCGGGTCGGCGACGCGGGGGCTGCGATCGCGCACCGGACGGTCGCCGCGCTCGCGGCGCGGGCGCTCGTCGTGGGGGCGGTGCACGTGCCGCTCCTCGCGGTCGCCGGAGACCCAGCGGCGCGGGCGGTCCGTGCGCTCCTCGCGGGCCGGACGGTCGTCGCGGCGGGGCCGGTCGTCGCGGGCCGGACGGTCGTCGCGACGCGGGCGGTCGCTGCGCTCGGCCCGGGCGGGGCGGTCGTCGCGGCGGGGCCGGTCGTCACGGCGGGGCCGGTCGTCCCCGGCCGGGCGGTCGTCACGGCGGGGCCGGTCGTCGCGCTCGGCGCGGGCGGGGCGGTCGGCCCGGCGCTCGGCGCGCGACGGCACGCCCGCGCGGCGGGGGTCCTCACGGTCCCAGCGGGCCGAGCGCTCGGCCCGCGGTCGCTTGCCGCGCTCCTCGCCCTCGGCGGCCCGGGCGGGACGGGCCGCGCCGGGTCGGGAGGACGCCTGGCCGCGGTGCGTCTTCTTCGGGCCCTTGCGGGACTCGGCCTTCTTCGCCGCCTTCTGGGCAGCGGTCCAACGGGCCTTCGGCCCGGATGCCTTCTTGGGCATGGGGTGGTTCACCTGTTCTCGTCATCGGATGGCGTGCGGGACAGACACGTCGTCAGCCGGTGGCGAAACAGCGAGTACAACGGGTCTCCGGACCGGCAGTGGTCCTGGCGGCCGGTTCGACGGGGGTGTCACCGGCGGCACCGGGTGGGTCTGGGGGCGTGGGGTCACGACGTGCGACCTGTGGACGCGGCCAGGCGTCCGCCACTCGGTGGGACGTCGATCCTACCAGCGCGCGGGGGTCGGTCAGGACGGGCGCCGGGCCGCCCGGCGCCGCACCCACGACGCGACGAGCCACCCGAGACCGACCCCGACGAGGTCGGCCACGGCGTCGAGGGGGTCGCCGCTGCGGTGCGGGAGCAGCCGCCACTGGACCAGCTCGCTGAGCACGGCGTGGCCGGCGAGGAGCCCGAGGACCCACGGGGCCCGGAGCCCGGCGAGCACCCCGAGCAGCGCCGGCACGAGGAACACGGTGACGTGGACGACCTTGTCGGCACCGGGGAACGGGGCCACGCCCGGCGCGTCCGGGGCGTAGAGGACGACGCACTGGACGAGCACCGCGGCCACGGCGAGGGCGAGGAGGGCCCGGCGGGGCCGGTCAGTCACGGGGCTCGGACGACCCGGTGACGATGCGGCGCACGGCGCCGGCGACGACCGTGCTGACGTCCGGGTGGAACACGCTCGGGATGATGTACGTCGCGTTGCGCTCGTCGTCGGTGACGACCCCGGCGAGCGCGTCGGCGGCGGCGAGCAGGACCTCCATCGTCACGTGCCGGCACGCGGAGTCGATGAGCCCGCGGAACACCCCGGGGAAGACGAGCACGTTGTTGATCTGGTTCGCGAAGTCCGAGCGCCCCGTCGCGACGACGGCTGCGTGCCGGGCGGCGAGCTCGGGGTCGATCTCGGGCTCCGGGTTGGCCATCGCGAAGACGACGGAGTCCGGGGCCATCGACTCGACGTCGGCCTCGGTGAGGATGTTGGGCGCCGAGACGCCGAGGAACACGTCGGCGCCCCGCATCGCGTCCGAGAGGGTGCCGGACACGTCGTCGGGGTTGGTGTGCTCGGCGATCCAGGCGTGGTTGGGGTGCTCCCCGGAGAGCACGTCGGCCCGCTGCCGGTGGACGATGCCGTCGACGTCGGTGACGACGACGTGCCGGGCACCGGCGTGCAGGAGGAGCTTGAGGATGGCCGTGCCCGCCGCGCCGGCGCCGCTCATCACGAGCCGGACGTCCTCGAGCCGCTTGTCGACGACGCGCAGCGCGTTGCGCAGCGCCGCGAGCGCGACGATGGCCGTGCCGTGCTGGTCGTCGTGGAAGACCGGGATGTCGAGCTCCTCCCGCAGGCGGGCCTCGATCTCGAAGCAGCGCGGCGCGGAGATGTCCTCGAGGTTGATCCCGGCGAACCCGGGGGCGATGGCCTTGACGGTGCGGATGATCTCCTCGACGTCGGTGGTGTCGAGGCACAGCGGGAAGGCGTCGATGTCGGCGAACCGCTTGAAGAGGGCCGCCTTCCCCTCCATGACCGGCAGCGCCGCCAGCGGCCCGATGTCGCCGAGCCCCAGCACCGCCGTGCCGTCGGTGACGACCGCGACGGTGTTGCGCTTGATGGTCAGCCGGCGCGCGTCCTCGGGGTTCTCCGCGATCGCCAGGCAGACCCGGGCGACCCCGGGGGTGTAGATGAGCGAGAGGTCGTCACGGGTGCGGATCGGCACCTTCGATTCGACGGTGAGCTTGCCGCCGAGGTGCAGGAGGAACGTGCGGTCGGAGACCTTGCCGATCTCGACCCCCTCGACCGTGCGCATCGTGGCGACGATCTCGTCGGCGTGGCCGGTGTCGCGGGTGAGCATCGTCAGGTCGACCCGCATCCGGGCGTGCCCGGAGCCCGTGACGTCCAGGCCGGTCACGACCCCGCCCGAGCGCTCGATGAGGCTCGTCATCTCGCTGACCGCGGTGGGCCGGGCGGGCAGGACGAGGCGGACGGTGACGCTGTTGGCGATCGAGGGTGCGGCGGGCATGGGGACGATTGAACCCCGTACCGGCGGGTAGCCCGAATGCCGGGGTCCGCGGTGCCGCCACCGTGGCCCCGCCGGCGGCCTCCGCCCTACAGTGACCGCATGGCTGACCACGTGCACGTGACCGGCACCGGGTGGGCCGGCGCGACCCCCGACCTCGTCGTCCTCGACGTGCGCGTCCAGGTCGACGAGGACGACGTGGCGTCGGCCCTCGCCGGCCTGACCGCCCGGCTCGAGACCTCGCTGGCCGCCGCCGCGGCCCACGGTGTGGCGGAGGCCGACCGGCGCACCACCGGGACGGGAGTCGCGCCGCGATGGGACCGCGAGGGCCAGCAGGTCGTCGGGTACCGGGCCCACCAGTCGCTGCGCCTGCGCGTGCGCGACCGGGAGCGGGTCGGCGAGGTCGTCACCGCCCTGGCCGAGGCCGCCGGCGACGCCCTCGCCGTCGACTCGGTCGGCCTCGAGCTGTCCGACCCCGCACCGCTGCTCGTGCGGGCCCGGGACGCGGCGTTCGCCGACGCCCGGGCGCGGGCCGAGCAGTACGCCACCCTCGCCGGGCGGACCCTCGGCGACGTGCGCTCGGTCCGGGAGGTCGACGGGTCCCCCGCAGCCGGTCCGAGCCCGAAGCTGCGGATGGCCGCCGCCGACTCCGCGGGCGGCCTGCCCGTCGAGGGCGGCGAGTCGACCGTCTCGGTCTCGGTGCGCATCCGGTTCGGCCTGGGGCCGGCGTGACCTGGGTCGACGCCCTCGGCTGGTTCGGCTCGGCGCTGCTCGTCTTCTCGCTGCTCCAGGCCCGCATCCTGCGGCTGCGCGTGCTCAACACGGTGGCGTGCGGCATCCTCACCGGCTTCAACGCGATCCTCGGCGTGTGGCCGATGGTCGCGATGAACGTCGTGCTCGCCGGGATCAACGTCGTCTTCATCGTCCGGATGCTCCGCGAGCGGGGCGACGAGCGCGCCTACGCCGTGCTGCCCGTCCGCGAGGACGACAGCTACCTGCGGCACTTCCTCGAGCTGTACCGCACCGACATCGCCCGCTTCTTCCCCGCCTTCGGGGCCGGCAGCGGCGAGGGCCGGTCGACCTACCTCGTGCAGCACGGCGACGAGACCGCGGGCGTCATCGTCGTGCGCGACGGTGGTGGAGGGACGGCGCAGGTCGAGCTCGACTACGTGACACCGCGGTTCCGCGACTTCGCGCCGGGCGAGTTCGTCTTCCGCCGGTCCGGGCTGTTCCGCGACCGCGGGTTCGCCCGGGTGCTCACGCCCCCGGGCATGGTGGCGCCGTACTACGAGCGGCTGGGCTTCGCCCGCGATGGCGACCGGTACCGGCTCGAGCTCGGCTGAGAGCCGCACCACGCCGCGGGCCGGGACGGCCGGGGAGGCGCTAGTCTCATGATTACTACGTGACGTAGTAGATCGCTGCGTCGGATCGCGAGGAGGCGATGGCGGTGGCCCCGTTCGTCCACGACTTCGAGACGGGCTCGATGGAGCAGAAGGACCTGCTCGGCGGCAAGGGCGCGAACCTCGCGGAGATGACGCGCCTCGGCCTGCCCGTCCCACCCGGGTTCACGGTCACCACCGACGCCTGCCGGCACCACCTCGTCACCGGCGAGGTCCCCGACGGCCTCTGGGACGAGGTCGAGGTGCACCTCGCCGCGCTCGAGGCCCGGATGGGCCGGCGGCTCGGCGACCCCGCCGACCCGCTGCTCGTCTCGGTGCGCTCGGGCGGGAAGTTCTCCATGCCCGGGATGATGGAGACCGTCCTCGACGTCGGTCTCGGCCGCGGGTCGGTCGAGGGCCTCGCGGCCCGCAGCGGGGACGCCCGCTTCGCCTGGGACTCCTACCGGCGGCTGCTCCAGATGTTCGCCCGCACCGTCCTCGGTCTCGACGGTGAGCCCTTCGAGGACGCCCTCGAGGCGGCGAAGGAGGCCCGCGGGGTCACCGCCGACGTCGACCTCGACGCCGACGCGCTCCGCTCCCTCGCCACGACCTTCGAGCAGATCGTGGCGGAGGGGTCCGGCGCCCCCTTCCCCCAGGACCCGCACGAGCAGCTCCGGGCGGCCGTCGTCGCGGTCTTCCGGTCGTGGAGCTCGGACCGGGCCGCGCTCTACCGCCGCCGTGAGCGGATCCCCCACGACCTCGGGACCGCGGTCACCGTCCAGGCCATGGTCTTCGGCAACCTCGGCGAGGGCTCGGGCTCGGGCGTCGCCTTCACGCGCGACCCCGCCACCGGCGCCCGGGGCGCGTACGGCGACTACCTCCCCGACGCCCAGGGCGAGGACGTCGTCGCCGGCGTCCGCAACACCCTGACCCTCGCCGACCTCGCCCGGCTCGACCCGGCGAGCCACGCCCAGCTCCTCGACACCCTCGGCCGCCTCGAGAAGCACTACCGCGACATGTGCGACGTCGAGTTCACCGTCGAGCGCGGCCGGCTGTGGATGCTCCAGACCCGGGTCGGCAAGCGCACCGCCGCGGCGGCCTTCCGCATCGCGAGCGACCTCGTCGACGAGGGCGTGCTCTCGGACGAGGAGGCGCTCGGTCGGGTCACGGGCGCCCAGCTGGCCCAGCTGATGTTCCCGCACTTCGCCCACGACGGGCAGGAGCGGCCGGTGGCCGTCGGCATGGGCGCCTCCCCCGGCGCCGCCGTCGGCCGGGCGGTCTTCGACTCCACCCGCGCCGTCGCGCTCACCGAGCAGGGCGAGCCGGTGGTCCTCGTGCGGCGGGAGACCACGCCGGACGACCTCCACGGCATGGTCGCGGCCCGGGGCATCCTCACGAGCCGTGGTGGCAAGACCTCGCACGCGGCCGTCGTCGCCCGCGGCATGGGCCGGCCCTGCGTCTGCGGCGCGGAGTCCCTCGACGTCGACCTCGTCGAGCGGTGCCTGCGGACCGCCGACGGCACGGTCGTGCGCGAGGGGGACGTCATCTCGATCGACGGCGCCACCGGCGAGGTCTTCATCGGGGAGGAACCCGTGCGCCCCTCCCCCGTCGTCCGGTACTTCGAGGGCGACCTCGACGCCGCGGCCGCCGGCACCGACCCGGTGGTCCTCGCCGTCGACCGCCTGCTCCGCACGGCCGACCGGGTGCGGCGGCTGCGGGTGCGGGCCAACGCCGACACCGGGCCCGACGCCGCCCGGGCCCGCCGCTTCGGCGCCGAGGGCATCGGCCTGGCCCGGACCGAGCACATGTTCCTCGGAGAGCGGCGCGAGCTCGTCGAGCGGCTCGTCCTCGCCGAGTCCGACGAGGACCGCCAGGCCGTCTTCGACGAGCTGCTCCCGCTCCAGCGGGCCGACTTCGTCGAGCTGTTCGAGGCCATGGACGGGCAGCCGGTCATCGTCCGCCTCCTCGACCCACCCCTGCACGAGTTCCTGCCCGACCTCACCGCGCTCTCGGTGCGGGTGGCGCTCGAGGACGAGCGGGGCGAGCACTCCGACCGCGACGCGACACTGCTGCGGGCGGTCCTGCGCCTCCACGAGCAGAACCCGATGCTCGGGCTGCGTGGCGTCCGGCTGGGCCTGGCGATCCCCGGTCTCTTCGCGATGCAGGCCCGGGCCGTGCTCGAGGCGGCCGCCTCCGTCGTCGCGCGCGGCGGGTCGGCGCTGCCGGAGATCATGGTCCCGCTCGTCGGTGCCGTGCAGGAGCTGCGGGCCATCCGCGAGGAGATCGACGCGGCGGCCGACGCGGCCCAGGCGGCCCGGGCCGTGCGGCTCGACTACCGGGTCGGCACGATGATCGAGCTGCCGCGGGCCGCCCTCACCGCCGGTGACCTCGCCGGCGCCGCCGACTTCTTCTCGTTCGGCACCAACGACCTCACCCAGACGGTGTGGGGCTTCTCGCGCGACGACGTGGAGTCCGAGTTCTTCTCGCGCTACCTCGAGAAGGGCATCTTCGGGGCCTCGCCGTTCGAGACCATCGACCGGGTCGGTGTGGGCCGGCTCGTGGCCCTGGCCGCCCGCGAGGGGCGCGAGGCCCACCCGGGCCTCGAGCTCGGCGTCTGCGGCGAGCACGGCGGCGACCCCGACTCCGTGCACTTCTTCCACGACGCCGGGCTCGACTACGTGTCGTGCTCCCCGTTCCGCGTCCCGGTGGCGCGGCTGGAGGCCGGGCGGGCGGCGGTGGCGTCCGGCTGACGGCCCAGGGTGAGGCGCACCCGGTGGCCGGTGACGACCGCCGCGAGCCACCCGAGCCCGAGCAGCCAGCCGGCGACGACGTCGGTGAGCCAGTGGTGCCCGAGGAAGACCCGTGAGAGCCCCATGGCGATGATGAAGGCGGTCGCCACGGTGGCGACGACCACGCGCTGCCACGAGTGCCGGGCCGCGAGCAGGAGGAGGTAGGCCAGGGCCCCGACGAGGACCGTGGCGTTGAGCGTGTGCCCGGACGGGAAGGACGGCGAGGTCTCCAGCGGGGGGACGGCCAGGGTGGCCGGCGGCCGGGCCCGTCCGACGAGGTCCTTGCCGAGGACGGTCATGAGCAGTGAACCCGCCGCGGCGACGACCACGACGACGACGGGCGTCCACGAGCGGCGCAGCGCGACGAGCACAGCGGTGACCACGAGGACGAGGACCGGCATGCCGATCGTGCCGCCGAGGTCGGTGAAGGCCGCGACGGCCGCGTCGCGGGCGGGGGTCCGCAGGCCCACCGCGGCGTCGAGCACCGGGCGGTCGAGGGCCGCGAGGCCGTCCTGCTCGGTCACCGCGTCGTACACCTGCGCGGCGAGCAGGTCGAGGACGAGGACGACGAGCCCCCCGGCGAGCACGGTGACCACGAGGGCGAGGTTGGCGCGGCCCCACCGGCCGAGCGGCCCGAGGTGGTCGACGAGCCGGTCGACGCCCGCCACGACCAGCCGACCGGTGCGCGTCGGCCAGTGGGTGAGGTCGCGTCGCCCGATCGTGCTGTCCGACCGGCCGGGGGCCGGGGGTCGCTCGCGGCTGGGGGTGCTCACCCCGGAAGTGCACCACGGCCCGGCACCGCGTGGGCGGTGCCGGGCCGTGGCCTCGACGACGTGGGAGTGCACCGGTGGTGGAGGTGGCGGGAATCGAACCCGCGTCCACTGACGGCAGCCCAGGGCTTCTCCGGGTGCAGTGCGCTGAGGATTTTCTCGGCCCCGGGGCTCGCGCGCACACGTTCCCCGACAGGCCCAGCCGAGTGGGAGTCCCGCGTCGTCCCTCGGCATGACGACGCAGCAAGATCTCTAGCTGACGCTGGTGACTAGGCCGAGATCGAGCCTAGGCCAACGGACTTCGGGCTCGCTCAGGCGGCGAGGGCGAAGTCGGTGCGCTTGGAATCGGCACCTATTGGTTTGCACGGAGCGTTGTACGAGATGACCGTGCGTCCTCGACCCGCTTCCCACTGGACATCCGACCAATGTCGAAACCGATCACCCCCGTGAGGGGGTCACTCCCACGCTGTTGAGTTGTCACCGGCGGTCACGGACGGTGCCCGCCGACCCCACCAGTATGCCGTCCAACCGGTCGGCCACCCAACCTCATTCCCGGTCAGCAGTCGGGGCGGGAGCCGGGGTGGGGGGCGGCGACGGTTTCGCCGACCGGTGCGGCGCCGTGATCGCGGGCGCCGGCTTCCTGGCGTGGGCCCGGGCCGACGGCGACGTCGTGCCCGTGGGGCGCGGCGTCGCGGTCGCGGGCGTCGTGGCGCGCGCGTGCGGGTCCGAGGCCCCCACGGGGAGGACGAAGGAGGGGTCCTCGGCGACGATCCGGAACGAGGTCAGCCCACCGGGCTGGAGGGCGACGACGGTGCCGAGCGTGAGCAGGGCCGCGCCGGCCACTCCCGCCGCCTGGAGCGCGCTCGCGCGCCACGAGGTGGCGGCCCCCCTGCGGTGCCGTGTCATGGGCCGAGGCTAGGGGCGGGCCGCCACCGCGCGAGGCCGGTCGGCACGGGAACGGGCCGAACGGTTGACGCCCGCCCGACGTGGGACGGACCCGCCCGGCGCGCGGGCCGCTCACTAGGGTTGGCAGCGTTGCTCCGCCGCCGACCCGGAGGTCCACACCGTGTTCCAGAAGATCCTCGTCGCCAACCGTGGGGAGATCGCCGTCCGGGCGTTCCGCGCCGCCACCGAGCTCGGCGCCAAGACGGTCGCCGTCTTCCCGCACGAGGACCGCACGTCCGAGCACCGGCTCAAGGCCGACGAGTCCTACGAGATCGGCGAGCCCGGGCACCCCGTGCGGGCCTACCTCGACCACGAGAACATCGTCCGCGTCGCCGTCGAGTGCGGCGCCGACGCCGTCTACCCCGGCTACGGCTTCCTCTCCGAGAACCCCGACCTCGCGGAGGCCTGCGAGGCGGCCGGCATCACCTTCATCGGCCCCCCGGCCTCGGCGCTCCACCTCGCCGGGAACAAGGCCCGCGCCATCGCCGCGGCCCGGGAGGCCGGGTTGCCGACCCTCGAGGGCGCCGAGCCGACGACCGACCTCGACACCCTCGCCGCGGCCGCCGAGGCCGTCGGCTACCCCGTGTTCGTCAAGGCGGTCTCCGGCGGCGGCGGTCGGGGCATGCGCCGCGTCGACGAGCCGGCCCAGCTGCGCGAGGCCCTCGAGGCCGCCCAGCGCGAGGCCGACGCGGCCTTCGGCGACCCGACCCTCTACCTCGAGCAGGCCGTCGTGCGGCCGCGGCACATCGAGGTGCAGGTGCTCGCCGACGGCACCGGCCGGGTCCTGCACCTCTACGAGCGCGACTGCTCGGTGCAGCGCCGCCACCAGAAGGTCGTCGAGATCGCGCCGGCGCCCAACCTCGACCCGGAGCTGCGGGACCGGATCTGCGCCGACGCCGTGCGCTTCGCCGAGTCGATCGGGTACCGCAACGCGGGCACCGTGGAGTTCCTCCTCGGCGAGGACGGCCGGTACGTCTTCATCGAGATGAACCCGCGGATCCAGGTCGAGCACACCGTCACCGAGGAGGTCACCGACATCGACCTCGTCGTCTCCCAGATGCGGATCGCCGCCGGCGACACCTTCGACGACCTCGGCCTGCGGCAGGCCGACATCCGCACCCGCGGCGCGGCCCTCCAGTGCCGCATCACCACCGAGGACCCGGCCAACGGCTTCCGGCCGGACGCCGGGCAGATCACGGTGTACCGCTCGGCCGGCGGCGGCGGCGTGCGCCTCGACGGCGGCACGGTCTTCGTCGGCGCCCAGGTGAGCCCCCACTTCGACTCGATGCTCGTCAAGCTCACCTGCCGCGGCAGCGACTTCCGCGTGGCCGTCCGTCGTGCCCGAAGAGCGTTGGCGGAGTTCCGCATCCGCGGCGTGTCGACGAACATCCCCTTCCTCGAGGCGGTCCTCGCCGACCCCGTCTTCCAGCGCGGCGAGGCGACGACGAGCTTCATCGACGAGCGCCCCGAGCTGCTCGAGGCCCGGATGGGCGGCGACCGCGGCACCAAGCTGCTGCAGTACCTCGCCGACGTCACCGTCAACCAGCCGCACGGCCCGGCCACCACGCACCTCAAGCCGCGCACCAAGCTGCCCCCGCTCGACCGCGACGCCCCGCTGCCCCCCGGCACCCGCGACCTGCTCCAGCGGCTCGGCCCGGCGGCCTTCGCCCGGCAGCTGCGCGAGCGCACCGACGTCCCCGTCACCGACACCACGTTCCGCGACGCGCACCAGAGCCTGCTCGCCACCCGGATGCGCACCCGCGACCTCCTCCACGTCGCCGGGCACGTCTCGCGCACGACGCCGCAGCTGCTCTCGATGGAGGCCTGGGGCGGCGCCACCTACGACGTCGCGCTGCGCTTCCTCCACGAGGACCCGTGGGAGCGGCTCTCGCTGCTGCGCGAGGCCATGCCCAACATCCCGCTCCAGATGCTCCTGCGCGGCCGGAACACCGTCGGGTACACCCCGTACCCCACCAAGGTCACCGACGCCTTCGTCCACGAGGCCGCACGCAGCGGCCTCGACATCTTCCGCATCTTCGACTCGCTCAACGACGTCGGCCAGATGCGACCCGCCGTCGAGGCCGTGCTCGAGACCGGCACCGCGGTGGCCGAGGTGGCCCTGTGCTACACCGGCAACCTCCTCGACCCGCGCGAGGAGCTGTACACGCTCGACTACTACCTCCGGCTCGCCGAGGAGATCGTCGGCACCGGCGCCCACGTCCTGGCCATCAAGGACATGGCCGGGCTGCTGCGGGCCCCGGCCGCCACGCGGCTGGTCACCGCACTGCGGGAGAACTTCGACCTCCCGGTGCACCTGCACACCCACGACACGGCCGGCGGTCAGGTCGGCACCCTGCTCGCGGCGATCGACGCCGGGGTCGACGCCGTCGACGCCGCCACGGCGACGATGGCGGGCACGACGAGCCAGCCCAGCCTGTCGGCCCTCGTCGCCGCCACCGACGGCACCGAGCGGGAGACCGGCCTCGACATCGACGCGGTCTTCGCGCTCGAGCCGTACTGGGAGGCCGTCCGCCAGCTCTACCGGCCGTTCGAGTCGGGCCTGGCCTCCCCCACCGGGCGCGTCTACTTCCACGAGATCCCCGGCGGCCAGCTCTCCAACCTGCGCCAGCAGGCCATCGCCCTCGGGCTCGGCGACCGGTTCGAGGACGTCGAGGACATGTACGCCGCGGCCAACCGCATCCTCGGCAACCTCGTCAAGGTCACGCCCTCGAGCAAGGTCGTCGGCGACCTCGCCCTGGCCCTCGTCGGAGCCGGAGCCGACCCCGACGACTTCGAGGAGAACCCGACGAGGTACGACATCCCCGACTCGGTGATCGGCTTCCTCGAGGGCGAGCTCGGCGACCCGCCGGGCGGGTGGCCCGAGCCGTTCCGCAGCAAGGCCCTCGAGGGACGCAAGGCCAAGCCCCGGGTCACCGAGCTCACGGCCGAGCAGGAGGAGGCGCTCGTCACCGACACGCGGCGCACCCTCAACACCCTCCTCTTCCCCGGACCGACGAAGGAGTACGAGGAGACCCGCGAGCTCTACGGCGACCTGTCCGTGCTCGGCACCATCGAGTTCCTCCACGGGCTCGAGCAGGGCGTCGAGTACGAGGCCGAGATCGAGGCCGGCAAGCGCCTCCTGCTCGGCATCAGCTCGGTGGGCGACGCCGACCGCCAGGGCATGCGCACGGTCATGTGCACCCTCGGTGGGCAGTTCCGGCCCGTCCAGGTCCGCGACCGGGCGGTCGAGGCCGAGACCAAGGCGGCCGAGAAGGCCGACCCCGGGACGCCCGGGCACGTCGCCGCACCCTTCGCGGGGGTCGTCACGCCGACCGTCGCCCAGGGCGACACCGTCGAGCCCGGGGGTGTCGTCGCGACCATCGAGGCGATGAAGATGGAGGCCAACATCACCTCCCCCACCGGCGGCACGGTCGAGCGGCTGGCCATCGACGGCCACCAGCAGGTCGAGGGCGGTGACCTCGTCCTCGTCGTCGCACCGGGCTGAGCGTCGGCAAAGCCCCACGGGGGGCCACCCGCGCCTAGCGTGGGAGGTACCGCACACGGTCAAGAAGCGGCCCGTGCTCCCATCCACCGAAGGAGAGCGACATGGGTCTCGACGACAAGCTCGAGAACACCAAGGACGACATGGTCGGCAAGGGCAAGGAGGCCGCCGGCAAGGCGACCGACGACGAGGGCCTCGAGGCCGAGGGCCGCACCGACCAGGCCAAGTCCGACCTGAAGCAGGCCGGCGAGAACGTCAAGGACGCCTTCAAGCACTGACCCCGCGGGGAACCGTCGACGGGCCGCTCCCCGCAGGGGGGCGGCCCGTCGTCGTCACCAGCTGCCGCCCGACGAGCCGCCGCCGCCGCCTCCGGAGAAGCCCCCGCCCCCGCTGAACCCCGACCCGCCGGACGAGCCGGGCGTCGAGACGAGGGTGCCGGCGGCGACGGTCGAGAAGGAGTCCATGCTCGAGGCGACGTCGCCGAAGCCCCCCGGGCCCCACGTCCCGGCGTACCAGAGCGGCGAGGCGAGGGTGTGGCCCGCCGCCGCGGCCGCCGCGGCGACCTCCTCGAAGACCGAGGCCCAGCGCTCGGCGAGGCCGAAGACGATCGCGTAGGGCAGGTACCGGCTGAAGAGGTCCTGGGCCTCCTCCCACCGGATCTGGTGGGCCTCGGCCGTGGCGAGGTAGCGCTCGAAGCCGCGGGACTGCGCGAGCACGGCCGACCCCTCCGCCGTGCGGCTGGCCATCCGCTTGCCGAGGGTGCGGACGAGGAGACCGCCGACGACGAGACCGCCGGCGAGCACCCACACCGGGTTGACGGGCAGCCCGGAGTCGGCGAAGAGACCGGACGCCGGGCCGCCGAGGAAGAAGCCGCCGATGACGCCGAGCCCGATGACGACCGTGCCGAGCGACATCCACCCCGAGCGCTGGGCCTCCGGGCTGCGGCGGAACCAGCCGCGCTCGACGACCTCGTCGTACATGAGCCGCTGCACGGCGTCGAGGGTCGGGCGGAAGTGGTTCTTCAGCGAGGAGAGCGTGACCGTGTCGCCGGCCGAGAAGAGCGAGTCGTGGAGCAGCTGCTCGTAGGGCGTCAGGGCGCGGCTGGCCGCCGGCGGGGTGGTCCGGGTGAGGGTCCAGTCGTCCTTGCGGAAGTGGCCCGTGTCGTCGCGGCCGATGGTGAGGAAGCCGCGGGTGGCGAGGTCGACGATGGTCGCCGTGACGTCGACGAGGTTGGCCTCCTCGTCGATGACGGTCCCCACCATGCCGGGCTGGACGCCCTCGGGTGGCGTGAACTGCACGGCGACGGTGGGGGCCGGGCCGCCGTAGGTCACCCGCTGGTCCTGGCCCGTCCCGGGGCTGAGCCCCGGGGTCAGCCCGGCGTACCGCTCGTCGCGGCCCCGGGTCCACACGAGCAGGCCCATGAGGGCTGCTGCCGCGAGGGGCACGAGCACGCCGGTGCCGAGGGCCAGCCCGCCGAGCAGCCGGGCCGTCCCGGGGCTCACCGAGGAGCCACCGGTGCTCTCCACGTCGCCCGAGCGGAGCTCGGGGGTGAGGTCGCCGAAGGCGTCGCGCGGGAAGGAGGCGACGACCGAGGCACCCTCGGAGGCGGCGAGGTCGGGGACCTCGTAGGTCGCCGTCGGGCCCGCCGTCGCCGGGCAGGGATCGGTCGAGCCGTACGGCCCGCTGAAGCACGCCGCGCGGGTGACCGGGGCCGGGCCGGACACGGTGGCCCGCACGTCGTGCTGGGGGACGTCGTTCGCCGTGCTCACGACGTCGTAGTAGACCTCGGCCGTCCCGTCGCCGATGTCGTTGACGAGGTGGGCGAGGCGGTAGCGCACGACGTAGCTCGCGGTGCCCCGCACGGTCTCCGAGGGGCTGCCGATGCGGATCCGCCGGTCGGCGCCGAAGTCCTCGACCGTGATGTCGGTCGGGGCGCCCGAGGGCGAGGTGACCTCGACCCCGGACAGCTCGTAGTACCGGTACCTCGTCGTGCTGTCCTGGTAGCCGGCCCGGACCCGCACGAGCCGGTAGATGCCGTGCCGGTCCTCGCCGTCGGGGAAGCGCCAGCTGATCTGCTCGGTGACGACCACCGACCCGTCGGGCTGGGCCTCGATGCTCGTGTGGAGGGAGTCGGCCTGCTCCTCGGCGGGCAGCGCCGCCGGAGCCGCCCCGCCCCACGCGCCCACCCCGCCGGCGGTCCCCGCGGCGGGCGACGCGGGTGCGGCGACGGCCGGGAGCGCGGTGAGGGCGGTGAGGACGAGGGCGGCCAGCAGCCCACCCGCGGTGCGGGTGCGAGCGGGCGCCACGTCAGCCCTCGCCGCGGCGGCGCGCGGCGATCGCCCGGTCGGCCTCGCGCCGGTCCTGGCGCTCCCGCAGGGCGTACCGCTTGTCGTAGGCCTTCTTGCCCTTGACGACGGCGATCTCCACCTTGGCCCGGCCGTCCTTGAAGTACAGGCTCAGCGGGACCACGGTGTGCCCCGTCTCGCGCACGGCCTGGCCGATCTTGTCGAGCTCGCGGCGGTGCAGCAGGAGCTTGCGCCGGCGGCGCGGGGTGTGGTTGGTCCACGTGCCGCTCACGTACTCGGGGATGTGGACGCCCTCGAGCCAGAGGTCGTCGTCGCGGTCGAAGCCGGCCCACCCGTCGACGAGGGAGGCCCGGCCCATCCGCAGGGCCTTGACCTCGGTGCCCATGAGCACGAGCCCCGCCTCGTAGGTGTCCTCGACGATGTAGTCGTGCCGCGCCTTGCGGTTGCTCGCGACGAGCTTCCTCCCCGGGTCCTTCCCGCTGTCCTTGGCCACGACAGGTGAGGTTACCGTCCGCGGCGTGCGCTCACGCCGCCGATTCCCCGGAGCACCGGGTCAGCCCAGCGTGTCGAGCCACTTGCGGGGGTCGACGAAGCTGCCGTTCTCGAGGGTCTCGAAGTGGAGGTGGCAGCCCGTGGACGTGCCCGTCGTGCCGCTGTAGCCGATGAGCTGGCCGCGGCCGACCGACCCGCCACCGACGACGATCCGGGAGAGGTGGTTGTACGTCGTCGCCAGCCCCACCCCGCGCTCGAGGCCGTGGTCGACGACGATCCGGTTGCCGTAGCTCGTCGCCCAGCCCGCGCTGATGACCACGCCCGGCGCCGCCGCGTAGACGGGCGTCCCGCAGTTGACGGCGTAGTCGCGCCCGGAGTGCAGCCGCCAGTAGTGGAGGATCGGGTGGAAGCGCATGCCGAACTCGGAGCTGACCCACCCGGTGCGCACCGGCCGCGACAGCACCCCGCCGGAGGTCGACGACCCGCCGCCGGTGCTGCCGCCCCCGGACGAGCCGCCCGAGCTGTGGTTCTTCTTGGCCTCGGCCGCCTTGCGCCGGGCCTCGGCGGCGGCCCGGGCGCGGGCAGCGGCCGCCCGCGCGGCGAGGATCTGGCCGAGGCGGGCCTGCTCGACCTTCATCTCGGCGAGCTGGCGCTTGTCGGCGGCCACCTGGTCGGCGTAGCCCTGGGCCTGCTCGCTCTGGCTCGCCGCGAGGGCCTCGAGCGAGGCCTGGGCCTGCTCGGCGCCGGCCCGAGCGGCCTTGGCCCTCTCGAGCGCCGCGGCGGCCGCCTTCTGCTTGCGGTCGGAGTCGACGCGCAGCGCCGAGACGTGGTCCTCGAGCGCGGTGAGCCCGGCCCGCTCGGTGGTCAGCCGCTCCATCGTCGCGTTCTGCACGTCGAGGACGGTGTCGACCATGGCCAGCCGGTCGGCGAACTCCTGCGGCTGGGTGCTCGAGAGGGCGACGTCGAGCTGGCCGAAGCCCTGCTGCTGGTAGATCTGGGCCGCGAACTGGGCCAGCCGCTTGCGGCCGGCCGCCACCTTCTTCGTCGCCTGGTCGAGGTCGGTGCGGGCCTTGGCCTCGTCGGCCTTGGCGACCTCGAGCTGCTGGGTCGCCTCGGCCTCGGCCGCGTCGGCGGCGTCGGCGGCCGAGCGGGCCTTCTCGAGGGCGCTGCGCGCGGCGGGGAGCTTGTCCTCGGTGGCGTGGAGCTTCTTGTAGGCCTCCGACAGGGCGCTGCTCGTGTCGTCGAGGTGGTTCTTCAGGTCGTCGATCTTGCTGTCGACCCGCTTCTTCTGGGTTCCCGGGTCCTGGGCGGCCGGGGCCGACGGGGCGACGCCGGCGACGAGCCCGACCGAGCAGACGACGGCGACGAGGACGCCGAGAGCCCGCCGTGGGGCAGCGGTGCGCACGCGGTCAGTTCGTCCCATGATCCCCATTGGTAACACGAACCACACCGGCTTGCCCAGCCGACGGGCCAGAAAAGTCCGAGCGGACGACCCGCGCCGCCGGCATTCTCCCAGCCTCCGCACGTCCGCGGAGGCCGTTCGGGAGGATCCGGACCGGTCGGCCCCGGGGCTAGACCCGCAGGTAGCGCCGGAGGGTGACCAGGCTCGTCGCGACGGCGATGAGCAGGACGCCCCCGAGCATCCACGGGGTGAGCAGCCACACGTCCGAGACACCGATGAAGGCCTGCGAGAGCGCGATCTGGCTGGCCCCCTCGGTGAAGACGTACTTCGTGAGCCCGATGAGCAGGCCGACCGCGAGGCCGACGCCGGCGACGGACACGATGACCATCTCGGAGACGAACGGCATCCGGATCGTCCAGTTCGAGGCCCCGACGAGGCGCATGATGCCGATCTCTCGCCGTCGGATGAACGCCGCCTGCCGGATCGTCGTCGCCATGAGCAGCGCGGCGCACGCCGACATCAGGGCGGCGAGGAAGACCGCGAACACGGTGATCCAGTTGATGATCGTGAAGAACTTGCTGAGGACCTTCTCCTGGTCCTGGATCGTCGCCACCCCGGGCGCGTCCTCGAACTGCGTCGTGACGTTCTTGAACTTCGTCGGGTCGTCGAGCTGGACGCGCAGGCTCTGCGGGATGTCACCGACCTGGACGTTCCCGGCGATCGGGCTGTTGCGGAACTGCTCCTTGAAGCGGTCGTAGGCCTCCTGCTCGGACTCGTAGAACACCCGCTTGACCTCGGGCAGCGCCTCGAGCTGGGCCTGCAGGGCCGCGCGCTGGGCGTCGCTGGCGGCCTTGCCCTCGCAGTTGGGCTGCAGGGCGTCGGCGGTGCACAGGTAGATGGAGACCTGGATCCGGTCGTACCAGTAGCCCTTCATCGTGTCGGCCTGGCGCTGCGCGAGCAGCCCGAGACCGAGGAGGAACATCGAGACCATCGTCACGAGCACGACCGAGACGGCCATCGACAGGTTGCGCCGGAGGCCGGAGCCGACTTCGGAGGCGAGGAAGCGTGCCTGCATCAGCCCTCCTCCCCGACCCGCTCGTGGTACGACGCGTCCTGCTCGTCGCGCACCACGCGCCCGTCGTCGAGCTGCAGCACCCGGCGGCGCAGCTCGTTGACGATGTCGTGGTCGTGCGTGGCCATGACGATGGTCGTGCCGGTGCGGTTGATCCGGTCGAGCAGGCGGACGATCTCCAGGCTGATCTTCTGGTCGAGGTTCCCGGTCGGCTCGTCGCACAGGAGGATCTGCGGCCGGTTGACGACCGCGCGGGCGATGGCCACGCGCTGCTGCTCGCCGCCGGAGAGCTGGTGCGGGAAGCGCTTCTCCTTGCCGGCCAGCCCCACCATCTCGAGGGTCTCCGGGACGAGCTGGCGGATGGAGTGCCGCGGCTTCCCGAGCACCTGGAGGGCGTAGGCGACGTTCTCGTGGACCGTCTTGTTGGGCAGCAGCCGGAAGTCCTGGAACACCGCACCCATCTCGCGGCGCAGGCGGGGCACCTGGCGCATCGGCATGGTGCTGAGGTCGTGGCCGGCGACGAGGACCAGGCCCGTGGTCGCCGCCTCCTCGCGCAGGGCCAGGCGGAGCATCGTCGACTTGCCCGACCCGGACGGGCCGACGACGAAGACGAACTCCCCGCGGTCGATGTCGACGCTCACGTCGTCGACCGCGGCCCGGGTCGACCTCGGGTAGACCTTGGTGACGTTCTCGAAACGGATCATGCGGTGCGGGGGGCCTCACGGCTCGGGGTCAGGGACCGCGGCGGACCGCGGTAGCTCCGAGGATAGGTCGGCCACCTCGCGATGGCGGTCAGCCCCGCCCGGGTCGGCGGGTCACGGCCGGCGCCCCCGGTCGGTGAGGCGTCCGTCGGCCCTTCGGCCGGGCCTCGGTGCGAGTTGTCGCAACCCTCGTGACCAGCGGGTCCGGAGGGGTTACAGTCCTCGCACACCCGAGCCGGTACAGCCCGGGAGGCCCCGCGGACGGCCGCACGGGGCGCCACACGCAAAGTCCCCGGAAGGACCACCGCCGTGCACCACTCCCGCATCCCCCTCGCGCTCGCCGCGGCCCTGGCCGCCGCGGTCGCCCTGCCCACGGCCACGGTGGCCGCTCCGGCGTCCGACACCGCCTCGGCAACCCCCACCCCGAAGCCGGCTGCGTCCGACGGGCCCGGCCACGCCGCGTTCGCCGACGCGCTCGACCGGGTGCGGGCCCGTCAGGGGCTCGCCGCGGTCGCCGCGGTCGAGCCACCACGCGCCGCCGTCCTCTGGGTGTCCGACGGCACCACGGCGGAGCGGGTCACCCTCGACGCCACCGGGGCCAGCACGGGCCACACGACCTACAGCGACCGGACCGACGTCGTCGTCGGTCCGGCGGGCGACAGCATGGCGTACACGAGCGGCGGGGCCACCGTCGTGCGGCCGCTGCCCCCCACGAGCCCCTCGACCGTCACCTACGACACCTCCGACGCGCCGGTGGCCTGGGGCCCGGCGGGCGACGGCTTCGCCCTCACCTCGGGGACCGAGCTGCTCGGCCAGTCGACCAACCCGGACTTCAGCATGAGCCTCGGCACGCCGAGCGGGTCACGCGCACCGGCGATCAGCCCCTACGGCGGCGAGGCGTTCGTCCTCACCGAGACCGGCACCGGCACCGACATCGCGGTCGGCCCGGCCCCCTTCATCGGGTCGGCGGGCAGCAGCACCACGCTGCTCCTCGGCCTCCAGGCCTTCACCCCCGAGGCGCCGGCCGTCGGCGAGGAGCCGGGATCCGGGGTGGACGTGGGCGTCAACGACGGTGCCACCTACCTCGCCTTCGAGGGCCTGTCCGGCGGCACGCCGTGGCTGCTCGTCGACCACCAGGACGGCAGCGGCGCCGGCGGCTACGGCTCCCCCGTCCCGGTGATGGACGTGGGCAAGCTGTGCGGGGCGGCCGCGCCGACGTTCAGCCCGAACCGCCGCCAGCTGGCCTACGTCAGGGCCGCGGGCGCACCGGGGAGCGAGTGCAGCTCCTTCGAGGTCCGCGTCGTCGACTCGGGCGCGAACGGCCGGTACGAGCCCACGGACTCCGACGCCCTGGCGTACACGACGACGACGAAGCCGACGGTGCTCTCCTTCCAGGCGTCCAACCCGGCGGCCACCTACCAGCGGATCGATGGCGCGAACCGCTACGAGGTCTCCGCCAACACCGCCCACTTCTACGACGCGGCCACCACGCAGGCGGCGGTCGTCGCCGGGGCGTGGGCCGAGGCGGACGCCCTCTCGGGCGGCCCGCTCGCGACGATGAACGCGGGCCCGCTCGTGCTCACCGACTCGCGGTCGCTGCGCCCGGAGACCGCGGAGGCCCTGCAGTACAGCCTCGCCCCCGGCAAGACGGTCTACATCCTCGGGGGCACGGTCACCGTCCCGGCGAAGATCGAGACGGCCATCCAGAACCTCGGGTACCAGACCAAGCGCATCCCGGGGGCGAACCGCTACGAGGTGGCGGTCAACGTCGCCAAGGAGATGGACACCCTGCGCGGCACGCCCGCGACCACCGCGTTCGTCTCGTCCGGATGGGCCTTCGCGGACGCGCTGGTCGCCGGACCCCCGGCGGCCCTCAACGACGGCCCGATCCTCCTCTCCAACGGGTCGAAGATGCCGACGGCGACGCAGGACTACCTCGACGCCATGGCCAGCGACGCGCAGATCTTCGCCATCGGCGGGTCGGGCAAGGCCTCGGTCTCGAGCGACCCCCGGACCGAGGTCGTCGACGGCGCGACGCGGTACGACGTCGCGGCCAACGTGGCCCAGCGGTTCTTCGCGGGCTGGTGGATCCTCCCCGTGGCCGACGGCCGGAACTGGCCGGACGCCGCGTCCGCCGGCGCGCTCATGGGCCTCTACGGGCAGCCGATCCTCCTCAACGGTGGGAAGACCACCCTGCCGACGGGCACGGCACAGCAGATCAACCAGACGCGGGAGTCGATCGACTCGGTCCTCGTCTTCGGTGGCCCCCCGTCGGTGCCCGAGGGGGCGGCGACCGCCGCCCACACGCTGGCCGGAGCGCAGACGACGTACTACGGGTACGACCTGCGCCCCTGACCGGCGGAACGGCCGAGCGGCCCGCACCCCACCCGGGGTACGGGCCGCTCGGCCGTTCCGGCACCGCTCAGTCGGCGCCGGTGCGCAGGGCCGGCAGACCACCGCCCGGCCGGTCGTCGGCCGCGACCGCGAGGACCTCGCGGAAGGTGGCAGCGACGGCGGCCACCGCGCGGCGGGCGTCGTCGAGGGGCAGGTAGGGGCCGGTCGCGACGTCGTCGGGCCAGAACCGGACGAACCCGTCGCCGTCACCGGGGCCCGGCGCGTGCCAGCCGGCCGCGAGGATGGCCCCGACCTCCTCCTCGCTCCACGGGAAGGAGCCGCCGAGCCGGGTGGCGCCGGTCCAGTGGCCGCGCAGGTGGTCCTCGACGCGCACGAGCCGCGCGGCGGGCACGACCGGTCGCTTCCGGGCGCCGACGAGCCAGCGGCCACGCCCGGCGACCCGGGCGGCCCGGGCGTGGGCCGGCGGCGCGGCCAGGGTGAGCGAGGCGCCGTCGGTGAGGGCGAGCACGGCGTCGAGCACGGCCTGCTCCCACTGCGGCCAGGACGGGTCGCCAGCGGAGGGCGGCGTGGAGGGGGACACAGGCTCAGGCCCCGGCGGCGGCCTTGTCCTGGGCGATCCGCCAGCGGATGCCGGACTCGATGAAGGCGTCGATGTCGCCGTCGAAGACACCCGAGGTGTTGCCGACCTCGTGCTCGGTGCGCAGGTCCTTGACCATCTGGTACGGGTGCAGGACGTAGGAGCGCATCTGCTCGCCCCAGCTGGCCTTGACGTCGCCGGCGAGCTCCTTGCGCTCGGCGGCCTCCTCGGCCTTCTTGAGCAGGAGCAGGCGCGACTGCATGACCCGCAGCGCCGCGGCCCGGTTCTGGATCTGGCTCTTCTCGTTCTGCATCGAGACGACCGTGCCGGTGGGCAGGTGCGTCATCCGCACGGCGGAGTCGGTGGTGTTGACCGACTGCCCACCCGGGCCGGAGGAGCGGAAGACGTCGATCTTGAGGTCGTTCTCGGGGATCTCGATCGAGTCCGTGCCCTCGATGAGGGGCACGACCTCGACCGCGGCGAAGCTCGTCTGGCGGCGGCCCTGGTTGTCGAAGGGGCTGATCCGCACGAGGCGGTGCGTCCCGCCCTCGACGGAGAGGTTGCCGTAGGCGTAGGGCACGTCGACCTCGAAGGTGGCCGACTTCAGGCCGGCCTCCTCGGCGTAGGAGGTGTCGAGGACCTTGACGGGGTAGCCGTGCCGCTCGGCCCAGCGCAGGTACATCCGCATGAGCATCTCGGCGAAGTCGGCGGCGTCGACGCCGCCCGCGCCCGCCCGGATGGTGACGACGGCGGCGCGCTCGTCGTACTCGCCGGCGAGGAGGGTGCGCACCTCGAGCTCGCCGACGGCCTTGCGGGTGGCGACGAGCTCCTTCTCGGCCTCGGCCAGGGTCTCGGCGTCGTTCTCCTCCTGGCCCATCTCGACGAGGGCCTCGAGGTCGTCGATCTTGGCGTCCATCCCGGTGACCCGGTCGTGCTCGGCCTTGGCACGGGAGAGCCCCGAGGTGACCTGCTGGGCCCGCTCCTGGTCGTCCCAGAGCGCGGGGTCGGCGGCCTGCTGCTCGAGGTCGGCGATCTGGCGCTCGAGGGAGCCGAGGTCGGTGACCTCGCGGACCGACGCCATCGTCGCGCGCAGGTCCTTGATCTCCTGGGTGAAGTCGGTGGCCACGAGGGTCAAGCCTACGCGAGCGCCGGGAGGTGCCGGCGCGGTGCCGGTGGCCGGCGCGGGCCGGGCCTCAGGTGACCGTGCCGGCGGCGATGTCCCACTCGACGGTGGCCGGGGTGCCCGCTCCGCCCTTGGCGGTCGTCGGCGTGTAGTCGACGCGCAGGGTCGCGGGGTCGAGCGAGACCTCCTCGAACGAGCCCTCGGTGTCGCCGGAGTCGCGCACCCGGGTGACGACGACCTCGGTCATCGTCACGACGAGGTAGTCGGTGGAGCCCTTGCCCGCGGACCGGCTGAGGCTCAGCCGCGCCCGCGGGATGGTCGTGCCCCGGGCGAGGGCCCGCAGGACCAGGGGCGAGGCGACGTCGTAGCGGTGGACGACGTGCAGGTCGGCGGGACGGGCGCGGCCCCTGCGGCGGCCGCTGCCGCCGGAGGCCCTGGCCGCCCGGGCGCCCCAGCGCCAGGTCTCGACCTCGATCTCGCGCTCGTGGCCCTTGGCGGCGGACTCCCCGGGGATGCCGTCGAGGAACAGGTGGATGGTCTCGGCCACGGCCGCCTCCTCGGGACCGGGCGCTCGGGCGGCGTCGGTGTCCCGCTCGGACCGTAGCGACGGCCGCGCGACCCGGCAAGGGTGGAGCATCGGTCAGGCGACGAGGGTCCAGGCGGCGAGGGCCAGGAACGTCCCGCCGGAGGCGATCTCGGCGCGCCGTCCGGCCCGCGGGCCGAGGCGGAGCCGGCCGAGGGTGGCCGCGAGCGTGGCGTACCCGGCGTCGACGACGAGCGCGAGGGCGACGAGGGTGCCGCCGAGGAGGAGCAGCTCGCGGGCGGGGGCGGCGGACCCCGGGTCGACGAACTGCGGGAGCACGGCGAGGAGGAAGAGGGCCGTCTTGGGGTTGAGGAGGTCGACGAGCAGGCCGTCGAGGTAGACCCGCTGCAGGGACGGCTCGGCCGGTGGGGCCGCCGGTCCGGCCACGAGGGTGGGGGGCCGGCGCAGCAGCCCGATCCCGAGCCACAGGAGGTAGGCCGAGCCGGCGACCTGGAGGACGGTGAGGAGCAGCGGGGAGGCCGCCACGGCCCGGGCCAGCCCGAGGCAGGCGGCGGCGACGTGGAGGCCGAGCCCCGACTCCAGCCCGAGCACCGCGACGAGCCCGGTGCGCAGGCCGGCGTGCCCCGCCCGCGTGACGGCGTAGAGCACCGAGGGCCCGGGGACGAGGAGCACGGCGGCGGCCACGAGGACGAACGGGACGAAGCGGGGGCTCATGGGGAAGGGAGGACCGGCGCGGGCGCGCTGATACGCCGCCGCCCTCCGAGGGCGATCTCGCCGCCGTGTATCAGGGCCGCGTCGGGGCGCTCCTCTCCCCCGACGACGCACCCACGGTGCGTCGGTCGCGCGACGCGGGCCTCTGGCGGGGCTCGTCGCCGACGTGGTCCGAGGGGCCGGCGCGCAGGGGCGCCGGCGTCCGGGACGGCGGGGCGGTCGGGGCAGGGCCCGGCCGCCCCGCGACCGCGTCCGGGGGCCGTCCGTGGCTGCGGTCAGGGGGTGACGACGTCGGAGCGGGCGCGCGAGGTGACGTGGATGGTGATGCTCACCCCGAGCTCGCGGAGCACCCCGCCGACGAGCGGAAGGTCGGCCTCGCCGGTGAGGTCGACGACGGCCGTGCGCCCGTCGGGCGTCCCGGTGGCCGGGCCGAGCCGCCACCCGGTGACGCCGGTCGGCCGCTCGTGGGCCCCGACGTAGGCCGCCGCACGGTCCCTGACCGAGGCGTTGCTCAGCGGGACGACGTCACCGACACCCTGGCGGTACGCGGAGTCGTCGAGCCCGTTGGCGGCCGAGAGGGCGGCACCGTCGGCCACGTCGAGAAGACGGATCCGGGCGAGGTGGGCGGCCGTGACGGCGACCGTGCCGGCGATGAGGGTGGCGGCGATGACGACGAGCCCCAGGAGGTAGACGGTGATCGTGCCGCCCTCGTCGCGCCGGGTCACGGCAGCCCCCGGAACCGGTCGACCGTGGCGACGTGCGTCGCCGACACGGGCACGCTGAGCGGGAGGACGTCGCCGACGAACGCCGGGACGAGGGGCAGCGGGACGCGCACCGTCGCGGTGGCGACGACGCGGCCGCCGGGGCGGAGGCAGGGGGTGCCGTCGCAGGACAGGACGAGGGTGCCGACGTCCTCGACGTGCTGGTCGAGGAAGGAGATGTGCGCGGCGGCGCGGGCCCGGGCCGCCGCGTCCTCTCCCGAGTCGGCGGTGACGTAGGCCCGACCGGCCTCGCGGGCGGCCTGGCTCACCGCGAACGCGCCGGCCTGCACCCGGGCCAGCATGAGCACGAGGTAGACGAGCGGGACGAGGAGCAGGACCCCGAGGGTGACGGCCTCGACGACCGCGCTGCCCCGCTCGTCACGGCGCCCGCCACCGGTCCCGCCGGCGGGGGACCTCACTGGTCCTCCAGGAAGGCTCGTCCGACGACGTGGAGCCGGCCGCCGGGCCCCAGCAGGCCCAGCACCGGGACGGGGGCCACGACCCGGACCTCGACGACGCGCACTCCGTCGACGACGGACTCGCGCTGGGTGACCGAGCGGGCGTAGCGCGCCGACAGGGAGGCGCTCACGAGCTCCTCGGTGCGGGCCACCGCCTGCCCCGGGAGCGCGTCGGCCCGCGCCCCGTACCGGGCCCCTTCCGAGGCGCAGGACACCAGCGTGTTGCGCACGTGCAGGGCGAGCCCCAGCTGCAGCAGGGCGACGAACAGCACGAGGACGAGCAGGGACACCATCGCGAAGTCGGCGACGGCGGCGCCCCGTTCGGACCGGGGGGCGGTGCGCACGACGCGCTCAGCCGGTGACCGACGCGAGCGCGTTCTTGAACAGGGTGACGAGCTGGTCCTTGGCCACGGCCCACAGGACGGTGACGAGCCCGGCGGTCATCAGGGTGATGAGGACCCAGCCGGGGACGTCACCGCGTTCGGCCCGCCGACCGACGCGGTGCCCGAGGCGATGGACACCGCCCAGCAGGGCCAGGTGGGTTCGCACCAGGAGTCCGGTGGTGAGGTGCATGGTCGTCCCTTTCTCGATGCCGGCTCAGAGGGTGAAGCGGAAGAAGGCGAACCCCGGGTAGACGATGAAGAGCATCGTCACGGGCAGGAGGAGGAAGACGACCGGGACCATCATCGCGATCTCCTTGCGACCGCCGGCCTCCATGAGGGCGCGACGGCCCTCCTCACGGACGTCCTGGGCCTGCGCTCGCAGCACCTCGGCGAGGGGCGTGCCCCGCTGGACGGCGACGACGACCCCGTCGACGAACCGGCGCAGGCTCGGCAGACCCGTCCGGTCGGCCAGTCCCTGGAGCGCGGTCGGCAGGTTGGCCCCGGCGCGCGCGTCGGCCAGGCAGCGGCGCAGCTCGTCGGCCAGCTCGCCCTGCGAGAGCCGGCAGACCCGCTCGAGCGCGCCGACCGCGCCCTCACCCGCACCCACGGCGAGCGCGAGCAGCTCGGCGACGGTGGGGAACTCCGCGAGCATCCGGCGCTCCCGGCGGACGGCCCGGGTCGTGAGGAGGTAGTCGGCCGCGGTCACCCCGAGGCCGAAGCCGATGACCGTCAGCACCAGCATCGTCACGACGGAGCCTCCCCGGGTGGCGACGAGGAGCGCTCCGGTGCCCGCAGCCGCGGCCGCCACCGCGATGCCCCAGAGGGCCTGCTCGGCCCGGAAGCGGTCGACGTCGGGCGCGACCCCGGCCCGCAGCTGGCGGCTGCGCACCGACGCGGCGCCTCCGAGCACCCGGTCGACGCCGTGGCCCAGCTCCGCGACGAGGGGCGCGGCGACGGTGGCGAGCACGCCTCGCGGACCCGTACCGGGCTCGAGCAGGCGCGAGGGCCGTGGGGTGTCGCGCAGGTACGGCAGGACGCGGTCGGCGAGGCCACGACGGCGGTTGTGCGGCAGGCCCGTCCACACGAGGACCAGTCCGAGGCCGCCGAGCAGACCCACGACCGCGCCGTCGCGCACGAGCCCGCTCACCGCAGCACCCGTTGGTCGTCCGGGAGGCGCCCGATGCGCATCATCAACCAGTACGACACTCCGGTGACCACCACGCCGACGACCAGCACCCCCACCCCGACGGGCGACGCGTAGGCGGCGACGGACTCGGGTCGGCTGGACATCATGGCGAGCACGAGCCACGGTGCCGCGACCGCGAGCCGGGCGGCGTTGACCGTCCACGACTGGCGGGTCTCGAGCTCGGCCCGGGTCCGCGCGTCGTCGCGCAGGAACCGGGAGAGGGTGCGCAGCAGCCGGCCGAGGTCGCTGCCGCCCACCTCGCGGGCGATCCGCAGGCTCTCGACGAGCCGGTCGCCGACGGGGTCGCTCAGCCTCTCCTTGAGGCGGTCGAGGCAGTCCGAGAAGCGCCCGGTGAGCCGGTAGTCGTCGGCGAACCGACGGAACGGCTCCCGCAGCTCCTCCGGACCGCGCTCGCCGAGCTGTCCGAGGGCCTCCGGCAGGGCCATCCCCGCGCGGACCGCCGACGTGATGTTGTCGACGGCCTCCGGCCACAGGTCGCGCAGGACGGCACGTCGCCGGCGCGCCCGGCGACGGACGAGCGCCACCGGGCCGGCACCGGCCATCGACGCGAAGCAGACGGCGATCGGGAGGACGCCGACCGTGGCCCAGACGATGGCCAGCACGAGGGCGAAGGCGAGGGCGCACGCGACGAGCAGGGTGCGCACGGTGAGCCCGGCGAAGCCCGCCTGGACCACCTCGTCGTGGAGGACGGCGAGCAGGCCCGTGCGACGGCGGCCGGCGCGCGGACCGCCGCTCGCGGGCACCCAGCAGCTCCACCACACGAGGAAGAGCCCCACGCCGAGCGTGAGCCCGAGGGCCAGACCGGTCACGCCGGCGCTCCCGCCAGCAGCGCGGCGAGGTCGTACCCCGCCCGCTCGAAGCGCTCGGCGTGCGGTGGGAAGCCCTGCGCCCGCACGAGTGCGGCGTCCCGCCGGACGAAGAGGTCGGCGATCTCGACGACATCACCCTCCGTGCGCCCCGGTACCGCGGCGATCTCGCGGACGGTGCGACGCCCGTCACGCTCGAGCGCGGCGTGCACGACGAGGTCGATGGAGGCCGCCACCGTCGGGACGACGAAGCGGGCCGAGACGTTCTCGCCGGCCAGCAGGGGCAGCGTGCACATCTTGGTGACCGCCTCGCGCGCACTGTTGGCGTGCACGGTGCACATGCCCGGCAGGCCGGAGTTCAGGGCGATGAGCAGGTCGAGGCTCTCGGCCTGGCGCACCTCGCCGACGATGATCCGGGAGGGTCGCATGCGCAGGGCCTCCTTGACGAGGCGACGGAGGGGGATCTCGCCCGTGCCCTCGAGGGACGGCTGACGGCACTGGAGCGACGCGACGTCGCGGTGCGGGATGCGGAGCTCGAAGACCTCCTCGCACGTCACGACCCGCTCGCGGGCGGGGATGGCCGCGGACAGGCAGTTGAGGAGGGTCGTCTTGCCCGCCTGGGTACCACCGGCGACGAGGATGTTGAGGCCGGCGACGACGGCGGCCTCGAGGAAGCGGGCCGCCTGGGCGCTCACCGTCCCGAGCCGGACGAGGTCGTCCATCGAGTCGGCCTTGACGACGAACTTGCGGATGTTGACGTACCAGTGCTCGCGCGTGATGTCCGGGATGACGACGTGCAGCCGGCTCCCGTCGGGGAGGACCGCGTCGACGAAGGGCGAGCTGAGGTCGACCCGCCGGCCGGAGGACTTGAGCATCCGCTCGACGAGGTCGCGCACCTGGTCGTGCGTGAGCAGGGTGTTGGTCAGCTCGGCGACGCCCTCCCGGGCGACGAAGACCCGCGAGGGCTCGTTGACCCAGATCTCCTCGACGCCCGGGTCGTCGAAGTACTGCTGCAGGGGGCCGAAGCCGACGATGCTGTCCCACAACGTCTTCGACGTGGAGTCGAGATCGGGAAGGACGGGGAGGCCGCCGTGCATCGACCGCTCGTCGTAGTCGGTCACGGCGTCGTGCACGAGCCGCCGCACGGCTCCCTCGTCCCGCACCGGGTCGAGGCCCGAGCGGCGGATCAGCTCACGGACCTCACCCTCGAGCGTGCGGACGGCGTCCATCGCCCACCCCTCTCCTGCCGGACCCTCGGGTCGACGGGTCCGTGTCCTGGCCCCAAGGAAACCGGAAGGTGACCGATCGTGCACCCGGTGCCGGCAGACCTGTGGACAACCGCGCGGGCCCGTCGTCCCCGCCCTACGGTCCCGACATGGAGATCCGGCTGACCGTCCACGCGCCGCGACGGCGTGCCCGCGCCGAGGCGGTGGTCGTGCGCTGGTCGGGAGCGGCGACGGTGCGCGACCTGCGGGAGGCGCTGGGGGCGCACCTCGTCGCGCCCGTCGCCCACCTGTCGGTCGGGGGGAGCGTCCTCGGCGACGAGCACCGCATCGGGGTCCCACCCCTCCTCGACGGCGCCTCGGTCACCGTCGGCCGGGCCGGTGCGGAGGACGGCGGCGCGGGTGCCGCAGCCGCGCACCCGCCCGCCGTGCTCGTGCTCGCGGCGGTCGGGGGGCCGGACGCGGGGCGCAGCCTGCCCCTCCGACCCCCCGGCGTCGTCGTCGGGAGGTCGCCGGCCACCGGGCTGCGGCTCGACGACCCCGCCCTCAGCCGGGTGCACTGCCGCTTCCACGTCGACGAGCACGGTGCGGCGGTGGAGGACCTCGGCTCGACGAACGGGGTGCTTGTCGACGGCCGGCCGGTCACCACGCGCACCCCGGTCGACGCGCGCTCCACGGTGGCCATCGGCGCGACGACCCTGCGCCTGCGTCGGGCCGGGCCCCCGGGCGCGTCGGTGCACCACCCCGGGGACGGCACCGTCCGGGTCACGCCCCCGCCTCCGGTCGAGGCCCCTCTCCCCCAGCCCTCGCTCGTGGCGCCCCGCTCACCGGACCCTCCTGCGCGAGGTCGGGTGCCCTGGCTGGCGGCGCTGGCCCCCCTGCCGGTGGTCGCGGTGCTCGCGCTCGTCCTCGGACCCCAGGTCCTGGCCTTCGCGGTGCTGGGGCCCGTCGTGCTCCTCGCCACCGGTCTGGGCGACCGGGCCGGGTCGCGGCGACGGCACCGGCGCGCCCTCGGCCTGCACGCCCGGCGGCTGGCCGACCACGAGCGGGTCGTGGCGGCGGCTCTCGAGGAGGAGGTGCGCCTGCGCCTGCTCCGTCACCCCGATCCGCACGAGGTCCTCGAGCGCGCCGAACAGCGAGGCCCGGGCCTGTGGGGGCACGGCCGCGACCTCACGGTGCGCCTCGGCACCGGCCCCGTGGACGCGGCAGCCGTCGTCACGGACGCCGACGGTCAGCGGCGTCCACCCCTGCTGGCCGGTGCGCCGGTGGTCGTCGACCTCGACGCGGTCGGGGTCCTCGGCGTGTGCGGTCCGGGGCCGGCCACCGCGGCGCTCCTGTCCGCCGTCGTCGGTCAGCTCGCGGTGCGCTGCCCCCCGTCGTCGGTGAGCCTCGACGTCGCTCGCCCTCCCGGCCGGGAGGGCGAGTGGGAGTGGGCCGCCCTGCTCCCCCACCGCTCGTCCGGCGGCCGCCCGGTCCTCGTCGTGCCCGATGCCTCGTCACCCGGCGCTGCCGCGCGGCTGAGCCGGGCCCTCGTCGCGGGTGGTGTCGCCGTCGTGGCCGCCGACGACGCCGCGGTCGCTCACCCGGGCCACCGGCACCGTGGTCACCCTCGACTCCGGGGGTCGCCTCGTCGTCGGCGGGCGACCGGGGGTCGTCGACGGCGTCGGGCCGGCGTGGCGAGAGCGCCTGGGTCGCGCGCTCGCACCGCTCCGCGAGGAGTCACGCGAGGGCTCCGCACCGCTTCCTCGCGAGGAGCGCCTGGGTGACCTCCTCGGCCTCGACACCGGGGACGCCGTCGAGGTCCTGAGGCGGTGGGAACGATCCACCGGCCCGACGGCGACCGTGGGCACCACGGGCGCGGGGCCGTTCTCGCTCGACCTGCGCCGCGACGGCCCGCACCTGCTCGTCGGTGGGACGACCGGGTCGGGCAAGTCCGAGTTCCTCCGCACGCTCGTGACCGCCCTCGCCGTCGACTCCTCACCCCGCGACGTCACCATGCTCCTCGTGGACTTCAAGGGCGGTGCCGGCTTCGGACCGTGCGCCGACCTGCCGCACGTCGTCGGGCTGGTCACCGACCTCGACGACCACCTCGTCCACCGGATGCTCGTGTCCCTGCGCGCCGAGCTGCGGCGGCGCGAGGCCCTGCTGGCCGACGTCGGGGCGGCCGACCTCGACGACCCCCGCGCGCAGGTGCCCCGGGCAACCGGCACCCTGCCGCGGCTCGTCGTCGTCGTCGACGAGCTGCGGGCCCTCGTCGACGCCCACCCCGACACCGTGGGTGCCCTCGTCCGCCTCGCCGCCCAGGGTCGCTCGCTCGGTGTCCACCTCGTGCTCGCCACGCAGCGACCGGCCGGCACCGTCACGGCCGAGGTCCAGGCCAACATCGACCTGCGCATCGCCTTCCGCGTGCGTGACGTGGCCGACTCCGTGAGCGTCGTCGAGGACCCCGCCGCCGCCCTGCTCCCGGCCGACGTGCCGGGTCGGGGAGTGGCCCGGCCCGGGGGCGGTCCGCTCACCCCGTTCCAGGCCGCCCTCGTCGCCCCCGCCGAGGACGGGCGGGCGACGGTGACGGTGCGGGCGGCCGGGTCGGAGGTCGAACCCGCCGCGTCCGGTGCCGCGGACCGGTCGGCGACGGTCGCCACCGTCGTCGCCACGGTGCGGAGGGCGTTCACCGCGTCGGGGACCTCGCCGCCCCCACCCCCGTGGCTACCGCCCCTCCCCGCCGAGCTGCCCCTCGCGGGCCAGCCGCTGGGCACCCTGGCCGTCGTCGACGATCCCGAGCGGCAACGCCAGACACCGTGGGTGTGGCGACCCGAGGTGCCGCTGTGGCGCGTCGTCGGCCCACCTCGGTCCGGGCGCAGCCAGGCCCTCCGGTCCCTCGTCCTCGCCGCCACAGCGGTCCTCCCACCGGACCGGCTGCACGTCCAGGTCCTGGCCGCAGGGTCCGCGCTCACCGCCCTCGGCACCCTCCCCCACGTCGGGACGGTCGCCGACGTCGACGACACCGCGGCCGTCGACGCCGTCCTCGACCACCTCGAGGGCCTGCCCCCGGGTGGGGCCCCCGACTCCGTGCAGCACCTGCTCGTCGTCGACGGCGTCGACCGCCTCCTCGACGACGTCCCCGGGGCACCCGTCTCGCGCGCCGACCGGCTCGTACGGCTGGTCCGCGACACCGGGGTGGGTGCGGCCGTGGCGGGTGGCCGAGAGCTCCTCCGGTCCCGCTGGTCCGCGCTCGCCGGGGAGGTCCTGGTCCTCGGGCCCAGCGACCCCCTCGACGCCGCCCTCCTCGGCCTCCCGGTCGCCCGCGCCCGGGCCGACCGCCCCCCGGGCGGCGGCGTGCGCGGCCGGGACGGCCGCGAGGTCCAGGTGGTGTGGGCGGGGCCCTCCCTCCACGGGCCCCGCCGGCCGGAGGCGACCACCGGTCCGGCGCCGTGGACCTACCGAGCCCTGCCGCGGGTGGTGCGGCGGGCCGACCTCGTGCCCAGCCCCGGGGCCCGCGCGGGCAGCGAGGGATGGCTGCTCGGCGCCGCCGGGCCGCAGGCCGTCCCCTGCGGCTGGGCGCCCGGACGCCACGGACGCCTGCTCCTCGTCGTCGGGCCGGCCGGCGCGGGCCGCTCCAGCACCCTCCGGGCGGTCGCCGGGTCGGCCGCGGCGGCCGGCCGTCCCCACGCCTGGGTCGGGGCCGACCGCCCACCCGGGGACCTGCGGGGGTGCGAGGTCGTCGGGCCCACGGACGTCGACCGCCTCGTCCGCCTCCGCGCGGCCCACCCGGACCTCCTCCTCCTCGTCGACGACGCCGACCGGCTCGACGACGCGCCGGTCCGTCCGGTCCTCGACGAGGTGGTCGACCTCGTGGAGCGCGACGGCGGGGCGGTCGCGGTCGTGACGAGCACGACGGCGCTCGGCGCGCGCTTCCGTGGGCTCGACGTCACCGTGGCCCGAGCGCGTCACGGCCTGCTGCTGCGCCCCACGCCCGACGACGCGCACCTCCTCGGCCTCCCCCGCTCCGCGGTCTCGCGGGAGGACCGTCCCGCCGGGCGCGGGCTGCTCGTGCGCGACGGTGTGGCCGTGCCGATCCAGGTGCTGCTCGACGACGTGCCGCTCACGCCGGGTCGTCGGGCCCCTCGTCCGGCAGGCGCACCGTGAAGGCCGCGGCGAGGGTGGCCAGGGCCAGCCCGAGGACGAGCCACCCGAGGCCGGTGCGGCCGGCCTGGAGCAGGCTCGCCCCCACGGGCAGCAGGAGGAGGTTCCAGACGATCGTGGGTGTGCGCGGCCACCGCCGCTCCCCCAGCCAGCCCCGCGCGACGAGGCCGAGCCCCACCGCACCGAGGAGGATGGTGAGGGCCGACGTCACCACGCGGGCGGCGGCGCTGCCCTCCCCCGCGGCCAGCTCGTAGAGGAAGAACGCGGCGAACCCCACGAGGGCGACGGCCTGGACGGCGCACAGCGCACCGGCGACGAGGCGCGCCCGACGGGCGGGGACGGCAGGGGCGGTCGACACGCGCAGGAGCCTAGGCGACCCCCGGCCGGTGGGTGACGCAGACCGACGACCGCCGCGGGAACATCCCGGGCCCCCTCGTCCGTTGACCCCTGGTGAGCCGACACCCCGAGCCGCACCGCGGCGCGCCGAGCACCCCCGCCCTAGCCGGATTGGGTAGGTCACGGTAGAGTAACGCCACGGACGTCTGTGCTTAACGCGTCTGACACAGGGCTGCAACGGCGCACCCGCCGACCCGGCGGCCCACCCCCGACCCGCGGTGTCCGAACCACCCCTCCCCACACCTCTGACCAAGGAGCACCATCCATGGACTGGCGCGACCGCGCTGCCTGCCTCGACGAGGACCCCGAGCTGTTCTTCCCGATCGGGAACACCGGCCCGGCGATCGCTCAGATCGAGGAGGCCAAGGCCGTCTGCCGCCGGTGCGATGTGCTCGATACCTGCCTGAAGTGGGCCATCGAGTCCGGCCAGGACGCCGGCGTCTGGGGCGGCATGTCCGAGGACGAGCGCCGCGCCCTCAAGCGCCGCAACGCCCGGGCCCGCCGCGCCGGCTGACCCCCGGCGGCGCACGCCACCACCACGTCGGCGCCCGCCGCGCCGGCGGACACCACCGCGGCGCCTGACACCCCCCTTCACCGCCTGAGCCGCGGCCCCTCAGCGCGGGCCCACCGGCCGCAGCGTCACGACGAACTCGACCTTGGTGCCGTGCGGCTCGACGTTCTCCCACCGGATCCGCCCCCGCAGGTCCTGGACGAACGAGGTGACGATCCGGGTCCCGAGCCCGGCGAGCACCGGCCGGAAGCCCGCCGGCAGCCCGACGCCGTCGTCGACGACGCTCACCGTCAGCTCGTCGCCGCCCTCCGCGGGCCGCCGCTCGACCGACACCACGACACTGCCTCCACCGTCGGACAGCCCGTGCTCCACCGCGTTCTGCACGAGCTCGGAGATGATCATCGCCAGCGGCGTCGCGTCCTCGGCCCGCACCCGCCCGAACGAGCCCTCGAACCGGCTGTCGACCGAGTGCTCCCGGGTCGCCACCTCGACCACCGCGCGCAGCCCCCGCAGCGCGATCTCGTCGAAGCTCACCGTCTCGTCGAAGCCCGTCGACAGCGTCTCGTGGACGACGGCGATCGTCGCCACCCGGCGCACCGCCTCGTCGAGCGCCGCCTTCGCGTGCTCCTCCGGCGCCCGCCGGGCCTGCAGCCGCAGCAGCGCCGCCACGGTCTGGAGGTTGTTCTTCACCCGGTGGTGGATCTCGCGGATCGTCGCGTCCTTGGTGAGCAGCTCCTGCTCGCGCCGGCGCAGCTCGGAGACGTCGCGCAGGAGCAGCATGGCCCCGTTCCGCGCCCCGCCGAGGGTCAGCGGGATGGCCCGCATCGTCACCGTCGCGCTCGCCGTCTCGACCTCGGTGCGCCACGCCGCACGTCCCATCGCCACCACCGCGAGCGCCTCGTCGACGCTGTGCCCGTAGGTGGCCGCGAGGTCGGCGACGATCTTGGCCAGGCTCTCGCCGACGACGTTGCCGACGTGGCCGAGCCGGTGGATCGCCGAGACCGCGTTGGGGCTCGCGTAGCGCACGAGGCCCTCGGGGTCGAGGTGGATGACGCCGTCCCCGACCCGCGGCGCGCCCCGGCGCTGCCCGGTGGGCGCCGACGGTGAGGGGAACTCGCCCGCCGCGATCATCCGCAGGATCGAGTCGGCGAGGTCGCGGTAGGTCAGCTCGAGCCGGCTCGGGGTGCGCCCCCCGGTGAGGTTGGTGTGGCGGGTGAGCACGGCGAGCACCCGGTCGCGGCAGACCACCGGCACGGCGTCCTCGCGGATCGACATGTCCTCGCGCACCGTGGGGACCGGCGCCGCCACCATCCGCCGCTGCCGCGACGCGTGGTCGAGCATGGCCGCCCGGGTCCGGCTCGAGGACCCACCGACGATGTCGTCGTAGAAGACCATCGGCCCGGTGTTCGGCCGCACGTGGGCCACCGCCCGCCACCCGTCGAGGCCGCCGCGCACCCAGAGCACGAGGTCGGCGAAGGACAGGTCGGCGACGAGCTGCCAGTCGCCGACGAGCAGGTGCAGCCACTCGGACTCGGCCGGCTCGAGGTCGGCCGTGGTCCGCAGCATCTCGCCGAGCGTGCTCACCCGGCCGAGCCTAGGTCACGCGGGTCAGGACGACGCGCCCACCCGGATCACCGAGCGCAGGGTGCGCAGCGCCACCGAGAGGGCGGCGATGTTCGGGGCGTCGAGCCGCTTGATCGCCGCGAGGGCGGTCCGCGAGCGGGCGACGCTCTCCTCGTTCGCCACCCGCCACGCCTCCCACTGCGCCTTCGGGTCCGACGGGTCGACCCCGGCCTCGGCGCTCGTCTCGATGACCGACCGGGTCAGCGACTCGAGCACGGCGTAGAGGTCGTCGCGCAGCGCGCCGCGGGCCAGGGCGTCCCACCGGTCCTCCCGGGGCAGCCGGGTGACCTTGCCGAGCATCGCGTCGATGCCGAAGCGCTCGGACACGAAGTAGTACAGCGGGGCCACGTCGGTGGGCCGCTGACCCGGTGTCGGCGGCGATGTCGACGATGTCGAGCAGCGAGTACTGGTCGAGCAGCGAGGCGCTCCACAGGGCGAGGTCCTCGGGCACCCCGGCCTTCTCCAGCTCGCCCGCCCGGCGCTCCAGCCGCTGCTCCTCGTCGCCGCGCAGGAGCTCCTGCACCACCGGCGCCAGCTCCTTGACGACGCCGGCGAAGCGCTCGACCTCGGCACCGATGTCGAGGGTCGACGGCCGGGCGGACAGGAACCAGCGCACGGCCCGGTCGAGCAGCCGCCGGAACTCGAGGTACAGCGCCGTCTGCGCGGCGGTCGGCACCTGGGTGTCGAGCCCCTCGACCCGCCCGACGTAGTCGGCGAGACCGAAGACCTCACGGGCCACGACGAAGGCCCGGGTGACCTGCTCGGGGCTCGCCCCGGCCTCCTCCTGTGCGCGGTAGGCGAAGGTGATGCCCGCCGCGGTTGACCATCGAGTTGACGACCGAGTTCGTGACGATCTCGCGCCGCAGGGGGTGCGAGGCCAGCTCGCCGGCGTAGCGCTCGCGGATCGGCGGCGGGAAGTACTCGGCGAGGGCCGACTCGAAGTACGGGTCGTCGGGGATCGAGCTGGCGAGGATGTCCTCCTTGAGGGCCAGCTTGGCGTAGGCGACGAGCACCGAGAACTCGGGGCTCTTCAGGCCCAGGCCGTCGTGCTGGCGCTTCTCGAGCTCGGCGTCGGTGGGCAGGAACTCCAGGGCCCGGTCGAGCAGCCCGCGGTCCTCGAGCCAGTGCATGAACCGCTCGTGCACGCTGACCATCGCGTGCTCCTGCGCCCGGGCGTTGCCGAGGAGGACGTTCTGCTCGTAGTTGTCGCGGAGCACGTGGTCGGCGACGTCGTCGGTCATCGACGCGAGCAGCTCGTTGCGCTCCTCGATGCTCAGGTCTCCGTCGCGCACCACCTCGCCGAGGAGGATCTTGATGTTCACCTCGTGGTCGGAGGTGTCGACGCCCGCCGAGTTGTCGATGGCGTCGGTGTTCACCCGTACCGCGTGGAAGGCGGCCTCGATCCGGCCGAGCTGGGAGAGACCGAGGTTGCCGCCCTCACCGACGACCTTGACGCGCAGCTCGCGGCCGTCGACGCGGATGCCGTCGTTGGCGCGGTCGCCGATGTCGAGGTGGTCCTCGGTGGAGGCCTTGACGTAGGTGCCGATGCCGCCGTTCCACAGCAGGTCGACGGGGGCGAGGAGGATCGCGTGGATGAGCTCGGCCGGCGTCATCGCCGACACGCCCTTGGCGAGGCCCAGCGCCTCGCGCATCTGCGGCGTGACCGTCACCGACTTCAGGCTGCGCGGGAAGACCCCGCCGCCCTCGCTGACCAGCGAGCGGTCGTAGTCGTCCCACGACGAGCGCGGCAGGTCGAACAGCCGGCGCCGCTCGGCGAACGAGGCGGCGGCGTCCGGGGTCGGGTCGACGAAGACGTGCCGGTGGTCGAACGCCGCGACGAGGCGGATGTGCTCGCTGAGCAGCATCCCGTTGCCGAAGACGTCGCCGCTCATGTCGCCGACGCCGACGACGGTGAACTCCTCGCTCTGGGTGTCGACCCCCATCTCGCGGAAGTGCCGCTTCACCGACTCCCACGCGCCCCGGGCGGTGATGCCCATCGCCTTGTGGTCGTAGCCGGCCGACCCACCGGACGCGAAGGCGTCGTCGAGCCAGAAGCCGTACGACTGCGCGACGCCGTTGGCGATGTCGGAGAAGGTCGCCGTGCCCTTGTCGGCCGCGACCACGAGGTACGGGTCGTCGCCGTCGTGGCGCACCACGTGCTCCGGCGGGACGATCGCCCCGGCCACCCGGTTGTCGGTGACGTCGAGCAGCCCGGAGATGAACATCCGGTAGGCCGCCTTGCCCTCCTCGAGCCACGCCTCGCGGTCACTCGAGGGGTCGGGCAGCTGCTTCGCGTAGAACCCGCCCTTGGACCCGGTCGGCACGATGACGGCGTTCTTGACCATCTGCGCCTTGACGAGGCCGAGGACCTCGGTGCGGAAGTCCTCGCGCCGGTCGGACCAGCGCAGGCCGCCGCGGGCCACCGGGCCGAACCGCAGGTGGACGCCCTCGACCCGCGGGCTGTAGACGAAGATCTCGAACTGCGGTCTCGGAGCGGGCAGGTCGGGCACCGCCCGAGGGTCGAGCTTGAGCGAGACGTACGGGTGGTGCTCGGCGCCGTCGCGCGCCGGCTGGTAGAAGTTCGTCCGCAGCCCGGCCCGGACGACCCCGAGGAAGGCCCGGACGATGCGGTCGTGGTCGAGGCTGGAGACCTCGTCGAGGGCGTCGAGCACCCGCTGCGCGACCTCCTCCTCGGCACCGTCGCGCGCCTCGCGTCCGGCCTCGTCGTCGGGGTGGGTCTCGGGGTCGAAGCGCGTGCGCCACAGCTCGACGAGGTCGCGGGCGATGTCCGGGTGGGCGACGAGGGCGTCCTCGAGGTAGTCCTGCGAGTACGTCGCCCGGGCCTGCCGCAGGTACTTCGCGACGGTGCGCAGGACGACGACCTGCCGCCACGTGAGGCGGGCCCCGAGGACGAGCTTGTTGAACCCGTCGGACTCGGCCCGGCCGTCCCACACCGCGGCCACGGCGCCCTCGAACAGGTCGCGCAGCTGCTCGTGCGGGCAGGAGTCCCACAGCGTGCCGTCGGGCACGCGCAGGCCGAAGTCGTAGACGTGGAGGACCCTGCCGTCGGAGCGCTCGACCTCGAAGGGCTGCTCGTCGACCACCTCGACGCCCATGTGCGTGAAGATCGGCAGCACGTCGGTGAGCGAGAGCGGGTCGACCCGGAAGAGCTTGAACCGCCGGATGTCGTCCGGGGCCCCGAGCGGCTTGTAGAGGGCGACGCTCGTGCCCGTCTCGGGGCCGAGCCGGTCGAGGTGGCTGATGTCGGCGAGCCCCTGGCTCACCGTGAACGACTCCTCGTAGGCGGTCGGGAAGGCCCGCCCGAAGCGGTCCATCAGCCGGTCCCCGGTCTCCTCGCCGTGGGCCGCGTCGAGGGCGTCGCCCAGCCGGTCCGACCACGTCCGGCTCGTCTCGACGAGACGCTGTTCGAGCGCCTCGCGCTCGGACCGGTCGAGGGTGCGGATGCGCCGGCCCCGCGCCACCCGGACCACGAACTGCAGTCGGGCGAGGGCGGACTCGCTGACCCGGGCGGAGAACTCGACGTCCTCCCCACCGAAGGTGTCCTTGAGGATGTCGGCCATCCGGGTGCGCACGGCGGTGTTGTAGCGGTCGCGCGGGATGAACACGAGGCACGAGGCGTAGCGGCCGAAGTCGTCCTCGCGGATGAAGAGCTTGGTGCGCCGGCGCTCCTGCAGCTGGGTGACGGCCAGGGCCGTCTCGTAGAGCTGGTCGACCCCGGCCTGGAACAGCTCGTCGCGCGGGTAGGACTCGAGGACCTCGAGGAGGTCCTTGCCGGTGTGGCTGTCGGAGGCCAGCCCCGAGCGGTCGAGCACGGCCTGGACCTTCTCGGCGACGAGGGGCACGCGCAGCACCGACTCGGTGTAGGCCGTCGACGCGTACAGCCCGAGGAAGCGGCGCTCGCCGACGACCCGCCCGCGCTCGTCGTGCACCTTGACGCCGACGTAGTCGAGGTGGGCGACGCGGTGCACCGTCGACTTCGTGTTCGCCTTGGTGAGGACGAGGAGGTCGTCGGAGTGCGCGATGGCCGAGGCCTCGGCGGTCAGCGCGTCGGGGTCGGCACCCGCCGGCGGGTCGCCCCGCAGCAGGCCGAGGCCCGAGCCCATGACGGGGGCGATCACCTCGCCCTCCCCGCGTGGTTCGAGCGTGTACTCGCGGTACCCGAGGAAGGTGAAGTGGTTGTCGGCCATCCAGCGCAGGAAGCGGGTGGTGAGGGCCACCTCGTCGGAGTCGGCGCCGGCCGGGGGGGTGCCCTCGATCTCGGCGGCGAGCACGAGGCAGCGGCTGCGCATCTTCGGCCAGTCCTCGACGGCCTGGCGGACGTCCTCGAGGACGGAGCGGACGGTGCGCTCGAGCTCGGCCCGGCGCTCCTCGTCGCCCTCCCGGTCGATGGACAGGAGCATCCACGACTCGGCGAGCTCGCCGACCGCACCGCTGCGGAAGCCCTTGGTGACGTCACGCGCCTCGACCGACTGCAGCTCGCCCACGGCGTCGCGCACGACGAGCAGCTGGGGGTGGACGATGAGGTGGATGTCGATGCCGGCCTGGACCAGCGCGCCGGTGACCGAGTCGACGAGGAAGGGCATGTCGTCGGTGACGACCTGGATGATCGTGCGCGGGTTGGACCAGCCGTCGATGTCGGTGCTCGGGTTGTAGACCCGGACGTTCGCGGTGCCGGCGGGGCGGGTGCGCGCGAGGGCGAGGTGGCTGTGCGCGACCCCCGCGTAGACGTCGGGGCTGCGCGAGGTCAGCTCGTCGAGGGGGGTGTGCCGGAAGTAGCGCTCGACGAAGTCACGGCCCCACCCGTCCGGCGCGAGCTCCTCGTAGGCTTCCGCGATCGGCGCGAGGATCTCCTCGCGGGTGCTGGCCGTGGCGGTCGACATGGGTGGTCGCGCTCCTTCGTCGCGGGGCACCGCGCAGGCGGTGGGCCACGTCCTCGTGTCCTCGTCCGAGCCTATCGACCCGGGCAAGCGGGGTCGGCCCCGGGCGCGGCCACGATGTCTCACCGACGGGACACGCCGGCCGGGCCCACGGGGGTCCGGGGGGCTGTGGGCAACTCGGCCCGGGGCGCCGTCGTTGTGGCTACCGTGGCGGGGTGCCCACCGGTCCCGACCCGACCCGCGCCCGCACCGCCCTCGCCCGCCTCGACGCCGTCCGCCACCTGGTGACCGAGGCCGAGGACGACGTGCTGGGCTGCCTCGTCGTCACCGGCGAGCCACGGCCGCAGCGCGTCCTCGACGACTGGCTCGACCAGGTCGCCGACACCCTGCGTGCCCTCGGGGAGGCGGCCGACGACGTGGCCGTCGTCCTCGCGCGGCACGTCCGCAGCACGGGGGCCGACGAGCCCGGGTCACCGGGTGACGGCGTCGCGGCCCCGCCGCTGCGCGGGGTCCGGCGATGAGCCTCGTGCCGGGCGACCCCGGCTCGCTGTCGGCCTGCGCGGCCACCGTGGGGTCCCTCGCCGCGCGGCTGGCCGACCAGGCGCGCGGCCTCGCCCCGGAGCTCGGCGCCCTGGCCGACGGCTGGCCCGGGCGGGCCTCGGTCGCGGCCCGCCGCCGTGGCGCCACCCTCGGGGCGTCCGCCGCCACCACCGCCGACGAGCTGGAGCAGCTGGCCCGGCTGCTCCAGGACCGCGCCACCGACCTCGCCGACCTCCTCGCGCGGGCCCGGGCCCTCGAGGAGCGGCTCGCCACGGCGGGCCTCGCGGTGCGCGACGACCGCGTCGTCCCCGCCTACGGGGTGCGCGGCGAGGCCGACCCCGTCGCCGTGGCGGCCGCTGCGGGCTCCGCGGAGCGGCTCCAGGGCGAGCTCGACCTCCTCCTGGCCCAGCACCGCCGGCGCCGCGACTTCGTCCTCTCCGCACTGCGCGCCTCCACCGCCCGCCTCGACGCGCTCTCCCACGAGCTGCGCCGCGGGTGAGAGGATCCCCGCACCCCGTCCCGACCCGGAGAGGACCGACCCCGTGCGACTCACGAGGCGAGAGCAGCTGGCCGCGCCCCCCGAGCAGGTCTACGCCGTGCTCACCGACCCCGCCTTCCAGGAGGCCAAGTGCGTGGCGACCACCGACGGTGGCGCCCACGAGGTCGCGGTCACCACGAGCGGTCCGGGCGCCCGGGTGCGCACCTCGCGCGAGCTGCCCGCCGACGGCCTGCCCGACGTCGCCCGCTCCTTCGTGGGCCCGACCCTCACCGTCGTCGAGGTCTACGAGTGGGGCGCGCCCGGCCCCGACGGCACGCGCTCGGCCGTCGTCGACCTCCACGTCAAGGGCGCCCCGCTGACGCTCAAGGGCACCCTGCGCCTCGAGCCGGACGGGGCCGGCTCGGCCGAGGTCCTCGACGCCGAGCTCACGGGCCAACGTGCCGTTCGTCGGCGGGCGGATCGAGAAGGCCGCCGCCGAGCCGATCACCACGGCCATCGGCATCGAGGTCGGGCTGCTCCGCGAGCGCCTCGGCTGAGCCGCGCGCCCCGGCTGAGCCGGGCCGGCCCGACGTCTCGGGCTGACCGCGAATGTCGAGCGGGGCGCAGCGTCAGCCCATGTGCGGGTAGCGGTGGTCGGTGGGCGGCGCGAAGGTCTCCTTGATCGACCGGGTCGAGGTCCAGCGCATGAGGTTGGCGGCCGAGCCGGCCTTGTCGTTGGTGCCCGACGCCCGCCCGCCGCCGAACGGCTGCTGCCCGACGACCGCGCCGGTGGGCTTGTCGTTGACGTAGAAGTTGCCCGCGGCGAAGCGCAGCCGGTGGGTGGCGTCGGCGATGGCTGCGCGGTCCTGGGCGATGATCGCCCCGGTGAGTGCGTACGGTGCCGCCGACTCCATCTGGTCGAGGACCGCGTCGTACTGCCGGTCGGGGAAGACGTGCACGGCGAGGATCGGGCCGAAGTACTCGGTGCTGAACATCTCGTCGCCCGGGTCGCTGCTCTCGACGACGGTCGGCCGGACGAACCAGCCCTCGGTGTCGTCGTAGGTGCCCCCGGCGACGACGTCGAGGTGGCTCGTGGCGTGCGCCCGGTCGATCGCCGCCCGGTGCTTGGCGAAGGCCCGCTCGTCGATGACCGCGCCCATGAAGTTCGACAGGTCGGTGACGTCACCCTGGGTGAGCGACTCGGTGACGGCGACGAGGTCGGCCTTCATCCGCTTCCACACCGAGCGCGGCACGTAGGCCCGGGAGGCGGCCGAGCACTTCTGCCCCTGGTACTCGAACGCGCCGCGCACCAGCGCCGTCCGCAGCACGTCGGGGTCGGCGCTCGGGTGGGCGAGGACGAAGTCCTTGCCGCCGGTCTCGCCGACGATCCGCGGGTAGTGCCGGTACGTCGTGAGGTTCTCGCCGATGGTCCGCCAGAGGTGCTGGAAGGTGGGGGTCGACCCGGTGAAGTGCAGCCCGGCGAGGTCGGGGTGCGAGAGCGCGACGTCGGAGACGGCGATGCCGTCACCGGTGACGAGGTTGACGACGCCGGGCGGCATCCCGGCCTCCTCGAGCAGCTCCATCGTCAGCTGGGCCGCGAGCTGCTGGGTCGGCGACGGCTTCCACACGACCGTGTTGCCCATGAGGGCGGGCGCGGTGGGCAGGTTGCCGGCGATGGCCGTGAAGTTGAACGGGGTGACCGCGTAGACGAAGCCCTCGAGCGAGCGGTGGTCGCTGCGGTTCCACACCCCGCGCGCGTTCGCGGGCGGCTGCTCCTCGAGCACCTGGCGGGCGAAGTGGACGTTGAAGCGCCAGAAGTCGATGAGCTCGCAGGCGGCGTCGATCTCGGCCTGGATGGCCGTCTTGGACTGCCCGAGCATCGTCGCGGCGTTGAGCCGGGCCCGCCACGGCCCGGCGAGCAGGTCGGCGGCCTTGAGGAGGATGGCGGCCCGGTCGTCGAAGGACAGGTCGCGCCAGCCCGGGGCGGCGGCCCGCGCGGCCTCCACGGCGGCCGTGGCGTCGGCCTTCGTGGCGCCCTTGGAGACGCCGAGGACCGTGCGGCGCGCGTGCGGCTGGCGCACCTCGAAGCGCTTGCCGCCCCCCATGACCCGCCGGCCGCCGATGGTGTGCGGCAGCTCGTGGCGCACCGACCCCAGCTCGGCGAGCGCGACCTCGAGGGCGGCCCGCTCCGGGCTGCCGGGGGCGTGGTCGAGCACGGGCTCGTTGGTCGGGCTGGGCACGTGGGTCACTGCGTCCATGGGGAGGGCACCTCGTTCGGGTCACGACGTCGGGATGCCTCCCACTCTCGCGCCCGCGGTTCGCCGGACGCAACTCGCAGCGGTCAGCCGGCGAGCAGGTCGAGCACGGCCCCGAGCTCGGTGACGTCGAACCACAGGAGGTCGGCGGTGCCGGTGTCGCCGGGGCTCTCGTCGACGTGGAACGAGACGATCCGCGAGCGGGGCACCCGGGTGAGCACCTCGACCCGCGAGGGCACGTCGCCGTCGACCGGCACCGAGACGTCGCCGTCGTCGAGGTCGGCGGCGGCCACCACCCGGCGGGTCGCGCCGTCGCGCAGGGCCTCGGCCTCCTCGGTGGCCGCGACCCACGCGAGGTGCTCGAGCTCCTCGGTGTCGGTGGCCGGTGCGGCCCAGCGCCGGGGTCACCCCGTGCGCCGCGAGCGGCACCGGGCCGAGGTCCATCCCGTCGACGAGGGCGTCGAGGTCGTCGGCGGTGAGGGGCAGGTACACGCGGGTCAGCGGCATGGGCGGGTCCTGGGGTCGGCGTGGTGACGGTGGCTCACGACCGGCGCCCCCGGGGGCGGGGGGCGTCGAGCAGCTCCTGGAGGGCGTCGATGAGCCCTCGCCCGAGGACGTCGGCGTCCGGCATCGCGTCGCGGTCGGCGTAGAGGCCGTAGTAGACGCCCCCGTCGTACGAGGTGAGCCCGATCGAGAGGGCCTGGCCGGCGCCGAGCGGCGTGACCGGGTAGGTCGAGACCATCTGGGCACCGTCGGCGTACAGCGGTGTCTGCGGGCCGGGCACGTTGGTGATGACGACGTTGTGCAGGCGCCGCGACACCATCCCGCCGAGCCGGGCGCCGAGGGCGTGCAGGGTGGGTGGGGCGAAGCCGCCGAGCCCGGCCAGGGCCTCGGCGGAGACCGCCCGGCGGCCCCCGCCCTCGGTCTGCTGGCGCATCGAGAAGGCGATCTGGTGGAGGCGCATCGACGGCTTCGGCTCGCCGACCGGCAGGTCGACGAAGCAGGCCGTCAGCTCCGCGCCGGGGGGCGCGTCCTCGCCGACGTCGGTGGACTGCACCGACACCGGCACGAGGGCGCGCACCGTCGTGCCGGGGTGCACCGGCTCGCCGCGGGTGAGCATCCAGGAGCGGAACGCGCCGGCGACCGTCGCGAGCACGACGTCGTTGACGGTCACCTCGTCGGCGAAGGCCCCCTGCCCGAGGCGGGAGCGGACCGTGCGGTAGTCGTCGAGGTCGGTGCCGACCATGACGTAGCGCCGGGCCCGGCCGACGGAGGCGTTGAGCGGTGAGTCGGGCGCGGGGCGGGCCGAGGCCCGGGCCAGGGTGGCCACCACCTCGCCCGCCACGGAGAACACCTTGCCGGCGGTGCGGGCGAGGTCGTCGACGCCGTGGCGCACCGTCTCGACGACCTGGCTGGGGGTGCGCACCACCTCGGCGAGCGCGCCGGCGAGCAGCTCGGCCGACGACGGCTCGGGCCGGGGCGCGCCACGAGGCGAGCACGCCGTCGGCGCCACCGGGGTTGCCGTCGACGAGGACGGCACCGATGTCGACGCCGTGCACGCCGTCGACGAGGCTGTGGTGGCTCTTGGTGATGATGGCGAACCGGTCGTCGGCGAGCCCCTCGACGAGGTAGACCTCCCACAGCGGGCGCGAGCGGTCGAGCGGGCGCGGCTGGATGCGTGCGACGAGCTCCTCGAGCTGCTCGTCCGACCCCGGACGCGGCAGGGCGCTGCGCCGGACGTGGTAGCCGATGTCGAAGGACTGGTCGTCGACCCAGACCGGCGTGCCGAGGCCGCCGGGCACGGCCTTGATCCGCTGCCGGTACCGGGGCACGTAGGCGATGCGCTCGCTGATGAGGTCGACGAGCGTGTCGAGGTCGAAGCCGCCCGTCGGGACGTCGAAGACCATGACCGACCCGACGTGCATCGGTGTCGTGGCGTCCTCGAGGCGCAGGAAGGACGCGTCGAGCGCGCTGAGTCGGTCGGCCACGGGCCTATCGTGTCAGACCGCCGCGCGGCGCCGACGGCCGTGGCGGCCGGCGGCGGGCGCGGCACACCGGGGGTCGACCTCGGTGGCGAGCTCGGCCAGGGCCAGGGTCAGGACGGAGCGGGGACGCACCTCGGTGAGGGCCCGGCCGGTGAGCACCGCCTCGTCGCAGTCGTCGGGCGCCCACGGCAGCAGCCGCACCTCCTCGAGGCCGGCGAACCGGCCGAGGACGTCGCGGATCGTGCGCTCGGGGCGGGGCCCGGCGGCGCTGGCCCGCACCTTGTTGACGACGACGAGCGGCCGCGGCGACGGCAGGACCGCGACCTCCTGCACCGCCCGGACGAGGCGCTGCAGGCCCGACGGGGTCGGCCGCGCCGACGACGACGAGCCGGTCGGCCGCCTCGAGGGCGGTGAGCGTCGCGGCGTTGCGCCGCGGGGCGGCGGTGTCGTAGCTCAGCTCCTCGTCGTCCTCGACGGCGAAGCCGGTGTCGACGACGACGTGGTCGACGATCCCGCGGGCGAGCCGGAGCAGGTCCTCGACCGCCCCGGGGCGCAGCTCGGGCCAGCGGTCGGCCCGGGGCAGGCCGGTGAGGACCCGCAGACCGGGCAGGACCTCGGGCGCGAGCCGGGCCAGCCCCGGGACGTCGAGGGTCCCCTGCTCGGAGCCGCGGGCCGCGGCCGCGACCCCCGGGGCCTCGTCGACGAGCCCGAGCACCTGGGCGACCGACGCCCCCCAGGTGTCGAGGTCGACGAGCAGGGTGCGCACCCCGGAGGCGGCGAGGGTGGCGGCCAGGGTGACCGCGACGGTGGTGCGCCCCGGCGCGCCGGTGGGGCCCCAGACGACGGTGACGGGGGTCGGGGGGCCCGGGGCGACCGGCGACCGGTGCGGGGCTCGTCGACCGCGGGGGCGGTCACGACCGGACGGGAGGTGGTCGCCTCGGCGAGGGCACCGAGCGCCGCGGCCACCGCCGCCGGGTCGTCGCCCGGCTGCAGCACCGTGGCCACCCCGAGCTGGCGCAACCGCCGCTCGCCCTCCTCGTCGCCCGTCGGCGACGAGGCCCGCCACGCGCACGCCGTGGCCCGCGAGGTGGCGCAGCGGCGTCGCGGTCGAGGCCGCGCAGGTCGGGCGAGACCACCGCCACCCGGGCGACCCCGGCCGCCCCGGTCGAGAGCAGCTCGGCGAGGTCGGCGCACCGCCGCACGAGGGTGACGTCCGGGCGCCGCCCCGAGGGCCTCGACGAACTGCGCCTCGTGCCGGTGGGTGAGCGCGGTGAGGACGGTGGTCACGGGGCACCGCCGGGCACCGGGACGAGGGTGATCCGGGCGCCGTCGTCGACCGCGGCCACGAGGTCGCGCACCTTCTCGCGCGGGACCATCACCTGCACCGCGCGGGTCTGGTCCGAGCCGCCCGAGCACCGGCGTCGGCCTCGGCGACGGCGGCGACCGACACGCCCTCGAGCACGAGCTCGGGTCCGGCTGAAGCGGTCGGTGCCCACGCCGGTGCCCTCGGCGGGCCGGTTGACGTAGACGTCGACGAGGGACCCGCGGGCCAGCGCGCCGGCCGAGGTCGCGTCGACCTGCAGCGACAGCCGCTGCACCGCCACCCCGGCCGCGGTGCCCACGCCCGACGCGGGGCACGAGCTCGCCCGGGCGCAGGTCGCGCAGGGCGTACGCGTCGGCCGGCAGCGGCGCGGTCGGCGGCCAGGTACCCGGCGGCGACGTCACCGAGCTGGACCCGCACCACCGTCACGTCGTCGGCGGTGAGCCGCTGGCCCGTGGTCGACCGTGCCGGGCGGCCGCGTACACCGGCACCCGGTCGTCGGCCCGGGCCACGACGACCGCCCCGAGGACGACGGACAGGACGACGAGGAGGACCCCCACGAGCAGCCGGGAGTCGCGCCACGAGGGGGCGCGCAGGCGGGAGGCGACCGGGGTCGGCAGATCCGTCATGGCCGCGATTCTGGCCGACCGCGGGCCGATCGCGCCGCCCGGCCGGCGCGGCCTGTGGACGACGGCGGTCGGGGCCGCGGACCCGGGTGGCAGACTGGCGCCGTGGCTCGCCGCTTCATCCCCCTCACCGAGGTCTCCGAGATCCTCGACGTCTCCGCCGCCCAGGCCTACGCCCTCGTGCGCAGCGGCGACCTGCCCGCCATCAAGGTCGGGGGCCGCGGCCAGTGGCGGGTCGAGACGAGCGAGCTCGAGAACTACATCCAGCGGATGTACGCCGAGACCCGCGAGGTCGTCGGCCCGGGGCGAGCGGGCGGAGCACGCCGCCGGCCGGCTGAGCAGCCGCGTCGGCGCCACGGGCTCACCGCCGCGACTCCACGACCCGCAGGGCGGCGAACGGCACGGCGACGACGCGACGCACGTTCTCGCGCCGCCGCGGCTCGCCCTCGGGGTGCTCGGCGAGCACGAGGTGGTCCGAGCCCACGACGTCGACCGTGCCGACGAGCGCCGGGCCACCGGTGAGCCCGAGGGCCACCGTGGCCCGGTCGCGGGCCAGCGCCCGCAGCGCGTAGCCGAGGCCGAAGCGCCGGGCCGTGCGGGCCGGGTCGGCGTGCGGCGGGCAGGCCGCTCACCTGGACGACCGCCCGGCTCGCGACGAGCACCTCGCGCGGGGCCGCGGCGAGCAGCAGCCACCCGTCGCCGACGTCGGCGAGCGTGCCGGGGACGAGCGCCCCGCCCTCGACGAGCACCGTGACCGGGCGGCCGAGCGGCGCCGGCCAGCCGCGCGGTGAGGTCGACGAGCGCCCGTTCGCGCCGGGTGCGCTCGGCGACCTCGCTGTCGAGCTCGCGCCGCTCCTCCGCCGCGAGCTGCCCCTCCAGGTCGGCGAAGAGCCCCTCCCACCTCATGGGTCCACAGGCTACCGCAGCACCCCTTGCCCAGCCCGGGCCGGACCCACTAGCCGTCCATCGCATGCAAACGTCATCAAACAGCATCAAACCGCATCCATCGGCGGGTCGCCGCCACCGGGCGCTCCTCGTGCTCGGTGGCGGCGTGCTGGCTGCCGCCGGCCTGGTCCGCGTGGTGGCCGCGGTCGTCGCCGACGCCCGGCGCGGCGCCCCGGTCGAGCCCGCGCCGGCCCTGCTCGCGCTCGTCGCCGCGTCGGTGTGCTCGGCTCTCGGCTGGCTCGTGCTCGGGGTCGCTGCTCGAGGCGCTCGCCCGGCGTGCCGGGCGCCGTCGGCCGGCTGGCACGGCGCGCCTCGGCCGCCCTCAGCCCGCTCGTGGTGCGCCGGGTCGCGGCCGTCGTGCTCGGGGTCGGGGTGGGCTCGTCGGTCGGCGTCGGCGCCGTCGCTCGCCACCCCCGGCGGCGTCGTCGCCGGTGTCGGTGGCGCACGCCGCGCCGAGCACCCCCGTCCCGCTGCCCGACCCGGCCTGGACCCCGCCCCCCGACCCCGGGTGGACGCCCACCGCCCCCCGGGTCAGGCCCCAGCCCGACGTCGCGGTGCTGGCCGGCCGGGCCACGCGCGAACGGCCGCCCGCCGACGAGGTCGTCGTCCGGCGCGGCGACTCGCTGTGGAGCATCGCCGCCCGCCACCTCGGCGAGGGCGCCACCGACACCGAGGTCGCCGCTGGCCTGGCCGCGCTGGTACGCCGCCAACCGCGCGGTCGTCGGCGCCGACCCCGACCTGCTCCTGCCCGGGCAGGTCCTCACGGTCCCCGGGGCGGTGCCCGTCGTGAGCCAGCCCCCAGCTGCCACGCCGTGCCGGCCGACGCGCCCGCTGCCGCCGGCCCTGCCCCTCGACGAGGCGGTCCGCCGGGCCCGGCGGGCCGGCCCGGGGCCGGGCGGGTGCCCGGGTACGTCCAGGACGCGCTGGCCGTCGACTTCGCCTGCGCGTCCGACGAGCAGGTGTTCGGGCCGCAGCGCACCCCGCGGGCCGACCTGCCCGACCCGGCGGCCTGGGCCGGCCAGATGGCCCGCGCCCTCCTCGAGGTGATGACCGGCGTGCGTCCCGCCGGCCCAGGTGCTGCGCTGGACCACCCCCGAGGTCTACGCGGTCGTGGCCCGCCGGGGCGCCCTCGTCGGCCCGCCGCTGCGCCGAGGGCCGGGGACCGCGCGACCCGCCGGCGCATCGCCGTGCGGCGGGTCGTCGTCGGCGAGCCGGTCGACGGCGTCGCCGAGGCGGCCGTCGTCGTGCACCACGGCCCGCGCGTGCGGGCCGTCGCGCTGCGGCTCGTCGGGCAGGACGGCAAGTGGCGGGTCAGCGCGCCTCCAGGTCGGCTGAGCCGAGCCGGCTCAGCGCCGCCCGTGGCACATCTTGAACTTCTTGCCCGACCCGCACGGGCAGGGCGCGTTCTTCGGCGTCGACGCGAGCTGCTCGTCGGTGAGCGTGGCCCCGGGCCCGACCTCGTCGCGCACCTCGACCCCGCCGGTCTCGGTGGGCGCCGAGTAGTGCAGGGCCGCCGGTGCGCGGGCCGGCCCACCCCGACCCCCGACACCTCGACGTGCCGGCCGTCGTCGGCCACCGCCTCCGTCGAGCTCGTCGCGCCCCCGGCGTCGGGCGGCTCCTCCGGCTCGAGGGCGTCCTGCGCGCCGCCGCGACGCGCCCGCACCGCGCCATCGCGCCGAGCATCTGCGAGACGTGCACCGGCTCGACCGCCGGGGCCTCCTCCTGCGGCGCGTCGACCGAGACGTCGACGTGGAAGAGCAGGCCCACCGACTCCTCCTTGACCGACTCGTTCATCGCCTGCCAGAGCAGGAACCCCTCGCGCTGGTACTCGACGAGCGGGTCGCGCTGGGCCATCGCCCGCAGCCCGATGCCCTCCTGGAGGTAGTCCATCTCGTAGAGGTGCTCGCGCCACTTGCGGTCCAGGACCGAGAGCATGACCCGCCGCTCGACCTCGCGCATGACCTCCTCGCCGAGGGCGGCCTCGCGCTCGTCGTAGGCGTGGTGCGCGTCCGAGAGCACCTCCTCCTTGAGCCCCTCGGCGGTGAGCGCGCTGCGCCCGCCCGCGGCCTCCTCGAGCTGCTCGGGGGTGACGCTCACGGGGTAGAGCGCGCGCAGCGCGCCCCACAGCCGCTCGAGGTTCCAGTCCTCGGGGAAGCCCTCGGCGGTCTCGGCGTCGACGTAGCCCTCGACGACGTCGTTGACGAAGAACCGCAGCTGCTCGTGGAGGTCCTCGCCCTCGAGCACGCGGCGGCGCTCGTCGTAGATGACGGTGCGCTGGCGGTTGAGGACGTCGTCGTACTTGAGGACGTTCTTGCGGATCTCGAAGTTCTGCGCCTCGACCTGGGCCTGGGCGCTAGGCGATCGAGCGGGTGACGAGCTTGGACTCGATGGGCTGGTCGTCCTCGAGCTTGGCCGTCGTCATCACCCGGTCGACGAGGCCGGCGTTGAACAGCCGCATGAGGTGGTCCTCGAGCGAGAGGTAGAACCGGGACTCGCCGGGGTCGCCCTGGCGCCCGGAGCGGCCGCGCAGCTGGTTGTCGATGCGCCGCGACTCGTGCCGCTCGGTGCCGAGCACGTAGAGCCCGCCGAGCGCCGTGACCTCGTCGTGCTCGGCCTCGACCTCGTGCTCGGCGGTGGCGAGCGCCTCGTCCCAGGCCGCCTCGTACTCCTCCGGCGTCTCGTGGGGGTCGAGCCCGCGGTCCTTGAGCGCCGCGACGGCCCGGAACTCGGGGTTGCCGCCGAGCATGATGTCGGTGCCGCGCCCGGCCATGTTCGTCGCGACCGTGACGCCGCCCTTGCGCCCGGCGTCGGCGACGATCGCCGCCTCGCGCTCGTGGTGCTTGGCGTTGAGGACCTCGTGGCGGATGCCCCGGCGGCGCAGCTGCTCGGAGAGGTACTCGGACTTCTCGACCGAGACGGTGCCGACGAGGACGGGCTGGCCCTTCTCGTGGCGCTCGGCGATGTCGTCGACGACGGCCTTGTACTTCGCCTCCTCGGTGCGGTAGACGAGGTCGGCCTGGTCCTGGCGGATCATCGGCATGTTCGTCGGGATCGGCACGACGCCCGAGCTTGTAGATCGAGTTCAGCTCGGACGCCTCGGTCATCGCCGTACCGGTCATGCCCGGAGAGCTTGTCGTACATGCGGAAGTAGTTCTGGAGGGTGATCGTCGCGAGGGTCTGGTTCTCCTGCTTGATCTCCACCCCCTCCTTGGCCTCGATGGCCTGGTGCATGCCCTCGTTGTAGCGGCGGCCGGCGAGCATGCGGCCGGTGTGCTCGTCGACGATGAGGACCTCGCCGTTCATGACGACGTAGTCCTTGTCGCGGGTGAAGAGCTCCTTGGCCTTGATCGAGTTGTTGAGGTAGCCGATGAGCGGGGTGTTCGCCGACTCGTAGAGGTTCTCGATGCCGAGGTGGTCCTCGACCTTGTCGATGCCGCGCTCGAGGACGCCGACGGTCTTCTTCTTCTCGTCGACCTCGTAGTCGCCGCGGCCGGACTCGAGCTCGCCGCGCTCGAGGCGCTGGGCGATGCGGGCGAACTCCTGGTACCACTTCGTCGGCGCGTCGGCCGGGCCGGAGATGATGAGCGGCGTGCGGGCCTCGTCGATGAGGATCGAGTCGACCTCGTCGACGATGGCGAAGTTGTGGCCGCGCTGCACGAGCTCGTCGGTCGACCACGCCATGTTGTCGCGCAGGTAGTCGAACCCGAACTCGTTGTTCGTGCCGTAGGTGATGTCCTTGGCGTACTCGGCCCGGCGCTGCTCGGGGTTCATCGACGCGAGGATGCACGCCGGTCTCGAGCCCGAGGAAGCGGTGGACGCGGCCCATGAGCTCGGACTGGTACTCGGCGAGGTAGTCGTTGACGGTGATGACGTGCACGCCCTTGCCCTCGAGCGCGTTGAGGTAGCTCGGGAGGGTCGCCACGAGGGTCTTGCCCTCACCGGTCTTCATCTCGGCGACGTTGCCGAGGTGGAGCGCGGCCCCACCCATGATCTGCACGTCGAAGTGGCGCTTGCCGATGGTGCGCCGGCTCGCCTCGCGGACCGCCGCGAAGGCCTCGGGCAGGATGTCGTCGAGGGTCTCGCCGTCGGCGAGCCGGCTCCGGAACGTGTCGGTCTCCGCGCGCAGCTCGGCGTCGGTGAGCTTCTCGAAGTCCTCCTCGATGGCCGCCCACCTGTGCCGCGATGCTGTCGAGCCTCTTGAGGATGCGCCCCTCACCGGCACGCAGCAGCTTCTCGACGATCTTCACGAGCGGGACTCCCTTGGGGCAGACGACTGCGGGCGGTCGCGACCGCCGGACCCGCCTAGGGTAGTCGAGCCCCCGGCGAGCGGCCGCCGCGGTGGGGCGCACCACGAGGGGCAACGGGCGGCGCCCCGCGCCGAGTTCCCTCCCGGCCGCCGCCGGTGGTTGGCTGTGGCCATGACCGACGTGGCCTTCCCCGCGTGCGTGCCCGAGCTCACCGACGGGCACGTCGTGCTGCGGGCCCACCGCCCCGCCGACCTCGCCGCCATCGTCGAGCAGAGCAGCGACCCCGAGTCGATGCGCTGGACCACCGTCCCCCGCCCCTACGGCGAGGCCGAGGGGCGCGAGTGGCTCGCCGCTCATCGAGGCGGGCTGGAACGACCCCGAGGGCGTGCGCCACTGGGCCGTCACCGCGGCCGACGACCCGACCGGCCGCTACCTCGGCACCATCGACCTGCGCCCGCAGCGCAGCCGCGACGTCGCCGAGGTCGGCTTCGGGCTGCACCCGGAGGGCCGCGGGCCGGGGGCTCATGGCCGCGCGCCCTGCGGCTCGCCGCGCAGTGGTGGTTCGACGCCGGGGGCAGCCGCGTGCACTGGCGGGCGGCGCGCGGCAACTTCGCGTCCTGGCGGGTCGCGTGGGCCTGCGGCTTCACCCACCACGGGACCCTGCCGGGCGCCCAGCCGGACGTCGACGGGGGGCCGGCCGTCGCCGTGTGGCAGGCCAGCCTGGCCGCCGACGACGTCATGGAGGCGACGACCCCGTGGCGCGACGTCGACCTGCTGCGCACCGACGAGGCGGGCGGGCTCGTGCTGCGCCCGTGGCTCGACGAGGACGTCGACGCCCTCGAGCCGCCGCGACCAGCCGGTCCACCACATGCCCGCCCGCGGGATCCTCGAGCCCGACACCTTCCCGGAGTGGCTGCTCACCCGCCGCGAGAAGATGGCCCTCGGCGACGACGGCTCAGCTGGTGCGTCGCCGACGCCGCGACCGGCCGGGCCCTCGGCGAGGCGCTCGCTGTTCGTCACCGAGGGCACCCTCGACGACGACACCGCCGAGCTCGGCTACCAGGTCGCTGCCGAGCGCCCGCCGGCGCGGCGTCGCCACCGCGGCGGCCCGGCTCGTCGCCGACCCACGCCCTCGCCCCGCGGACGGACGGCGGGATGGGGATGCGCCGGCTCGTCGCGCAGACGGCCGAGGACAACATCGGCAGCAACCGGGTGCTCGACGCGCTGGGCTTCGAGATCTGGGGCCGGGAGACGGCGGTCGACGTGCTGCCCGGCGGGCCGGACGGTCGAGGCCCTCCACTGGGAGCTGCTCAGGCGCTGACGCCGCCCGGCGAGGCCGAGCCAGCCGGCCATGAGGGCCAGCTCCGCGTCGAGCTCGCGGACGTCGTCGGGGCCCCCGCGGCCCGGCTCCCACGTGCACCGGCGCACCCGCAGCAGGCCGGCCGCCCGGTCGCTCTTGAGGTCGACCCGCGCCGACGAGCTCGTCGCCGAGGAGGAACGGCAGCACGTAGTAGCCGTGGACCCGCTGGTCCTCGGGCACGTAGATCTCGAGGCGGAAGTCGAACCCGAAGACGGCCCGGGTCCGGTCGCGCTGCCAGACGAGGGAGTCGAACGGCGAGAGCAGGGCCCGCGCGGCTGACCCGGCGCGGCCGGCGGGCGTCACGGTGGAGGTAGACCGGCCGGTGCCAGCCCTCGACGGTGGCGGGCAGGAGGGTGCCGTCGGCGACGAGGGCGGCGACGGCCGGGCGGGCCTGCTCCGGGCGGAGCCGGAAGTAGTCGCGCAGGCACTGCTCGCTGCCCGACGCCGTGGGCCCGGGCGGCGATCTCGACGAGGCGCCGGAAGGCCTCGTCGTCGCGGCGGCCGGCGGGCGGGGTCGAGCGCCGCCTCGCGCAGGTCGGGCGGGAGGACCCGTGCCGGGTGGGCGTAGCGCCGCTCGAACTGGGTCGTGCGCCCCGCGCTGCTCAGCCGGCCGGCCCAGAAGAGGTGCTCGAGCGCGTTCTTGACCAGCGACCAGTTCCAGCCCCACTCGTCGCGCTCGCGCGGCAGGTCGTGGGCCAGGGCGGCCTCGACCTCGCGGCTGGTCATCGGCCCGTGGGCGGTCACCTCGGCGAGCACCGTCGCGACGAGCCCGGGGTGGTCGTGAGCCACCCGGCGCATCCCGCCCCAGGCGTCCTCGAGGGCCCGCCGCATCCGGAAGTCCAGCAGCGGCCAGGTCTGCGGCGGCACGAGCGAGGCCTCGTGGGCCCAGTACTCGACGACCCGGCGGGGAGCCCGGTCGCGGGCCCGGTCGAGCAGGGCGCGGTCGTAGGGGCCGAGCCGCGACCAGAACGGCAGGTACTGGCTGCGGACGACGACGTTGACGCTGTCGATCTGCACGATGCCGACGGTGTCGACCACGCGCTGGACGTCGCGCATCCCGGGACTGGGCCGGCCGGGGCCGCGCGAAGCCCTGCGCGGCGAGGGCGATGCGCCGCGCGGCGGGGCGGGTCAGCCGGACCGGTGCCGGCTCAGCCATCCGGCGGCACGAGCCGCTGCCGGTGGGCGTAGACCGCGGCCTCGACGCGGGAGTGCAGGTGCAGCTTCTCGAGGATGCTCCGGACGTGGTTCTTCACGGTGTTCTCGGCGATGCCGAGGGTGTCGGCGATCTCCCGGTTGACCAGGCCGCGGGCGACGAGCCGGAGCACCTCGACCTCGCGGTCGGTGAGGTGCGAGCCCGCCGGGTCACCGGGGGCGCTCTCCTGGCTGAGCCGGGTGAACTCCTGCAGCAGGGTGGCCGCCATGCCCGGCGGGATGATCGCCTGGCCGTCGTGGACCCGGCGGATGGCGTCGGCCACCTCCTCGCCCGGGAGGTCCTTGAGGAGGTAGCCGCTGGCTCCGGCCTTGATGGCCTCGAAGAGGTCGCCCTCGTCGTCGCTCATCGTCAGCATGAGGATGCGGGTGGTCGGGTCGGCGGCGTGCAGCCGGCCGGCGGCCTCGATGCCACCGACGACGGGCATCCGCACGTCCATGAGGACGACGTCCGGGCGCAGCGCGGCGCAGACCGTGAGGGCCTCCTCGCCGTTGCTCGCCTGGCCGACGACGCGGGCGGCGCCGTCGAGCTCGACGACGACGGCCATCCCCTGCCGGTAGAGGGCGTGGTCGTCGGCGATGACGACACGGATGACGTCGGGCCCGTCGTGCGTGGGGCCCTGCTCGGCACTCACGTCCTCCACCACAGCGTCATCGTGTCAGGTCCGGCGCACGGATCCCAGCGGCCACGCCCGGCGTCCGGCTCAGGATGCGGCCACCTCGACCGCCTCGCCGGAGCCGTCGAGGTCGAGGTGCAGGACACCGTAGGACCACCCCCGGCGCCGGTAGACCACGCTCGCGCGGTCGGTCTCGACGTCGTGGAAGAGGTAGAAGTCGTGACCCGACCGACTCCATCTCGGCGAGGGCCTCGGAGAGGGTCATCGGGGCTGGAGCGGTGGACCTTCTCGCGGACCTCGATCGGGGAGTCGCCGAAGGGGGCGTCGGTCTCGCCGGCGCTCGCGTCGTCGGCGGCGCTGGGCTCCTGGATCCGGGCCGTCGCCATGGCGACGGACTCGGGGGTGCGTCGCCCGCGGTGCACCTGGCGTCGGTCACGTTGCCGTCGCAGCCGCTCCATCAGCTTGTCGAGGACGACGTCGAGGGCGGCGTACTTGTCATCCGCGCACGCCTCGGCCCGGACGACGGGTCCGGTGGCGTAGCAGGTGACCTCGACCCGGTCGCAGGCCTTGGCCTGGCGGCGGTTGGGCTCGTGACTGACCATGACCTCGACCCGCCGGGTCCGCGGGGCGAGCTGGGTGACCTTCGCCAGCTTCTCCGCGATGTGGTCCCGGAAACGGTCGGAGACGGTCAGGTGCCGTCCGGTGACGACGATGTCCACGTGGTCCTCCTCGTGCTGGGGGGTGTCGGTGTTCGGCGAACGATCCGCGTCAGGGGCACCACCTCCGGAGAACGGGGTCCATGCACAGACGCTAGCCGCCGGGGAGTGGCCCCACAACCGCGATGGGAGAACCCGTGACAAGCCTCCGTCACCCGGGCGGGGGCCGGCCGGCCCGGGCCGCCGGGGTCGAGGCCACCGTCGCCGCCGCGACGTGGCGCGCTCCCCCGGCGCGCAGGGCGCGGGCCGCCTCGGCGAGCGTCGCGCCCGTCGTCACGACGTCGTCGAGGACGACGCAGAGCGCCCCGCGGACGCGTCCGCGGCGCGCCGGGGCGAGCGACGAGCGCCCCGGCGAGGTTGGCCGCGCGCGCGGCCCGGCCGAGCCCGGTCTGGTCGAGCCACCCGGCGCGTGTGGCGCAGGGCGCGCAGCGGCGGGTCGGCCCCGAGGTCGCGGCTCGCGGCCGCCGGCGAGCAGCGCCACCGGGTCCTCCCCGCGGCGGCGCACCGCCGCGGCCGGCGGCCGGGACGGGCACGAGGAGGACCGGGCGCGGCGCCGCGCCCGGCGGCGCAGCACGGGGTCCTCCGCGAGGGCCCGCACCAGCGCGACGGCGAGCAGCCGGGCCAGCTCGGGCCGCAGGTCGGCCCGGCCGCCGTCCTTGTGGGCCGTGACCACTGCCCGCAGCGGCCCCTCGAGGACGGTGGCCGACCAGCAGGGTGGGCACCCGGCGGTCGTGCCGCTCCCCGGCACCGGCCGGTCGCCGGGCGGCGGACCGGCACCCCCGGCACCACCGCTCCCCCGGCGCCCCGCAGCCCCCGCAGCGCACCGGCAGCACGAGGCCGGCGGCGGACCGCAGCCCGTCGCCGAGCCACCCGACCGGACCGCCCACCGGCCCAGCGTGCCCCGCCGCCGTGGGCCCACGGTGCTCCGGCGCGGCTCCTGTGGACGAGGCGGGCCGCCGGCGCCGGCTGGGGACGACCGGGTCAGCCGGCCGCGGCGGCGAGGTCGGTCGCGGGGCCGCTGTCGACCCACCGCAGCCCCGACCGGGAGAGCAGCCGGTCCCCGAGGGTGACGAGGTAGAGGTCGCGCTCGCCGCCCGTGGTCGCCAGCGCGTCGGCCGGCGGCGCGTCGGGCAGCGGCAGGACCTGTCCGTCCACCGAGACCTCGATGGGCTGCACCGGCTTCCCGCCGACCGACGCGAGGGTGGCCAGCTGGTCGTCGTCGAGCCACGCGAGCCCGGTGGCCGAGGTGATGCCGGCCGCGAGGTGCAGCGGGACGGCGAGCCGCTCCGGCCGGCCGTCGCTGCCGCGGACCACCCCGGCGAGGTCGAGGGAGACGCCGGAGCCGTCGGGCCGGGTGGAGAGCACGGCCACGCGGTCGCCGTCGGCCGCGACCCGGGCCTCGGCGACCCGGCGCCCGTCGAGCCACGAGGCGGTGACCGGGCGGGCCGCGGCGGCCTCCGCGTCGGCCGGGTCGGCGCGGGTGTCGACGGTCCAGAGCCGCTCGTCGCGCGCGCCCACACCACCGGCCCACAGGAAGCCCCGCCGGTCGTAGGCGGGCGAGCCCACCGCGGCACCGACTCCGGGGACCTGGTAGCGGGTGTCGCCGCGCCAGCGCGAGATCCCGTCACCGCCGGGGTCGACCGCGGCGAGCTCGGTGCCGTCGGCGGACAGGGCGAGGCGGGTGTACTGCTGCGGCACGTCCGGGTACGGCTCGGGCGACGCGGTCGGGCGCGCCTGCTGCTGGACGGCGGCCGCGGGGTCGAACACGGCGACCGAGGACCCCCGGCGGACGACCGGCTTCGCCGACTCGGTCGCGGAGGTGTCGGCCGGGAAGCCGACGCGGCTCAGGGAGGCGACGGGGCCGTCGACGCCGTCGAGGTCGACCGGTACGCCGTCGACCGCGAGCGAGACCGCGGTGACCGTCGGGTCCTGGGTGAGGGTGGTGAGGACCTGGGCCCAGAGGTTCTGCCGGGTCGTGCCCCCCGGGGCGAGCCGCGCCGCGATGAGGTTGACCGAGGCGACGCCGGCGGCGTCGACCGACACGGCGTCACCGAGCAGGCGGGCCCCGGCCGGGACGGCGGTCGTGACCGCGCCGGCGAGGTACTCGGGCACGGGGTCGAGCTGGGCCCGGGCCAGGCGGGTCGCCAGCCGGTCGAGCGGGAACCAGCGCAGGTCCGGGATGGTGGCCCGCCGGCTCGTCGAGATGTAGTGGACCGCGAACGGCTGGACCAGGCGGGGCACGTCGCTGTCGGCGATCCAGCGCCCGAACTTCTCGGGCAGCCCGTCGATGCGCCACTCGCCGCCGACCGAGGTGAGGGAGAACGTCGCCGAGACCGTCCGGCCGGGGGTCGCCGCGACGAGCCGCCCGTCGGCGTCGACGGTCCCGGCCACCCGGGCGCTCGACCTGGACGGTCGCCGGGTCGAGCAGGCGGGCGGTCGGGGGCGCGTCGTCGGCGAGGAGGACGATGGTCTCGTCGGGGTTCCACCGCTCGCTCGCGCCCTTGGTGAGGAACTCGCGGGCATTGTCGTAGGCGCCGTCGCTCGCCGCGCCCGCGCGCAGGAACCCCCGGACGACCGACTCCTGGCTCGCGCCCTCCACCGGGCCGGGGAAGACCACGCCGAGCTCGGGCGCCTTCCCCGAACCCACCTCGAGCCCGGGCTGGACCGGGCCGGTGCCGGAGAGCCCTCCGCACCCGGTGAGGAGCGCCACCGCCACGAGCGCCGCGAGGAGCCGCCGGCGGCTCACGACTCGTCCGACGGGCTGAGCGGCAGCGGCGACGCGTGGAGGCTGTGCCCGCCGTGGCGGGGCAGGGTGAGCCGGAACCGCGACCCCTCCCCCGGTTCGCCCCACGCCTGGAGCCAGCCGTTGTGGAGGCGGGCGTCCTCGAGGGAGATCGACAGGCCGAGGCCGGTGCCTCCGGTGGTCCGGGCCCGGGCCGGGTCGGCCCGCCAGAACCGGGTGAAGACGTTGGCGGCCTCGCCGGGTCGCAGACCCACCCCGTGGTCCTCGACGACCACCGCGACCGCCTCCGCGGAGACGCCCACGTGGACGTCGACCGGTCGCCCATCACCGTGCTCGACGGCGTTGACGACGAGGTTGCGCAGGATGCGCTCGACGCGGCGCTCGTCGACCTCGGCCTCGGCCGGCTCGGCGGCGGCGTGCACGGTGACCACGCTGCCCCGGCGCTCGGCGAGGGGTCGGGCCGCGGCGACGACCCGCTCGAGCGTGCCGCGCAGGTCGACCGGCTCGAGGTCGAGCGCGGCCGCGCCCGCGTCGAAGCGGCTGATCTCGAGCAGGTCGGCGAGGAGGTCCTCGAACCGGTCGAGCTCGCCCGCGAGCAGCTCGGCCGAGCGGGCGACCGAGGGCTGGAACTGCCCGCGCGACCCGTGGATGACGTCGACGGCCATCCGGATCGTCGTCAGCGGCGTCCGCAGCTCGTGCGAGACGTCGGAGACGAAGCGCTGCTGCACGGCCGAGAGCCCCTCGAGCTGGCGGATCTGGCTCTGCAGGCTGTCGGCCATGTTGTTGAACGACGTCGCGAGGACGGCCAGGTCGTCCTCGCCGCGGGCGGGCATCCGCTCGTTGAGCCGTCCGGCGGAGAGCCGCTGGGCGACCTCGCCGGCCCGCCGCACCGGGATGACGACCTGCCGGGTGACGACGTAGGCGACGGCCCCGACGAGGAGGGTGAGGATGACCCCGGCCACGAGGAAGGCGTTGCCGATGAGGTCCATCGTCGCGACCTCCTGCTCCATCGGGTAGATGAAGTAGAGGTCGTAGGGGCCCGCGTTGTTCGGCACGGTGACGACCGTGCCGACGATGACCGCGGGCACGTCCCGCCCACCGATCGTCACCATCGTCACCTGCGACTGCTGACGGCCCGGGGTGGCCGCGACGGCCGCGCGCAGCTCGTCGGTGACGACGCCGATGTCGACGGCCCGGCTGCTCGCGACCTGGACGAGCACGACGTCGCTGTCGTTGGTCTGGGAGCGGTCCATGACGACGTACCGGCTGGGGTCCGGGCCGGGCGCGCTGAGGATGCGGCCCATGATGTCCTTGGCGGCCTGGTTCAGCTCGTCGACCGAGGCCGAGGTGGAGCTGTCCCACTGGGCCTGGGCCTGGGCGGTGAGCGCGAGCGCCTCGTACTCCGAGCTCGTGACCCGGCTGCGCTCGAGGCCGCTCGCGATCTGCGCGTGGAGCACCGAGCCGAGGACGGTGACGACGACCAGCCCGAGCAGCATGGTCGTGGCGACGACGCGCAGCCGCAGCGACTGGCGCCACCGCCGGCGGACGGTGCGGAGCAGGTCGGCGACCCGGGAGGTGGCCGAGCGGAGCCGGCGGGCGCCGCGGGGCACCGCCACCGCGGGGACCGCGGAGCGGGCCACCGGACGTGCCGACCCGGACACGGTCAGGCCCGGCCCGCCTTGTAGCCGACGCCGCGGACCGTCACGACGATCTCGGGGTGCTCGGGGTCGTGCTCGATCTTGCTGCGCAGTCGCTGGACGTGCACGTTGACGAGCCGGGTGTCTCCGGCGTGCCGGTAGCCCCACACCTGCTCGAGGAGCACCTCGCGGGTGAAGACCTGCCACGGCTTGCGCGCCAGGGCGACGAGGAGGTCGAACTCGAGCGGGGTGAGGCTGAGCGGGCTGCCGTCGCGGACGACGGAGTGACCCGCGACGTCGATGACGATGTCGCCGATGGCCAGCCGCTCGGGGTCCGGCTCGTCGCCGCGGCGCAGCCGGGCGCGCACCCGCGCGATGAGCTCCTGGGGCTTGAAGGGCTTGACGACGTAGTCGTCGGCGCCGGACTCGAGGCCGACGACGACGTCGACGGTGTCGGTCTTCGCGGTGAGCATGACGATGGGCACGCCCGACTCGCCGCGGATCTGCCGGCACACCTCGAGGCCGTCGGTGCCCGGGAGCATGACGTCGAGGAGCACGAGGTCGGGGCGGTGCCGGCGGAACGCCTCGAGGGCCGAGCCCCCGTCGGCGACGTGCTCGACCTCCAGGCCCTCGCCCCGCAGCACGATGCCGAGCATCTCGGCCAGTGCGAGGTCGTCGTCCACGACGAGCACACGACCGTTCACAGTTCCGTCCCCGTCCTTCCCCGAGCGATGACAGGCCCATGATCACACAGACGCGACCGATAACCCCCGAATGGCCGAGGTGACGGGCGGGACGGACGTACCCTGTGTGACGTGGTGCGCCTCCTCGGCCTGGCGCGCGTGGATGCGTCGGCCTCAATCCGACTTGCCTTCGCGGTCCTCAGCGTCTTCCTCGCCGTGGTCACGAACGGACTCGTCGCGCTCGCGCCCTGGCTGCTCGCGGTCCTGGCCCTCGACCTCGTCGTCACGGCCCTCGACCGGCTGCCCATCTCGCGCCAGGGCCTCCTCGACACCGTCGTGCTCACCCTGCTGTGCCTCGCCGCCGGGGCCGCCGGTGCCGCCTACGCCGGGGCGGAGCTCGCCGGCGCGCTGCTCATCCTCATCCCCGCCTACCACGCCGGCACCCGCTTCGGCCGGATCGGCTTCCTCCTCACCTGCGTGATCGGCAGCCTCGTCTACCTCGGGGCCTACGACGGCGACACCCGCGGGGTGCGCATCGGGCTCGTCGCGTGGCTGGCGGCGGCCATCATCCTCGGGGCCCTCGGCGCCTGGAACCAGCGGCTCGCGGCCGAGCACGACCTCGAGAGCGCCGACCCCGCCGCCCGCGAGGCCATCCAGCTCATCCAGCGCCTGCACGACCTCTCCGAGGAGATGGCCACCGGCCTCGACGCCCCCGCCGGGGCCACCCTCGCCCTCGACCTGCTCGCCGCCGAGGTGCCCTCCTCGCGCAGCGCCGTCCTCGTCGCGTCCGACTCCGAGCACCTCGTGCCGGTCGCCCTCCGCGGCTCGACCCGCGCGCCGTGGCACCTCGCGGAGGCGATGTCCGAGCTGCTGGCGCAGAACTCGGCGAGCTGGCGCCCCACCGAGATCCCCTTCGACGACGAGCTGGGCCCCCGCAGCGCCCTCGTCGTGCCGTTCGCGTACGGCACCGGCCCCACGACCGTGGTCGTCGTCGAGCGGGGCACGGACCACCCCTTCACCGAGACCGAGCGCCGCGCCGTCGCCGACGTCACCCGCCGGCTGGCCCCCACGGTGCAGGCCGGCCTGCTCTTCGGGAACCTGCGCCAGTACGCCAGCCTCGAGGAACGCAACCGGATCGCGCGCGACATCCACGACGGCATCGCCCAGGAGCTCGCCGCCCTCGGCTACGCCCTCGACGCGCTGCGGATGCAGGCCGGGCCGCCCGGGCAGGGGCTGCGCGACCCGCTCGACGCCCTCCGCGAGCAGCTGAGCGAGGCGATGGCCGACCTGCGCCTGCACATCACCGACCTGCGCGTCGCCGAACGTCCCGGCACCGGGCTCGGGGCGGTGCTCGGCGCCGCCGTGCAGAGCTTCGGGAGCATGACCGGGGTCCGCACGACGATCACCGTCAGCGAGGGCCGGCGGCGCCTCGACCCGCGGGTCGAGATGTTCGTCCACCGCCTCGTCATGGACGTCCTCGCCGACGCCCAGGCCTCCGGCGCGCGCAACGCGTGGGTCAGCCTCGCGACCTCGGTCGTGGGCCCCGCCGTGGTCGACGTGTCCCACGACGGCGACCCGCGGCGCGCCCGGCGGTCCTACCGGAACACGACACTGGACGAGCTGGATGGGACACTCGTGGTCCGCAACGAGCCGAACGGTCGCACCACCGTTAACCTGACCGTCGAGGAGCCGTCCACCGCGGGCGCGCTCCACCCGGCAACCTGACACCCCGAGGAGGGGCCGTGACGATCAGCGTGGTTCTCGTCGACGACCACGCGGTGGTCCGCGAGGCCGTCGCGGCGATGCTCAGCTCGCAGCCCGAGGTCAGCGTGGTCGGCCAGGCCGGCTCGCTCGGCGAGGGCCGTGCGCTCTTCGACCGACTGCTCCGCACCCCACCGCCCGGACGCGTCGTCGCCGTCATCGACGTCACGATGCCCGACGGCAGCGGGCTCTCGCTCGTGCGCGCCGTGCGCGAGCGGTCCAAGGACATCGGGCTCGTCGTCCTGACGATGCTCAGCGACGACTCCACCCTCCTGGAGGCCCTCGACGCGGGAGCCTCGGCCCTCGTGCGCAAGAGCGCGCCGGCCGACCAGGTGCTCTCCGCGGTCCGGCGCGCGGCCGACTTCCCGCTCGAGTTCTCGGCCAGCGGTCTCGCCGAGGCCATGCGGCGCCAGCACGAGGCCCCGCAGACGACGCTGACCACCCGGGAGACCGAGGTGCTCAAGCTCCTCGTCGAGGGGGCGTCGGTCGCCCAGGTCGGACGCCAGCTCTTCATGAGCCCGTCGACGGTCAAGACCCACATCGGCAAGATCTACGAGAAGCTCGGGGCGCACAACCGCGCCAGCGCCGTGATCGCCGCCGTGCGCCTCGGCCTCGTCGCCGACGTCGAGCGCACCTGAGCCCGCGGCCCTTCCCGGACGACGCGGGAACCTCCGGAACGCTCAGAGGTTGCTGAACGCGTCCATGATCTGGATGGCGCCCGGCCCGATGATGACGATGAACAGGGCCGGGAAGATGCACAGCAGCAGCGGGAAGAGGATCTTCACCGTCACCTTCTGGGCCTGCTCCTCGGCCCGCTGACGACGCACGACACGCATCTCCTTGGTCTGCTCGCGCAGGACCGCCGCGATCGGCAGGCCGAGCCGGTCGGCCTGGACGAGGGTGCTCACGAAGTTCTTCAGCTCGGGCGCGGTGGTCCGCTCCCCGAGCGAGGAGAACGCCTCGCCGCGCGACTTGCCGATCTGCATCTCGGAGAGCACGCGGGCGAACTCGCCGGCGATCGGGCCGGACACGGTGCGGGCGACCTGGAGGATGGCGGCGTCGAAGCCCTGACCGGCCTCGACGCAGACGGTGAGCATGTCGAGCGCGTCGGCGAGGCCCTTGCGCATCTCCTGCTGGCGCTTCAGGCCCGAGTTGTAGACGAGCAGGTCCGGGAGGAAGAACGCCGCGGCACCGGCGGCCACCGCGATGAGCAGCGCCTTGGCGCTCGGGCCCATGACGAGGAGCACGACGACCGCACCGAGGATGAGGCCGAGGCCCTTGGCCCCCATGACCCGCTCCACCGTCCAGGCGGGCGGGTTGCCGGCCCGGTCGAGGTTGCGGGCGATCCGGCCGCCGGTCCCGGCGGGCGAGATCCGGGTCGAGAAGCCCCGGAGCCGGTCGAGCATCGGGACGAGCAGGCGCTCCTGGACGCCCAGCTCGTTGCGGCCGACCTCCTTGGCCGTGGGCTTGTACTCGAGCAGCTCGAGCGACTTGGCGACCCCCTGGGAGCTGTTGGCGCCCAGCCCGACCGCGAGGACGAGCAGGACCAGGGCCAGGCCGATGAACAGGGTGGCGGCGAGCAGGAGGATCACGTCACACCTCGATCTTGACGATGCTGCGCATCCAGAGGATGCCGAGTCCGATGGCGACGACGCCGGCTGCGAGCATCGCGATGCCGATGGCCCGGGTCCACAGCAGCGCCACGTAGTCGTGGTTGGCCCACGTGCTGTAGAGGAACAGGCCGATGGGGAGGCAGACCAGGGCGTACGCCGAGAGCCGGCCCTCGGCCGAGAGGGCCTTGACCTGGCGGCGGAGCATCTCGCGCTCGCGCAGCGTCGCGGCCGTGGTCCGCAGGGTCTCGGCGAGGTTGCCGCCGACCTCGCGCTGGATCCGGATGGCCATCGTCGTCCACCGCATGTTGTGGCTGTCCATCCGGACCGCCATCTTGTCGAGGGCGTCGCTGACGTCGGAGCCGATCCGCGCCTCGGCCAGCGCCCGGCTGAACTCCTTGGACGCCGGCTCCGGGGCGTCCTTGGCGACCGAGTCCAGGGCCTGGAGCAGGGAGAACCCGGAGGCCAGCGAGGTGGCGACGAGCATCATGACGTCGGGGAGCACCGTCTCGAACTTGCGCGAGCGGCGCTTGGCGAGGAAGCGCAGGATGAAGGGCGGGATCACGAGCCCGACGAGGGCGCCGAGGACGGCGCCGACGAGCGGGAAGGACCCCACGAGGAGCATGCCGCCGGCGAGGAAGACGACGATGGCGATGAGGCGCAGCACGAGCCACTCCCCCGCCCGCCACGGCAGGTCGGCGCGCACGAGCAGCTCCATGGTCTTGGTCGTGGAGTCACGACCCTCCATGATCTGCTCGCCCATCGAGACGATGGACTCGCCGATGGCGCTGGCGCTCGGGGCCTGGCGCTGCTGCGTGCGGGAGCGGCCGAGCCCGTAGTCCTCGATGGCCGAGAGGCGGTCGCCGCGGCGGTTGCCGAAGCTCGGCCCGGCGAGGGCGACGGCCAGGCCGAAGACGCCGAGGAAGACGACGGCGATGGCCGGGACGAGCAGGGTGGGCGAGAGGGCCGTCAGGGCGGTGAGGGCCCCGGCCGTGTCCTGGACGGGCGCCACGATGGGCCCGTCGTCGGCCGGGACCTCCGGCGGCGCGATGTCGCCGAGGTTGAGCTCGGAGGTGTTGCGGAAGGTCTGGCCGGACGCCTCGCCCTCGATCCGCAGGGTCTGCGCCCCGCCGACGTCGGCCGGCTTGGTGACGCTGATGACGACCTGCGAGTTCAGCGCCACCGCGGCGGCGTTGAAGGCACTCGAGACGGCCGCCCGGTCGGCCGCGTTGGCGACGGACCCGCCTCCGGCCGAGGCGAACTGCGCCAGCACGGCGGTGTTGGCCTCGCCGGAGTTGAACGAGACCACCTCGGCGCGCACCTTGGCCCGGGCCACGGCGGTGACGGCCTTCTGCCGCTCGCTCTCGGCCTTGGCGTCGCCGCCCTCGAGGCCGGCCACGGTGTCGCCACCGTCGCTGAGCAGCAGCAGGCTGCGCTCGCCGTCGGTGCCGAGGCCCCGCACGGCGTCCTGGACGGCCTTGTAGAGCGAGGTCTCCCCGGAGGAGCGCAGGGAGTTCACCGCCCGGCGCACCTTGTCGCGGTCGGTCGTCGGTGCGACGTCGACCCCGGACGTGGAGGCGAAGGAGACGACGCCGACCTTGACGTCCTTCGGGACGGCGCTGAGGAACTGGGCCACGCCGGCGCGGACGGTGGCCATGCCGGCCGCGCCCATCGACCCGCTCGTGTCGATGACGAGCATCGTCGACCGGCTCTGCTTCGACGGCTCGGAGATCGTCACCGGCACGAGCCGGGACCCGAAGGTGGCCGTGACGCTCTTCCAGTCGACCTTGACCGCGGAGCGCGGGCGCAGGACGAGGGTCGCGGTGACGGTGTCCTTGACGACGCGCACGTCGCTGAGGGTCGAGGGGATGTCGTCGGCGGCCGCGGCCGAGGGAGCGGCGAGCAGCGGCACGAGGAGGGCCCCGACGACCGCGAGGACGGCGGGGGCCGCGGCGAGGCGTCGCCGCACCGGGTCGAGGAGGACGCTCACGTCAGCCGCGCCCCGTTGATGAAGAGCTGCGGGGAGACCTCGACGCCGAGGTCCTGGAGGTCGGTGAGGAACTTCGGCCGCAGCCCCGTCGAGACGAGGACCCCGCGGAAGCGGCCGTTCTCGTCGCGGCCGGCGCCCCAGTCGAAGGTGAAGATGTCCTGGAGGGTGACGACGTCGCCCTCCATCCCGACCACCTCGGTGATGGCGACGATGCGGCGCGACCCGTCCTTGAGGCGGGCCTGCTGGACGATGAGGTCGACCGCGCCGGCCACCTGCTCGCGGATGGCCCGCACCGGCAGCTCGACGCCGGCCATGAGCACCATGGTCTCGAGGCGCGAGAGCGAGTCGCGCGGGGTGTTCGCGTGCACCGTGGTGATCGAGCCGTCGTGGCCGGTGTTCATCGCCTGGAGCATGTCGAGGGCGGCGCCGTCGCGGACCTCGCCGACGACGATGCGGTCGGGCCGCATGCGGAGGGAGTTCTTCACGAGGTCGCGGATGGCGATGGCGCCCTTGCCCTCGATGTTCGAGGGACGGGACTCGAGCCGCAGCACGTGGTCCTGGTGCAGCTGGAGCTCGGCGGCGTCCTCGATGGTGACGATGCGCTCGTCCTCGGGGATGAAGGAGGAGATGACGTTGAGCGTCGTCGTCTTCCCCGAACCGGTACCGCCGGAGATGATGACGTTGCGACGGCCGATGACGCAGGCCTTGAGGAAGTCGCGCACGCTCGCCGTGATGGTGCCGAAGGCGATGAGGTCGGCGTCGGTGTAGGGGTCCTGGGAGAACTTGCGGATCGTCGAGCATCGCGCCGTCGAGGGCGATCGGGTTGATGACGGCGTTGACGCGCGAGCCGTCGGGGAGGCGGGCGTCGACGAGCGGGCTGGCCTCGTCGACGCGGCGGCCGACCCGGCCGACGATCTTGTCGATGACCCGGCGCAGGTGGGCCTCGTTGGAGAAGTGCGTCTCGACGCGGTAGAGCTTGCCGGAGCGCTCGACGTAGATCATGTCCGCGCCGTTGACCATGATCTCGGAGATGTCCGGGTCGCGCAGCAGCGGCTCGAGCGGGCCGTGGCCGAGGATCTCGTCGGAGACCTCCTGCGCGATCCTGGTCCGGTCGGCGTGGCTGAGCGGGGTCTGCTCGGCGTCGATGGTCTCCTGCAGCGTGCTGCGCACCTGCTGGGCCAGCTCGGTCTCGGGCAGGTGCGGGTCGTAGAGGCGCGGCCCGAGGCTGTCGATGAGGGCCTGGTGCACCCGCCCCTTGACCTCGGCGTACGGGTCGTGGGCCCGGCGCCGCGCGGCGGCCCCGGGCCGGGGCGCGGGGGCGTTCTGCGCGGGGGCGTTCTGCGGCGAGGCGGCCGCGGCCTGGGCGCGACGGACGCTGTCGAGACGGTCGGCGAGGCTCATCGACGGCTCCTGAAGAGGCTCTTGCGCGAGGTGGCGTCGGCCACGTCGGCCTCGTCGGACCCGCTGATCGAACGGATGTGGGAGTCGACGAGCTCCTTGATGGCCAGGGTGACCGGCGCGCGGGGCTCGTCGAGGACGATGGGCACGCCGCGGTTGACCGAGGCGGGCACGGAGATCGAGTTGGGGATGTTGACGGCGATGCTCGACTTGATGGCCGACTCCACGTCCTCGGGGCGCAGCCCGACCTTGGCGTCGGAGCGGTTGAGGACGATGAGGCGTGCGTCCTTGGGGCTGCCGATCATGTCGAGGGTGTCGATCGCCACCCGGAGGTTCTTCACCGCGGGGATGTCGAGGGTCGCGATGAGCACGAGCAGGTCGGACAGGTCGATCGCGGCGAGCACGTGCTCGGTGAAGGAGGGCGGCGTGTCGACGACGACGAAGTCGTAGCAGCGCCGGGCGACCTTGATGATCTCCCCGATCGTCGAGACCGGGATGCGGTCCGCGTCGCCCGGGTCGTTCGGGGCGCAGAGGACGTCGAGGCCGCTGGCGTCGTGGTGGGTCGCGAGGCTGCGGATGCCCTCCTCGTCGAGGTGCCCGGCCATCGAGACCGCGTCGAACACGGAGCGGTTCGGCACGAGCTGGAGGCTGATCGCCACGTCGCCGAAGGACAGGTCGAGGTCGATGAGGAGGGTCCGCTGGCCCTGGCTGGCGAGGTGCACGGCGGTGTTCGTCGAGAGGGTGGTCTTGCCGACCCCGCCCTTGGCGGAGAAGACGGTGACGACCTTGCCCTCGCGCATCGACGCCGCCCGCGGCGTGGCCGACGAGGCGCGAGGTGAGCTCACGGCTGCGGCGGAGGGCGTCGGCGAGCGCGGAGTGGTCGTCGGCGGCGACGACCTCACGGACCCCGGCGCGCAGGGCCTGCGAGAGCGTCACGACGTCGATCCGGGCACGGAGCAGGATGACACCGAGCTCGGGCCGGTCGAGGCGGGCGGCCTCGGAGAGCTGGCAGGCCTCCTCGATCGTGACGTCCGCACCGATGACGACCTGGTCGACCTGCGCGTTGTCGTGGAGGGCACGGGCCACGAGCCCCGAGGAGTCCAGTGCCGTGGTGTCCGGGCCGAGGGCGAAGCGATACCGCTCCACCGCACTCGGGTCGGGGTCCCAGAGGATGTTCACCGGACCTTGTCCTTGAGGATGGTCTGGTCGCTGACGCTCAGCTGCGGGTCGACCTTGAGCTCGGAGCCGCGCAGCGCCGCGTACAGCGTGTAGTTGTTGATGCCGTGGATGAGGCGGGTCGCCTGCTCCGGCGTCACCTCGAGGGTCACGAGGAAGCTCGCCGACTGGGGGCCGGCCTCGGCGCCGTCGGTGCTGCCCTGCACCGGGGTGAGCGAGGCGTCGCCCATCGCGATGACCTTGACGTTGTCGAGGAGGATGGAGGTCCCCGACCCGAGGTCGGTCTTCTGCGTGTCGCCGGTGCTCGCCTTGGTCTCGAGCCGGGCGAGGTCGTAGGTCATGAAGACGGTGAGGTAGGAGCCCGGCCGCACGAAGTTGCCGACCCGGGCGGGGTCCTGCAGCTGGACCGAGACCGCGAGCTTGCCGGCCCCGACCTGCAGGGCCTTCTCGCCGAGGGGGGTGTCACCGAACCCGGCGGCCAGGACGTACTGTCCGGGCGCGATGTCGGTGAGCGCCACCTCCTCGCCGTTGTTCTCGTCGACCGCCTCGAGGGCGCCGGCGGGCTTGGCCCGGGCGGCCACGTCGGTCTGGACGATCTGGCCGAGGCGCAGCGCGTCCTTGAGGCTGGTGCCGGCCGGGACCACGGTGTTGGACACGAAGACCTTGGCCGGGCTGGCGGCCTCCACGGCCCGGGCGTCGGCCCCGCGGGCGTACACGAGGACGAGCACGGCACCGACGAGCGCGATGACCGCGGCCGCGAGGATGGCGAGGATACGACGACCCATGGTGAACCATGTCCTTACAGAGGTGGGAGAGCGTGGGGGTGGGGCCGGCTCCACCGCGCGTCGGTCGGGACGCGCGGGCCGGTCAGATGCTGCCGGAGGTGTTGCGGAAGAACGTGGAGAGGTTGCTGCCGAGGAGGATGACCGACGCGACGATGACGATGGCGATGAAGGCCATCATCAGCGCGTACTCCACGGCAGTCGCTCCCCGCTCCGGCCGGCTCCGCAGGACGCGGTCGACCAGGAGGCGGGTGTGGAGGGCGGGGCGGGCGAGGCTGCTGGTCATCTGGGTCACCTGGGGGTCGAAGTGGGCGGGGCGTCGACCTCGTCGGTTGCTCCGACGCGGCCGACGCCCCGACTCATGACGTTCCGCGTCGGATCAGACGCTGTTGGAGACGCTGTTGAAGAGGGTGCTGAGGTTCGTGCCGAGGAGGGCGACGGCGACGATGATGACGACCGCGATGAGGGCGACCATGAGGCCGTACTCGACGGCGGTCGCACCCTTCTCGGAGCGGAGGGCGTTGAGCTTCAGCTGGAGCTTGACGAGGGCCTTGGTCATGGCGGGTCTTGCCTTTCGGTATGAAGTGGGTGCTGTCGAGCAAGCACAACGTTGGCAGAGCCTGCGGGACCTGCACATGGACCGATGGGCTCGTGCTGGCCCGCCCGTACGGCGCGGGCCCATCAACCGTTCGGACGACGGGTCGGCGAGCGTGTCTGCCGGGCCCTCCGCGTGCCATGCTCGACACCCACACCCGCCCCCGCCACCGGAGCCTGCCGATGCCGACACCGACCGAGCGCCCTGCGCCCGAGTCGAACGAATCTCGTTCGCGCACAGGCCTTTTGTGGATCGCTTGGAGCCCTCTGTCGCCGCGCTGGTCGTGGTGCTCGTCCGGCTGCGGACCGCGCCCGACGTCGACCTCTGGCTGCACCTGCGGATCGGGTCCGAGCTGCGGTCCGGCACCCGGTTCCGGACCCTGCCGGACCCGATGGCCCTCCTCGCCGACCGGCCCGTACGTCCCGACCCAGTGGCTGGCCGAGGTGGTCACGAGCGTGGTCGCACGACGCCGCCGGGGTCACCGGGGTGCACCTGCTGCGGGCCCTCGCCCTCGTCGTCCTCGCCGGGCTGGTCCACGCCACGGCCCGCACCTGGGCCGACCCGGTCGCCGCCGTGCTCGTCACCGCCGGGGTGCTCGTCGGCACCTCGGCCGGCTGGGGCGAGCGGCCGCAGCTGCTCGGGATCGTCGCGGCGGCCCTCACCCTCCTGCTGTGGTGCCGGACCCTGCGACGACGGGCGGCCCCGGTGGCTCCTCGTCCCCGTCGCGTGGGTGTGGTCGATGTGCCACGGCTCGTGGCCGGTGGGCGTCGCCACGGGCGTGGTGGTGCTCGTCGGGCCTCGCCCTGACCCGGCCCCGGCCCGCGGTGCCGTGGCCCCGCCTGCTCGGCGTGCTCGCCGCCACGGCCCTCGTCCCCGCGCTCACCCCCGTCGGTCCCCGCCTGCTCGTCGAGCCGTTCGCCGTGGGCACCGCCGCACGCTCCACGGTCAACGAGTGGAAGGCGCCGGCGCCCACGAACCCGCTCCTGGTCCTCCTCCTGCTGCTCGCGCTCCTCGTCGTCGTGCGCCTCGTGCGGTCGCGGCGGCTCGACCCGGCCGACCCTCCTGCTCGGCCGCCGCGGGCATCGTGCTGGCGGCCACCTCGGTGCGCACGATCGCCCTCGGTGCGCTGCTGCTCGGGCCGGCCCTCGCCCGCAGCCTCGGGTCCGGACCCTCCCCCGTCCGGCGGGCCGAGCGCTGGCCCGCCCTCGTCGCGGCCCTGGCCGTCGTCATCGCGCCCGGGGTCGTGCTCGGCGGGCCCGAGCAGGGACCCCTGCCGCCACGGGTCGACGCCGCCGTGGCCGCCCTGCCGCCGGGCACCCCCACCGCCGTCGACGCCTACGCCTCGGGCTGGGTCCTCCACGCGCACCCCCGGGTGGGCGTGCTCCGCGACCTGCGGGCCGAGGTGTACAGCGCGCCGACGGCGGCCGCCTACGAGTCGTTCTTCTCCGCCGAGCCCGGGTGGCAGGCCTACGCCGCCGCGCACGACGTGCAGGCCGTGCTCGCCCGGACGGGCGAGCCCATCGCCGACGCGCTCACCCTCGACGAGGGGTGGACCCCCGTCGCCGAGGAGGGCGAGTGGCAGCTGTGGCGGCGGGCCCGCGGGCTGACGGTCAGCCGCCCGACCGCTCGAGGACGACGAGGTCGCCGACCGCCCGCCGCTCGACCCAGCCGGGACCCAGCGCCGCCACCCGTGCGCGGGGGGTGACCACGACGGCGACGTCGGCGGACGGAGGCACCCGCCCGTCGTGGAGGAAGTCGAGGTACTCGCCCTGGACCGACCGGGGGAAGGCGTCGATCGGGTTGGCCGCCCAGACCGTCACGCCGTCGCGGGCGAGGGTCTCCGCGAGGGGCTCGACGGCCAGCACGGGTCGCCCGGCGGCCACCTCCCGGACCGCCGGGACGACGTCGGCGCCGGGCGCCCCCGCCGACGCCTCCGCGCCCGGCGAGCACCACGGCCGACCCGGCGGCGCCGAGCACGAGGGCCGCGGCGGTGACGGCCCACCACCGGGGTCCGCGGTCGCCCGAAGGGGCCGGCGCCCCGCCGGCTCCTCATCGCCGCCGCCCCGAGGAAGAGGACCAGCCACACCCCGTTGCGGGCGGCCGAGGCGGTGCCGACGGCGAGGCCCGCGAGGGCCACCCACTCCCAGAGCGGGGGGCGCGCGCGCAGCGCGAGGGCCAGGAGCACCGCTGCGGCGAGCAGCATCGCGACGTCGAGCGGGTGGTGGAGGTCGGGCCGGGCCCACAGGTCGGTCCCGCGCGCGGCGGCCTCGTTGCCCAGGGCCGACACGTAGTAGGCCGGCGTCGACGTGCCGGCCGAGGTGGCGACGAGGGTGAGCGCGCACCCGAGGCCGACGCCGACCCGGCGCAGCAGCGGCCCGCCGCCCCGGGACAGGACGAGGAACACCCCGAGGACGGCACCGCCCGACGAGGACCGCGCCGTGGAGGTTGCCCCACACGAGGAAGAGCGGGACGAGCCACCACACCCCCCGGTCGGGGTGGTCGTGCTGACGGCGCATCACGGCCACGGCGAGGACGAAGGGGACGAGCGAGAGCGAGGGCAGCCGGGTGACGGCGAACGCCGACGAGGCGCCGACGACGACGAGCGAGACGGCGGCCGCGGCCCGGACCTCTCCCCCGCCGAGCCGGCGACCGTCGGCGAGGAGCACCCCGAGCGTGAGCGCCGACGAGGACGAGCTGGAGGGCGGCGAGGGCCTGCGGGCCGAGGCCGTCGACCAGCGAGAGCAGGACCTCGGCGAGGACCACGGGGTTGTGCCAGCCCGCCTGCGGGGCACTGGCGAAGGGCACACCGGTGGGCACCGACCCCTGGTCCCGCACGGCGTCGCCGAGGGCCACGACCCAGAGCAGGTCGGACCCGAGGATGACGAACGCGGCGAGACCGACCACCCACGCACCGGCCGCCAGACCGGCGACCGGGGCCGCTCGTCGGGCGGGCAGGGCGGTCCGCGACATGACGGTATTCCTCGAGCTGCCGGAGTTGGAGCGGGGGCTCGACCATAATCCATCCCATGGCCGCCGGGACCCCGACACGACCCGTCCGCGTCACGGAGGCCTGGTGGGCCCTCGCGGCGGCGGTCGTCGCCTTCGCCGTGGCCGCGTGGTCGCTGCGGCTCTGGGCCTGGGACACCGCCAACCCCATCGACCTCGGCTGGGACAACACCCAGATCTCGATGCAGCTGCGCGACATCCACGACCACGGCTGGTACTGGTTCAACCCCGACCTCGGCTTCCCGGCGGGCCAGAACGGCTCGTGGTTCCCCGAGCTCAACGTCCTCCACGTGGCGCTCATCCGGCTCATCGACCTCGTCGTCCCCGGCACCTACACCGCGGGCAGCCTCCTCTTCGTGCTCTCCTTCCCGCTCACCGCCGTGGCGTTCTTCCTCCTCGCCCGCAGCCAGGGGCTGGGCCGCCCCGCCGGGTTCGTCGGTGGGGTCCTCCTGGCCAACGCCCCCGGCCACGCCGAGCGGTTCGGGCACCTCTACCTCGCGCAGTACTGGGTCGTGCCGGTCGCGCTCTGGCTCGTGCTCGAGGTGGGGCGCGGGCGCCCGCTGCTGTCACCCCGAGGGACCGGGGACTGCGCGCTGGCGCGGTGCCCGCACCCTCGTCACCGTGGCCGCCGTGCTCGTCGTCGGGCTCAGCGGGGTGTACTACGTCGCGTTCACCCTCATCCTCCTCGCGGCGGCCGCCGTCGCCCGCCGGGTCGTCGGCAGCCCGCGCGACCTCCTCCGGGGCCTCGCCGTCATGGCCGGGCTCGTCGTGTGCATCGGGGTGCCGCTCGCGCTCGCCCGGCTCGGGACCCGGGGCGACCTCGTCACCGGGCAGGTGCCGGCGCAGCGCCTCCCGTCCGAGTCCGAGCTGTACTCGGGCAAGCTCATGGACCTCCTCCTGCCGTGGCCGCACCACCAGGTGCCGGTCCTGCAGTTCCTCTCCTTCGCCTACAACGGCACGACGAAGGCGACCGTCGAGGTGTCGGCCCTCGGCATCGTCGGGGTGGCCGGCCTCGTCGGGCTCAGCGCGGTCGGGCTGCTGGCCCTCCTCGCCGGCCGCCGCGCCGACCCGGAGCTCAGCCGGTGGTCGGGGCTGACCCTCGTGGCCTTCCTCTTCTACACCGTCGGCGGCCTCGGCTCGTTCGTCGCCCTCTTCGCCACCGCCCAGGTGCGCACCTGGTCGCGGCTGCAGCTCTACGTCCTCACCCTCGCCCTGCTGGCCGTCGGGCGGTGGCTCACCCGCCTGGAGCGCCGGCGGGGCGTGCTCGTCGCGGGTACGGTCGCCGCGGTCCTCACCGTGGTCGGCGTCGTCGACCAGACCAACCCCGCGTACGCCCCCGACCACGCGGCCGTCGCCACCGAGATGGACGGCCTGCGCGGGTACACCGGCGCCCTGCAGTCGGCCCTCGGGGCGGGGTGCGCGATCTTCCAGACCCCCGTCCTGCCGTACCCGGAGACCCTCGGCCCGCAGCGGATGGAGGGCTACGACCAGCTCAAGCCGTACCTGGCCTCCGACGACCTGCGCTTCAGCGTGGCGCCGATGCGCGGCACGGCGGCGGCCGACTGGATGCTGGCCGTCGACACGACGGACCTGACCGCCCTCGCCGAGGACCTGCGCTCGGTCGGGTACTGCGCCCTCGAGGTCGACACCGAGGGGTTCTCGCCGGAGCAGGACCCGAGCAGCCGGCTCACCGCCGCGTGGGGTGCGCCGCTGGCCCGGACCCCCGACGGCACCTTCGTCGCGTGGGACCTGCGCGCCGCCGGCGCTGCCGGTGCCGGTGACGACGCCCGGCGGCGGGCCACCCTCGAACCGGTCGTGGTCTCGGTGCAGGGCTACCAGCCCGAGACCGTCGACGGCGTGCTCGGCCAGTACCTGCCGCCGTTCGCGGCGGTGTCGCTCGGCAACCTCGGCGCCGCCACCGAGGTGACCGTGCGCTGCTCGCTCCGGGGCGTGGGGCCGACGCCGCGCACGGTGACCGTGACGAGCGACGGCCGCGAGCTGGGCCGGGTGACGACGTCCGAGGACGCGCCCTCCGAGCTGTCGTTCACCGTCCCCGCCGCCCGGGGGCGCACCCTGGTGACGATGACCGTCGACGGTCCGCGCGAGAAGGAGCGCACCGGCGAGCGCGTCACGACGGCCTTCCTCAGCGACGTGCAGGTCTCGGCGCCCGGCGGGCGACGGGTGGTGGCGATGCTCGACCAGGTGCGCGGCGGCTGGGTCGTGCCGTGAGCCCGGCGGCCGGGCGCCGCGCGTGGCTGCTGCCGGGGCTCGCGCTGGGCGCCCTCGGCGTCGTGCGCGCCGGCGTGGTCGACGAGCGTGACCCGTACTGGCAGGTGCGCGCCGGGCTGGAGAACCTCGCCGGCGCGCCGCTCAGCCGGCCGGACACGTGGAGCTGGGCGCCCGTGCCCGGCCGGTTCACCCAGACCTCGCCGGCGTGGAACGACGCCCTCGCCCTCGCCTGGCGCGCCGCCGGGTTCGCCGGGTTCTTCACCCTGGCCCTGCTCTCGATGCTGCTCTACGTCGGCGTCGCGCTGGCCCTCGCCCGGCGCCTCGGTGCCCGACCGATGCCGACGCTCGTCGGGGCGCTGCCGCTGCTGCTCCTCGCGCTGCCCATGGTCTCGCCGCGGGCCACCCTCGTCGCGCAGACCCTCGTCCTCGGGGCGCTCCTCGCCGCCGACCACGCCCGCGTCACGCTGGCCCGGACGGCGCCCGCGCTCCTCGTCGCGGCCGGGCTCGCCGGGGGCCTCGTCGTGGCGTGGGCGGGCTCGTGGCTGCACCTGTCCTGGCTCCTCCTCGCCCCCGGGCTCTGGCTCTGCCTCGTGGTCCTGGCCCTCGGGACGCCGTCCGCGTCGGTCCGGCACCGGGTCGCCGCCCTCGGGGGGGCCGGGCTGGGCCTGGCCGGGGGGGTGCTCGCCGGCCCCTACGGCACGGGGGCCTGGGGCCTCACCCGCGCGGTGCAGGACGCGACGTCGGGGGTCGTCCTCGAGTGGATGTCGCCGCTCACCGCCGGGCTGGCGCTGCGCTGGCTGCCGGCCGTCGTCGTGGCCCTGGCCGGTGCGGTCCTCGGCACCGTGCGGGTCGTGCGGCGGTGGGGTCGGCGCGGGAGCGACCCGCGGGTCGGTCTCCTGGCGAGCCTGCTCGTCCTCGCCGCACCCACGGCGGTGGGGGGCCTGCTCGGCATCCGGTTCATCGGTGTCGCCCTCCTCGCCCTCGTGCCCGTGGCCGGTCTCGGGGCCACGGCGCTCGCCGGGCGGGCGGCCCGACGGGCCACGGCCTCCCCCGCCACCGGGCTCTTCCGGTCCGCCGTCGTCCGGCGCTGGTCGGTCGGGCGGCCGTGGCGCGTCGTCACGGTGCTCGTCCTCGTCGCCGTCTCCCCGCTGGTCGTCCTCGCCGGGGCCCGGCTCGGTCGGCCGCCGGAGGCGGGAGCGGTCGACCTGCTGCCCCGGGGCTGCCGGCTCTTCTCCGACCCCGCCTCCGCCGGGCCGGTGCTGCTGCTGCGGCCCGACGTGCGGGTGTGGGTCGACACCCGGGCCGACTACTGGGGACGGGACCGCAACCGCGAGGCGCTCGACGTCCTGGCGGGCGACGACGCCTCCGCGGCACCGGTCGCCGGGGCCGACTGCGTCCTGCTGTCGACCACGGGGGCCCTGCCGACGGCCGGGCTGGTCCGCGCGCTCGACGCCGACCCCGCGTGGTCCGCGCGGGGTGGGGCGGGCGGGGTCAGGGTGTGGGTGAGACCCGGCGCCGGAAGGTGACCTCGCGGTGCCCGAGGAAGCTCAGGGTGACCACCGCGACGAGGACGAGGAGCTGGGCGACGAAAGGCCGCAGGCCGCCGAGCTCGACGAGCAGGGGCACGCCGACGAGGCTCATCGCCGCACCGGTCCACCAGACGCCCAGGAAGGCGAGCAGCTGGCGCCCGACCGGACCGGTGGCCCGGAACACCTGCCCCCGGTAGGCGGGGAAGGCGAACGCCATCGCGACGAGCTGGGCGGCGACGAGGCCGACGAGGTAGTGGACGCCGGTGGCGAGCGCCGTGCCGAGCACCGAGAGGTAGACGATCTGGGTCATGGCGCCGACGACGCCGTAGCGGACGACGACCGGCAGCGCCACCCAGACCTGCCGGGCCCGACCGGGGACGGCGGACGACGGCGGGGCGAGGGTCGGCTGGGCCACGGTGGCTCCTCACGCGGGTGGACGAGGTCGTCGCCGACGCTAGGCGGCGCCGAGCGGCCCTGTCCCCGAGGCGGGCCGGGAAGCGCCCGTTCGGCCGATCCGGTCAGGGGCCACTCGGTGGCCGGACCACGCGCAGCCCGGGGACGCACGCGTAGCGCTCGCGGACGGCCGCCTCGGGCTGGTTCGTCAGCACGCCGGGGTCCTGCGCCGCCGCGAGCAGGCTGCACTCGGCGGGCACCGTCAGGCTCTCCTGCGGTACCCGCTCGGCTCCCGGCTGCGGGTCCACCGCCTGGAGCAGGATCCGGGTGACGGTGTCGGTGACGACCGGGCCGTCGGACCACACCACCTGCGTGGTGCCCGCGCCCGGGGTGTCGAGGAGGCGGAGCACGAGGGGGCCGTCGACGGTCGACCACGAGCCCGCGAAGGCCGCCGCCGGCCCGAGCACGGCGTACAGGAGCACGACGGCGACGCCGCCCCCGCCGAGGACCCGCACGAGCGAGGACCCGCGGAACCGGGCGCGGTCGACCCGCAGCGCGAGGGCGACGACCCCGACGGCCAGTGGCGCGAGCCCGAGGAGGGCGGTGTGCCAGAGGAGCTTGCTCGGGTAGTACGTCTCCGGCGTGACGCCGACGACGCCCGCGAGGACCAGGCCGGTCAGCGCGGGCAGGGCCGAGAGCGCGAGCACCCCGGCCACGGCGGCGCGCCGGGTCGTCGCCGAGCGGGCGAGGACCCCGCCCGCGGCCAGGCCGCCGAGGACGAGGAAGACCCAAGGCACCGGCGACACGACGTCGGCGTCGCTCGCGTGCTCGATGCCCACCCGGGTGACCACCGCCTCGAGGGCGGGCCACGAGGCCAGCCCGACGGCGAGGACGAGGGCGCCGACGAGGGTCGCGCCCGCGGCGCGCCGCGCCCGGACCACGCCCACCGCCGAGCGGATCGCGGCCAGCCCCACCACGGGCAGCAGGAGCTGCCAGGTGTGCGAGACGACGACGACCCCCGCCGCGGCCACGACCAGGGCCCGCCACCCACCGCCGTCGACGAGCTGCTCGCGCAGCACCACCGCGAGGACGCAGCCGGCGACGAGGGAGGCCTCGAGGCCCAGGGCCTGGTAGTTCGCGAGGAAGAGCGGCCACAGGGTGATGCACCCGGCCACGAGTCCCGCGGCCCCGGCGGCCCCGTGGGACAGGCCCACCCGCGCACCGAGGGACGCGGCGAGCGCGGCCGTCGTGAGGGCCAGGCCGGCCGGCAGCAGCCAGGCCAGGAGGGCGCCGAGGTCGAGGGCCGTCACGACGGACTCGTCCGGACGGACCCCGAGGGCCGACCAGACGAGCGCGACCACCGTGTGCCAGCCCCTGGGGTAGGACTCGGCGGCGTAGGACAGCCCCCCGGCCGCCTGCTCCTCCGCGACCATCACGGCGTGCCGCACGTGGTCGCCGCCGAGGTACCACTCGTCCCGTCGGCCGACCGGGAGGAAGCGCACGGCCACCGCGTAGCCGACGACGAGGAGGGCCGGCACGGCCGCGGCCACCTGCACGAGCGCGCCGGCGCCGGGGTCGCGGTGGCGCAGCCGGTACGCCGCGACCCCGACCAGCGCGGCCCCGAGGAGGAGGGCGGCGCTCACGGCGGCCGAGCGCAGCGGCGACGCCCCGAGCGCGTCGGCCAGGACCATCACCGCGACGAGGACCGCAGCGGCGACGAGGACCGCACTGCCCACGGACCCGAGCGCGCCGAAGGAGTCGGGCGGACGGGCCTGCCTGGTCGGCGCCCGCCTGCTCACGCGACGGCGACGGTCGTGCCGTCGCGGGCCGACTCGAGGCAGGCCGCCGCGACCCGGATCGTGCGCAGGGCCGACTCGAGCGACACCACCTCCGCGTCGAGGCCGAGCACGGCGTCCCGGAAGGCCTCGTGCTCGGTCCGCAGGGGCTCGGGCTTCGGGAAGGCGTACCGCAGCACGTCACCCTCGGTGACGCCGCGGAACTGGGCGATGGCGTCCCACGGCTGCTCGGTCTGGCCGTTGGCGTGGAAGGTGAGGTCGGCCGAGAGGGTGTCGACGACGAACGAGCCCTTGGTGCCGGTGACGACCACGAGCCGCTCCTTGAAGGGCGAGAGCCAGTTCACGAGGTGGTTGGTGATGCCGCCGTCGGAGAGCTGGCCGACGACGGCGACGAGGTCCTCGTGCTCCCGGCCGGAGCGGTGCGTCATCCGCGCCGACACCGAGGTGATCGACTGCCGGGTGACCCACTCGGTGACGTCGATGTCGTGGGTCCCGAGGTCCATGACGACCCCGACGTCGCCGACCCGGCTCGGGAAGGGCCCCTGTCGACGCGTGACGACCTGGTAGAGCTCGCCGAGCTGGCCGTCCTCGAGCCGCCGGCGGGCCTGCTGGAGCGCGGGGTTGTACCGCTCGACGTGCCCGACGGCGCCGAGCACCCCCCGGGACCCGAAGGCCGCGACGAGGCGTTCGGCCGCCGGCACGTCGATGGCCAGGGGCTTCTCCACGAGGGTGGGGATGCCGGCCTCGGCGAGCTGGACCGCGGCCGACTCGTGGTGCGCCGTCGGCACCGAGACGACGCAGTAGTCGACGCCCGTCGCCAGGACGTGCTCGACGTCGGGACCCACCGGACGACCGGCGGCGACGTCGTGCGGGTCGCCCGCGGGATCGGCCAGCGCCACGAGCTCGACCCCGCTCATCGCGTCGAGCACCCGGGCGTGGTGGCGGCCCATCATCCCGAGGCCGACGAGGCCCACCCGGAGCACGGCGCTCACGACCCGGCCTCCGCGAGCCGGTTGACGGCGACGACCACCCGGTCGACGTCGTCGTCGGTGAGCGCGGGGTGGACCGGGAGCGACAGGCACTGGGCCGCGGCCCGCTCGGTGGCGGGCAGGTCGAGGCTCAGGCCGAAGGACGGGAGCCGGTGCACCGGAACGGGGTAGAACACCCCGCTCGCGATGCCGTGCTCGGCGAGGAGGGCCGCCGCGAACCCGTCACGGTCCTCGGGCACGCGCACCGTGTACTGGTGGTAGACGTGGGTCGCGCCCTCGCGGACGGCGGGCGTGCCTACGCCGTGGAGGCGCGCGTCGTACACGGCGGCGATCTCGCGCCGGCGGCGGGTCCACCCCGCGACCCGGGTCAGCTGGACGCGGCCGATGGCGGCGTGCAGGTCGGACATCCGGTTGTTGAGCCCGACGACCTCGTTGCGGTAGCGCTCGGCCATGCCCTGGTTGCGCAGGAGCCTCAGGAGCCGCTCGTGCTCGGGTGCGGCCACCGGCACCATCCCGCCCTCCCCCGAGGTCATGTTCTTCGTGGGGTAGAGGGAGAAGACGCCGACGTCGCCGAGCGCCCCGACCGGCGTGCCCCCCAGCGCTGCACCGTGCGCCTGCGCGGCGTCCTCGACGACCGCGAGGCCGTGCCGGTGGGCCAGCGGCAGCAGCCGGTCCATCGCCGCCGGCTGGCCGTAGAGGTGGACGGGCAGCAGCGCGGCCGTGCGGGGGCCGACGACGGCCGAGACGGCCTCGGGGTCGAGGCAGAAGTGGTCGTCGACGTCGGCGAACACCGGCGTCGCCCCGGTGAGGGCGACGGCGTTGGCGGTCGCCGCGAACGTGAACGACGGGACGACGACCTCGTCGCCCGGGCCGACCCCGAGGGCCAGGAGGGCGAGGTGGAGGCCCGAGGTGCCGGAGTTGACCGCGACGCACGGCCGCCCGAGCCCGAAGTGCTCCGCGAACTCGCCCTCGAAGGCGGCGACCTCGGCGCCCTGGGCCAGCGCACCCGAGCGCAGCACGCGGAGGACGGCCTCCTCCTCCGCGGCGCCGATGATCGGGCGCGCGTGGGGCACCACCGCGGTCACGTCGGTTCCTCGCGCATCCGTCCGTCGACCTCGACGTGCCGCGCTCCCGTGCTCGGGCACCACCAGGCGCCGTCGCGGTGCTCGAGGGGCACCCCGGCCCGGCCGACCCAGCCGACCCGGCGGGCCGGGTTGCCCGCCACGAGCTCGTGGTCGCCGACGTCGCGGGTCACCACCGCACCGGCCGCGACGAGGGCCCAGCGGCCGACCCGCACCGGGGCCACGCAGACGGCGGCGGCGCCGATCGAGGCGCCCTCGGCGCAGACCACCCCGACCGCCTGCCAGTCGGCGGCGGTCTTGAGGGCGCCGTCGGGGCGGACGGCGCGGGGGTGCCGGTCGTTGGTGAGGACGGCGGCCGGGCCGACGAAGACCCCGTCGGCTAGCCGGGCGGGCTCGTAGACGAGCGCGTTGTTCTGCACCTTGCACCGGTCGCCGACGGTGACCTGCGTGCCGATGTAGGCCCCCCGACCGATGACGCAGTCGCGCCCGAGCCGGGCGCCCTCACGCACCTGCGCGAGTGCCCAGACCGTCGTGCCCTCGCCGATGACGGCGTCGGCGGCGACGTCGGCGGTGGCGTGAACCGTCGCTGCCATGCCTCGCCTCCACCGGGGGTACCGCGCCACGTCCGGTCGCGGAGTGGGCCACCCCGACCGTGGAGGCCCGAGCGTGCACTGTACGCGGGGGCGCGGACCGCCCGCCGGAGGCGCCCCGGCGAAAGACCCGAACGGACGATGGGGGATCCCCGCACCGCCGCGGCCGCTCGGCTATCTTCGGGGCGACCGCGCGGGACGCCACGACGAGGAGTGACCGGTGTACGAGGGAATGCGCATCGCGGTCGTCGTGCCCGCCTTCAAGGAGGAGGCCCACATCGCCGAGACGGTGCGGACCATGCCGGCTCTCGTCGACCACGTCCTCGTCGTCGACGACTGCAGCCCGGACGCCACCGGCGAGCGGGCCCGCGAGGCCGCCGACGGGCGCACCGAGGTGATCCGGCTGCCGGAGAACCAGGGCGTGGGCGGTGCGGTGCTCACCGGCCACCGGCGGGCCCTCGAGCTCGGCGCCGACGTCAGCGTCGTCATGGCCGGCGACGGCCAGATGGACCCCGAGTACCTGAGCCACCTGCTCGACCCGATCGTCTCGGGACGGGCCGAGTTCACCAAGGCCAACCGGTTCTACGGCCGCGGCAGCTTCGCCGGGATGCCCCGGATGCGCGTGGTCGGCAACATCGCCCTGTCCTTCCTCACCAAGGCCGCCTCGGGGTACTGGAACCTCTTCGACCCGCAGAACGGCTACACGGCGATCCACCGCGAGGCCCTCGAGCGGGTGCCGTTCGACCTCATCGCCAAGCGGTACGACTTCGAGAACGACCTGCTCATCCAGCTGAACATCGCCCACGTCCGCGCGGTCGACGTCTCGGTGCCGGCCCGGTACGGCGCCGAGGTCTCGGGGATGAACCTCGCGACGGTCGGACCCCGCATCGCCGGCCGCCTCGTCCGCGGCTTCTGGACGCGGATCTGGTGGAAGTACGTCCTGCAGTCCTTCTCCGCCGTCGCCCTGCTGCTCTTCGCGGGGCTGGCCCTCACCGGCTTCGGCCTGCTCGTCGGGCTGTGGGTGCTGTGGGAGACCCTCGGGCCCCCCGTCGCCACCGCGGGCTCGGTGATCCTCTGCGTCGGACCGCTCCTGTCGGGCATCCACATGCTGCTCTTCGCGATGCTGCTCGACATCCAGGACCCGACGAACCGCGCGTAGCCGCGCGGCCCGCGGGTCGGCCGCGCACGCCAGCCGGCGGCACCACGCCGGTGCCGGCCCGCGCGAAGCGGTCGCGCCGCGGCACCTCACCGGCTACATTCGGCACGCCCGCCCCGGGTGGGGGGTGGGCCCACGTCACGGGGAGGGGATGGTCGATGCCTGCCGCCGGGGGGCGCGTGACGCCGTGGGGCGCGCGCGGGGCCTGGTGGGCGCTCGCCCCCGTCGTCCTCGCGTCAGTGGTGCTGCTGGGGCCGTTGCGGGCGCCGGTGGCCGCGTCCGACGAGGGACTGCTCCTGGTCCACCCCGACTCGGTCCTCCGCGGCGAGCTGCCGAACCGTGACTTCGCGACCGTGTACGGGCCGATGACGTACTGGCTCCTCGCCGCGGTCTACCGGCTGTTCGGCGACACGCTCGTCGCGGAGCGGCTCGTCGGCGTGGGCTACCGCGTCGTCATCGCCGTCGCCCTCGTGCTGCTCCTGCGGCGCAGCGTCCACCCGGTGGCCGCGAGCCTCGCGGGTGTGCTCTGGGTCGTGCTGGCGTCGGTCTACCTCCCGCTCGCCTACGCCTACCACGGCGCGCTCGCGTGCGCCCTCGTCGGCCTGCTCCTGCTGACGACGCGCCGCGAGGGGCTGCGCCTCACCGGCGGGGCGGCCCTCGGGCTCGCCGCGGCCTTCCGCCCGGAGCTGGCGGTGCTCGCGCTGGCCGCGCTGCCCCTGCTGGCCGGTCGCCCGTGGCGGGTCCCGCTCGCCGGCTGGCTCGCCGGGCTCCTCCCCCTCGCCGTGCACCTCGGGTACGCGGGTCACGCCGTCCTCGAGGACGTCGTCGTCGGGCGGGCCGGCGTCAACTCGCAGCTCGGGCCCCTCGGGGCCCTGCCGGTGGTCACGGCCGTCGGCGTCGTCGCGTGTGCGCTGGCGCTGTGCCGGGTCGGACGCCACGTGCGGGACCCGGCGGTCGTGTCCCTGGGCGTCACCGGCGTGGTGCTCGTCCCGAACATGGTCCAGCGCCTCGACCTCCACCACGTCCTGCCGCCCGCCGGCATCGTCGTCGCCGCGCTCGTCGGACTCCTCGCGACCCGGGTGCGGCGCCTGCGCCGCAGTCCCGTGCGGCTCGCCCCCCTGCTGTCCGCCGCGGTGGTCGCGGCGGTGCTGGGGGTCCCCTCGCTGCTCGAGTCCGCGCCGGTGGTCGAGCACGCGGGACGGTCCATCCACGTCGAGCCCGAGCAGGTCGAGCCCACCCGGGAGGTGCTGGCGACGGTCGACGCGGTGGGCGGATCCTCGGCCGTCGTGTTCGTCGGCGCCCGGGACCTCAGCGAGCCGGTGCTCCCGTCGAGCTGGCTCTACCACCTGCTGCCCGGCCACCCGCGACCCTTCCGGTACGAGGAGTTCCTTCCGGGGTACACGGAGCAGCGCGGGTCGGGCCTCGTCGAGGACGTGCGGTCCGCCGACGTGCTCGTGCTCGAGGACCTCGACGTGCTCGGCGACCTGCTGGCGCCCTACGTCCCCCGCGGCCCGCAGACGGCCAACCGGGTGGTCCGCGACGAGTTCTGCCCGGTCGCGCAGTTCGGCACGATGGAGGTCCTCGTGCCGGACGACCGCTGCGTGGCGGCCCGGGAGGCGGCGAGGGCCGTCCGGCGAACGCCGGACGGCCCTCCCACGCACGGGACTCAGTAGCGGTAGTGCTCCGGCTTGTACGGGCCGGCGACGTCGACGCCGAGGTACTCGGCCTGCTCCTTGGTGAGCTCGGTGAGCTCGACGCCGAGGGCCTCGAGGTGCAGCTCGGCGACCTTCTCGTCGAGGTGCTTCGGGAGGGTCTTGACCTCCGGCTTGCCGTCCTCGTCGTAGTACTCGTCGGTCTTCCCGAACAGCTCGATCTGGGCGATCGTCTGGTTGGAGAACGAGTTGGACATGACGAAGCTCGGGTGGCCGGTGGCGTTGCCGAGGTTCATCAGCCGGCCCTCGGACAGGACGATGATCGAGTCGCCGTCGTCGAAGGTCCACTCGTGCACCTGGGGCTTGATCTCCTGCTTCTGCACCCCGGGCACCTTGGCCAGCCCGGCCATGTCGAGCTCGTTGTCGAAGTGGCCGATGTTGGCGAGGATCGCCTTGTTCTTCATCCGCTGCATCTGCTCGGCCGTGACGACGTTGAAGCACCCGGTGGAGGTGACGAGGATGTCGGCCTGGTCGATGACGGAGTCGAGCCGGGCGACCTGGTAGCCGTCCATCGCCGCCTGCAGGGCGCAGATCGGGTCGATCTCGGTGACGATGACCCGGGCACCCTGGCCGCGCAGCGACTCGGCGCAGCCCTTGCCGACGTCGCCGTAGCCCGCGACGATCGCGACCTTGCCGCCGATGAGCACGTCGGTGGCGCGGTTGAGGCCGTCGAGCAGCGAGTGCCGGCAACCGTACTTGTTGTCGAACTTGCTCTTGGTGACCGAGTCGTTGACGTTGATCGCCGGGAAGAGCAGCTGGCCGGCCTCGGCCAGCTGGTAGAGGCGGTGGACGCCGGTGGTGGTCTCCTCGGTGACGCCCTTGATCTCGGCGGCGACCGTGGTCCACTTCTGCGGGTCCTGGGCCATGGTCCGGCGCACGAGGGCCTTGAAGACGCCGAACTCCTCGGTGTCGTCCTCGTCGGTGGGCGGCACCTGGCCGGCGGCCTCCCACTCCTTGCCCTTGTGGACGAGCATCGTGGCGTCGCCGCCGTCGTCGAGGATCATGTTCGCCCCGGCGCCGCCGGGCCAGGTGAGGATCTGCTCGGTGCAGTCCCAGTACTCCTCGAGGGTCTCGCCCTTCCAGGCGAAGACCGGGACGCCCTGCGGGTCCTCGGGGGTGCCGTGCGGCCCGACGACGACGGCGGCGGCGGCCTCGTCCTGGGTCGAGTAGATGTTGCAGGAGGCCCAGCGCACCTCGGCGCCGAGCGCGGTGAGCGTCTCGATGAGGACGGCGGTCTGCACGGTCATGTGCAGCGAGCCGGCGATACGGGCGCCCGCGAGGGGCTGGCTGTCGCCGAACTCGGCGCGCAGGGACATCAGGCCGGGCATCTCGTGCTCGGCGAGGCGGATCTGGTGGCGACCGGACTCGGCGAGTGCGAGGTCGCGGACCTTGTGGTCAACGGGCATGCGTGAGCTCCTTTGGAGAGGTCGTGCGTTCGTGTTGACCGGCGTCGCCCTTCTGGGCCGCGCAGTGCGAGGGTCATCACCCAAGCCGGACATGCAGGCCCGAGTTTACCGCAGGGCGGGCCCCCGACCCCAGCCCGGCCGGCCCACCCTCGACAGGCGGTCAGCCCCGGGAGGCGTCCTCGACGGCCGACTCGAGCGGGTCGGCGTGGCCTCCCGGGCCGTCGACGCTCGGGGCGCCGGGGGCGGTGTCGAGGTCGGGCTCGAGGTAGATGACCAGCCGCAGGTCGGGGGACGTGGCCCGGGCCGCCCGCTCGGCCTCGTTGATGGCCGCCGTGACCTCGGCGGCGCTGTCGGTGGCCCCGACCGCGAGCTTGGCGGCGACGAGCACCTCGTCCGGGCCCAGGTGCATCGTGCGGCTGTTGATGACGCGGTCGATGGCCTCGGGTGACTCGAGGGCCTCGATGATGCGGCGCCGGGTGGGCTCGGACGCGGCCTCCCCGACGAGCAGCGAGCCCATCTCGACGGCGAGGAAGGCCGCGACGCCGACGAGGAGGAGCCCGATGGCCCCGGAGCCGAGGCCGTCCCACACCGGGTTCGCGGTGACGAGGGTGAGGCCGACGCCGGTGAGGGCGAGGGCGAGACCGATGAGGGCGGCGAAGTCCTCGAGCAGCACGACCGGCAGCTCCGGCGACTTCGTCGAACGCACGAAGTGCAGCCACGAGCGGCCCCGGCGGGTGCGGTTCGACTCCCGGACCGCGGTGCGCAGGCTGGAGCCCTCGAGCACCATCGCCACGACGAGGACGGCGAGCGGCACCCACCACCAGCGGGAGGCGAAGGGGTCGTAGTCGTCCTCGCCCACCGCCTCCCGGATCTTCTCGTACGACTCGTAGAGGGCGAAGAGCCCGCCGAGCACGAAGAGCATGATCGCGACGACGAAGGAGTAGACGTAGCGCTGCTGGCCGAAGCCGAAGGGGTGCTCGAGGTCGGCCGAGCGCCGGGCCCGGCGGCTGCCGACGAGCAGGAGGATCTGGTTGCCGGTGTCGGCGAAGGAGTGGATGGCCTCGGCGAGCATCGACGAGAAGCCGGTGAGCAGGAAGGCGAGCAGCTTCGTCACCGCCACCCCGAGGTTGGCGAGCAGGGCCGCGATGATGGCGGTGTTGCCGCCGCCGTGCCCGCTCTGGGTGTCGCCCTCCGCTGCCATCCCCCGATCCTAGGCACCTCGCCGGTCCGCGGTGGCCGAGCCCTCGGCGCCACCCCTCGGGTCGGTGCCGGCCCACCCGGCCGCGCTAGCGTCGGAGCATGCCGACCTCCCGCGGAACCCTCGACTGGACGCCCGCCACCGAGCACCCCGAGCTGCTCGCCGCCCCGGTGGCCGCGGCCCTCCCCCACGTCCCCGGGGCGCTCGTCGCCCCGATCGACCCCGACCTCGCCGACACCGCCGCGCTCTGCGCCGCCCACGACGTCGCGCTCGGTGCGAGCGCGAACTGCGTCGTCGTCGCCGGACGGCGCGGTGGGGTGACGACGTACGCGGCCGTCATGGTGCTCGCCACGCACCGGGCGGACGTCAACGGCGTGGTGCGGCGCCACCTCGACGTCCGCAAGATCTCCTTCGCCCCGATGGACGAGGCGGTCGGCCGCACCGGGATGGAGTACGGCGGCATCACCCCGATCGGCCTCCCGGACGGCTGGCCGGTGCTCGTCGACGACGCGGTGGTCGCCGCGGGCGAGGTCGTCGTCGGCAGCGGGCTGCGCCGCAGCAAGGTGCTGTGCACGGGCGAGGACCTCCTCGGGCTGCCCGGCGCCCGGCAGCTGGGCCTGGCCCAGCCCGTGCCCTGAGTCAGCCCGCCCCGCCCGGGCAGCCGAGCGCGGCGCCGACGCGGGGCCCGGGCAGGAGCACCTCCACGGTCTGCCGCTGCACCCTCGGCTCGCCGTGGGTCGGGTGGAACCGCAGGACGGCCTCGTAGTCGGTGGCGAGGTCGACCCCCCAGGAGTCGATGGCACCGCTCACGTCGAGCGGGTTGTCGGGCGCGTACAGCACGACGGCCTCGGCGCGGTCGCGGCACGTCGCGTGGGACAGGGCCACGGCCGCCCCGCGCTCGGCGCCCGCGAACGCCCCGAAGAACGAGGCCCGCCCGAGCGGCCGGGTGCCGAGCGCGAGCTGGTAGCCGGCGCCGTACCCCGTGAGGTCGACGGCCGGTCGTCCGGCGAGCGAGTACCTCCGGGAGACCGACCCGAGGCCGGTGAGGACCGCGGCGGTGTCGGGCTCGACCCCGAGGTACCCGCCGAGCACCGGGGTCGCCACCGACCCGTCGCGCACCCCGCGCCCCTCGAGGTCGTCGGCGAGCCAGACGACCTGGGTGACGAGGGTGGTCGTCACGACGAGCAGGGCGACCGGCAGGACGAGGCGGCCCGCGCGCGGCCGGGTGCGGGCCACGAGGGGCACGACGAGGACGAGGGCGAGCGCCCAGAAGACCGCGGCCTGCGTCATCGTCGGCGTGAAGTTCGTGTTCGTCCCGACGGTCGCCACGTACGGGCACGCGAGGAGGGTGAGGACCATCGCCCCCGCACCGCGCGGGCCCCGCACCCCCCGGGTCCGGACGACGAGGGCACCGAGCGGCATGAGGAGCCAGAGCAGCAGCAGCTGGCGGACCTGGGCGCCGTAGCCCTGGGCCGACAGCAGCCACACCCCGAGCGCGGCGACGACGGCCGGGGCGCCGAGGCCGACGAGCAGCTGGGCCCGGGTCGACCAGCGGGACTCGGCGTTGCGCCGGGCGTCGTGGACCGCGAGCAGCACGGGGAGGAGCGCGAGCGGCCCGAGGACGAGCAGGACGCGCACGGGCACGGGGACGACCCCGAGCATCGCGGTCCACGACGAGTGGTAGCCGCCCGCGCCCTCGGCCGCCGCCGCGCGGCCGAGGTAGCCGACGGCCGTCGCCGGGGTCATCCCCGCGAGGGCGAGCACCCCGGCCGCGGCGAGGAGGGCGCCGACCACGGCCCAGCCGACGGTGCGGGCGACCGCCGGACGGGTCCCCAGCCACGGCAGGGCCAGGACGACGAGCACGGCCAGCGCCACCGCGGACGTCGGCCGCCCGGTGAAGGCGAGCACGCCGGCCGCGCCGAGCAGGGCCCCCCAGCCGGGAGCACCTCCGGCCCAGAACCGGGCGAGGGCCCACACGGCGAGCAGCAGCGCGACGACCACGACGACGCGGTAGCTCGGGCTGCGCCCGGCCCCGACGAAGGCCGTCATCGTCGAGGCCGCCACGACGAGGGGTGCCGTGCGCGCCCACACCGCTGGGACGACCGCCCCCGCGCCGCGTGCTCCCGCGACGACGGCCCGGGTCGCGGCCCCGGCGGTGAGGACGAGCAGGAGGATGCCGAGCAGCCGGAACAGGCCGACGTCCCGGCCCAGCCCGACGAACAGCGGGTGCAGGAGGAACTGGCCGAGGAAGACCTCGCCGGCCGCGCGCGAGGCGTCCGGTCGGTCGACGAGGAGCAGCCAGTACGACTCGTCCCAGAAGTCCAGGCCCCGCCACGCGGTGGCCGCCGTGAGGGCGACGGCGACGGCGCTCAGCCCTCCGACGACCAGGGGACCCGCGCGGCCCGCAGCGCGCGAGGACGGCGGCGCGGGCGGGGTGTGCGACATGCCGCTTCGTCCCCTCGGCCGTGTCCGCTGCTGGCCCCCAAACCCTAGGCGACGACGCGGCTGCGTGCGCCGGACTCCGGCGAACCGGCGCCCGGCGGGTCAGCGCGTGCGGTCGCGCAGGTCGGTGACGTGCCGCGACACCGACGGGTCGAACCCGAGGCCGAGGGCAAGGTACGTGGCGGCGAAGTCGGTGAGCCCGATGAGGGAGGCCAGCCGCGCGACCGGGTGGCCGGTGCACGCCTCCGGCTCGAGGACGACGACGCCGGACTCGCGGGCCGAGGCGAGGACGGCCTCGGCCAGGCCGGCGTCGGCCGGGGCCAGCGCGGGGTCGCGCAGGGCGAGCAGGCCGAGCCGGGGGACGGCCGGCCCGTCGAGGTAGGGGTCGGCGAAGATGTCGCTGCCGCCGGTGGGCGCCGCGCCCAGCCCGCTGCCGAACGGGCCGTCGAGCGTCGCCACGACCGAGCCCGCCGCGTCGGGGAGGGACCCGTGGGTCGCGGGTACCCGCGCGGTGCGCGAGAGCATCTGGGCCGCCCGGCACGCCGCGACACCGGTGAGCGCACCGTCGCCGAGGACCACGGGCACCGTGCCGTCGAGGCCGACGGCGAGCACCTTGGCCGGGTTGACGAAGGCCTCGGACGACGGGCGGCAGTCCTCCGCGACACCGTCGAGGACGTCGGCGACCGCCTCGAGGACCTCGGCCGGGCACGACGCCAGCCCGAGGGCGTCGGCGGCGACGAGCACCGGGGTGAGGAGCGACCACAGGGCGGTGCGCGACGACGGCGCGGGCAGGGCGACGTCGACGTGCACCCCGCGGGCCCGGGCCGCGACGTCGGCCAGGGGCGACCCGGCGGCCCCGACGGTGAGCAGCGAGGCCCCGCGGCGGGCCGCCTCGGCCGCCAGGGCGAGCGGTCCGGCGGCGCGCCCGGACTGCGAGACGGCGATGACGAGGTCGAGCGGGCCGACCCACCCGGGGAGCGGGGCGTCGCGACGGGCGGCCACGGGCACCGGCGAGCCGGGTTCGGCGAGGAGGTCGAGGACGTCACCGACGACCGCGGACCCCCCGAGGGCCGCGACGAGCACCGAGCGGGGCCGCTCTCCTCCCCCGACCCGGTGCACCCCGGCCTCGTCGGCCGCGACGACGGCCCGGCGCACCTGTGCGCCGGCCGACGCCAGCGACCGCAGGGCGTCGCGGGTGTCGAGGGCCGCGAGCGCCGCGGGGTCGTCCAGTCTCCGCTCGTCGACCCAGGCCATCGGTGGTGTCCCCGGTCAGGCCGGGTGGCGGGCCTCGTCGACGAGGAGCACGGGGACGCCCTCGTCGATGCGGTAGGCGAGGCCGCAGGCGGCGTCCGTGCACACGAGCTCGGGACCGGTCGGGCCGGTGGCGTCGCGCAGCTCGCTGCGACAGGCCGGGCAGCGCAGGATCTCGCGCAGCCACGGCTCGAGGTGCGTACCGGGGGCGACCGGGTCGCTCATGGGGTCCTCTCCGACGGGTGCTGGGCCGGCCCCGATCCTCGCACACCGCGCGGGGGGCGGGGAGTGCTCCCCGGTCCGTCGTGTTGTGGGCGGGCAGGAGGCTCCTTAGGGTCCCCAGTGGAGTCGTCGGTCGTGAGGAAGGGTTCCCGGTGCAGCTCGAGGTCCTCGGCAGGGTGCGCCTGACCGACGGGGGGCGCCCGCTCCGGCTCACCGAGCTCGAGCACGGCCTGCTCTCCCTCGCGGCCCTCCACGGCCACGTCGACGTCGACTCCCTCTCGGACTGGCTCTGGGACGGCGAGCCCCCCTCCTCGGCCCGCAACCGTGTGCAGTCGCTCGTCTCCGCCATCCGCCGCAAGGCCGGGCCCGGGGTCCTCCACACCGAGGGCCGCGGGTACGTGCTCGCCGACGACGTGGCGGTCGACCTCACGACGTGGGTCGACGAGGTGGGCGCGGCCCGCGCCCGGCGCGGCGTCGACCCCGGTGCGGCCCTGGCGCACTACGACGCGGCCCTCGCGCTCTTCGACCACGAGCCCCTCCAGGGGGCCCCGGCGACGGCGGGGGTCGAGGTCGAGCGGGGCCGGCTGGTCCAGGAGCGGCTCTCGGTCCTCGAGGAGCGGCACGAGGCGGCCCTGCGTGCGGGCGCCCTCGACGGCCTCGTCGCCGACCTCGACGCCCTGAGCGCGCGCCACCCCTACCACGAGGGGTTCATCGCCCTCTTCGTGCTGGCCCTGGCGGCGACCGGCCAGCAGAGCCGGGCCCTCGAGGTGTTCGCCACCGCTCGCGCCCGCCTCGACGACGAGCTCGGCGTCCGGCCCTCGGACCAGCTCGTCGAGGCCCAGCGCATCGTCCTCTCGGGCGAGTCGGTGATCCGGGCCCGGGCCGAGGTGGACGACGGCCACCGCGCCCCGGACCCGGCCGCGGACCCGGGCCACGCCTCGCCGGCGTCCCTCGCCCTGCCCGTGCCGCGGACGCTCCCGCGCCGGGCGGACGCCGTCGTCGGCCGCGACGCCGAGCTCGCCCAGGTCACCCGGGCCGCGGAGGCCCTCGACGAGGACCCCGTCGTCGTGGCCGTCACCGGCCTGCCGGGCGTCGGCAAGTCCACCCTCGCGCTCGAGGCCGGGCACGCGCTGCGCGACCGCTTCCCGGACGGGACGCTCTACCACGACGGCGCCAACGCACCCGGGGGGGTGCCGGTCGAGGCCGTCATCACCTCGTTCCTCCCCCTGCTCGGCGTCCACCCCGAGGCGGTGCCGTCGTCACCCCGGGCCCGGGCCGGGCTCTTCCGGTCCCTGCTCGACGGCCGGCGGGTGCTCGTGGTCCTCGACAACGTCTCGGGCGCCGAGCGGTCCGCGGACGGCGGTGACATCGCCGACCTCCTGCCCGCGAGCGCGGGCTCGATGGCGATCGTCACCTCGCGGCGCCCCGTGGAGGGCCTCGGTCCGGCTCCTCGCGTGCGCCTGCGCAGCCTCGACCCCGCCTCGGCCCGGCGGCTCGTCTCCGCGCTCGTCGGGGCCGAGCTCGCGGACGAGGACCCGTCCTCGGTCGACGACCTCGTGCGCCTCACCGGCGGGATGCCGCTGGCGCTGCGCCTGGCCACGGGCCGGCTCGCCCAGCGGCCCGACCTCGGCCTCGACGACCTCGTCGAGCGCCTCGAGGAGGGCGGACCCACCGGACGGACCGACCCGATGACCGCGCTGCACGCCAGCCTGGCCCGCCTCCTCGACGACCTCGACCCGCAGGCGGGCCGGCTCGTCGAGGCCGTCGCCCACCTGCCGACCGACACCTTCAGCGGCTGGGTGGCCGCGTCCGTCCTCGGGGACGCCTCGACCGGCGACACCGCCCTCGACGCCGTCGTCGAGGGTGGCCTCGTCGAGCCGGTGGTCCGCGAGGACCACGACACCCGGTACCGGCTCCACGACCTCGTGCGCTCGGCGGTGCGGGCCCGCGCGGCCCGCGCCGCCGACGGGACGCCCGACACCGCCGAGCACCCGGACAGCCGGGCCGAGGCGGCGGCCGTCGGGTCGGCGGCGCTCGCCCGCACGGCCGCGTTCCTCACCGACCGCCCCTACCGGTTCGTCCCCGTCCCCGACCGGCCGGCGTCCGTGACGGCGACCGGACCCTCCCCGCGCACCCGGCGCCGCTCGCGGCGCTTCTTCCGCACCGAGACACCGTTCTTCGTCACCCTGGCGCGCTCCCTGGCGGCGCACCGCCCCGACCTGGCCTGGCGGCTCCTCGTCGACACCGCTCTCGGCACCGACGCCTCGACCGACCTCCACGCGTGGTTCGAGGCCGAGCGGGCGGTGGGGCAGGCCCTCGCCGACGCCGACGACGACAGCCGGCTCGGCGCCGCGTACCTGCTCCTCTGCCGGGCCTGGCTGCTCCAGGACCGTCGGTCGTCCTCCCGCGAGGCGCGCGACCTCGCCGAGGCGGCCCGCCCCCGGCTGCTCCTGCTGCGCGCGCACGGGGCGGCCGCCGCGGCGGCGCTGGTCAGCGCCCAGGCCGCGACCTCGCTCGGGCTGAGGGCGGCCGCGGAGACGGCCATCCGCACCGCCGAGGCCTCGATCGGCCAGGACCCCGACGCCGGCCTCGCGGCGTGGGCCGCGATCACCCGCGGCACGCTGCACAACGACTACGACGAGCTGCCGGAGGCGGCCCGGGAGTTCACCCGGGCCCGGGAGATCCTCCGCGACACACCGCGCACCGTCGCCTACGCGCTCGCCACCCTCGAGCTGTCACGGGCGCGGCGCCGCACCGGAGAGCTCGGGCCGGCGACGCTCCTCGTCGACGAGGCGCTGGAGATCCTCGAGGGGGTGGGCGCGGTGCACATGTACTCCTACGCCCTCGACGCCCGGGCCGAGGTGAGCCTGGCCGCCCACCGGGCCCACGAGGCCCTCGACGAGGCCGACACGGCCCTGGAGCGGGCGTTGGCCTCGCGCGACGCCTTCCTCGCCGCCCGGGCCCGACGCACGCGGGGACGGGCCCGGCTGGCCCTGGCCGCCCTCGGTGAAGCCGAGACCGACCTGCGGGCCGCGGTGGAGGAGTTCACCGCCCTCGACCGGCCGCTCAGTGTCGCGTTCACCTACCAGGTGCTCGCCGCGGTGCTCGACGCCGGCGGCGACCCCGCCGGGGCCAGCGAGGCGCTGCGCCTCGAGCAGGCCGCCCTGCGGCGGGCGACGGCGGCCCGCCCGACCACGCCCCACCGCCGCAGTCCCGGACCGGCCTGACCCCGCACCGACCCGGCCCCGCGTCACTCGCGCGAGGTGTACCCGCGGAAGGTCTTCCCCGACCGCACCGCCCCGTGGGCCCCCCACGGGTAGGCGAAGGCGGCGACCTCGTCACCGTTGACGTTGCCCTCGATGGTGTGGACGGTGCGGGTCGTGCCGTTGACCGAGACGACGAGGCCGACGTGGCCACCGGTGCCGGGGGTGGTGTTCGTCCAGACGAGGACGTCCCCGGGCTTCGGGAGGGTCTGGTTCGCCCCGGTGAACGCGTGGAACCGGCTGCCGGACTGGGTCATCCATGCCTGGGACGACGGGTAGCTCGACGGGATGCGCGGGTAGACGGCGGGGTCGGGCACGTTGGTGCCGGTCCACATCGCGGCGACGAAGTAGCCGCACCACTCGGCCCCGTTGTAGCCGTTGAAGACGTTGCGGTTGGCCTCGCTGCCGCCCCGCTCGAGGACGTTGCGCTTCTGGGCGGCGAGCACCGTGCTGAGGTACACGGGTGAGGTCGCCGAGGTCTTGAACTTCCGCGGGTGGGTCAAGGCCGCCTGTGCCCGCGCGACCGTGTCGCTGCGCAGGGTCGACGCCGCCGCAGCCGTCGCCGTCGGGGCGGCCGGGGCGGAGGCCAGGGGGACGGCACCGGCCGGAGCGGCCAGGACCACGCCGGCACCGACGACGGCGGAGAGGGTGAGGGCGAGCGTGCGGCGAACGGTCATCGGGGTCCTCCTGACTCGGGCGACCTCCTCGGCCGCTGCCCCGACCCTGCCCCGGGCCGCTGTGCCGCCGCTGCGCGTGCGCTGCGCCGTCGGGCCGGTCAGCCGGCCCGCACCAGCCCGAGCACCCTGTCGCGGACCCGGGCCATCGTCGCGTCGTCGGCCGCCTCGACGTTGAGCCGCAGCAGCGGCTCGGTGTTCGAGGCGCGCAGGTTGAGCCACCACATCGGGTCGTCGTCGCCGCCCTCGTGGACCAGGGTCAGCCCGTCGAGCCGGTCGACCGTGACGCCCTGGGCCTCGGCCCAGGCCAGCACCTCGGCGGTGGCGGCCCCGGCGTCGCTCACCGTGGAGTTGATCTCGCCCGACGCGACGTACCGGCTGAGGTCGGCCATGACGACGCTGAGCGGCGCCTCCTGCTCGCCGAGGGCCGCGAGGACGTGGAGGGCGGCGAGCATGCCGGTGTCGGCGTACCAGAAGTCGCGGAAGTAGTAGTGGGCGCTGTGCTCACCACCGAAGACGGCCCCGTGGCGGGCCATCTCGCCCTTGATGAACGAGTGGCCGACCCGCGTGCGCACCGCCCGGGCGCCCGTGGCGGCGATGACCTCCGGCACCTGGGCGGAGGTGATGACGTTGTGGACGACCGCGACGTCGGCGGCGTCGGCGCCCTCGGCCACCGCGCGGGCCACCTCACGGCGGGCGATGAGGGCGGTGATGGCGCTCGGGCTCACCGGCTCCCCCCGCTCGTCGACGACGAAGCAGCGGTCGGCGTCACCGTCGAAGGCGAGCCCGATGTCGGCCCCGTGGGCCCGGACCGCCGCCTGCAGGTCGCGGAGGTTCTCCGGCTCCAGCGGGTTGGCCTCGTGGTTGGGGAAGGTGCCGTCGAGCTCGAAGTAGAGCGGTTCGACGGTCAGCGGCAGCGGGGCCAGCCCGGCGGCGTCCTCGAGGACGGCCGGGACCGTGAGGCCCCCCATGCCGTTGCCCGCGTCGACGACGACGCGCAGCGGCCGGATCTGCGCGAGGTCGACGAGGCCGCGCAGGAACGCGGCGTAGTCGGCGAGCAGGTCGCGCTCCATGTGGTGGCCGGCGGGCACGTCCGGGTCGGAGACCTCGCCGGCGAGGATGCGCTCCGCGAGCTCACGCACCTCGGTGAGGCCGCTGTCCTGGCCCACCGGCCGGGCCCCGGCCCGGCACAGCTTGATGCCGTTGTACTCGGCCGGGTTGTGGCTCGCGGTGAACATCGCCCCGGGGAGCCCGAGGTCGCCGCTGGCGTAGTAGAGGCCGTCGGTGCTGCACAGCCCGATGACGGTGACGTCGTGCCCGCGGCTGCGCACGCCGTACCCGAACGCCTCGGCGAGGGCCGGCCCCGACTCGCGCATGTCGTGGCCGATGACGCAGGCCGGGGCGTGCTCGGGGATGAGGACGACGTCGGCGAACGCGGCCCCGAGCGCCCGCGCCACCTCGGCATCGAGCTGGTCGGGGACGAGGCCGCGGACGTCGTAGGCCTTGACGACGTCGGTGAGGGATCGGGGGGTCACGCCGCCCGAGCCTACGCGAGCGCGCGCGGCCGTCCGGTCCGGGCCGAGGTCACTGCACGAGGCGGATCGGGTCACCGTCCAGGGAGGCCGTCCACGACGTGGTGTCGGCCGGTCCGGAGCTCGGGCCGTAGTAGAACTCGAGGCGCACCCAGCAGCCGGTGGCCGAGGAGTCGTCGCACGAGTAGCTCGCCGGGATGGGGACGGTGATGGTCTGCCATCGCCCGTTGTAGGTGCTGCTCACCGAGATCTGGCAGTTGGGCAGCGAGCCGTTGACCCGCCCCTTGCCCGTGCAGCCGGTGAACGAGCCGCCGGACTCCGACGGCGGGATCACCGAGATCGTGCTGCCCGCGGTGGCGCCGTCGCCGATGTCGTAGAGGTTGACGTTGAGGAACTGGCCGCTGGAGTTGCTCGGGACCCGGGCGAGGAAGAACTTCGACGTGCCGTTCGGGGTGTTGCCGTACATGACCATCTTCGAGAAACCGGCGATGGAGATGTTGTTCTTGTCCGCGCTGTTCGTCCCGTAGGCCCGCAGCGAGAAGCGGTTGTGCCCGCCCTCGGCGTCGGCGCCCAGGCCGTTGGTGTGGATCTGCAGGGCGTAGGTGCCCGGCACCGTGTGCCCGGGGATCCTGCACAGCTGGACCCACCGGCGGAAGTTGACCGCGACGTCGGGCCGGGCGGCGTACTGGCTGGTGCGCTTGTCGAGGACCTTGCTGAGGTCCCCGTAGTACCCCTGGAACGTCTTCGGCGCGCAGCTCCCGCCGAGCGTCGGCCAGGCCGTCGGCTCCCACGGGTTGCCGGCCGGGCCCTTGAGGATGAACTCGGTGTCGACGGCGGCGTTGGTCGTGAAGGGCTTGTCGCCGGTGCACCACGACGAGGTGCCGTCGGCGTAGCGGGCCGAGGGGTTGGAGACGACGGCCGCGGCGGGGTACGGGAGGTTCTTGGCGGTCGAGAGCTTGGCCGCGCTGAGCGTGCAGTAGTCGCCGACCGCGACGAAGGCGGGGTCGAAGGCCTCGATCGTGAGGTTCTTGACGGTGTTGCGCACGGTGATCGTGTAGACGTGGCCCTCGGGGTCGTAGTCGGTGTTGACGTTGCCGGTGCAGCCGTCGGAGGTCGACGCGGTGCACGTGTCGTTCTGGAAGGCGTCGCCGCTCTGCTTGTTCGAGGCCGGGCTGCCGATGTTGGCCCAGAAGGCGCCGGTGTTGTTGCAGTTGTTGCTCGCCGTGCTCCCGGCCTCCGGGTCGTCGCCGAACCGGTTGCAGGGGCTGCCGAGCGGCACCGGGCCGGCGTACTCGGCGATGGCGTGCCGCGACACCGTGGTCGACGGCACCCCGATGAGGCCCCCGAAGATGTTCTTCACCGTCGTGCTCACGTCGACCCGCAGGCGGGTCGAGCCGCCGGCCAGCGACGGCGCGACGATGGTGCCGGTCCCGTTCGTGAACCCGTTGCCGGTGGCGTACTGACGAGCCAGGTCGTAGGCGGCCGGGCGGTCACCCGGCAGCTTGGTGACACCGGCGAGGGCGGCGGAGTCGGCGGCCCGCTGCGCCCGCTGGCCCTCGAGGTACCAGTGGCCGACGTCGACGGCGAAGGCCGAGAAGCCGAGCAGGACGATGAGCAGCAGCCCGGAGACGATGGCGACGTACCCGCGCTCGTCGCGGGTGCGGGGACGGCGGCGGGTCATGGCTGGCACACCTGGGTCGTGGGCTTGGGCTCGAACCGCATCACGGTCGACTCCTCGATGGTGATGGAACTGAAGACGAGCCTCGTGAAGGCCCGGTGCCGGAGCTTGACGTAGATGCCGACCCGGTCCATCGGACCGGCGGAGCAGGCCCGCTGGGTGACGGCGGCCCAGTTGGAGTAGGTCGGCGCGAACGCCGTGCCGTTCCACCGGAACTTCACGCACGTCGTGCAGCTCGAGAAGCTGCTGCCCCCCACCGGGAACTTGTCGCGCGTCGTTGGCCTTGTAGACCCACATCTCCTGGACGTCACCGCGGGCGAAGGCCGTGCCCTCGGCGGCGACGCTGTTGACGGCGTCCTGGGCGTAGGTCGTGAGGCGCGGTTCGGCCGAGGCGGTGCGGGCTCCGGCGCGGACGGCGCTCGCGACCGAGAGGTAGTCCTTGAAGAACATCCCGAACTCGAGGATGCCGACGATGAGGAGGATGAACATCGGCGTGACGATGGCCGCCTCCACGGCCGCCGCCCCGCGTTCGCGACGGTGCGTCCGGGTCATCACGTCGACACGCACGGCTGGGTCGTCGGGATCTGCTCGAGACGCATCATCACGCGCTCGGTGACGACGGCGTTGTCACCGAACATCACCGTGGCCTTGTGCCGGTAGCGCACCTGCACCCCGACGCTGTCCACCGAGACCGTCTCAGCTGATGCAGGCGTTGCGCCCGCCCCAGCTGCCCGCGCCGAGGCTCGTCGTGCCGGGCCCGGTCATCGTGAAGCGCACGCACTGCGCGGCGCACGTGCTGCCGGTCATCGTGGCGCCCGTCGTGGGGTTCGCCTTGTAGACCCAGATGTCGACGACGCGGGTCCAGTCGAGGTCGGTCAACGTCCCCGCCACCTGGCCGGCCGTGTTGCGGGCGAAGTTGGCCGCCAGGGGGTCGGCCGAGGCGGTGCGCGCGCCGGCCCGGGCCGCGCTGGAGACCGAGTAGGTGTCCTTGAAGAACATCGAGGTGTCGATGACCCCGGCGAGGATGAAGAAGAGGAAGAGGAAGACGATGGCGGCCTCGAGGGCGACGGCGCCCCGCTCGTCCCGCACCTGGGCAGGGGGCGTCGTCCGGAGGCGGGACGGACGCGGGCGCGGCCGATGCACGGCGACCCCTTTCCCTGCGCGACGATGTGGGCGAGGCCGACGGTAGGGGCGTCGGGCACCGCCGCGCGGTGGATCGCGAGGGGGGATCGTCCGAACGGTGGAGCAGGTCGGACCGAGTGGCCCGCGGCCGGGTCAGCCCTCGGCGCTGCCCCGCAGGACCCGCAGGTGGCCGCGGCGCAGCACCTCGCCGGTCGGCGGCTCCGGCGCCGCCGGCACCTCACGGGTGCGCGGCCGGCCGGCCTCGCGCACCGCGTCGGCCAGGGCGAGGAGGTCGTCGGGGGTGGGCTCGGGCTCGGGGTAGTCCGTCACGAGCCGGACCACCTCCCAGCCGCGCGGCGCCGTGAGGCGGGTCGCGTGCTCGGCGCAGAGGTCGTACGTGTGCGGCTCCGCGTACGTCGCGAGGGGTCCGAGGACGGCGGCCCGGTCGGAGTAGGCGTAGGTGAGCGTCGCGACCGCCGGCTGCCGGCAGCCCAGCTTCGTGCACTTCCGCGACAGGTTCACACCGCGACTGTAGGTGGCGGTCCCGGTAGCGCGCCGGAGGCACGCCGTAGCATCGGGGGCGTGAGCGCCTCTCGACGCGACCGCCACGGACGGGGCCGGCGCGGTCCCCTCGCCTGGCCTGCCGTGCCCGTGATGGGCACCCGCCGGGAGCGCTTCGACGACCTCGTCCTCGACGCCGCCGACCGCCTCCGCCCGCACCTGGGCTCGCGGTACGCGGGCACCGAGTTCGCCGTGCAGGACGTGCCGCCCACCGACCCCGCGCCGTGGGAGGAGCAGGTCGCCCCGCTCGGGCGGCTGCTGCGTGCGACGGCCACCCGCAGCGACCGGGTCGTGGTCTACCGCCGGCCGGTCGAGGCGCGCGCCCACGACGAGCAGGACCTCGCCGACATCGTCCGCGAGGTCGTCACCGAGCAGGTGGCGGCGCTGCTCGGGGTGCCGCCGCGAGAGCTCGACCCGGACCTCGACCCGGACCTCTGAGCCGCGCGCCCGGGGGGGGTCAGGGCAGCGGGAAGGCCCGGCTCACCGGCGAGGTGACGGCGACCGGCTCGAGCGGCACCTCGGAGAGCAGGGCGGCCGTCCCCGTGCCGGAGGTCGCGACGACGCCCCCGCGCAGCGCCCCCGAGCCGCCCGTGCGCTCGACCCAGACCGCCGAGCCGCCGGCGAGGTCGATGTCGGCCGACCGCTCGGACAGCAGGCTGACCGTCCGCGTACGGGCCTGGCCGTCGACGACGACGGTGACGTCGGCCGTCGACGCGCCACCGGTGCTCACGAGGTGGAGGGTGCGCTCCACGCCGGGGGTCGGCGGGAGCGCGGCCCCGCCGACCTGCTCGAGGATCGGCGCCGAGGTGGCCCACCCGATGTCGCCGGGGCCCTTGCCGTCGCCGACGTCGGTGAGCACCGCGGCGGCCACGGGCACGTCGGAGCGCACGACGACGGAGTAGGTGCCCGGCGGCACGGGCGGGAGCGCCAGCTCGCCCACGCCCTCGGCCCCGACGGTGAGGACGGTGTCGGCCGTCGTGGCGACGGCTCCGGAGCGGCCGAGGAGGGTGACGCTCGTGACCGCCTCCTCGCTCCCCGCGGCGAGGACCCGCAGCGTGGCCCGGCCCCCGAGCACGGCCGCCGGCACGACCTGCACCGTCGACGGGTCGGCGGCGGGCACGACCGTCTCCGCGCCCCGGGGCGTGCTGCCCGCGAGCCACGTGTCGGTGAGGGTGGCGTGCAGACCTCCGCCGTCGGCGACGACGTGCACGGCCGGTGACGCCTCGTCGCCGGCCACGGCGTCGAGGAGGAGGGTGGCCCGCCCGCCCGGCGGCACGGTCTCGGTGCGGGGGCTGCCGACCGGGCCCGCGGCGCCGTGGACGGTGACCTCGGCCGACACCGGGTTGCCACCGGGGTTGACGAGCACGAGCCGCTCCTGGCGGCCGGCACCGCTCCCGCCGCCCAGCAGCCAGAGGTCGGTGGCCGCACCGAGGCACGGGGTGGTGACGAGGCCGCGCAGGTCGGCGCTCGTGCTGCTCCACTCCTGGGCGGCCACCACGGCCGGGGCCAGGGCGCCGGTGGCCCGCAGCGCGACCGGCCCGCTGCGGGGCAGCGCCGCGGACTCCGCGCCGGGACGGCCGGTGGGCTCGGCCAGCGGCGCCGAGCCGGCCGTCAGCCGGGCCCGGCCCTCGCCCTCGGCGGGGACCGGCAGCAGGTCGGACGGTCCCGTGGCCACGGCGACCCGGCCCGCGACGGCCACGTCGTCGACCCCGGCGATCCCGCTCAGCTCGTTGCCCGGGCACATCGCGTCGATGCTCGTCGCCAGGCTGGTCGGCGCGACCTGCACCGGCGGGACCCCGCTGGCCGCCGCGAGGTCGAGGGTGTCGGCGTGCGTGGCCGCGCCCCAGCCGAGGGCCGCGACCAGCCCGGCGGCGACGACGACCCGCGTCGCCCCGGGGAGGGCGGGGCGCACCCGTGCGAGCCGGCTCACGGGGCCGCCACCCTGGTCTCGCGCCGCCCGAACGGGACGGCGAGGAAGGAGAGCACCGCGAGGCCGAGCCCCTGGCCGAGGTGCCACCAGCGCTGCGGGTCGGTGAGCCGGATGGTGAGGCTCCCCGCACCCGGCGGGAGCTCGTAGGTCGGCGAGGCCGCACCGGCCACCGGTCGGAGGACGCGCTCGTCGACGGCCACGACGGCGTGGGCCGCCCACCCGGACGGCTCCGCGACGACGAGGCGGCTGCCCGCCGGTGCGTCGATGCGCGTCGAGGTCGCGCCGTGGGCGCCGGTGGTGACGACGAGCCGGGTCTCCTTCGGGGCCTCGAGGCGCAGCCGGGGCGGGGCCACGAGGGCCTCGGTGGCCGAGCCGGAGGGGCTGAGCCGCCACATCAGCCAGCCCGAGCGCGGCGAGATGCGCTGGAGGCCGCTCGTGGCGTCGAGCCGGCGGGTGACCTCCGGCACCGGCTCGCCGCCGACGGCGAGCAGGTCGGCCGCGGCCCCGGCGACCAGCCGGTCGCTGCCGGGCACGGCGCCGAGCAGGTCGGTGACGGCACCGGCGACGGCGGCGTCGGCCCCCGGCGTCGGTGGGAGGGTGCGCACGAGGGTGGCGTCCTCGCGGCCGACGAACCGGTAGGCGGCACCCCGCTCGCCCGGCACGACGAACAGCGACCGGGTGGCGAACGCGCCCTCGGCCTGGTCGACGGCGACCGCGGGCCGGGGGTCGTGCCAGGGCGCCAGGGTGCGGCCGAGCCCGCCGGCGGCCACCCCGCCGAGGGCGACCGCGACGGCGGCGACGCCCGCTCCGAGGGCGGTCCAGGCCAGGCCGCGCCGGCGTCCGGTGAGCCCGCCGAGGGGGACGGTGTCGAGCGCGCGCACGAGGGCGAGGACGAGGACGAGGACCACCGGCAGGAGCAGCGTCCCGGCCCACGCGGTGACCGGCTCGCCCGCCCCGGCGACACCCGCCGGCACCGTGCCGAGCCGCACGCGGGGCGCGACGAGCGCCGCGGCGACGAGGAGCGGGAGGAGCCCGGCGAGGACCGCGCCCGCACCACGCCAGGACCGGCCGGCCGCCAGGGCGAGGACCCCCGCGGCGAGGAGCGGCCAGGCGGTCCAGGGCGTCGGCGCGCCGGCGCCGCCGGCGTCGAGGAGCAGCAGGTGCCACGGCGTCGGGGGCGTGCCGCCCCACTGGGCGAGCCCGGAGCCGGCGACGACCGCGGGCCACGAGAGCGCCCCGACCGACGCGACCCACGGGGCGAGGAGGGCGGCCGGCACGAGCGCGATGACGAGCCCGTGGGCCCGCACCCGGCGGCGGACGAGGGCGAGGCCGAGCGCCAGCAGCGCGCCGAGGGCCGCGAGGACGGGCGCGAAGACACCGACGACGGTGAGGGCCAGGGCCGTGGCGAAGGCGCTCGTCGGCGTCGAGCGGCGGGTGCCGACGAGCCAGAGGCCGGCCGCGACGCCCGGGAGGAGGACGAGGGCGACGACGGCGCCGAGACGGCCCTGGGCGACGGCGGCCGCGGCCGGGCCGCTCGTGGCCCAGGCGACGGCCCCGAGGCAGCGCAGCCAGCGTCGGGAGGTGACCACCCGCAGGGCGGGGTAGGCCCCGACGGCGGCCAGCGGCATCCCGAGCAGCACGAGGAGCCCGACGACGAGCCCGCCGGGCGAGGTGGGGGTGGGCACGAGCGGGAGGTGGGCCACGACCCACGTCGGACCGGCGAGCAGGGCCGAGGCCGGGCCCGCCTGCTCCGGCCCGCCGAGGCCGGTCCCCGACCAGCCGTCGCGCCAGGCGTGCCAGAGCGCGCCCGCGTCGGTGCGGGCGCCGACGAGCTCGCCGCCGGCCAGGCCGGAGCCGAGACCGGTGAGCACGCCCAACCCGAGGGTGCGGGCGGCCACCACCGTGGCGGCGAGGGCGGTGACGAGGGCGACGACGCCGGGGTGGCGGGCCACCTTGACGACCCACGACCGCGGGTTGAGGTCGGCCGCCGAGTCGCCGATGGGTGGCTGCGGCGGGACGAGGGCGTGGTGGACCGCGTCGCCCCATCCGGTGAGCACGGCGCGGCGGGGCTCGAACACGGCGCCGAGGTCGCGGCGGCGCACGGTGCTCCGGTGCCGCGTGCGCCACCGGGCCCGCAGCCCGCGCACGGGGTCGAGGGAGCTGAGCGCGGTCAGCTCGGCCCAGGCGCTCCGGGGGCGCTTGAGGAGGAGGAGCCCGACGGCGGCCACGACGGAGGTGACGGCGATCCACACGGCGAGGAACGGTGCCCACCACCACGGGGCCCGGGCGAGGGCGACCCGGCGGGCCGAGCGACGGCGGGCCGAGGTCGTGGCGCCGGCCACGGCGACGCCGGGGCCCGAGCGCACCCGGGAGGAGGGCACGACGACGACGCGGCGTCCGCTCAGCTGGGCCCGCCAGCCGAGGTCGAGGTCGGCGCCGACGTCGCCGAAGCTCGTCTCCCACCCCCGCAGGGCCAGGAGGAGGTCACGCTCGACGAGACACCCGGCGAAGGGCACCGCGAGGACGTCGGTGAGCGCGTCGTACTGGCCCTGGTCGGGTTCGCCGGGCAGCGGGCTGGCGAGCAGCCGTCCGCCCCGGGTCGTGCGGATCGACACGGCCCGCAACCGGTGCGGTGCGTCGCTGTCGACGTGCTTGGGCCCGACCAGCCCGGTCGACGGCGAGCGCCGCCACGCGTCGACGAGGCGGACCAGGGCCGCGGGCTCGGGGCTCGTGCCGACGGGCAGGAGCCACAGCAGCGCGGCCGGGCCGGGTCCCTCGGGCGGCTCGACGTCGGCCGACCCGGCGTCGGCGGCCGCGGCGGCCGGGACGGAACGCTCGAGCACGGCGCGGTGGACCGCCCGGCGCACGGGCACCCGCGGGTCGACGGCCACGACGTGCACGGCCGGCCGCGGCCGGTCGACGAGCGGGGCGAGGAGCCCGGCGACCGAGACCTCGCCCTCCCCCGCGGGACCGGGCAGCACGGCCCCACCGGTGCGGTCGAGGACGAGCAGCTCGTCGGGGGGCAGGGTCTGGGCCCGGACGGCGTCGAGGAGGTCGGCGAGGCCGACCGGGTCGCGGTGGGTCACGACGACGGCCGTGACGCGCGGCGCGGCCGCCCCGGCGGAGGGAGCCGGTGCGGTGTCGACGGGACGTGGCGGGGCGAGCGTCATCCGGGAGTGGCCTGGGCCGAGGGCGAGGCCCTCGTCAGACGGCGCGCTTCTTCAGCTTGCGGCGCTCCCGCTCGGACAGCCCGCCCCAGATGCCGAAGCGCTCGTCGTTGCCGAGGGCGTACTCGAGGCACTCGGAGCGGACCTCGCAGGAGACGCACACCTTCTTCGCCTCCCGGGTCGACCCCCCCTTCTCCGGGAAGAACGCCTCGGGATCGGTCTGCGCGCAGAGGGAACGCTCCTGCCAGGACAGGGCGCCCTCCTCCGGCTCGACGCTCCCGAGCATCCCCTCGACCAGAAAGAGCTCGTGCATGGTGCTTCCTCCTCGACCTCGACCCGTGCACCCCGGCCGGTCACCCCGGAGTACATGCATGGAATTACACGCGTGTCATGCCACGCACGTCAAGCCGTTCGGTGTTATTGGCCGGGATTTCCCGAGATCCGGTCCGTGTGGTAGGCCCGGACCACCCGCCGTGCACCGGCCCGGCGGCCGGGCTGGAAGACTGCCCGCATGCGCATCACCGCCCTCGCCGGCGGTGTCGGAGGCGCCCGGTTCGTCCGGGGGCTGCGGCACCACCTCGACACCACGCCCGCCCTCGCCGACGCCGAGGTCACGGTCGTCGCCAACACCGGGGACGACATCTCCCTCTTCGGCCTGCGGGTCTCCCCCGACGTCGACACGCTGCTCTACACCCTCGGCGGCGGGATCGACGACGACCAGGGCTGGGGCCGGGCCGGGGAGACCCACCGCGTGCAGGCCGAGCTGGCCGCCTACGGAGCGCTCCCCCAGTGGTTCGCCCTCGGCGACCTCGACTTCGGCACGCACGTCGTCCGCTCGCAGTGGCTGGCCCAGGGCCTCACGCCCGACCCAGGTGACGGCGCGCCTCGCCGCTCGCTGGGGCCTCCCCGAGCAGCGCATCACGCTCCTGCCGATGACCGACACCCCCGTCGAGACCCACGTCGTCGTCGACGACGGCGAGGGCGGCGAGAGGGCGATCCACTTCCAGGAGTGGTGGGTCCGGCACCAGGCCGCGCTCGAGGCCCGTCGGTTCGTCGTCGCCGGCCTCGACCGGGCGGCGGCCGCTCCCGGTGTCCTCGACGCCATCCGGCAGGCCGACGTCGTCCTCCTCCCCCCGAGCAACCCCGTCGTCTCGATCGGCATCGTCCTCGGGGTCCCCGGGGTGCGCGACGCGCTGCGCGGCACGACCGCGCCGGTCGTCGGGGTCTCGCCGCTCATCTCCGGCCGGCCGGTGCGCGGGCACGCCGACGCGTGCCTCGCGGCCGTCGGTGTGCCCGCGACGGCCGCCGGCGTGGCCGGGCTCTACGAGGACTTCCTCGACGCCTGGCTCGTCGACCCCGCCGACGCCGACACCGTGCTCCCCCGGGCCCGGGTCGAGGCGTTCGACGGTCCGCTGCTCATGACCGACGTGCCGTCGGCGGGCCGCATCGCCGGGCACGCGCTGCGCCTCGCCACCGCGGTCACGGCGTGACCCCGGGCGCGGACGGCGCCCTCGTCGTCCTCCCGCTGCCGGGCCTGCCCGAGGTGGTCGCCGGTGACGACCTCGCGGCGCTCCTCCTCGCCGCCCTCTCGGCCGCCGGCGTGGGGCTCGCGGACGGCGACTGCCTCGTCGTGTCGAGCAAGGTCGTCTCCAAGGCGCAGGGGCTCACCTGGCCCGGCGAGCGCGCCACCGCCGTCGCGGCCCACACCCGCCGGGTGGTCGCGGAGCGTGACGGCGGCGCGGGCCCGACCCGGGTCGTCGAGGCGCTCGCGGGGCCGGTGATGGCGGCCGCCGGTGTCGACGCCTCGAACACCGGACCGACCGGCGCCGTGCTCCTCCTGCCCGACGACCCCGACGGTGAGGCGCAGCGGCTGCGCGCGGCCCTGCTCGCCGCGTCGGGCCGGCCCGCCGACGCGGCCCTCGGGGTCGTGCTCTCCGACACGGCCGGCCGCCCGTGGCGGGCGGGACAGATCGACTTCGCCCTCGGGGCAGCCGGGTTCGCCGTGCTCGACGACCTCCGCGGCGGCACCGACCACGACGGACGCGCGCTCGCGGTCACCGCCCGGGCGGTGGCCGACGAGGTCGCCGCGGCGGCCGACCTCGTCAAGGGCAAGGCCGACGGCGTGCCGGCGGCGGTGGTGCGCGGCCTGCCCCGCCCGTGGTTCGACGCGTCGGCGGCCGGGGCGCGCTCGCTCGTGCGCACCGGCCCCGGCGACTGGTTCGCCCGCGGGCCGGTCGAGGCGCTGCGGGCCGTCCTGGGCGTCGAGCCCGGCTCCGCCGACTCGGCGGAGGTCGGCCTCCGCTCGGTGGCGCCCGAGCCGCTCGGCGTGCGGGTGGGCCGGGTCGTGGCCCTCGCCCTGCGCGAGGTGCCCGAGGGCTCGGCCGACGTCGCCCTCGACGAGGACGGGGCCGAGGCTCACCCTGGCCGCGCCCGACGACTACGACCTGGGACGCCTCGTCGTCCGCGCCGAGGTGGCCGCCGCGTCCGAGGACCTCACGGCCGTGGCCGTGGCGCGGGCCGAGGGGTCGGTCACCCTCCGCCTCGGCTGAAACCGCCCCGCACCGGCAGGTGGGTCGGTGTCGACATCCGGGGCCCGCGCCTCGGCCGGTGGTGCCCGCCGAGCTCGAGGAGCCGCTGCACGCGGTAGCGGTGCCCGGCCCACGGGGCGAGGAGCTCGGCGAGGCCGTCGTCGTCGACCGGGGTGCCGGTGAGGGCCCAGCCGATGTCCTTGGCGACGTGGTAGTCGCCGAAGCTCACCTCGTCGGGCAGGCCGAGGGCGCGCTGCGCCACCTCGGCCCAGGTCCACCCGCCGACGCCCGGCAGCGCGGTGAGCCGGGCCCGCGCCGCGTCGACGGGCATCGCCGCGCACTCCTCGAGGCGGCCGGCGTAGCGCACGACCGCGGCCACGGTGCGCGAGCGCCCGGGGTCGACCCCGGCGGCGAGCCACTCCCAGGACGGGACCGCCGCCCAGCCCGCCGGAGTGGGCGGGACGACGAGGTGCAGGGCCTCCCCCGGCCCGGGCGCCGGCTCCCCGAAGCGCCGCACGAGGTGCCGGTACCCCGCGAAGGCCTCCTTCCCGGTGACCTTCTGCTCGATGACCGAGGCGACGAGGTTCTGCACGACGAGCCCCGAACGGGGCACCCGCCAGTGCGGCCGCCGGCGCCACTCCTCGGCGACGAGCGGGTGCAGCGCGGGCTCGAAGCCCTCGGGGTCGTCGTCCTCGCCGAGCAGGGCCGGCACCTGGTCGAGCATCCACGGCGCGCCGGGCCCCCAGGCCTGCGCGGTGACCAGCGGAGACGCGCCGCCGGGGGCGGTGAGCCGCAGCGTCACCGGCCCCTGCGGCGTCCGCCAGGCGAACCACCAGCCGGCGTCGTCGCGGCGGCTCGTGGGGTCACCGCCGCCGCGGCGGAAGGTGCCGACGACGGCACCGAGCGGCACCGGGCGCGAGGCCCGCACCACGCGCTCGGCCGCCGGGGTCACGCCGCCCTCACGCCAGGTGGCGGGGGGCCACCCGCAGCGGGGGGCCGGCCGGCGTGGCGGCCCCCTTGAAGGCGGCCCAGACGTAGGTCGGGACCAGCGGCAGCCCGGCCGCGAGCACCCGTTCGGGGACCCGCGCGGCCCACGCCGGGACGTTGTCGCCCGCCGCGAAGGTGGCGGGGTCGGCGAGCACGGGCAGCGTGTAGTCCCAGACGTCGTAGGCCCCGAAGAGGCGCCGCAGGCCGGCCGGCGAGTAGTAGCGCTCGTAGTACTGCTCGCCCCGCCGGGTCAGGCGCATGTACCGGTCGGCGGCCGCCCGGGGCAGCCACGACAGGAACGGCAGCCGGTGGTGCGGCTCGAGCACCTGCCAGCGGTGCCCGACGCCGAGGTAGAGCAGCCCGCCCGGCCGCAGCACCCGGTGGATGTCGGCGACGACCGCCTCGGGGTCGACGACGTGCTCGTAGATGTGGTTGAGGACGACGACGTCGACCGAGCCGTCGTCGAAGGGCAGGTCCTCGCCCCGGGCGAGCCGGAAGTCGACGCGCTCGCCGAAGCGCGCCCGGGCCTTCTCCAGCCCCGGCTCGTCGATGTCGACCCCGCTCGTCGTGGCCCCGGCGAGGGCGAGCTCGTCGGCGATGAACCCGGCCGAGCAGCCGACGTCGACGGCGCGCAGCCCCTCGAGCGAGCCGACCCCGAGGGCGTGCCGGACGACGGCGACGATCTTGGCCGCCTTCTGGCGCCGCGCCCGCTCGTCGAGCATCTTGGCCATCGACTCCGAGTAGGCGAGCTGCTCCTCGCGCTCCGGTCGCTCGCTCATGCCTCGGATCCTAGGAGGTGGTGCCGACGGCCCCACGCCCAGCCGGCCCCGGCGACGAGCAGGTCGGACACGACGGCGAGGAAGCGGGCGACGACGACGACGGCGGTCGCGGCCGACACCGGCATGAACGTCACGAGGAGGAGGGCCAGGACGCCGTCGCGCACGCCGACCCCGGCCGGGACGAGCACCGAGAGCTGGCCGACGGCCGAGGCGAGCGCGAACCCGCAGACCACGCCGACGACGAGGTCGGAGGCCGAGGCGCCGGGGGCGAGCGAGCGGACGAGGACCGCGACGCCGAGCCCGGCCGACACCCAGGCCCCCGCGAACCACAGGCACGTCGCGAGGACCGCCCGCCCACCGAGCTCGTGCTCGAGCGGCTCGCGGCGCAGCAGCCGCAGGCCGCGGGCGAGGAGCGCGTTGAGCAGGCGCGGCCAGAGGACCACCCCGCCGAGCAGCGCCGCGGCGACGAGGACCCACAGCGTCACCGGCGAGCTGCCGCGGGCCAGGAGGCGCGGCAGGGCGACGACCCCGAGGAGGCTGCCGACGAGGATGGCGAGGAGGATCGAGAGCAGGCCGGTGACGGCCATCCGGCGCCGCGGCACGTGCAGCTTCGCGCCCATCTCGGCCTGGGCGAAGACCGTCCACACCGAGCCCGGCACGTACTTGCCGAGCTGCCCGACGAAGAACACGCTGGCCGCCGGGGCCACGGGCAGGCTCGTGCCGAGGTCGGCGAGGAGGATGCGCCAGCCGACGAGGGTGCACACGGGCGCCCCGAGGGTGAGGACGAGGGCCAGGAGCACGGCCGGCCAGCTCATCCGGCGCAGCTCCTGCGACACCTCCGACCAGTTGCGGGCCAGGGCCCACACCACCGCGACGAGCACGAGGGCGAGGAGTGCGTACCGGACGACGACGAGGACGCGGGAGCGGGTCACCGGCGCGTCACCTCCGCCGGAAGGTCAGCCGGAGGACGGCGTAGGCCGGGGTGTCGTCGTCGCCGAAGGCCGTCCGCGCGTCCCGCATCCGCGCGAGGACCTCGCCGTCGACGTCACCGACGAGCGTGAGCCCGAGGTCGTCGGCGCGGGCCAGGATGCCGCGCACGTCGGCCGCCCGGACGGCGAACTCGGGGTCGTCGTCACCGATCGGCACGGTGAGCAGCAGCAGGCCCCCGGAGCGCAGGGCCCACGACGCCTGCCCGACGACGTGGTCGACGTCGGAGGCGGTGCACCCGCCGGGGTGCAGGCGCGCGACGACGTCGAGGCTGGCGGTGTCGACGTCGAGCACCTCGATGGCGGCCCGCCGGCCGGTGAGCTCGAGCTCGACGGGGGCGAAGCCCAGGGCCCGGGCCCAGCGCGAGAACGGGCTGGCGCTGCCGGACTCGTCGACGACCACGGCGGTGCCCGAGCGGTCGTCGAGGACGCGGACGAGTGCGGCGACCGCCCCGAGGGCGGCCCAGGCGGCGACGGCGTCGCGGGCCCGGGGCAGCCCCAGCCCGCGGGCCACCTCGACCGCCTCCACGGCCTGGGCGTCGACCGCGAGGAGGTCGGTGGCCCGCACGTCGTCGGGGAGGTCCTGCGGCGTCAGCGCGAGGACCGGCCCGCGGCGCGCGCGCAGGCCGGCGACGAGCGAGCGCGCGCGGGCCAGCGGGCCGACGGCCAGGGTCGGGGCGGGATCCGGACCGAGCAGCACGGGATCGACCGCGAGGGCCTCGATGGCGCCGACGTAGTTGGCCCACGGCCCGGCGAGGTCGGGCTCGCGCACCTCCGCGGCGAGGGCGTCGGCGACCCCCGGTGCGGCGAGCCGCCGCAGCGCGGCGACGAGGGCCGTGCGGTCCGACGGCGGCACGAGGAGGCCGTCGACGCCGTCGCGGACCTGGGCCGGGAACGTGCCGACGGTCGTGGCGAGGACCGGCCGGCCGTGCCGACGGGCCAGCAGGACGTTCTGCGAGGCCGTCGCCGACCGGTACGGCAGGACGACGACGTCGTGCCGGGCCATGAGGCCGGCGACCCGGTCGGCCGGCACGTAGCCGCCGTGCACCTCCACGCGCCCGGCGAGGCGCGGGTCGGCGGCGAGCTCGCGGACCCGGCGCCCGGCCTCGCCCCACAGCTCGCCCGCGACGGTGAGGGTCGGACCCTCCACCTCGCGCAGGGCCTCGAGGAGCAGGTCCAGCCCCTTGTACTCGCGCACGATGCCGAGGGAGAGCAGGCGCACCGGGCCCGTCGTGGGCCGGCCGGGGCTCGGGCGGGCCGCCGGGGAGGTGCGGCGGCAGGTCGACCTCGCGCACCCGCTGCGCCCCGAGGTCGGCGGCGAGCCGGGCCTGCTCGTCGGAGTGGACCACGACCGCGTCGGCCCGCCGCAGCAGGGCGCCGACGAGCGGCCGGTCGCCGGGGTGGGTCTCGTGCGGGAGCACGTTGTGGGCGACGACGACGACGCGCGGGCCCGCTCCCCGCCGCCGGCGCCGGCCGCGCGCAGCAGCGCGAGGTGGGCGGGCACGACGGCGGGACGACGTGGACGAGGACCACGACGTCGACGTCGCGCAGCCGCCGTCCGGCGCGGACCCAGGTGTCGGGGCGGGCCCACGAGAGCACCCGGAGCGTGCGCGGGAACGGCACGACGTCGGGCGCGCCGCCGGGCACGGCCTGCTCGCCGGGGTAGAGCGCGGCCGGGTAGAGGTGGCTCCACGACACGAGCGTGACGTCGTGCCCGGCGTCGGCGAGCTCGTGGGCCAGGGTCGTCGTGTGCGCCGCCACGCCCCCCTTGAAGGGGTGGGTCGGCCCGACGAGGGCGACCCGCAGCGCCGCGGACGAGCCCTCGGCCTGCCCCGCCCCGGCCCGGGTCACGGTGTCAGACACCGTCCCTGGAGCGGACGACGAGGTCGGACAGGAGGGCCAGCGAGGCGATCATCATCCCGCTGACGACGAGGAGCACCGTGCTCGCCGGGAAGTAGAACGGGTGGCGCACCATGTCGACGACGGCCTTGACGACGCCGATCGCCGATCATCCACAGGGCCGGCGGCATGAGCACCTTGAGCGGGTCGAAGTACATGACCATCCGCAGCACCTGGAGGATGTAGCGGTAGGCGTCGCCGACGAAGTGGAACTTGCTGACCCCGGCGCGCTTCGCGTACGTGGTCTCGACGTACCTGATGTCGTGCTGGTTGGACAGGAACGCGATGGTGATCGTCGTGACGCACGAGAACCCCGCGGGCAGCAGCCGCAGGTAGGGCAGCGACACCTCGCGGCGGAACGCGCGCAGGCCCGAGTTGAGGTCGGGGATGCGGGTCTTGGTGAGCCACTCGGCGATCTTGCGGATGAGCCACTTGGCCGGCACCCGGGCCCACTTGTGGGTGCCCTCCTCCGTCGTGCGCGCGCCGACGACCTGGTCGTAGGTGAGGTCGTCGCGCAGGATGCGGACGAGCTCGGGGATGCGCTCGTTCTCGTACGTCATGTCGGCGTCGGTCCACACGACGATCTCGCCCCGCGACTGCTGGGTGCCGATCCGCCGCGCCGTGCCGGAGCCCCCGTTGCGACGGAACGGCAGGACGCGGACGTGCGGGTAGCGGCGCTGGGCGTCGCGCAGGACCTCGAGGGTGTCGTCGGTGCTCGCGTCGTCGATGCAGAGGATCTCGTGGGTGAGCTCGGAGGCCTCGAGGACGGCGGAGATGCGGTCGATCTCCTGCAGCACGTGGGCCCCCTCGTTGTAGCAGGGCAGCACGACGGTGACGTAGGGCACGGGCCCGGCGCCGCCGGGTCCGTCCTCGATGACGTGGCCACTGCTCGGTGCGGGTGGCCGGGCGCCCGGCCGGGTCGTTGCCGCGGCCGGCCATCTCCCCGGTGCGGACGTCGATGTGCTCGGTCGGGGCGGCGGGGAGGACGTCGTGGTCGGCGTCGCCGGCGGGGTCCTCGGGGTGCTCGTTCATCGCGGGCGAGCCTACCGGCGCGGGCTCGTTCCCCCGGCCTCCGGGCCGCCGGCGCCCCGGGCCGCGCCTCAGGCGCCGTCGATGAGGCGGGCCACCGCCTTCTCGATCGCCGCCTGCCGCTTCGCGTCCTCCCGGTACCGCCGCCGCAGCGTGGCGGCGATGGTCACGCCGTCCTCGTACTGGTCGATGACCCGCGGGTCGATGTAGGACTTCCGGGCGATCGTCGGCGTGTTGCCGAGGTAGGCCGAGACCTCCTCGACCGCCGCCTTGACCGCCCGGCGGCGCGACGCCGCGGTGTCGCCCTGCTCCGGCGACTCGGCGAGCGCGACGGCTGCGAGCACCGTCGCGTGCCACGTGCGGAAGTCCTTCGCGGTGAGGTCCTCGGCGACCATCTGCGAGATGTACTCGTTGACGGCGGTCGCCTGGAGGTCGGCCCACCTCGCCTCGCCGCGGTAGGCCAGCAGCCGCTTGGACCCGCCCCGCCGTCGGCGCATGTAGTTGAGCGAGTCGATGACCTGCGGGTCGCTGACCGTGATCGAGTGCTCGATGCCGGACTTGCCGACGAAGCTGAAGACGAGGTCGGTCCCCTGCCGGCGCACGTGCCGCCGCTCGAGGGTCGTCAGCCCGAACGAGCCGTTGGCGTCGGTGTAGGCGTCGGAGCCGATCCGGAAGTAGCCGAGGTCGAGCAGGCGGGTCGCCGTCGCCGCGGCCCGCGCCAGCGGCATCCCCTCCCCGGCGAGGTCCCCGACGATGCGCTCGCGCGCCTTGGCCAGGCGGGTGCCGGCGGCCTTGACCCGGTCGAACTTCAGCTCGTCCCGGGCGGTGCGCCAGGCCGGGTGGTAGAGGTACTGCCGTCGGCCCGCGGCGTCGGTGCCGATGGCCTGGATGTGCCCGTTGGGGTGGGGGCAGATCCAGACGTCCTCCCACGCCGGCGGGATGGCCAGGGACCGGATGCGCTCGACCTCCGACTTCGGCAGTGCCTCGCCGCCCGCGTCGCGGTACGAGAAGCCCCTCCCGGCCCGCCTCCGCGTCCACCCCGCCGACCGCGGGGACACCCGCCGTAACCTCGCCATGGACCGACCCTAGCCCGCCGGCGGGCACCCTGACCTGCGACGATGCGGGGATTCGACGGCGGGCGCGGCCGGGCCGGTCGGTCCGGCAGGTGCACGGGGCACGAGCCACCACACCCGAGCGCGGCGAGCCCCGGCGGCCTCGGGAGCCAGGTCGCTCCCGGAGGTCCGGGGCGCTCGAGGTGTCGTGCCCGGGGTGCCCGCTCCCGCGCGGGTGCTCCTCGACGACGGCGAGGTGGTCGCCGACCGACCTCGTGGGCCGCGGTCGCGGTTTGGTGGCATCCCCCGGGTGTGGAAGCGTGGTCCGCATGCCCGGCCTCTCGACCGACGCCGTCGCCGACCTCCTCCGCGAGGTCGCCGTCGAGGTCATCACCCCGCGGTTCCGCTCCCTCGCCGAGGGCGAGGTGATGGAGAAGAACCCGGGCGACCTCGTCACCGTCGCCGACCGCGAGGCCGAGGTGCTCATCACCCGCCGGCTCGCCGGGGCCTACCCCGACGCCGTCGTGCTCGGCGAGGAGGCCTACGCCGCCGACCACACCCTGCTCGACCGCTACCTCGCGGCCGAGCACGCCTTCACCGTCGACCCCGTCGACGGGACGAAGAACTTCGTCCACGGCTCGCCCGACCACGCCGTCATGGTCGCCGAGACCTTCGGCGGCCAGACCGTCCGCGCGTGGATCCACCAGCCCGAGCACGGGCACACCTGGACCGCCGAGCGCGGCTCGGGCACCTACCGCGACGGCGAGCGGATGACCTGCCCGCCGGTGCCCGAGGACCGGGCCCCCGAGGGGGTCACCTCGATGTGGTCGCTGCGCGGGCACGCCCTCGAGGGGCTGCCGCCGATGCGGCTGTCGTGGGTGTGCTGCGGCGTCGACTACCCCAAGCTCGTCGAGGGCGCCACCGACTACATCGTCTACTCGCGCTCGAACCCCTGGGACCACGCGCCCGGCACGCTCCTCGTCACCGAGGCCGGCGGCTTCGTCGTGCACCCGGACGGCTCCCCCTACGGTCCCCGCTCGACGCGCCCGGGGCTCGTCGTGGCCGTCGACGCGCACACCGGCGGAGCCGTGCAGCGCCGGGCCCGCGAGGCCTTCACCCGCGCCTGACCCCGCCCCTCCTCCTCGCCGGTCGAGGTGGCACCGCACCCCCACAGCCCCCGCCTTCACCTCGACGCGGCCCGGTCTCCCGGGTCGAGGTGGTACCGCACCCCCACAGCCCCCGCTCTCACCTCGACCCCGCCCAGCCCCCCCGGTCGCCGGTCAGCCGGCCGGAGCCGGCACCGCAGCGATGTGGACGAGGACTCCACCGAGGTCGGTGCGCCGCGGCGGGCGGTCGAGCGCGTGCTCCTCCTCGGGGAACCGGATGTCGACGACCCTGGTCGGCGTGAGGCCGAGGCCGGTGACCGCATCCGGCCCGTCCGCGGCCAGTACGACGAGGCGGTGCCCCGCCCCGGCCGCCCCGCGCGCCGCGGTGTCGACGACCTCGGCCAGCCGCGCCGGGTCCTCGCGCACCGGGGTCGTGGCGACGAGGTAGGGGTTCCCGCACATCCCGCGGACGGTCTGCGGCCACTCCGAGGACGCCCGCCCGTCGATGCCGAGGACCACGTCGCCGGGCCGGAGGGCGGCGCAGACGGCACGGGCGGCCGCGAGCGTGCCCCGCTCGACACCGACCCCGCGGAAGGGCCAGCTCGCGAGCACCGCCGGCACCCCGACGGCGAGCACGGTGACCGCAGCCACCGCCGGTGCCCACCAGCCCCGGCCGGGACGGACCAGCCGCTCGCCCGCCCGGGCCGCGGCGACGACGACGAGCACGACGACGAACGGCAGCGCGATGAGCAGCCGCCGGTCGGCCCACGGGTGGTCGGGGGTGATGCCGGGGCGCAGGAGGGTCAGCACCGTGGACCCGGCGGCCACGACGAGCACCGGCGCCCACCCCGGGAGCTCGCCGGCGGAGAGCCGGGCGAGGGCCCGGCGCAGGAGGAGGGCGAGCGCGACGAGGGCCACGACGAGCGCCACCCAGCCGACGTACCAGGCCAGCCAGTCGACGGTGTGCTCGGCGTAGGTGCGCCCGCCGTCGACCGGCAGGCCCTGGCGCCGCTGCATGCCCGCGACGTACCGGGCGCCCGGGTCGTTCGGGTCCTGGCGCACGGTCATCCACCAGGGGCGGGTCCACAGCCCGACGCCGACGACGACGACGAGGGCGGCGGCGGCGTCCGGGAGGCGGCGCACGAGCGTCCCGGGCAGGCGCGCCCCCCGGCGCCACAGCACCAGGGCGAGCCACGACACCACGAGCACGACCGCCCCGATGGCGACGAGCGGCAGCAGGCTCGCGTGGACGTCGCCGAGGTAGCGGTACGACAGGGCCCCCGCGAGCCCCCACGCCACGACCGTCGAGCCGAGCAGCCCCAGGGCGGCGGGACGCACCCACCGCTGACCGAGCGCCGCCCCGATCGCGAGGAACGGCAGGAGGAGGACCACCTCGCGCAGCGCGTCGACCCGGGCCAGGGCCGTGCCTCCGACGAGCAGGCCGCCGACGAGGGCGAGCCGGGACGAGCGGTCCCCGCGGCCCTCGACGGCGAGGGTGAGGGCGAGCAGCCCCCCGGCGAGCGTGACGAGCGCGACCGGCTCGGAGTACGTGCCCCGCGCGACGTTGAGCACGGGGAAGAGGACGGCGGTGAGCCCGGCGGCCGTCACCCCCCACCAGGGTCCGGCGACGTGGGCCGCGAAGAGCCCCACGAGGAGCAGCGCGACGGCCATGACGAGCGCCGGCAGCCACTGCGCCGCGGACGGGCCGCCGGCCCACACCCCGTAGCCGTAGAGGACGGCCGGAGCCATGAGGAACTGGGGCTGCACGGACGGATGGTCGACCGGCCCGACCTGGTAGAAGGCGGCGCTGGCCAGCGTGAGGTCGCCGCTGCGCAGGAGCTCGGGGCCGCCGACGACCGAGAGGTCGACGGGGACGACGCGGCGGTGCGTCGTCGTGAGGCTGATGGCCGCCTGGAGGTTGCTCGCGGCGTCGCGCCGCGGCAGGACGTGCTCGGAGTGCGTCGCGCCCGCGTAGACGGCGAACCCCGCGACGAGGGCCACCAAGGCCGCGGCCGCGGCCGGGGTCAGCCGCACCCCGGGCAGCCCGCGCACGAGGGCGGCGGCACCGGCGGCCGCGACGACCGCGACGCCCCAGCCGACCCACGGCGACCAGCCGCCGACCCCTCCGAGCACCCCACCGGCGGTCGTGACGAGCACGGCCCACAGCCCCGCCCCGAGGGCCACCCGGGTGAGCCGTCGGCCGGGCTCCGGGGGGCGGTCGCTCATGGTCGCGAGCCTAGTCGGCGCGGACGTTGCTACCGTGCGGGGCGATGCCCCCGCACCCGACCCCCGCCGCCCTCCTCGCCCGCCTCGTCGCCGCCGACCCCGGCCGGCCGCGGGTCACCGTCTACGACGACACCGACGGGCCGACCCGGGGCGAGCGCGTGGAGCTGTCGGCCCGGGTGCTCGCCAACTGGGTCGCCAAGGCCGCGAACCTCCTCCAGGACGAGCTCGACGCCGGGCCCGGGACGGTGGTCCGCCTCGACCTGCCGCCCCACTGGCGCACCCTCTACTGGGCGTTCGCGGCGTGGTCGGTCGGCGCCTGCGTCGAGCTGCCGGGAGCCGCCCCGTCCGGGGCGGCCGCGGTGGTCGTCACCGACGACCCGGGGCGGGCCGGCAGCGGTGAGCACCTCGTCGTGGTCACCCTGGCCGCCCTCGCCCGGTCGGCGACGGTGGCGGTGCCGGCCGGCGCGGTCGACGAGGCGCACGACCTCGCCACCCACGGCGACGTCTTCACGCCCTGGGAGGACCCCGAGCCCGACGCCCCGGGGCTGCGCGACGGCACCGGCGAGACCCCGTTGGGCGAGCTCGTCCCGGCGTCGGGCCCGGCCCGGCGGGTGCACACGGCGACGACCGACGCGGGCGAGCTGCTCCGGACGGCGCTGGCGGCGTGGGCGGGCGACGGCTCGGTCGTCCTCACCCGCGGCGCCCCGGCCGAGGACGTGCTGCGGGCCCGGCTCGCCAGCGAGGGCGTCACGGCCGAGGCCTGACCCGCGCGACGTCCGGCCGGAACGGCCCGGCCCGGCGCCGGGCGTGCCGCCACGCCCGGCCCGGCTGCCGCGGTCGGCGGTCCGGACGCGGTCAGCGCACCCGCGCCTCGACGGCCTTCCACGTGAGGGTGGCGACGACCCCGGTGGACGCGAGGTGGGCGGCCTTCTGCGCGGCCTTCACCGCGGCCTCGGTCTTGGGCCCGAACGAGCCGTCGGCGGTGATCCGCAGCGCCTTCTGGAGGGCGACGACGCCGCTGCCGTGCGAACCCCGCCGCAGGACGGTGTTCCAGTACGGGAGCAGCGGGTGCGCCGCGCGCTCGACGGCGTCCCAGGTGTGCCGGTCGACGACCCCGGTGGCGGGGAGCCGGGCCGAGCGCTGGAACGAGATGAGCCGGGCCTGGGTGGCCGGCCCGAAGTGGCCGTCGACGGCGAGCCCGCCGATGGCCTTCTGGAGGGCCCGGACGGCGGAGCCGGCCGAGCCGCGGCGCAGCGTCGTCGCCTTGAGGGCCGTGAACTCCGTGGTCACCGACGACGACGGCGCCGACGGGGTGCTCGCCGGCTTCGACGAGCTCGGGCTCGGGGCCGCCGCGACGGGCGCCGCGCCGCCGGCGAGGACCTTCCAGTCCTTGGCGTCGACGACCCCGTCGACGGCCAGGCCCTTGGACTTCTGCCACACCTTGACCCGGGCCAGCGTCTTCGGGCCGAACGAGCCGTCGACGACGAGCCCGCCGATGGCCTTCTGCAGCGCCGAGACCGCCGAGCCGCGCGACCAGAGCCGCAGGGTGACCCCGGAGTACCTGGCGAGCGGGCTCGTCGTCGTGACCCGGACGGCGCGGGGCTGGTCGTCGTCGTCGTCTTCCCCATGAGCGCGTTCCAGACGCGCGCGTCGACGACCCCGTTCTGGGACAGCTTCTTGGACTTCTGGTAGGCCTTGACGCGGGCCTCGGTGGCCGGGCCGAACGAGCCGTCGACGGCGAGGCCGCCGATGGCGCGCTGGAGCACGCTCACCGCCTCGCCGCGCGAGCCCTTGCGCAGGACCACCCCGGCGTACTTGGCGAGGGTCGTCGTCGTGGGCTTGGTCGAGACCGAGCCGGAGGAGCCGGTGCCCCCGGTCGAGCCGCCGGTCCGCGCGCCGACCCCCCGGCGAGGGACGTTCCAGACCCGGCTGTCCACGACACCGTTGGCGGTGAGGCCGTGGGCCTTCTGGTAGGCGATGACGCGGGCCTCGGTGGCCGGGCCGAACGAGCCGTCGACCGCGAGGCCGCCGATCGCCTTCTGGAGCACCTCGACCGCCTTGCCCTGGGAGCCGCGGCGCAGCGTGACGTTGACGTAGTCCTTGGGGTCGTTCGACGTCGGCGTCGACACCCCGGGCGGGCCGGTGAGGTACGAGGTGACGGGGACGCCGGTCCACCACGAGGTGCGCTGCACCGCGCCGTCCCACGTGAACGACAGGTGGATGTGGTCGGTGTGCGGTGAGGACCCGGTGTAGGGCTGCCAGCCGCGGTCGGGCGCCCAGGCCTTCCAGATCTGCCGGTTGAAGATGATGTAGTTGATGCCGAGGCGACGGGCCATCGCACCCTGGCGGCCCTGGGCGTCGGGCGCCGCCAGCCACCGGGTGACGGCGTTGCCGATGGCGAGGTTCGCCGGCTTCGTCGAGTCGAGCATCCAGTCCAGCGCGCGGCCCTCGCCGTGCTCCTGGTCGCACGCGCGGAGCACGCCCCAGACGTGGGTGCCGTACGTCGCGTTGAGCAGCTTGGCGAAGGCCACCGGGCCGGGCTGGTTCTCGGTGAGGCACATCGTGCCCGGCTCGTACGGCGGCGCCACGTCGAGCGCCGACGGGAGGGACCGGCTCGGCTTCGGGAGCGGGATGGAGGCCGCGTGCGCCGCCCCGCCCGACAGGGGCAGGGCGATGACCGACGCCGACAGTGCACCCAGGGTGCGCACGGGCAGGCGGCGGGCCGACGAGGAGTCGGGGTTGGGCAGGGACACGCGGCGCTCCATCCAGCAGATCGCCGCCCGGGGCAGGGGTCCGGGCGGCCCCGGAATCCGTCGTCACAGACGTCACATCCGTCACGACCGGATCACCGGGCACACCAGTTCTCCCATTGGGCACGGACCCGGCGCAACCGTTTCCGTCGAATTACAAACGTGTACTTGTGCCTCTCCGACCGAACGGACGATCCCGCAGGTCAGGGTCGGTCCACGACCCGTCCGCGGCGGTGCCCGACGCGGTCAGGACCGGCCCGCGGCGGTGACGACGGCGTCCGAGACCGACACGGCCCCACCGAGGGTGACGATGCGCCCGAGGTCGCCGAGGCGCTGCAGCTCGTCCTGGGTGGCGGGGGGCAGCCGGTCGCTGCGCGCGAGCAGGATGGGCCGCCCGAGCGAGCCGGCGGTGAGGGCGTCGGTGAGCGCCCGGTCCTCGCCACTGGTGAGGGACACGGTCGTCACGGCGCCGAGCCGCGGCGCGTAGTAGGCCGTCACCCCGGCGGCGACCTCGTAGCGGTCCGCCCCGGAGATCCGGCGCACCGAGGCGAGCCGGGCCCGGAGGTCGGACTCGACCCCGGAGCTCACCGAGGGCGTGCCGCCGACGAGCCGGGCGGCCGTGATGCCGAGGCTCGTCAACGCGTCGCCCACGGGCGCCGGGAGGGCGTCCTGGCGGGTGAGGAGGATCGGCTCGCCCAGCGCGCCGGCGGGACCGCCGGCGCCGAGCGCGTCGGCGAGCGCCCACCCGGACGCGACGACGACGGCGCTCACCGGGCGCTCGGCCGCCACCCGGCGGGCGACGTTGGCCGAGACCTCGAAGCGGTCGCGACCCCCGATCCGGGTCACCGAGAGCCCGCGGGCCTCCAGCTCGGCGACGACGGCGTCGTCGAGGGTGGGCGTGCCGCCGAGCACGATCGCCCGGGTCAGCGTGCCGGCCCGACGGTTGAGCTCGGCCCGGGTCTGGGTGGGCAGCTTGGCGTGCTGCGCGAGGAGGAGGGGGGCTCCGAGGGCCTGGGCCAGGGGCCCGCCGACCGCGGCGTCGGCCCGCGCGGCGTCCTCGCCGCTGGCGATGACGACCGTCGTCGCCGCCTGGTCGTGGGAGGCCGCCACGGTCGCGGCGACGGCGTACCGGTTGGACCCGTCGACGCGCTGGGTCGGCCGGGAGACGTAGCTGGAGTCGAGTCCGAGCCGGGACTGCAGGCCGGCGCCGCTGAGGCTCGCGGTCGCCCCCGAGGAGGAGGTGGCGGTCGCCGTGCGGACCGCGCCCGAGGTGTAGCGGGCGTGCAGGTCGAGCGCGACGACGTCGGGCAGGCCGAAGGCCGAGGCCAGGCCGGCCCGCGAGGGCTTGACGCTCCACGCGCGCCGCGGGTTGCTCGAGCGCAGGCTCCAGTGGTCGTCGACGCTGCGCAGGTACGGGACCGCGGAGGTCCACACGTCCTCGCTGTTCTGGGTCCTCCCGCCGGAGGAGGAGGAGTAGAAGGCCTGGATGACCTGGCCACCGTAGGTGACGACGTGGCCCTGGCTGCTCGAGCCCGCGGCCCGCACGGCCGCGCGCCACGCGGCCCACGCCGGCAGCTCGGACGAGGACGGGTAGCCCCCGTAGACCTGGCTCTGCACGGTGTCGTAGACGTGGCAGTCGCACGCGCTCCGCACGCCGCCCGCCATCGCGGTGAGGGCGTAGCCGCGCGCCGCGGCCGCCTGGGCCTCGAGGGCCGCGGCGGGCCACGACCACGGCACCTCCCGGATGTAGTCGAGGTACTGGTCGTGCAGCCGGAGCCGGGCCACGACCTCGAGGGTGGAGGCGCCGGGCGTGCGGCTCACGGTCATCGCGCCGTCGCGGTACCGGGTGCCACCCGTGCTGACGAGCGTCCGGCCGTCGTCCCAGTAGACCGTGGCCGTCGTGCCGGTGAGCGTCGTCGCCGGGCTGCAGCCCGAGCAGGAGACCTTCACCCCGCTGCCGGAGGGCGTGACCGTCGCCGTCGTGCCCGCCGCCGCGGTCGTCTTCACGCCCCCGGCGATGATGCTCAGGGTCCCGCCCCCGCTCGAGAGCACCGAGGTCGCGAAGCTCGTCGAGGAGGTCTGGTGCTGCAGGTTGACGCGGATCGTCGCCGTGTCGGGCGCGAGCCCGTACTGCGTCCCCGTGTAGTAGTGCCGGAGGATCTGCGAGGCGTCGTAGCCGTCCCGGGCCATCTCCATGGCGCCGTACTGGCTCATCCCGACGCCGTGCCCCCAGCCGGCGCCCGAGACCGTCCACGTGCCGGACGACGCCGCCGCGGTGACGGCGGCGGTGGCCGGAGGGACGGGCGACGGCGCGACCGCCGCCGGGGCGCCGGGGGCCACGAGCGTCGGGCGGGCCTGGTCGGCACCCCAGGGCGGAGCGGTGTCCGCGCCCGCCGCCGGGGCCGGCCCGAGGAGGGCCGCCGCCGCGGCTGCCGCGAGCCCGGCGACCCGTGCGGCGCGCGGCCTCACGGGGCCACCGCCGCCTGGACCCGGCCGCCGGTGAGGAGGGAGACGGTCACCGGCGCGCCCATGACGGTGACGTCGGCGACGGAGGGGTCCGCGCGCAGCCAGGCCAGGACGGCCGAGGAGGCCTTGTCCTGCTGCACGTAGAGGGTCGTCTCCCCGAGCTGGCCCCCCGAGAGGGTGTCGGCGAGGCCGGTGGTCTCGCCCGACGCGACGAGGACGTGCGCCGTCGGCACGCCGGCCGAGCGGGCCCACGAGGCGATGTTCGCGGAGAGGTCGTAGCGGGTGGCGCCGTCGATGCGGGTCGCCGACGGCAGCGCCGCGAGCACCGAGGACGACACGGTCACCGCGCCGCCCGCGACGACGGTGCGCCGGACGTGGAGGTCGGTCAGCGCACTCCGCGTGGGCGCCGGGACGCCGGCGTCGACGAGGAGGATCGGGCGCTCGAGGCGCGTCGCCGGCCCGGAGAGGGCGAGGCCGTCGGCGAGGGCCCGCTGGAGACCGCTCGCGACGAGCACGTCCGGGGCGCTGGCGCCCCCCGTCACGGCCCGGGCGACGTTGGCCGCGACCTCGAACCGGTCGGCGCCGCCGATGCGGGTCACGACCCCGACCCCGAGGCCGCGCAGCTCGGCGACGACGTCGGCCGACACCGAGGGCTCACCGCCGACGACCGTCACCTGCTGGACCCCGCGCCGGACGATCTCCGCCCGGGTCGCGCTCGGGAGCGATTGGACGTTGGTGAGGAGGAGCACGCCGCCCTGCTTCTCGGCCAGCGGCGCCGCCACGAGCGCGTCGGCCATCGCGTTGGCCTGGCCGTTGGTGAGGACCACGGTGCGGGTCGTCGGGTCCTTGGCCTGGCTGGCCGCGACGGCGACGGCGAACCGGTCCCGCCCGGCGAGCCGGGGCGGGCAGTACCCGGGAGGCGAGGTCGAGGTCGCGGCGACCTGGACCGTCCAGCTCGCGGAGAGCGCCGTGTTGGCCGTCCCCGAGCCGCTGTCACCGGTGAGCGTCACCTGGTAGTCGCCCGGCGGCACGAGGTCGCCGGAGCTCGTGCGGCCGTCCCAGGCCGCGGTGAAGCTCCCCGTGCCGTTGAGCGACCCGTGGAGCGTCCGCACCGTGCCGGCGCAGGTGTTGGACACGGTGAGCGTCCAGCCGAGCGAGCGGGCGAACCGCGCCGAGACGCTCGCCCCGCTCCCTCCGTACGAGTACGCCTGCCGGCTGATCGCCGGGTGGTAGAGCATCGCCCCCTGGGCGGCGTGCGCCGCCGAGCGGATGGCGGGGAGCTTGGCGTAGAGCTTCGCCCCGGGGCACGTCGTCGAGTACACGTCGCGGTGCCCGATGACGGTGGGGAAGGTGCCCTTGCCGTCGAGGGTCGTCGTGGCCGCCGGGTCGACGTAGCTGAGGCCGAGCTTCCACGCGATGAGCTTGGACTGGGCGGTGACGACCGCCGACGGCACGGACGCGGTCGTGAAGGTCCCGAGGACGCTCGTGCCGGTCGTCTGGCTGTTCACCCCGAGCGAGTGGGCGCCGACGACCGCCTTGGTCATGCCGCCGTAGCGGCCCTCCCACGTGCGCCCGAAGCGGTCGACGAGGAAGTTGTAGCCGATGTCGCCCCAGTCGCGACCGTTGGTGTGGAAGACGTAGATGCCGCGGATGATGCTCGGGACCTCGGCGGCCGTGTAGTCGTTGGAGCCGTCGGTGTGGTGCACCACGGCGGCCCGCACCTCGCCGTAGAGCAGCTTCGCGTGCCGGATGCTCTCGTCGGCCCCCCACTGCTTGCGCGTGTAGATCGTCGGCTGGAGGGCCGCGGCGGACGCCGCGCCCGCGGGCGTCGAGGTGACCGCCTGGTCCGCGGCCGTGGTCGAGGCGTCGACGACGTCGAGGCGGGCGGTGCGCCCGGCCCCGAGGCGGTCCCCGACGACCCGGGCCTGCACCGCGTCGGCGGTGGAGATCCACGGTGCAGTGCCTCCGCGGGCCCCCGCGGCCTCGGCGGTGCCGGCGTCCGGGCCCTCGTCGCCCTCGCGTCGAGGGCCTCCCAGGCCCCCCAGGCACCGGCGCGACGCTCGCGGATCTCGACCGTCGCGTCCGGCGAGACCGAGCCGGCCGGCCAGGTGACGCCGACGACGTGGGCGACGCCGCCGAGGGTCACCTCGCGCGACTCGGCCTCCGGTGCCGGGGCGCGCAGCGCGTCCGTGGGCGCCGCGTCCGCGGACGGGGACTGGGCGGCGACGGCCGCCGCCGGGACGAGGTCGTAGGACCGCAGGGCCGCCGGCACCGGCGTCGGGGCGGCCGACGCGCCGCCCGCGCCGACGGTGAGGACCGGGACGGTGACCGCCGCGGCCAGGGCCAGGAGGAGGGACAGCGGGCGCCGGAGGGCAACAGAGGTCATGACGAATCCAGAGGCAGGGGGGCTGGTCGCCAACAGGGTGCCACACGTGAGCCCATCCTTCACTCGAGTCACACGAGTTCGGTCCGTCCGGGCGCCCCCCGGCGGCCCGGGGCACCGCAGTAGGGTGCCGAGCATGGACAAGGTCGTCACCACCCCAGCCGACGCCGTGGCCGGGATCGCCGACGGGGCCACCCTCGCCGTCGGCGGCTTCGGGCTCTGCGGCATCCCCTCCGTCCTCATCGCCGAGCTCCACCGGGCCGGGACGACGGACCTCGAGGTCGTCTCCAACAACTGCGGCGTCGACGACTGGGGCCTGGGCATCCTCCTGCAGAGCAAGCAGATCCGCCGGATGGTCTCGAGCTACGTCGGGGAGAACAAGGAGTTCGCCCGGCAGTACCTCGAGGGCGAGCTCGAGGTCGAGCTGACTCCGCAGGGCACCCTGGCCGAACGGCTCCGGGCCGGCGGGGCCGGCATCCCCGCGTTCTTCACCCCGACCGGCGTCGGCTCCCAGGTCGCCGACGGCGGCCTGCCGTGGAAGTACGACGGCTCGGGCGGCGTCGAGAAGGCCTCCCCCGCCAAGGAGGTCCGGGTCTTCGAGCGCGACGGCCTCGAGCGCGAGTACGTGCTCGAGCACGCCATCGTCGCCGACTTCGGCCTCGTGCGCGCCTGGCGGGGCGACCGCCACGGCAACCTCGTCTTCAACAAGTCCTCCCGCAACTTCAACCCGCTGTGCGCGATGTCCGGGCGGGTCACCGTCGCCGAGGTCGAGGAGCTCGTCGAGCCCGGAGAGCTCGACCCCGACGAGGTGCACCTGCCCGGCATCTACGTCCAGCGGGTCCTGCCGCTGACCCCCGAGCAGGCCGCCGACAAGCGCATCGAGAAGCGCACCGTCACCCCGAGCCAGGAGGCCTGAGCATGCCGCTGACCCGTGAGCAGATGGCCGCCCGCGCCGCCGCCGAGCTCGAGGACGGCGCGTACGTCAACCTCGGCATCGGCCTGCCGACGCTCGTGCCGAACTACGTCCCCGACGACGTCGAGATCGTCCTGCAGTCCGAGAACGGCATCCTCGGGGTGGGCGCCTACCCCACCGAGGAGGCCGTCGACCCCGACCTCGTCAACGCCGGCAAGGAGACGGTCACCGTCCGCCGGGGCGCCTCGTACTTCGACTCCGCGCTCTCGTTCGGGATGATCCGCGGCGGCAAGGTCGACGCCGCCATCCTCGGCGCCATGCAGGTCTCGGCCACCGGCGACATCGCCAACTGGATGATCCCCGGCAAGATGGTCAAGGGCATGGGCGGGGCGATGGACCTCGTGCACGGCGCGAAGAAGGTCGTCGTCCTCATGGAGCACGTGGCCAAGGACGGCTCGCACAAGATCGTCGCCGAGTGCAGCCTGCCCCTCACCGGCAAGGCCGTGGTCCAGCGGGTCATCACCGACCTCGCCGTCATCGACGTCACCGACGACGGGCTCGTCCTGCGCGAGCTCGCCCCCGACGTCACCGAGGAGCAGGTCCGCGAGGCCACCGGTGCCCCGCTCACCGTCGACCTGCGACCCGCCCCCGGGAGCGCGCACTGAGCCTCACCGGGCCCGTCGACGTCGTCGTCGGGGTCGCCACCCGGCTGCGTCCCGAGGGCCTGCGCCGGCTCGCCCACAGCCTCGCCGCCCAGCGCGGGCTCGACGGCGTCCGCCCGTCCCTCGTCGTCGTCGACAACGACCCGGGAGGCAGCGCGCGAGCGGTGGTCGACGAGGTCCGCACCGCCCTCGGCTGGCCGGTGACCTACGCCGTGGAGCCCGACCCCGGCATCCCCGCCGTGCGCCGCCGGATCGTCTCGGCCGCCCTCGCCGCCGGTGCCGACGCCCTCGTGTTCGTCGACGACGACGAGGAGGCCCCGGCCGACTGGCTCGCCACCCTCGTCGGCCACTGGCGGCGGTCCGGCGCCGACGCGGTGACCGGTCCCGTCCGGCGCCGCCTCCCCGCGGGCGCGCCCTCGTGGACGAGGACCAGCGACCTGTTCGACCCCACCGGCCGGCACCGCACGGGCCAGCGGATGGCCAAGGGCTACACCGGGAACGCCCTCGTGTCGCGGACCGTCCTCGAGCGCCTGGACGTCCCCTTCGACGACGCCTTCCGGCACACCGGCTCGAGCGACCTGCACTTCTTCCTGCGCGCCGTGCGCGAGGGGTTCGTCGTCGAGTGGTGCGAGGAGGCGGTCGTCGAGGAGCACATCGGCGACGCACGCCTCACCTGGGGCTGGTACGTGCGCCGCGCCTACCGCTCGGGCGCCGGCGACACCGTCGCCCGGCGGCTGCTCGACCCCGGCCCCCGCACCGTCCTCGAGGTCCTGGCCCGCGCGGTGCTGCGCACCGGCCACGGCCTGGTCCTCGGGCCGGTCGCGCTCGTCCGGCCTGCGCAGCGATCGCTCGCGGTGCGGCGCCTGGCCTCCGGGGCCGGCACGCTCGCCGGCCTGCTGGGGCACCGCTACGAGGAGTACCGCCGCGCCGACTCCGTGTGAGCCGGGTCAGAACGCGTCGTCGAGGACGCTCGCCTCGTCGAGCCCGTCCGCGACGACGTAGTCGGCGAGCTGCTGGCGCAGCGCCGTCGTCACCGACGGCATGCCCCCGAGGACGACGACGTGGGCCGGCCGCAGCCGCCGCAGCTCCTCGTGCACGGGCTCCGACACGGTGTCGCGGTCGACGAGCAGGAGGGGCATGCCCGTCTGCGCCGCCACGAACGTGCCCGTCACCGCGTCGGCGGGGGCGGCGGCGACGTAGACGACGTCGACCGGCTCGCGGTGGCTCGCGGCGACGGCCACCGAGGCCTCGTCCGGGCTCGGGCTGAGGGTGCGCTGCACGGGCACCCCCGCCGCGTCGCCGAGGGCCTGCGTCACCGAGGCGGCCACCTCGGCGGTGTGGACGAGCAGGTGGAGCACCGAGGGTCGCAGGACGCGCACGGCCTCGAGCACCTCCGGAGCCACCTCGTCCTGCCGCACCACGAGCACCGTGCCGTCCTCGGCGACGGCCCGCAGGGCGGCGGCGAGCGCCGCGGCCTCGTCACCGTCGGCGACGACGAACACCGGCCGGCCGACCGGCCCCTCCTCGCTCGTGGCGAGGCGCGCGACCGTGCCGGGCGCACTCCCGCCGTCGACCCGGACCGTGTCGAACCCGCGCTTCTCCAGCGTCTCGACGACCGCCGCGCCCACCGCGTTCTCGTCGCCGACGACGACGACCTCGTCGGGACCGAGCCGCTCCAGCTCGGCGAGCACCGGCTTGGGGACCGACCGGCTGCGGACGAGCAGGAGCGGCGCCTGCTGGCGGACCGCGACGGGCACCGCGGCGAGGGCGACGGCGAGGTCCTGGCCGCCGACGACGACGACGCGGTCGGGTCCCGGCTCGAGCGAGCGGGCCGACGTCAGCGCCGACACCGCGTAGCGGTCCTTGCCCGACCAGCGCTCGACCCCGGGCACGTCCGGCTCGAGGATCACCGGCCCGATGACGCCGCGGCGCCCGGCCTCCTCGTAGGCGTCGACGACGTCGTCGACGTCACCGTCCGCGACGAGCTCGCCCCGGTCGAGCCAGATCGCCCGGTCGCACATCTCGCGGATCGTGTTCGCCGAGTGCGAGACGAGGAAGACCGTGCCGGCCTGCCCGCGCAGCTCCTCGATGCGTTCCTGGCTGCGCTCGCGGAAGTGGGCGTCCCCGGTGGCGAGGGCCTCGTCGATGATGAGCACGCCGGGCGCCGCCGCGGTCGAGATCGCGAAGCGCAGCCGGGCCGCCATCCCCGAGGAGTAGGTCGACATCGGCAGGTGGATGGCCTCGCCGAGCTCGGCGAAGTCGACGATCTCGTTGAACTTCTCGTCGACCTGGGCCCGGGTCAGGCCGAGGGCCTGGGCCCCGATGTAGACGTTGCGGGCGCCCGAGAGCGACTTCTCGAGGACCGCGTTCACCCCGAGCAGCGCGGGCGAGCCGTCGGCCCAGACCCGGCCGTTGGTCGGCGGCATGAGCCCGGCGATCGCCCGGAGGATCGTCGACTTGCCGGACCCGTTGCGCCCGATGATGCCGATCGACTGCCCGTGCAGCGCGACGAACGAGACGTCCTTGACCGCGTGGACGCTGCGCGGTGCACGGTGGCTGCGGTCGAGCAGGCCCCGCAGGCCGGGCGGGCGCTCGTCGGTGCGGGCCCGGCTGCCGAAGACCCGGTAGACGATGTCGACGTGGGAGACGATGACGGACGGGGTGCTGCGCTCAGCCGCGGCCATAGGTCCCCTCCCCCCGCCAGAAGAAGAACAGCCCGCCGACGAGGAGGACCACCGCCCAGACGACCGACGCGACCCACGGCATGAGGGACACCGGGGTCTCGGCGAGCAGGGCCTGCCGGGACAGGCTCGAGCTGCAGCGCGAAGGGCTGGTACTCGAGCACGTGGCCGACCGAGGGGGCCCGCGCGGTGTAGTGCGAGATCGAGAAGAACACGCCGCTCGTGTAGCGCAGCAGCCGCAGGACGAGGGGGATGAGGTTGGCCAGGTCGCGGGAGCCGTGGGTGATCCGGGCGGCGAAGAGCGCGAGCCCGACGACCTGGACCAGCTGGAGCACGATGGCCAGCGGGAAGAGCAGCCAGGTGACCGAGGGCCGCTCGCCGCTGACGAGCATGAGGACGACGAGGACCCCGAACGCCGGGAGCGAGGCGAGGATCTCGGTGACCCCCACCGAGATCGGCAGCACGGCGCGGGGGAAGCGCAGGGCCCGCACGAGGCCGGTGTTGCCGGTGATGGCGCGGGCGCCGCTGGAGATCACCGAGCCGCTGACCCCGAAGATGATGACGCCGATGGACAGGAAGCCGACGAAGTTGTCGATCCCCCGCCGGGTGCCGAGCAGGACCCCGAAGATGAGGAAGTAGCTGAGGATGAGCAGCATCGGGTTGAAGACCGACCAGAGCCGGCCCAGCCGGTTGTTCTGGTACCGGGCCTCGGACCGCCCCTGGGAGAGGGTGAGGATGAACCCGCGCCGCTCCCACAGCTCGGCGAGGTACGCGCGGAACGCCGGGCGGGCCGCGAGCATCTCGAGCCCGTGCCGCTGGGCGAGCGCCTCGGCCTCGGCCTCGGAGAGCACGCCCGGACCCGCCACGCGACCGGCCCCGTCAGAGGCGGTGGGCACGGTCCGCCGGGCGTGACGACGCCGCGGGTGTCGAAGAAGCGGGCCGACGACCCCGGCGAGGGCGTCGACGTCGTACCCCCGGTGGTTCTGGAGGAGGACGACGAGGTCGGCGTCGCGCGACGGCCGCGTCGAGGTCGCTGACGGCCGGGACGGCTGTCACCGAACGCCGACCAGCGGCTCGACGTGCGGGTCGTGGAACGACAGGTCGGCGCCCTTGTCGAGCAGCTGGCGGGCGACCGGCACCGCCGGCGACTCGCGCTGGTCGGCGATGTTCGGCTTGTACGTCACGCCGAGGAGGAGCACCTTGGCCCCGCGCATGGCCTTGCCGTCCTCGTTGAGGATGTCCTGGGCCCGCGACACGACGTACGCGGGCATCGTCGCGTTGATCTCCTGGGCCAGCTCGACGAACCGGAACGGGTAGCCGAGCTTGGCCCGCACGTTGTAGGAGAGGTAGTTCGGGTCGATGGGGATGCAGTGCCCACCCACGCCCGGCCCCGGGTAGAAGGCCTGGAACCCGAACGGCTTGGTCTTCGCCGCGTCGATGACGTCCCAGAGGTCGATGCCGAGGTCGTGGCAGAACCGCGCCATCTCGTTGACGAGGGCGATGTTGATGTGCCGGTACGTGTTCTCGAGCAGCTTCGCGGTCTCGGCCTCGCGGGTGCCCTTGGCCCGCACGACGGTGTCGACGAACTGGCCGTAGAACGCCGCCGCGCGCGTCGCCGCACGCCGGCGTGAGCCCGCCGACCACCTTCGGCGTGTTCTTCGCCCCGAACTGCGTGTTGCCGGGGTCGATCCGCTCCGGGGAGAAGGCGAGGTGGAAGTCGGTGCCGGCGGTCATGCCACCGGCCTCGAGGATGGGGCGGACGACCTCGTCGGTGGTGCCCGGGTAGGTCGTCGACTCGAGGACGACGAGCTTGCCGGGGGTGAGGTTGCGCGCGATCGCGTGGACCGCGCCCTCGACGGCCCCGAGGTCGGGGCCACCGTCCTCGCCGAGCGGCGTGGGGACGCAGATGACGACCGTGGCGGCCTCGGCGATGACGTCCTCGGCCGTCGAGGCGGCGAACCCGCCGGCGAGGATCTCGCCGAGCTCGTCGTCGCTGATGTCGTCGATGTGCGAGCGGCCCGCGTTGAGGTCGTCGACGACACCCTGGTTGATGTCGTAGCCGCGCACGGTGAGTCCCGCACGCACCGCCTCCTGGACGAGGGGCAGCCCCACGTAACCAAGGCCGATGACGGTGACGTCCACGGACATGCACAGCTCCTCAAGGGTGTCGGGGGGCTCCGGGTCGAGAGCAGCCGCGAGTCTATCCCAGCACCGGGGGCCGCCCGCCGCGTGGCATGATCGGGCCCCATGTCACGCGCGCAGGGGACGGACCCGGTCGTGCTCCTCGTGTCGAGCAACGGCGCGGGCATGGGCCACCTGACCCGGCTGCTCGCCTACGCCCGTCGGCTCCCCGGCGGGCTCCGGCCCCACGTCGTGTCGCTGAGCCAGGCGGCCCCGGTCGTCGCGACCTTCGGCGTCCCGTGGGAGTACCTGCCGAGCCGGGAGGCGACGGGCATGGACTCCGGCGAGTGGCGCTGGCTCTTCGGCGAGCGGATCCGCGAGGCGGTGCAGCGCCTGCGCCCCGCGGTCCTCGTCTTCGACGGCACCCACCCCTACGCCGGGCTCGACGCCGCCATCGCCGCCTCCCCCGGCACCCGGGCGGTCTGGTCGCGCCGGGCCATGTGGAAGGCGGGCCGCAACACCCACCAGCTGGCCAAGGCCTCGTGGTTCGACGTCGTGCTCGAGCCCGGTGACCTCTCCGCCGCGGCCGACCGCGGGGCCACCGTCGGCACACCGGCCCGCCGCGTCGGACCGGTGACCCTCGTCGACCCGGACCAGTGCACCGACCGGGCCGGCGCCCGGGCCGCCCTCGGCCTCCCGGCCGACGGACCGCTCGCACTGGTGTCCCTCGGCGCCGGCACCATCAACGACACGACCGGGGAGGTCGGCGCCGCGGTCTCCGCCCTCGCCGCGCGAGGGGTCGGCGTGTGCGTCACCCAGGCGAGCATCGCCGAGCAGGCCGGGGAGCGCGACGACGTGCACCTCGTGCGCCACTTCCCCGTCTCCGAGCACCTCGCGGCCTTCGACGTCGCGGTCGCCGCGGCGGGGTACAACTCCTTCCACGAGCACCTCCGGCTCGGCCTGCCCACGCTCTTCGTGCCCAACGACGAGACCTCGCTCGACGACCAGGTCGCCCGGGCGGGGTACGCGGCGGAGCGGGGGTGGGCCGTGACGGTCCGCACGCTCACCGACGGTGGCGGGCAGCGGGCCGTCGACACCCTCCTCGAGCAGGGCCCGGCGATGGCCGAGCGGGCGCCGGGAGGCCGACCCCGGCAACGGCGCCGCCGAGGCCGCCGCCCTCCTCGCCTCGCTGGCCACCGACGGAGTGCGCCGGTGAGCCCGCTCGACCGCGGCGCCGACCGCCGCCAGACCCTCGCGGCGAGGGTCCGTCGCACACCGGGCTACCTCGTGGTCAAGGACCGGCTGCTGCCCCGGCTGCGGGCCAACGCGACCCTCACCGACGTCGTCTGGCGGGTGCTGGAGCCTCCGCACGGCCTCGGCGTGGCGCGGCGCACCTTCGGGTCACCGGGGCTCACGGTCCCCGACCCCGGCCTCCTGCCCGTCGTCGTCTTCACGGTGCTCGGCGCGGACGAGCAGGCCCACGCGGCGGCGCTCGACGCGGTGACCGCCCTGCGCGACGAGACCCGGGCGTTCCGGGCCGTCGTCGTCACCGACCACCCCGACCTCACCGGGATCCGGGCGCGCGGCGTCGTCGTCGACCACGTGCTGCCGGAGTCCGCGTGGTACGGCGACCCCGCCGACCACGGCGACTACGTGGGTCGGCGCCTCGTCTCGGTCGTCGACGGCTTCCGCCCGTGGCACGTGGTGCACCTCGGCCCGTCGGGGACCCTGGGCGAGGCCGACGCCCGCCTCCTGCGGGCGGTGGCCCGGGTGCTGCCCGCCCGGGGCCCCGGGGAACGTCCGTGACCGGCCCGCTCGAGCGCGGACCCTTCGCCTCGGCGGTCGCACCGCCCGTCCGGGTGCTCCTCCTGCGCCGGGGGTCCGCCCCCGCACCGACCCTCGCGACCGCCGGCCTCGGGGTCGGCGTCGAGGACGTCGTCGTCGACACCCCGGAACCCGGGCTCCCCCTCGCCCGCGAGGTCCGGGTGCGGGCGGCCTCGCTGGCGGCGGCCCGGGGCGTCCCCGGTCGCGCGGCGACCGTCTACGCCGTCAAGCGCTCCGCGGCCCTCCGGCAGGCGAGCGAGCACGCCGACGTCGTCGTCTCCACCGACGCCGAGCTCGACGCCGCCCTCACCGCCGTCCCCGACGTGCTCCGGGGCCTCGCGTGGGTGCCGTCGACGCACCTCCCCCACCTCGGCGCCCTGCTCGTCGCTCTCGGCGGGTGGGCCGAGCGGCTCGAGGAGGCGACCCACAACGGCACCGACCCCCTCGGTGTCCCCGACGCCGTCCTCACGGCCCCCATCACCGAGACCGTCCCGGGGTTCCCGGTCGAGGTCGTCCTGGCCGACCTCACCCGTCGGCTCACCGCCCGGTCGCGCACGCTCGGCGGCCGGGCGGCCCGGCTCACCCTCGCGGCCCTCGGCCCCGCCCCGGAGGACGCCGTCCGCAGCGGGCTCGCCGCGCACGCGGCGGCCGGGGGCCTGGTGACCTCCCCGGACCCCGAGCACACCGACCTCGGTGCGCTGCGGGAGGTCGTCCGGTCGACCCTGGACGCCGCGGACGTCGAGCTCGCCGCGGGCCGGGCCCACCGCGCCCTGCTGCTGCTCACCGACGCGCTGCGCCTGCTCTTCCACCGCGAGCTGCACGCCGACGCCGCGCACTCACCCCTCGTCGACGACCCCGCCGGCTGGCTCGCCGACCTCCTGGGCAGCCACACCTACCGGGCCGTCGTCACCGGCGGGGCCGGGCCGGCGCCCCACGCGCCGCCGGCCGGCGGGGACGGGGCCGCCGTCGCCGTCGTCACCGGCGCCTACGGGTCCTTCCACCCCGAGGTCGTCCACGCCCTGCGCGAGACGGGTGGCGTCGACGTCGACGTCCTCGAGCTGCCCCGGCGGCAGTTCTTCGGGCGCAACGGGCTCACCGCCGACGCGCTCTACGCACTGGTGGCCGTCCGCCGCTGGCCGGCCGGCCCGGCCGTCCCGGTCCCCGCGCTGCTGCGCAGCACCGACCGCACGCTGCTGCGCGACCTCACCGCGCTCGGTGGCCGGCCCGCGGTGTTCTCGGACTGGGCCGACAAGTCCACGGCCTTCCTCAGCCACGCGCTCGCCCCCGGGGCCCGCCTCACGACGCGGATCCACCGGGTCGACGCCTTCGACCCGTGGGTCGTCCTCACCGACTGGTCCCGGGTCTCCGAGGTCGTCGTCGTCAGCCCGGCCTTCCGCGACCTCGTCCGGGCGGTCCTCGCCGCCCTGGGCCACGACGTCCCGGTCCGGGTCGTGCCGAGCTTCGGGAGCATCGTCGGGCTGGCCCGCCCGAAGCCGGACGAGGCGCGGACCCGGCTGGGCCTCATCGGCTGGGGTCGGCGACCCAAGGACCCGCTGTGGGCGTTCGACCTCCTCGAGCGCTGCCCCGGCTACACCCTCGTCTGCGTCGGTGCGCCGCCCCCGACCGCCGTGCCCACCGTCGCCGGCCGGGCCTACCACGAGGAGGTGGCCCGCCGCCTCGAGCGCCTCGCCGACCGGGTCGAGGTGGTGGGCTGGACCGACGACGTCCCGGGGGTGCTCCAGACCATCGGCGTCATCCTCAGCACGAGCCGCAGCGAGGGGTGCCACCGCGGGCTCATCGAGGGGGCCGGCTCCGGTGCCGTGCCGGTCGTGCGCGACTGGCCGCTGCTCGCCTCCCGGGGCGGCCCCCGGGGCCTGGTCCCCGATGCCTGGGTCGTCACCACGGTCGAGGAGGCGGCTGAGAGACTGCTCGACGTGACCCGACCCGAGAGCTGGCGTGCCGAGGTGGCCGACACGGCCGAGCGCGCGAGCGAGCTGTTCGACGGCTCGAGCGCCGACGCCGCCTACGTCGCGGTGGTCCTCGGGGAGGACGCGTGACCACGACGCAGACCCGTCCGGCCCCCGCCCACGGCGCCGGTCCGGTCCGGCGCTGGCGGGGTGACGTCGAGGGTCTGCGGGCGGTCGCGGTCGGCCTGGTCCTGGCCTACCACGCCGGGCTCGGCCCCCCGGGCGGCTTCCTCGGCGTCGACGTGTTCTTCGTGGTCTCCGGGTTCGTCATCACCACCCAGATCGTCCGGGAGGTCGAACGCAGCGGAGGCCTGTCCCTGGTCTCCTTCTACGCCCGCCGCGCCAAACGCCTCCTGCCCGCCGCCGGACTGGTCCTGCTCACCAGCGCCGCCCTCACCTGGTTCCTCGCCCCCCGCACCCAACGCGGGGTCTTCGGCCTCGACATCGCCGGCGCCGCCGGCTACGTCGTGAACTGGGTCTTCGCCAACCGCTCGGTCGACTACCTCGCCGAAGACCTCCAACCCTCCCCCGTGCTCCACTTCTGGTCCCTGGCCGTCGAGGAACAGTTCTACCTCGTCTGGCCCCTGGCCATCCTCCTCATCCTCGCCCTGCGCACCCGCCTGCGCCGGGGCAGCACCCGGCTCGCCCTCGCCGTCGGGCTCTCCGCCCTCATCATCATCCCCACCTTCACCTGGTCCCTGGTCCTGACCGCCGACGACCCCGCCCGCGCCTTCTTCGTCACCACCACCCGCCTCTGGGAGATGGGCATCGGCGCCTTCGTCGCCCTCGGCGCCCGCCGCTGGCAACGCCTCCCCGAACGCGCCGCCGCCACCGCCGGCTGGCTCGGCCTGCTCGCCCTGGGCGCCGCCGCCCTCCTCTACACCCGCGCCACCGCCTGGCCCGGCTACGCCGCCCTGCTCCCCACCCTGGCCACCGCCACCGTCATCATCGCCGGCTTCCGCGCCCACCACACCGGCCCCGAAGCCCTCCTGGGCACCCGACCCCTGCGCTGGGTCGGCGCCCTGTCCTACTCCCTCTACCTGTGGCACTGGCCCGTCCTGCGCGCCGCCGAATGGATCCACGGCCCCCTCAGCACCCGCGCCGGCACCGCCGCCGTCCTGCTCTCCATCGCCCCCGCCTGGCTCTCCTACCGCTACGTCGAGAACCCCCTGCGCACCAACCCCTGGCTCGGCCACCACCCCCGACGCGCCCTCACCGTCGGCGCCACCATCTCCGCCCTCTGCCTCGCCACCGGCCTCACCATGTGGGCCGTGACCCAGGCGCAGGCCGACACCCACGGCACGCGCACCGACGCCGGCTTCACGTCCCTGACGACCCCGCCGTCGCGCTCGTCGTACGACGACCCGCCGTTCTTCAGCGCCCTCACCCCCTCACCGGAGGGGGCCACCAAGGACGTCCCGTCGCTCTACGCGAAGGGGTGCCAGACCGAGGTCGAGGTGAGCACCCCGAAGCCGTGCCCGGCGGGGGACCCGAAGGGGTCGGTGTCGGTCGCCGTGGTCGGCGACTCCAAGGTCGCCCAGTGGGTCCCGGCCGTCTCGGCCATCGGCGAGCAGCGCGGCTGGAAGGTCACGAGCTGGACGAAGAGCTCCTGCCCGTTCGTCGACGCGGACGTCGCCTACCAGGGCGCGCCGTACGACGCGTGCCGCGAGTGGGGGCGCCAGGTCCTCGCCCGCCTCACCGGACCGGACCGACCCGACGTCGTCATCACCTCGTCCGTGTACAGCGAGGCCTACGACTCCTCCGGCCGCACCACGACCGAGGCCTACCGGCAGGGGCTCGTCGCGACGTGGAAGGCCCTCGAGGCCGCCGGCGTGCGGGTGGTCGCCCTGTCGAACACGCCGAACCCGCCGAGCGACCTCACCCCCGTCTACGAGTGCGTCGCCAAGCACCCCACCGACCGGTCGGCCTGCTCGTGGAGCTACGAGCAGAGCCCGGGCAGTGCCGCCCTCGAGGCCGCGGCGGCCTCGGCCGGTGCGACGTGGGTCGACCTGGACCCGTGGGTCTGCCCCGGCGGGGAGTGCTCGGGCGTCTACCGCAACGTCGTGACGTACCGGCAGGGCTCACACATCACCGGCACCTTCGTCCGCATCCTCCAGGCCCCCCTCGAGGAGCGCCTGGCGCGGGTCGTCGGCTGACCCCCGGGGCGCCACCGGGACCACCCGCACCACGGGGCCGAAGAGCCGGCGGGCCGACCCGAGGGCGTCCTCGACGACCTCGAGGTCGACGTCGGAGGGCAGTGCGTCGGCGAGGTCGTCCGGCGCGGCCGGCACGCGGAGCTCGACGGAGGCCGGGGCGAGGACCGGTGCCCCGGACGGCCCCGCCGCGAGCCACCGCGGGTCGGCGACGACGAGCCGGTCCACGTCGACGGCCTCGTCGCGGCTCACGAGCGCCGCGAGCTCGCCGGAGGTGACGAGGTCGCACCAGGTGTCGTGGACCTCGGCCCGGCCGGAGCGCCGGTGCGGGGGCTCGGCGTGCCAGAGGCCGACCGCCACGCCCGCGCCGGCCGCCTCGAGGGCCTCCCGCAGCGCCGCGGCCCGCAGCCGGACCCACCGGGCGTCGAGGGTGATCGCGTCGGTGGGGGCCTCCCGGACCCCGGGGGAGGTGACGGGCTCGAGGACCGACCCGACGGGCTGTGAGAGGTCGGCGAGGACGACGAGGCCGAGGCGGCGACGGTGCGGGCGGACGTGGAAGCCGGCCGGCACGGGGAACGGCAGGGGGGCCGCGCCGTCGACCCGCAGGCCGTCGGCACCGGCGGCGCGGTGCCACGAGCGGTACAGGCCCTTGAACGCGAGGCGCTGCGGGGTGGTCCACTGGTACGAGAAGTCGCCGCGGGAGAGCGAGCCGGACCGCAGCCGGGTCACCGCGAGGACGGTGCCGGTGTCGACCACCGCGCCGCCCGCCGCCCCGATCCGCTCCGCGTACTCCGAGTCGGCGCCGCGGCGGATGGGGAGGAAGTCGCCCAGGGCCTCGAGCGCGGAGCGCCGCAGCATGAGCGAGCTCGCGTTGGGCCGCACGGGGCGGTACCCCAGCCACTGGTGGCTGAGGTCCTCCCGGGCCCGCAGCGCGTCGCTGCGGCTGGCCCCGACGGCCGGGGCGTCGGCGAGGGCGGCGACCTGGTCGGCGACCCGGCACGGGTGCGACCAGTCGTCGCTGTCCTGGAAGGTGACCGCGCTCCCCCGGGCCAGCTCCAGCGCGGCGTTGCGACCGATGTAGCTGCCCCCGTTGGTGGGCATCCGCACCACCCGGACCCGCTCGTCCATCGCCTCGACCTCGGCGTAGAGCTCGTCGAGGTCGGGGCCGGACGCGTCGTCGACGACGAGCACCTCGAGGTCGGCCCACGTCTGCTCGAGCACCGAGCGCACGGCGAGCCGCATCCCCGCCGCCTCGGGACGGTAGCTGGGGACGATGACGGTGACGAGCTCGCCCGAGACCGACGCCGGCTCGTGGCCGGTGGCCCCGAGGCGGTCGAACGGGTGCCCGCCCGCCCCGCCGGGGGTGACCCCCACCGCGACGGGGGCGTGGTCGGCGAAGACCGACCCGGTCAGCCGGTCGCCCCAGGCCTGCTCGGCCGCGGGGTCCCCGGGCGCGTCGTCGTCCCAGGCGTCCGGGCGGAGCAGGTCGAGCTCGAGCAGCCGCCGCACGACGGCGGGCGCCCGCCGGTAGCGCGGCAGCAGCCCGGCGACGTCGCGGGCGGGACCGGCGAGGTAGCGCGACTGGAGCGCCAGCGTGTGGTGCACCGGGGCGAGCCGGGCGACGTCGGCGACCTCGGCGAGCCGGGCGTAGAGGTCCGCCGCCGCGGCGAGGCCCGTGCCGTCGGGCTCGGCGGCCAGGGCCAGGGCCAGCGCCGCGACGTCGGCGGGTTCCCCGGACGCCGGTCGGCCGGCGAGGACGGACGACCACCCGGCCGCCCCCAAGGTCGCGCGGCGGGCCAGCGCCTCACGGACGGCTCCGGCGCGGACCCGGGTGGCGTACTGCGCCAGCCCGTCCGGCGCGCGCTCGACGGCCGGGAGGAGGCGGCCGACGGTCAGCGCCCCCGGCGCGGCCGCCTCCTCGCGGCAGGCGGCGGCGCCGGCGAAGAGGTGCGGCAGGGCGCCGACGGGGGACACGGGCCGGGCGGGGCCGGCGCGCAGATATGCTGTCATGTCCGCCCACGTCGCTCGAGGAGTTGCATGAAGTCCCGAATCGTACAGGCCGCCGTGGTGTGCGCCGTCGGCCTCGGGGCGCTCGTGGTCCTCGGCGCGGTGCTCCACTGGACGTGGCTCGTGGCCCTCGCCGGCGCCTTCCTCGGGGCGGCCGTCCTCGGGCTCGTCGCCGACACCAACCGGCGGGTGCGCCGTCTCGAGCGACGGTTCGAGAAGCGACGCGACAGCGCCCCCGACGAGCCGGTCACGGTGCCGCCGGTCACGCCGGCCGACGTCCTCGGCACGGTCCGGCTGCTCCAGGCGCAGTACACCGGACGGCTCGACCGCCTCCAGGGGACCGTCGAGCGCCTCGTCGCCACCCACGAGGGCGCGGACCACACCGACTCATGAGCGCGCTGGGCCCACCACCGCTCGCCACCCGGGGGACGGTCGCCCGCGACACGGTCCGGCTCCGCACCACGGCCCCGGACCGGCTCCTCACGACGACCCTGAGGAGCCGGTCGGTCCACGCCCGCGAGATCCTCGCCGAGCACGCGTGGCCCGGGCACACCCCGCAGGACCTGCTCGCGTGGGCGCGGACCCCCGGCGCCCGGGTCGAGCCGGGGATGGTCGTCGACCTCGTCGCCCGCTTCGCCATGGTGGTCGCGCTCCAGGACCCCTCCGAGGAGGACCGCGACGCGGTGCTCGGCACCGCCGCGGCGCTCGAGCGGGCCGGGCGCCTCGGCGCGGTGCCGGACCGCGCGGTCGAGGTGCTCGGGCAGGTCCGGCTCGCGGCCGGCGACGTCGAGGGCGCCCTGCGCCTCCTCGAGCGTGCGGTCGTGCGCGACGACGTCCGGCTCGCGGCCCGGGCCGACGCCCTCAACCCGTTCCTCGCCGGCTCGCCGGCGCACGACGTCGCGGCGTGGACCCGCGCCTTCGCCGAGGCCGTCGGCGGAGAGACCGCCCCGGTGCAGCTCACCGACGACGACGCGGCGTGCCCGTTCGACCGGCTCACGGCGCAGGCCGCACCGGTGGAGCACGCGGGGCGGGTCAGCGTCCTCATGAGCACCTACCGCCCCCGCCGCAGCGACCTGCTCACCGCCGTCCGCTCCGTCCTCGCCCAGACCTGGACCAACCTCGAGCTCCTCGTCGTCGACGACGCCTCGGGGCCGGGCAGCGCCGCGGTCCTCGACGAGGTCGAAGCGCTCGACCCGCGCGTCCGGGTCGTCCGCAAGGCCGTCAACGGCGGCACCTACCGGGCCCGCAACACCGCGCTGCGGCTGATGACCGGCGACTGGTTCACCGTCGTCGACTCCGACGACTGGGTGCACCCGCAGCTCGTCGAGGTCGCCGTCCGCCACCTGCTCGAGACGCCGGGCCGGGTGGCGGTCCGCACGCAGGGCGTTCGGATCACCGAGGACCTGCGGGTGACCCGCCCGGGCTACGCCCCGCGCTACCCCTCGGCCGCCTCCCTCATGGTGCCGGTCCACCCCACCCTCGCCCGGGTGGGGTTCTTCGACCCCACCCGCAAGGGCGCCGACACCGAGTTCGCCCGCCGGATCGAGGCCGCCTTCGGACAGCGGGTGCCGACCCTCCCCCACGTCATGACGTTCAACCGCACGCTCGCCGGGTCGCTGTCGGCCGAGGAGTTCTCCCGCGGGTGGCGGCACGGGGCCCGGCACGAGTACAAGAGCGTCTACGCCGCGTGGCACGGTGGCGTCCGCGCCGGGACCGAGGACGCCTGGCTCGACCCGACGGCTGCCCGCCGGTTCCCGCAGCCCCTGCGCTGGAACACCCGCCCGGCGGCGGGCCCACACCGGTTCGACGTCGTCTTCGGGGGCGACTGGCGCCGGTACGGCGGTCCGCAGCGGTCGATGCTCGAGGAGATCCGGGCCTGCCTGGAGGGCGGGCTGCGGGTCGGCGTCCTGCACCTGGAGGCCATGCGCTTCATGTCGACCGACGACCCCCCGCTGTGCGCGCCCCTCGTCGAGCTGCTCCGGGCGGGCGAGGTCACGCAGGTGCAGCTCGACGACGAGGTCGACGTCAGCCTGCTCCTCGTGCGCTACCCGCCGATCCTCCAGTACCCGCCGACCGCTCCCGCGGCCTTCCGGCCGCGGCGGGTGGTCGTCGTCGCCAACCAGGCTCCGCTCGAGGCGGACGGGTCCGACCAGCGGTACGTCGTGCGCGACGTCACCGAGCGCACCGAGGAGCTCTTCGGCACCCGCCCGCTCTGGTGGCCGCAGGGCCCGACGGTGCGCGAGCTGCTCGTCGGCCAGGACCCCACCGCCGAGCTGCTCCCCAGTGACGACCTCGGCCTCATCGACGTCGAGCACTGGCACGTGCGCCCGCACCGCGACCCGGCCGCCGACGGGCGCCCCCTCGTCGTGGGCCGTTACTCGCGCGACGACGTCATCAAGTTCCCGACGACCTGGGCCGACGTGTGCGCCGCCTACGACCTCGGACCCGGCCACCGCGTCCGGCTCATGGGGGCGCGCACCCAGCTGCGCCGGCTGGCCGCGGAGGCCGGCGTCGGCGCCTACCCACCGGAGTGGGAGGTCATCCCGCACCGGGGCCTCGACACCCGCGAGTTCCTCGCCGAGCTCGACGTCTTCGTCTACATGGACAACCCCGGCGCGCACGAGGCGTTCGGCCGGGTGCTGCTCGAGGCGGCGGCCAGCGGGGCGCTCACCATCGCGCACCCGAAGCACGAGCCGACCTTCGGCTCCATCCTCGACTACGCGCTGCCCCACGAGGTGCCCGCCCTCGTGGCCCGCTACCGCGACCCGGTGCTCTTCCACGACCGGGTCGCCCGCACCCTCGAGGGGGTGCGCACGACCTTCGGCCACGGCCGCTTCCTGTCCGACGTCCGCGAGCTCCTCGGCGAGCCCGCACCGGCCGCCCGGGTCGACCCCACCCCGGTGCAGCACATCCCGCCCTGGCTCCCGGACGGGTTCGCCGGCCGGTCGGTGCTGTCCCTGCCGGTGCGCAGCCTCGCGGACGGCGAGCGGGCCGACGGCGTGGCCGTGGTCCTCGCCCCCGACGCCGACCCCGCGGAGGTGGCCGGCTGGCTGCTCGCGACCGTCCGCGACACCGCCGACGCCGAGCTCGACGCCCGGCTCGCCGCAGGCGCGGGCGCGCACGGGGTCGTCGCCGTCCTGGCCCACCGCGACGGCGTCGTGCAGCCGGTCACGGCCGGCGCACCGTCGGCGGCGACCCCGGGGTAGCACGGGCGCGACACGGGCCGTCACCCCGCGGCCACCTGGTCGACAGCCCCGGTGGCCGGTAGTACCGTCGCCGACACCAGCCCCCACGTGCACCGACGGTGCGGGAACCGACCGATGACGACCACGCTCACGAGCGACCCATCCACCCGCACCGCCGCTCGGCGCTGGCGGGGTGACGTCGAGGGTCTGCGGGCGGTCGCGGTCGGCCTGGTCCTGGCCTACCACGCCGGGCTCGGCCCCCCGGGCGGCTTCCTCGGCGTCGACGTGTTCTTCGTGGTCTCCGGGTTCGTCATCACCACCCAGATCGTCCGGGAGGTCGAACGCAGCGGAGGCCTGTCCCTGGTCTCCTTCTACGCCCGCCGCGCCAAACGCCTCCTGCCCGCCGCCGGACTGGTCCTGCTCACCAGCGCCGCCCTCACCTGGTTCCTCGCCCCCCGCACCCAACGCGGGGTCTTCGGCCTCGACATCGCCGGCGCCGCCGGCTACGTCGTGAACTGGGTCTTCGCCAACCGCTCGGTCGACTACCTCGCCGAAGACCTCCAACCCTCCCCCGTGCTCCACTTCTGGTCCCTGGCCGTCGAGGAACAGTTCTACCTCGTCTGGCCCCTGGCCATCCTCCTCATCCTCGCCCTGCGCACCCGCCTGCGCCGGGGCAGCACCCGGCTCGCCCTCGCCGTCGGGCTCTCCGCCCTCATCATCATCCCCACCTTCACCTGGTCCCTGGTCCTGACCGCCGACGACCCCGCCCGCGCCTTCTTCGTCACCACCACCCGCCTCTGGGAGATGGGCATCGGCGCCTTCGTCGCCCTCGGCGCCCGCCGCTGGCAACGCCTCCCCGAACGCGCCGCCGCCACCGCCGGCTGGCTCGGCCTGCTCGCCCTGGGCGCCGCCGCCCTCCTCTACACCCGCGCCACCGCCTGGCCCGGCTACGCCGCCCTGCTCCCCACCCTGGCCACCGCCACCGTCATCATCGCCGGCTTCCGCGCCCACCACACCGGCCCCGAAGCCCTCCTGGGCACCCGACCCCTGCGCTGGGTCGGCGCCCTGTCCTACTCCCTCTACCTGTGGCACTGGCCCGTCCTGCGCGCCGCCGAATGGATCCACGGCCCCCTCAGCACCCGCGCCGGCACCGCCGCCGTCCTGCTCTCCATCGCCCCCGCCTGGCTCTCCTACCGCTACGTCGAGAACCCCCTGCGCACCAACCCCTGGCTCGGCCACCACCCCCGACGCGCCCTCACCGTCGGCGCCACCATCTCCGCCCTCTGCCTCGCCACCGGCCTCACCATGTGGGCGGTCAACCGGTCGGCCGCGGACGACCGGGGCGGGCGCACCGACGCCGGCTGGGCGTCGCTCACCACTCCCCCCGGGGCCGAGCAGCCCGGTGACCTCCCGTTCTACGACCGGCTGACCCCCACCCCCGAGGGCGCACCGGACGACGTGCCGCGCCTGTACGCCGACGGCTGCCAGACCCGCGTCTCGGAGGACGAGGTGCGACCCTGCACGGGCGGGGACCGCGACGGCACGGTGTCGGTCGCCGTCGTCGGCGACTCCAAGGTCGCCCAGTGGGTCCCCGCCATCGACCGGATCGCCCGCGCCCACGGCTGGCGGGTGACCGTCTACACCAAGAGCGCGTGCCCCTTCGTCGACGCCGAGGTGGACCTCGACGGGGCCCCGAACCGCTCCTGCCGGCGGTGGGGGCTCGAGGTCCTCGACCGCCTCACCGGAGCCGACCGACCCGACGTCGTCATCACCTCGACCGTGTACAGCCAGGCGCTCGACGCCGGCGGTCACCCCACGCCGACCGCCTACCGCCGTGCCCTGGCCGCCACGTGGGACCGCCTGCGCGCCGGGGGAACCCGGGTCGTCGCCATCTCGGACACCCCGTCCCCCTCCCACGAGGTCGGCGTGGTCTACGAGTGCGTGGCCGAGCACCGCGACGACCCGGCCCGGTGCTCGTGGCGCTACGCCCCCAGCTCGGCGAGCCACGCCCTGGCGGCGGTGGCGGCCCAGACCGGGGCGGCGTGGGTCGACATGGACCCGTGGGTCTGCCCCGGGCGCCGGTGCGTCGGGGTGTACCGCAACGTCCTCACCTACCGCCAGGGGTCGCACCTCACCGGCACCTTCGTCGAGCTGCTCAGCGCCCCGCTGGAGCAGCAGCTCGTGCCCGCCGTCGGCTGAGCCGGGTCACCGGGCCCACGTCGGTGGGGCCGCGGCGGTCACCCGCCGAGGAGGCGGCGGGGCCGGGAGGTGAGGAAGCCCCACCCCCACGCCCAGTGCATCGTCGCGAGCACCGGACCGGCGAGCAGCCGCGTGGCCGCCGGCTCACCCGCGGTGATGGCCGCGCCGCCCGCGGCGACGGCGACGGCGTAGGCGGCCGGCACCGCCAGCGCCGGGGGCCAGACCAGCCCGAGCAGCGTGGCCGCCGTCGTGCCGACGACCATCGTCGGCGGGGCGAGGTAGCGGGGGTTGAGCGTGCCGTCGTGGGTGCGCGCGACGACCCGCCGCCACCGACCGTAGTCGCGGTACTGGCGGGCCAGGGCGCCGCAGGCGCGAGCGCGGCCGGTAGGTGACGACGAGGTCGGGGGTGAACCACACGGTGCCCCCGGTGCTCCGGATGCGGTGGTTGAGCTCCCAGTCCTGGGTGCGGGTGAAGCGGCGGTCGTAGCCGCCGACCCGGTCCAGGGCCGTCCGGCGGAAGACGCCGAGGTAGACGGTGTCGACCGGGCCCGCCCCGCCGCCGGTGTGGAACCGGCTCGAGCCGACGCCGAGCGGGCTGCGCATCGCCGCGGCGACGGCCCGCTCGAACGGGGTGCGGCCCTCGGCGTGCATCGTGCCGCCGACGGTGTCGGCCCCCGTGGCCTCCAGCGCGGCGACCGCCGTGGCGACGTAGCCGGGAGGGATCTCGGCGTGCCCGTCGACGCGGACGACGACCTCCCCGACCGCCGCGCCGACCGCCGCGTTGAGCGCGTCAGGGGTGCGCCCGGACGGGTTGCGCACGAGCCGCACCCGCTCGTCCTGCGCCGCGAGCCGCTCGGCGACCGCGTCGGTGCCGTCGCTCGACGGCCCGAGGGCGAGGACGACCTCGAGCGGGCCCGCGTAGTCCTGCCCCAGCACCATGGCGACCGCGTCGGCGAGGTGGCGCTCCTCGTCGAGCACCGGGACGACGACGCTCACCGACGGCAGGGCCGGCGCGTCCGGGGACCCGGGGGGTGCGGGTGCGGGTGTGGGCTCGGTGCTCATCCCGGCCATCATCCCGCAGAGCACACGCTCGCGAGGTCGCCGGTGTCGGCGTCGGGGTCGGTGCCCGGGCGGTCCATGACGGCCGGGGTCGAGGCCGTGGGCTTCGGCGTGGCCTTGGGCTTGGCGGCGCTCGTCGCCGCCCCCGCCGAGGCCGTCGTGGTGCCCGTCGCGCTCGGCGTGGGGCCGGCCTCGCTGCGGGCGATGGCGGTGGCCACGGTGCGGTGCACGACCTCGGGGTCGTAGTCCCACGGCTTGATGAGCGGTGGGACGAAGTTCACGGAGGTGATCTTCTCCTGCTTGGTCATGACCGCCACCTCGGCGAGCGCTGCGAGACCGGACTGCGGGATGTCGGTGCGGATCAGGCCGGTCGTCGACGACGCGATGGCGCCGAACTTCAGCAGCAGCGTCTGCGGGTCGAGCTGCTTGACGAGGGCGGTGACGACGCAGCGCTGGCGGGCCATCCGCTCGTAGTTCGTCGACCCCACCCGGCTGCGGGCGTACCAGAGCGCGTGGTAGCCGTCGAGGTGCTGGCGCCCGGCCGCGATGTACCCGCTGATCGGCGCCCCGTTGCCCCCGATCGGCGTGCGGCGCTGCACCGTGATGTCGAGGCCGCCGACCGCGTTGATGATGCTCGCGAAGCCGCGCAGGTCGACCATGACGTAGTACTGCACGTCGAGGCCGGAGAGGGCCTCGACGGCCTCCTTGGTCGCGAGCAGCCCGGCGTCCCTGGTGCCGGCGGGGAACTCCTTCTTGTGCTCCTCGCCCCACGTGTAGAGGGCGTTGAGCAGGCACTCGTCGCCGCAGGTCCAGCCCTGCGGCAGGAGCCCGGCCATCACCGACCCGGGCCGGAAGTGGATGTTCTCGGTCTCGCGCGAGAAGCCGAAGAGCACGGCCCGGCCGGTGTCGGCGTCGACGCTCGCGAGCTGGATGCTGTCCGGACGCAGCCCCACCCGCCCGGCCCCGCTGTCGCCGCCGAGCAGGAGGACGTTGTAGCGGCCGTGGGCGGTGCCGGCGGCCTCACCGGTGCCGAACAGGCTCGTCATCGCGCTGCGGGCCCGGCCGACCCCCACCCCGGTCCAGCCGACGAACGCGGGCACGAGCAGCACGACGAGGAGGCCGGCGAGCAACCCCCGGCGGTCGCGCTGCGGCAGCCGGTCGGGCCGTCCGAGCCGCCACGCGTCGACGAGGAGGGCCGCCCACCCGACGGCCACGCCGATGAGCACGACCTCGGCGACGAGCAGCAGCGAGCTGCGGGTGGCGAGCCAGAGCAGCGCCGGGCGCCAGGCGACGGCGAGCAGGGCGGCGACGAGCAGGGTGCCGACGAGTGCGAGCCAGACCCGCAGGGCCAGCCGGCCGACCTCCCGTCGCCCGGCCACGAGCTGGGCCGACCCCGGGACGGCGAGGGTCATGAGGAGCAGGCTGACCGCGCGCCGGCGCCGGCGCCGGACGGCTCCCGGGGAGCGTGCGGCGTCACCGGTCCCGGTCTCGCCTCGGGGTCGCTCGAGCACGCTCGCGGCAGGGTTGCCCATGGTGGCCCAGTATCGGCACCGCCCCGGGGGTGTCGTGCGAGGCGCGCCGGGGGCCGGGGGGCCTTTGCGGCCCTCCGCCCCGGCCGCCCGCACGGCCGGCTCGGGCACACTGGGTGGTCGGCCCCTGCTCGAGAGGACCCGGATGCCCGACGACCACGCCCGCCCGATCCCGCGGCGCCCCGCCCCCGGAGCGCCCGACGACGACGTCTACGTCGTCGACACCCGGCGCCCCCGCGGCGCGCGGGCCCCCGGCGCCTCCCGCCCCACGGCGGCCCCGCGCCTCGGCCCGCGCCGCCGCGCCCGCCGCCGCACCCCCGGACGACGTCCGCTACGACGAGTACGGCCGCCCGCTCCCCCCGGGCGGCGGGTCCGGCGACGCACCGCCCGGACGGACGCCGCGAGCCCCCCGGGCCCCCCGTCAGCCGCGGCGCGGACGGGGACGCCGGGTCGCGGCGCTCGTCGTGCTGCTGCTCGTCGCGTACGTGGGCTTCACCGCCTTCGCCCCGTGGCACGCCTGGTCGACCGTCTCGCGGGTCGAGGACGTCCCGAGCGGCGAGCGCCCGGCGGCCGGTGACGGCCACACCTACCTCCTCGTCGGCTCGGACAGCCGCGAGGGGCTGACCGCCGCCCAGAAGAAGGCGCTCGGCACGGGCAGCGCCGAAGGTCGGCGCACCGACACGATCATCCTCGTGCACGTCCCCTCGGGCTCGGGGAAGCCGGCGCTCATCTCGGTGCCGCGCGACAGCTTCCTCCCGATCCCCGGGAACGGGGAGAACAAGGTCAACGCCTCGTTCGCCATCGGGGGGCCGAAGCTGCTCGTGCGCACCCTCGAGCAGGCGACGGGCCTGCGCATCGACGGCTACGTCGAGATCGGCTTCGGCGGCTTCGCCTCGGTCGTCGACAGCCTCGGCGGGGTCGACATCTGCGTCAAGAACGCCATCAAGGACGAGAAGGCCCACATCGACCTCGAGAAGGGCTGCCAGACCCTCGACGGGCCGACGTCGCTCGGCTACGTCCGGGCGCGCTACTCCGACCCCAAGGGCGACATCGGCCGGGCCGAGCGGCAGCGCCAGTTCCTCGGGGCGGTGATGAAGCAGGCCGCGACGCCGTCGACGGTCCTCGTCCCCTGGCGGTGGTGGTCGTTCACGCACGCGGCCGCCTCGAGCGTCTACGTCGGCCGGGAGACCAGCCTGTTCGACGCGTACCGCATCCTCTCGACGATGCGGAAGGTCTCCTCGGGCGGGACCCTCAGCCTCGTCGTCCCGATCTCGAACCCCAACGCCACGACCTCGGCCGGTTCCTCGGTGATCTGGGACGAGCAGCGCGCCAAGCAGCTGTTCACCATGCTCAACGAGGGCACGCCGCTGGACTCGCCGCCGCCGGGCACCGACGGACTGCCGACCGGGGGCTGAGGCCCCGGCGCTCTCAGGTGGCGCCCAGACCCGGCGGTTAGACTCGCTCGGTCCCGCGCCCGGCGGGCACCAGACGCACACCCGACGAGGAGGGACCCCGGTGGACGGCGCCGAGCAGCGCGAGGGCGAGCAGCCCGTCGGCGGCGACCCCTTCCCCAGCCGGCGCGAGGTGCACCGCCGCCCCCGCCGCTGGCGCCGCCGGCTCGTCGTCGGGGTCGTGGCGGTGCTCGTCCTCGCCGGGGCCGGCGCGGCCTGGGCCACGTGGCACCTCAACGGCAACATCACCAAGGTCGACGTGTCCGACGCGGTCGGCACCGACCGCCCGACCGTCGCCCCGAAGGCCAAGGAGGCGGTCAACCTCCTCCTCGTCGGCTCCGACAACCGCACCGGGGCCGGCAACGACACCTACGGCACGGTGCCGGACGACCCGGGGCAGCACTCCGACACCAACCTCCTCGTGCACCTGTCCGCGGACCGCAGCTGGGCCACGGTCGTCTCGATCCCCCGTGACTCGATGACCAAGGCCCCGCCGGAGTGCTCCAAGAGCGCGCCGAAGGACCAGTGGGTCACCCGGCAGTGGAACCACAACTACGCCATCGGCGGCGCGGGGTGCCTCATCCGCACGCTGGAGGGCGACACCGGGGTGTTCATCGACCACTACGCGGTCGTCGACTTCCGCGGGTTCAAGGCCATGGTCGACGCCCTCGACGGCGTCCAGGTGTGCACCGACGAGCCGATCGACGACCCCAACTCGCACCTGCAGCTCACCCCCGGGAAGCACACCCTCGACGGCGAGGAGGCGCTGGCCTACGTCCGCACCCGCAAGTCCCTCGGCGACGGCTCGGACCTCGGCCGGATCAAGCGCCAGCAGGCCTTCCTGTCGTCGGTGGCCCAGAAGGCGACCTCGAGCCGGCTGCTGTTCCAGCCCACGAGCCTCTACTCCTTCCTCGACGCGGCGACGAAGTCGCTGACCACCGACCCCGACTTCGGGCTCGGCACGATGAAGGACCTCGCCGAGAGCGTCCGCGGCATCGGCCTGAAGAACATCGAGTTCATCACCGTGCCGAACGAGGTCTACCCGCCCGACCCCAACCGGGTGCAGTGGCAGCCGTCGGCCGAGCTCATCTGGGAGTCGATCCGCGAGGACCACCCGCTCAACGAGAAGCCGAAGCCCGGCGCGTCGCCCTCGCCCACCGCGAGCCCGCTCACCGTGTCCCCGGCGAAGGTCTCGGTGCAGGTGCTCAACGGCGCCGGTGCGTCGGGCCTGGCGACGCAGGCCGGGGCGATGCTCGCGGTCCAGGGGTTCACCGTCACCGGCACCGGCAACGGCGAGACGCGCACCGGCACGCTCGTCGAGTACTCGGCCGGTCAGGAGGAGGCCGCCCGCACGGTCGCCGCGGCCTTCCCCGGCGCGAAGGTCGAGGAGGCCACCGGCCTCGGGAAGGTGGTCCGGGTGACGCTCGGCGCGGGCTCGGAGAACCCGGTCGAGGTGCCCAACCGCACGGGCAGCAAGCCCCTCCCCACCCCCTCGGTCACGGCACCGAGCCCGGCCCCCAGCGCCACCCCGACGCTCGAGACCCGGCCCGCCGCCGAGTCGATCTGCACGACCTCCTGACCGCACGGCCCACGACGGGCGGCCGGGGCCGCACCGGCCGCGGGCGTGGTCAGCCCTTGAGCAGCTGGCGGGCCATGACGAGCCGCTGCACCTGGTTGGTGCCCTCGTAGATCTGGGTGATCTTCGCGTCCCGCATCATCCGCTCCAGCGGGAAGTCGCGGGTGTAGCCGGCCCCGCCGAGCAGCTGCACGGCGTCGGTGGTCACCTGCATGGCGACGTCGGAGGCGAAGGCCTTGGCCGCCGCGCCGAAGAACGGCAGGTCGGCGTCGCTGCGCTCGGACTTGGCGGCGGCGACGTAGACGAGCTGGCGAGCGGCCTCGAGCTGCATCGCCATGTCGGCGAGCATGAACTGGATGCCCTGGAACTCGGCGATGTGCTTGCCGAACTGCTGGCGCTCCCTGACGTAGGCCAGCGCCTCGTCGAGCGCCCCCTGGGCGATGCCGACGGCCTGGGCCCCGATCGTCACCCGGGTGTGGTCGAGCGTGGCCAGCGCCAGCTTGAGCCCGGCGCCGACCTCGCCGACGACGCGGTCGCCCGGGATGCGGCAGTGGTCGAAGTGCAGCTCGCGGGTCGGGCTGCCCTTGATGCCGAGCTTGCGCTCCTTCTCGCCGAACGAGAAGCCCTCGTCGTCCTTCTCGACGACGAACGCGGTGATGTTGTTGCCCCGCGGCCCGTCCGGGTCGGTGACCGCGAGCACGGTGTAGAGGCCGGAGACACCGGCGTTGGTGATCCACGACTTCTGGCCGGTGAGCACCCAGTCGTCGCCGTCCCGCACCGCCTTGCACTTCATCGCCGCGGTGTCGGAGCCCGCCTCGCGCTCGGAGAGGCCGTAGGAGAACGTCGTCTCGCCGGCCGCGAGCGGGGTGAGGTAGCGCTTCTTGACGTCGTCGCTCGCCGCGAGGACCAGCGGCATCGAGCCGAGCTTGTTGACGGCGGGGATGAGGCTGGAGGACGCGCAGACCCGGGCGACCTCCTCGATGACGATGCACACCGCGAGCGCGTCGGCACCGACGCCCCCGTACTCCTCGGCCACGTGCGGGGCGAAGAAGTCGGACGCGACGAGGGCGTCGTGCGCCTCCTGCGGGTAGCGGGACTCCTCGTCGACCTCGGCCGCGTAGGGCTTGATCTTGTCCTCCGCGACGGCGCGCACCGCCTCGCGGACCGCCTCGTGGTCCTCGGAGAGCCGGTAGGTGTCGAAGTCGGGGTTGCCACTCATGGGTCCGATGCTACTCGCCGGTAGATGCTCGACGGCAGGGCCCGGCCGCCGCGGCCCGGGCCCGGGACGCGGCGCGCGTCAGTCGTCGAAGACCGACCAGCACAGGTCGTTGCGCCGCCGCTGGTCCTCGAGCACGAGGGCGCGCACGGGCGGCGGGAGGCGCTCGCGCTGCCACCGGCACTCGCGCCGGCCCCCGGCCTCCGCCTCCGCGGGCGGCAGCGGCGGCCCGCACCGCCTTGATGGCGTACGCGGCCGCGCCGAGGTCGTGCTCGGCGACGTGCGCCACGCAGGCGGCCTGCCCCGCGGCGTAGGCGGCGAAGCGGGCTGCGCCCCGCAGGTCGCGGGCCGCGCCCATCGCGTGCCCGCCGGCGGCCCGGGACCGCATCATCGGCACGTCGCCGGCCACCCAGCCGCGGACGGCGGCCAGGGCCTCCCGGGGGCGGGGGTCGTCGGGGCGGACGGCCTCGAACAGCGGCAGCACGTGCTCGGCGCAGTCGGCCGCCCACCGAGCGCGAGCAGGTGGTGGTCGTCGTCGGTGAGCGTCCCGCCGCGGCGCAGGGTGACCAGCCGTGGGTCGCGCACGGGGGGCAGGATCACGGGCGCTCCCTCCTCGGCCACCGGTCGGGCACCGGCCGGTCCACGGTACCGAGCAGCGGGTGGCGCCGACCGGCTCCGCCACGGCACGCTGGGCCGGTGGACGACGTGCTCGGCATCGGCGGCTGGTTCGTGCGGGCGGCCGACCCGGCGGCCCTCACCGCCTGGTACCGCGAGGTCCTCGGCCGGCCTGCGGGGAGCCCGGAGCGAGGACGGGGAGGGAGTCAGTCCTGCGCGGACGGGGGCGCGGCGACGCAGAGGACCCCCCGGTTGCCCTCCTGGTCGGCCACGACCGTGAGGCCGGGTGCCTCGCTGTCGTCGACGACGGTGCCGCCGGCCGCGACGGCGGCCGCGATCCGCTGCTCGGCCACCTCGGCGGCGACGTAGACCTCGACGTGGAAGCGCTGGCGGGCGGGCTGGTCCTCGGCGGCGTCCCCGAACCACAGGTTCGGCACCTGACCCGTGGCGTGCCGGACCTCGTCCGACGGCGTCCCTCGCCCCTGGGCCTCGGGGTCGCCGGTGAGCAGGGCGGCCCACACCGGGGCGATCGTCGCCGAGTCCGCCGTGTCCAGGCCCAGCTCCATGACGCTGACCGCGGCCGGGTCGGCGGTGAGCCCGTGCTCGACGGCGATCTCGGTGATCCGGCGGGCGAGGTCGACGTCCTGCTGGGTGGGCCACTGCACGACGTACTCGGTGCCGTCGTCGTCGCGGTACACGGCGTCGTCGGTGACGAGCTTGAGGTCGACGTGGCCCGGGCCCATCGCCACGCCCGGGTGGTGGCCGAGGGCGTCCCCGGCCTCGCCCACCGCCGCGACGAACCGTGCTCCGGCAGCGAAGTCGCCCGTGAGGTAGCGGGCGTGCAGCCCCTGGGCCAGCTTGCGCCAGTCACCCAGCCCGGCCGCCGCGATCTGCTCCCCCGTCAGCATGTCCATGGTGGGGACCCTAGCGACGACTCGGCCGGACGGCATCCCCCGGCCGGGCGCCGCGCGGGCGGGTGCTCAGAAGCCCGGGCCGGGGCCGGTCCAGCTCGGCCCGCCGTGCAGCGTGATGGCGTTCGGGTCCTCGTCGCCGTGCTCGTCGGCCCAGCGCTCCTCGGGGGTCCGGTGGTCGCGATGCCGCGCGATCTCGCCGCGGACCGCGAGCGCGACGAACGCCCCGACCCCGAGCACGAAGAAGCCGACGAAGAACACGATGATCGCTGTGTGCATCTGCGGCCTCCCGGGACGCGTCCGGGACGGACGCCCCAAGGCCCCATCCTACCGCCGCGCCGAGGCGTCGACGAGGCGCGCGCGGACCACCCGACCCGTCGTCCGGCCGCCGCGCCCTCACTCCCCGTGCAGGAGGTGCCAGAGGTGCCCGTGCCGCTCGCGGTCGACGAGCTCGGGCAGCACCTCGCGCTCGAAGAGCTCGACCCCCGACAGGTCGTAGGCCTGCTCGGCGAAGTTCGTGATGGCGTAGGTCATCCCCCGCGACTCGAGGTCGTGGAGCCGCTCGACGATCTGCTCGGGGGTGCCGACGAGCGGGCCCGTCTCGAACGACCGCACCTGCTCGTCGACGACGTCGGCCGGGCAGCCCGGCGCCCGTGAGGTGGTCGCGGAGCCAGCCGACGCGGTCGCGCACCTCGCGCCTCGTCGCGGCCGATGACGACGTTGTAGTTGGCGCTGCGCACGATCTCGCCGAAGTCGCGGCCGATGTCCTTGCAGTGCTGCTCGAGGATGGCGCTCTTGGCGCTGAACCCCTCCGGGCGAGCCGTCGAAGTTCGTGTAGTCGGCGTACTCGGCGGCGATCCGCAGCGTCTTGCGCTCACCGCCCCCGGCGACCCACATCGGGATGCCGTTGGCCTTCGACCCGGGCACCGAGGTGCCCTGCAGCGGCTGCGGGAAGCACATCGCCCCGTCGACCTGGTAGTGCTCGCCGTCGAGCGTGGCCCGCCCGGTGGTCCACATCTGGCGCATGATCTCGACGCCCTCGCGCAGCCGCGCGAGGCGCTCGCCGGCCGAGGGGAAGCCGTAGCCGTAGGCCCGCCACTCGTGCTCGTACCAGCCGGCCCCGATGCCCATCTCGAGCCGGCCCTCGGACACGGCGTCGACGGTGGCCGCCACCTTCGCGAGGTAGGTCGGCTCGCGGTAGGACATGCACGTGCACATCTGGCCCGAGCCGCACCCGGCCGGTGACCCCGGCGAAGGCGGCCATGAGCGTCCACGCCTCGTGCACCGCCGCCTCGGTGGGGCGGGGCACCGGGTGGAAGTGGTCGTAGACCCAGATCGAGGACCAGTCCTCGAGGCCGTCCGCCCGCCGGGCCAGCCCGGCCATGACGCCCCAGTGCTGGCTGGGGTCGATGCCGACGAGGTCGTGGCGCCAGCCCTGGGGGATGAACAGTCCGAACTTCATGCGGGTCTCCTCGCGAGGTGGGGGTCGTCCCGATCATGCCGCAGCCCGCCCGCGCCGGCCGGCTCCTCGGGGCCGTCGCCGTCGCGGCCGCGACGGCACCCGCCCGGACCCGCCGCGGAGGGGCCCCGCGCAGCCCCCGTAGGCTGACGCCGTGCCCCACACCATCTGCGTCGTCGGAACGTCCTACGTCGGCCTCTCGCTCGCCGTGCTCCTGGCCCGGCACCACGACGTCGTCGCCTACGACATCGACGCCGACCGGGTCGAGGCGCATCCGCGGCCGGGCGCAGCCCGATCGCCGACCCCGACATCGAGGAGCTCCTCGCCGCGGGCGGCGCTGCGGCTCACGGCGACCACCGACAAGCACGAGGCCTACCGCGGCGCCGAGTACGTCGTCGTCGCGACCCCGACGAACTACGACGAGCGGACGAACTACTTCGACACGAGCAGCGTCGAGCAGGTCGTCGGCGACGTCCGCGAGATCGCCCCCGAGGCCACCGCGGTCGTCAAGTCGACCGTGCCCGTGGGCTTCACGGCCGGCCTGCGCGAGCGGCTCGGCACCGACCGGGTGATCTTCTCCCCCGAGTTCCTCCGCGAGGGCCGGGCCCTGCACGACAACCTGCACCCCTCGCGCATCGTCGTCGGCGACCGCGGCCCGCGCGGCGAGCGGTTCGCCCGGATGCTCGCCGACGCGGCCCTCGACGACGACCCGCCGGTGCTGCTCACCGACAGCACCGAGGCCGAGGCGATCAAGCTGTTCGCCAACACCTACCTCGCGATGCGGGTCGCCTACTTCAACGAGCTCGACAGCTACGCGGCGACGCACGGGCTCGAGACCCGCCAGATCATCGAGGGCGTCGGCCTCGACCCGCGGATCGGGGCGCACTACAACAACCCGAGCTTCGGCTACGGCGGGTACTGCCTCCCCAAGGACACCAAGCAGCTGCTCGCGAACTACGCCGACGTCCCGCAGACCCTCATCCAGGCCATCGTCGACGCCAACACGACGCGCAAGGACTTCGTGGCCCGCGACATCCTGTCGCGCCGGCCGTCCGTCGTCGGCATCCACCGGCTCATCATGAAGGCGGGCTCGGACAACTTCCGCAGCAGCAGCGTCCAGGGCGTCATGAAGCGGATCAAGGCCAAGGGCGTCGAGGTCGTCGTGCACGAGCCCGAGCTCGAGGGCGAGGACTTCTTCGGCTCCCGGCTCGTCTCGCTCGAGGAGCTCAAGGAGCGCTGCGACGTCATCGTCGCCAACCGGCTCGTCCCCGAGCTCGAGGACGTCGCCGACCGGGTCTACACCCGCGACCTCTTCGGCAGCGACTGAGCACCTGACCGGCGGGAACGCGCCCACGACGTCGTGGCCGGGGGCATGATGGGCGCCATGGGCGCACTGCAGCACCAGAACGACCCGGACCTCATCCGCGAGCTGCTCATGGACCCCGGGATCTGGGTCGTCGTGGGCCTGTCCGTCAACCGCGCGCGGCCCGCGTGGTCGGTCTCGCAGTGGATGACCGTCGAGCTCGGGATCCCCATCATCCCGGTGCACCCGAAGGCCGAGACGGTGCACGGCGCGAAGGGCTACGCGTCGATCGCCGACATCCCCGACCAGGACCTCAAGGTCGTCGACTGCTTCGTCAACTCCTCGCGGGTCGGCGCGGTCGTCGACGAGGCCATCGAGCACAAGGACCGGCTGATGCTCGACGCCGTGTGGATGCAGGTCGGCGTCGTCGACCTGGCGGCCGCCGAGCGGGCCCGCCGCGCCGGGCTCGACGTCGTCATGGACACCTGCCCGAAGATCGAGTGGCCCAAGGTCCGCCGCGACGGCATGCAGCGCTGACCGCCACCCCCACCCGACCCTTCGGGGTCACCCCGACATGTCGTCGGGACACGGGCTCGCAGGCGGGGTCTCGCTGACCAACCCGTGCCGCGAGGGCTCGGTCAGCCGCGGCGGCGCTCGCGCAGGGCGGCGCCCTTGGCGTGCGCCTGGTCGCGCAGCGCCGAGCCGGAACTCGCGCCATCGCCGCGCGCAGCCGCTCGGCCTCGGCGCCCTCGCCGGCCCCGAGGATGCGGGCGGCGAGCAGCCCGGCGTTGCGGGCCCCGCCGACCGACACCGTCGCCACCGGCACGCCCGCCGGCATCTGGACGATCGAGAGCAGCGAGTCCAGCCCGTCGAGGTGCGTCAGCGGCACCGGGACCCCGATGACCGGCAGCGAGGTCACCGAGGCGAGCATCCCCGGCAGGTGCGCCGCCCCCCCGGCCCCGGCGACGAGCACCCGCAGCCCCCGCTCCTCGGCCGAGCGCCCGTACTCGAGCATCTCCTCGGGCATCCGGTGGGCCGAGACGACGTCGACCTCGCAGGCCACGCCGAGCTCGTCGAGGGCGGTGACGGCCGCCTCCATCACCGGCCAGTCCGAGTCCGACCCCATGACGACGCCGACGACCGGCGCCCCGCTGCTCGACGCTGCTCATTCGGTGACCACTCCCGTGAGGTAGTCGGCGGCGTGGCCGGCCCGCTCGCGCAGGTCGGCGAGGTCGTCGCCGGAGACGTTGACGTGGCCGATCTTGCGCCCGGGGCGCACGTCCTTGCCGTACAGGTGGACCTTGACCTCGGGGTCGCGGGCCATGACGTGCCGGTAGGCCGGGTAGAGCTCGGGGTAGCTCGCCGCCGAGGACGTTGGCCATCACCGTGCACGGGGCGCGGCGGCCGCGGCGAGCCGAGGGGCAGGTCGAGGACGGCGCGCAGGTGCTGCTCGAACTGCCCGGTGACGGCGCCGTCCATCGACCAGTGGCCCGAGTTGTGCGGGCGCATCGCGAGCTCGTTGACGACGAAGCCGGGCTCGCCGTCGGGCCCGGTCACCTCGAACAGCTCGACGGCGAGGACGCCGGTGACGCCCAGCTCGCCGGCGACCCGCAGCCCCGCCGCCACGGCCCGCGCCGACAGGTCGGGGTCGAGGTCCGGGGCCGGCGCGAGGACCTCGGTGCAGATGCCGTCGGTCTGGACGGTCTCGACGACCGGCCACGCCGCGGCCTGCCCGGACGGGCTGCGGGCGAGGAGGACGGCGAGCTCGCGCCGGAAGGGCACCCTCTCCTCGAGCAGCAGCCCGGTGCCGGCCGCCGCGGCCCGGGCCAGCCAGTCGGTCAGCTCCCCGGCCGAGGACACCACGGCGACGCCCTTGCCGTCGTACCCGCCGCGCGGTGTCTTCGCGACGACGGGCCAGCCGACCTCGGCGCCGAAGGCCTCGACGTCGGCCGCGGTGTCGGCGCGGACCCACCGCGGGCAGGGCACCCCGAGCGCGGTGAGCCGCTCGCGCATCGCGAGCTTGTCCTGGGCGAACCGCAGCGCCTCCGGCGACGGGTGCACCGGGACGCCGGTGGCCACGAGCTGCTCGAGGACCTCCGGCGGGACGTGCTCGTGGTCGAAGGTGACGACGTCGCAGTCGGCGGCGAAGGCCAGGACGGCCTCGGCGTCGGTGTGCTGCCCGACCGGGGCGCTGGGGACCACGAGCGCCGCGCTGGCGTCGGCGGCCTCGGCGAGGACGCTGAGCGTGATGCCGAGCTCGGCCGCGGGGCCGGCGCACATCCGCGCGAGCTGGCCGCCCCCGACGATGCCGACGACGGGGAACCCTCCGGGGGCGCGGCGTGGGGTGGTCACCCGGCGAGGATAGCCACGCGCCTGTATAGGCTGCGTGGGTGACCGCCCCCCACACCCCCGCCGGGGGACCGATCGCTCGTGCGCTCGGCACGGCTCGGGGCGCGGTCGACGTCCTCTACCGCGAGATGATCAAGTTCGGCGTCGTCGGCGCGGTCGCGTTCGTCATCGACCTCGGTGGCGCGAACCTGCTGTGGCACACCGTGCTCCCCGACAAGGTGACGACCGCGAAGATCATCTCCGGCGCGGTGGCGACCCTCGTCGCCTGGTTCGGCAACCGGCAGTGGACCTTCCGGCACCGCCGCAGCCGCCCGTCCACCACGAGGTCGGCCTGTTCTTCGGCGTCAACCTCGTGGCGCTCGGCGTCTCGGCCGTCACCCTCGCCGCTCTCGCACTACGGGCTGGGGTTCACCTCGCGGCTGGCCGACAACCTCGCCACGGTCGTCGGCATCGGGCTCGGCACGCTGTTCCGGTTCTGGGCCTACCGCCGGTTCGTGTTCTCGCACGAGCCGCTCTGACCGGGCGCGCCCTGGCGGGCGGGTCGACCCTCAGGACTGGCTGATCGACAGGAACAGCGCGAACACCGGCGGCGTGGCCCGCGCGAGCTCGAGCCGGCCCCCCGCCCCCTCGGCGAGGTCCCGCGCCAGCGACAGCCCGAGCCCGGAGCCCGACGACGACACCGACCGCTCGAAGATGTGCGGGGCCAGCGCCGGCGGCACGCCGTCGCCGGCGTCGCTGACCTCGATGGCGACCGACGGCCCGACCCGGCGCGCGTTGACCTCGACCGTGCCCCGCCCGTAGGCGAGCGAGTTCTCGACGAGGGTCGTGAGGATCTGGCCCAGCGCCACGGGCGTCGCCCGGACGACGAGGCCCCGCTCGCCGCTCACCTTGATGCTCCGCCGGGCCTGGGCGAAGGCCGGCTGCCACTCGCGCTGCAGGGCCGCGAGGACCGAGTCGAGCGAGACCGACGGGTTGACCTCGGCACCGTGGCGGGTGCGGGTCATGAGGTCGTCGACGACCTTGCTCAGCCGCTCGACCTGGTCGATGGCGATCGTCGACTCCTCCGCGACGACCGCGAGGTCGTCGGTGAGGTGGATCTCCTCGAGCCGCATGAGCAGCGCCGTGAGCGGCGTGCGCAGCTGGTGCGAGGCGTCGGCGGCGAAGTCGCGCTCCGAGGCCAGCCGCCGGGCGCCCTGCTGGGCGCCCCGGATCAGCGCGGCGTCGAGGGTGTCGACCTCGCCGATCCCGGAGTCGAGGGGCACCGGGCGGTCACCGGCGTTGAGCCGGTCGACCCGCTCGCGCAGGGTCCCGAGCAGGCCGGCGAGGTGCGTCGCGTTGCGGTCGGCGACCCAGACCGAGCCGAGCACCGCCACGGCGAGGGCGACGACGACGGCCGCGCCCGGCAGCACCCACGACTCCGGCCGGTCGGCGATGACCGGCGGGGCGGCCGCGATGACCACCGCGGCGACGGCCACGCTGGCCCCGGTGATGACGGCGACCTGCAGGGCCACGCCGAGGACGATGCGACGCACCGGCGGTCAGTCCTCCGGGGCGTCGAAGCGGAAGCCGAGGCCGCGGATCGTCGTGATGTAGCGCGGGCTCGCCGCGTCGTCGCCGAGCTTCCGGCGCAGCACCGAGATGTGCATGTCGAGGGTCTTGGTCGACCCGTACCAGGCGCTGTCCCAGACGTCGCGCATGAGCTTCTCGCGGGAGACGACCTTGCCGGCGTTGGCGACGAGCACCCGGAGCAGCTCGAACTCCTTGCCCGTCAGCTGCACCTCCTCGCCGCGCAGGAAGACCCGCCGTCCGTCGGGGTCGATGTCCAGGAGCGGCTGCCCGTCGTCCTCGGCGGCCTCGACGACGCCGCGCCGCAGCAGCGCCCGGGCGCGGGCGAGCAGCTCGGCGAGCCGGAACGGCTTGGTGACGTAGTCGTCGGCGCCGGCGTCGAGCCCGACGACGGTGTCGACCTCGTCGGCGCGCGCGGTGAGGATGAGCACCGGGACCGAGCTGCCCTCCTGCCGGAGGCGGCGGCACACCTCGAGGCCGTCCATCTTCGGCAGGCCGAGGTCGAGGACGACGAGGTCGGGCTGGAGCAGCGCGTGCTCGAGCGCCGACTCGCCGTCGGCGCAGACGTCGACGTCGTAGCCCTCCCGGCGCAGCGCGCGCGCCAGCGGGTCGGAGATGGCCGGGTCGTCCTCGGCGAGCAGCACCTTGGTCATGGGCCCGATCGTAGTCACGCGGGAGGGTTCGGCGCGGTGGATCGCCGACCGCCCGGTGCGCGTCTCAGCTCGTGCAGCGTGACGAGCCCGATGCCGCGCAGCGTCCGGCGGCGCCGTTCGATGGCGCTGAACCCCGAGACCGACGACAGCGTGCGGGCCATGTCCGCGTCGACGTAGACGGTGCCCGACGGGCGTCACGGCCGTGATCCGGCTGGCCTTGTTGACGGTGACCCCGAAGACGTCGCCGAGGCGCGAGACCACCCGGCCGTGGGCCATCCCGACCCGCACCGGGGGGAGCAGCTCGTCCTCGGCCATCGCGTCGACGAGGTCGAGGGCGATGGCCGCGGCGGCGGCGATGTCGGTGTGGACGAAGAGCACCTCGTCCCCCACGGTCTTGATGACCCGGCCGCCGTGCTCGGCGACGACGTCGCTCGCGAGCAGCTCGAAGCGCTGGACGAGCCGGGCCAGCTGGCGCTCGCTCATCCGCCGCACGAACGAGGTGAACGAGACGAGGTCGGCGAACCCGACGGCCCGGACCGGCGCGGTGGGGTCCGAGCGCACCGCCGGGTCGGCGTCGGCGAGCATGCGCTGGATGGCGTTGGTGAGGTGCCGGCGCCAGACGTAGACCAGGAGCGGCTCGATCTCGTCGATGGTGCGGGAGAGGAGGTTCGCCGCGTCGGCGGCGATGCGGGGCTCGGGCACCGACCGGGTGTCCTTGCCCTCGAGCGCGTCGGGGTCGTCGGGGAGGTCCGGGGTCAGCGACTCGGCGACGAGCTGGGTCTGCCACACCGCGAGCCGGTCGGCCGTGCGGGCGAAGGCGCGGGTCATCCCGAGGGCGAGCTCCTCGCTCACCGCGCCGGAGCGCACCATGGCGTGACCCGCCGCAGCGCCTCGCGGTCGGCGTCGGTGAACATCGCCTCGTCGTCGCTCGACGACCTGGAAGCCCATCGCGTGCCAGAACCGGCGCGCCTCCGCGGGGTCGACGCCGGCCGACTCGCTGACCTCGGCCCGGGCCATCGACGCCGACCGTCCGAGCAGCGAGCGCTCGACGCGCTCCGCGAGGTCGTCGGCCGCGGGGTCGGGCGGAGGGACGGGCAGCGTCACGTCGTCACCCGGCGGCTCGCCCGACATCCCACCTCCTCGGTCAGCGCGGCCGGACGTGGAGGACGTCGCCGGCGGAGACGCTCGTCGTCCCGCCGTCGGTGCGCACGGTCAGTCTGCCCTCCCGGTCGACCGCTGTCGCCCTGCCCCGTCGGACGCTCCCGTCGGGAGCGTGCACCTCCACGTCGCGGCCCACCGTGGTGCAGGCCGCCCGGTAGGCCGCCGCGGCGGCGCCGTCCGGGCCGGTGTCCTCCCGCAGCACCGCCGCGAGGTGGCGCAGGTAGGCCTCGAGGAGGGTGCGGCGGTCGGTGCCGGGCGACCCGGCGGCCCGCAGCGAGGTCGCGGTGTCGAGCGGGAGGTCCTCGCGACGGGTCTCGACGTTGACGCCGGCCCCGACGACGACCCCGGACGGGGTCCACTCGCAGAGCAGCCCGGCGAGCTTGCGGTCGCCGTCACCGGGCACGAGCACGTCGTTGGGCCACTTGAGGCCCGTGGGCACGCCGGAGACCTCCTCGACCGCCCGGTGGAGGGCCAGGCCGGCGAGCAGCGGGACCCACGCGGCCCCGGACGGCGGCTCGGGGACGACGAGCGAGACGGCGAGGGACGTCCCGGGCGTCGTGGTCCACGCCCGCCCGAGGCGGCCCCGGCCGCTCTCCTGGACGTCGGCGACCACGACGCGCCACGGCCGCGGGTCGGCGCGGACGACGTCGTTGGTCGACCCGACGCGCTCGAGGACCTCGACCGGGAGCCACGGGTCGCCGGGTGTGACGGACACCGCGCCGAGCGGTCGGTCAACGGGCTTGTCGGGCACGGCCCCAAGGCTAGGCTCGGCCCATGGCCAGGAGCGACCTGCACTCCCTCGGCGGGACCGACGTCCCGGCCGACATCGACACCACGACGACGGCCGGCAAGCTGGCCGACCTCAAGCGCCGGGTGGCCGAGGTCGCCAACGCCGGGTCCGAGCGGGCCGTCGAGAAGCAGCACGCCCGCGGCAAGAAGACCGCGCGCGAGCGCCTCGAGCTGCTCCTCGACGAGGGCTCCTTCGTCGAGATGGACAAGTACGCACGGCACCGCTCGGTCGCCTTCGGCCAGGACCGCAACCGGCCCTACGGCGACGGCGTGGTCACCGGCTACGGGACCGTCGACGGGCGGACGGTGGCCGTCTTCGCGCAGGACTTCACGGTGTTCGGCGGCTCCCTCGGCGAGGTCTTCGGCGAGAAGATCTGCAAGGTCATGGACTTCGCGATGAAGGTCGGCTGCCCCGTCGTCGGGCTCAACGACTCCGGCGGGGCGCGCATCCAGGAGGGGGTGGTCTCGCTCGGGCTCTACGGCGAGATCTTCCGCCGCAACGTCCACGCCTCGGGGGTCGTGCCGCAGATCTCGCTCATCATGGGCCCGTGCGCCGGCGGGGCCGTCTACTCCCCCGCGGTCACCGACTTCACCGTGATGGTCGACCAGACCTCGCACATGTTCATCACCGGGCCCGACGTCATCAAGACGGTCACCGGCGAGGACGTCGGCTTCGAGGAGCTCGGCGGGGCGCGCACCCACAACACGAAGTCCGGTGTGGCGCACTACATGGGCACCGACGAGGACGACGCGGTCGAGTACGTGCGGGCGCTGCTGTCGTACCTGCCGAGCAACAACATGGAGGACCCGCCGGTCTTCGGCGACGAGCTCGACCTCGACGTCACCGACGACGACCGCTTCCTCGACACGATCATCCCGGACAGCCCCAACGTGCCCTACGACATGCACGAGGTGATCGCCCGGGTGCTCGACGACGGCGAGTTCCTCGAGGTCGCACCGCTGTTCGCGCCGAACATGGTCACCGGGTTCGGCCGGGTCGAGGGGCGGTCGGTGGGCGTCGTCGCCAACAACCCGATGCAGTTCGCCGGCACCCTCGACATCGACGCCTCCGAGAAGGCGGCCCGGTTCGTGCGCACCTGCGACGCGTTCAACGTGCCCGTGCTGACCTTCGTCGACGTGCCCGGCTTCCTCCCCGGCACCGGTCAGGAGTGGGACGGCATCATCCGCCGCGGCGCCAAGCTCATCTACGCGTACGCCGAGGCCACGGTTCCGCTCGTCACGGTCATCACCCGCAAGGCGTACGGCGGCGCCTACGACGTCATGGGGTCCAAGCACCTCGGGGCCGACATCAACCTCGCCTGGCCCACCGCCCAGATCGCGGTCATGGGCGCCCAGGGGGCGGTGAACATCCTCTACCGCAAGGAGCTGGCGCGGGCGGCCGACGGCGAGGAGTCGGTCGAGGAGGCGCGGGCCGCGTTCGTCAAGCAGTACGAGGACGCGCTCGCCAACCCCTACGTGGCGGCCGAGCGCGGGTACATCGACACCGTCATCACGCCGTCGAACACGCGGATGAACGTCACCAAGGCGCTGCGCGCGCTGCGGACCAAGCGCGCGACGCTGCCGCCCAAGAAGCACGGGAACATCCCGCTGTGACCCCGGCGCCGGCCGAGGGCGGGTCCGGCGAGGACGCACCACGCGGCGACACCTCGGCCCCGGCCGCCGGCGGTGCGGCCGAGCCGGCGATCGTGGTCCACGGCCCCGCGACGCCCGAGGAGGTCGCTGCCGTCGTGGCGGTCCTCGCCGCGTCGGCCGGGGACGGACGTCTCGACCGCACGGGAGCCGGCGTCGGGCTGGGCGTCGCACGCCCTGGCCGTCCGGGCGCCGGTGCACCCCGGCCCCGGCGCGTGGCGCACGCACCGCCCGCCGCTCCTGACCCCCGCCGCCGCGCCCTTCCCCAGGTACACGAATCGACGAATGTGTCAGTTCGTGTACACCCACCACCGACCGCGCACCCGTACACGAATCGACGAATGTGTCAGTTCGTGTACGCCTGTGGATGAACAGCCCGTGGGTCGGCCGGACTTTGCCAGTCTCGGGGTGTGCCCGAGAACCCTCCGCCGCTCACGTGGCCGTTCCTGCGGTCCGAGGCGAGCGCCCTCGGGCTGCGGGAGCGAGCACTCCGAGGGCCCGGCTACCGGCCAGTCATCCACGGTGTCCTGGTCGATGCCAGGGTCCCTGACACCGTCGTGACGAGGGGGAGGGCCGCTCTGCTCGTCGCGCCTGAGGGTGCCGTCCTCAGCCACTGGACGGCGGCCCGGCTCTGGGGCGGACGCGTACCGGACAACGACTTCACGCACGTGAGCTTCATGCGCCGTGTGCGCCTGCGCGTGCATGGTGTCAAGCCGCACTGCTTCCGGCACCGGCTCGACGTCAAGCACCGGCACGGGCTTCCGGTGACGTCCCCCGCGCAGACGTTCTGCCACATGGGGAGGTTCCTCGGTCTCGTCGACCTCGTGGCCCTCGGTGACAGCCTCGTCCGCAAGGGACGCTGCACGCCCGACGAGCTGGACGCCTACGCGACGGACTGGCCCGGACAGTTCCGATCCGAGTGCGTCGAGGCGGCACGTTTCGTGCGAGAGCGAGTCGACTCCTCACCCGAGACAGCGCTCAGGCTGCTCATGGTCCTGGCTGGCCTGCCGGAACCACAGGTCGACATCCGCATCCGGGACGCGCACGGGAACGCGCGATTCCGCATCGACCTGGGTTACGAAGGTGTCCGGCTGGCGATCGAGTACGACGGCCGCTGGCATCGTGTCGGCGAGCAGCCCGCGAAGGACGAGGCTCGGCGCGGCGAGCTCGGGCGGGACGGGTGGTCCTTCGTCGTCGTCAGCGGCGACGAGCTGTACGGCGACCCGGAGCAGCTCTTGGAGCGGTTGGCCACAGCGCTGCGTGAGCATGGCATCCCCGTCCCCGAACGCCTGTCTGCTGCGTGGCGACCGCACTTCCGTGTCGTTCGGGTGGCCGCGTGAGCGCGCCGCGGACCACTGCAGCGACAGGGCCGGCGTCCACGAACTGACACATTCGACGATTCGCGACCGGGGCGCCGGCGTCCACGAACTGACACATTCGACGATTCGCGACGGGGCTCGACGGTGCGTCACCGGGTGGGAACGGTCAGTGGCGCTCGCGGCGGGCGACGGCGCGGGCGAGGTCGGCGTGGTCGTCGTCGCCGAGCGCCCCCGCGTCGAGCACGCGGTGGGCGGCCTCGAGGTCGCCGCTGAACGCCCGCAGGGCCTCGGGCACGTCCACCCCGTGCTCCGGCCGCTCGAGCACCTCGACGCGGTCACCGGCCGTGATGGTGCCCGGCGTGACGACGGCGAGGTAGGCCCCCGGGCGGCCGCGCTCGGTGAACCGGCGCACCCAGCCCTTCTCGCCCATCCAGGCGGCGAAGTTCGCGCACGGGATGCGCGGGCCCGCCACCTCGAGCACCACCGGACCCACGCGCCACCGCTCCCCCAGCACCGCCGCCGTCGACGTCGAGCCCCTCGGTCGTGAGGTTCTCGCCGAAGCAGCCGTCGGGCAGCTCGCGCCCCAGCTCACGACCCCACCAGTCGAGCTCCTCGCGCGCCACGGCGTACAGGGCCTGCCGCGACCCGCCGTGGTGCCGCCCGTTGAGCACGTCGTCACCGACGACGCCGCTGCCGAGGCCGGTGCCCTTCGGCCCGGGGTCGCGCACCTCCACCGACTCCACCGGGCGCTTGTCGATGCCGGTGACCCGGTCCTTGACGCCGACCCCCGCCCGGCCCTTCCCGACGTTCACCGACCGCACGTGCGCATCCATGCCCCGAGCGTAGCCACCCCGCCGGTAACCCGCAGGCGCCCTCGCCCCACCCTCCGGTAGCGTCCGGCGGATGAGCGAGAGCACCCCCACCCGCGCGTCCACCGCCGTCGACGCGGTCGCCGACGCCCACTTCGACGCCGCCGTCGCCCTCAGCCCGATCGAGGCCACCTACCTCGGGGTCCCCGGCCACGACGACCAGCTCGACGACCTCTCCCCCGACGGGTACGCCGCCCACGCCGTGCTCGCCCGGGAGACCCTGGCCCGCCTCGACGAGCGCCGCGCCCGTCGACGACGTCGACCGCGTCACGGTGGCCGCGATGCGCGAACGGCTGGGCCTCGTCGTCGAGACCCACGACGCCGGCTTCGACCGGATGGAGCTCAACGTCCTCGCCTCCCCGCTCCAGGGCTGCCGCGACGTCTTCGACCTCATGCCCACCGACACCCAGGACCAGTGGGCGACCATCGCGGCCCGGATGGGCCGGGTGCCCCGCGCCCTGGAGCAGTACACCGCCACCCTGCGCGAGTCGGCCGACCGCGGCCTCGTCACCCCGCGCCGACAGGTCGAGTCGTGCATCCGGCAGTGCGAGGACCTCACCGCCCCCGACGGGTTCTTCGCCACCTACCTCGCCGGGGCCGCTGCGGGCGACCGGCCGCTCGACCCCGCCGTCGAGGCCGACCTGCGCCGCTCGGTCGAGGCCGCCGCCGCCGCGTACCGGACGGTCGCCGGCGACCTCGCCACCCACCTGCTCGACCGGGCCCCGGAGTCGGACGCCGCCGGCCCCGAGCGCTACGCGCTCGCCTCGCGGACGTTCCTCGGGGCCACCGTCGACCTCGCCGAGACCTACGCGTGGGGTCAGGAGGAGCTGGCCCGCATCACCGCCGACATGGAGGCCACGGCGCGCCGGATCGTCCCGGGCGGCACGGTCGCGGAGGCCATCGCGCACCTCGACCAGGACGAGGCCCACGTGCTGCACGGCACCGAGGCGCTGCGCGAGTGGATGCAGGTCAAGGCCGACGCCGCGATCGCCGACCTCGCCGACCGGCACTTCGACGTGCCCGAGCCGGTGCGCACCATCGAGTGCCGCATCGCCCCGACCCAGACCGGTGGCATCTACTACACCGGGCCGAGCGACGACTTCACCCGGCCGGGCCGGATGTGGTGGTCGGTGCCCAAGGGCGTCACCGAGTTCGGCACGTGGAAGGAGCTGACCACCGTCTACCACGAGGGCGTCCCGGGCCACCACCTCCAGGTCGGGCAGACGATCTACCGCCGCGAGCTGCTCAACAAGTGGCGCCGGATGATGTGCTGGGTCAGCGGCCACGGCGAGGGCTGGGCCCTGTACGCCGAGCGGCTCATGGCCGAGCTCGGCCACCTCGACGACCCGGGCGACTACCTCGGCATGCTCGACGCGCAGTCGCTGCGCGCGGCCCGGGTGGTCATCGACATCGGCGTGCACTGCGGCTTCGAGGCCCCGGCCGAGGTGGGCGGTGGCGACTGGACCTACGAGAAGGCCTGGACGTTCCTGCGGGCCCACGCGAGCAACGACGAGGGAACGCTGCGCTTCGAGCTCGACCGGTACCTCGGCTGGCCCGGCCAGGCCCCCAGCTACAAGGTGGGCGAGCGGCTGTGGATGCAGATGCGCGACGACGTGGCCGCGCGTGACGGTGACGCGTTCTCGCTCAAGGACTTCCACCGCCGCGCGCTCGACGTCGGCTCGGTCGGGCTCGACGTGCTCCGCGACGCGGTCGTCGGCGACTGACGACGACGAGGCCCCGCCCGTCCGGTCGACCTGCAGCACGGGGCGGCAACCCTCGACACGGGCTCCCGGAGGGGTTACGCGGCGCCGCCGGGCAGGAACATACTGGCCTCGAGCCGTGGCCTACCGGACACGGAGGAGGACAGATGCCTCGAGCACGCGGGCGTCGACCCGCGGGGAGCAACACCCGGGAGGCGATCGCCGCCGCCGCCAAGCACCAGTTCGCCGAGCACGGCTACCCGCGCACCACGCTGCGGGCCGTGGCGCGCGAGGCCGACGTCGACACCCGGCTCGTCACGCACTACTTCGGCAGCAAGCAGAACCTCTTCCTCAGCGTCCTCGACGTCCCCTTCCGGCCCGACACCTTCGTCGGCGACCTCCTCGCCGACGGGCCGCAGCACGTCGGGCACCGGCTGGCCCAGCTCGTCGTCGCCACCCTCGAGGACCCCGAGACCCGGCAGTCGCTCATCGGCCTGCTGCGGGCGGCCGCCTCCGAGGACGAGGCCGCCGACCTCGTCCAGGGCTTCCTCTCCGACCGCCTGCTCGCGCCCCTCACCCGGCTGCTCAGCGGCGACGAGCCCGAGCTGCGCGCCGCGCTCGTGGGGGCCGGGCTCACCGGCTACCTGTTCTCCCGGTACGTGCTGCACCTCCCCGGGCTGGCCGACGCCGAGCCCGAGGCCCTCGTCGGGCGCCATGGGTCCGAGCCTCCAGCACTACCTCACCGGCGACCTCGGCGGGCCGAGCGCCGCCTGAGGCCTCGGGACGGCGCGTCGCCCCGGCCGCCCGCGGGGTGGAGAATCGGCGTCGTGCAGCCCGCCGTGCTCGTCGTCGCCATCGTCCTCGTCGTCATCGTCGTCAGCCGCCTCGCCGGGCCGCGGGGCGTGCCGGTGCCGATCGCCCTCCTCGCCGTCGGGGCCGTGCTCTCGGCCGTGCCCGGGCGTGCCCGAGGTGCGCCTGTCCCCCGAGGTGGTCCTCTTCGGGCTCCTTCCGCCGCTGCTGTACTCGGCGGCGCTGTCGAGCTCGCTCGTCGACCTGCGGACCTACCGCTCGAAGATCCTCAGCCTCTCGGTGGGGCTCGTGCTCTTCACCGCCCTCGGGGTGGCCCTCGTCGTGTGGTGGCTCCTGCCCGTCTCCTTCGCGCTCGCCCTGGCCCTCGGCGCGATCGTGGCGCCGCCGGACGCCGTCGCCGCCACCGCCGTGGCCCGCCGGATCGGCCTGCCCCGGAAGATCACGACCATCCTCGAGGGCGAGTCGCTGCTCAACGACGCGACCGCCCTGGTCACGCTGCGGACCGCGCTCGCCGCGGCCGGCCTCGCGGCCCACGGAGCCACCCCCTCCCCGGACGGGGTGAGCGTCGGCTCGGTGGCCCTCGACCTCGTCGTGGCCTCGGTGGGAGGCGTGGCGACCGGCGTCGTCGCCTTCCTCGTCGTCGGCTGGCTGCGGCGCCGGCTCACGGAGGTGCCCGCCGACACCGCCCTGTCCTTCCTCGCGCCGTTCCTCGCCTACGCCCCGGCCGAGGCGGTCGGCGCCTCCGGGGTGCTCGCCGTCGTCACCGCCGGCCTGCTCCTGGCCTACCGGGCGCCGACGCTGCAGTCCGCCCCGTCCCGGCTGGCCGAGCGGATCAACTGGTCGAGCGTGACCTTCGTCCTCGAGAACGCGGTCTTCCTCCTCATCGGGCTCCAGGTGTGGAGCCTCGTCGACGACACCCGCACCGGACGGCTCGGCACCGGGCGGACCCTCGTGGTGGCGGGCGCGGTGCTGCTCACCGTGCTCGTCCTGCGCCCGCTCTGGCTGCTGGGCCAGGCGGCGGTCCAGGTGGCCTCCGCGGCGGACCGAGCGCCACGCGGTGCTCGGCTGGTCGCTCGTCAGCGGATGGGCCGGGATGCGGGGCGTGGTCACCCTCGCCGCCGCGCTCACCCTCCCCGAGGACACCCCGATGCGCCCCGAGCTCGTGCTCGTCGCGCTCGTCGTCACCGTCGGCACCCTCGTGCTGCAGGGCACGACGCTGCCGGCCCTGGCGCGGGCCCTCGACGTGCGCGGACCCGACCCCCGGGAGGACGCGCTCCAGGAGGCGACCGTCCTCGGCGCCACGACCGGCGCCGGGCTCCGCGCCCTCGAGGACGACCCGGAGGCCGACCCCGACGTGCTGGCGGTCATCCGCCAGCAGGCCGCCGACCGGGTCAACCGCAGCTGGGAGCGCCTCGGCACCCTCGGCCCCGGCGAGCGGGAGAGCCCGGCCGAGGCGCGGGCCCGCCTGCGCGTGGAGATGATCCGCACGGAGCGGTCCGAGCTGCTCCGCATCCGCGACGAGGGCCAGGTCGACCACGCCGTGCTGACGAGCGTGCTGGCCCAGCTCGACGCCGAGGAGACCGCCCTGGGCTGGGCGGCCACCCGCACCGCCGGCGTCCGCGACTCCGAGCTGCGCCCGCCCGAGCGGGTGGCCGGCGCCTGCGAGCACCTCGCCGACGACGGCGCCCCCCACCCCCCGTCGGAGACCGACGGGTGCCCCGAGTGCCGCGCCGCGGGCCTCACCTGGGTGCACCTGCGCTCGTGCACCGAGTGCGGGCACGTGGGGTGCTGCGACTCCTCGGAGGGCCGGCACGCGACGGCGCACTTCCACGGCTCCGGGCACCCGGTGATGCGCTCGATCGAGCCCGGGGAGGCGTGGCGCTGGTGCTTCGTCGACGAGGTGCTCGGCTGAGCGGTGGCCGCGCCGTCTAGCGTGGCGCCATGCCTGCCGTCACGCTGCTCCTCGCCTCCGCCTCCCCGGCCCGCCTCGCGACCCTGCGCTCGGCCGGGGTCGAGCCCCTCGTCCGGGTGTCCTCGGTCGACGAGGACGCCGTCACCGCCGCGGCCGCAGGCGCGGCAGGGCCCGCTCGAGGCGGCCGACGTCGCCCTGCTCCTGGCCCGGGCCAAGGCCGAGGACGTCGCGGCCGCCGTGGCCGACGACCAGCCGGCGCACCTGCTCCTCGGCTGCGACTCGGTGCTCGAGCTCGACGGCGAGGTCCACGGCAAGCCGGCCGACGCGGCCCAGGCGACGCGACCGCTGGCGCCGGATGCGCGGGCGCGCCGGGGTCCTCCACACCGGCCACTGGCTGCTCGACCTGCGGCGACGACGACGACGGTGGGAGCGGCGGCATGGTCGGCGGAACCGCCTCCACGACGGTCCACTTCGCCGACCTGACCGATGACGAGATCGACGCCTACGTCGCCACGGGCGAGCCGCTGCGGGTCGCCGGCGCGTTCACCCTCGACGGGCTCGGGGCACCGTACGTCGCGGCGATCGAGGGCGACCCGAGCAACGTCGTCGGCGTCTCGCTGCCCCTCGTGCGCGAGCTGGTCGGCGAGCTGGGCATCGCCTGGCACGACCTCCGCGACCCCCGACGCTGACCGGTACGCCCTCGGCGCACGTACCGTCGAGGAACACGGTATGGACCGTGCTCGTACGGCAAGTACTTGACAGACTGGAAAGTACTTGCATGTGGAGGTCCATGGACACCGACCGACGGGACGACGACCGACGACCTCACCCCGCAGGAGGCCCGCGAGCGGCTGGCCCGCGCCGCGGAGGCCGCCGAGCGCCGCGCGGCGACCGGCGCGTCCACGGTCTCGCCACCGCCGCCTTCGGCCTGCTGATGGGGGCCTACCTCGCCCTCTCGCGCATCGGGCAGGGCACCGTCTGGGAGACGCCGCTCCTGGGGGCGTACGCCGCCCTCCTCGTGCTGCTGACCCTCTGGCAGTCGCGGGCGACGCGCAGCTGGCCGCGCCGCGCCCGCGCCGTCTGCTACAGCGGCCTCGCGGGGTCCGTCATCCTCTTCCTGGCCGGGGTGATGACCCTCAACCACCGCGAGCACCAGCGCGAGCTGGCCGGGATCGGCGCGGGCGAGGACCCGCTGCTGCTCGTGCTCGCCGGGGTGCTGGCCGCCCTGCCGATGGTCCTCGCCGGGCTCGTCGTCCAGCGCGGGACCCGGGCATGACGACCGACGGCACGACCCGCGCCGGTCCACGCCCGGCACCGCCTCGACGACGTCCTCCACGCCCCGGTCCGCTTCAGCATCGCGGCCACCCTCGCCGGTGTGGACGAGGCCGAGTTCGCCCTCGTCCGCGACGAGGTCGAGGTCTCGGACTCCGTGCTCTCCAAGCAGGTCTCGACGCTGGAGCAGGCCGGCTACGTCCGGGTCCGCAAGGGGTACGTGGGCAAGCGGCCGCGCACGTGGCTGTCGCTGACCCGGGCGGGCCGGGCCGCGTGGACCGCCCACCTCGCGGCCCTGCGGGAGATCGCGGGCGCCTGACCGCCCCGGGGTCACACGGGCGGGACGTCGCGCCGCTTGTCGGCGAAGTGCCGGTCGCGCCGGGCCGCGTAGCGCAGCCGGTGCAGGAGCTCGGTGCGCAGCGCGTCGGGCTCGACGACCTGGTCGACGACGAGGTCGGCGGCGAGGCGCTCGAGGTCGACGTCCTCGAGGTACTCGGCCCGTCGGTCGGCGACGAAGGCGTCCCGTGCCTCGGCCCCCTCGGCCGCCTCCACCTCGGCGATCTTGTTGGCGTACACCGCGTTGACCGCCGCCTCCGGGCCCATGACGGCGATCCGGGCGGTGGGCAGCGCGATGGTGGCGTCGGGCCCGAAGCCCGGCCCGCCCATGGCGTAGAGCCCGGCGCCGTAGGCCTTCCGGACGACCACGCAGAACTGCGGCACCGTGGCCGAGGCGACGGCGGAGACCATCTTCGCGCCGTGCCGGATGATGCCGCCGCGCTCGACCTCGGAGCCGATCATGAAGCCCGGGACGTCGGCGAGGTAGACGAGCGGGACCGAGAACGCGTCGCAGAGCCAGATGAAGCGGGTGGCCTTGTCGGCGGAGTCGGTGAAGAGCACGCCGCCCTTGACCGCGGAGTTGTTGGCGACGATGCCGACGCTCTCGCCGCCCATCCGGGCGAAGCCGACGACGAGCTCGGGCGCGAACAGCGGCTTGACCTCGAAGAAGCTGTGCTCGTCGACGAGTCCGTCGACGAGCTCGTGGACGTCGAAGGGCTGGCTCTCGCGCTCGGGCACGCTGGCCCGGGTCAGCGGCGCCGAGGGCTCCTCGGGGTGGTACGTCGGCAACGGCGAGTGCCACGTGTCGGGCAGGTAGGAGAACCACAGCCGGGCCAGCTCGATGGCCTCGGCGTCGTCGGCGGCGAGCAGGTCGCCGACCCCGGAGACGGTGCAGTGCATCCGCGCCCCGCCCATCTCCTCGAGGGAGACCTTCTCGCCGACGACCATCTCGGCCATCCGCGGGCTGCCGAGGTACATCGAGGCGTTGCCCTCGACCATGATGATGACGTCGCAGAAGCTCGGGATGTAGGCCCCGCCCGCGGCCGACGGACCGAAGAGGCAGCAGACCTGCGGGACCTTTCCGGAGAGGGCCACCTGGTTGTGGAAGATGCGCCCCGCGCCACGCCGGCCCGGGAACATCTCGACCTGGTCGGTGATCCGGGCGCCCGCGGAGTCGACGAGCCAGAAGACCGGCAGCTCCTCGCGCAGCGCCGTCTCGGTGGCCCGGACGATCTTCTCGACCGTGCGCGCGCCCCACGACCCCGCCTTGACGGTGGGGTCGTTCGCGATGACGACCACCGGCCGCTCGTCGACCGTGCCGCGTCCCGTGACGACGCCGTCCGCCGGCAGGCCGGCCGCCCGCGAGTTCGCGTAGCGACCGTCCTCGACGAACGAGCCGGCGTCGAGCAGCAGGTCGAGCCGGTCGCGGACGTAGAGCTTGCCCTGGCCCGCGAGCTTGGCCGCCGCCTTCTCGGTGGGCGCCGCCGAGGCCGCGTGGGCCGCCTCGAGGCGGGCCCGGACGTCGGCGACGCGGGGGTCGGTGTCGCTCATGCGGGCAGGCCCAGCCCCTTGGCGAGGACCATGCGCTGCACCTCGGAGGTGCCCTCGCCGATCTCGAGGATCTTCGCGTCGCGGTAGAAGCGGGCCACGGGGTACTCCTCCATGAAGCCGTTGCCGCCGAAGACCTGGGTGGCGATGCGGGTGGCCGTCACCGCGGCCTCGGAGGTGTAGAGCTTGGCCTTCGCGGCGGCCTGCTTGACCTCCTCGACCGAGCGCCGTCCGGCCTCGTGCTCGTCCTTGAGCCACGCCGCGCGGTAGGTGAGCAGCCGGGCGGCGTCCTCCATGACGGCGAGGTCGGCGACGGGGAAGGCCACGCCCTGGTTGGCGCCGATCGGACGGCCGAACGCGGTGCGGCTCTTCGCGTAGGCCGCGGCCTCCTCGCGCATCCGCGTGATGAGGCCGAGGGCGAGGGCGCTGATGGCGATGCGGCCGTCGTCGAGGGTCTTGAGGAACTGGTGGAAGCCGCGGCCCCGCTCCCCGAGGAGGTTCTCCGCCGGCACGCGGCAGCCCGCGAAGGACAGCCCGTGGGTGTCGGAGATGTTCCAGCCCATCTTCCGGTAGGCCGGCTCGACGGTGAACCCCGTTGTGCCGGAGGGGACCATGATCGCGGAGAGCTCCGGGCGGCCGTCGTCGAGGGTGCCGGTGCGGGCGGTGACGGTGACGACGGAGGTGATGTCGGTGCCCGAGTTGGTGATGAACGCCTTGGCGCCGTCGACGACCCACTCGCCCGTCTCCTCGTCGAGGACGGCCTTCGTGCGGGTGGCGCCGGCGTCGGACCCGGCGTCCGGCTCGGTGAGGCCGAAGCCGGCGAGGGCCTTCCCCGCGACGAGGTCGGGGAGGAAGCGCTCCTTCTGGGCGTCGCTGCCGTAGGTGAGGATCGGGTTGATCCCGAGGCCGACCCCGGCCGAGAGGGTGATGCCGATGGACTGGTCGACCCGGCCGAGCTCCTCGATGGCCAGGCACAGGCTGGTGAACGCGCCCCCCTCCGAGTGCTCCAGCGAGCCCCCGTAGGCCTCGGGCACGACGAGGCCGAAGAGGCCGAGCTCGCCCATCCGCGGCACGAGGTCGGCCGGGAAGTGGTGGTCGCGGTCCCACTCGGCGACGTGCGGCTCGACGGCCTCGGTGGCGAACTCGCGGACGACCGACCGGAAGTCCTCGTGGTCCTTGCTCAGCTCGTACATGCGGCGCCCCTTCGCGCTCGGGTCGCCGGCGCCGGGTCGCGGCAGCCGGCCGGGTGGCAACGTTCTTGACGTTGACGTCAACGTAAAGCAATACTCACCCTCGTGACAAGCCCGAGCACGACGACCGCCGCCGCCCGCACCGACGAGCCGGCGCGCACCTGGTCGATCGCCGAGGTCGCCGAGGAGTTCGGCGTCACCCACCGCACCGTCCGCCACTACGAGGAGCTGGGGCTCATCTCCCCCGAGCGGCGGGGCACCACCCGCGTCTACCACCGGCGCGACCGCACCCGGCTCGCCCTCATCCTGCGCGGCAAGCGCCTCGGGTTCCCGCTCGAGGAGATCCGCACGATCATCGACCTCTACGACGTGCCCCGCGGCCGGCGCAGCCAGCTCGAGTACGTGCTCGCCCAGATCGACGAGCGCCGCGCCGACCTCGAGCAGCGGCGCCGCGACCTCGAGGCCGCCCTGTCCGAGCTCACCGAGTTCGAGCGCCGCTGCCGTTCCGACCTCGACCGGGTGCGCTGAGCAGCAGGTCGGCGAGCGCCGCCCGCCACCATCCCTCGACCTCCTCGGCCGTCCACCCGCGTTCGCGGACCGCGACGTCGTAGCTCTCGAGGGAGACGACCATCGCGTAGACCGCCAGCGCGCGGTCGACGCCCATCCCGGTGCGCCACACCGTGTCCGGCCACTGCTCCATCATCCGGCGGCGCTCGGCGTCACCGCGCCGCCGTCCCTCGTCGTAGGCGTCCCCGAGCTCCGGGTGCTGACGCCGCCCCTCGGCCAGCACGCGGAGCACGTCGCCGCCGCGCTCGAAGAGGCGGCGGTCGAAGGCCGCGAACGCCGCCAGCTGGCCGGCGGGGTCGCCGGCCCGCTCCCCGAGCTCGGCCACGGCGCGCGCGACGTCCGCCGCCTCCTCGGCCGCGTCGATGAGGGAGACGGCCAGACCCGCCTTGGTCCCGTAGACGTTGTAGACGGTGGCCTCCGAGACGCCCGCCGCCTCGGCCACCGACCGGACGCTCGTGCCGGCCCAGCCGTTGGCCTCGAAGCGGGCGCGCGCCTCACGGGCGATGAGGGCACGGGTCCGCCGCGCCTGCTGCTCGCGCAGCTCCGACCGGTAGGTCCGCGACGTGCTCATGGGACCACTGTACAGATCCGCTGAGTTCCTCTATATTCACTGAGCACTACATGAATCAATCAGCAGACACTCATCCAATGAAGGGAACAGCACGATGAACGCACAGCAGGTCGCCACCGAGGTCCTGGGGCGGCTCGAGAGAGCCTGGAACGACGGCGACGGGGAGGCCTTCGGCGCGGGCTACACCGAGGACGCCACCTTCGTCACCGTCCGGGGCGAGTGGGCGGCCGGTCGAGCCGCGATCGCCGACGGTCACGCCCGCATCTTCCGCACGATCTACCGCGGCAGCACGAACCGCATGGAGCTCGTCGCGGTCCGCGAGCTCGGCGACGGGTCACTCGTCGCGAGCTCGACGAGCACCCTCACCTGCCCCTCCGGCCCCTTCGCCGGCACCCAGCGGGCCCGGTCGACGAGCGTGATCGTCCCCGTCGACGGCGGCTCGGGCGCCTGGCGCGTCGCCGCCACCCACAACACCCTCGTGGCGGCCTGAGGTGAGCACCGCGACCACGCCCGGCACGACGACCGACCCGTCGGGACGGACGGCCACGCACCCCGACCCCACCAGCCACCGGGACGCGGGCCGCCTCGCGGCCCTCCCCCTGGGCCTCGGCGGGCTCCTGCTGGCCCTCGGTGGCCAGATGCACCCGCACGGCAGCGGCGACACCGTCCCGACCTACCTCGGGTCGATGCTCGCCGACCCCGGGTGGCCGCTGTCGCACGCGCTCCTGCTCGCCGGGACGCTGCTCGCGGCACTCGGGTTCGTCACCACCCGGCGCGCGGACACCTTCGCGCGCCCGGTGCGGCGCTGGCTCACGGTGGCCGCGGCGGGCTGGACGTTCGCGGCCGTGGAGATGGTGCCGCACCTGTTCGCCGTGGTCGACGCCGACGCCCTCGAGCACCACCACGCCACGCCGGTGCTCGACGTCCACCTGGTCCTGCAGGTGCTGTCGACCCCGGCCCTCGGCCTGACCGCGGCCGTCGTCGCCGTGGCGGTCGCCCGGTCGGCCCGGACGGTCCCGGCGTGGCTGCTGGTCGTGCCGGCGGTCGTCGGGGGGATCGGGTACGCGCTCGCGGGCCCCCTCGTCGCCGCCACCGGCGCCCTCGGCTTCACCGCCCTCTTCCCGTTCCAGGCCGGGCCGGCCGTGTGGCTCGTGGGCACGTGGGTCCGCCTGGCCCTGGGGCGCGGGAGGGCGCCCCGGGGCTGAGCGAGGACGGCGCACGCCGCCGTGGGCCGGGCCCCCCGGATCGTCTGCGATCGCGAACCCACGGTCGCGGACGGTCCGGGCCGGCCGGCTCAGTCCACGGCGAACGTCGTGCCGATGCCCATCCCGGTGATCCACTCGGGCACCGGCTCGTAGCTCGTCCACACGAGGGGCTCGGCGACGGCCGCGTGCCCCACGAGCCAGCCGCGCACCTCGTGCCCGCCGGTGCCGGCCGCCCGTTCGAGGCCGTCGTGGCCGAGGTCGACGACCGGGGCGAGGTCCGTGCTGCGCAAGGACTCGAGGAACCACCGGTCCCAGCCCCGGTTGACCGGTGCCTCGGGGTTGCCGCCCATCTGCCGGACCCGCGGCTCGCGCGCGGCGGCGAAGGCACGGCTGTCGGCCCGACCGTGGATCAGGGACTCCCGCTGGGCACCCACTACTGAGGGGTCTCGGGGGTCGTTGGACGGGAGCCAGTGCGAGAGACCGCCACTGGCGACGACGAGCACGCGACCCTCGAAGGTCGAGCCGCGCAGCGCGGAGCCCAGGGCGACCCCGAGGTCACGGCAGCGGGCGAGCGACGGCAGCGGCGGTGCGGCGGTGTTGAGCACGATGGGCACCATCGGCACACTCGTCCCACCGGTCACCATCTCGTACCCCTGGACCACCCCGTGGTCGACGGTCAGCGAGTACGAGAGCGCGGGGTCGAAACCGGCGGAGCACAGCCCGGAGTGCACGTCCCACGCGAGGTCGGCCTGCACCGGGAGCGGGCCCGCGGTGCTGCCGAAGTCGCCGAACGCGGCCACCGCCTCGACCCCGACGACGAACGGGGGCATGACGTCGTAGAAGTTCGCGTGGAAGTGGTCCGGGCCGATGACGACGACCGCGTCGGGGGCCAGCGCGTCGACGGCCCGGGCCACCCGCGCCGCGTCGGCGAGGAAGCGCGCGCCCGGGCTCCCCGGCCCCGGCGGGGTGAGCATCGTGGCGAAGGGCGAGTGGGAGATCCCCACGAACCCGACGAGCCGGCTCATCGGGCCGCACCGGCCGTCGACCCGAGGAAGTCCAGGTGCGCGGCGAGGAACTCCTCCGGCGCCTCCCACTGCGGCCAGTGGCCGGCGCCCTCGATGACGTGCAGCCGGGACGCCGGGGATCCACCCCTGCAGCAGCTCGGCCTCGTCGAGCCCGCCGGTCGGGTCGTGGTCGGTCCACAGCAGGAGGGTGGGCGCGGTGATCCGCCCGACCCACCCCGGGTGCCACGCGAAGGCCCGGCGGACCTCGGGGTCCTGGAGGACGAGGGTGTTCTCGACCGCCCGCACCATGCCCGGCCGGCGGTAGACGGCCTGCCGGAGCCGCACCAGCTCGTCGGTGACGAGCGAGGTGTCGTGGAACAGCCACTCGACCCGGCGCCGGACCGCCTCGTCGCTCGGGTCGGTGACCGCCGCGGTCGTGCTCGCCCGGAGCCGCTCCATCACCTCCGGCTTGTTCGTGATGTTCCCCGGGGTGTTGAGCACGAGGCCGTCGACCCGCTCCGGGTGGTGGGCGGCGGTCCACGCCGCGACCCAGCCGCCGAGGGACTCGCCGGACACGTGCGCCCGCGACACCCCGAGCGCGTCGAGGAGGCCGACGAGGTGGTCGGCGAGGACGTCGACCGTGTACGGCCGGTCGGGGAGGTCGCTCCACCCGTGGCCGACCATGTCGTACGCCGTCACGGTGAAGTGCTCGGCCAAGCGGGCCGATGTTGCGCGCGTAGGCCTCGAGATGCCCTCCGGTCCCGTGGAGCAGGACGAGGTCGGGGCCCGACCCCGCGCGCAGGACGCGCGTGCCGACCCCGCCGACGTCGACGACGCGGACCTCGTGGGGGATGCGCCCGAGCTCGCCCCAGATGCTCGTGTGTGCGTCCATGTGCTCCTCCTCGTGCGGTCGGTCAGTCCCCGAACCGCTCCCGGGCCTCGGCGACGGTGGCGTCGCCGGCGCTCTGGCGACGGGTCAGCCCGAGGGCCGCCACGAGGCGGGACCCCTCGACGGTCAGGAACACGACGGGCTCGTCGGCCGCGTCGTTGTGGTGGCGGTGCCAGGTCCACGGCGGGGTGTAGACGCAGGCGCCCGCCGTCCACTCGACCGTCTCGTCCTCGACCTCGGTGTGCCCGCGGCCGCTGATGACGTAGTGCACGGTCTCGTGGTGGTGCCGGTGCATGTCCGAGCTCGCGCCCGGCGCGATGACCTGGTGGAACACCTCGAACCCCACGGTCGGCAGCCGGCCCGCGATGGCCAGCGCGCTCGGGTTGTGCACCGCGGCGGCGGGCAGGGGCTCGAGCTCGGCGGCGTGCACGACGAGCGGTCGGGCCCCGCTGGGCCGGACCGACTCGCTGATGCCGTCGAGGAAGTCCTGCAGCCGGAAGGACTCTCCGCCGGGAACGCTGTTCATGGGGTCTCCGTTCGTCCGCCGTCGACGGTCACGACGGTGCCGTTGACGAACGATGCCTGCTCCGAGGCGAGGAAGGCCACGACGTCACCGATCTCGCGCGGTCGGGCGGGGCGCCCCGCGGGGACGGCGGCGACGTCGGCTCGCCCGTCCTCGTCGCCGCGCGCCCGCAGCACCTCGCGGCGCCGGTCGGTGTCGGTGGCACCGGGGGCGACGCAGTTGACGGTCACCCCGCGCTCGGCGTGCTCGCGCGAGAGGAGCTTGGCGGCGCTCGTCGTCGCCGCGCGCAGCACCGTGGACAGGGCGAGCCCCTCCTGCGGCTGCCGGACGGCCGTCGAGGTCACGACGACGACGCGGCCGAAGCCCCGCTCGGCCATCCCGGGCAGCGCCTCGCGGGCGAGCCGCAGCGGGCCGAGGACGAGCAGCTCGAACGCCGCCCGCCACTCGTCGTCGGACGGCTCGAGCACCCGCCCGGGCCGGGGACCGCCGGCGTTGAGGACGAGGACGTCCACCCCTCCGAAGAGCTCGTCGACCCGGTCGAGGACCTGCCGAGCCGAGGCCTCGTCGGCGACGTCGGCGACGATGGTCCCGACCTCGCCGCCGCCGGCCGAGAGGTCGGCGGCGGCGCGCTCGAGCCGGTCCGGCCGCCGGCCGGTGAGGACGACGCGGTGGCCGGTGTCGAGCAGCGCCTCGGCGGCCCCGCGGCCGATCCCGGAGCCCCCACCACCCACGAGAGCGGTCCGCGTGCTCATGGCGACCTCCCCGGTGGACGTGGTTGTACGGTGTCGCCAGCATGGAGGGAGCGCGTGACGCCACCAACGAGCAGTCCCGCTGAGCGGGACCCGACCCCCGACACCGCCGGCGGCCTCGACCGGGCCGGGGCCATCCTCGACGCCTTCGACGCGGACCACCGTGAGCTCGGGCTGGCCGACCTCGTCCGCCGCAGCGGACTCCCCCGCTCCACCGTCCACCGCACGGCGACGACGATGATCCGGCTGGGCTGGCTCGACAAGCCGGCCGATCGGTACCGCATCGGGAACAAGCTCTTCGAGGTCTCCGGCCTCGCGCCGGTGCGGCACGAGCTGCGCGAGGCGGCGCTGCCGTTCCTCCAGGACCTCTACGCGGCGACCCGGACCACCGTCCAGCTCGGCGTCCTCGACGGCGTCAACGTGCTCGTCGTCGAGAAGATCGGCGGCCACCGGCCCATGCCGATGCTCTCCCAGGTCGGCGGGCGCGTCCCGGTGCACTGCTCGGCGATGGGCCGGGCCATGCTCGCCTACTCGGACGCCGAGACCGTCGACGCCGTCCTGGCGGCCGGGCTCGAGCCGCGCACCCCGAGGACCCTCACCTCGCCCGCCGCCCTGCGCCGCGAGCTGACCTCCATCCCGGACCGGGGGTGGGCCACCGAGCGCGAGGAGGGCAACATCGGCGTGGCCTGTGTCGCGGCGCCGGTCTTCGGCCCGCTCGGCACCGTGGCGGCCGCCCTCTCGGTCACCGGGCCGGCCGCGTCCGTCCGGGCCGACCGGCTCGGGCCCGCGGTGCGCCTCGCCGCGGCGGCCGCGACCCGCGCCTACTCCCACCGTCGCTGACGGCGGTCCCACTGAGCGGGACTCGACGTTGTCGAGCACCCGGCCGGCCCCCACGCTGAGGTCCACCACACAGCGGAGGTCTCGACGATGAGCGCTCAGTCATGAAGGTCGCCGTCATCGGCGCGGGTGTCGCCGGTCTGACGACGGCGAAGGTGCTCCTCGAGGCGGGGCACGAGGTGGAGGTCCTCGACCGGGCACCCGACGTCGGCGGCGTCTGGAGCCGCACGCGGCGCTACCCGGGCCTGACGACGCAGAGCCCGTCGGCCCAGTACTCGTTCTCCGACTTCCCGATGCCGAAGGGCTTCCCCGAGTGGCCGACCGGCGCCCAGGTCCAGGAGTACCTGTCCGCCTACGCCACGGCGAAGGGAGTCGACCCCGCACTGCGCCTGGACACCGAGGTGACGTCCGTGGCGGCCATGTCGACCGGCGGCTGGCGCGTCGTCACGCGCTCGGCAGCCGGTGAGGACGCGCGGGTCGTCGACCGCGTCGTCGTCGCCAACGGTGTGTTCTGCGAGCCCGCCCTCCCCGACCTGCCCGGTCGGGAGGAGCACGCGGCCGCCGGGGGCCGGGTCATCGCCGCCACCGAGCTGCACGACGCCGAGGAGGCCCGCGGCCGGCACGTGCTCGTCGTCGGCTACGGCAAGACCGCCTGCGACGTCAGCGTGCCGGTCAGCGAGGTGGCCGCCTCGACCGACGTCATCGCCCGGCAGCTGCTGTGGAAGGTCCCCCGCCGCATCGCGGGGTTCCTGAACTTCAAGATGCTGCTCCTGACCCGGATGGGCGAGGCGCTCTTCCGCTACCTGCGGCTGCGCGGCGTCGAGCGGTTCCTCCACGGTCCGGGCAACGGCCTGCGCCGCTCGATGCTCACCTCGATCGGTTCGGTGTCGGTCCGCCAGTTCGGGCTCGCCCGGCTCGGTCTCGTCCCTCGCGGGACCATGGAGGACATCGTCAAGGGGGCGATCGGCCTCGCGACGGAGGGCTTCTTCGAGGGCGTCGAGGCCGGCCGGATCCGGGTCCACCGCGACACCACCATCCGGCGGCTGGCCGGGCGCGAGGGTGCGCCCGTCGCGGAGCTCTCGGACGGCACCGTCCTCCCGGCCGACCTCGTCGTGTGCGCGACCGGCTTCACCCAGGGCGTGCCCTTCCTCGAGCCGGCGGTGCAGCAGTCCCTGCTCGACGAGCGCGGCAACTTCATGCTCTACCGCCAGATCCGTCCCGTCGCGGTCGACGGGCTGTACTTCAACGGCTACAACTCCTCGTTCTTCTCCCCGCTCAACGCCGAGATGGCCGCGCTCTGGATCGCCGCCGACCTGGCGGGTGCGCTCGACCTGCCCGACGAGGACGGGCGGCGGGCGGCGGTGACGGCCCAGCTGGCCTTCATGGACGTCGCGACGAACGCACACCACTGCCGGGGCACCAAGATCATCCCCTTCTCGATGAAGAACGTCGACGAGGTGCTCGGCGACCTCGGGGTGAACATCGGGCGCGGCGTCCGGGCGTCCCACTGGCTCAACCCGATCGCCCCGGCCGCCTACCGCCGGCTCACGCCCCGCGTCCTCGAGGGACTGGCCGCGCGACCTGCGCCCACCGCCCCGGGCCCCGCGTCCGTCCCGACGAGGGCCGACGACGCCGACGACCTCCCGACACCGACGACACCCGCTGCCCCCTCCCGGGCAGCGCTGTGACCACACCCGACCCGAGCACCCAGGAGGACGACATGACCGGGACCCGCACCCCCACCGAGCACCGCGTGATCCACCCCGACGACGGCGACGACGTCGGAGCCATCGGCCTCGGCATCCACGTCCGGCTCACCGGCGAGGACACGAAGGGCGCGTACTCCCTCTTCGAGTACGTCGTGCCACCCGGCCTGGGCGGGCCGCCGACCCACGTGCACACCCGTGAGGACGAGCTGTTCGTCTGCACCGCGGGCCGGGTCCGGGTCGAGCTCGACGGCCAGGAGCACGTCGTGGAGGCGGGCGCGTCGCTGCTCATGCCCCGGGGCGTGCCGCACATGTTCCACAACCCCTTCGACGAGGAGACCCGCATCGTCGCCGTCGTGTCGCCGGGTGGCCTCGAGCAGTACTACCGCGCCCTCAGCGAGCTGCCGCCCGGGCCGCGAGACATGGCGAGGATCGCGCGATCATGACCGAGTTCGGGCTGCAGCTGCAGAAGAAGGACTGAGCGTGCCGGCCGCCCACGAGCACCCGCGAGGACATGGTGCGCACGATGTGTCGCCAGGTCGACGCCGGGGACGCCGACGCCTTCGCCTCGTGGTTCGCCGACGACGCCTCCTACACCTTCGGGAACGCCGAGCCGATCGTCGGCCGCGCCGCCATCGCCGCGGCGACCGCCGGCGCGGCCGGTGCGCTCCCGTGGGTGGAGCACACGGTCGAGCAGGTGGCCGAGGTCGGCGACCAGCTCTTCTGCCGCTTCACGATCCGCACCGAGGCGAGGGACGGCACGGCCCTCGCCCTGCCCTGTGTCACCGTGGTGTGGCTCCGGGGGCACGAGGTCGTCGACTACCGGGTCCACATGGACCTCGGCCCGGCCCTCGCCTGATCGTCGCCCGGCCGCTCAGGACGGGCGGCCGGCGAGGAAGGCGTCGATCTCGGCCCGGGTCGGTGCCGTGTCGGGGCCGCGCCGGGTCACCTTGAGGGCCCCGGCGGCGTTGGCCCGGGCCGCGGCGTCGGCCCACGACAGCCCGGCCGCGCGCTCGGCGAGGAGGACGCCGGTGTGGGTGTCGCCCGCCCCGTTGGTGTCGACCGGCCGGCGCGGGTGGCCGGGGACGAAGACCGCGTCCGAGCCCTCGCGCACGAGGCAGCCCCGCGGGCCGTCGCGCACGATCGTCACGGCCCCGGGGCGGAGCATCCCGGCCGACCACCTGCGCGGCCTCGCGGATCCCCCGGACCCCGGCCAGCGCGTCGGCCTCGTCGGCGTTGCCCGTCCACACGTCGGTGCGCCGCAGCACGGTGTCGCGGACCTCCGGCTCGACCTCGACGAGCGCCGCGCCGGGGTCGAGCACGACGACCACGTCGTCGTCGAGCGTGCCGAGCCACGCGACGAGGGGGTCGCGCGTGCGCCCGAGGAGGGAGTACCCGCTGACGCAGACGAGGTCGCCGGGCGCGGGCGCCGAGGCACCGAGCGACTCCACGGTGATCTCGCGCTCGGCGCCGAGGGTGGTGACGAAGGTGCGCTCGGCCGTGGGCTCGACGAGCACCACGCAGATGCCCGTGTCGACGTCGGCCACCGGTGGGGCGGCGACCTCGACCCCGTCGGCCTCGAGGGCGGCCCGCACGAGGTCGGCGTTGGGCCCGGTGCCCACGGCACCGGCGTGCACGGCCCGGGCGCCGGAGCGGGCCGCGGCGAGGAGGATCGTCACCGCACCGCCGGCGTAGCGGCGGTAGGAGCCGGCCATGACGTTGCCCCCGCGCCCCGGCAGCGCGGGCACCTCGAGCACGACGTCGACGAGGGCCTGCGCGGTGTGGATGACCCGGGGTGCCATGCGCCGACCCTAGCCGGGGCCCGCGCCGGCCCGGCCGCCCTCGGGGAGGTCGCCCATCGGCCGAACGGTCGGCGCACCGACCGAGCCGGGGCGGCCGCCGCGCCGTCCGCCCGTAGCCTGCACGAGCACGGGCCCACCTGCTCCCCCACTGCGCGCCGCCGACCCGAGAGCCCTCGCATGCCCAGCTCCTCCCCGACCCGTCTGCGGACGACGGCCACCGTCGTCGGCACGCTCCTCGTCGTCCTGGTCGAGATGGCGCTCCTCACCGGGGTCTGGCACCTCGGTGACGGCCTCCAGCGCCAGCGCGAGGCGACCGCCGAGCTCCGCGGGGCCCTCGCGCGCCGTCTCGGCCCCCGCGACCGTCGGCGACGTCGCGACGATCCGCGCGGCGGTCGAGGCGGTGGTCCGGCAGCGGGGCGCAGGACCACGGCGCCGTGGGCCCCCTCGTCTCCGCCACCGAGCGCCTCACCGTCCGACCCCGGCCGACCCGGGCGCGCTCGCGGCGGTCCGCGCGGCGACCGACCGCGCTCGGCCGCGACCTCGACCGCGCCCGCACCCGGCTCGCGCTGACCGCCGCGGCCATGCACGCCGGCCTCCTGGCCCTCGCCTCGGTGGGCTGGTTCGTGTGGTTCCGCCGGACCGTCGACCGCCACCGCACCCTCGAGCGCCAGCTCACCGCGCAGCGGGTCGTCGACCGCGGTGAGCGCCGGCTGCTCGAGCTCGTCCGCAACAGCGCCGACCTCATCGTCGTCGTCGAGCCGGACGGCACCCTGACCTTCGTCAGCCCCTCGACGCGCTCGGTCCTCGGGCGCGACCCCGAGCCCCTCGTCGGTGCCACGCTGACCCACCTCCTCGGCGACGCCGCGCACTCCCTCGCCCGGGTCATGGACTCCGGGCGCGCCGGGGCGCACCCCGTGGGCGCTCCCGTCACCCACGCGGACGGGCGCCGGCTCGTCCTCGAGGGCACGTTGACCAACCTCGTCCACGAGGAGGCGGTGGGCGCGTGGGTGCTCGCGCTGCACGACGTCACCGCCCAGCACGCCCTCGCCGAGCAGCTGAGCCACCAGGCGCTGCACGACCCGCTGACCGCGCTCGCCAACCGCGCCCTCTTCACCGACCGCCTGGCGCACGCGCTGCAGCCCCGGGGACAGGGCCGCGCCGACGACGGTCCTCTCCCTCGACCTCGACGACTTCAAGAACGTCAACGACACCCGGGGCCACTCGGTCGGCGACCGGCTCCTCGTCGTCCTCGCCGACCGGCTCCGGGGCACGCTGCGACCGTCGGACACCGTGGCCCGGGTCGGTGGCGACGAGTTCGCCGTCCTCCTGGACGACGCCGACGACGGACGCGGCCCGCGCCCTCGCGGAGCGCATCCTCGAGGCCCTGTCGACCCCCATCGAGGTCGAGGACACCGTGTGGGTCGTCCACGGGAGCATCGGGATCGCGACGGCGCTCCCGGGCGAGACCACGACCGAGGACGCTGCTGCGCAACGCCGACGTCGCCATGCACTGGGCCAAGGAGGCGGGCAAGAACACGGTCGCCTGCTACGACGACGCCCGCCACGCGGCGTCGCTCGACCTGCGGGCGCTCCAGCACGACCTGGCCCGGGCCATCGACGAGGACGAGCTGCTCCTCATGTTCCAGCCGACCGTCGACCTCGAGACCGGGGCCGTCGTCCGGCTTCGAGGCGCTCGTGCGCTGGGAGCACCCCGACCGCGGGCTGCTCGCCCCCTCCGAGTTCGTCCCGCTCGCCGAGCGCACCGGCCTCGTCGTCCCGCTCGGCTCCTGGGTGCTCCGGGAGGCCTGCCGAGCCGGCACCACCCTCGACGCGGGGCGCGCACCGACCGTCGCCGTCAACGTCTCCGCCCAGCAGCTGCTGCGCCCGGGCTTCGCCGACGAGGTCGCGACCGTCCTCGACGAGACGGGGATGCCGCCGCGGCGGCTCGTGCTCGAGATGACCGAGTCCGTGCTCCTCGACGACTTCGACGGGCGCACGTCACGCTCGACCGGATCCGCGCGCTCGGGGTCCAGATCGCCATCGACGACTTCGGCACCGGGTTCAGCTCGCTGTCCTACCTCTCGCAGCTGCCGGTGGACATCCTCAAGCTCGACAAGTCGTTCATCGACCGGGTGACGACCGAGGAGCACGCCGCCTCGGTGACCCTCGCGATCCTCGACATGAGCCGCAACCTCCGGCTCGCGACGATCGCCGAGGGGGTCGAGACCGAGGCCCAGGCGGCGTGGCTGCGGGCCCGCGGCTGCGGACGGGGCCAGGGCTACCTCTGGTCGCGCCCCGCGCTGCTGGCCGACGCCCGCGCGATGCTCCTGGCACCGGACCACGACCTCCCGGACCCGAGTCCGTCCGTGCCCTGACCCGGCCGGGTCAGTCGACCCGCGCGCGGACCTCGTAGAGCTCGGGGAAGAAGGTGAGGTCGAGGGCGCGGCGGAGGAAGTCGACCCCGCTGGAGCCGCCGGTCCCCACCTTGTGCCCGATGGTGCGCGTCACCACCTGGAGGTGGCGGAAGCGCCACTGCTGGAACAGGTCCTCGACGTCGACGAGCTCCTCGCAGGTCTCGTAGACCCCCCAGTGCTCGTCCGGGGCGGAGTACACCGCCGCGAAGACCTCGACGAGGTCGGGCACCAGCCGGTACGGCTCGGTGACGTCGCGCTCGAGCACGGCCCCGCGGGACGGGGTAGCCGCGCCGGTCGAGGAGGCGGAGGAACTCGTCGTAGAGGGTCGGCTCGTGGAGCAGCTCCTCGAGGCCGGCCCGGGCCCGGGCGTCGTGCTCGAACACCCGCACCATCTCGGCGTTCTTGTTGCCGAGCAGGAACTCGACCGCCCGGTACTGGTCGCTCTGGAAGCCCGAGGACGTCGCGAGGAAGGGCCGGATCTGGGCGTACTCGCTCGGGGTGAGGGTGGCGAGCACGTCCCACTGCTCGACGAGCTGGCGCTGCACGTGCTTGACCCGCGCCATCCGCTTGAGGGCGGGCCCGAGGTCGTCGGAGGCCAGCAGCGCCCGGGCCGAGCGCAGCTCGTGCAGCAGCAGCTTGAGCCACAGCTCGGACACCTGGTGCTGGACGATGAAGAGCAGCTCGTCGTGCTGCGGCGGGTCGCTCCGTGGGTGCTGGGCCGAGAGCAGCGTGCCGAGGTCGAGGTAGTCGCCGTACGACATGGCCGTGCCGAAGTCGCGCCGGATCCCCTCCTCGAGGGTGCGTTGGGCCCGGTCGACGGCGTCGTCACTCATGGCGGCCATCGTGCCACCGCCCTCAGGCCCGGGCCGCCCACCCCTCGAGCACGCGCCGCGCGAGCCCGTCCGGGTCGTCGGCACCGGCGTCGACGTGGAGGTCGACCGCGGCGGCGTCGACGACGGGGGCCGAGGCGGCGCCGGCGGCCTTGGCGAGGTCGCGCGCCAGCCCGCGGGCCTCCACCCGCGCCGCGAGGGCCGAGGGGGCGAGCTCCAGCCAGCACGTCGTCACCGACGCCGCACCGGCCGCCCGGCCCCACCCGCCCCACGAGCCGCCGACGGCCTCGGCCGTGAACGGGGCGACGGCGACGACGTCGACGCCGGCCCGGACCCCGTCGGCCACCACGGCCGCGAGGCACGCGTAGCGGGCGCCGCGCAGGGCCGCGAGGCGGGGCGAGTCGAGGTCGGCCGGCTCCCCGAGCGAGGCGGCGAAGGCCTCGAGCAGCGGGGTGGTCACGCTGTCGAGGTCGACGAGGGCGGCCCCGACGGTGGCGGCGACGAGGCGGCCGACCGTGGTCTTCCCGGCCCCCGGTGCGCCGCCGAGGCAGAGCAGCCGGCCGGGGGCGCGCGCCCCGGGGGTCATGCCGGCGAGCCGACCGCCCCGAGGTACCACTGCGGCCCGACGAGCGCGGCGACCTCGGACGGGTCGACGGGGGTCCAGGCCGGCGCACCGCGCCCCTCGAGCACCTGGGCCAGCTCGTCGAGGCGTCGGGCCGCGAGGGCCGCCCCCGCCCGCCGCGCGTCGGCGTCCATCCGCCCGACGGCGTCGCCCCAGATCGCGCGACCGGCCATGAACCCGCTGCAGCCGTGGTCGGCCGCGACGTCGAGCTGGGTGCGGAACCCCTCGTAGGTGACGCCGGCCGAGAGCAGCACCCAGGGCCCGTCGACGGCGGCGTCGAGCTCGGCGCACGCCGCGTGCGCCGCGTCGAGGTCGTCGAGGTCGAGCACGGGGAACTCCATCTTCATGATGTCGGCGCCGGCCTCGCGGAACGAGCGAGCGGCCGAGAGCACGCTGCGCCGCCGCACCGCCCGCACCGCCGGGTCGGTGGTGTCCTCGCCGTCGGCGGGGAACCACAGCGGCTCGACGACGAGCGGCAGCTGGGCGGCGCGGCACTGCTCCGCGGCGTCGGCGACGGCGGCGTGCTGGCGGGCGCGCACGGCCTCGTCCTGGTCGTCGCGGTGGAACACGACGAGCTTCGCCGCGTCGATCCCGAGGGTGGCGAGCACGGACGGCTCCCAGCCGGGCCGGAAGGCGAGCTCGGTGTCGAAGCCGACGGCGCTCGTCGGTGCGTAGTAGAGGCTCTCGATGCCACTGACCACGCCGACGTCACCGGGGACCGCGCCGGAGGCGACGGCCTGGCCGAAGCTCCACACCGGGTCGAGCAGGACCGAGGTGGAGTGCTCGGCGAGCACCCGCACCATGTCGAGCTTGGACTCGACGACCTCCTCGAAGGTCACGGCGGACAGGTCGTCGTCGAAGAGCTTCTGGTAGTTCTCCGGGTGGTCGATGGCCATCGTGCGGATGTGCCCGGCGGCGTCGCAGAGGCGGGCCAGGCGGCGCTGGTGGCCGAGGGCGGCGGGACGGGGGACGCGAGGTGTTGACAGCGCTGTCATGTCGCCATACGGTACGGGACAGCAGGGTTTCGGACAAGGGCCGGAACAGTTGACAGCGCTGTCGCAGGGCAAGGAGGCCCCGTTGCTCGTCGTGACCCCCAACACGTGCACCGACGTGACGACGTGGCTCGCCACGCTCGCGCCGGGCACCGTCGCCCGCTCGACCCGCACGGAGTCGAGCGCCGGTGGCAAGGGCGTCAACGTGTGCCGCTCCCTGCGGGCCCTCGGCCGGCCGCACCGCCTCGTGGGGCTCGCCCCTGCCGACGACCACCGGCTGGCCGACCTGCTCGCCGCCGAGGGCTGCCCCTTCGTCGCCGTCCCGCACCGCGGCCAGGGGCGGCTCGCGCTGATCTTCCTCGAGGACGGCGGGCGGGTCACCGTCGTCAACGGCCGTGGCCCCGAGCCCACCGACTGGGACACCACCGCCCTCCTGCCCCTCGTGCGCGAGGAGCTGGCCGGCGCCCCGGCCGTCGCCTGCTCCGGCTCGCTCCCGCCCGGGCTGGCCCTCGACACCTACGGGCGCGTCGTCGAGGCGGCCCACGCCGCGGGCCTCGAGACCTACGTCGACGCCGCCCCTCGCCGTGCTCGAGGCCACCCTGCCCTTCGGCCCCGACCTCGTGAGCCCCAACGTCGGCGAGGCCGAGGCCCTCCTCCACGGCCGCACCGACGAGCACGTCGAGGAGGCCGGCGACGACCTCCCCGAGCGCTGCCTCGCCGCGGCCGCGACGCTGCACGCCCGCGGCGCGCGGCGCGCCGTCGTCACGGCCGGCTCGCACGGCGCCGCCCTCACCACCGCCGCCGGCTCGTGGTGGCTCGGCGCCGCCCGGGTGCCGGTCGCCAACCCCATCGGGGCCGGCGACTCCTTCCTGGCGGGCACCTCGGACGCCCTGCTGCGCGGGTGCGACGACGTCGAGGCCGTCCGGTACGGGATGGCCGTCGCCGCCGCGGCCGTCCAGCACGAGACCGGCGGGATGCTCGACGCCGCCCTCGTCGCCCCGGCCCTGGCGGCCCTCCCCGAGGCCGTGCCCGCATGAGCCGGCCCACGATCTACGACGTGGCCCGGGAGTCGGGCTTCTCGATCAAGACCGTCTCGCGGGTCATCAACGACGCCCCGAACGTGCGCCAGGAGACCGTCGCCCGGGTCCGCGCGGCCATCGAGCTGCTCCAGTACCACCCCGACCCCGCGGCGCAGCGCCTCGGGGGCGGCAAGCTGCCGACCGTCGGTGTCGTCGTCGACTCCATCGACGACCCGTTCTTCGCCCAGGTCGTGGCCGTCATCGAGGCCCGGGCCATGGACGTCGGCATGGACGTGCTCGTCGCCTCGACCGGCATGGACGAGTCGCGCATGCGGATGCAGATCCAGCGCCTCGCCCGCCGCGGGGTCGCGGGGCTCGTCGTCGCGCCCTTCGGGGACGAGGAGAAGGTGCACGAGGCCCTCCCCGACGACGTCCCGGTCGTCGTCATCGACCGCAAGTGCGGTGTCACCGACAAGGACGTCGTCCGGGTCACCGACGAGCAGGGCGCCACCGACGCCGTGCGCCACCTCGTCGCCCGCGGCCACCGGCGGATCGGCTTCCTCGGCAAGACCTCGGCCTTCACGACGCTCGTCGACCGCTACACCGGCTACGAGAAGGCGCTCGTCGAGGCGGGCGTCGAGGTCGACCCGCGGCTCGTCGAGACCCGGGCCTGGACCGCCGACGAGGCCTACCCCTACGCCCTGGCGATGCTCGCGACCACCGACGCCCCGACCGCGGTCTTCGCGGCCTCGCCGATGATGGGCCTCGGGGTGCTCCGCGCGCAGCAGCGGCTGCACCGCCAGGACGTCGCCCTCGTGATCTTCGGCGACTACCCGGTCGCCGAGCTGATGACCCCGCCGACGACGGTCGTCGACCAGCGCCCGACGGCCCTCGCCGACACCGCGTTCGACCTGCTGGCGCGTCGGATCCAGGACCCCGGCGCCGAGGTCCTCGACACCGTCCTGCCGACGTTCCTCGTCGCCCGCGGGTCCGGCGAGCTCGCCCCGAGGGAGGACCGGTGAGCACCGTCGACCTCGGCTTCGACCTCGGCACCACCGTCACCAAGGTGAGCGCCGTCGCCGCCGACGGCACCCCCGTCCTCGACCACTCCGTGCCGACGAGCTGGCGCGAGGGCAGCGAGGGCCGGGTCGAGCGCAGCCCGGCGTCCCTCGTCGACGCCGTCGAGGAGCTCCTCGCCGCGGTCGCCGCCGACCTCCCCCCCGGCACCGGCATCCGCTCGGTCGGGTTCACCTCGATGGCCGAGGCCGGCGTGCTCGTCGACGCCTCGGGGGCCGACCGCTCGCCCGTCATCGCCTGGTACGACCCGCGCGGCAGCGAGCACGCGGCGGCCCTGCCCGCCGACCTCGCGCACGAGTTCCCGGCCCGCACCGGCCTCCCCCTCAGCCACGTCGCCTCGCTCTTCAAGCTGCTCTGGCTGCGGGACGAGGGCCTCGACCTCGCCGGTCTGCAGTGGCTCTCGCTGCCGGAGTTCGTCATCCTCCGCCTCGGCGGCCGCCGGGTCGGCGAGCTCTCGCTGCTCGGGCGCACCGGCCTCCTCGACGTCCACACCAACGCCCCGTGGGCCCCGGCGCTGGCCCACCTCGGCGTCGGGCGCCGACCTGCTGCCCGAGGTCGTCGCGGCCGGCGCCCCCGCGGGCCGGGTGCGGGCCGACCACCCGGTCGCCGCCGCCCGGGGCGCGGTGCTCACCGTCGCCGGGCACGACCACGCGGTGGCCGCCGCGGCCACCGGCTGCGGGGCGCCCGGCTCGGCCCTCGACAGCTTCGGCACGGCCGAGGCCTACCTCGCGGCCGCGTCCCACGTCCCGGCCCCGGACGTCGTGCGCGACCTCGGCCCGGGCCGGCATCTCGGTGTACCCCCACGTCGTGCGCGGCAGCACCGGCTTCATCGGGGGCACCCGCACCGGCCTCGTGCTCAAGCGGGTGCAGCGGGTCCTCGGCGCCGAGCACGAGCCCGCCCGCTCCGCGCTCGACGCGGCCACCCTCGCCCTGGCCCCGGGAGACACCGCCGACGTCCGGGTCACCGGCTACGCCATGGCCGACCACGACGTGCGGATCCACCTCGGCTCCGAGGCCCACACCCCGGCCCACGTCTGGCGGGCGGCCCTCGACGGCGGCACCGCCCGCGGGCGCGAGCTGCTCGCCACCCTGCGCGCGGCCGGCGTCCCCGTCGAGCGGCTCGTCGTCGCCGGCGGCTGGACCCGCATGCGGTCGGTGCTCGCGGCCCGCCAGGACCTCGCGCCCGTCGTCGAGGTGGCCGCGGTCGAGCAGCCCGGCACCTGGGGCGCGGCCCGCTTCGGCGCCTGGGCGGCCCTCCACGGGGCCGACGCCGGCCCCGACCGTCGACCCCCCGCCGAGTGGTTCACCCGCCACCGCGAGCACGCCCGCGCCCCCCAGCTCGTCCCCACCGACCGCAGCAGTGCACCCACCGAGGAGATCACCCCATGACCAGCACCACCGGACTCGACGCCATCGCCACCGAGGCGGGCACCTTCGCGGTCCTCGCGATGGACCAGCGGGGCACCCTGCGCCGCATGCTCGCCGCCGTCGACCGGGCCGACACCCCCGACGAGGAGATCACCGCCCTCAAGCGCGACATGATCGCCTCGCTGGCGGGCAGCGCGTCGGCCTTCCTCGTCGACCCCACCTTCGGCCTGCCGGCCTCCAAGGCCGCCGACACCAGCGCCCCCTACGGCGTCCTCCTCGCGGCGGAACCCGCGAGCCGGGGCACCCACGACGGCGAGCCCGTCGTGTCGCTCGACCCCGCGCAGGACGCGGCGTGGGTGCGCGACAGCGGCGCCGACGCCCTGAAGTTCCTCGTCCAGGTCCGGGCCGACCGGCCGACGGGCAGCGACGGTCGCGACACCACGGCCGAGGCGGTGGAGGTGATGCGCACCCTCGTCGCCGACTGCGCGGGCGTCGGGGTGCCCTCGGTCATCGAGAACCTCATCTTCCCGCTCGCCGGGGAGGCGCCCCTCTCCCCCGAGGCCCGGGCCGACGCCATCATCGAGGCCGCCGTGCTCATCGACGACCTGCGCCCGAGCCTGCTCAAGCTCGAGTACCCGGGGAGCCCGGAGGCGTGCCGACGTCTCGCGGACCGCATCTCCTCCCCCTGGGCGGTCCTGTCGGCCGGCGTCTCCTCCGACGAGTTCGCCGACGTGCTGCGGGTCAGCTGCGACGAGGGTGGCGCGAGCGGCTTCATCGCCGGTCGCTCGGTGTGGCGCGAGACGGTCGCCATGGACCACGCCGAGCGGGTGGCCTTCCTCTCCGACACCGGTCGACGACGGCTCGACGAGTACTGCGCGATCATCGAGGGTCGCGCCCGCTCGTACCGGGAGGCCGCGGCATGAGCGCCCTCTTCGAGGCCGTCGGCCTCCAGCGGCGCTTCGGCCGCGTGCAGGCCCTCGACGGCACGGACTTCGACGTCGAGGCCGGCGAGGTCGTCGCCCTCGTCGGCGACAACGGTGCCGGCAAGTCGACCCTCGTCAAGGCCCTCACCGGCAACCTCGACGTCGACGCCGGCGAGGTGCTCTTCGAGGGCTCCCCGGTGCACTTCCACACCCCGCAGGACGCCTCGCGGCTCGGCATCGAGGTCGTGCACCAGGACCTCGCGCTCGCCCCGCACCTCGACGCCGCCCAGAACATGTTCCTCGGCCGTGAGGTGATGCGCCCCGGGCTGCTCGGTGCGCTCGGGTTCATGGACACCGCGCAGATGCGGCAGCGCTCGGCCCAGGCCTTCACCGAGCTCGGCTCGGCCGTGCGCAGCGTCGTCACGCCGGTCGGCACCATGTCGGGCGGCCAGAAGCAGACCGTCGCCATCGCGCGGGCCGTGGCCTGGGCCGACAAGGTGCTCTTCCTCGACGAGCCCACGGCCGCGCTCGGGGTCGTCCAGACGCGCAACGTCCTCGACACCATCAAGAAGGTCCGCGACCGCGGGCTCGCCGTCGTGCTCATCTCGCACTCGATGCCCCACGTCCTCGAGGTCGCCGACCGCGTGCAGGTCCTCCGCCTCGGTCGCCGCGTCGCGACGTACCGGGGGAAGGACACCAGCGTCGAGGAGCTCGTCGGCGCCATGACCGGAGCACTCGACAGCCAGGAGGGAGCGGCATGAGCACCGACACCGGTACGCAGCAGGCCTCGTCGACGATCGAGACGAGCGCCACCCACGACAACCTCGTCGACCGGGTGAGGTCGATGCAGTCGGTGTGGATCCTCGGGGTCCTCGTCGTCATCGTCGCGGTCTTCGGCGTGCTGTCGCCGAGCACCTTCCTCACCCGCGGCAACCTCACCAACGTCGCGCAGAACGTGTCGATCTGGGCCGTGCTGGCCGTGGGGATGACCTTCGTCATCATCACCTCCGGCATCGACCTGTCGGTCGGCTCGGTGCTCGTCGTCTCGTCCGTGGTGGCCGCCAAGGTCATGGAGTCGATGGGCGACACGGGCTGGACCACGGCCTTCGTCGGGCTCGTGCTCGCCGTCGTCGTCGGCGTCTTCTGGGGGGCCCTCAACGGGTTCCTCGTCGCGCGGGCGAAGGTGCCGCCGCTCATCGTCACCCTGGGCACCCTCTCGGTCGCCCTGGGCGTCGCCCAGATCCTCACCGGCGGCCTCGACGTCCGGTCGGCCCCGCGGGTCCTCCAGGACAACATCGGCTACGGGCGCCTCGCCGGCGTGCCGGTCATCACCATCACCGCGCTCGTCATCGTCGTGCTCGGCGGGATCATGCTCCACCGCACGCGGTTCGGGCGGTACACGTACGCCATCGGGTCCAACGAGACCTCGGCCCGCCGGGTCGGTATCAACGTCGACCGGAAGCTCGTGCAGATCTACGCGCTCTCCGGGTTCCTCGCCGGCATCGCGGGCATCCTCTCGCTCGCGCAGTACGGGACGACGACGATCGCCGGCCAGTCGCTCACCAACCTCAACGTCATCGCCGCGGTCGTCATCGGCGGCACGTCGATCTTCGGGGGCCAGGGGTCGATGTTCGGCTCCATGGTCGGCCTCTTCATCCCGGCGGTCCTCCAGTCCGGGTTCGTCATCATCGGCGTCTCCCCGTACTGGCAGACCGTCGCCGTCGGCTCCATCCTCATCGCCGCCGTCTACGTCGACCAGCACCGGCGTGCCACCGCCAGCCGCGGCCGTGGCTAGCCCCCAGCAGCAGTACCCGACAAGGAAGTCACCCACCAGAAAGGCACCACCCATGCGAAGCACCCTCAAGGTCACGGCCGCCGGACTCGGCGCCGTCCTCGCCCTCGCGGCCTGCTCCACCGGGGCCCCCAGCGCCGACAGCTCCAGCGGGAGCTCGGGCGGCTCCAACGACAACAAGCAGATCGCGTTCGTCCAGGGCGTGGCCGGCGACGAGTTCTACATCACCATGCAGTGCGGCATCGAGGCCAAGGCCAAGGAGCTCGGCTACACGGTCACCACCCAGGGCCCGCAGAAGTTCGACCCGACCCTGCAGAAGCCCATCGTCGACTCCGTGACGGCCTCCAAGCCGGCCGCGCTCCTCGTCGCCCCCACCGACGTCCAGGCCATGCAGGCGCCCCTCCAGCAGGCGGCGGCGGCCGGCATCAAGGTCGTCCTCGTCGACACCACGGTCAACGACCCCTCCTTCGCGGTCAGCCAGATCAGCTCCGACAACGTCGGCGGCGGGAAGGCGGCCTTCGACGCGATCAAGGCGGCCAAGCCCGGTGGCGGCAAGGTCCTCGTCATCTCCGTCGACCCCGGCATCTCGACGACGGACGCGCGCGTCCAGGGCTTCGAGGACGCGGCCAAGGCCGACTCGACCTTCCAGTACCTCGGCGTCCAGTACAGCCACAACGACCCGGCGACGGCGGCGAACCTCGTCTCGGCGGCGCTCCAGAAGGACCCCGACATCATCGGCATCTTCGCGACCAACCTGTTCTCCGCGGAGGGCTCGGCCACCGGTGTGCGGCAGGCCGGGGCCAAGGGCGTGACGATCGTCGGCTTCGACGCCGGCCCGAACCAGATCAAGGCCCTCCAGGACGGCACCGTCCAGGCCCTCGTCGCGCAGCAGCCGAGCACGATCGGCGCCGACGGCGTGGAGCAGGCCAACGCGGCCCTGACCGGCGGGTCGGTCGAGAAGAAGATCCAGACCGGCTTCAGCATCATCACCAAGGACAACCTGTCCGGTGAGGGTGGCCAGGCGGCCTACAAGTCGACCTGCTGACGCGGTCCCCCGACCAGCGGGGCCGTCGCGTGCCACGAGGCCGCGGCGGCCCCGCTGCCATGTCAGCGGGCGGCGACCTCGATGCCGACGGCGAGGTCGCGCCACCGGGCGGGCTCGTTGTCCAGCCGGGCGACCCGACGCGGGGTCGCGGCCCGCCGACCGGCCACGGGTCCCGCACCCGGGTCCGGGACGGCTGGGTGCGAGGCGGTGGTGGGCGGCGCGGTCATCACGGTCTCCTCGGTGCGCACGCAGCCCCGGCAGGGCAGCTCCAGTCCCCCGCGGCGGTGGCCCGCGGCGCGTGAGCACGCGTTCTCACCCTGCGGGGGGCCGCGAGCAGGCTCCGGAGCGCACCGCGGACCGGCGACTGCGCCAGCAGCACGCTGCCCAGGACGAGCACCATGGCACCGAGGTACCCCCAGCCGAAGGGCTCCCCGAGGAGGACCACGCCGAGCACGGTGCCCACGAGGGGGTTGACCAGCCCGATGACGGCGACGGCTCCGGCGTCCATCCGGGTCAGTCCCCGGAACCACACGACGTAGCCGAGCACCGACCCCGCGAGCCCGAGCCAGGCCAGGGCGAGGCCGGCGGGCAGGTCCAGGGCCGGGGGTGCCCCCTCCGCGAGCAGGGCCACGGGCACGAGGACGAGGCCCCCGGCGACGAGCTGCCAGGAGGTGGTGACGAGGACGCCGTCCGGCGGCGTCCACTTCTTGACGAGGACGAAGCCGACCGCCGAGGAGACCACCGCCCCGACCGAGGCCGCGACACCGACCGGGTCGACGGCGCCGCCCTGCTCGTTCTGCCAGACGAGCAGGACCACCCCGCCGATGCCGGACGCGGCCGCGACCATCGTGACCCACGGCTGACGCTCGCCGATCGCGAGCCGGGCGACCCCCATGACGACGAGGGGCGAGAGCGCGGTGAGCGTCGAGGCGAGACCGCTGGGCAGCCGGTAGGCCGCGACGTAGAGGAGGCCGAAGAAGAGGGCGTGGTTGAGCGTGCCGAGGACGAGCGCCCGCCCCCACCACAGGCCGCGCGGCAGCCGGCGCAGCCACAGGAGCATGAGCAGCCCCGCGGGGAGGATCCGCGTCGCCGCGTCGAACATCGGCCGACCCGGGGGCAGCCAGAGCTGGGTCACGGCGTAGGTCGACCCCCACACGACGGGGGCGACGGCGGTGAGCAGGACGGTGGCCACTGACCCTCTTTTATCTTCCATGGAAGACATACTATCTTCCGTGGAAGGTATCGTCCAGTCATGGACCACGTGAGCACCGTCCACGAGCAGTGGCTCGCCGAGCGCCCCGACCTCGACACCACCCCCGTCCTCGTCATCGGGCGGATCCACCGGATCGCCGCCGCCCTGACCCCCGAGCTGAGCGCCGTGTACGCCGAGTTCGGCCTGGGCGAGGGCGAGTTCGACGCCCTGGCCACCCTCCGCCGCAGTGGGTCGCCCTACGCCCTCGCCCCGGGCGAGCTGGGCGACCGGATGATGGTCACCTCCGGGGCCGTGAGCAAGCGGCTCGACCGGCTCGAGGCGCGGGGGCTCGTCGAGCGCCGGGCCGGCGAGAGCGACGGGCGGTCCCGGACCGTGCACCTCACCGCCGAGGGGCACGACCTCATCGACCGGGCGATGACGGCGCACGCCGCGAACGAGGCACGCCTGCTGGGCGGCCTCCCCGCCCGTGACCGTGAGGCCCTGGGTCGCCTCCTCGGGCGCCTCGCGGAGTCGCTCGGCGTGTGAGGGAGACCTCGCCGGCGCCCCGGGCCCGGGACGCGCTCGCCCGCTAGAGTCCGAACCATGCCGATCAGCAAGGTCCTCATCGCGAACCGGGGCGAGATCGCGGTGCGCATCGCCCGCGCCTGCAAGGACTCGGGGGTCGCCTCCGTCGCCGTCTACGCCGACCCCGACCGTGACGCCCTCCACGTCAAGGTCGCCGACGAGGCGTACGCCCTCGGCGGCTCGACCCCGGGCGAGTCGTACCTGCTCCAGGACAAGCTCATCGAGGTGGCGCAGGCGGCCGGGGCGGACGCCGTCCACCCGGGCTACGGGTTCCTCGCCGAGAACGCCGACTTCGCCCAGAAGGTCATCGACGCCGGGCTCACCTGGATCGGCCCCGGCCCGGAGGCCATCGACAGCCTCGGCGACAAGGTCAAGGCCCGGCACATCGCCCTCGCGGCGAACGCCCCCCTCGTCCCCGGCACCAAGGACCCCGTCTCGGGCCCCGACGAGGTCGTCGCCTTCGCCGAGGAGCACGGCCTGCCGGTCGCCATCAAGGCGGCCTACGGCGGTGGCGGGCGCGGCCTCAAGGTCGCGCGCACCCTGGAGGAGATCCCCGAGCTCTTCGACTCCGCCGTCCGCGAGGCGGTCACCGCGTTCGGCCGTGGCGAGTGCTTCGTCGAGCGCTTCCTCGACCACCCCCGGCACGTCGAGACCCAGTGCCTCGCCGACCAGCACGGCACCGTCGTCGTCGTCTCCACCCGCGACTGCTCGCTCCAGCGGCGCAACCAGAAGCTCGTCGAGGAGGCCCCGGCCCCCTTCCTCACCGAGGAGCAGCACACCGAGCTGCTGCGCGCGTCCAAGGAGATCCTCCGCCGGGCCGGGTACGTCGGCGCCGGCACCTGCGAGTTCCTCATCGGCCCCGAGGGCCACATCTCGTTCCTCGAGGTCAACACCCGCCTCCAGGTCGAGCACCCCGTGTCCGAGGAGGTCACGGGCGTCGACCTGGTCCGCGAGCAGCTGCGCATCGCGAACGGCGAGGCCCTCGACTACCCCGACCCCGAGCCGCACGCCCACTCGATCGAGTTCCGGATCAACGGCGAGGACGCCGGGCGCGGCTTCCTCCCCGCCCCCGGCACCGTGAGCCGGATGGTCGTCCCGCAGGGGCCCGGCGTGCGCTGGGACGCCGGCATCGTCCAGGGCGACACCGTCGCCGGGGCGTTCGACTCGATGATCGCCAAGCTCGTCGTCACCGGCCGCACCCGGCAGCAGGCCCTCGAGCGGGCGCGCCGCGCGCTCGACGAGCTCGTCGTCGAGGGGATGCCGACGGTCGTGCCGTTCCACCGCAAGGTCGTCTCCGACCCCGCGTTCGCCCCGGCCGACCCCGACGAGAAGTTCACCGTGCACACGCGGTGGATCGAGACCGAGTTCGACAACGACATCGAGCCCTACTCGGGCCCGACCGGCGAGGCGCCGGAGGCCGAGGAGCGCCAGCGCGTCGTCGTCGAGGTCGACGGCAAGCGGCTCGAGGTGTCGGTACCGGGCGGGCTCACCCTCGGCGGGGGCGGCGGCCGCGGGCCGGCCCGCAAGAAGGCGCCCCGCCGCTCCGGTGGCGGGTCCGGCGGCCCGGCGGCTTCGGGCGACTCCCTCACCGCCCCGATGCAGGGCACGATCGTCAAGGTGAGCGTCGAGGAGGGCGCCACGGTGGCCGTCGGCGACCAGGTCGTCGTCCTCGAGGCGATGAAGATGGAGCAGCCGATCACGGCCCACAAGGCCGGTGTCGTCACCGGCCTGAAGGCCGAGGTCGGCGCGACCGTCACCAACGGGGCGGTCATCTGCGACATCACGGACGCCGAGGCCGAGGCCTGACCCCCGGAGGACCGCACCCACCGGGGCAGGGCGGTCCTCTCCCGTCGAGGGAACAGGACGCGCCGTGTGGGCCGGCGTGCATACGGCGTGTCCTGTTCACTCGACCGTGGACCGGCCGTGGCCGGAGCCCGTCGGGAGCGGTGCGGGGCCGGTCAGGCCGGGAGGGGCTCGCCGGGCGTCATCGGTGCCGCGGAGCCGATGCCGCGTCGCGGCTGCGGGTCGTCGCCGGTCCCGGGGGACGGGTTGGGGGCGACGGGCGTCGGGTCGGACGGCTCGTGCGGGGTCCAGGGCTCGTCGGTGTCGGGGTCCGGGTCCAGCGGTGAGTCGGGTGGCTGCGGCTGGTCGGGTCCGGGCTCGGTGCTCATGGCGTCCTCTCCGTGGGCTCGCACGGCGTGTCCCTCCATCCTGTCGGACGCGCGGGCCCGGTACCCGTCCGGGGGTCAGTCGATCGGGTGCAGGCGCCGGGCGGCCTCGGCGATCGAGCCCGAGAGCGACGGGTACACGGTGAAGGTCGACGCGACCTGGTCGACGTTGAGCCGGTGCTGGACGGCGAGGGTGACCGGGAAGATGAGCTCGGAGGCCCTCGGGGCGACGACGACGCCGCCGACCACCGCTCCGGACCCCTTCTGCGCGAACAGCTTGACGAAGCCGTCGGTGATGCCGAGCATCTTCGCGCGCGGGTTGCGCGAGAGCGGGAGGGTGAGCACCTCGGCGTCGACCCGGGCCTCGTCGACGTCCTTCTGGGTGATGCCGACCGTCGCGATCTCCGGGTCGGTGAAGATGTTCGCCGACACGACGCCGAGGCTGAGCGGCGCGACGGCGTCGCCGAGCGCGTGCGACATCGCGATCCGGCCCTGCATCGCCGCCACCGACGCGAGCGGCAGCACCCCGGTGCAGTCGCCGGCCGCGTACACGCCCCGCACCGACGTGCGCGACACCCGGTCGACGGCCACGTGCCCGGACGGCAGCAGCTCGACCCCGACCTCCTCGAGGCCGATCCCCGACGTCAGGGGCACGGACCCGACGGCGAGCAGCGCATGGGTACCGGTCACCTCGCGACCGTCCTCGAGGCGCACGAGCACGCCGTCGTGCGTCCGCTCGACCGCGGCCATCCGCGAGCGCCCGAGCACCTCCATCCCCCGCCGGCGGAACACGTCCTCGATGACGGTCGCGGCGTCGGGGTCCTCGCCGGGCAGCACCCGGTCGCGCGAGGAGACGAGGACGACGTCGCTGCCGAGGCCGAGGTAGGCCTGGGCGAGCTCGGCGCCGGTGACCCCCGACCCGACGACGACGAGCCGCTCGGGCAGCTCGCGCAGGTCGTAGAGCTGCTGCCAGGTGAGGATCCGCTCGCCGTCGGGCACCGCGGCGTCGACCACCCGCGGGGAGGCTCCCGTGGCGAGGAGCACGACGTCGGCGGCGAGCTCGTCGGAGCCGTCGGCGCCCTCGACCCGGACCGAGGTGGGCGAGGCGAGCGAGCCCGCACCCTCGACGACCCGCACGCCGACCTCGCCGAGCCGGGCCGCGATGTCGGCGCTCTGGGCGCGGGCGAGGCCCACCACGCGCTCGTTGACCTCGCCGAGGTCGACGACCGCACCGGAGACCTCCTCGCCGCCCCGGTCCTCCAGGTGCACCCCGAGGTGGGCCGCGGTGCCGAAGTCGCTCATGTAGTCGGCGGTCGAGATGAGCGTCTTGCTCGGGACGCAGTCGGTGAGCACCGCGGCACCCCCGATGCCCGTCCGCTCGACGACCGTCACCTCGGCGCCGAGGTGGGCGGCGACGAGGGCGGCCTCGTAGCCCCCGGGGCCCCCACCGAGGATGACGACTCTGCTGGACTGCGCGTTCACGGGTTCATCCAACCACTGCGTGCGCGGGCCGTCGGGGGGCCCGTGGTCGAGCGCGGCCGGCCCTTCCGCGCGCCCGAGCGCCTCTAGAGTTCACGGCGGGGTCGGTCCCGGCCCCGCCCGCGGTCCCCGGAGGTCCCGATGCCCCTGACGTCCGGACGCGGCGTGCCGCGGCTGCGCGCCCCGGCGGTCGCGGCGCTCGTCCAGGCGCTCGTGCTGACGGTCGGCAGCGTCGGCTACGGCTACCACCGCGACGAGCTGTACTTCCGGATGCTGCCCCCCGGGTGGGGCTACGTCGACCAACCCCCGATGACCCCGTGGCTGGCCCGCACCATCGCCGCGGTCGTCGACGAGCCCTGGGCGCTGCGCGTGCCCGCCACGGTCGCGAGCGCGGTGACCGTGCTCCTCCTCGCCCGGCTGGCCCGCGAGCTCGGCGGGGACCGCCGGGCCGAGGCGTTCGCCGCGTGGGGAGCCGCCGTCGCCACGCTCCCCCTGGCGCTCGGTCACCTCCTCCTCACCTCCACCCTCGACCTCGCGTTCGTCGTCGGGGTCGTGCTGCTCGCCTGCCGGGCCCTGCGCGACGACCCCCGCTGGTGGCCGGCCGCCGGTGCGCTCGCCGGCGTCGCGGCCCTCAACCGCCTGCTCGTCCCCGTGGTGCTCGCCGCCCTCGTCCTCGGGGTGCTCGCGTTCGGGCCGCGGCGGTCCCTGCGCACCCCCTGGCCGTGGGCCGGGGCGGGGCTGGCCCTGGCGCTCGCCTCGCCGACCATCGTCTACCAGGCCACCCACGGCTGGCCGCAGCTGGCGATGGGGGCCGCCCTCTCGGAGAACAACGGGGCCGACGTGCGCGCGCAGCTGCCGCTCATCCTGCTCGTGGCCATCGGCCCGCTCCTCGTGCCCGTGTGGCTCGCGGGCGTGGTTCACGCGTGGCGGCGGCCGGAGGCCCGGTGGGTCGTGCTCGCGGCCCTGCTCCTCGTCGCGTTCACCGCCGTGGCCGGGGCCCAGCCGCACTACCCCGTCGCGCTGCTCGACGTCCTCTTCGCCGCGGGGTGCGTCCCGGTGTCGCGGTGGACCAAGGGCGCCCGGTGGCGACGGCCGGCCGTCGCCGTCGCGATATCGCTCAACGCCGTCGTCGCCACGGTGCTCGCCGTGCCGGTGCTGCCCGTCACGGTCGTCGGCTCCACCCCCGTCACGGCGGTGGCCCCCCTCGTCGGCGACCAGGTCGGGTGGCCGCGCTACGTCGAGCAGGTCGCGGCGGTCTGGCGGAGCGCCGGCGACCCGGGCGCCGCCGTCCTCACGTCGAACTACGGCGAGGCCGGCGCCGTGGCCCGCTTCGGTCCCGCGCTCGGGCTCCCCGGCCCGGTCAGCGGGCACAACCACCTCTGGGAGCTCGGGCCACCCCCGGCGGGCACGCCGGCCGTCGTCGTCGTCGGTGGCCAGTACGAGGGGCTCGCGCCCTTGTTCGCACGGTGCGAGGTCCTCGACCACCTCGCCGACGGGGTGGGTGTCGACAACGAGGAGGAGGGCCAGCCCGTCGCGCTCTGCCACGACCCCCTCGAGTCGTGGGCACGGCTGTGGCCGCAGGTCCGGCACCTCGACTGACGGCGCCGGCGCTCGGGCCGCCGGGTGACGATTCGGTGTCGGCACGAAGTCGGCTCCCGGACGCGGTTCCCCAACCCGGTCGAACTCCATAGAGTGCTGACGGGCCGTCGTGGCCCGCCGGCCCCATCCGCTGCCGGCCCCGGTTCCCCCGCAGGAGGTCCCACCCATGTCGCACCCCACCCCCCGACGCGCCGGAGCGCTCGCCGTCGCCGGCCTGGCCGCCGTCGCCCTCGCGGCCTGCTCCCCGCCCTCGGACTCCGGGTCCGGGAGCAGCGCGTCCGGCGGCGGCGCCTCGGCCGCCACGGCCACCTCGGCGCAGGACCTCGGCGGGATGGACGCCCTGGTCGCCGCGGCGAAGAAGGAGGGCGCGCTCAACGTCATCGCCCTGCCGCCGGACTGGGCCAACTACGGCGAGGTCATCAAGGGCTTCCAGGCCAAGTACCCGGAGATCACGGTCACGAGCGACCAGCCGGACGCGAGCAGCGCCGACGAGGTCGCCACCGCCAAGCGGCTCAAGGGCCAGTCCGGCGCCCCCGACGTCTTCGACCTCGGGGCGGCCGTGGCGCTGGCCAACACCGACCTGTACGCGAAGTACAAGGTCGCGACGTGGGACGACGTGCCGGCCGACTTCAAGGACGCCGACGGGCTGTGGGTCAACGACTACGGCGGCTACATGAGCATCGGCTACGACTCCGCCAAGGTGCCCGCGCCCGACGAGCGTCCAGGACCTGCTGAAGCCCGAGTACAAGGGCAAGGTCGCCCTCAACGGCAACCCCACCGAGGCCGGCGCCGCGTTCGCCGGCGTGCAGATGGTCTCGATCGCCGAGGGCGGGAGCGCCGGCGACCTCGCCAAGGGCGTCGACTTCTTCAAGCAGCTCAAGGCCGCGGGGAACTTCCTGCCCGTCGACCCGACCCCGGCGACGGTGGAGTCCGGCCAGACGCCGATGGTCATCGACTGGGACTACCTCAACGCCTCCCTGAGCGCCAAGGTCCCCGGCTGGAAGGTCTTCGTGCCCAAGGAGGCCGTCGTCGCCGGCTACTACTACCAGGCGGTCAACGTCGACGCGCCGCACCCGGCCGCCGCGCGCCTCTGGGAGGAGTACCTCTACAGCGACGAGGGCCAGAACCTGTGGCTCAAGGGCGGCGCCCGCCCGGTGCGCTTCGACGCGATGAAGACCGCCGGGACGCTCGACTCCGCCGCCGCGGCCTCGCTGCCGCCCGTCGAGGGCACCCCGGTGGTGCCGACCCAGGCCGACGCCGACTCCGGCAAGACCTACCTCGCCGCCAACTGGGCCAACGCCGTTGGCTGAGGCGGCCACCCCGCGCCCCGCGGGGGCCCTGCGACGGCTCCGGCCGTCCGGGGCCCTCGCCGGGGTCGTGCCCTTCTTCGCGTACACGACGGTCTTCCTCCTCATCCCGACGCTCGTCGTGGTCATCGGGGCCTTCCTCGGCACCGGCAACCGGCCGACCCTGGCCAACGTCCGGGCCCTCGGTGAGCCCTCGGTCGTCCGCGGGCTCACCCAGTCGCTCGTCCTGTCCGCGGTCACCTCGGTCGTCGGGGCGGTCGTCGGCGGCGTGCTCGCCTACGCGGTGAGCACGGCCCGCGAGGGGTCGGCCACGAAGCGGTTCTTCACCTCGCTGTGCGGCGTGCTCGCCCAGTTCGGCGGGGTCGCCCTGGCCTTCGCGTTCATCGCGTCCTTCGGGAGCACCGGCCTGCTGACGGCCCTGCTCGCGGACGTCGGCGTCAGCACCGGCAGCGGGTTCTGGCTCTACGAGTGGAACAAGGGCCTCATGCTCGTCTACCTCTACTTCCAGATCCCGCTCATGCTCATCGTCTTCCTCCCCGCCGTCGAGGGCCTGCGCCCGCAGTGGCGGGAGGCCACCGAGACCCTCGGCGGCACGACGTGGACGTACTGGCGCCGGGTCGCGGCCCCCATCCTCTTCCCGTCCTTCGTCGGCGCGACGCTCCTGCTCTTCACGAACGCCTTCTCGGCGTACTCCACGGCCAAGGCCCTCGTGCCGCAGGCCAACCCGCTGCTGCCGCTGCAGATCGGCGGGGCGCTGTCGTCCGAGGTGATCCTCGGCCAGGAGAACGTCGGCAAGGCGATGGCCCTGGAGATGGTCGTCGTCGTGGCCGTCGTCATGGCCCTCTACGCCTGGCTCGACAAGCGCGCCGGCCGCTGGACCGCCCGATGAGCGGCCGCGCGTCGTTCCGGCGCCGGCAGCGCACCTTCCGCTGGGTCACCCTCGGGCTGCTCCTCGCCTTCTTCCTCCTGCCGCTGCTCGGGATGCTCGACTTCACCACCCAGGGGCCGGGCGGCGAGGGGCGCTCGCTCGAGACCTGGCGCACCCTCGCCGACGTCTCGAAGATCTCCCTCGAGTACCCGGCGCTCAAGGAGGGCTTCCTCGCCTCGGTCGGGCTGGCCGTCGTGACGCCCCTCGTCATGCTCGTGCTCCTCGTGCCGACGATGACCTGGGTCCGGCTCCGGCTGCCCGGCCTCTCGCGCACCGTCGAGTTCATCTGCCTGCTGCCGCTCACCGTGCCCGCCATCGTGCTCGTCGTCGGCCTCACGCCGATCTACGCGTGGGTCTACTACCTCGTGGGGTCCTCGACGCTGTGGCTCGGGCTGGCCTACGTCGTGCTCGTCCTGCCCTACGCCTACCGCTCGCTCGACGCGGGGCTGCGCGCCATCGACGTGCGCACCCTCGCCGAGGCGGCGCGCTCGCTCGGGGCCCGCTGGACGACCGTGATGTGGCGGGTCATCCTGCCCAACCTGCGCACCGCCGTCCTCTCGGCGTCCTTCCTCTCCGTCGCCCTCGTGCTCGGGGAGTTCACCATCGCCAGCCTGTTCAGCAAGAAGAACCTCCAGGTGGCGATGTACGAGCTCGGCGAAGTCCGACGCGAAGGTCTCGGTCGCCGTCGCCCTGGCCGCCCTCGTCTTCGGGTTCGTCGTGCTCTTCGCCATGTCCTTCGTCGGCACCCGCCCTGCGGGCACCGGCCGCCTCCGCCTCCGCCGCGCCCGCAAGGAGACCACCGCATGACCGCCTCCCCCACCGCCGGGACCACCGACGGGGCCACCGCCGCCGCCACCGGGCACGGCATCGCCGTCGAGCTCACGGACCTGCGCCGGGTCTACGGCGGGGTGGCCGCCCTCGACGGGCTCACGCTGCACATCGAGCCGGGCGAGCTCGTCGCCCTGCTCGGCCCCTCGGGGTGCGGCAAGACGACGGCCCTGCGCTGCCTCGCCGGGCTCGAGGACCCCGACTCCGGGACGATCACCGTCGGCGGGCGCGACGTCACCCGGATCGCGACGAACAAGCGCGACATGGGGATGGTCTTCCAGGCCTACAGCCTCTTCCCGCACATGACGGCCCGGCAGAACGTCGAGTTCGGCCTCGAGCTGCGCGGGCGCGACAAGGCCGCCCGGCGGGCCCGGGCCGGCGAGATGCTCGACCTCGTCGGGCTCTCGCAGCACGCCGAGAAGTACGCGCACCAGATGTCCGGCGGGCCAGCAGCAGCGCGTGGCCCTCGCCCGGGCCCTGGCCATCGAGCCGCAGGTCCTCCTCCTCGACGAGCCGCTCTCGGCCCTCGACGCCAAGGTGCGCACCCAGCTGCGCGACGAGATCCGGCGCATCCAGCTCGAGGTCGGGACCACGACGCTCTTCGTCACCCACGACCAGGAGGAGGCGCTCGCCGTCGCCGACCGGGTCGGGCGTCATGTCGACCGGGCGGCTCGAGCAGCTCGCCGCCCCGGCCGAGCTCTACTCCGCCCCGGTGTCGCCGTTCGTCGCCGACTTCGTCGGGCTGACCAACCGGATGCGGGCCCGCGTCGCCGACGGGCGGGCCGAGGTGCTCGGCGGCAGCATCCCGCTCCTCCCCGGCTCGGCGTCCGGGCCCGACGCGCTCGTCCTCGTCCGGCCCGAGGGGGTCACGGTCGCCCCGGCCGGCTCCGACACCTCCGGCCCGGCGGTGGCGACGGTCGAGAGCACGAGCTTCCTCGGCGGCCACGGCCGGGTCGTGGCCCGGACCGGCGGCGGCGAGTCGGTGACGGTGCAGGTGCCCAACACCGACGTGACCCGCTACCGCGCCGGCGACACGGTGCTCCTCGGCCTGCGGGGCGATGCCGCGCTGGCCGTCGCCACGGGCTAGCCGACGGCGGCGGCACCGGCACCTCCGGTGCGCCGACGTCCGCCGGGCCAGCCGGTCGCCGACGACGACGAGGGCGGCGGTCACGGCGGCGAGCGTGGCCGCGGCCGTGAGGGCTCCCACCGGCTCGTCGAGGGCGTACGTGGGCACCATCCGGGTCGGCACCGCCAGGGCGAAGACCATCGCGGCGGCCGAGCCGAGCCAGCTGCCGACCATGTTGCCCCGGTGGGCCGGACGGCGCCGCGGCGGATGTTGACGACACCCAGGGTCACCGTGACGAGCGTGACGAGGCTGAGGACGTGCAGCCAGCTGAACGCCCCGTCGCGCAGGTGGCGGATCCAGAACGACGACGCGGCGGTCCACAGCAGGAGGACGACCCACACCCGGCCGAGCAGCCGGTGCCGGGCGTCGCCCTTGCGGCGGACGAGCTGGACGACCCCGAGGCCCACCGAGGTGAGGGCCGCGGCGACGTGCGTGACGAGCAGGACGGTCCACGGGTGCATGCTCACTCCTCCCGCAGCGCGGTGACGAGGTCGGTGACGGTGCGCAGCAGGGCATCGGGGTCGACGCCCCGCGACCGCACGAGGTCGCTGAAGCGGTCGCCGAGCACGGCGCCGGCCGCCGCGAGCCGCCGGCCCCCCTCCGCCGTGAGCCGCAGGTCGCGCCGGTTGCCGCCGCCCCGTCGCACCTCCAGCAGCCCGTCGTCCGCGAGGCCCGCGACCATCCGGCTGGTCGCGGCCTCGCTGGCCGCGAGCCGCTCGGCGAGGTCGCGCTGGGTCGGTCCGTCGAGCTCGGACACGTGGAGCAGGGCGAGGAACCGGCGGTAGGTGAGCCCGGCGTCCGCGCGCGCCAGCAGGGTCTCGGCGCGGCGGTCCATGAGGGCGACGAGGAGGTGGAGCTCGTGGGCGAGGCTGGGCACGGACCTAGACTTGCATGTGCAAGTTGCAGGCGCAAGTCCCGATGTGGCCCGCGGCGGGTGCGCCGAGGGCCCCCGCGCGTGCCGGGGGCCCTCGCCGTCCACGCTCAGCCGTTGCTGCGGTAGTCCTTCTTCCACGCCGTGCAGATCGTGGCCTTGGACCCGTTGCGGTCCTCCTCGCAGAGCCGCGCCGTCGTGTAGTTCACCGTCTTGCCGCTCCAGCGCAGGACCGGGTCCCAGAAGTCGCCACCGTTGTCGCAGCCGTTGGTGTCCGAGAGGAGCGGGGCGCTCCAGTGCGAGCCGTCGGTGAAGTAGACCCGGACGTAGAGGTAGGCCCCCATCCCGTTGCCGGCCGGGTTGGCGCCGCAGTGGTCGTCGGTCCACGCGGTGAGGTCGACCTCGTGCGTGCCGACGAAGATCGAGGAGACGTAGCCGGTGACCCACCCGGCGTCGCCCTTCCCCGACGTCGTGAAGTTCATCGTCTGGGCGCTGGCCGGCAGGGCCGAGACGAGCAGGGCGGCCGAGGCGGCCGCGGTGGCGGACAGGATGCGCTGGCGTGTCTTCATGCGTTCCCCCATGGGTTCGGTGTGGTGGAGGCTCTCCCCGCCCCCGGGACGACCCTAGGGCGGCCCGCGGGCCGCGGCAACAGGGGCGGCGCCGGCCCGGCGCGGGCGTCGCTACGCTGCGTCCGTGACCGACACCTCCGCCGCCCACGACCTCTCCGACCCCGCGACCGACCCCGCCGAGGTCGCCCGGGCGGCCGCCGCCGTGATCCGCGAGCGCACCGGCGCCGAGCGACACGACGTCGCCCTCGTCCTCGGCTCCGGGTGGGGCCAGGCCGGCGACCTCGTCGGCGAGACGCTGGCGACGATCGAGAACACCGACGTCCCGGGGTTCGCCAGGGCCGCCGTCGCGGGGCACAGCGGGACGATGCGCTCGGTCGCGATCGGCGACACCGGGCGCCGGGCCCTCGTCTACGGCACGCGCACCCACTTCTACGAGGGGCGCGGGGTGCGCGCCGTGGTCCACGGCGTGCGCACCGCGGCGGCGGCCGGCTGCTCGACGATCGTCATCACCAACGGCTGCGGCGGGCTGCGCCCGGAGTGGGCGCCGGGTACGCCGGTGCTCATCTCCGACCACATCAACCTCACGGCGGCCACGCCGATCGAGGGTGCGCACTTCGTCGACCTCACCGACCTCTACTCCCCCCGGCTGCGCGCCCTGGCCACCGAGGTCGACCCCACGCCTCGACGAGGGCGTCTACGTCCAGTTCCGCGGCCCCCAGTACGAGACGCCGGCCGAGGTGCGGATGGCCAGGGTGCTCGGCGGCGACCTCGTCGGGATGTCCACCTCGCTCGAGGCGATCGCCGCCCGCCAGAGCGGGCTCGAGGTGCTCGGCATCTCGCTGGTCACCAACGCCGCGGCGGGCATCTCGCCGACCCCGCTGAGCCACGAGGAGGTCCTCGAGGCCGGCGCCGCGGCGGCCGAGCGCTGCGGTCGCCTGCTCGCCGACGTCGTCGGGCGGATCTGAGGCCCGCCGGATGAGCACCCCACCGACCCGCCTCCGCCGACGTCGCGGCCGCCCGCGCCTGGGCCGCCGACGACCCCGACCCCGTGACGCGGGCCGAGCTCGAGCGGCTCGCCGACGCCGCCGAGGGCGGTGACGCCGCGGCCCTCGACGAGCTCGGCGACGCGATGTCCGGCCTGCTCGAGTTCGGCACCGCCGGGCTGCGCGGACGGCTCGGCGGTGGCCCGCACCGGATGAACCGCGCCGTCGTCATCCGGGCCGCGGCCGGCCTCACGGCCTACCTGAGGACGCTCGACGCCGGAGCCGTTCGTCGTCGTCGGCTACGACGCCCGGACCAACTCCGACGTCTTCGCCCACGACACCTGCGCCGTCGTCACCGGGATGGGCGGTCGCGCCGTCGTGCTGCCGCACCCGCTGCCCACGCCGGTGCTCGCCTACGCCATCCGCCACCTCGGCGCCGACGCCGGGGTCATGGTCACGGCGTCGCACAACCCACCGGAGGACAACGGCTACAAGGTCTACGTCGGCGACGGCTCGCAGATCGTCCCGCCGGTCGACGGCCTCATCGCCGCCGAGATCGCCGCCGTCGAGTCGGTGGCCTCGGTGCCGCGGGCCGACGACGGCTGGGACACCCTGGGCGACGACGTCCTCGAGGCCTACCTCGCCGACGTGGCCACCGTCGTCGCACCGGACTCGCCCCGGGACCTCACGGTCGTGCACACCGCCCTGCACGGCGTGGGGTCCGAGACCGTGCGCCGGGCCTTCCTCGCGGCCGGGTTCGCCGAGCCGCTGCCGGTGCCGTCGCAGGCCGAGCCCGACCCGATGTTCCCCACCGTGTCCTTCCCCAACCCCGAGGAGCCCGGGGCGATGGACGCCGCCCTCGAGCTCGCCGAGCAGACCGGCCCGGACCTCGTCGTCGCCAACGACCCCGACGCCGACCGCTGCGCCGTCGCGGTGCCGGGGCCGGGTGGCTGGCGGATGCTGCGCGGCGACGAGGTGGGCGCCCTCCTCGGCTCGCACGTGCTGTCCCGCGGCGTCGAGCAGGACTCCCCCGACGCGGTGTTCGCCAACTCGATCGTCTCCTCCCGGCTGCTCGCGGCGATGTGCCGGGCGGCCGGGGTGCGTCACGAGGAGACGCTCACCGGCTTCAAGTGGATCGGCCGGGTCGACGGCCTGCGCTACGGCTACGAGGAGGCGCTCGGCTACTGCGTCGACCCCGGCCACGTCCGCGACAAGGACGGCGTCTCGGCCGCCCTGCTCGTCGCCGAGCTCGCCGCCACCCTGAAGGCGCAGGGCCGCTCGCTCACCGACCGGCTCGACGACCTGGCCCGCGAGCACGGGGTGTACGCCACCGACGCGCTCTCGGTCCGCGTCGACGACCTCTCGCTCATCGGCCGCGTCATGGAGCGGCTGCGGACCCGACCGCCGGAGTCGGTGGCCGGCGTCGCGGTCGCCCGCGTCGACGACCTCGCGGCCGGGGACGGCGGCCTGCCGCCCACCGAGGGCCTGCGCTGGTTCCTCGTCGACGACTCGCGCGTCATCGTCCGCCCGTCGGGGACCGAGCCCAAGCTCAAGGTGTACCTCGAGGTCGTCGAGCCGGTGACCGGCGACGGCCTCCGTGAGGCACGCGACCGGGCGGGGTCACGGCTGGCCGCGCTGCGGGCCGACCTGGAGGTCGCGACCCGCGCCTGACACCGGCCCGACCGCCCACCGACGACCTCGGGGGTCGCCCACGGCCGCGGTGTCCGGACCCGCCGAGCCCCCGTAGACTCCCGGGGTGAGTACCGCCACCGACGTCGACCCCACGGCGCGCGCCCGCGACCTCCTCGGGGTGTCCCGGCTGACCAACGCGTCCCTCACCGGGTGGCTGCACGGCCTCCCGGGGGTCGACCAGGTCGGCTGCGAGGCCCGCGCCGCGGCGCTGTCCACCCGCTCGATCAAGACGACGAGCAAGGCGTGGGGCATCGACCTCGCCATCTCGATGATCGACCTCACCACCCTCGAGGGCGCCGACACCCCGGGCAAGGTCCGAGGGCTCGCGACCCGGGCCCTCGTCCCCGACCCGAGCGACCTGTCGACCCCCAGCCCGGCGGCGGTGTGCGTCTACGGCGACATGGCCGGCATCGCCCGCGAGACCCTCGGTGCGAGCGCGGTGCGGGTCGCGGCCGTCGCCACCGCCTTCCCGAGCGGGCGGGCGAGCCGGGCGGTGAAGATCGCCGACACCAAGGACGCCGTGGCCAACGGGGCCGACGAGGTCGACATGGTCATCGACCGCGGCGCCTTCCTCTCCGGCGACTACCTCACCGTGTTCCGCGAGATCGTCGAGACCAAGGAGGCCTGCGGCGAGGCCCGGCTCAAGGTGATCATGGAGACCGGCGAGCTCGCGACGTACGACAACGTGCGCCGCGCCTCGTGGCTCTCGATGCTCGCCGGCGGCGACTTCATCAAGACCTCCACCGGCAAGATCTCCCCGGCGGCGACCCTCCCGGTCACGCTCGTCATGCTCGAGGCGGTCCGCGACTGGCGCGAGGCCACCGGCGAGCAGGTCGGCGTCAAGCCGGCGGGCGGCATCCGCACGAGCAAGGACGCGCTGCGGTACCTCGTCACCGTGAGCGAGGTCGCCGGCGAGGACTGGCTCGACAACCACTGGTTCCGCTTCGGCGCGAGCAGCCTGCTCAACGACCTGGTCCTGCAGCGCCAGAAGCTGGCGACGGGGGCCTACTCCGGCGCCGACTACGTCGCCGACGACGCCCCCAGCGGCTACTGACCACCACCACCCGAGGACAGCAGCGAATGCCCACCTTCGAGTACGCACCGGCCCCCGAGTCACGGGCGGTCGTCGACATCGCGAGCAGCCACGGGCTGTTCATCGGCGGCGAGTTCGTCGAGGCCACCGGCGGGAGACCGTTCAAGACGGTCAACCCCGCGACCGAGGAGGTGCTCTCGGAGGTGTCCGAGGCCACCGCGGACGACGTCGACGCCGCCGTCCGCGCGGCCCGGACGGCGTACACGCGGGTGTGGTCGCGGATGAGCGGCGCCGACCGCGGGAAGTACCTCTACCGCATCGCCCGGATCCTCCAGGAGCGCGCCCGCGAGTTCGCCGTGCTCGAGACGCTCGACAACGGCAAGCCGATCAAGGAGAGCCGCGACGTCGACATCCCCCTCGTCGCCGCGCACTTCTTCTACCACGCCGGCTGGGCCGACAAGCTCCAGTACGCCTCTCTCGGGACGGACCCCCGTCCCGTGGGTGTCGTCGGTCAGGTCATCCCCTGGAACTTCCCGCTGCTCATGCTGGCCTGGAAGGTCGCGCCCGCCCTGGCCTGCGGCAACACCGTGGTGCTCAAGCCGGCGGAGACGACCCCGCTCACGGCCCTGCTCTTCGCCGAGGTGTGCCAGCAGGCCGAGCTGCCGCCCGGTGTGGTCAACATCGTCACCGGCGCCGGCGCCACGGGGCAGGCCATCGTCGACCACCCGGGCATCGACAAGCTCGCCTTCACCGGCTCGACCAACGTCGGCAAGATGATCGCCCGCTCCATCGCCGGCACCCGCAAGAAGGCCACCCTCGAGCTCGGCGGCAAGGGCGCGAACATCATCTTCGACGACGCCCCGGTGGACCAGGCCGTCGAGGGCATCGTCACCGGCATCTTCTTCAACCAGGGGCACGTGTGCTGCGCGGGCAGCCGGATCCTGGTGCAGGAGAACGTCGCCGACGAGGTCGTCCGCCGCCTCAAGCGCCGGCTGGGCACCCTGCGGGTCGGCGACCCGATGGACAAGAACACCGACGTCGGCGCGATCAACAGCCGCGCCCAGCTCGGGCGCATCGAGGAGCTCACGGCGGTCGGCGAGAAGGAGGGCGCCGAGCGCTGGGACTCCGGGTGCGAGCTGCCGACGCACGGCTTCTGGTTCCGCCCGACGATCTTCAGCGGTGTCTCGCAGAGCCACCGCATCGCCCAGGAGGAGATCTTCGGCCCGGTCGTGTCCGTGCTGACCTTCCGCACCCCCGGCGAGGCGGTCGCCAAGGCGAACAACACCCCGTACGGCCTGTCCGCGGGCATCTGGACCGAGAAGGGCAGCCGCATCCTCTGGATGGCCGACCAGCTGCGCGCCGGCGTGGTCTGGGCCAACACGTTCAACAAGTTCGACCCGACCTCGCCGTTCGGCGGCTACAAGGAGTCGGGCTACGGCCGCGAGGGTGGTCGCCACGGGCTCTCGGCCTACGTGACGACGGAGGCGGCGCAGTGAGCACCCGGGTCGACGTCCGCAAGACGTACAAGCTCTACATCGGCGGGAAGTTCCCCCGGTCCGAGAGCGGCCGCTCCTACGAGGTGATGGCCGCCCCGACCGGACGCCGGGCGACCCCGCGGTTCCTCGCCAACGCCGCGCTGGGCTCGCGCAAGGACGCGCGCGACGCGGTCGTCGCCGCCCGGAAGGCCCAGCCCGGCTGGGCCGGTGCGACGGCGTACAACCGCGGCCAGGTGCTCTACCGCGTCGCCGAGGTGATGGAGGGCCGCCGGGCCCAGCTCGTCCAGGACGTCCGCGACGGCGAGGGCCTGACGCCGGCCCGGGCCGAGGCCGTCGTGTCGGCGGCCGTCGACCGGTGGGTCTGGTACGCCGGCTGGTCCGACAAGTACCCCCAGGTGCTCGGCGGCATCAACCCCGTCGCCGGCCCCTACCTCGACATCTCCGCCCCCGAGCCCACCGGCGTGGTCGCCGTGCTCGCGCCCCAGGCGTCGTCGCTGCTCGGTCTGGTGTCGGTGATCGCGCCGGTCATCGTCTCGGGCAACACGTGCGTCGTCCTCGCCTCCCAGGAGCGGCCGCTGCCGGCCATCGACCTCGCCGAGTGCCTCGCGACGTCGGACGTCCCCGGCGGCGTCGTCAACGTCGTCACCGGGCGCACCGCGGAGGTCGCACCCTGGCTGGCGTCGCACCGCGACGTCAACGCCATCGACCTCACCGGCGCTGCCGAGGCGGACGGCGTCGTCTGGGGTGACCTCGAGCTGGCGGCCGCGGAGAACCTCAAGCGGGTGCTGCGGCCGGGCGGCTCGGGCACCGAGGCGGTCGAGCCCGACTTCGAGGGCACCCCCGACCTCGGCCGGCTCAGCGCGTTCCTCGAGACCAAGACCGTCTGGCACCCCAAGGGACGCTGACCCGGCCCGCGGTCCCGCTCCCCCCGTCCCAGGTCCTCCGTCCCAGGCCCCCCGTCCCGGGTCCCCCCGTCCCGGGTCCACCCGTCGCCGCCCCTCGCTCCCTCGGCGGTCCCGACCCCGTCACCCGGAGCCACCGGTCGTGCCCTCCGGCGCAGCGCTCGTGGGTCCGGGGACTGCACAGGGTGGCTTCGTGGAAACCGTCGGTCACCGACGCACTGTCCGTCGGTGACCGCCGCATTCCGCACCACCACCCCTTCCGCCCGAGCGCCGGCCGGACCGTCGTCGACCGGCCGGGCGCGCCGGAGCCTTCGGGGTCGCGTGGCGGTCGCCCCTCCCGGACGGCCTCACCGTGCTCGATCGGACGGACCGCCGCTAACCCCCCGGCGGGGGGTGACCGGTTATACCGTCAGGTCCATGGCACCCGACACCACCACGCCCGACACCAGCACACCCGACACCACCACGCTGAGGACCGCGCTGGACCAGCTCGTCGAGCTGGTCTCCCACGTCGACGACGACACCGCCTCCCGGCCGACCCCGTGCGAGGACTGGACGGTCGACGACCTCGTCGACCACATCGTCGCCGGCGTGCACAACTTCGCCCGCGGCGTCCGCGGTGACGAGGTCGACTGGAAGGCCCCGACACCGCACGTCGAGGGAGACCGTGCGTCCGCGCTGCGCACCGCCTCCGACGAGCTGCTCACCGCGTGGGCCGGCGCCGGCGACTCCGGCGGACCGCCGCCCGAGTGGCAGTGCTCCGAGCTCGCGGTGCACACGTGGGACCTCGCCCGGGCCCTCGGCCGCGACACCGCCGACCTGGACCCGTCAGTCGCCGAGCGCGGCGGGGAGTTCATGCGCCCCAACCTCAGCGACGAGAACCGCCAGGGCGCCTTCGAGCCGGCGAACCCGGAACCGGACGGGGCGGACGAGTACACCCGGCTCGCCGCCTTCGCCGGCCGCGAGGTGTGACCCCGGGCGCCCGTACACTGGGCGCCCGTGGGTGAGCAGGCGTCGCACGAGGGCCCCGAGGCCTCCTCCCCGGACCGACGTCGCGTCGTCGTCCTCGCGGGCCCCAGCGGGTCCGGGAAGTCCCGCCTCGCCGAGCGTCTGCACGGCGCCCGCGGCTGGCCCGTCTTCCGGCTCGACGACTTCTACCGCGACGAGGACGACCCGGCCGTGCCCCGGCAGGCCGAGCTCGGCATCGTCGACTGGGACCACCCCGACAGCTGGGACGCCGACCGCGCCCTCGCCGCCCTCCGTGAGCTCCTCGGCACCGGGCGCACCGAGCTGCCGGTCTACGACATCTCCCGCAGCCGCGCCGCGGGCACGCACGAGGTGACGGCCCGCCCGGACGACCTCGTCCTCGCCGAGGGCATCTTCGCCGCGGAGATCGTCCGGCGCCTCGCCGACGAGGGCATGCTGCACAGCGCCTGGTGCGTCCACCACCGGCCCGCGGTCACCTTCGTCCGTCGCCTGGCCCGTGACCTGCGCGAACGTCGCAAGCCGCCGCTCGTGCTCGTGCGCCGCGGGTGGGGCCTCATGCGCGAGGAGCCCCGCATCGTGGCCCGGCAGTCCGCCCTCGGGGCGGTGGGTTCCCGCAGCACGGCCGTGGAGCGCGAGCTGCTCGGTTAGGGTGGCGCCGTGACTCAGGGAGGGGCCGGCCGATGAGCGACCAGCCGTGGGTGGCCCCGGGCTCGGCGCCGGCCGCCCCACCCGGGCCCGCGACCCCTCCGGCCGCAGGAGGCCCTCCCCCCGCCGGGTCCCCACCGCCCCCGCTCGCGCCGCCGCCGTCCCCCTACCGGACGATGGAGTTCCGGCCCGGCATCATCGCGCTGCGGCCCCTGGCCATCGGCGACATCTACGGGGGCGTGCTCAAGGCGGTCCGCGGCAACCCGGCGGCGACGATCGGCCTAGCGGCCCTCACGACCTTCGCGTTCCTCCTGCCGTCGACGGCCCTGGGTGCCTGGCTGGCCGGCCGCACCTCGGTCGACCTCCTCAGCACGTCCACCGTGGCCTCCGACACCGTGCCCGACGGCGTCGGGCTGGCCCTCGTCGGGCAGTACCTGCCCACGGTCGGCCAGCTCTTCGCGGGCATCCTCCTCGCCGGGTTCCTCGCCCAGGTCGTGGCCCAGGCCGTGCTCGGCCGCAAGGTCGGGATGGGCGAGGTCTGGCGGGCCACCCGCGGTCGGCTGCTCGCGATGCTCGGCGCCGTCCTGCTGACCATCCTCGCGCTGCTCGTCGTCATCGTCGTCTGCGTCGCCGTGCCGGTCGGGCTGGTGTTCGCCCTCGACCCCTCCTCGGGCGGAGGCATCGCCGCGGCGATCCTCGTCGTGGTCCTCGCGGTGGTCGTGCTCCTCGCGGCCCTGCTCTTCCTCTCGACGAAGTGGTCCCTCGCCACGCCGGCCATCGTCCTCGAGCAGCTGGGCGCCGTCCGCGGGCTCGGCCGATCGTGGCGGCTCGTCGGCTCCGCACGGCGCTCGCCCTTCTGGCGGATCCTCGGCCTGCGGCTGCTCACCGGCCTCATCGTCGCCGCTGCGTCGTGGCTCATCACCCTGCCGATCTCGCTCCTGCTCCTCGTCGTCGTCTTCGCGGCCGCCTCCGGCGGCAGCGACCCCGGCGGCGGCCTTCTCGTGCTCCAGACCGTGGTCACCGGCATCTCCGGTCTCATCACCGGCGCCCTCACCAGCCCCTTCAGTGCCGGGGTCGACGGGCTCCTCTACGTCGACCAGCGGATCCGCACCGAGGGCCTCGACGTCCGGCTCATCCAGACCGCGCAGGGGGCCGCCGCGCCGCCCTGGCCGCTGACCCGGCCGTGACCCCGGCCGACGCGCCGCTCGACCCGACCTCCGAGCAGGCCCGCCGCTGGCTCGAGGACGAGCTCTCGAGCGGCCGGTACCACGCCCAGCCCGGCCTCCTCGAGCGGGTCCGCGAGCTCCTCGACCGGCTCCTCAACGCCACCCCCGACGGCGGCCTGCCGTCGGTCGCGGTGCCGGTCGCCGTCGGTCTGGTGCTCGCCGTCCTCGCCCTCGTCCTGTGGCGGGTGCTCCGGCGCGACGTCGGGCGCACCGGCAGCGGCGGGGCCGCCGGCGTGCTCGACGTCCCCGACCTGCCGGCCGCGGTGCTGCGGGCCCGGGCTCGCGAGGCCTTGACCCGCGGCGACTGGGACGCGGCCGTCCTCGACGGCGTCCGCACCGTGGCCCGGTCGGCGGTCGAGCGGGTCGTCCTCGACGACGCGCCCGGGCGCACCGCCCACGAGGTCGCGCTCGCCCTCGGCCGGCGCTTCGCCGCCGAGCAGGCCGCCCTCGTCGAGGCCGCCGACGCCTTCGACGCGGTGCGCTACGGACACCGTGCGGCGGCCGAGGCGACGGCGCGCACCGTCCTGGCCCTCGACGACCGGCTCGCCGCCGCGCGCCCGGACCGCGTCGACCACGCCACCGCGGAGCCGGTCCGATGAGCACCAGCAGCATCGCCACGGGCGGGGTCGCCCCCGCCGGGGTGGACGCCGGCCGGGCGGTCCGCCGCACCCGTGCCGTCGTCGTCTGGGTCGTGCTCCTCGTCGTCGGGGGTGTGCTCGTCGCGCTCGCCGCCGGCACCCCCTCGGCCGAGGACTACCTCCACCCCGACGGCACCGGCCAGGGCGGGACGCGGGCCCTCGTCGACGTCCTGCGCGACCAGGGCATCGACGTCGAGGTCGTCAGCACGAGCAGCGCCGCCGTCGCCGCCACCGGCCCCGGCACCACGGTCGTCGTCGGCAACAGCGACAACCTCACCGACACCGCGGCCGTCGCCCTCCTCGCCGGCACCCGCGCGGCCGACGGGGTGGTCCTCCTCGACGCCGCGCCCGGGGTCCTCGACCTCCTCGACCTCGGGCTCACCGTGCAGTCGGCCTCGGGCACCCCCGGCCCGGCCGACTGCTCGCTGCCGTGGGTCCACGGCGACGAACGGCTGACGCGGGTCTCCTGGGCCGTCGTGCCCACGGGCGACGCGCTCCCGTCCGGGGCCACCGGCTGCTACCCGAGCGCCCCGCCGAAGGCTCCGGACGGTGCCGATGCGGGGCCGCCCGCGTACGCCGCGGTCCGGCTGCCCGCCACCGGCCAGCGCGCGCCGGTCACCGTCGTCGGCTTCCCGGACGCCGCCACCAACCGCTTCGTCACCGAGGCCGACCACGCCGCCCTCGTCGTGCGCCTGCTCGGCGCCTCCCCGCGCCTCGTCTGGTACGTCCCGGGCGACGAGGACGTCATCGCCAACCCCTCGACGAGCGACGAGGGGGTCTGGCCCGCCGCGACCGGCCCCGGGCTGGCCGTCCTCGCGCTCGCGTTCGGGGTGTTCGCGATCGCCCGGGGCCGTCGGCTCGGCCGGCTCGTGCCGGAGGACCTGCCCGTCGTCGTCCGGGCCGCGGAGACCACCGAGAGCCGCGCCGAGCTGTACCGGGCCTCGGCCGACCGGCACCGCGCCGCCGAGGTGCTGCGCCGGGCCACCACCCGCCGGCTCGCGCTGCGGCTCGGCCTCCCCGCCACCACCGGCCCGCGGGAGGTCGTCCCCGCCGCCGCGGCCGCCACCGGGCTGGCCGCCGACGACGTCGCCCGCACCCTGCTCGGCGCCGCCCCCGCCGACGAGGCCGCCCTGGTCGACCTCGCCCGCCAGCTCGCCCACCTCGAGGAGAAGGTCAGCACCCCATGACAGACACGCCCACCCCCACCCCGTCGGCCGCCGACGCCCGCGCCGCCCTCGTCCGGGTGCGTGAGGAGGTCGCGAAGGCCGTCGTCGGCCAGGACGCCGCCGTCGCGGGGATGCTCGTCGCGCTGCTGTGCCGCGGCCACATCCTCCTCGAGGGTGTGCCCGGCGTGGCCAAGACGCTCCTCGTCCGCTCGCTCGCGGCCGCCCTCGACGTCGGGACCAAGCGCGTCCAGTTCACCCCCGACCTCATGCCCGGCGACCTCACCGGCTCGCTCGTCTACGACGCCCGGGAGAGCGACTTCTCGTTCCGGGCCGGCCCGGTGTTCACCAACCTGCTGCTGGCCGACGAGATCAACCGGACGCCGCCGAAGACCCAGTCCGCGCTCCTCGAGGCGATGGAGGAGCGGCAGGTCTCCGTCGACGGGACGGCGCACCAGCTGCCCTCCCCCTTCCTCGTCGCCGCGACCCAGAACCCGGTGGAGTACGAGGGCACCTACCCGCTGCCCGAGGCCCAGCTCGACCGCTTCCTCCTCAAGGTCGTCCTGCCCGTCCCCGAGCGCGACGACGAGGTCTCGGTGCTGCGGCGGCACGCGTCCGGCTTCGACCCCCGTGACCTCCACGCCGCCGGCCTGCGCCCGGTGGCCGGCGCCGCGGACGTCGAGGCCGGCGCGGTCGCCGTGCGCGAGGTCGAGGTGTCCGACGAGGTCATCGGCTACGTCGTCGACCTCGCCCGGGCGACCCGGCGCTCCCCCTCGCTGGCCCTCGGCGTCTCGCCCCGCGGCGCCACCGCCCTCCTCGCGACGAGCCGGGCCTGGGCGTGGCTGAGCGGCCGCGGCTACGTGACCCCGGACGACGTCAAGGCCCTCGCCGTCGCGACCCTCGGGCACCGGCTCACCCTGCGCCCCGAGGCCGAGCTCGAGGGCACCTCGGTCGGCTCGGTCCTGCACAGCGTCCTCGCGTCGGTGCCCGTCCCCCGCTGATGGCCCTGACGACGCGCGCCGCGGCGCTGCTGCTCCTCGGCCTCGTCCCCGTCCTGCTCCGGCCGGCGGGGGCGACGGTGCTGGCGTGGCTGGTGCTCTGGGTCGTGCTCGTCGTCGCCGACCTCCTCCTCGCCGCCTCGCCGAGCGCCCTGCGCCTGACCCGCCCGGAGGAGGCCCTCCAGGTGCGCCTCGGCGAGGCGGTGGGCACGGCGCTCGTCGTCGAGAACACCGGGCGCCGGTCCGCCCGGGGCCTGCTCCGCGACGCCTGGCCGCCGTCGGCGGGGTCCAGCCCGGGACGACACCGGCTGGCCGTGCCTCCCGGGGAGCGGCGCCGGGCGGCGACCACCCTCACCCCCACCCGCCGCGGCGACCGCGCCGCCGACCGGGTCACCGTGCGCCTCCACGGACCGCTCGGGCTGGCCGCCCGGCAGCGCTCGGTCGTGGTGCCCGGCCGGGCCAGGGTGCTGCACGCCTTCCCGTCCCGCAGGCACCTGCCGAGCCGGCTGGCCGTGCTCCGCGAGCTCGACGGGCGGGCCGCGGTGCGGACCCGGGGGCAGGGCACCGAGTTCGACAGCCTGCGCGACTACGTCGAGGGCGACGACGTGCGCTCCATCGACTGGCGGGCCACGGCGCGCCGCCGCCACCTCGTCGTGCGCACCTGGCAGCCCGAGCAGCACCGGCGCATCGTCATCGTCGTCGACACCGGGCGCACCAGTGCCGGTCGGGTCGGCGACGCCCCCCGCCTCGACGCGGCGATGGACGCGGCGCTGCTGCTCACCGCCCTCGCGGGGCACGCCCGCGACCGGGTGCAGGTGGTGGCCGGCGACCGCCGCGTGCACGCCCGCATCGCCGGTGGCGACCGGGCCACGTTGCTCCACGACGTCATCAGCACCCTCGCGCCGGTCGACCCGCACCTCGTCGAGACCGACTGGGGCCTGCTCGCCGCCGAGGTCACCCGCTCCACCCACCGCTCGCTCGTCGTCCTGCTCACGCCGCTCGAGCCGGCCGCGCTCGAGGAGGGCCTCCTGCCGGTGCTGCCCGCGCTCGTCGCGCACCACCGGGTCGTCCTCGCCTCGGTGTCCGACCCCGCGCTCGAGGTGATGCGCGCCGCCCGGGACGGCTCGGCCGAGGTCTGGGGGGCGGTCGCCGCCGAGCGCACCGGGTCGCTGCGGCGGGCGACGGCCGATGCGCTGGGCCGGCTCGGCGTCGACGTCCTCGACGCCCCGCCCGACGACCTGCCCGTCCGCCTCGCCGACCACTACCTCGCGCTCAAGCGCGAGGGCCTCCTCTGACGGGCTCTCGGCATCCGGGGCCGGCCGGTCCCCACGCCGTCGCACCGGAACCTCCGGTGGGGCACCCCGAACGTCCCGGTGCGCCGGCCCGGTTTCCCGCCCGGGGCGGGAAAGCCGGGGTCAGGCGGCCACGGGGACGGTGTCGCCGAGGTCGCGCGCGTCGACGAGGTCACCGGTCGCGCCCCGGGCCGCCGCGGCCCGGCCCACGACGAACACGTAGAGCAGGAACGCCACCTCGGCGAGCACCCCGATGCCGATGCGGGCCCACGTCGGCAGGCCGGAGGGGGTGACGAAGCCCTCGATGACGCCGCTGACGAAGAGCACGGCGACGAGCCCGAGGGCGATGCCCACCCCCGTGCGCGCCTCGCGGGCCAGGGCCTGGCCGCGGGGCACGGCGCCCGGGCTGAGCCAGGCCCAGCAGATCCGCAGGCCCACGGCGCCGGCGACGAACACGGCCGTCAGCTCGAGCATCCCGTGCGGGAGGATCAGCCCGAAGAACAGCGGGAGGCGCCCGCGCGAGGCCATGAGGGCACCCGCCACCCCGACGTTGAGCACGTTGTTGGCGAGGATGAGGAGCACCGGCAGGCCGAAGACCCCCAGGGCGATGACCTGCGCCGACACCCAGGCGTTGTTCGTCCAGACCAGCCCGGTGAAGTCGAGGTGCGCGTACTCGCTGTAGTACTGCTCGAAGTCGGTGTCGACGAACTGGCTGATCTGCTGCGGCGTCATCCGCGAGGTGTAGACGCGCGGGTGCCGGTAGGCCCACCACCCGGCGGCGACGGCGACGACGACGTTGGTCAGCGCCGTGCTCACCCACCACCACCGCAGCCGGTAGAGCCCGGCCGGGAAGGTCGTCGTGAAGAAGCCGGCGAGCGCCCGCCAGGTGCCGGTGCGCCGGCCGGCCGTCGCGAGGCGGGCCCGGGCCACGAGCGAGGACAGGTGGGCGACGACGGACGGGTCGGGGCTGGCCGAGCGCACGACCGACAGGTGGGTGGACACGCGCTGGTACAGGTCGAGCAGCTCGTCGGCCTCCGCCCCGGTGTGCCGCCGCTGGGCCACGAGCGTCTCGAGCCGGTTCCACTGCGCCCGGTGCGCGGCCACGTAGGCGTCGAGGTCCACCGGCCCAGCGTAGGCGGTGGGACGGGCCCGCACCGTCCGGTCGGGGGAAGGCCGGAGCCACCGGACCGGGGTCCGCACCGACGCCCGGTGAGGAGGTACGCCCTCGGGCTACCCTGTCAGCGTGAGCCAGGACGGGGGCGAGGGCGGGTACCGCGCCTACGCGTCGGAGGACGTCGTGACGGGCGAGGGCGTCGCCGTCGAGCTGCCCGTCGCGGGCACGATGATCCGGGCGGCCAGCGGCATCATCGACCTGCTCGTGGCCGTGGCCCTCCTCGTCGCGGTCGGCTGGGGGGTCGGCCTCCTCGTCGCCGACACGAGCGTGGCCGTCGCGACCTCCCTGGGCCTGGTCGGTGCGGTGGCCGTCACCGTCGCCCTCCCCGCCACCGTCGAGACGCTCACCCGCGGCCGGACGCTCGGCAAGCTGGCCCTCGGCCTGCGGGTGGTGCGCGACGACGGCGGCCCGGTGCTGGCCCGGCACTGCATCACCCGCGCCCTCGTCGGGTTCGTCGAGATCTGGCTACCGCCGTTCATCGGCATCCCGGCGCTCGTCAGCTCGGTGCTCAGCAGCCGGAGCAAACGCCTCGGGGACGTCGCCGCCGGCACCTACGTCATCACCCAGCGGTCGCGGATGCGCCTGCTCGCCCCACCGCAGATGCCGCCACCCCTCGCGCAGTGGGCGGTCGCCGCCGACGTCGCCGCGCTGCCGGCCGGGCTCACCGTCGCGGTGCGCCAGTTCCTCTCCCGCTCGACGACCCTCGTGCCGACCTCGCGCGAGCCGCTCGGCCGCGAGCTGCTGGCCGAGGTCCTGCGCTACGTCGCCCCGCCACCGCCGCCGGGCTTCCACGCGGAGTACGTCCTCGCCGCCGTCATCAGCGAGCGCCGACGGCGTGACGCCCTGCGCCTGGAGCGCGAGGAGGCCCTGCGCCGCCGGGTCGTCGGCGCCGACCCCCTGGCCTGACCGCCCGGGGCGGGTCCGACCAGGCGGTCGACCGGCCCCGTGGTCAGGCGCCGAGCGCGGCGTACCCGGGCTTGACGACGTGCTCGATGAGCTCGAGACGCTCGTCGAACGGGAGGAACGCGGACTTCATCGCGTTGATCGTCGCCCAGCGCAGGTCCGCCAGGCTCCAGCCGGCCTCGTCGACGAGCAGCTGCATCTCGCGCGACATCGACGTGCCCGACATGAGCCGGTTGTCGGTGTTGACGGTCACCCGGAAGCGCAGCCCCTTGAGCAGGGTGATCGGGTGGGCGGCGATCGAGTCGGCGGCGCCGGTCTGGAGGTTCGAGCTCGGGCACATCTCGAGCGGGATGCGCCGGTCGCGGACGTAGGCGGCGAGCCGGCCGAGCGTCACCGCCCCGTCGTCGGCGACGGCGACGTCGTCGACGATGCGGACGCCGTGGCCGAGCCGGTCGGCCCCGCACCACTGGATGGCCTCCCAGATCGACGGCAGCCCGAAGGCCTCGCCGGCGTGGATGGTGAAGTGCGCGTTCTCGCGGCGCAGGTACTCGAAGGCGTCGAGGTGCCGGGTGGGCGGGAACCCGGCCTCCGCACCGGCGATGTCGAAGCCGCCGACGCCGCGGTCGCGGTAGGTGACGGCGAGCTCGGCGATCTCCCGGGACCGCGCGGCGTGCCGCATCGCGGTGAGCAGGGCGCGCATCCGGATGGGGGTTCCGGCGGCCGCCGCCTCCTCCTCGCCCTCGCGGAAGCCGGCGAGGACGGCCTCGACGACCCGGTCGAGGGCCAGCCCGCCCTCGATGTGCAGCTCCGGCGCGAAGCGCGACTCGGCGTAGACGACCCCGTCGGCGGCGAGGTCGAGGGCGCACTCGCGCGCGACCCGGGTCAGCTGCTCCTCGGTCTGCATCACCGCGACGGTGTGGGAGAACGTCTCGAGGTAGCGCTCGAGCGAGCCGGAGTCGGCGGCGTCGCGGAACCAGCGCCCGAGGGCGTCGGGGTCGTGGGTCGGCAGCCCGTCGTAGCCGGACGCCTCGGCGAGCCCGACGACCGTCGCCGGCCGCACGCCGCCGTCGAGGTGGTCGTGCAGGAGGGCCTTGGGGGCGCGGTGCACCACCTGCGCCGTCGGAGTGGTCACCGCCGGGGCCCCCCGTCGTCCGCCGAGCCCGTCACCGTCGTCCGCAGGTCCACCACGCCGCCCAGCGTAGCGATCCGCGGGCCGGCCGGTCGCCACCCCCGGGCCGAGGGAGGGCGGGACGGCCCGGGCCCCCGGTGACCTGCGAATTTCTTCTGCTCTCTCGGCACATCAACCATCCCGGCGCCGCTACGGTTGCCGCGGAGCCACGAAAGGAGCCCCTGCCTTGATCATCCTCGGCATCATTCTTCTCATCATCGGTCTCGTCGCCAAGATCTCCATCCTCACGACGATCGGCATCATCCTGCTGGTCGTCGGTGCGGTCCTGGCGATCCTCGGAGCGACCGGCCGGGCCATCGGCGGACGGAACCACTGGTACTGATCCAGCCCACACGGCGAAGGCCGCTCCCGCACCGTGCGGGGGCGGCCTTCTGCCGTGGCCGGGACGGGCGTGGGCTGTCGGGCTCAGGCGATCCGGTCGATGACGACGGGCCCGAGCGCGGGGCGCGACCCCTCGGGCGCGACGAACACGGACCCCTCGAGGGCCTCCTTCGCCCGCTCGAAGCGCTCGGGGGTGTCGGTGTGCAGCGTCATCATCCGCTCCCCGGAGCGGACGGTGGCGCCGGGCTTGACGTGCAGCTCGACACCCGCGCCGGCCTGCACGGGGTCCTCCTTGCGGGCCCGTCCGGCACCGAGCCGCCAGGCCGCCACCCCGACGGCGTAGGCGTCCATGGCGGTGATGACCCCGTCGGCCGGGGCGAGGACCTCCTCGGTGTGCCGGGCCGTCGGCAGGGGCGCGTCGGGGTCGCCGCCCTGCGCCGCGATCATCCGCCGCCAGACGTCCATCGCCCGGCCGTCGGAGAGGGCTGCGCGCACGTCCTGGCCCCCGCGCCCGGCGGCCTCGAGCATCTCCTCGGCGAGCCGCACGGTGAGCTCGACGACGTCGTCGGGCCCGCCGCCCGCGAGGACCTCGACCGACTCGCGCACCTCGAGCGCGTTGCCGGCGGTGAGCCCCAGCGGGCGTCGCCATGTCGGTGAGCAGGGCGACCGTCGTCACGCCGGCGTCCGTGCCGAGGTCGACCATCGTGCGGGCCAGCTCGGTGGCGTCCTCCCGGGTCTTCATGAACGCCCCGCTGCCGACCTTGACGTCGAGCACGAGCGCGCCGGTGCCCTCGGCGATCTTCTTGCTCATGATCGAGCTGGCGATGAGCGGGATGGCCTCGACCGTGCCCGTGACGTCGCGCAGGGCGTAGAGCTTCTTGTCGGCCGGGGCGAGGCCGGCGCCGGCCGCGCAGATGACCGCCCCGACGTCGTCGAGCTGGCGCAGCATCGCGTCGTTGGTGAGGGAGGCCTGCCACCCGGGCACCGACTCGAGCTTGTCGAGGGTGCCGCCGGTGTGGCCGAGGCCGCGGCCCGAGAGCTGCGGCACGGCGACGTCGAAGACCGCGACGAGGGGGGCGAGCGGGAGGGTGATCTTGTCGCCGACACCGCCCGTGGAGTGCTTGTCGGCCGTGGGGCGGGACAGCGACGAGAAGTCCATCCGCTCGCCGCTGGCGATCATCGCCGCGGTCCACGTGGCGATCTCGCGCCGGGTCATGCCGTTGAGCAGGATCGCCATCGCGAGCGCGCTCATCTGCTCCTCGGCGACGGCGCCGCGGGTGTAGGCGTCGACGACCCAGCGGATCTCGTCGTCGCCGAGCTCACGCCGGTCGCGCTTGTGGATGATGACGTCGACGGCGTCGAAGGCTTCGGTCATCCCGACATCATGGCAGGGGCGGCGCGGGCCCGGTCCGGGGGTGGGACGTGGCGCGGTGGCCCGTAGCGGAGCGAGGACGCGGCGAGGAGCCCGAGGGCCAGCACGGCGACGGTGGTCGCGGCCGCGCAGGTGCGGACGAGCCCTCGTGCGGTCCGCGGCCGGCCGAGCCGACGGGCCAGGACGACGAGGCCGAGGCCGGCGAGGGCGCCGGCCGAGTTGGACAGCACGTCGCTGACGTCGGCGGACCCCACGACGAGCACGTACTGGGCGACCTCGAGGAGCAGGCTCGTCGCGCCCGCGAGCGCGGCCACCCGCCACCACCGCCAGCGGGGGACGAGGAGCGAGAGGTAGGCCCCGAGGGGGACGAAGAGGAGGACGTTGGCGGCGACCTCGAGGGGCGCGCTGGCGCCCGCCGTGCCGCTCGCGACGAACGGGACCAGCTTCGGCGGCTGCCGCGGGCCGACCCCGAGCCCGGGGACCCCCAGCTTCCACACGACGAGCCAGACGAGGACGACGAGGTACACGGCGAACAGCCGGCGGACGGCTCCGGGGACGTGCGCCGGGCGCGTCACCGACGCAGTCCCGACCGGGGCCCGGACCGGGCTCACGGCCGGAGCCGGGGGTCGTCGGACGGGTCGTCGTAGCGGGCCGGGCACCCGTGCGCCGGGGCGTCCGGCCGCAGCTCGACGTGCCACGGCTCGTTGCGGTAGACGCGGCACAGGCCGTACTCGGCGCCGTGCGCGGCCAGCCACCCCGTCGCACTCGACGGACCGAGGTCGACGGCGTCCCCCGTGACGTGCGCGGAGGTGTCGGGCGTCGCCACCCACGCGGCCGCCTCGGCCCGCGACCCGTACGTCGCGACCGCCCGGTCGAGCAGGTGCTGCTGGTAGGCGCGGGACCGCCAGCCGCTCGTCACCGTCAGGTGCACCCCGTCGCCCCGGGCGGCGCTCGCCGCGCGGCGCAGGGCGGCGTGCAGGGCGGGGTCGAGCCGGTCGAGGGCCGGGTAGCCGGTGGCGAGGGCGCTCAGCCCGTCCGGCACCTCGCCGTCCGCCACGCCGAGCCGGCCGGACGACGTCCCCGACGTCCTCGCCGGGGCGCTGTCGCGGGGGGTCGCCCGTGCGGTGCCCTCCGGCGGCGCGGACGGCGCGGCCGGATGTGCGGACGACGTGGAGGGGGACGTCGTGGAGGGCAACGTCGTGGAGGGGGTGGTCGCCGTCGACGAGGACGACGACCGGGGGTGCAGCAGCACGACGGCGGCGGCGACCAGGCCGAGGACGGCGAGGCGGACGACGACCGGACGGCGGCGCCGGCGGCGGGCCGAGGTTCGCGGAGGGGTCATGCCCCCAGCCCACCCGCCCTCCGGTTGCGAGGGCGTATCGCGAACTCCATACGCCGGCGATACCTCCGGCCTCGTAGCATCACGGAGCGATGCGTGTGCTGATCCTCGAGGACGAGCCCTACCTGGCCGAGGCCGTGCGCGACGGCCTGCGCCTGGCGGCCATCGCCGCCGACGTCGCGGGCGACGGCGACACCGCCCTCGCCCTCCTCGAGCTCAACGGCTACGACGTCGCGATCCTCGACCGCGACGTCCCTGGGCCCTCCGGCGACGAGGTGGCCGCGCGGATCGTCGCGGCCGGACGCGACCTGCCGATCCTCATGCTCACCGCGGCCGACCGGCTCGACGACCTGGCGTCCGGCTTCGGGCTCGGCGCCGACGACTACCTCACGAAGCCGTTCGAGCTGCGCGAGCTCGTCCTGCGCGTCCGGGCCCTGGACCGCCGGCGGGCGCGCCACCGCCCGCCCGTCCGCGAGGTCGCCGGGCTGCGCCTCGACCCGTTCCGCCGGGAGGTCCACCGCGACGGCCGCTACGTCGCCCTCACCCGCAAGCAGTTCGCGGTGCTCGAGGTCCTCGTCGACGCCGACGGCGGCGTCGTCGGTGCCGAGGAGCTGCTGGAGCGCGCCTGGGACGAGAACGCCGACCCGTTCACCAACGCCGTGCGGATCACCGTGTCGACGCTGCGCAAGCGGCTCGGCGAGCCCTGGGTCATCGCCACGGTGCCCGGCGTGGGGTACCGCATCGACCCCGGCCCCGGGGCCGCGGGCGAGCGGGACGCCGATGGGTGACGACGCGACGCGACGCGCCCCCGGCCCGAGCGTCCGGGCGCGGCTCGCGCTCAGCTACGCGGGCTTCCTCATGGTCGCGGGCGTCCTCCTGCTGGCCGTCGTCTGGGTGTTCCTCCTGCGCTACGTCCCCGACCGCGCGACGACCGTCGCCGTGCGGCCCGCGCCCGGGTCCGGCGGCCCGGGCCCCCAGCTCTTCGTCCCCGGCCGCTACGACCTCTGGCGCGCCTTCGCGCCGCGGGCGGCGCAGGCCCTCCTCGTGCTCCTCGTCCTGGGCCTCGGCGGCGGCTGGCTGCTCGCCGGCCGCATGCTCGCGCCCCTGACCCGGATGCGGGAGGTGAGCCGCCGGGTGGCGACCGGGTCCTTGCACGAGCGCGTCGCCCTGCCCGGCCGTCGCGACGAGCTCACCGACCTCGCCGACGCCTTCGACGCGATGCTCGGCCGGCTCGAGGACCTGCTCGACGAGCAGCGCCGGTTCGCCGCCAACGCCTCGCACGAGCTGCGGACCCCCCTCGCGACGACCCGGGCCCTGCTCGAGGTCGCCGCCGCCGACCCGGACCGCGACACCGACGTCCTGCTGGCGCGGCTGCGGGAGGTGAACGGGCGGGCCGTCGACCTCACCGAGGCGCTGCTGCTGCTCGGCCGCGCCGACCAGCGCTCCTTCGCCCCCGAGCCGGTCGACCTGTCCCTCGTCGCCGAGCAGGCGGCGGAGGTGCTGCTCCCCCTCGCCGAGCGGCGGGGCGTCACCGTCGAGGTCTCCGGCGAGCCGGTCCACGCCCACGGGTCACCGGTCCTCCTGCTCCAGGTGGTGACGAACCTCGTCCACAACGCCGTCGTCCACAACCTCCCGGGTGGCGGCACCGCGACGGTGACCACGCACGCGGTCGGCGCCCGGGCCGTCGTCACCGTCGAGAACACCGGGGACGTGCTCGACGCGGACCGCGTCGGGACCCTCGTCGAGCCCTTCCAGCGCGGACAGGGGCGCCGGTTCTCCGACCACGGCGGGTCCGGCCTGGGCCTGGCGATCGTCCGGTCGATCGTCCGGTCCCACGACGGCACCCTGCGGGTGGACGCGCTCCCCGCCGGCGGGCTGCGGGTCGTCGTCGAGCTGCCCGGCCCGCCGGGGGTCAGGGGCGGCGGGCGGTGAGGTCGTCGGGGCCGAAGGCCTGCGGCAGCACCGCGGACATCGGGAGGTCGCCCTCCGGGGTGCGCAGCGACGGTCTCGGGAGTCCCGTTCTCCCACAGCAGCTGTCGGCAGCGGCCGCACGGCATGAGGGTGTCGCCCCGGCCGTCGACGCACCACACGGCGACGAGCCTGCCGCCGCCGGTCGCGTGCAGCGACGAGACCATGCCGCACTCGGCGCACAGCGTGACGCCGTAGCCCGCGTTCTCGACGTTGCAGCCGGAGACGACCCGGCCGTCGTCGACCAGCCCGGCGACGCCGACCGGGAACCGGCTGTACGGGCAGTAGGCCAGCCCGGTCATCCGCACCGCCTCGACCCGCAGCGCCTCCCAGTCGACCTCCGGCCCGCTCACGTCGCGGCCCCGTCCGCGGCCCGCCGGGCATCCAGCCCGCGCACGACGGCGGCCGACGCGAGGAGGCGCGCGCCGATCGCGATGGCCCGCTCGTCGACGACGAGGTCGCCCTGGTGCAGGTCGTAGCGTCGGGCCGCCCGGGGTCCGCGTGCCGAGCCGGGCCATCGCGCCCGCCGCAGTGCTCGAGGTACCAGGAGAAGTCCTCGCCGCCGAGCGACTGCGCCGTCGGGACCGGGCTCACCCCGCCCGCGAGCGCGGCCCGCCGCAGCGCCGAGATGCCGTCGCCGGTGTTGACCACCGGGGGGACGCCCTTGAGCCGCTCGACCTTGGCCTGCACCCCGTACGGCTGCACGACGCCGTGGACGATCTCCTCGAGGAGCGGCCCGACGGTCAGCCACGACTCGGCGTCGAGCATCCGGAGGGTGCCGCGGCACTCCCCGGTCGACGGGATGACGTTGGCGACCCGGCCGGCCTGGATCGTGCCCCACACCAGCGCCGCACCGGTGCGCGGGTCGAGCCGGCGCCCGAGCACGGCCGGCACGTCGGTGACGACCTTGGCGAGGGCGAACACGAGGTCCTCGGTGAGCTGCGGGCGCGAGGTGTGCCCGCCCCGCCCGTGGAGGGAGACCGCCACCTGGTCGGCGGCCGCGGTCAGCGCCCCCTCGCGCAGCCCGACCTCGCCGACGTCGATGCTCGGGTCGCAGTGCACGGCGAAGATCGTGTCGACGCCCTCGAGCGCGCCGGCGGTGATGGCGTCGATGGCGCCGCCGGGCATGACCTCCTCGGCGGCCTGGAAGACGGCGCGCACCGCGATGCCGCGGGCCACGAGCGACTCCTCGACGGCGCGCAGCGCGAGCACGGCGCCGACGAGCGCCGCCACGTGCACGTCGTGCCCGCAGGCGTGGCAGACGCCGGTGTCGCGGGCGGCGAACTCGAGCCCGGAGCGCTCCCGGACCGGCAGCGCGTCCATGTCGGCGCGCAGGGCCACCCGGTAGGCGGGCTCGGCCGCCCCGAGGTCGGCGAGCAGGCCGGTGCCGGGCAGCAGGCGCACGGCGACGCCGGCCTCGTCGAGGCGTCGGGCGACGCACTCGGTCGTGCGCGTCTCCTCGCGGGACAGCTCGGGGTGGGCGTGCAGGTCCCTGCGCAGGGTCGACGAGCTCGGGGGACAGCGAGGTGATGCGCTCGCCGAGGGCGGCGAGGAGGGCATCGTCGTTCATGAGGTGGCCGAGTCTACGCCGGGGCGTCCCGGCGCCGCGGCGGTGTCCCTCCCGGCCTCGGCGAGCGGCCTTGTAGTCGTCCCAGCGCTCGGCCACCCCGGCCATCTCGGACTGGATGAACTCGAGGAACTCCGCCGACAGCTGCATCCGCTCCCCGGCCCGGGTCGCGGCGCCCACCTCGTCGCGGGCGGCGACGAGCGCGGCGAGGATCGGGGCGTAGAGCTGGTCGGTCTGCATCATCATGTCGTGCCAGGCGTCGTCGAGGGCGACGTAGACGTCGCGCCGGGTGCCCCGCTCGCGCTCGCGGCGGATCATCCGCACCTGGGAGAGGTAGCGCACGGCCCCGGAGACGGCCGCCGGGCTCACCCCGAGCAGCTCGACGAGCTGGGCCGAGGTGCGCCGGCCGTCCTCGGTGGCGAGCAGGGCCGCGAAGACCCGCGCCGGCTGGAGGGGGATGCCGACCTCGGCGAGCGCCCCGCCGAGCCGCTCGACGACCTCGACGGTCGGGCCGGAGGCGGGAGGTGGCGTGCTCACGGCGGCAACATTACAACATTCACAAGATTGTGAAGACGGTGTACCGTCGATGTCGTGACCGACGCCATCACCGTCTCCGGGCTCCGCAAGACCTTCGGGCGCACCGTCGCCCTCGACGGCCTCGACCTCACCGTGCGCGAGGGCGAGGTGCACGGCTTCCTCGGGCCCAACGGCGTCGGGCAAGTCGACCACCCTGCGCATCCTCCTCGGCCTGCTCCGCTCCGACGGCGGCAGCGCCACGGTCCTCGGCCTCGACCCCTGGCGCGACAGCACCGAGCTGCACCGCCGCCTCGCCTACGTGCCGGGCGACGTCGTGCTGTGGCCGACGCTCTCCGGCGGCGAGACCATCGACCTGCTCGGGCCGGCTCCGCGGCGGCCTCGAGGAGGGCCGCCGGCGCCGCCTCGTCGAGCGCTTCGAGCTCGACGAGACCAAGAAGGGCAAGGCCTACAGCAAGGGCAACCGGCAGAAGGTGGCCCTCGTCGCGGCCCTCGCGAGCGAGACGCCGCTGCTCGTCCTCGACGAGCCGACCGCCGGCCTCGACCCGCTCATGGAGCACGTCTTCCAGGACGAGCTCCACGACCTGCGCGAGCGCGGCCGCACCGTGCTGCTCTCGAGCCACATCCTCAGCGAGGTCGAGCGGGCCTGCGAGCGGGTGAGCATCGTGCGCGCCGGCCGCGTCGTCGACTCCGGCACGCTCACCGAGCTGCGCCACCTCACCCGCACCCGGGTGCGGGCCGACCTGCGCGACGTGCCCACCGCCGCCGAGGTCGCCGGCTGGCCCGGCGCCCACGACGTGCGCGTCGACGGCGCCACGGTGCACCTCGCCGCCGACGCCGAGCACCTCGACTCCCTCGTCTCCGCCCTCGCCGCCCGCGGCGTCACCGGCCTCACCTGCCAGCCCCCCACCCTCGAGGAGCTCTTCCTCGCCCGCTACCAGGGCGCGGCCCCCGCGGCGGAGGGGTCGCCGGCCGAGGTGCCGGCATGACCGGCCGGCTCGCCGGGCTCGGCCAGCTGCTGCGGCTCGCGTGGCGGCGCGACCGGGTCATCGTCCCGGCCAGCGTCCTCGGCCTCGTGCTGCTCTCGGTCGGCTCGGCCCAGGCCACCCTCGCGCTCTTCCCGACCGACGCCTCGGCCGCCGAGGGGCTCGCCGGCATCGTCAGCAACCCGGCCGTCGTCGCGATGTACGGCCCGATCAGCGCGGCGAGCGCCGACGCCCTCGCCGTCTTCAAGACCGTGATGATGGGCGCCGTGCTCACCTCGATCCTCGGGCTCGTCGTCGTCCGGCGGCACACCCGCACCGAGGAGGAGGAGGGACGCCTCGAGCTCGTCGGGGCCGGCGCGGTCGGCCGCTGGGCACCGCTGGCCGCCGGGCTCGTCGTCGCCGTGGCCGCCGTCGTCCTCGCGAGCGGGCTGTCCACCGTCGGGCTCGTGGCCCTCGGCATGGACCCGACCGGGTCGGTCGCCTTCGGGGTCGCCTGGGCCACCGCCGGGCTGGCCCAGGTCGGCGTCACGGCCCTGGCCGTGCAGCTCGCCTCGACCACGCGCGGGGCCGGCGGGCTCGCGTTCGGGGCCCTCGGCGTGTTCTACGTCGTGCGCGCGGCGGCCGACTCGGTCGACTCCGGGGTCGTCCACGCCCTCGGCTGGCTCAGCCCCCTCGGCTGGGCCGGCCGGGTCGAGCCGTACGGGCGAGGACCACCTGTGGCTGCTCGCCCTCGGCGTCGCCGTGCTCGTCGCCGGCACCGCCGCAGGGCTCGCCGTCCTCGACCGCCGCGACCTCGGCGCCGGGGTCCTGCCGTCGCGGCTCGGCCGGGCCCGCGCCGGGCGGCTGCTGTCGAGCCCGCTGGGGCTGGTCTCGCGCCTGGCGACGGGCACGGTCGTCGGCTGGGTCGTCGGCCTCGTCGCGGGCGGGGTGGTGCTCGGGTCGCTCCTCGGCGCGGTCGGCGACCTCACGGACAACCCCGCGATGCAGAAGTTCCTCGAGCAGCTCGGCGGGTCGGCGGGCACCGTCGAGGCCATCTACCTCGCGACCGAGACCAAGTTCGTCGGGGTGGCCGTCACCGCGGCCGGCGTCGCCCTCGTCCTGCGCCTCGGCGCGGCGGAGCGCTCCGGCCTCGGCGAGACCGTGCTCGCCGGCCCGACGAGCCGGACGTCGCTGGTACCTCGCGCACCTCGCCGTGGCCGTCGCCGCGACGACCGGCTTCATGCTCGTCATCGGGCTCACCGTCGGCCTCGTCGGGCCGCGCGCCAGTGCCTCGTCCCCCGGCCTCGGCGCGGTCCTCGGGGCCTTCCTCTCCACCCTGCCGGCGATCTGGCTGCTCGTCGGGGTCGCGGCGCTGCTCGTGGGCGCCCGGCCGCGGCTCGCCCCCCTGGCCTGGGCGGCCCTCCTCGTCGGCTTCGTCGTCGGCGAGCTCGGCCCGACGATGCAGCTGCCCGGCTGGGTCGTCGACCTCTCGCCCTTCGCGCACCTGTCGCAGCTGCCGGGCGGGTCGTTCGCGGCCCTCGCGGCCGGTGACGATGACCCTCCTCGCCGCGGCGCTCGCCGGCGCCGGGGCGCTCGCCTACACCCGGCGCGACGCCGTCTGACCCTCCCGGGCCGCACCCGCCCCGACGCACCGCCGCCCCCGGACGCGCGGGCGTCCGGGGGCGGCGGTGGTCGAGCGGGGTCAGTCGGTGGTGACCCGGAACCGGGAGTGCAGGGTGTCGCCCTCGGCCCACACCGACAGGCCGACCGCCGAGAGCGGCTCGATGTTCTTGCGCACCTCGCGGGTCCTCCGGCGCCAGCGAGGCCAGCCAGTCGTCCTGGCCGTCGACGTCGAGGTACATCGCCAGCACCGCCCGGTCGGCGTTCGGGACGACCGAGCGGAAGGCCGTGGCGTCGCCGAGGTGTCCCCCGGTGGCGACGGCCGAGCGGTAGGCCTCGCTCGGGCCGACGACGACGGTGTCCTTGCCGGCCTTCGTCGTGCCGAGGAACGAGCCGACCACCGGGTCGAGGGCGCCGAGGCGCGTGACGACGTCCTCGATGCCCGCCTGGTCGCCGGTGACCTTGACGGCCACGGGGAAGCGCGTCGGGCCCGTCCGCCTGCTCGAGGGCCGACGGGTCGAAGCCCGCGCCGAGCGAGACGACGAGGGTCCGGCCGAAGCAGGGTCTCGAGGTCGCCCGGCATCGACAGGCCGGTGGCGTCCTCGACGGTGGAGTACAGCTGGTCGGGCGTCAGCTCACCGCCGGACTGCCCGGCGCGCCTGGGTGGCCGTCCGCTCGACCCAGCCCTTGGCCGGGCTCACGGCGACCGCGGCGAGGGTGTCGTCGGGCAGGGCGGCGAGCGAGGCGCCGGCCCCGGTGCCGAGCTGCGCCTTCGTCGCGTCGTCGAGGCCGCCGGCGGACTCGACCTCGAGGCCGCCGTCGGCGAAGCGCAGGGTGGCGGCGCCGCCCTGGAACTCGTCGTAGCCCGCGATCGACGGTGTCGAGCTGCGCCGGTGCGCCGCGTCGAGCCCGAACGAGCTCGATGAGCGACCTCAGCTGCGAGCCGGGCTTGGGGGCGAGGTAGACCGTGACCAGGCCCTGCTCGCCGACCGCGTCGGTCCACTGGGTGAAGTCGCGCGAGCCGGCCAGCGTCGCGCCGTCGGCGGCGTCGGCGACCCGTCCGGCGGTGTCGGCGTCCTTGGCGACGTAGGCCCAGCCGTCGCGGATGACCCACGTCGGGGTGAGGCCGTCGGTGGCCTTGGCGTCGTGCCTTCTCGGAGCACGCGGTGAGGGCGAGCAGCCCGGCGTTGGCGGCCTTCTCGTCGCTCACCTGCACGACGCCGACCGGCACCGAGGCGTCGCCGAGGGTGACGGCCGCCACGGCCGCCCGCTTCCCGAGCCACGGCGTGACGTCGCGCGCGGCGTCGAGGTTCTTGCACGGGCTGTCGCTGAAGACCGCGTCGGTGAGCGAGGTGGCGAGGTCCTTCTTCTCCGAGACGCCGGCGTCGGAGAGGCCGGGGAACTTCGAGAGGGTGCGCAGCGCCTCGACCTTCTGGCCCGCGGAGGGGTCGAGGTCGACGGCGGCGTAGGCGAACGTCGTCGCGGGCAGGACGTCGGCCGGGCGGTCGCCACCGCCGCCGAGGGCCACCCAGGCCCAGGCGCCGCCACCGGCGACGGCGAGCAGGGCAGCGGCGCCGCCGACGACGAGCCCCCGGGCGAGGCCGTGCCCCGGTGCGCGGCGGCGTCTCCTCGGTGACGACGGGGAGGTCGCCGGTGGTCGCGGGCGCGGCCTCGGCGAGGGGCTCGCCGAAGGTCTCGTGGGCCGGCCAGCCGTGGGCGCGGTCGGGTCCGCGCAGCGGGCCGGACGGCGGCAGGGTCGAGGACATGTGGGCTCCCCCAGGGTGACGGGCGCCCGGACGGGCGCAGGTGCGACGGTGGTGCGTGGCCACCCCCGGCGCCCACGCATGACGCGCGCACGCTAACCGCAGCGTCGGGCGCACCGGTGGAGCACGCGCCGCAGGTCCGGCCGAACGGCCTACCCGGAGGGCCTCCGGCGACCACACCGGGGCCACGGACCCGGCGGCCGCGCCCGGCGGGCGCCGTGGCCCCGCGGCCGCGCTCTCAGGTGAGGTCGGTGCGGCCCGCGGCCCGCAGGGCGTCGACGACGGCCTTGACGTCCTGGGCCCGCGCCCGGGTGGTGACGAGCACCGCGTCCGGGGTGTCGACCACGACGACGTCGTCGAGACCGACCACGGCGACCCGGCGCCCGGCCGTGGCCGGCGACGAACCCCGTGGCGTCGACGGCGGTGACGTCGTCGGCCGCCCCGAGCACGGTCAGCCCGTCCGCTGCCCGGCAGCAGCGCGGACAGGCTGGCGAAGTCGCCCACGTCGTCCCACCCGAAGGGGGCCGGGACGACGACGACCCGGCCCGCGGCCGCGGCCGGCTCGGCGACGGCGTGGTCGATGGCGATCTTCTCGAGCCCGGGCCACAGCTCGTCGAGCCGCGCCGGGGTCGGCCGCGACGGCTCGCAGGCCGGCGGCGAGGTCGGGGTGCCACTGCGGCCAGCAGGTCGAGCAGGACGCTCGCTCGGGCGACGAACATCCCTGCGTTCCAACGGTACCCACCGGCGGCGAGGTAGCGCGGCCGCCCGCTCGGCGTCCGGCTTCTCGACGAACTCCTCGACGTGGCGGGCCGTCGGGAACCCGGCGAGCGGCGCCCCCTCCCGGATGTAGCCGAAGCCGGTGGCGGGGTGCGTGGGCTCGACGCCGAGGGTGACGAGGTGCCCCTGGCGGGCGACGTCGACCGCCTCCCGGACGGCCGTCCGGAAGGCCTCGGCGTCGGGGATGACGTGGTCGGCCGCGAACGAGCCGACGACCGCCTCGGGGTCGCTGCGCTCGACGACGGCCGCGGCCAGCCCGATGGCGGCCATCGAGTCGCGGGGGGCCGGCTCGGCGAGCACGCGCCCGGCGACGGCGCCGGGCAGCTGCCCGCGGACGGCGTCGGCGTGCGCGGCCCCGGTGACGACGACGACCCGGTCGCCGGTGAGCGGGGCCAGGCGGTCGACCGTCGCCTGGAGGAGGGTGCGTCCGCTGCCCGTGAGGTCGAGGAGGAACTTCGGGTGGCCCGAGCGGCTGAGCGGCCAGAGCCGCGTGCCCGCCCCTCCGGCCGGGACGACGGCCCAGAACCCGGTGACCTCTGGCATGGCGCCGAGGCTACCGGTCACCCGATCGTCATCCGACGCCCGCCGGGGCGTCGCCGGCCCGCCTCGTCGGGTCGGGAGGCTGGGGGCCGTGCGCGTCGTCGTCGTCACCGAGTCCTTCCTCCCCACCCTCAACGGCGTGACCACCACGGTGTGCCGCACCGTGGAGTGCCTCGTGGCGCAGGGCCACCGGGTGTCGGTCGTCTGTCCCCGGCCCGCACCCGCGGAGCACCACGGGGCCCCCGTGCACCCGGTCCCGTCGCTGTCCGGTGCGGGCCTTCCCCACGGGCCTGCCCACCGGGGCCGTGCGCGACGTCCTCACCACCGTGCGGCCCGACGTCGTGCACGTGGCCTCCCCGTTCGTGCTCGGCGCCCGGGCCCTGCGCGACGCCGCCGACCTCGGCGTCCCCTCGCTCGCGGTCTACCAGACCGACATGCCGAGCTACCTCGCCCGCCACGCGCCGTCGCTCGTCGGCCCGCGGGCCGCGGACGCCGCGTGGCGCTGGATCCGGCGGGTGCACGCCCTCGCCCCGCTGACCCTCGCCCCCTCCACCCACACCCTCGCCGAGCTGGCCGAGCACGGGGTGACGGAGACGGCGCGGTGGGGCCGGGGCGTCGACTCCGTCCTCTTCCACCCCGGACGCCGCAGCGCCCTCCGGGCCGTCCCGGTGCCGAGCTCGCCCCCGACGGCGAGGTGCTCGTCGGGTACGTCGGGCGGCTCGCCCCCGAGAAGGAGCTCGAGCGGCTCGAGGAGGTGGCCCGGGTGCCCGGCACCCGGCTCGTCGTCGTCGGCGACGGGCCGAGCCGCGCGCGCACCGCCACCCGGCTGGCCGAGGCCGTCGCGACGACGCCCGGCCGGCCCAACCGCCCGCCCGTCCTCCTCGGCCAGCGCTCGGGCGAGGCCCTCGCCGACGCGTACGCGCTCCTCGACGTGTTCGTGCACACCGGGACCCGCGAGACCTTCGGCCAGACCCTCCAGGAGGCGGCAGCCTCCGGGCTGCCCGTCGTCGCCCCGCGGCGCGGGGGCCCGGTCGACCTCGTCGACCACGGGCGCACCGGGCTCCTCTTCGACCCGGACGCGCCGGGCGACCTGGCCCGGTCGGTGGCGGCGCTGGTGCGTGACCCCGCCCTCCGGGAGCGGATGGGCACGGCCGGTCGGACGGCCGTCGAGGGACGGACCTGGTCGACGGTCACCGACGAGCTGCTCGGCCACTACGACACCGTGCGCGTCGCCTCGCCGGCGCGCGCCCGAGCGCCGCGTGGCCTGAGCCGGTCAGCCGCCGGCGAGGTCGAAGGACCGCACGACGCGCCACACGCCGTCGGGGTCGTGGTGGTAGAGCTCGATGCTCGACACGACGAACCGGCAGCGGAAGTCGGCGAGGCCGTCGAAGGCGCGGTCGAGGGCGGCGTCGTCGAGGTGGTGGGCGATCGTCACGTGCGGGTGGTACGGGAAGTCGAGCCGGCGCTCGACCGGCCCCGAGCGCACGGCCGCCTCGAGCCGCTCGCAGTGGCCGATCCCGCGCGACACCTGGACGAAGACGACCGGCGACACCGGCCGGAAGGTGCCGGTGCCGGAGAGCACCATCTCGAAGGGGGCGAGGCCCGAGCACACCGCCTCGAGGTGGGCGGCGAACCCGTCGAGCTCGTGCGGCTCGACGGCCGTGGGGGGCAGCAGGGTGACGTGCGGCGGGATGGCCTGGGCCATCGAGTCACCCGCCCGCTCCCGGGCGGCCTGCAGCCGCTCGGCCCAGGGTTCGGGGACGGTGACGGCGACGCCGTGGATGGGCATGACCGCCTCCCTCAGCGGGCGGCCGGCAGGAGGCCGACCGCCTCACGGACGCGGGTCATCGTCGCGTGGGCGACCACGGCGGCCCGCTCGGCGCCGTCGGCGAGGATGCGGTCGAGCTCGGCGGGGTCGTCGAGCAGCTCGGCCATCCGCTCCTGGAACGGGGTGAGCGCCGCGAGCACGACGTCGGCCACCTCCTTCTTGAGGTCGCCGTAGCCCCGGCCCGCGAACGACTCCGCGACCTGCTCGACCGGGGTGCCGGAGAGCACCGAGTGGATGACGAGGAGGTTGGAGACGCCCGGCTTGCCCTCGGGGTCGTAGCGGACCTCGCCGTCGGTGTCGGTGACCGCGGAGCGGATGTTCTTCGCGATCCGGGAGGGGTCGTCCATGAGGTCGATGAGCCCCTTGGGCGAGGACCCGGTCTTGCTCATCTTCGCGGTCGGGTCCTGGAGGTCCATGATCTTGGCGGCGCCCTTGACGATGTAGGCGTCCGGGCACGACGAGCGTGTCGCCGAAGCGGCTGTTGAAGCGCTCGGCGAGGTCGCGGGTGATCTCGAGGTGCTGGCGCTGGTCCTCGCCCACCGGCACGTACGCGGCGTCGTACATGAGGATGTCGGCCGCCATGAGCATCGGGTAGGTGAGCAGGCCGACGTTGGCGTTCTGGCCCTTGGCGACCTTGTCCTTGAACTGGGTCATCCGGCGCGCCTCGCCGTCGGCGGTGAGGCAGTTCATCACCCAGCCCGAGCTCGGCGTGCAGCGACAGGTGGCTCTGGCAGAAGACGGCCGAGCGGGTCGGGTCGACCCCGCCGGCGAGGAACTGGGCCGCCGTCACCCGGGTGCGGTGGCGCAGCACCTCGGGGTCGGTGGGGACGGTGAGGGCGTGCAGGTCGGCGACGAAGTAGTAGGCGTCGAAGTCGTCCTGCAGGGCTCACCCAGTTGACCAGCGCCCCGAGGTAGTTGCCGAGGTGGAGCGAGTCGCTCGTCGGCTGCATCCCGGAGAGGATGCGGGGGCGTGCGCCATCGGGGGTGGTCGGGCTGGGCATGCGCCCCATTGTGCCCTGCCGCCCATCCCTAGACTCACCGGTATGCCGAGCCCCGCCGAGACCCACCGTGACGTGTTCGGCACCGCCGCCGAGGGGGTCTGGTCGGCCCCCGGCCGGGTCAACCTCATCGGTGAGCACACCGACTACAACGACGGGCTGGTCCTGCCGATCGCGCTGCGCCAGCGCACCACCGCGGCCTGCTCGGCCCGCGACGACGACCTCCTGCGCCTGCACTCGGTGCAGGCCGACGAGACCGTCGAGGTGTCGCTGGACGACGTCGGCCCGGGTGCGCCGCAGGGCTGGACGGCCTACGTCGCCGGTGTCCTGTGGGCCCTGCGCGAGGACGGCCACGCCGGTGCGCGGCCTCGACGTGACGGTGACGAGCGAGGTGCCCGTCGGGGCGGGGCTGTCGAGCTCGGCGGCGCTGGAGTGCGCCGTCGGGGCCGCGGCCAGCGACCTCTTCGGCCTCGACCTGCTCGCCGACGACGCCGCGCGCGCCCGGCTGGCCCGGGCCTGCGTGCGCGCCGAGAACGAGGTGGCGGGCGCCGCGACCGGCGGGATGGACCAGTCGGCGGCCCTGCTCTGCCGCGAGGGCTCGGCCCTGCTGCTCGACTGCCGCGACGGCGCCACGTCGCACGTGCCCTTCGACCTCGCCGCCACCGGCCACGTCCTCCTCGTCACCGACACCCGGGCGTCGCACGCCCTCAACGACGGGCAGTACGAGGAGCGGCGCCGGGCCTGCGAGGCGGCCGCCGAGGCGCTCGGGGTGGGGTCGCTGCGCGAGGTGGCGCCCGCCGGGCTCGAGGACGCCCTGGCCCGGCTCGACGACGACGAGCAGCGGCGGCGCACCCGGCACGTGGTCACCGAGATCGCCCGGGTGCAGGCGTGCGTCGCGGCGCTGGCCGACGGCGACCTCGACGAGGTCGGACGGCTGTTCAGTGCCTCGCACGCCTCGTTGCGCGACGACTACGAGGTGAGCTGCGACGAGCTCGACGTGTCGGTCGAGGCCGCCGAGGGGGCGGGGGCGCTCGGGGCGCGGATGACCGGCGGCGGCTTCGGCGGCTCGTCGATCGCGCTCCTGCCGGAGGGGTCGGTCGACGTGGCCCGGGACGCGATCGGCGCGGCCTTCGCGGCGCGCGGCTGGGACGAGCCGCGCGTCGTTCGTCGTCACCGCCGGGCCACCGGCCGCCCGCGACGCGTAGCAGGGCGCGGCGGGGCCGCGGCCCGTCCGCACCGCCACGGCAGCTCCCCGCTCCTGACCGCGTGGGTCACCGAAGCGGTTCTGCTGAGCCTGAACTGGCGCGCACTTGCCACTCGAAACCCTTGCCGTTCGAACGCCTGTTCGGTACGATGGAGCATGGCCAGGGGAACGCTCGAGCTCGCGGAGCGACGCTCCGTGCTGGAGGCCGCCCGCGACGCCCTCACCGGCCTGGGCGAGGTCGCTGGCCACCGCGTCCGGGCCCGAGCTCGCCGAGGTGATGGGGCTCGTCGACGAGGTGGGAGCCCTGGGCGGCGCGGCCCGGGTCGGGGTGGCGGTCGAGGCCGTCCGGCGGGGTGAGTGCTCGGCCGGCGAGGTCCACGCCTGGGTGCGCGAGCAGGCTCCGTCACTGCGCCAGGGCGGGGCCGGCGCCGTCGCGGTGATGGCCCGCCAGGTCGTCGCGGCCGACGCCGGTCTCGAGCGGCCGCGGCCCGGACCCCGGCTCCCCCACCGGCATCGTCTGCGCGTCGGTCGCTCTCCGGCCGGCTCGCTCCCGGCACCGCGGTGGCGGTGACCCGGGAGGTCGAGCGGCTCGCGCCTCTGCTCCAGCCGGCCGCGGTCCCGACCGTGACGACGGCCCTCGTCGACCTCGCTCGGCAGTGGGGCCCGGCGATGATGCGCCGGCTGCGGCCGCGGCTCGTCGCCGAGTACGGGCACCGCGGTGCCGCCGACGACCTCCACGAGCGCCTGGCGCAGGCGGCGCGGCTCTCCGCGCCACGGGTCGAGTCGGGCGACCTCACGGAGTACCAGCTGTGGACGACCCCGGAGCAGGCCGCCACCCTCGAGGCCGCCATCGGGTCGCTCTCGGCGCCCCCACCGAACGAGGAGACCGGTGAGCGCGACCTGCGTCCCGCCGGGCAACGCCGGGTCGAGGCCCTCACCGAGGTCTGCCGGCCGTCCAGCGCCCTCGACGCCGCGACCGCCGGCGACCCGTCCACCTCCCCCGCCGTCCTCCACGTGGGCGTCGACCTCGCCGACCTCGAGGCACGCACCGGCGCGGGCGAGGTGCTCGGCTCCACCGCCGACGGCACGCTGCTGCCGCCCGACGTCCTCCGCCGCATCGCCTGCGACGCCGCCCTCGTCCCGTACGTCCTCGGCACCGTCGGCGAGGTGCTCGACGTCGGCCGCGTGGCGCGCCTCTTCACCCGGGCGCAGCGGCGCCTCCTGCGCCGACGCGACCGCGGGTGCACCTACCCGGGTTGCGCGCTCGCCGCCCGACTGGGCACGGGCCCACCACGTCCGGCACTGGGCCGACGGCGGGGCGACCGAGATCGCGAACGCCGCCCTCCTCTGCCAGCGCCACCACACCACGGTCCACCGGCGACGGCTGTGGGCCGAGGTCCGAGAACGACCCGACGACCGCGGCCGGTTCGTCGTCTGGGACCTCGCTCGACGGCTCCTACGACCGGGGGCTCGACCACTCGGGGGCGGAGGTCGCCCGGGACGACCGGCGCGTGCCGTCGGGCTGACCCGGAGGGAGCACGGCCACCTCCGCCGCAGGCCTGACCGTCGCTGCCGCAGCCTCCGGGGATGTCAACCGCTGGAAGACGCCGCGTGCGGAGGGCCCCGCCGTTAGTCTTGTCGCGGGGGAACACAACGCAACTCTGAGATGTCGGTGAGGAGACCATGACGGTGCGGCTTCTCCTGTGGATGCAGCCCCGCAGTCGTCCGGCAGCCCTGTGGAGCATGCTCATGCTCGCCGGCGTCGCGGTCCTGGTGACGATCGTCTTCATCCCGCTGCAGACCGGCGGCCGGAACCTGACGTCGACCGAGGCCGTCCTGCTGCTCGGCTCGGTCGCGGTGGTCCTCGCCGCGTGCTGGGCCGCCCGCCACCGCCGCGTCCCGTCATTGGTCGCGTGGGCGCTGGGTCCGTTGCTGGCCGTCTCCGCGATCGTCGTGCTCGACCTCCTGACCGCCGACGTCTCCGTCGCGGCCCAGGTCTTCTTCTTCTTCCCCACGCTGTACGGCGCCTCACAGCTGCGGCGCGCGGGTGCCGTGGTGATGACGACGGCGTCCGTCGTCGGCGTGGGGATCGTGGTCGTCGGCTCGCTGCCCCCGGCCGCGGCCGCCGCCGACCTCGGATACGTCGCGGCCGCACTCATCACGACGGCCGCGCTCCTCGTCCGTTCCGGCGAGCGGCAGGACGTGCTGGTGGCCAGGCTCGAGCGCCTGGCCGCGGTCGACGCCCTGACCGGGCTGGCGACCCGGCGGGTGCTGGACGAGGCCGCGCGATCGGCCATCTCCGGCGCGGACAGCCACGAGGGCACCTCCCTCATCCTCCTGGACGTCGACGAGTTCAAGTCGATCAACGACCGGCACGGACACCCCGGGGGGACGAGGTGCTGGTCCAGCTGGCCGACTACCTCGTGCAGTCCGCGCGCCGGGACGACGTCGTGAGCCGGCTCGGTGGCGACGAGATGGCGGTCCTCATGCCCGGGTGCTCGGCCTCGTCCCTCCAGCGCCGCGCCGAGCAGATCGTCGCGGACGTCGGGGCCCACCCCTTCGTGCTCCACAACGGCGAGGAGATCCGGGTCTCGGTGAGCGTCGGCCTGGCCAACGTCCCCGCCGACGCGGAGGACCTCAAGGGCCTCTACGTCATGGCGGACCGGGCCCTGTACGAGGCCAAGCGATCGGGTCGCAACCGGGTCGGGGTCCTCGCCGACGGGCGCCCGCGGCCGCCCGCGGAGTGACCTCTCCGGGGCGGTCGCCCGCTCAGCCGGCGTACTCGACGAGCACCGGGGCGTGGTCGCTCCACCGCTCGGCGTAGGTCTCGGCCCGACCGACCCGGGCCCACACCGCCCGCGCGGCCAGCGGCGCGGTCGCCAGCTGGTAGTCGATCCGCCAGCCCGAGTCGTTGTCGAACGCCTGCCCCCGCCACGACCACCACGTGTACGGCCCCGGGCCCGGCCCGTGCAGCGCCCGGTGCACGTCGACGAGCCCGTGCTCGGCCGCCCACCGGTCGAGCACGGCCTGCTCGTCCGGGAGGAAGCCCGCCTTGCCCCGGTTGCCCTTCCAGTTCTTGAGGTCGTCGAGGGTGTGCGCGATGTTGAGGTCGCCGGTCAGCACCGCCGGCCGCCCGTCCGCGGCCCACGCCGCGAGCCGCTCCCCCACCGCGTCGAGGAACCGGTACTTCTCGTCCTGCCGCGGCGTCCCGGCCTGGCCGGTGTGCACGTACGCGGAGGCCACGGTCACCACCTCGCCGTCGACCGCGACGTCGGCCTCGACCCACCGCCCCTGGCCCGCGAACTCGTCGCCGACGCGTCGGTGCGCACGTCCTTGACGTCGTGCCGGCGTCAGCACCGCCACGCCGGCCCGGCCCTTCGCGCCGCTCGGGGCGTGCGCCACCTGCCACGTCTCGAAGACGCTGCCCGACAGCGCATCCCGCAGCTGGTCGTCGTCGGCCCGCACCTCCTGGAGGGCCAGCGACGTCGGCGCCCACGGCCGTCGAGCCACGCCAGGCCGCCACGACGTGCGGCCGCCCGGATGCCGTTGACGTTGGCGGAGACGAGGAGCACGCGACGCTAGTTGATCATCCCCGCGCCGACGGTCGAGCCGGTGGCCTCGTCGATGAGGATGAAGGAACCGGTCGTGCGGTTCTGCTCGTACGGGTCGACGAGCAGCTGCTGCGTGGTGCGCAGGGTCACCCGGCCGATCTCGTTGAGCCCCAGCTCGCTCGTCTCCGGGTCGCGGTGCAGGGTGTTGATGTCGAGCCGGTACTGCACGTCCTTGACGACGGCCCGGGCCGACCGGGTGGTGTGCTTGATCGCCAGCTTCTGGCGCGGGCGCAGCGGCTCGCGGGTCATCCAGCAGACCATCGCGTCGACGTCCTGCGTCGGCTCGGGGGCGTTGCGCACCCGGCAGATCATGTCGCCGCGCGAGACGTCGAGGTCGTCCTCGAGCCGCACGACGACCGACATCGGCGGGTAGGCCTCGTCGACCTCCCGGTCGAACAGGTCGATGGCCGCGATCCGGCTCGTCAGGCCGCTCGGCAGCACCATCACCTCGTCGCCCGGCTTCATCACCCCGCTGGCCACCCGCCCGGCGTACCCGCGGTAGTCGTGGTACTCGTCGGACTTCGGCCGCACGACGTACTGCACGGGGAAGCGGACGTCGCGCAGGTCGCGGTCGGACGCGATGTGCACGTGCTCGAGGTGGTGCATGAGCGAGGAGCCCTCGTACCAGGGCATGTTCGCGCTGCGCGTCACGACGTTGTCGCCCTGGAGCGCGGAGAGCGGGATGACCTCGAGGTCGGGCACGTTGAGCCGCGGAGGCGAACGCGACGAACTCCTGCTGGATCTCCTCGAACACCTCCTGGCGACCAGCCGACGAGGTCCATCTTGTTGACGGCGAGGACGAGGTGGGGCACCCGCAGGAGGGAGAGGATGACGGCGTGCCGCCGCGACTGCTCGGTGAGACCCTGCCGCGCGTCGACGAGCACGAGCCCGAGGTCGGCGGTGGAGGCACCGGTGACCATGTTCCGGGTGTACTGCACGTGGCCCGGGGTGTCGGCGATGATGAACTTCCTTCGCGGAGTGGCGAAGTAGCGGTACGCGACGTCGATGGTGATGCCCTGCTCGCGCTCGGACCGGAGCCCGTCGGTGAGCAGCGCGAGGTCGGTGTAGTCGTAGCCCTTGGTCCTCGAGGTGGCCTCGACGGCCTCGAGCTGGTCCTCGAAGATCGCCTTGGAGTCGAGCAGCAGCCGGCCGATGAGGGTCGACTTGCCGTCGTCGACCGAGCCTGCGGTGGCGAAGCGGAGCAGGTCCATCAGAAGTAGCCCTCCTTCTTGCGGTCCTCCATGGCGGCCTCGGAGAACCGGTCGTCGCCGCGCGTCGCGCCCGCGCTCGGTGACCCGCGCGACCGAGACCTCCTCGACGATCTCGTCGAGGGTGGACGCCGTGCTCTCGACGCACCCGGTGAGGGTGAGGTCGCCGACGGTGCGGAACCGGACGGTCCGCTCGGAGGCGACCTCGCCGTCGCGGCAGGGGTTGTGCGGGCTCTCGGTGAGGAGCATGCCGTCGCGCTCGAAGACGCGCCGCTGGTGGGCGAAGTAGATGGAGGGGATCTCGATGCCTTCGCGGGCGATGTAGTGCCAGATGTCGAGCTCGGTCCAGTTCGACAGCGGGAAGATGCGCATGTGCTCGCCCGCGTGGAGCCGGCCGTTGTACAGCGACCACAGCTCGGGGCGCTGGTTCTTGGGGTCCCACTGGCCGAACTCGTCGCGGTGCGAGTACACGCGCTCCTTGGCGCGGGCCTTCTCCTCGTCGCGCCGGCCACCGCCGAAGGCCGCGGTGAAGCCGTGCGTCTCGATGGCGTCGAGCAGCGTGGCGGTCTGCATCCGGTTGCGGCTCGTGCGGCCGTCGTCGACGACCACCCCGTTGGCGATGGCCTCCTCGACCGAGGCGACGACGAGGGTGGCGCCGAGGCGCTGCGACCCACGAGTCGCGGGTGGCGAGCACCTCGGGGAAGTCGAGGCCGGTGTCGACCTGGAGCAGCGGGAACGGCAGCCGGGCGGGGTGGAACGCCTTCTCGGCGAGCCGCAGCATGACGATGGAGTCCTTGCCGCCCGAGAACATGAGGACGGGTCGCTCGAGCTCGGCCACGACCTCGCGGAAGACGTGGATCGACTCGGACTCGAGCTCGTCGAGCTGCGAGAGCCGGTAGTCGGCATGGGTCTGCACGGCGGTCACCTTCCGTGCCTGGGTGTCGTGGGAAACCCTACACTCGGCGCCGCGTCCGACGACCGGGCCGCTCCGCATCGGGGGCAGGCCGGTGCACGGCAGACTGGGTCGGGTGAGCACCGCGCCGCCGCGTCCACGCGCCGCCCGGGCACGACCTCGACGACCTCGACGTCCTGCGCCGCGGGCTCTACGGACCCGACGCGGCGCCGCGGCCGCTGCGCGTGGCCGCCGATGTCGTGGCGGCCGCGGTCGCCGCCGGCGCGCTCGTCGTCGTCGACCCCGAGGGCGTGCCGGTGGCGCGCCTCGACGAGGTGGAGGACCTCGGTGGCGGCCTGGTCACCGGTCGCCCGACGTGGCTGGCCCAGCCCTCCGCGCGGCCCTTCGAGCACCTGCTGCTCGGCGGCCCCGTCGACCTCTCCGCCGAGGAGGTCCTCCTCGTCGAGGCGGCCGCCGACGTGCCGGCCACCCTTCCCGCCGGCACCCGCGTGCTCGTCCTCGCCTCCCCCTCCCTCGACGGCGCGGCGGCGGACACCGACACGGTCCGCGCGGCCATCGCGGCGGCCACCGCGAGCGGCGCGACCGTCGACGTCGTCCCGCTCCCGCCCGACGACCCCGACCGGCGGGCGGCCCTCCTCACCACCCTCGGGCTCGACCCCGGGCTCGTCCCGGCCCCGCTCGGCCGAGGCCGCACCGGCGCCCCCGCACGCGGCCGACCGGCCCGAGGGCGTCGTCCTGCTCCTCACCGGCCTGTCCGGCTCCGGCAAGTCGACGGTCGCCCGCGCCGTGGCCACCCGGCTCGTCGAGCGGGGCACCCGCGTCACCCTCCTCGACGGCGACCGCGTGCGCCGGCACCTCACGGCCGGCCTCGGCTTCTCCCCCGCCGACCGCGACACCAACGTCCGCCGCATCGGCTGGGTGGCCGCCGAGGTCGCCCACCACGGGGGCCTGGCGATCTGCAGCCCCATCGCCCCCCACGACGCGGTCCGCCGCGAGGTGGCCGAGCTCGTCGCCGGCGCGAGGCGGCCGCTTCGTCCTCGTGCACGTCTCGACGCCGCTCGAGGAGTGCGAGCGCCGCGACCGCAAGGGCCTCTACGCCGCCGCCCGCCGGGGCGAGATCCCCGACTTCACCGGCATCTCCGCGCCCTACGACCTGCCCACCGACGCCGACCTCACCCTCGACACGACCGGCCGCGACATCGGCGAGTGCGCCGACCTCGTCCTCGCCCTCGTCGAGCAGGCCCGCGCGGACGGGCCACCGGATGCTTGACCAGCTGCTCACCGGCGACGCCCTCGCGGTGCTCGTGGTCAGCCTGGCCGTCGGGGTGGTCGTCGGCCTCACCGGCATGGGCGGCGGCGCGCTCATGACACCGGCGCTCGTCTTCCTCGGCGTGCCGCCGACCGCGGCCGTCGCCAACGACCTCGTCGCCGCGGCGGTCAACAAGATCGGTGGGCGCCGCCGTGCACGCGCGGCGCGGGACCCCCGACCTGCGGCTGGCCGGACTGCTCGTCACCGGCTCGGTCCCCAGCGCGCTCTTCGGGGCGTGGCTCGTCGGCCGGCTCGGCTCCGGCGAGCACGCCCAGGAGGTGCTGCGCCTCGCCATCGGCGGCACCCTCCTGCTCACGGCCGCCACGTACACGCTGAGGGTCTACGGCACCGCCTTCCACGGCTGGGGCCGACGGGCCGACACCGGCCGGCCCGTGCGCCTCGTGCCCACGGTCGCCGTCGGGGTGGTCGGGGGGCTGCTCGTCGGCCTGACGAGCGTCGGCTCCGGGTCGGTGATCATGATCTCGCTGCTGCTGCTCAACCCGTGGATGTCGGCCAAGCGCCTCGTCGGCACCGACCTCGTCCAGGCCGTCCCGCTCGTGGTCGCCGCGGCGATCGGCCACGTCGTCGTCACGGGCGTCGACTGGGCCGTGCTCGTCCCCCTCGTCATCGGGGGCGCGCCCGGCACGTTCGTCGGGGCCCGGCTCGCGGCGTGGGTGCCCTCGCAGGCCGTCCGACGAGGCATCGTCATCGTGCTCACCCTCACCGGGCCTCAGCCTGCTGCGCGTCCCGCCGGAGGGCGTCGGCGCGACCGGGCGCCGCCCTGCTCGTGCTCGGCCCGCTCGGCTGGGCGCTGCTGCGGCGGATGCACGGCCTGCGTGGCCCGACCCCCGACGAGGACGACGAGCTCGACGAGCCCGGTGACGGCGGGAGGACGGCCCGATGAGCAGCGCACCCCCCGGCCGGCCCTCCGACCACGAGGTGGCCGCCACCGTGGCCACCGACGCAGGCCGCCTGCTCGTCGACGTGCGCGCCGGCGCACCCCGACGTCTCCGGGCGCGAGCTCAAGGACCTCGGCGACCGCCGCGCGCAGGCGCTCATCGCGACCCTCCTGGCCGAGCTCCGGCCGGACGACGCGGTGCTCAGCGAGGAGGCGGCCGACGACCCCGCCCGCCTGCGAGGCCCGCCGGGTGTGGATCGTCGACCCGCTCGACGGCACCCGCGAGTTCTCCGAGCGCCCGCGCGACGACTGGGCGGTGCACGTCGCCCTCTGGGAGGACGGCGCGCTCGTCGCCGGCGCCGTCGCCCTCCCGGCCCGGGGGCTCGTGCACCGGATGGACCGGCCCGTGCCCCTGCCCCCGCGCCCGGACGGCCCGGTGCGCCTCGCGGTGAGCCGCAGCCGTCCGCCCTCGTTCGTCGTCGCCCTCGCCGACCGGCTGGGCGCGACGCTCGTCCCGATGGGCTCGGCCGGGGTCAAGGCGATGGCCGTCCTCGACGGCACCGTCGACGCCTACGTGCACGCCGGGGGCCAGTACGAGTGGGACTCCGCGGCCCCGGTGGCCGTCGCCCTCGGCCACGGCCTGGCCCCGACGCGCGTCGACGGCTCGCCGCTGGGGTACAACCGTCCCGACCCCTACCTGCCCGACCTCGTCGTCGCCCGGCCCGAGGTGCTCGCGGAGGTGCGGGCCGCCCTCGACGCCGCGGCCTGACCGGCGCCGAGGACCTCCCCGGCCAGCCCCAACCCCGGCTCAGCCTCGCCGGCCGGTCACGACCCGGGCCACGAGCCGGCCACCGCGAACGTCGCCGTGGTGACGTCGTCGGAGTCGCCGCGCACGACGACGTCGCCCGCCAGCAGCCACGTCGAGCCCCCGCCGACCGACAGGGACACGCGCCCCGGCGCGCCGACGGCGTCGGCCACGCACCGCGCCTTGCCGGCGTTGCCGTCGGCCACCGGCACGAGCTGCACCCCGGCGCAGCCGGGCGTCACGGCGGCCAGCACGCCGGTGCGGGGTCCACTGAGCGACAGGGCGCTCAACCCGTCGACCGTCAGGGTGGTGCGCCACGTCGTGCCGGTGTCCGCGGTCGAGCGGAGGGTGCCGTCGGTGCAGACGACGGACGCCGCCCCGCCGTTGAGGCCGGTGAGGTCGGCCACCTCGGCGTCCCCCGCGCAGGGGGTGACCGGGTCGCCGCCCGGGCGGTGCAGGAGGGTGGCGTCGGCGGGGTCGCGGCCCCACGCGGCCGCCGCCGACTGCGGCGCCGTCCACGTCGCGCCCGTGTCGCCGGTGTTCCACAGCCGGAAGCGGCAGCGGTCGTCGCCCCCGACGACGAACGCGGACGTCGAGCCACCGGGTCGCACCCGCGTCAGACCACCGGGACCGTCGTGGGAGGTCCACGACGCACCGCCGTCCGTGCTCACGTGCACCTGCGAGGCCTGGGTACAGCTCCCCACGTCGAGGGCCCACACGACGTCGCCGTCGGCGCCGGCGACCAGCGCGCGTCGCCGGCAGCACCTCGGCCCGGGCCGTGGCCGTCGCCTTGGCGGGTCGGGACGTCGTCGGTGACGCCGACGACGTCGTGGCCGAGGGCGTCGCGGACGGGACGCTCGACGCCGTCGTGGTCCCGGGCGACGCCGGGGCGGCCGTCGAGCGCATCGCCAGCACGACCAGGACGAGGTCGAGCACGAAGAAGGCCGCGAGGCCCGCGGTGACGAGAGTTCGGCGGTCCATGCCCGTCAGCATCCCCGACGAACGGCTCCCGCTCAACGAGATCGCCGCGTCTCGGGACCGATCGGCACCAGGTCGCCACCGGATCGGGCGCCGGATCGCGCGCCCACCGGGCACCGGATCGGGCGCCCACGGGGCACCGCCCCACCCGGTCGCACCGGCCGCCCCGGCCTCGACGACCCGCCGGTGCGACAGGCTCGGGGAGGCCACGCCGTCGGCCCCCGCTACCATCGACCTCGGGCGCCGGGGGGAGCGACAGCCTCCCCGTGCCCGCGCCATCCCCTGCGACACCGAGGACTCACCGTGGAACTCCAGGACTACCTGCTCGTCGTGCGCAAGCGGTGGCGGGTCATCGTCCTCGTCGTCCTCGCCACCGTGATGCTGGCCAGCGCCGCCACCCTCGCCTCGACGAAGCAGTACGAGTCGACCACCCAGTTCTTCGTGTCCACGACCGGCTCGGAGGACAGCGGCGCCCTGCTCCAGGGCAGCACCTTCACCCAGCAGCGCGTGAAGTCCTACACCCAGCTCATCACGACGCCGCGCATCCTCGAGCCCGTCGCCGAGGAGGTCGGCGGCACGGCGACCGCAGATCGCCCGCCAGCTCTCGGCCACCACCCCGCCCGACACCGTGCTCATCGAGGTGGCGGTCCGCGACCCCGACCCGGCCCGGGCCCAGGCCATCGGCACCGCCCTCGCCGCAGAGTTCCCCACCGCGGTCACCGCAGCTCGAGAGCCCGGCCGGCGGCAAGGCGAGCCCGGTCAAGGTCACCGTCGTGCAGTCCCCGACCACCCCGGCCGGCCCGGTGAGCCCCCGGCCGCTGCGCAACCTCGCCCTCGGCGTCGTCCTCGGCCTGCTGCTCGGGCTCGGGCACGGCCGTGCTCCGCGAGATGCTCGACCGGGGCGTCAAGACCGTCGACGACGTCAAGCGGGTCACCGACCGCCCGATCCTCGGCACCATCGCCCACGACCCCGACACCACGAAGCGTCCGCTGATCGTCGAGGTCGACCCCCGCTCCCCGCGCGCCGAGGCCTTCCGCTCGATGCGCACCAACCTCCAGTTCGTCGACGTCGCGAACCACCCCCGCACGATCGTCGTCACCTCCTCGATCGCGGGCGAGGGCAAGAGCACCCTCACCGCCAACCTCGCGCTGACGATGTCGCAGGCCGGCGCCCGGGTCTGCCTCGTCGAGGCCGACCTGCGCCGCCCGAAGGTGCTCGACTACATGGGCCTCGAGGGGGCGGTCGGCCTCACCGACGCGCTCATCGACCAGGCCGACGTGTTCGACGTCATCCAGCCCTACGGCGGCACCAACCTCTGGGTGCTCGGCGCGGGCCGCATCCCCCCGAACCCGTCCGAGCTGCTCGGCTCGACGGCGATGCGCACGCTGCTGGCCAACCTCGCGAGCCGCTTCGACTACGTCATCGTCGACGCCCCGCCGACCCTGCCCGTCACCGACGCCGTCGTGCTCTCGAAGGTCACCGACGGCGCCATCGTCGTCGCCGGGTCGGGCCTGGTCGACCGCGAGCAGCTGGCGCACACCCTCGACAGCCTCACCTCGGTGGGGGGCCAGGTGCTCGGCGTCGTCCTCAACCGGGTGCCCGAGCGGACCCTCGGCGGCGTACGGGCAGTACTCCTACGACACGCCCGACGAGCACTCGACCCGCCGCGACCGCACCCGCGTGGGCCAGGGCTCCTGAGCCCGGGACGCGGCTCAGGCGCCGGCCGGACCGGCCCGCAGGGCCGCGACGACGGGCCCGAGGGCGTCGTCGACCTCGCGCGGCCATCCGCGCGAAGACCGCCGGCGGCTGCCCGATGGGGTCGGTGACGTCGACCCCGTCCTGACGGGCGGGCACCGTGCCCCGGCGCGCCGAGCGCGCTGTCGAGCACGTGCCGCACCCACGGCGTGTCGGCGGGGCGCCGAGGCCCGCAGCTCCTCCCCCGGCACGCCCCTGAGCAGGTCGGCGAGGTCGCGCAGGGTGATCGTGCGGCGCAGCGCGGCCGGGTGGAGACGGGTGGCGCCGGCCCGGTGCTCGCGCGCCGCGGTGACGACGAGGTCGGCCCCGGCCATCAGCTCGGGGGTGAGGTCGCGGGCGGCGAACCCCCCGGTGTCGGCGCCGAGCGCGGCGAGCAGGGCGCGGGTGCCGGGGTCCATGTCGCGGCCCACCATCGCGTGGGTGCCGGCGCTCTCGACCCGGATGCCCGTGCCGGCCAGCTCCTGGCGCAGGCGGCGCTCGAGGTAGGGCGACCGGCAGACGTTGCCGGTGCACACGACGAGGACCGTCCCCGGGTTCATCACGGCGTCTCCTGGTGGGTATCATCGGGCGTCCAGGCGCGGATCCGGTAGGGGGGTTCCGACCTGCGGGTTTGTCGATGACGGCGAGCCCACTGTAACGACGACCAGACGACCGCGAGACCTGTTGGGGGCGACACCATGCCGATGCGGGACGGAGCCCTCGCCACCCGCCTCCGCTGGACCGCCGTCGACGTCCTGCGTGTGGTGGCCTGGCCCTCGTCGCTCGCCGCCTCTCTGCGCCTCGACTTCGCCATCCCGATGGGGTACTGGCACGGCCTGCTCGCGGCCGCGGTCCTCGTCACGGTCGTCCAGGGCGCCACCGGCTGGCTGTGGGGGCCCGTACGCGGTGAGCCACGAGCTCGGCTCGTTCGAGGAGGCCGGTGAGCTGGCCCGGGCCACCCTCGTCACGGGCGTCGTCCTCGGCGTGCTCGTCCTCCCGACCGGCTTCGTCACCCTCCCCCGCAGCCTCCCCGTCACCGGCACCGTCCTGGCGCTCACCGCGCAGTTCGCGGCGCGCTTCGTCGTCCGGCTCCCGCAAGACCCGCCGCACCGCCGACGGTCGAGGGCGCACGCCGGGCCATCGTCTTCGGTGCCGGCGACGGCGGCCGCATCCTCGTCCGCAGCCTGGTCCGCGACCCCGAGAGCGGCATCCGCGCGGTGGCCCTCCTCGACGACGACCCGTCGAAGCAGCGGCTGACCATCTCCGGCGTGCGGGTTCGGGGCCGGCGGGCCGACCTCGCCCGGCGTCGCCGAGGACCGCGTCGCCGACACCCTCGTCATCGCGGTGCCGAGCGCCCCGTCCGAGGCTGGTCCGCGAGCTGTCCGTGCTCGCCGTCGGAGGCCGGCCTCTCGGTGCTCGTGCTGCCGCCGGTGCGCGAGATCTTCGGCGGCCGCCCGAGTGCCGCCGACCTGCGCGACCTCGACGTCACCGACCTCCTCGGCCGCCAGCCGGTCGACCTCGACATGGCCGCGATCTCCGAGCACCTCTCGGGCAAGCGGGTGCTCGTCACGGGGGCCGGCGGCTCGATCGGCGCCGAGCTCTGCCGGCAGATCTCCCGGTTCTTCCCCGAGCGGCTCGTCATGCTCGACCGCGACGAGTCGGGCGCTGCACGCCACGCAGATGTCGATCGAGGGCCAGGCCCTGCTCGACTCCGACGCGCTCGTGCTCTGCGACATCCGCGACGCCGACGACGCTCCGCGCCGCGTTCGAGCGACGCCCGGCCCGACGTCGTCTTCCACGCGGCCGCGCTCAAGCACCTCACCCTGCTCGAGCGGCACCCGGGCGAGGCGCTGAAGACCAACGTCGTCGGCACCGCGCAACGTCCTCGCGGCGGCCCGGGCGGTCGGGGTGGGCACCTTCGTCAACATCTCCACCGACAAGGCGGCCCGCCCGACCTCGGTGCTCGGCTGGTCGAAGCGGATCGCCGAGCGGCTCACCGCCGCGGCGGACGCCGACGAGCGCGACGCCCGCTACATCAGCGTCCGCTTCGGCAACGTGCTCGGCTCGCGCGGCTCGGTCGTCGTGGCCTTCACCGAGCAGATCCGCGCGGGCGGGCCGGTCACCGTCACCCACCCGGACGTCGAGCGGTACTTCATGCTCATCCCCGAGGCCTGCCAGCTCGTGCTCCAGGCGGGCACCATCGGCGCCGGCGGCGAGGTGATGGTGCTCGAGATGGGCAGCCCGGTGAAGATCGTCGACGTGGCCCGCACGATGATCCACATGTCGGGGCAGCCCGACGTCGCAGATCGTCTTCACCGGCCTCCGCCCCGGCGAGAAGCTCAGCGAGGAGCTGTTCACCCCGGGCGAGGAGGTGCGCCAGCTCGAGCCACCCGCTCATCACGACGGTCTCGGTGCCCGCCCTCGACGCCCACGACCTCCACCTGCCCGAGCGCAGCGACGACGAGCGTGCGCGCGTGGCTCGTCGCGTACTCCGGCGCCGGGCCGGTGAGCTCGCGCCCGTGACCGCGACATAGTGGGGTGCCCGGAAGCCTCGACATCACCGGTTGCCCCCGGCCCTGACGCCGACGCTACTCGACCAATCGACCCAGAGGATGAAGGATCTCGATGGCTGACAGCACTTCTGCCGTTGCCGGCGCGACGGTCACGATCACCGGCGGCACCGGCTCGTTCGGGTCGACGATGGTCACGCACCTGCTCGCCCGGGCGTGGCCCGGATCAACATCCTCAGCCGCGACGAGGCCAAGCAGGACGACATGCGCCAGCGCCTCGGCGACGCGCGGGTGCGGTTCTTCGTCGGCGACGTCCGCGACTACGACAGCGTCGCCGACGCCGTCGTCGGCGCCGACTTCGTCTTCCACGCGGCGGCCCTCAAGCAGGTGCCGTCCTGCGAGTTCTTCCCCGACCAGGCGGTGAAGACCAACGTCATCGGCAGCCACAACGTCGTCGAGGCCGCGCACCGCAGCGGGCGTCGCGCTCGGTCGTCTGCCTCAGCACCGACAAGGCCGTCTACCCGGTCAACGCCATGGGCATGTCGCAAGGCGCTGATGGAGAAGACCGCCCAGGCCTTCGCCCGCAACAACCCCGACTCGCCGACCACGGTGTCGGTCACCCGCTACGGCAACGTCATGTACTCGCGCGGCTCGGTCATCCCGCTCTTCGTCCGCCAGCTCGCAGCTGGGCCAGCCGCTGACCGTCACCGAGCCGACGATGACCCGCTTCCTGATGTCGCTCCAGGAGTCGGTCGACCTGGTCGAGCACGCGTTCCTGCACGCCGCGCCGGGCGACCTGTTCGTCAGGAAGGCGCCGGCCTGCACCGTCGAGACGCTGCCCGGGCCGTCGCCCGGGTCCTCGGCTACGGCGAGCCCGAGGTGCGCAGCATCGGCATGCGGCACGGCGAGAAGATGTACGAGACCCTGCTAGCCGCGAGGAGCTCGTCCAGGCCGACCGACCAGGGCGACTACTTCCGGGTGCCGCTCGACGCCCGCGCCCTGGACTACGAGCTCTACGTCGACCGCGGCGAGCGCGGCGGCGCCGAGGCCACGGACTACGACTCGACGACGACCCAGCAGCTGACGGTCGAGGAGACCGAGGAGCTGCTGCTCACGCTGCCGGAGATCCAGGCGCCTCGTCGCCGCGGCGGGCGCGCGCGTGAAGGTCGTCCTCACCGGCGCGGCCGGCTTCCTCGGCTGGCACACGCGCCTGCGCCTGCACGCCCAGGGCGAGCACGAGGTGGTCGCCCGTGACTCGCGACACCTGGCCCGACCTGGCCGACGCTCGTCGCCGACGCCGACGCCGTGTGCACCTCGCCGGGGTCAACCGCGGCGACGACGACGAGGTCGAGCACGGCAACGTCGCGCTCGCCGAGGACGTCGCCGCGGCCGTGCGCGGCCGCGGGGCACCCGGTGCGCGTGGTCTACGCCAACTCGATCCAGGCCGGCAACGGCACCCCCTACGGCACCGGCAAGGCCACGGCGGCCGCGACCCTCGCCGCCGCTGCGGGCCGACGGGCACGCCGTGGTCGACGTCCGGCTGCCCAACCTCTTCGGCGAGCACGGCCGGCCGCGGTACAACTGCTTCGTCGCCACCTTCGTGCACGCCGTCGCGCGCCGGGGAGACGCCCGAGGTGACCGACCGCCCGGTCGAGCTCCTCCACGCGCAGGGCGCCGCGCAGGCGCTCATCGACGCGCTGACGACCGACGCCGAACGCGCTCGACCCGCGCGGCACCGAGGTCGGCGTGCAGGAGGTGCTCGACCTGCTCCACGAGTTCGAGGCGAGCTACGCCACGCGGCGAGTTCCCCGACCTCTCGACCCCGTTCCGCGTCGCACCTGTTCAACACCTACCGGGCGGCGCTCTTCCCGCAGCACTACCCGATCGCCGCTGACGCCGCACGCCGACGCCCGGGGCGCGCTCGTCGAGACGGTGCGCGCCGCGGCGGAGAGGGGCAGACGTGCTTCTCGACCACCCGTCCCGGCGTCACCCGCGGCGAGCACTTCCACCTGAGCAAGATCGAGCGGTTCGCGTCGTGCCAGGGGCGCGCCACCATCGCCCTGCGGCGGATGTTCGACGACGAGGTCGTCGACGTTCGCGGTCACCGGCGACGAGCCGTGCGCCGTCGACATGCCGACCATGTGGGCGCACAACATCACCAACACCGGCGACGATGTGCTCTCACCCTGTTCTGGACCAACGAGCTGTTCCGCCCGGAGCGCCCCGACACCTTCCCCGACCCGGTCCGACGCAGGAGGGCGAGCGCCTGATGCTCAAGGTCATGACCGTCGTCGGCACCCGCCCCGAGATCATCCGCCTGTCCCGGGTCATCGCCCGGCTGGACGCCACCGTCGACCACGTCCTGGTGCACACCGGGCAGAACTACGACCACACGCTCAACGAGGTGTTCTTCCACGACCTCGGCATCCGCGAGCCCGACCACCTGCTCGGCGTCGACACCTCGTCGCTCGGCGCCGTGCTCGGCGGGACGCTGATCGCGGCCGAGCGAGGTGCATGCTCGAGGAGCGGCCCGACGCCGTGCTCGTGCTCGGCGACACCAACTCCTGCATCGCCGCGGTGATGGCCAAGCGGATGCGGATCCCCGTCTACCACATGGAGGCCGGCAACCGCTGCTTCGACGAGAACGTGCCCGAGGAGACCAACCGCCGACTCGTCGACCACGTGGCCGACTTCAACCTCGTCTACACCGAGCACGCCCGGCGCAACCTGCTCGCCGAAGGGCTGCACCCGCGCCGGATCCTGCAGACCGGCTCGCCGATGCGCGAGGTGCTCGACGCCTACCGCGACCAGATCAGGCCTCCGACGTGCTCGACGCGGCTCGGCCTGACCGAGGGCGGCTACTTCCTGGTCAGCGCGCACCGGGAGGAGAACGTCGACTCGCCCGAGCGGCTGCGCTGCGCTGCTCGACTGCCTCGTGGCCGTCCGCGAGCGATGGGGCCTGCCGGTGTTCGTCTCCACCCACCCGCGCACCCGCAAGCGGCTGGAGGCGCTGCCCGGAGCTGGGCGGAGCCGGAGGGCATCGCCTTCCACGAGCCGTTCGGCTTCCACGACTACAACCGGCTGCAGCTCGACGCCGCCTGCTGCCTGTCCGACAGCGGCACCATCGCGGAGGAGTCGACGCTCCTCGGCTTCCCCGCCGTCACGCTGCGCGACTCGATCGAGCGCCCGGAGGCGCTCGACACCGGCGGCATCATCATGACCGGCCTCGACCGCGACGACGTCGTGGAGGCGGTCGGCGTGGCGATGGCAGCGAACGTACGCCGCGGCGGGTCGGGCACCTCACGCCCGACGACTACCTGATCGCGAACACCAGCGAGCGGGCGGTCAACTTCATCCTCTCGACGGCCGGCGGCACCACGCCTGGGCCGGCATCCGCGGGCGGTCATGAGGGCTGCGCGCTCAGACGTCCCGACCGGCGAGGCATCCAGGACGGAGGACTCTCGGCGCGAGAGGGTTCGTATCCTCCTGGGTGGCGTCGCCACCTCGGTCCTGAGTCGCGGGGTTGCCGTTCTCACGCCGCTCCTCCTGGTTCCGATCAGCCTGACGTACTTGGGCGCGGAAGGGTACGGAGCCTGGTCGGCCGCTCTCGCCGTGACCAGCCTGATGCTCTTCGCCGACCTGGGCCTTGGGACCGGTCTGATGACCAGGCTGGGTCAGCTCTCGGCGAAGGAGCGCGGTCCAGGGACCGCGGGCGAGCGCCAAGCCCGCTCCTACGTCAGCAACGCCTACCTCATGGCCACGGTCATCGTCCTCGTCGGCTGGGCCCTCTTGGTCGTCACGGCGCGGGTGGTTCCGTGGGGAGGGTTTCTGGCGCCAAAGACCCACACGATGGCACCGTCAGCGCCATCGCTCTGGCAACGCTGGCCGCGTTCCTCGGGAACATCGTGGCCAGTCTCGTCATCAGGGTGCAGTACGGGATCGGAAAGCAGGCCACGTCCAACCTGTGGCAGGCAGCGGGCAGCCTGACGTCACTCGGCGTCGCCGTCGCCGCGGCTCGGGCTGACCCTGGACCCGGAGCGTTCGTGGCGTGGTGTGCCTTCGCCCCCGTCGGAGTCTCCTTGGTCAACACGGCCTCGTTCTTCCTGTTGACCTCCGAGGGCCGTCGACTGCGCCCCAGCCCTCACCTGTTCTCCACCAAGGTGCTGCGACAGATCCTCGGTCTGGGAAGCAGGTTCCTCGTCATCACCGTCCTGCTGACCGTCAGCACTCAGGTCGATGCCTGGCTGGTGGCCCATACGGCAACCCTTCAGGACGTACCGACGTTCTCGGTCCCGGCTCGTGTCTTCGCCATCATCGGCACCCTTGCGCTGACCCTCACCCAGCCCTTGTGGCCCTTGCACGCGCAAGCCCTGGCCGCCGGCGACATCGAGTGGGTCTCGTCGATCACGCGTCGAATGACGACCGTCACCTTGGCCGTGGTCGGTGGGGCCGGGGTCCTGGCCACGGTTCTCGGACCCGGGCTGGTCGATGTCTGGCTGCAGTCGGGGATCGCCCGTGAGCCAGTGCTGTGGGCTGGTCTGGCCGCGTGGTGGTTCACCCAGGCGGCCACGGGCCCCGCATTCATGGCCCAGAACGGAGCCGAGGTCCTGGGTCCACAGACCTTCGGCTACGCCGCCCTTCTCCTCAGCCTGCCGGTCAAGTGGTGGGTGGCCCAGAAGTACGGATTCGTCTGGATCCCCTGGGTGGGAGCAGGAGCTTTCCTCCTCATCATCTGGCCCGCTTGCCTGGTGGGCTACCGGCACACCCTCCGCCGCTTCCGGATCACACCCACGACGAGTCCGAGGACGTGAGACGAGGAATGGAACATCCCCGGGTTCTGCATGTGGGGTTCAACAGGATCGGGTCCCCCAGCAACACCGGACTCACCTTGGGGTCGATGTTCTCGGCATGGCCGAGGGATCGACTCTTCGAGCTCTACACGCACAGCAGGACGACGCGTTCGGCAGACGGTCCCAATATCCGGATCGCGCCGCTGTCGACGGCGCCGGTGGACGGCTTGGTACGCAGCGTCCTCGGCGACCGGATGCCCAAGCCAGTGGCGGACGGACTGAACACCTCCGTTCGAAGAACCGGCCCCATTTCCTTGAGCACGAGGGTCAGGCTCGGGATGACATCAGCCAATGACATCGGTCTCGTGTGGGTTCGTGGGGGCTGGCTCAACGAGATCGACGACTTCAGGCCACAGGTCATCCACTCCCTCTTGGGTGGGGTCCGCATCACGAAGTTCGTTGCCGGCCTCGCTCAACGCCTGAACGTGCCGGTGGTCCCGCACTTCATGGACGACTGGATGGACAACCTCTTCACCGACGGCCAGCTGTGGGGCCTGGCCAGACGGGAGGCCGAACGGTCCATTCGGCACGTGCTGGACCACTCACCCTGCATCCTCACCGTCGGCGCCGACATGCGAGACGAGTACGCCGCTCGGCTGGGTCGGCCGGCCGAAGTGGTCGGGAACAGTGCCGACTTCGAGCTGTTCGACCGGCTGATCTCGGCCAGCAACCTCCCTGGCGAAGGGCCCCTGACCCTCCGCTACGTCGGGGGGCTGCACCTGGGCCGGGCGGCCGTGCTCAAGACCGTCGGTAGAGCACTCATCGGCCAAGAGCACGGGGGACGCCCATGGCGACTCGCCCTCAACGTTCCGGATCGCGACTTGCAGCTCGCCGATACCCTGTCGAGAGAGGTAGCGAGCATCGACAACGACGGGACGCTCGCACACTCGGCCGTGCCACACACCATCGTGAACTCGCATGCCCTGCTGTTCCTGGAATCCGCCGATCCCGGCATCATCGCCTTCACGCGGCTGTCGGTCTCCACAAAGGTCCCGGAGTACTTGGCGTCGAGGCGGCCGATTCTGACGATCGGACCATCCGATCAGGCGAGCATCCGGTCCCTCCTGCGAACTGGCGCCGCGGTGCACGGCGGAGACGGCACGAGTGGGGCGTCCGTCGAGCACGCGATGTCCGACATCGTCTCGGCCCTGGGTCCGTCATCAGCAGGCGTGCGAGCGCCTGACCCATCCGTTCGCAAAGAGTTCGGCGTGACCGAGACTCAGAGCGTCTCCGTCGGGCCCTGCTGGAAGCCACGAACGCATGAACGAGGTCGTGGTCCTCGGGTTCGCCCTGCCCGACGGAGAGTTCACCAAGCTCATTGCCACCGACGCCGGCCTCCCGGCTGCAACTCAGCGCTTCGGCTGGTCGATCATCGACGCGCTCGCCTCTGCGCAGCTACGCGTCACGGCCCGTCGGCCGCACCCGCCGCCGACTTTCCCCACAACCGACGGATCCTGTTCGGGGGTGGGAGGTTCGAGGGCGGTGGCAAGGTGTCGGGGGTCCTCCTGCCGTTCGTGAACATCACCGGTCTCAAGCACGTCAGTCGGTTCGCCAGTGCTTCCTGGTCCCTCGCTCGCCACGCGCGACCGGGGCGTACCTCCGCACTCCTTGTTCACGGCGTACACAGCCCGTTCATCTGGGCCGCGATCCGAGCCGGCCGCCGGCTCGACATCCCCGTTGCCGTCCTCATGACGGATCCACCCAGCCTCCCGACCCGCTTCGACTCGTGGCCATCCCTCCTGATGAAGCGCCTCGACAAGAGGCTCATCCTGTCGGGGTTACAGAAGGTCGACGGTGTCATCAGCCTGACCCGATCCCTGGCCGAGGATTTCGCCCCAAGCCGCCCCGCCCTCCGGATGGAGGGGATCGCCCGCCCGCTGGAACCCGGTCATCCCCAGTCTGAGACCGCCGACCAGGGCACTGCCCCCCCTGTTGCTGTCTACGCCGGCGGCCTACGGGAGGAGTACGGGGTCAGAGCACTCATGGATGCGGTCGAGCGAAGTGACGGCCGATGGGAACTGCACCTCTATGGTCGGGGCCCATGGAGGACGAGTGCCGCAGTGCCGCCTCGTCCAGTGAGCGGATTGTGTTTCACGGGGTTGCCGACGCCGCGGCTCTTGGCCGCGCATACGCAGAAGCGACCGTTCTCGTCAACCCTCGGCGCCTCGCCACAGACTTCGTCCTGTACTCGTTCCCGTCGAAGCTGCTCGAATACATGGCCTCAGGTACTCCGGTCATCACAACGCATCTTCCGACGATCCCCTCCGACTACGACGAGCTGTTCATCTACACGGACGACGACGCCCAGTCCCTCGCGCTCACCCTCGATACGACAACCGCGCGCGACCCGGAAGACCTTCGCCGTTTGGGTGCGGCGGCGCAGAAGTTCCTTGAGGCCACGTGCTCCCCCCAAGTCCAAGGACGACGTATTAACAACTTCTTGGCCGGGCTGGCGCGGCTCTCGTGACTCTTCAGTGCGGCAACAGGACTGCCCGCCTAGCTGCGGTTTTGGCCAGGGGCTGAGAAGTGGGCTAGCCGACGGTGAGTTTGAGCGATGGTCCACATTACCTCTCCCTCAAGGGAAATGGGTGGGTGCTCGCACTCGACTGTTTGGATCTGTAAGGGGAGGTTGCGAACGTAGCCGACGATCATCGATATGACGCTGTAGCGAGCCGTCCAGATGGAGACGGCAGGCAAGTGCCATGCACCCGTGTTACCGGTGCTCTCGCTTGCCCCGTCGCCGCGAGCGCGGTTGGCGCAGCTTGAGCATTCGGCCGGTCAGCCCACCCCGACCGGCGAGAAGAATGGACAGACGCGAAGCTGGGGCCGTAGCGCGAACGCGCGAGGGCACGAACCTCACGTACGAAATGCAGCAACACAATTGATACGACAGCTATGAGCGCTGGTCGTGAAATAAGAGCCTGGTTGTTAGCAGGAACGAATATCACGAACAGTAGGAGCTGTGAAAAGAGCATCAGTGCCAACGGATCAGCGAACCGCACGGTCCGAGCCACATCCGGGCGGTCCACCTGCCGAGGAATACCATTAGTACCAGTGTTCCAGCCCACGACAAGTCAGATGCCAGCCAGGGATAGACGGTCGACCAGACGACGTCGGCGGGGTAGCCCGTCCGGGCCTCGGTCCGGGCAGGGTAGGTGTCGTCCTTTACGGACGTGCCGAAATATTGCTCCCAGTAGGTGTCGAGGGCGACGGACGACCCTCGCATCTCGGTCCATCTGAAAGGAGTCTCCAAGTCGTATCCGAGGCCTTGGTATCCGTGCGTCGGGTAGTGGATGACAACAGCGACACCACGGGCGAAGTTGCGGTTGGTCAGGGACTCGAGGATGGAGTCGGGTTGGAACCGGTCGTTGACGTTGAATTGGGTGAGGCGCTGAGACTGAGCATTGATCATGTAGACCGCGAAGAGCGCAAGGGCGATCACTGCGAGCCGTGTGACCCTCTGACGGCGCCGGACTTCGGTTGCAGTCACGATTCCTATCGCGGAGCTCACGCGCCGGGCCATGAATCCTGCGAGCACGCCGACGAGCAAGAACCCAAGGCCCTGAAGGGTGCCGATGAAGAGGAAGAAGCTGGCGTACGCGGCGCCTCCGACCAGGGACAACAGGCGCATTGGTCGGCTCAGCACGGGCCAGTAGTAGGCGGCCAGCGGGCCAAGCGGTAGTTGCAGGATGGCTGCAAGGGTCAGGAATTGGAGCACCACACCGCTGCTCTGGTGGGCGATAGCGTCGGTAACCTCGAATTTGGCGGCGTAGGCGGCGCCCGGGGAGAGAATGTTCTGGACGAAGTTCGGCAGACGTAGCGCCATAGGTTGCCAGCAGCGCCAAGCTGTAGACGACGAAGTACAGAGCGCTCGCGAAAAGCCACACTCGCGCGCGCCGAGTTTGCACCGCATGTGTTCCGGCGTAGCGGGCTAGTAGCGTTTTCTGAGGGAACGAGTTGACACCCCAACGGTAGCCAAGCGCCCAAGCGCCAGTTGCGAACCCGACGAACGCGACGAGGGAGCGTCACGTCGACGTGGTCCTTGTTGCCGGCGAGAAGGTAGATGATGAATGTCCCGATGAGCCACCACATCGCTACGCGCAACGGCGTGAAGGCTACGCGCCGACCCGCCGTGGAATGAGCTCCGGTTGCCACGATTCTGCAGCCTACGTGATGCGTGGGCTCGCCCTCTGACACAGGGCCAGCGCCGGGTGACCGGCAGAACCGCCGCTACTGTCCGCTGAGCCTCTCTCGACGGCGCCGTTGGGGCCGCGCGGTCCCACGACGTCCGGCGCAGACAGCCCACCCCCACGACGCGTGGAGAATGCCCGAGATCACGACCTCTCCCCGCCGCGCCCACCGCATCATGGGGCTCCGCCGCTGAAGCCGAATCCGCAGCGCTTCACCTAGGCTTTCAACCCGTGCCCCGCACTCCCGACGCGCCCCTCGAGCCCGTGCTCCTCTCCCAGGCCCACGTCACCGACGTCGAGGAGGAGCTCGTCCTCGAGGCCCTGCGCTCCGGCTGGGTCGCCCCCCTCGGCCCCTTGGTCGACCGCTTCGAGGCGGAGGTCGCCGAGCGCGTCGGTGTCGCGGCCGCGGTCGCGCTGTCCTCGGGCACGGCCGCGCTCCACCTGGCGCTGCTGCACGCCGGGGCAGCCCGGGTCGGGTGGTCGTCCTCCCGACGATGACCTTCGCGGCCACCGCCAACGCCGTCGTCTACACCGGCGCCGAGCCCGTCTTCGTCGACTCCGACCCGCGACGACGGCAACGTCGACCCCGACCTGCTGCTGGAGGCGGTCGGCCGACTGCGCCGCGAGGGCCGGGACGTCGCCGCGGTGATCACGGTCGACCTCTTCGGTCGGTGCGCCGACCACGACGTCATCGACCCCGGGCTGCCGACGCGGGATCCCCCACGTCGAGGACGCCGCCGAGGCCCTCGGCGCGACCCTCGACGGCCGCGCCGCCGGCTCCTTCGGGCGCGCGCCGCGCTGTCGTTCAACGGCAACAAGATCATGACCACGTCGGGCGGCGGCATGCTGCTGTCGCGACGACCCCGACCTCGTCGCCCGCGCCCGCTACCTCGCCACCCAGGCCCGGCAACCCGCGCCGTGGTACGAGCACACCGAGGTCGGCTACAACTACCGGCTGTCGAACCTGCTCGCCGCCCTCGGCGTCGCCCAGCTGTCCCGGCTCGACGACATGATCGAGCGTCGCCGAGCGATCCGCGACCGCTACGCGGCGGCCTTCGCCGACGTGCCCGGCGTCTCCCTCCTCGGCCGGCGCAGCGGGCGCGGCGACACCGAGGACAACTGCTGGCTCACCTGCATGGTCCTCGACCCCGACGCCACGCGCTGCCACGCCCGACTCCGTCGTCGAGACCCTGGGCGCGGTCGACATCGAGGCACGGCACCTCTGGAAGCCGATGCACCTCCAGCCGATGTACCGCGCCGCGGAGATGGTCGACACCGGCGCGAGCGCGGAGCTCTTCGCCCGGGGCGTCACGCTCCCCAGCGGCTCCGCCCTCGGCGACGACGACATCGACCGGGTCATCGACGCCGTCCGGGCGGCGGTCGGTAGCGGCTGAGTCTCGCTCAGGCCTCCGGATCCCGGTGGAGCACGGCGAGGACGGTCCGCGCGAGGTAGCGCGAGGTCTCCCCGGAGCGACCACGCCTCGACGTACTCCCGGTTGATCCGGACCTTCTCCGGCCAGATCACCTCGCGGTTGTAGGCCTCCGGGTCCTCGACCGCCGCGAGGAGCGCCTCCTCGTGCCGGAAGGCCAGGGACGCCGGCCCCGTGATCCCGGGCCGGACGCTGAGGATCACCCGGTCCGCCCCCGTCGAGCCGGTCCGCCCAGCCGGCGACGTCCGGTCGCGGCCCGACGAGGCTCATCCGGCCGCGCGACGACGTCGACCAGCTGAGGCAGCTCGTCGACCTTCCACGCCCGGAACCGCCTTCCCCACGGGGTGATCCTCGGATCCCCGGCCGTCGTCACGTGTGGTCGACTCACGGTGGCCGACGGGCGCATCGTCCGGATCTTGTGGACGGTCACCGGGCCGCCCGCCGCGGCCCACCCGCTCCTGCGCGAAGACCCCCGACTCCCCGGTGTCGCGTCGAGCGCGCGAGCACGGCCGCCGCCGCGACCGGGGCGGTGACGACGAGGGCGACGCCGCCGAGCACGAGGTCGAGGGCGCGCTTGGCGGCGGCCTGCCGGCCGGGTCAGCCCGGCTCCGGCGGCCGTCAGCCACGACCGAACCGTTCAAGGGTCCCCCGGCCCAGCCCCTCGAGGCGGGCCACCGCCTCGGGGCCGAGCCGGCTCGCGGCCCTTGCCGACGCTGCCGGAGGACGACCGCGCGGTGTCGGTGGTCGCGAGCAGCCTCGGGCCGGCCGATGAAGTCCAGAATCGGGCGGTACCGCCCGCGCGGGTCGGCCACGAAGTCCTCGTAGACGCACCTCGAGCAGCTGGTCCTCGGGGAGGCCGGCGAGCCCGTCCGCCGCCTGCTCGACGCATCGCTGCCACTGGACGAACGCCAGCTCCTCGAGGGGGTGGTGCCCGCTGCAGCTCACGGAAGTCGTGCGGCCGTGGCCCCCACCAGGTACCGACCCGCAGGTCGCGGTCCGTGCGCTCGCACTCGCCGCGGAGCCGTTGGGTCACGGCCGCTTGCGCACCAAGCGCGGCGACGTGGCGCGGGAAGTCGAGTCGGCGGGACGTAGCGGGCCTTGCGCAGCGTGTAGCCCAGCTCGAAGGGCGCGTTCCACCGCTGCATCGTGGATGCCGTCGGCGTCGATGCCGTCCCGACGGATGAACACGTACCTCGCCTCCGGGAAGAGGGCGCGCGTGAAGGGACCCGCAACGACACCGCGCATGTCTTCTCGACGACGACGTCGCTGTGCGTGCGACGCCCGACCCGGTCGAAGGACGGTGCAGGTATCCCGACAACCGGGGGGTCGCCCGCTCGACCGGGCAGCTCGTCGTGCGGGACGTCGAGGTTGCCGTGCTTCCACAGGAGGTTGACCTCGTCGCAGTCCCACGTGCCGAACCCCGGAGCGGACGGTCAGGACGTCGCGCAGCATGTTCGTGCCCGACCGCGGAGCGCCGACGATGATGACGTACTCGGTCACGACCCACCTCCGCTGTCGCGTGCTCCGAGGCCACCTCGTCGAGCAGCGCGGACCAACGGCTGAGCAGGACCGGTCCCGGCCGAAGGCACCTCGAAGTAGCGCCCGGACGCGACGGCGCCGTTCCCTCGGGCCACCGTGGCCAGCTCGCCGAGCCGCCGTCCGAGAGCGCGGCGGCGATGCCCACGACGTCACCCGGCGCCACCGCCCACCCGAGTCCCTCGCTCACCGCAGTCCTCGCCAGCTCGGTGTCGGGCTCGCACACCACGAGCAACGGGAGCCCCTGCTCGGCGTAGGTCGCGGTCTTGCTCGGGTACGCGTACCGGGCGACGTCCGGGCGCCAGCGACACCACTCCGACGTGCGCCGTCCTCATGAGCGCCTTGGCGTCGCTCGGGGGCCCCGGGGGCAGCAGCACCACCCGTCGCGGAGGGCGGCCGGAAGGGCTCGCCGTCGCACCGATGACGTCGTCGCGCGCCCGCCCGTCCCCCATGAACACGAGCTCGACCGGGGCCGTCCTCGTCCACGAGCGGCGAGGCTCCGCACGAGGTCGGCAGCGCCTGGAAACGCCCGAGGTTGCCCGTGAAGACGACCCGCAGCATCCCGGCCGGCGGCTGGGCAAGGGGACTCGTCCCCGCGCCGCGTCGTCGCCGCAGCGCGAAGTTGTTGAGGACCGTGACCCGGCCCGCGAGTGCGGGATCACGGGCCAGCACCGCCGCGCGCATGTCCTCGCTGAGCACGACGACCCGCGAGGCGCGACGCATCGTCGCGGTGTCCATGCGCATCAGCAGCCGGTAGACCCAGGGGTTGGCGAACTCCCCCGACAGCCGACCGATCTCCGGGTGGAGGTCCATGCAGTGGTAGACGAAGTACGCCCGCGCAGGCGGGCGACGAGCGACGCCGCCACACCCAGGGTGACCTGCGGAGCCGTCGAGCACATCATCACGTCGGGTCGCCGCCCCTGCAGCAGCCGGACGCGCCACGCCGAGCGGGAACACCGCGAGGTTGAGCAGCTGGCCCGGCAGGCGGCCGCCCTCGGCGACGACGGGAACCCGCGCGACGGGCCTCCGCCGACGACGTCCGGACGGCCCTCACGCCTCGCCGTCCGGCCGGTCGGGCGGTGATGACCTCGACCTCGTGGCCGTCCGCGGCCCAGGCCGTGGTCATCTCGCGGAGGAATGTCGCGTACGGCGGGGTGTCCGGCCAGAAGTAGCGGTGGACGGCCCGGATATGCACCCCAGACCAACCCTTCCGATCCGTCCCGCTGCGCACGACGGCAGCCTTGACCGCTCGAGCATAGCGTCGGGCCCGTCCCGGCCTCGAGGGGCCAGACGGCCGCTGGCCACCCCCCGTCGACTCCGGTAGGATTTGTCTTGACGTCAAGATAACCGCCACCACTGAGGAGCGTCGACGACGACCATGGCCACGATCATCTACACCCTGACCGACGAGGCCCCGATGCTGGCCACCTACTCGTTCCTCCCGGTCGTCGAGGCCTTCGCGTCCTCCGCCGGCGTCGACGTCGAGACCCGCGACATCTCCCTCGCCGGCCGCATCCTCGCCCTCTTCCCCGAGCACCTCACCGAGGACCAGCGCATCAGCGACGACCTCGCCGAGCTCGGCGCCCTCGCCACCACCCCCGACGCGAACATCATCAAGCTGCCGAACATCTCGGCCTCGATGCCCCAGCTCAAGGCCGCCGTCAAGGAGCTGCAGAGCCAGGGCTACGCCCTCCCCGACTACCCCGACGACCCGCAGACCGACGAGGAGCGCGACGTCCGCGCCCGCTACGACAAGGTCAAGGGCAGCGCCGTCAACCCCGTCCTGCGCGAGGGCAACTCCGACCGCCGCGCCCCCGCCGCCGTCAAGAACTACGCCCGCAGCCACCCCCACTCGATGGGCGCCTGGAGCCCCGACAGCCGCACCTCCGTCGCCACCATGGGCACCGACGACTTCCGCGACAACGAGCAGTCCGTCGTCCTGCCGGCCGACGACACCCTCACCATCCGGCACACCGCCGCCGACGGCACCGAGACCGTCCTCAAGGAGGGCCTGACCGTCCTCGAGGGCGAGATCGTCGACGCCACCGTCATGCGCGTCGCCGCCCTCGACGCCTTCCTGCGCGACCAGATCGCCAAGGCCAAGGCCGACGACGTGCTCTTCTCCGTGCACCTCAAGGCCACGATGATGAAGGTCAGCGACCCGATCATCTTCGGCCACGTCGTCACCGCCTTCTTCCCCGAGGTCTTCGAGCGCTACGGCGACGACCTGCGCGCCGCCGGCCTCTCCCCCGACAACGGGCTCGGCGGCATCCTCGACGGCCTCTCCGCCCTCCCCAACGGCGACGAGATCCGCGCCGCCTTCGAGCAGGGCCTCGCCGACGGCCCGCGCCTGGCCATGGTCAACTCCGACAAGGGCATCACCAACCTCCACGTGCCGAGCGACGTCATCGTCGACGCCTCGATGCCCGCGATGATCCGCACCTCCGGCCACATGTGGGGCCCCGACGGCGACGAGCACGACACCCTCGCCGTCATCCCCGACAGCTCCTACGCCGGCGTCTACCAGGCCGTCATCGACGACTGCCGCGCCCACGGCGCCTTCGACCCCACGACGATGGGCTCGGTGGCCAACGTCGGCCTCATGGCCCAGAAGGCCGAGGAGTACGGCAGCCACGACAAGACCTTCGAGATGACGGCCGCCGGCCGGGTCGAGGTCGTCGACTCCTCCGGCGAGGTGCTCATGGCCCACGACGTCGAGCCCGGCGACATCTGGCGCGCCTGCCAGACCAAGGACGCCCCGATCCGCGACTGGGTCAAGCTCGCCGTCACCCGCGCCCGCGCCTCGCAGACCCCCGCCGTCTTCTGGCTCGACGACACCCGCGCCCACGACCGCAACATCCGCGCCAAGGTGGAGGCCTACCTCCCCGAGCACGACACCGAGGGCCTCGAGCTGCCGATCATGTCCCCGGTCGACGCCGCGACCTACTCGGTCGAGCGCATCCGCCGCGGCGAGGACACCATCTCGGTCACCGGCAACGTGCTGCGCGACTACAACACCGACCTCTTCCCCATCCTCGAGCTCGGCACCTCGGCCAAGATGCTCTCCGTCGTGCCGCTGATGAACGGCGGCGGGCTCTTCGAGACCGGCGCCGGCGGCTCGGCGCCCAAGCACGTGCAGCAGCTCGTCCAGGAGGACTACCTGCGCTGGGACAGCCTCGGCGAGTTCCTCGCCCTCGCCGAGTCGTTCCGCCACGAGGCCACCGGCGGCAACGAGCGCGCCCGCCTCCTCGGCAACGCCCTCGACCGCGCCACCGAGACCCTCCTCAACGAGAACAAGTCGCCCGCGCGCCGGGTCGGCCAGATCGACAACCGCGGCAGCCACTTCTGGCTCGCCCGCTACTGGGCCCAGGAGCTCGCCGACCAGACCGAGGACGCCGCGCTCGCCGAGATCTTCGCGCCCGTCGCCGCGCAGCTCGTCGAGGGCACCGACGCCATCGAGGCCGAGCTCATCGAGGTGCAGGGCCACCCGGCCGACATCGGCGGGTACTTCCGGCCCGACCCCGAGAAGGCCGCCGCCGTGATGCGCCCCTCGGGCACCTTCAACGCGGTGCTCGACGCCCTCAAGCGCTGACCCCGCCCCGCGCCGGGCGAGTCCGGTGCGCTCCCCGCGCCGAGGCGGCACACTGAGCGCCATGATGACTCCGACGATGGCGCAGCGGGTCGGCGCCGAGCTGCTGGGCACCTTCTGGCTCGTGTTCGGCGGCTGCGGCTCGGCCGTCTTCGCCGCGGTCTACCTCGCGCCCGGCGTCGTCGCCGGGCAGAGCGTCCCCGTCGGCATCGGCTTCCTCGGGGTGGCCCTCGCCTTCGGCCTCAGCGTGATGACGATGGCCTACGCCGTCGGGCACGTCTCCGGCGCGCACTTCAACCCCGCCGTCACCATCGGGGCCGCCGTCGCCGGCCGCTTCGAGTGGAAGGACGCCCCGGCCTACATCGCCTCCCAGGTGGTCGGCGGGCTGCTCGGCGGCCTCGCCGTGTGGGGCATCGCCCGCGGCCGGGAGGGCTTCACCGCCACCGGCAACCTCGCCGCCAACGGCTTCGGCGAGCACTCCCCCGGCGGCTACTCCCTCGGCGCGGTGTTCGTCGCCGAGGCCGTGCTCACCGCCGTGTTCGTCTACGTCATCCTCGGCGCCACCGACTCGCGCGCCCCCGAGGGCTTCGCCCCCATCGCGATCGGCCTCTCGCTCACGCTCATCCACCTCATCTCCATCCCCATCTCCAACACCTCGGTCAACCCCGCCCGCTCCACGGCCGTCGCCTTCTTCAACGGCAACGGCGCCCCCGGCCAGCTGTGGGTGTTCTGGCTCGCGCCCGTCTTCGGCGCCGCCGTCGCCGGCGCCACCTTCCACCTCATCACCGGGGTCGACCGGCGCGACCGCGACATCTCCGGCGAGATCGCCCTCGAGGACGCCGTGGTCGGCGACGGCGTCGACCCCGACGCCCCGCGCTGACGCCGCGCCGCCGCTGACGCCGTGACGCCGCGCCGGCCACGGCTCAGCGGGGCGCCCGCTCCGCCGCGTAGTGCCGGAACAGCAGGTACGCCGCCACGGCGTCGAGCACGTGCCAGACGGCGTGCTGCTGCAGCAGCGTGTCGGGGTGGCACCACGGGTGGCCGGTCTTGCCCGTCGTCCAGATCGCGAAGGCCGTGACGAGCACCCCCACCGACGCGAGGCCGAAGCGCAGGTCCTGGCGCGGGCCCCCGCGGCCCGCCCGGACCACCAGCGCCACCTCGAGGGCCAGGGCGAGGACGATCTCGACCCCGAAGGCCGCGTTGCCGGCGTGCCCGAGCAGCGGCACGCTCCCGCCGTGGAGGTGCACCGCCATGCCACCCGCGACGGCCACGACGAAGGCGGCGGCGAGCAGCGCGCGGCCCGCGGCGGGTCCAGCGCATCAGGCGCGTAGGCCACGCGCGAAGCCCGAGAGCAGGAACATGCTCAGCAGGTCGAGGTGGCCGCCGAGGTCGCTCTGCGTGGCGTGCATCGCCATGCTCCCCGGCCCGAGCAGCACGACGAGCACCGCGTACGCCGTGGCCAGCGCCGGGTGCGCGCCGAGGGTGAGGCCGAGCCGCAGCGGGCGGCGAGGCGAACCACGCCACGGCCAGCCCGAGACCCGACGAAGCCGAGGTTGCTCCACGTGTTGGCGGGCTGGCGCACCCAGCCGGGCCGCGCCGCCTCGCAGAACCCCGCGCCGCGGCCGACGTCCGGCCCCAGCCATCCCCACCGCGCGGCCGCGAGGACGAGCGCCAGCGACCCGACGGCCGTGAGCCCCGCCACGACCACCGGTCGCACGTCGCGCCCGCTCGGCGCCACAGCCGACATGTGGGCCACCCCAGCACATCAGGCGCCTGCCGCGCCACGGCTGGCCGCTGATAGCGTCGAACCGACACCATCCACGCTCGTCGACCACGCGCGTCGGCCCAGCCCGTCCGAAGGGGTACCACCGTGAGCAGCACGCCCGTCAAGGTCGCCGTCACCGGCGCCGCCGGCCAGATCGGCTACAGCCTCCTGTTCCGCATCGCGAGCGGTGCGCTGCTCGGGCCCGACACCCCCGTCGAGCTGCGGCTGCTCGAGATCACCCCGGCCCTCAAGGCCCTCGAGGGCGTCGTCATGGAGCTCGACGACTGCGCCTTCCCGACCCTCGCCGGCGTCGAGATCGGCGACGACGCGACGAAGGTCTTCGACGGCGTCAACCACGCCCTCCTCGTCGGCGCCCGCCCGCGCGGCCCCGGGATGGAGCGCGGCGACCTGCTCGAGGCCAACGGCGGCATCTTCGCCCCGCAGGGCAAGGCGCTCAACGAGGTCGCGGCCTCCGACATCCGGGTCACGGTCACCGGCAACCCGGCGAACACCAACGCCCTCATCGCCATGTCGAACGCCCCCGACATCCCCACCGAGCGCTTCTCCGCGCTGACCCGCCTCGACCACAACCGCGCCATCTCGCAGCTCGCCGCCAAGCTCGAGGTGCCGGTCACCGAGATCCGGAAGATGACGATCTGGGGCAACCACTCCGCCACCCAGTACCCCGACCTCTTCCACGCCGAGGTCGGCGGCCGCAACGCCGCCGAGGCCGTCGGCGACCAGGAGTGGCTGGAGAACACCTTCATCCCCACCGTCGCCAAGCGCGGCGCCGCCATCATCGACGCGCGCGGGGCCTCCTCGGCCGCGTCCGCGGCGTCGGCCACCATCGACCACGCCCGCACCTGGGTCGAGGGCACGCCCGAGGGCGACTGGGTGTCGATGTCGGTGCGCTCCGACGGCTCCTACGGCGTCGAGGAGGGGCTCATCTCCTCCTTCCCCGTCACCGTGCGCGACGGCCGCTGGGAGGTCGTGCAGGGCCTCGACATCGACGACTTCTCGCGCGGCCGCATCGACGCCACCGTCGCCGAGCTCAGCGAGGAGCGCGAGGCCGTCCGCGCCCTCGGCCTCATCTGACGCCGCCCCGACTTTCCCGCCTGGTGCCGGAACCTCCGGTCGGGCACCCCGAAGTTCGCGGTGTCCGACCGGAGGTTCCGGTGCGTCGGGGCCCGTCGAGCTGGGCCGGCGTCACGGCTGCCGCGTCGCATGGCGGACGGCTCAGGCGCTGGCGCGGAGGGCGGCCCGGACCTTGCGCGGCCACCGCGCCGGGCCGCTCGAGGTCGGCCCAGGTGATCCGCACGACGACGTACCCGAGGGCCCGCAGCTCGTCCTCGCGGCGCTTCTCCGCCCAGAGCACCGCGGGGTCGCCGTCGGCGTACTTGACCTTGCCGTCGAACTCGACGACCACCATCGTCCCGTCGACGAGGAAGTCGACCCGGGCCACCAGCCCGCCGCCCGGCCGCCGGATCTCGACCTGCGGCGTCACGGAGATGCCCGCCAGCGCCAGGTCGACCCCGCACCGGGACTCCCCCACCGACTCCCGGCGACCGTCGGCGAGCGACCCCATGGCCACGGCCCGGCTCCCGTGCGGCCACGACGACACGCCCTCGACCGCCGCGCTGAGGTCGTCGGGCGTGACCTGACCCGTGCGCAGGGCGGCGTCCGCGCTGACCACGCCCGGACCGATGCCGTGGTCGACCGCGAGGAGCGCGAGTGCCTCCGGGCAGCGGGCTCGCCGGCCCCCACGTCGTCTCGACCGCAGGCCCGGCACCCGGACGGACCCAGAACGCCCTCATCCCCCCGGACCGCCCGATCGGGCGGCGGATGCCCGGGCGGTCGAGGTCGACGCCCCACACCGGCACCCCGTGGGCCAGCACCGCGGTCGCCCCCACGAGCACGGCGTCGTCGTAGAGGAGGTTCGCGCCGGCCACGAGCTGCCGGTGACGCTCGACCTCTTCGGTGCGGACCATGGCCGAGACGACGTACATCCCGCGCCCGGGGTGCTCGAGGACTCCGCAGCCCACGAGGTCGACGACGGCACGTGCGTCGTGCCCGGCAGCGCGCAGCTGCGCCGTGATCGAGCACGCCGTGCTGTGCCCCGGCGAGGGCGAGGAGGGCCGGGTCGAGGCGCAGGGACGCGTCAGGTCGGGTGGGCGGGACGTCGGTCTCCATGGCGCGAGCGATCGCGACAGCGACGCCGCCGCCGACCAGGGCACGTTCGAGGATCTGTGGACGACCGAGCGCCTCCGGACGTCGCCTGTGGATGCTCGCCGCGCGCCAACGCACCGGAACCTCCGGTCGGACACCCCGAACTTCCCGGTGTCGCGACCGGAGGTTCCGGCATCAGGCGGGAAAGTCGAGGTGCGCGGGGGCGAGGAGTCAGCCGGCGGCGGCGGCGCGCTCGGCGGCCTCGACGACGTTGCTCAGCAGCATCGCCCGGGTCATCGGCCCGACGCCGCCGGGGTTCGGCGACACGAACCCGGCGACGCTCCCACACGTCGTCGGCCACGTCGCCGGCCACCCGGCCCTTGCCGGTCTCCTCGTCGACGATGCGCGACACCCCGACGTCGAGCACGGCCGCGCCCGGCTTGACCATGTCGGCCGTGACGATGCCCGGCACCCCGGCCGCCGCGATGACGATGTCGGCCTGGCGCACCTCGGCCGCGAGGTCGCGGGTACCGGTGTGGCACAGCGTCACCGTCGCGTTCTCCGAACGCCGCGTGAGGATGAGCCCGAGCGGCCGGCCCACCGTCAGCCCGCGCCCGACGACGACGACCTTGGCGCCGGCGATCGGCACGTCGTAGCGGCGCAGCAGCTCGATGCAGCCCACCGGCGTGCACGGCAGCGGCGCCGGCTCGCCCGAGCACGAGCCAGCCGAGGTTCATCGGGTGCAGGCCGTCGACGTCCTTGGCGGGGTCGACGGCGGAGAGGATGGCGTTCTCGTCGAGGCCGGTCGGCTGCTGGACGATGAACCCGGTGCACGCGGGGTCCTCGTTGAGCTCGCGGACGACGGCGAGCACCTCCTCGAGGGTCGACCCGGCGGGCAGGTCGCGGCGCATCGAGTGGATGCCGATCTCGGCGCAGTCGCGGTGCTTGGCCCCGACGTACCACTGGCTGCCGGGGTCCTCGCCGACGAGCACGGTGCCGAGGCCGGGCACGACGCCCCGCTCGGCGAGCGCGGCGACGCGCGCGCGCAGCTCGTCCTTGATGGTCGCGAGGATCGCCTTGCCGTCGAGAGTCGTCGCCGTCACGGCGGCCATCCTGCCACCGGCCGCGAGCCGCGACGGCCGGCACGGTCCGACGGCGGTGGATCCGGTGGGGCGGCCCCTCTGCCGCGCCGCCCCACCGGGGGTGCCCGGAGTCGTTCCGTGGCCCCCGGGCACCGAGAGCCGGTTCGGAGCCGCGGCCCGCGCCGGATTGGTCGCGGCCGCCGAGCGCGCCCGAAGACACCCCACGACGACGCTGGAGTGACTAGCGTGGTCGGTGTGGCGACGTATGCGGTGAACGAGGCGGGTGTGGCCCACGTGCGCGCGCCTCATCGACGCCCGCCAGTACGTCCTCGACAGCGACTGGGGCGAGGTGCAGCCCGACGCCGCGGCCCAGAACGCCTACCTCGAGCAGCACTCCTGGGACGAGTACGGCGCCTGGCACCTCGGGCTCACCGAGGGCCCGGGCGACGAGACCAAGGCCCGCTACGCCTTCGTCGCCGGCGACTTCCGGCGCGTGCACCGCAGCGCCCTCATCGCCTGCGTCTACCGCGCGTCGGAGTGGCGCCACAAGGACGTCGAGCTCGCCGCGCACGACCTGCTCCAGCACCTCGACGCGACGAGCGCGTGAGCCGCGCGTGAGCACCGGCGAGCAGACCCGCCGCTCCGGCCGCCACGCCTCCCACGGCCGGGTCTCGGTGCCGCCGGAGCCGTCGCTCCCGGCGCCACCGGTCCCCGGCTCGGCGGCCTCGACCTGGCCCGCGGGCTCGCCGTGCTCTCGATGCTCGTCGCCCACCTCAGCCCGGTCGGCGGGCCGCTCGTCCTCAGCGAGTACCTCACCGCCCCGCTGTTCGCCGTCGTCATCGGCGCCGCGATGGGGCTGGCCCTGGCCCGCGGCGGCACCGACCCCGCGCGCTTCGTCGTCGACAACCTCCTCCGCGGGCGTGCTGCTCGTCGCGCTCGGGGTGGTCCTCCAGGCGACGTACGCGCCAGGTCGACGTCGTCCTGCCCTACCTCGGCCTGCTCGTCGCCGTGCTCGCCCCGCTCGCGCCTCTGGCTGCACCGGCTGCCGCTGCTCACGGCCGGGCTGGCGGTGGCCGGCGCCGTGCTCGGCCCGCTGGTCACCGAGCGGGCCCGCGAGCACCTCGGCTCCGGCGCGACGTCCACCGGCACCGTCACCCGCGACCTGCTCCTGTGGCTCGCCGCCGGGCCGCAGCTACCGGCTCGTCTCCCTCCTGCCGATGGCCCTCGGCGGCCTGGCGCTGGCCCTGCTCCTGCCCCACCTCGACCGCTGGCGCGCCGACCGCGCTCGTCGCCGGCGTGCTCCTCGCCACGAGCGCCGCCGTGCACGCCCTCGGCGCGGCGACGGCCGACGGCGCCGCCGCCTACTCGGGCACCACGGCGGAGGTCGTGGCGGCCACCTTCCTCGCCGCCGGGGCGGTGGCGGCGGCGTTCGCCCTCGCCGACGCCGCCCCCGGGCGCGCGGCGGCGCCTCGGCCGTCCTCGCGCCCCTCCTCGCCGTCGGCCGGCTGGCGCTCACGGCCTACACGGTGCAGATCCTCGTGCTCGCCCTGCTCGCGCTCGTGCGCGGCGGCGCGCGCGACGACTCGTGGCTCGTGCTCGCTCGTCACGACGGTCGCGGTCGTCGGCTCCTGCTGGCTGCTCGACCGCACGTGGGGCACCGGCCCCCTCGAGCTGCTGCTGCGGCTCGCCCGGGTGCCCGCCGGCTGGCGGCCGGGCACCGCCCTGCGCGACGCGGTCAGCGCGGCACGGCGTCGGCGAGAGCCTCCAGCGCCGCCACGAAGCACTCCTCCGGAGGCGTGACGAGCCCGGCGCCCACCTGCCCGGTGCCCGCCACCCGTCCGGCCATCCCCGTGTTGATCTGCGGCAGCTCCCCGGTGCGGACGACCTTCGTGACGTCGATGCCGACCGGCGTGCCGCGGAAGCCGAGCACCGGCACCTGGTAGAGCGGGTGCTCGCCGACGGTCACCTCGTACATCCGCCGGGTGGCCCGCAGCGCGAACGGCACGTCGCCGCCGACGAAGCGGACGATGGCCGGCGCCGCCGCCATCGCGAAGCCGCCGATGCCGCCGGTCTCGGTGATCGCGGAGTCGCCGATGTCGGGGTTGGCGTCGTCGGGCCCGAAGTCGCCGAGGAAGAGCCCCTCGCGGGGTGTTGGCCGGGCCGGTGAACCACGCGTCGCCGGTGCCGGAGACGCGGATGCCGAAGTCGGTGCCGTTGCGGGCCATCGTCGTGACGACGGTCGAGCCGGGGATGCCCTCGGCCGCCCGGGTGGCGAGCTTGCAGGCCGGCATCCCGAGGTTGAGGAAGAAGTGCTCGTTGGCGCCGGAGAAGCGGACGGCCTCGGCGACGTCGGCGGGCGAGGCGTCGGCGGTGATCATGCCGGGCAGCAGCTCGCGCAGGAGCATGAGCGAGCCGGCCCGGTTGCGGTTGTGCCCCTCGTCGCCCATCTGGAGCATCTGGGCGATGATCGCGCGGACGTCGACGGGGCCGGTGCTGCGGACGGCCTGGCGCAGGATCGGGCCGAGCACCTCGCCCATCCAGCGCAGCCGCTCGATGACCTCGGGCCCGTACGCGCCGTAGCGCAGCACCTTGCCGAGGCCCTCGTTGAGCGAGCACCACGAGTCGTTGCCGTGCACCTCGTCGCGCAGCACGTACATCCACATCGACGGGCTGACCACGCCGGCCATCGGGCCGACGGCGCCGCGGTGGTGGCACGGTTCGAGGGCGAACTCGCCCGCGGCGAGGCGCCGCTCGGCCTCCTCCGGCGCGTCGGCGAGCCCCTCGAGCAGCACCGCCCCGACGAGGGCGCCGCGCAGCGGACCGGAGGCGCGCTCCCACTCGATCGGCGGGCCGGCGTGGAGGAAGGTGCCGCGCTCGAGCCCGAGCACCTCGGCCGCCGGGCGCGACGTCGACGAGGGCGGCCTCGGCGGCGGTCATCCGGGCCAGCGCGGTGGCGTTGGCGGCCTCGCGGCGCGGGTCGGCCATCACCCGGGCCAGGGCCCCCTCGGTGCCGGGCAGCGGCGGGTGCCAGCCGGCGTCCGTCACCGGCACGGCCTGCTCGCGCAGGGCGTCGGCGAAGAGGGCGACCCCGGACGTCGCGACGACGGGGTCGGTGGCGAGGAGGCCGCGCAGGGGGTGGTCGGGTCGGCGCCCGGGGCGGGGTCGGTGGACGGTGGCGTGGTCATCGGGCCCCTCCGAGCTCGGCGACGGCGTGCCGCGCGGCCGCGGCGTTGGACAGGAACACCGAGGCGCCGGCCTCGGCGAGCACCTCGGCGCAGCGGCCGCGGTCCTGCGGGTCGGCGTCGGTGCCGGTGAGCGACACGACGACCGGCAGGGCCCGGCCGTCGGCGTGCGCGGTGTCCCGGGCCGCCCGGAGCGGCGTCGGCGAGCTCGCCGGCGGGGTCCGGGTGCGCGCCGTGGCCGAGGACGAGGTCGAGCAGCAGCACGCCGCACGTGGGGTCGGCGGCCTCGACGGCGATGCGCTCCATCCGCAGCGTCGGGTCGATCATCGGGTGGGCGCGGCCCGCGGGTCAGCTCGTCGGCGCCGAAGTCGACGACGGCGTGGCCGGGCGCGCGCAGGTCCGGCGCCGAGCCGGCCGGCTCGTGGCCGAGGTTGGACGGCGACGGGGCCGAGGGTCGCGCCGGCGACGAGGAGGGCCTCCTCGGCGAGGGTCCCGCCGCAGAACAGCCCGCGCAGCGAGGGGCCCCGCGTGCGGGCGCCGGTCGTCGGGGGCGGCCGGTGTGCGCGGACCAGTCGGGCACGGTCGGCGCCCTCGGCGACGAGGGCCTGCTCGACCGCGGCGGTGAGGTCGGGCCGGCCGGCGCCGAGGGTGGCCCAGTGCACCCGCAGCCCGAGGTCGGCGCCTCGGCGCGGACCGCCTCGAGCACCTGCTCGTCCGGCGGCTTCGACACGACGAGCACCCACTCGGTCGGCCGGGTCGGCGGCGAGCGCGCGCAGCGCCTGGCGGGTGGAGCGGCCGCCGACCGCGGCCGTGAGGTCACGACCGCCCACGCCGAGGCAGTGGCTGACGCCCGACGCCCGGCGGCGTCGAGGAGGCACATCGCCTGCTGCGCACCGGTGCCCGAGGCGGCGACGATGCCGACCGGCCCCGGGCGGACGACGTTGGCGAAGCCGAGGGCCACCCCGCCGACGAGGGCGGTGCCGCAGTCCGGGCCCATGACGAGCACGTCGGCGGCCGCGGCGGCGTCCTTGAGGGCGACCTCGTCCGCGACGGAGACGTTGTCGGAGAACAGCATCACCGACGCCCCGGCGGCGATGGCGTCGTAGGTCTCGGTGACGGCGTGGGCGCCGGGCACCGAGACCGAGGGCCAGCGTCGCGCCCGCGCGGCGGACGGCCGAGCCCAGGGTGGCCGGGGGCACCTCGTCGTCGGCGCCCGGTCGACCCGGCCGGGGCGCTGAGCGCGCGCAGGGCCTCCTCGACCGCGGCCAGCCCGGCCGCGAGGCCCTCGTCGTCGGCCGCGCGGAGGGCGACGACGAGGTCGTTGGGGCCGGCCCCGTCCGGCACCGCGAAGCCCATCGAGCCGAGCACCTCGACGTTGAGCTCGGTGGCCATCGCCACCTGGGCCGCCTCCACCCCCGGCGGTGCCGGCGACGGCCCGCGAGACCTGGAGCAGGCTCACCGAGTCGTGGTAGGCGCCGCGACGGAGCTCGACGTGGATGGTCATGCGGCCACCGTGGCCGGCGGCGGGGTGCAGGACGTGGTCGAGGGCGGCCGCGACGCCGGTGACGAGGTCGCGCCCGGAGGTGTGGCCGGTGGCCAGCACGGCGGGCAGGGCGCGCGGCGACGGCCGGCGCGTCGGCCCGGGCGACGGCGTCGACGAGGGCGACGACCTCGGGAGCGGCCCACCCGTCGGCCGCGGCGTCGAGGAGGGCGGCGGAGACGGCGGTGGTCGAGCCGGCCCGGGCGCGCACGGCGGCGGCGAGGGCGGCCAGCCGGCCGGGTGCGCACCGTCGGCCCGGAGCAGGAGGAGCAGCGCCGGCCAGGGCGTCGTCGCCGCGAGGGGGTGAGCCCCGGGCCGCGGCCGACGAGGGCGTGGACGGCGGCCGGCGGGTCGGCGGTCGGTCGACGGCCCGGTGGGCGCCCGTCCGCGAGCCAGCGCCGGGGCGTCCGCGGTCGCGGCGGCGAGGGCGGCGCCGGACGCGGCGCGCGGCACCGCCGGTCCGGACCGCCGGCCCGCACCCCGACGCGGTGGGGCGCCACGTGCGCGCCGCCCGGACGGTGGCCCCGGGCAGCCGCACCGTCCGCTCCCCCACCTCGACCCGGTCGCCGGCCGTGGCCCCGAGCACGGCCGGCCCGGCGTCGCCGGCGAGCCGCAGCGCACCGGGCAGCGCGGGCGCGCCCCGGCCCAGCACCGGCAGCACGCGGCCGCCCAGCGCCGAGGTACGCGCCGTGGCGGGAGACCGCGACGACGAGCGCCGTCCGCGCGCGGGCCGAGCACGAGGTCGGCGGTCAGCGGCGAGAGGGCCCCCGGGAGCACGACGCGGCCCCGCCGCGCGCTCCACGCACGGGCGCACGGACCGGGACCGACAGGGGCATACGGAGACGCTAGTGACGCCGATACAGTGGCCGGATGGTCAGAGTTGCCAACGATGGCCGGGATGACGCACAGACCTTGCCAGCCGAGGGCCCGGCGGGCCACCGACCGACGCGGCCGGGCTGCCGAGCTCGTCGAGCACCAGCGCGCCCTCCTCGCCCGCGAGGACGAGGTGCACCGGGTGCTCGTGCGGGTCGTGCTCGACGGCGGCGGGCTGCCCGAGGTGGCCGCCGCCGTCGCCGGCTTCTTCGGCGGCGCCGCGGCCGTCACGACGTCCGACGGCCGGCTGCTCGCGCACGCCGGCGCCCTCGACGGACGGCCCGACTCACCGACCTGCCGTGCTTCGACCGCAGCGGCCGGCTCATCGTCGAGGACGAGCCGGTGGGCTGGCGCGACCCCGGCCGGTGGCGCCGACCCCACCCGCGCCTTCGTCCGCATCGTCGCCGGCTCCTCCGACCTCGGGGTGCTCGGCGCCTTCTCCCCCGGCCCGGCCCTCAGCCGCACCGACGTCCACATGCTCGAGCGGGCCGCCACCGTCGCCGCGCTGGCCATCACCAAGGACCAGGCGGTCGCGGCGGTCGAGGGCAAGTACCGCGCCGAGTTCCTCCGCGACGCCCTCGCCGGACGGGCCGGCGACCCCGCCGAGGCCGCCTCGCACGCGTCCTCCCTCGGCTGGGACATCGACCGCCCCCTCGTCGTCGTCGTCGCCGAGACCGACGAGAACGACGCCGAGACCACCCGCGCGGCCGACGAGGTGCGCACCCTCCAGGACCGCTTCGTGCGCGCCTGGACCCAGGCCGTCCGGGCCCGCGACACCACGGTCGCCGTGGCCGGCTTCAGCCAGGAGGTCGTCGTGCTGCTGCCGGTCGACGACGCGGCCGACGCCGAGGCCGTCCTGCGCCCGGTGGGCGAGCTCGTCCGGGTCGTGCGCGGCGACGGCGGCGGCGGGCGGCGCACCTTCTCCACCGGGGTCTCGCGGCTCGTCACCTCCCCCGCCGAGCTGCCGCGGGCCTACGAGGAGGCCCTCACCGCCGTGCACGTCGGCCGCCAGGTCAACGGGGCCAGCGGGCTGGCCCACTTCGACCAGCTCGGCATCTACCGGCTGCTCGCCCTCGTGCCCGACTCCGCCGACCTGCGGCGGTTCGTCCACCGAGAGCCTCGGCGAGCTCGCCACCGACGACGCCCCCGAGAACGCCGACCTGCGCGGCACCCTCTCGGTGCTCATCGACACCAACCTCAACGTCGCCGAGACCGCGCGCCGGCTGTTCTTCCACTACAACACGCTGCGCTACCGGATCGCCAAGCTCGAGCGGATGCTCGGCCCGTTCACCACCGACCCGCAGCTGCGGCTGACGCTCGCGCTGGCCCTGCGGGTGCACCGGATGAAGGGCCTCTGACGGGCGCCCCGTGCGCCGAATCAGATTCCCCGACAGCACGATTGCTCTCGAAACCCCTTGGCTTTCGGGGACGGTGTTCCGGTAGGCTGGGGGCATCGAGGGGAGGGGGAGCAGATGGCGCGCACGCAGGACCTGGTGGCGGCCACGCGGGCGGCTCGCCAGGTGCTCGACGAGGCCGTCGCGGCCCCTCCTCCGGCCGGTTCGGTCGAGGAGTGCGCGAGCCTCGTCGGTGAGCTCCAGGCCCTGGTCAACGTGGCGACGGCGCTGCAGGACAGGGCGGTGGTCGCCCTCGCCGCCGTGGAGACCGAGCTGGCCGAGGACGGCACCCTCACGGAGTCCCGTCGCGCGCCCGGGCACGTTGCCCTCGACGCGCCGGCGATCGTCTCCGGGGTGCTGAGCGTGTCGGCGGTGCACGCGGAGAACCGGGTCCGCGACGCGGTCCGCCGCGCGGCCGACGGCCCGGACGGAACCGCCACCCGCACCGGCCTCGGCGGGCTGCACGCGGCGATGAGCGCCGGGCGGCTCGACGCCTACCGCGCCCAGGTCGTGGCGCACGAGCTCGAGGAGGTGCCGGCCGAGGTCGCGTCCACCGTCGTCGCCACGATCGACGAGCACCTCGACCGCGAGACCGCACCCGCGCTGCGCCGGCGGGTCCGGCGGGCCCTGGCCCGCATCTCGCCGGACCTGCTGCGGCAGAGGGCCGTCCGCGCCCGCTCCGCGTCCTCGCTGCAGCGCTGGGTCGACGAGCCCGGCGTCGACACCTGGCACGGCACCTTCCCCTCGGAGGAGGCCTGTGCCGCATGGGCCGCCATCGACGCCCTGGCCCAGCAGTACCTCGCCGACGAGGTCTGCGACCGCATCGACCGGGCCCGGGCCAAGGCCCTCACCGACCTCGTCACCCGCCAGGCGACCGTCGACGTCCGGGTCACGGTCGCCACCGCCGCCGGGACGGTCGAGGGCGCGGAGTGCGCCGTCGCCCCGTCCGCGGCGACCGGCGCCGCGTCCGACCTCGTCGAGGTCACCGGCCTGCGCCCCGGCGACCCCGTCCTCGTTCCCCGGGGCTGGCTCGACCGGCCGCCGAGCGCGGTGCCGGCTCCGGCGGCCCCGCGTGCCCACCGCTCCTGCCCTGCGACCCGGTCAGCGGCGCCCCCGTCGACCTCGACGGCTCCCTCACCACCGCGGCCTACCGGCCCGGCGCCCGGCTCGCCGCCTTCGTGCGCGACCGCGACCAGCGCTGCCGCTTCCCCGGCTGCCACGTCTCCGCCCGGTTCTGCGACCTCGACCACGTCGTCCCCTTCCCCGCCGGGCCCACCAGCGCGGCCAACCTCGCCTGCCTCTGCCGGCGGCACCACCGCACCAAGCAGCGCCCGGGCTGGCGGGCCGTCCTCCATCCCGACGCCTCGATGACCTGGACCGACCCCACCGGCCGCGAGCCGCACCACCCATCCCCCCGACCTCCTCCGGCTCGCCGCCCTGCCCGACACCGGGGCCGACGCGCCCCCACCCCGCCCCGGCCGGCCCTCGCTCGTCCTGCCCGACGGCCCCCACTCGGCCCTCGAGCACCACCTCGAGCACCGCGCGGCGTCGCCGCCGAGGTGCCGCGTCCACCTCGTCCGCCCGACCGTCGCGGTGACCTGCCTCCGCCCCCACCACCGACCCCCTCGAGCGGCGGCGACCGGCCCGCCCCCCTTCTGACCGCCGCGCGTCCCGCCCTCGCAGCGTGCGTCGGTGCGCGAGCCGTCGTCCTGCGTCCCGTCTCGGCCGCAGGCGTCGCAGCCCTGCGCCGCCAGTCGTCGACAGGTCACGGAGTGACAACGCTTCCCCGATCGTCATCGCGCGCACCACGGGCAGCGGGCACGCTCCCCTCACGCAGGGCAGCGAGATCCCAGGAGGCAGTTCCGTGGTTCCGGTCGAGCAGACGGCTTCCGCTCCGGCCCGATCGAGCCCGGGCTCGAGGTTCGCAACCTCCTGCGGACTCGGTGCCGGTGTGCTGATCGTCGTGCAGCCCGCGTTGAGCTACGCAGGCTCGCCGCCCCGGATGGAGTGGGGCGCCGTGCCCGAGGCCGCCCTCACGGTGCTGCTCGTGGCGCTGGTGCTGGTCCTGGGTGGGGTCGTGCGGCTCGTGGGGCGTCGTCATGCGGGTGTGGCGGCGCTGGGTCGGGGCCTGCTGTGGTCGGCCTTCGTCGGCACGATCACTGCATTCGTCGTCTTCAACCTCTGAGCGTCCACCCCGGCAGCGCACGGACCGTGCGAGGCCTCGGCACGACCCTGCGCCCGGTCGACTCCGCCCCACCCGACGGCCGTGCCCCTGAGGGCAGGGTCAGGCAGCGGGTCGGACGGCGGCGGCGAAGCCCTCGACGTCGGCGACGGTGAAGGTCGCCCCGGGGTGGAGGATGCGGCCGGTCGGGTCGATGGCCGGCACCGGGTCGTGGAACGAGACGCACACGCCGCGTTCGCCGTTCGTGGCGAAGGTGACACCGCGGTCGGTGAACGACAGGTGCGCCGGGCCCGCGGTCTTGACGAAGGCGTAGTCGCCGCTCGTGCTGACGTCCTTGACGTTGTCGAGCGCGGTGTCGAGGCGCCACCAGCCGAAGCGGGCCCGCAGCCGGCCGTCGCCCACCTCGACCCACGTCGTCGACGGCAGCACGCCGAAGGGCAGGCCCGCGAGGCGGTAGGGCGGGGCGAAGGCGAAGTCGAAGCGGGTGGTCGTCATGCCCCGACGCTACGGGCCCCCGGCGGCCCGGCGGGGCGGGGTCACCCCGCCGGCAGCGGTTCGTCGAGCCTGGCCACCGAGTCCCAGTGCCGCGCGCCGACCAGCACCACCTCCCCCGGTTCCGGGCCGAGCAGCCCCAGCGCGGCCGCCACCTGCGCCGCGTCGAGCCGCCGCCCCAGCGTCACGTGCGGCGTCCACCGCCCGGGCGCGACGAGGTCGGTGGCCAGGGGGTCGAGGGCCGCGGCCAGCCCGGCGTGCAGGGCCAGCAGCCGCGCGGAGGCGATGACCAGGCGGGCCAGCACGAAGGGCCCGCGCCCGAAGACCACCGGCGCACCGAGCCGTCCGGGCAGCGGGAGGGCAGCCAGCGGGGCGAGGAGGGCCTCCCTTCCCGCCGCCGACGACGGCCAGCCCTCCGACATCGTCACGGTGACGTGGGGACGGTTGGAGGCGCTGCGGTGCCGGGCCTGGCTCGGCAGTCCGGCCTCGTCGAGGCGGCGCCACTCGTCCCGGACGGTGGCGTCGGCCGCCTCGTCCAGGAGCAGCTCGACGTGGTGCATGCCTCGATCGTGCCCGCTCCCCGACGACCCCGGTGGGTGGCGGCTCCGACGGTCCGCCTCACGTCGAGGGGCGCAGCCCCGTCAGCAGGACCTCCGCGACGAGCGTCGGCATACCGCTCGGCATCGACCTCCGGATGGCGGTGCAGGTGGGTGATCATGCCGTCGACCGCCGCCTGGTACGTCACGCTCAGCAGGACGGGGTCGAGCCCGGGACGGATGTCGCCGTCGCGCTGGCCCGCACGGAACAGCTCGGCCTGTCCGGCGTACAGGTCGTCGTAGGCGGTCTCGTCGAGTCGCGGCGAGCCGTCGGGGCGGCGCAGGTTCGTCACGATCTGGCGCAGCGCCGCGATCTCGTCACGGTGGCTCGCGGGCAGCCGCGACGCCGCGTGGATCGCCGCCCGCAGGAGGTCCGGGACCGGCAGCGAGCGGTCGAGCCCGTCGACGACCGCCGACGTCAGGGTGGCGAAGCAGTGCTCGGCGGTGGCGAGCATGAGGTCCTCGAGCCCCTCGAAGTAGTGCCACAGCAGCCCCTTGGACACCCCGGCCCGGGCGACGACGGCGTCTGCGCCGGTCCGCTGGTAGCCGGTGGACGCGACGACCACGACGGCTGCCTCCACCAGCTGGGTCCGCCGCGCCTGCGCGCTCAGCCGGCGTCGGGGCCGCTCCGGCACGGCGCTCACGCCCGCTCCCGGGCGACGAGGACGACGACACCGGCCATGAGGGCGGCGACGAGCACCATCTGGACCCGCATCCAGGTCGGCACGAAGTCAGGGATCGAGGCCTCGACGACGTTGACGAGCAGGAGCACCGCGGCGACGACCCCCGTCGCCCGCAGGGCGCCCACGCTGCCCCGGCGGGCCGACCGCAGGCGCAGGGGCAGGAGGACCGCGAAGAGGGCGACGACGACGCCGTGTCCCCAGGCCTCGCTCGTGGCCTGGTCCGGCGCCGTGGCGGACAGGACCGCGAGCAGCACGAGCGTCCCGAGGACCACGGCCACATAGCTGCCGACGAGGATCGTGAGGCCGCGCAGGGCCGGGACCGAGGAGCCGTTGTTGACCATGGAGTCACTATTACTGACTTCATCGGTCAACAGCAAGGCCGTCTCCCCGGTCGGTGTCGGTGGGGCCACCTACCGTCGGGGTCATGGAGCTCGAGTCAGCGGTGGTCGTCGTCACCGGGGCCGGGTCCGGTCTCGGTGCCGTCCTCGTCCGCGCCTTCGCCGACCGCGGGTCGCACGTCGTCGTCGCCGACCGAGACGAGGACGCGGCGACCCGGCTCACCGACGACCTCCGCGGGACCGGACGGTCGGCCAGTGCGCTCCGCTGCGACGTGCTCGACGACACCGATGTCGACCGGTTGGTCCGGCACGCCGGATCGCTCGGCGGACCCCACGTCCTCGTGAACAACGCCGGCGGCTGGGGCGACGGCGACGTGCAGTACCCCGACGCCTCGGTGGACGCGTGGTCGGCCGTGCTCGACCTCGACCTGCGGGCGCCGATGCTCCTCACCCAGCGCTGCCTGCCGGCCATGCGGCGCCACCGCTCGGGTGCCGTCGTCAACGTCGCGTCCAGCGCCGGCGTCGAGGACTCGCCCTACGGCAGCCCGCCCTACGCGGCCGCGAAGGCCGGGGTGGTCCGGCTCACGACGGCGCTCGGCGGGCTGGAGTCCGAGGGCGTGCGCGTCACCTGCGTGGTCCCCGGCTGGGTCGGCCTGCCCCGCGCCGAGGCTCAGTGGGCCGCCCTGGACCCCGGGCAGCGGGCCCGGCTGCCCGCGCTCGTCCCACCGGAGCACGTCGCCGCGGCCGTCGTCGACCTCGTCTCGGACGATGCGCCGGGCGGCACGGTGCTCGACCTGCTCGACGGCACGACCCGCGCCGTCCGGGCGCCCGCCCGGCCCCGATGACCCAGCGGCGGACGCGGACGGCGAGGGGGACTGCGAGGAACAGCACCCCGTGGCGACAGCACCGTCACGGCGCCCGCCCCGGCCCGTCACCCGGGCGGGCCACACG
>CAVVYI010000019.1:0-15424 GCA_963752445.1 uncultured Actinomycetota bacterium | reverse complement strand
GGTGGTGGGGTCGGCGACGATCTCGGCGACGGCGCGGTCCACGTGAGCCGGGAGGTCGGCGTCGACCACGAGGCGCTCCGTGTCGCGGCCGCGCGGATCGCGGCCGAGCGCACCGAGCTGCTCGCCCGGGTGGCGGGGATGGAGCACGACATGGCGGAGGTGGTCGAGGCCTCCCGTGACTCCAACGCCGACGACGAGCACGACCCGGAAGGACAGACCATCGCCTACGAGCGGTCCCAGCTGGCCGCGCTCACCGCCCGCGCCCGCGAGCACCTCGTCGAGCTCGACCGGGCCGCCGAACGCGTCGCCGACGGCAGCTACGGTCGCTGCGAGGTGTGCGGTGCGCCGATCGGGGAGGGCCGGCTCGACGCGCGTCCCGGGGCGAGCACCTGCATCGAGCACGCGGTGGTCCGTGACCGGGCAAGGAATGTTGAAAGATCAACTATCGTTGGACGGGTCGAGCCTCCACCACCGGAGGACGACCAGCAAGGAGCGTGAACGACATGCCAGCCGTGACCGTCGAGAACATCCTGACCCTGCCGAGGGTCACCGAGCCCGCCGTGACGGCGGTCTCGCGACCGGTGCGCTCGGTCACCACCGCACCCCAGGGCTTCGAGGGCGAGGGCTTCCCGGTGCGCCGGGCCTTCGCGGGCGTCGACCTCGCCGCGCTCGACCCGTTCATCCACATGGACCAGATGGGCGAGGTCGAGTACGCCCCGGGTGAGCCCAAGGGCACCGCCTGGCACCCGCACCGGGGCTTCGAGACCGTCACCTACATCATCGACGGCACGTTCGTGCACCGGGACAGCACGGGTGGCGGTGGCGTCATCACCAACGGCGACACCCAGTGGATGACGGCGGGCTCCGGCCTGCTCCACATCGAGGTCCCGCCGGAGGAGCTCGTCGTCAGCGGCGGTCTCTTCCACGGCCTCCAGCTGTGGGTCAACCTCCCGCGGGCCCAGAAGATGTCGCCCCCGCGCTACCAGGACATCCGCGGCGGCGACGTCGCCCTGCTCTCGAGCCCGGACGGGGGCGCGCTCGTGCGCGTCATCGCCGGCGAGCTCGACGGCCACCAGGGCCCGGGCATCACCCACACCCCCATCGTCGCGCTGCACGTCACCGTCGCCCCGGGCGCGCGGGTGCGGCTGCCGTGGAACCCGGAGTACAACGCCCTCGTGTACGCCCTCAACGGGAACGGCTCGGTGGGTCCGGACCGTCGTCCGCTGCGGATGGGCCAGCTCGCCGTGCTCGGCGGGGGCGACGTCGTCGAGGTGGGCGCCGACGAGAGCCAGGAGTCGCGCAGCCCCAGCCTCGACCTCTACGTGCTCGGCGGTCGGCCGATCCGTGAGCCCGTCGCGGCCTACGGGCCGTTCGTCATGAACACCCGCGAGGAGCTCGTGCAGGCCTTCGAGGACTTCCAGGCCGGCCGGCTCGGGACCATCCCGGCCGAGCCGCACCCGGGCCACGACGTGCTCTGAGCCCGACGCGACGACGCCCCCTCCACCGCGCGGTGGAGGGGGCGTCGTCGTCCGGGTCACCGCTTCTCGCAGGCGATCCCGTCCTTGTCCCGGTCGAGGCCCTTGTTCGCGCGCATGGCCTCGGCGTAGAGCCGGTCGCTGTGCGTGAACGTCGTCACGGGCCGGCCCGACGTCCGGTCCCGGGCCTTGGCCCGGCCCACGCCGTGCTTGTAGGTCTTGTTGACGGCGGTGCAGTTCTTCCACTTCGCGGGGACGGCGCTCGCGGGGGCCGCGGTCGCGGTGACGAGCGCGAGGGTGGCCGCGGCGACCATCGCCGGGACCGTCGTGCGTGTGCTCATGGGGTTCCCTCCCTGGTGTGTCGGGGGGACGCTACGTGCGCCCCGGCCCGCGGGGGGCGGGTCCGGCGCCATCCGGTCCGAACGGACGAGGCCCGGCCACCGGGGCCGGCGGGACGGGGGTCCGGGCGGGGCCGCCCGTGCGCGAGGATGACCCCCGTGACCCTCGCCATGCGACCGACCTGCGAGTGCTGCGACCTCGCCCTGCCGGCGGACGCCGTCGGCGCCGTCATCTGCTCCTTCGAGTGCACCTTCTGCACCGGCTGCGCCGAGCACCTCGGGCGCGAGTGCCCGAACTGCGGCGGGGGCTTCATGCCGCGCCCGACCCGCGTCGGCGACGCCCTGCTCCGCGTCCCGGCCTCGAGCGAGCGGGTCGGACGGGACGAGCCGTGCCCGGGGCGGGGGTACGGCGGTGGCGCCAGGCCCACCGAGCGCCTCACCCGCAAGCCCGAGCGGGCCCTGGCCGACCGGGCCGCCCTCGACGCCCTCCTCGACGAGCTCCTCGCCGGCACCCTGTCGACCGTCGTCGACGGTCGTCCGTGGGTGGTCCCGATGCTCTTCGCCCGAGACGGCGACCGCATCCTGCTCCACGGCTCGACCGGGGCGGGGGCGCTGCGACAGGTCGCGGCGGGTGCGCCCGCGGCCCTGAGCGTCGTGGCCGTCGACGGCCTCGTCGTCGCCCACACCACCTTCGAGTCCTCGGCGAACTACCGTTCCGCCGTCCTCCACGGCGAGCTCGTCACGCTGGCCGACGCCGAGCGGGAGCGTGCCCTCGACCTCATCTCCGAGCGGCTCGTGCCCGGCCGGACCTCCGAGGTGCGCCCGATGACCCGCCGCGAGCAGTCGGCGACCCTGGCGATGGCCCTGCCGATCACCGACGGCCGCTGGGTGCTCAAGGCACGCACCGGGGGACCGGGGGAGCCCGACGAGGAGACCACGGCCTGGACGGGCGTCGTGCCCTTCCGGACGGTGGCCGGCGACCCCGAGCCGGCTCCCCACGCCACCGCGTCGGGCGCCCCCGTGCCCGCGTCGGTGCGCGCCCTGGTCGCCCGGTGGACCTCGTGACCGAGCCGGCACCGGTGCGCGCCACCGGGATCGGCTCGTGGCCCGGGACCTCGACGCGCGAGGCGGTCCGCACCGTGCGCGACCTGCTCGTCGACGGCGACGGCATCGGGGTGCCGTTCCTCCCCGAGACCCCGGCACGCGGACCGGGAGCCGACATGGTGGGACGGGCCGCGGGCCTGCTCGTCGACCTCGCGGTCGACCTCCAGCCGAGCGGCTGGCGCCTCGTCGACCGCCCCGGCCGGGACGCCGGACGCACCGCAGCCCTGCTGGGCGAGGACCTCGACGAGCTCGCCGAGGCCTACGACGGCTACGAGGGCCCGCTCCAGGTCCAGGTCTGCGGCCCCTGGACCCTCGCCGCCACGCTCGAGCTGACCCGGGGCGAGAGGGTGCTCACCGACCCGGGCGCCGTCGCCGACGTGCGCGCCTCGCTGGCCGAGGGCGTGCTCGCGCACCTGGCCGACGTCCGGCGCCTCGTCCCGGGAGCGGCGGTCGTCGTCCAGCTCGACGAACCGGCCCTGCCCGCGGTGCTCGAGGGGTCGCTGCCCACCGCCAGCGGCTACGGGCGGGCCCGGGCCGTCGAGCCGCAGGTCGTCGGCGACGGCCTGCGCGACGTCGTCGCGGCCCTGCGGGCGGCCGGGGCCCGCACCGTCGTGCACTCGTGCCACCCGCGTGCCCCGCTGCCCCTGCTGCGCTCGACCGGCGCGCACGCCCTCGCGCTCGACCTCACCGCCGCGTCCCCGGCGCGCTGGGAGTCGGTGGCCGCCACCCTGGAGTCCGGGGTCGGCATCCACGCCGGGGTGCTCGCCACGGACGGCCGCACGAGCGACACCACCGCGCGGCGCACCCTCGTCGACGGGCTCGAGGGGGCGGGGCTGGGTGCCTCCGAGGTGCTCGGGCTGGTCGTCACGCCCGCCTGCGGCCTCGCCGGACTCACACCGGAGGGGGCCCGGGACGTTCTCCGGGCGGCGCTCGACACCGCGCGCCGTCTCGTCGAGGAGTCGGAGTCCTGATGCCCCAGCCGCGCGTCCCCTGGCCGGTCAAGTTCGTCGCCCTCGTGGCCATCTGGGGGTCGAGCTTCCTCCTCATGAAGGTCGGCCTCGAGTCGCTGGCCCCGGTGCAGATCTCGGCCCTGCGGATCGTCGCCGGTGCGGCGGTGCTCACGGCCCTGCTCGCCGCGCGGGGCGGGCGGCTGCCCACCGGCGCCCGCACCTGGGGTCACCTCGCCGTCTGCGGGCTCCTCCTGGCCACCGTGCCGTTCACCCTCTTCGCCCTCTCCGAGACGAGGATCTCGTCGGCGCTCGCCGGCATCGGCAACGCCGCCACCCCGCTGGCGGCCGTCGTGGCGACGGTGGCCATCCTGCCCGGGGCGCGGGTCACCGGCCGCCGCCTCGCCGCCGTGGGCGTGGGCTTCGTCGGCGTCGTGACGATCATGCAGCCGTGGACCACCACCGAGGGCCCGGACCTCCTGGGCTTCGCGATGGCGCTCGGTGGCGGGGCGAGCTACGGCCTGGGGTGGACCTACAACCGCCGCTTCCTCGCCGGGGCCGACCTCGGGGGCCTCGCCATGCCGGCCGCGACGCTGCTCACGGGGCTCGCCCTCATGGTGCCCGTCGCGCTGGGCTGGGGCCTGACCCGGCCGGACGGTCCCGGGGCGCTGCTGCGGTACCACCCCGCGGGCGACGTCCCCGGCTGGCTACCGCTCGCGTGCGTCCTGGCGCTCGGCGTCGTCGGCACGGGCTTCGCCTACGTCCTCCAGTTCGACGTCGTCCGCGGCGCCGGCCCGGTCGTCGCGTCGACGATCACCTACCTCATCCCGGTCGTCTCGGTCCTCCTCGGCGTCCTCGTCCTCGACGAACGGCTCGGCCGCTGGCAGGTCGTCGGCTTCGGGGTCGTCCTCGCCGCGGCCCTCGTCGTCGGTCGCACCCCACGGTCCCCAGGGGCCGTCCTCGCCCGGGAGCCCGAGCGCGCCACCCGCGTGTGAGCGCTCGAGGGCCTCGGCCGCCCGGCGCCACGCGCGCTGGGCGATCAGCCCCGACACCACCGAGGCCGCCCCGAGCCCGAGGAGACCGGCGACCGGCGGGGTGAGCCCGGTGCCCGGCCCCCCGGCGAAGCGCCAGGGGGCGGCGATGTACGCCGCCGCGGCGAGCCCGAAGGCACCGACGACGACGAGGACGTCCCAGCCCGCGGTCCGGCGGTGGTGGATCCGCCAGCCGGCGCGCACCACCCACACCGACAGGGCGGCGCAGACGAGGGCGACCGGGGTGAGCAGCACCCTCACCATCTCGGACGGGTCGCCGGGGGCCGGGGCGAAGGTCAGCCGCCAGACCCACGCGAAGACGAGCAGGAGCCCGACCACCCAGAGGACGGCCAGGCCGATGCCCACGGCCCGCCACAGGTCGGCCGCACGGACCTCGCGCCGGACCGGATCCGTCGCGACGCTCCCGGCGGGGCCGGGCCGCGGCCCGCCGCCGTCCCGAACGCTCACTCCGCCGGGGCGTGGACCTCGCGCCGGAGGATCTTGCCCGTGGGCCCCTTCGGCAGCGCGTCGACGACCCAGACCCGCCGGGGGTACTTGTAGGCGGCGATCCGTTCCTTGGTGAAGGCGATGATGTCCTCCGGGGTGGCGCTCGACCCCTCGCGCAGCGCGACGGCCGCCCCGACCTGCTCGCCGAGCAGCTCGTCGGGCATGCCGACGACGGCCACCTCGAGCACGTCCGGGTGCTGGTAGACGACCTCCTCGACCTCGCGCGGGTACACGTTCATGCCACCGCGCAGGATCATGTCCTTCTTGCGGTCGACGATCGTGAAGTAGCCCTCGTCGTCCATCGTCGCGAGGTCGCCGGTGCGGAACCAGCCGTCGGGGATGGCCTCGGCCGTCGCCTCGGGCTTGTTCCAGTAGCCCTTCATGACGTTGTCGCCGCGGATGGCGATCTCGCCGACCTCACCGACCGGCACCTCGTTCCCGTCGAGGTCGACGCAGCGCATCTCGCAACCCGGGATGGCCACGCCGATGGTGCCCGGCTTGCGCTCCATGTCGGGCATGTTGAAGCTCGCCACCGGCGAGGTCTCGGAGAGGCCGTAGCCCTCGAGGATGACGCAGCCGAGCTTCTCCTCGAAGGCCTTCATCACCTCCAGGGGCATCGCCGAGCCGCCGGAGGCGCAGGTGCGCAGGCTCGAGGCGTCCATCCCGTCCGAGGCGGGGTGGTTGAGGATCGCCGCGTACATCGTCGGCACGCCCTGCATGATCGTCACCCGCTCCTTCTCGATGACCTCGATGGCCGCCTGCGGGTCGAAGCGGGGGATGAGCGCGAGGCTCGCCCCGGCGATCGTGGCCGCGTTGAGCCCGACGACGAGCCCGAAGACGTGGAAGAGCGGGAGGCAGCCCATGACGACGTCGTCGGCGGTCATCGTCTGGATGACCTGGGCCGAGCGCATCGCGTTGAGGTGGATGTTGCTGTGCGTCAGCTCGGCGCCCTTGGGCCGGCCCGTCGTGCCCGAGGTGTAGAGGATGATCGCCGTGTCGTCGTCCTCGCGCGGGGTGGGCTCGACGACCGGGTCGCCGCCCGAGAAGTCGTCCGGCCCCATCGGCCCGGTCGTCACGACCCGCGTCCCGCTGTTCTGCGCGCCCTTGGTCGCCTCGTCGACGAAGTCGGGCCAGACGAAGGCGACCTTGGCGCCGGAGTCGGTGAAGAAGTAGTCGATCTCCCCGGACTTCAGGAGCGGGTTCATCGGCACGACGACGGCACCCGCGAGGAGGATGCCCCAGTACACGACGGGGAAGCTCGGGACGTTCGGGAGGATCACCGCCACCCGGTCGCCGGGCTCGACGCCGTTGGCGCGCAGGGTGCCCGCGACCTGGGCGGCCAGCCCGTGCAGCTGCGCGTAGGTGACGCCCTGGCCGTTCACGCGGAGGGCGTCCTTCTCGGGCATCTGCTCGGCGGTCGACGTGAGGTTCGTCGCGAGGTTGGTCATCAGGGCTCCTGGGTCCGGCGTCGGTGACGGGCCTCCATCCTCGTATGAGCGGGCGGGTTTGGGCCAGAGGGTCGTCGAACCCGGCGGGTCAGCCCGCGGGGGCGGCCTCGCCCCGCAGGACCGAGGACAGCTTCTTGCCCCGGGCCAGCTCGTCGACCAGCTTGTCCATCCAGCGGATCCGCTGCATCAGCGGGTCCTCGACCTCCTCGACCCGGATGCCGCAGACCACCCCGGTGATGAGCGCCGCGTCGGGGTTCATCCGCGGTGCCTGCGCGAAGAACGTCTCGAGGTCGACCTCCTCGGCCAGGGTGCGGGCGAGGCCCTCCTCGTCGTAGCCGGTGAGCCAGCGGATGACGGTGTCGACCTCGTCCTTCGTGCGCCCCTTGCGCTCGGCCTTCGCGACGTAGTGCGGGTAGATGCTCGAGAAGGCCGTCGTGAAGATCCGGTGCCCGGCCATGGTCGCCTCCTGCGTCGTCGGGGTCGTGGGCCTGCCCCGAGCGTAGGCCGCGACGCCGACGGCGCACCAGCGGCCGGTCCGGTCCTCGGGCACCGCCACTACCCTCGGCGGATGATCAGTCCCGAGGAGTACCTGCGCTTCTGCGACGAGGCCCTCGACCGGTACGCCGGGCTCTGCCGTGAGCTCGGCGACGACCTCGTGTCGGCCCGGGTCGACGGCCTGCCCGGCAGCAACAGCGCGTTCGCGCTGGTCACCCACGTGGCCGGGGTGATGGCGCGCTGGGGTCGCACGGTGAACCGGGGCATCGCGGTGCCGCGCGACCGCGACGCCGAGTTCGTGGCCACGGGAACCGTGGCGGAGGCGCTGGCGGCGCTCGCCCGGGCCCGCGCCGCCCTCCACGAGGACGTCGCCGCCACGTCGTTCCGGGAGCCCCCGGCCGACCCGCCGGCGTCGCGCCACGACGACGGGTACGCGACCGCCGGTGCCGTGCTGCTCCACGTGTACGAGGAGCTCGCGCAGCACCTCGGCCAGCTCGAGGTCACCCGCGACGTGCTCCTCCACCGGGCCGGGGAGCGCCCCGACGCGCCCGGCTGAGCGGCCGCGACGGGGCGACCGCCCGTCGGTGGGGTACGGCAGGATTGGGGCCGTGAGCGAGACCCCCACCGACCCCGCCGCGCAGCAGCCCGCCGAGGCCGTCCCCGACGACGTCCGCCACGAGTGGGAGGCGCTCGCGGAGGAGGCCCTGGGCCACCAGTTCGCCTACCACGTCCGTGACGCGCCCACGGTGAGCGACGGCGAGTACGACGCGCTCATGAAGCGCCTCAACGCCCTCGAGGACGCGCACCCGAGCCTGCGCACCCCGGACAGCCCCACCCAGCAGGTCGGTGGGGCCGTCTTCTCCACCGACTTCCAGGCCGTCGACCACCTCGAGCGCATGCTCAGCCTCGACAACGCCTTCTCGCCCGAGGAGCTCGCGGCGTGGGCCGCGCGGGTGGCCCGCGACTCCGGCGGCGCGACCTACCGCTACCTCTGCGAGCTGAAGATCGACGGCCTGGCCGTCAACCTCCTCTACGAGGGCGGGCGGCTCACCCGAGCGCTGACCCGCGGCGACGGGCGCACCGGCGAGGACGTCACCCTCAACGTCCGCACCGTCGAGGGTGTCCCCACCGAGCTGCACGGCGACGACGTGCCCGAGCTCGTCGAGGTCCGGGGCGAGGTCTTCTTCCCCCTCGAGGCCTTCGTCGACCTCAACGCGGGCCTCGTCGAGGCCGGCAGGGCGCCGTTCGCCAACCCCCGCAACGCGGCGGCGGGGTCGCTGCGGCAGAAGGACCCCCGGGTCACGGCCACCCGCCCGCTGCGGATGCTCGTGCACGGCATCGGCGCGCGCCGGGGCTTCGACATCACCCGGCAGAGCGAGGCCTACGACCTGCTGCACGCCTGGGGCCTGCCGACGAGCAGCCACTACCGCGTGCTCGACACGGTCGAGGAGGTCCAGGCCTTCGTCGACCGCTACGGGGAGCAGCGGCACAGCGTCGAGCACGAGATCGACGGCGTCGTCGTCAAGGTCGACGAGATCTCGGTGCAGCGCCAGCTCGGGTCGACCAGCCGCGCGCCGCGCTGGGCGATGGCCTTCAAGTACCCGCCCGAGGAGGTCAACACCCGGCTCCTGCGCATCGAGGTCAACGTCGGTCGCACCGGCCGGGTCACGCCGTACGGGGTGATGGAGCCGGTCACCGTCGCGGGCTCGACGGTGTCGATGGCGACGCTGCACAACCAGTACGAGGTCGCCCGCAAGGACGTCCGCCCCGGCGACACCGTCGTGCTGCGCAAGGCCGGCGACGTCATCCCCGAGATCCTCGCCCCCGTCGTCGACCTGCGCCCGAAGGGGTTGCGGCGGTGGAAGATGCCGACCCGGTGCCCGTCGTGCGGCACAGCGCTCGTCGAGGAGAAGGAGGGCGACAAGGACGTCCGCTGCCCGAACGCGCGGTCGTGCCCCAGCCAGCTGCGGGAGCGGCTCTTCTCGCTCGCCGGGCGGGGCGCCTTCGACATCGAGGCCCTCGGGTGGGAGGGCTCCACCGCGCTCCTCGAGTCCGGTGTCCTCGACGACCCCGAGCTCGGCGGCCCCAGCGAGGCGATGGTCTTCTCGCTCACGGCGGCCGACGTCGCCCGGGTGCCGCTCTACACCCGGGCCGCCAAGAAGACCGACCCCGAGGACGCTGTCGTCGACGGGCGGGTGCTCTCGGCCAACGGGCAGCGGCTCGTCGACAACCTCGGTGCGGCGCGGCAGCAGCCGCTCTGGCGGGTGCTCGTCGCCCTCTCGATCCGGCACGTCGGCCCGACCGCGGCCCGGGCGCTGGCCCAGCACCTCGCCTCGATGGACGCCGTGCGGTCCGCGACCACCGAGGAGCTCGCCGCCGTCGAGGGGGTGGGGCCGGTCATCGCCGAGTCGGTGCGGGAGTGGTTCGACCGCGAGGGCAACGAGTGGCACCTGCGGATCGTCGACCAGTGGGCCGCCGACGGGGTGCGCATGGCGGACGAGCGCGACGAGTCGGTCGAGAAGACCCTCGCGGGCCTCACCGTCGTCGTCACCGGCTCGCTCGACGGCTTCTCGCGCGACGAGACCAAGGAGGCGATCCTCGCGCGCGGCGGCAAGGCGTCCGGGTCGGTGTCGAAGAAGACCGACTACGTCGTCGTCGGGGCCAACGCCGGCACCAAGGAGGCCAGGGCCCGCGAGCTCGGGCTGACCATCCTCGACGAGGCCGGCTTCCGGCGGCTGCTCGAGACCGGCCGGGCCGACTGAGGGCGGGCGCGGCGACGGCCCGGCGGGCCTGGATCGGCTGTGGCCCGCCGGGCCGCGTCCTCGGGCGCGACGGGGGGACGTCGCGCGGTGGGGTCGGTCAGGGTGCGCGGCGCGCCTCCACCGACCGGGTGGTGATCGACGGCGCGCCGGTCGACCCCGGCCCTCCGTCGGCGGTGTGCACGGCCCGGACCTCGAGGGGGCGGTCCGAGACGATGTCGAGCACGCCGAGCAGCAGGCCCTTGCCGTGGTCGAGCGCCTCGTCGAGCGAGCAGCAGTCGTCCATCGTCGCGTGGCCGGCGGGCAGCTCGATCTTCGCGAACGGGCGTCCCGGCCGGACGTCGGGCTCGCGCCCGATGGTCTTGCCGTCGACGACGAGCGGCGCGAACCGCTTCTCGACGACCGCGGTGCAGGTGGTCGGGTTGTCGATGAGCACGGCCGTGGCGTAGCGCCCCGGCACGACCGCGCACGGGCCGTCGCGGTCGTCGTGGCCGCCGTCCTCGCGGTCGGTGGGCGGCCGGGTGCCGCAGAGCATCTCGACGACGTAGTGGTACCGGCACTTGGGCACCGTGACCCGCACCTGCTTGCTCGCCACGACGACGCCGTCGGCGACCACGTCGATGGTCCCGGTGAAGACCTGGTCGCGCTCGAGGCACGCCCTGGTCCCCACCCAGACGACCTCGAAGGTCAGGGTGTGCGCCTCGTCGCCGGCCAGGGGGCCGTAGCCACCGGCCGGGGTGATGGACTCGACGAACTCGGCGCTGGCGCCCGTCGCCTCGAGGTGGACGTTGCCCGTGGCCTTGACCGCCGCCGCGATGAGGGCCGAGAGGGTCGAGACGATGCTCGCCGGGTCGATCCCGGTCGTGTGCGTCCCACCGGTCGCCGCGGTGATCCGGGTCGCCTGGCCCGCGCTGCCGGCGGGGGTGCACGTGCCGTAGTCACCGGCGGAGGCGTCGGGGTCGCCGTCGAGCGCGTCCGGCGAGCTCCCCGTCGTCGTGCTCACGGCGACGACGGTGATGTCCGCGCCGGTGAGGTCGGCCGTGGCCGACGCCTCGGTGATCGCCGCGGCGAGGCCGGAGAGGTCGGTGCAGATGGGGTCGTGGCCCGGGGCGTCGCCGAACCACACGACGATCCGCTTGCTGTCCGGGCGCCAGCCGATCGAGGGGTTCGTGGCGACCTCGTGGAGGGCGTAGAGCTGGCCCTCGGAGATGTCGCTGCCCTCGGCCGTGGTCCAGGCACCGATCGCCGTGGCCGCCGCGGTGTGGTCGGTCGTCGGGCTCTGCTGGTGCGCGAAGGCGTACGAGTTCGGTGTGGGGACCGGGAAGTCGCGGTAGTTGCCCACCCCCCACGCCACGTCGAAGGCGGCCAGGGCCGGGTCGGCGAGGATCGCCCCGGCACCGGCCTTCACGGCCTCGATGGCCGGGTACATGCTGGCCGTCGTGTCGGCCAGCAGGTAGACGTCGGCCTGGGGGGTCGTGCCGTTCGGCGGCACCGTGACGGTGATCGTCTCGGTGTGCCGGTCGCACTGGTCGAGCCGCCAGTCGTTGCGCCTCGGGTCGATGGTCACCGGACGGCGGGGCCGCGGCACGGCGACGACGCCCGGCTCGAAGACCGGGACGAACGGGTCGTGGCCGACGGCGGCGACGAGCTCGGCGAACGGCGTGAGGGTGCCGTCCTCCGCGAGGACGACGCTGGCCACCTCGTTGGGCCGCTCGTCGCTCACGGCGTGGAAGACGGTGGCGGTGCCGCCGGTGGGCAGCCGGCCCTCGGCGGTCGTCGCGAGCCGTGGCTCGCTGCCGAGGACCTCGGCGAGGTGGTCCCGCACGGTGGCGGGGAGGGTGGGGGGCTTCCTCTTCTTCGTGGGCATGACGGGTCACTTCCGAGCGTGGCGGGCCGATCCCCAGTCCGTCTGGCCGCTCACCGTGGAGGAGTTGCCCGGTGCGCCGCTGATACCCCCCGGCCACACTCCCGATACCCCCGGGGACACCTCCGGCTCACCGCGGAGCCCGGCGTCCCCGGTCAGCCGTGACCGTGCAGCTGCCGCTCGAGGGCCTCCTTGAGGGCCTTGGCCGCGTCCGCGCCGTTGCTGCCGAGCCCCTCCCGGACGGCGTCGTCGACGACCCGTGCCCACAGCCGCGGGTTGCCCGAGAGGATGTGCGCGTACGCGTCGTCGAGGTTGAGGATGCGCACGGCCTCGCCGACGGTGAGGTTGCCGAGCACCTCGCGCGGGTTGTTGAGCACGTTGCTCCACCGCAGGCCCGGGTGGTTCGGCACCGAGAACCGGTCGCCGAGGAAGCGCGGGATGTCGTTGAGGATGTCGCGCAGCTCGCTGACCAGGCTGTCGAGGTCGGTGACCGAGTCCTTGAGGCCCTTGATCTTGGGGCCGACCTCGGCGGCGAGGGCCGAGACGCGGGTCGTCGCCTGGTGGATGACGAGCGGGGTGGCGGCGCCGAGGGTGAAGACGAGCTCGCCGATGTAGCTGAGGATCGACCCGGCGATGTCGGAGAGCGCGTCGCGCAGCAGGCCGTGGACGAACTGCACCAGCCCCGCGGCGACGTCGGTGCCCACCGACATCGCCCGGGACGCGCCCGAGACGAAGGAGAGCTTGTCGGACATCTCCTCGACGTGCTGGCGGTAGCGCGTGACGTTCGGCCCCGTCATCTCGCCGAGCTTCTGGTTCGCGCCCATCACGTACGTCGTGTTGCACGCCGACAGCGAGTTGGCGACGTTGAGCCAGGTGCCGGCGAACGCCGACACGGCCTCGGGGTTGCCCGCGAGGTCGTCGAACCAGCCCTTGATCGGGTCGAGGTGGTCGATGACCCAGCCGATGCCGGCCGAGATGAGGCTGCCGAGCGGGTCGGAGTAGGTCGCCACGGCGTCGAAGGCCAGGCCGACGCCGGAGAGTGCGGCCGCCACCCAGTCGCCGTCGTGGATGGCCTGGGCCGTCGAGATCCCCGAGTCGAGGAGACCGGTGCCCGAGAACGTCCCCCGCTCCTCCGGCTGGACGACGAGGCCGCCGTTCACCGGCCCGCCCCGGTGACCCGGCCGCTCGCGTTGTCGTCGAGCGTCTCGTGGTTGGCGGCCTGCGCGCGCAGGATGTCGACGGTCTCGCCGAGGTCGTCGGCGGTGTGCGTGACGGCCAGGCCGAGTGCTGACCCGAAGGAGTTGACCGCCGCGGCCAGGAAGCCGTTGACGACCCCGAAGGCCGACGAGTCCAGCGTCGACGCGGCAGCGCTCGAGCACGACCGCACGTCCCCCTCGATCCCGGCGAGGCTGACCGCGTGCTCGCGGATCCCGCTGGGGCTGACTTCGTACTGCACGACGGCCCTTCCCTCCCGGGGTCGCTCGACCCCTCGGCCCGTAGACTACGGCGGCGCCCCCGTCACGACGATGGGGAGCGGTCCCCATCGGCCGATGGGTGGACGGGTCGAACCGAAGGGCGACGGCGATGGTGTGGGGGGTGCGGCTCCTGCTCGTGGCGGTGGGGCTCGGGGTGGTCGGGATCCTCGTGCTCGTCCTGGTCCTCATCGTGCGTCCGGTCGTCACGGAGGCGGTGCGCGCCAACGCGGCCGGCAGCTGGTGGCTGCCCTTCCTCCCCGACGGCTCCGGCTCCTACGGGCCCCTCGCGGCGAACCACTGGTGGTCGGCGATGCGCGCCGAGCGGCCCGGGTCCGGGGTCGCGCTCGGGGTGCGGTGGGGCTTCTGGACGCTCGTCAGCCTGCTGCTGGTCTTCGCGGCGGCGTCCACCGTGGTCAGCCTGGTGCGGCTGCTCGCGCGGGGCTGGTCAGCGGTCGGCTGACTCCCGCGTCACCACGTGCCCGCGTCGCCGGCGGGTGGCCCGGGCGGCGCCGGCGGTGGCGTCGGTGGGGGTGCGGCACCGGGCACGACGCTCGGGCGGCGACGGGCCCCCTCCTCCCAGGACCGACGGATCCGGTCGGCCTCGGGGGAGTCCTCGCCGAAGGTCTCCTCGCCCGAGCGGGCCACCATCGCGGCGACGTCGGTGCGGGCCCGGACGATGGCCTCGGCGACGAGCGCGGCCACGGCGTCACCGCCGTCGGCGCACGCCGCCGTCGGGACGCGCAGGTCGAGCAGGGCCCCGCTGCCGCTCACCGTCGCCTGCACCCCGTCGACCTCACCGCGGCCCTCGAGCGCCTCCGCGCGCCGGCGCCACTCGAGGCCGGCGCGGGCCCGGGCCGCGAGCCGGTCGAGCTCGCCCTGGCCGCGGCCCTCGATGCCGCCGGCGGCGCTCACCACGCACCGCCGGGGGTGGTGCCGGGCGTCGGGTCGTCGGGTGCGGCGCGCGGGGTGAGCCGCTCGACCTCGTCGGTGACCGCGGCGGTCGTCGCCGACGCCGCCCCCCAGGTCTCGGCGCTCGAGCGGGCGGCCCGGTCGCGCAGGTCCTGCTGCGCCCGGGCGTGGGCCTCGAGGACGGCCCGCGCCACCGCCTGCCCGCCGAGCCCCGCGGCGGAGTCGGTGACGCCGAGGGCGGTGACCACCCCGCCGAGGTCGACCTCGACGGTCACGCCGCCGCGCAGCGCGCTGCCCCGGCCGGTGAGCTCCTCCATCTCGGCGGCCCACACCCCCGCGCGCTCGGCCCGCTCGTGCGCGTCGCGGACCTGGGCGTCGATGTCCCCGTAGGCGTCCTCGGCCGTGCTCCCCACCATGGGCAGAGAGGGTAGTCGACGCGGTTCCCGCCGTCCGCCGACCGGGTCGGGCCGGTCGGCGTAGCGTGGAGCCCATGACGGCAGGGGAGCTGGACAGGACCGAGGTGGTCGTCGCGACCGACCGTGGTCTGCGACTGCTCGCCACCGGCACGATGGGTCCGCTGTGCGTCGGCATCGTCCTCGCCGGGCTCGCGGCGCTGCGCTCCGGCGACCCGGGCGCGCCGCTGGGCCGCACCGGCTGGACGCCGTACGTCGCCTGGGGCTGGACGGTCTCGCTCGTGGTCCTCGTCGTCATGGCGGTCACCCTGTGGGCCCTGTGGAGCACGGAGGTGCGCTTCACGCCGTGGGCGGTGTCGAGCCGGGTGCTCGGTCGGCGGCGCGAGACGGGGGTGCAGGACCTGCGCCTGGTCACCCTCCGGGGTCCGGTGAACCGCAGCGCCACCGGGCCGCGCCCCGCCGCGGTGGTCCTCGTCGACCGCGAGGGCCGGACGGTGGCGGCGCTGCGGCCGACCGAGACGAACTTCCGGGCCGCGCTCGACGTCGTGGCGGGCTGGGTGGAGCGCCGCCCCGACCTCGTCCAGGACGCGGCGACCGCCCTGGTGCTCTCGGGGCTCCCGACCGCGGAGCACTGACCCCGCGGGACCACCGCTGGTCCG
>CAVVYI010000018.1:0-320180 GCA_963752445.1 uncultured Actinomycetota bacterium | reverse complement strand
CCCCGACCCGCTGCCCGGTGACGGCGGCGAACCGCTCGGCCCACTCGGCGAGCTCGGGGGCGGTGCGCGCGGTGAGCACCCAGACGTCGCGGGGGCCCGGTGCCCCGGCGACCGGCCGGGACGCGACGAGGGCGGCCCCGGCCCGCAGCGCGGCGAGCGAGGCGGCGAGGTAGCGCGCCGAGGCGGCCGAGGCGCAGTACCCGGAGGTCAGCGCCTCGCGGGAGCGCTCGAGGAGGTCGAGGGTGGTCGCGGCGTGGGGCATCGGTGGTGCGTCTCCTCAGTCGTGGGCCCGCAGGAGGAGCCAGTGGTCGTCGTCGCGGCCGAGGTCGAAGACCCCGACGGTGCCGGCCGGCGGGTGGGCCTCGACCCGCCACACCCGGCGCTCGGTGTCCGGGGGCGCGCCGGGGTGGTCGCCGACCTCGCGCCACCAGGCCCGCCGCTCCTGCCACGTGGCGAGCACGGCGCAGACGGTGTACGTCCGGCCCCGCCAGACGAAGGAGCGCGGCCCGTCGTCGACGGTGCCACCGGCCCCCGGGGTGGCGGCGCGCACCCGGACGGGATCGTCGTGCCGACGTGCCATGGTGGCCTCCGGAGGGCAGGGCCGACCGCCCGGCGGCGTGGGACGCGGCCGGTCGGCGGTGGTGGATCGATCGAACGTGTGTTCGACCAGAGGTCCACTGTAGCCCGGCCCCCCGACCCCCCGTCAAGCGGTTCGGCACCCTCTACCGAGGAGGACGCCCCCCACCCGGGAGACCGGCCCCACCACCGGCGTCCTCCCTCGAGGGGGCCGACAGGGCTACGTTGGTCCGTCATGAGCACCGACCGACGCGCCCGGCCCTCCTCGAGCGTGCGGAAGGCGGCGACCTGGACCCTGCAGCGCCTCCCCGAGCGCCGCCGGCCCGCGGCCCGGGCGCTGGCCGTCTCGGCCCGCTCGCTCGTCCTCGGCACGGCACCTCCGCCCACGACCCCCGCCGCGGCACCGACGCGCGAGGCCGGAGCGAGCGGGAGCCACCGGCGCTGGATCCGCTCCCGCCCCGGCGTCCACGGCGACCGCGTCGCCCTCGGCCACCTCGACGACCCGGGTGAGGCCGCCGCCGTCCGCGCCGGCTGGCAGCTGGTCTCGGCCCACGAGCTGCTCACCTCCGCCGGAGCCGCCCGCGTGTTCCGCTCCGAGCTCACCGCGTGGCAGAAGTACGCCGACACCACCCTCCCGCCGGAGGTCCGGCGCTCCGGCGTCCAGTACTCCCCCGCCAACTGGCTGCGCTTCCGCCGGATGGCCGACTTCGTCCGCGACGGCGACCAGGTCTTCGACGTGGGGACCGGCAAGGGCGAGCTCGCCGGCGTGCTCATGGCGGTGCGGAGCATCGGGTACCGCGGCATCGAGCTCGAGCCCTCGGTGCTCGAGAAGTTCCGTCTCTGGCGCGAGGCCGAGCACCCCGACCGCGACCTCGACGTCGAGATCGGGAGCCTCTACGAGCTCACCCCCGAGCAGGTCGCCGCCGGCGGCACGACCATGGTGATGTGCTGCGAGGTCCTCGAGCACGTGCCGGACGCGGAGGCGGCCCTCGCGGTCCTCGCCCGGACCCTCCCCGAGGGCGCCGACCTGATGTTCAGCGTCCCGCTGCACGGCCGGCTCGAGAACGTCTGGGGCCACGTCTCGGTGTTCGACGTCCACCGCCTCCACCAGATGGTCGAGGGTGCGGGGCTGCACGTCCACCACGTCGAGCCGCTCGCCAACCTCTGGACCCTCGTCGTCGCGAACCGGGAGCCGGCACGCTCGGAGCGCGTGGCCCGGGCCGAGCGCCGCCCGGACGTCCTCGCCGAGGGCCCGCTCACCCGCTCGCGGCCCTTCCTGCCCGTACCCCGTGAGCGGCTGTCCCTCGCGCCGGGCGGGAGCGCGCGCGACGCTCGACCCCGAGGACGAGCCGGGCTCGAACCGCCTGCGGCTCTCCTTCACCGACTCCGCCGCCGTCGAGGTGCCCGTCGACGGGCTCGAGGCGTTCCGCCTGCGCGTCGCGCCCGCGACCGTCCCGTCCGCGGCCGCCCTGACCTCGCTCCAGGTCGAGGTGCGCACACGCACCTCCCGGGTCGGCCGCTGGACCTGGACCCCGCGGCCGGGCTCGTTGCACGCCCACCAGCCGCGCCGCGTCGCGTTCCGCCCCGGCGAGCACTCGGCCGAGGTGTCCTCCACGGACTTCACCGACCCGCACGCCGCGACGCGGGTGGTGCTCGCGTTCCGGGGCACACCGGGTGTGCGCGTCGACCTCCACCTCGAGGTCGCCGCGCTCGCCTGAGCCGCCGCCGCGCCCGTCCGGGTGCGTGCCCGGGCGGCCCGGAGTCACTAGCCTTCCTCCATGTCGCCCGAGCCCGTCGGCGTCGCCCCGGAGAGCCCTCCGCCGCAGCGCGACCTCACCGCGCACCGTCGGGTCGCCGCCGTGCTCGAGACCCTCGCCCTGCACCACGTCCACCCCGAGCTGCGCCAGCTGCCCGGCGCCGTGCGCACCGCGAGGGCCGCCGCCGAGGCGCTCGGCGTCACCCCGGCCGAGATCGCCAACAGCCTCGTCTTCGCCGCCACCACCGTCGACGGCACGCTCGAGCCCCTCCTCGTCCTGGCCTCCGGCGGCCACCGCGTCGACACCGAGAAGGTCGCGGGCCTCACCGGCCACCGCGCGATCGAGCAGGCCGACCCCGACTTCGTGCGCGAGCACACGGGGATGGCGATCGGCGGCGTCGCGCCCGTCGGGCACCCGCAGCGGCTGCGGACCGTCATCGACGTCACCCTCGGCCGCTACGACACCGTCTGGGCCGCCGCCGGGCACAGCCACGCCGTCTTCGCGACGACCTACGACGAGCTGATCCGGATCACCGGCGGCCAGCCCATGGACGTGGCCTGAGCCACCCGCCGGCCGGTCAGAGGCCGAGGGCCTGGTGCACCTCGAGCGTGGCCGTCGAGCGGTTCATCGTGATGAAGTGCAGCCCCGGCGCGCCCTCGTCGAGCATCCGGCGGCCGAGCTCGACGGCGATCTGCACCCCGACCGCCCGGACCGCGGCCGGGTCGTCCTTGACCGCCTCGAGCCGCTGCACCACCTGGGGCGGCAGCGGGGTGCCCATGAGCTCGGACATCCGCTGGATCTGGCGGACGTTCTGCACGGGCATGAGGCCGGGCGTCACGGGCAGGTCGCGCCGGGCCGCGACCCGGTCGCGCAGCCGCAGGTAGCTCTCGGCGTCGAAGACCATCTGGGTGATGGCGAAGGTCGCCCCCGCGTCGGCCTTGCGGACGAGCACCTCGACGTCGTGGTCGAGGTCCGGGCTGTCGGGGTGGACGTCGGGGAAGGCCGCGACCCCGAGGGTGAAGTCGCCGAGCCCGCGGACCAGGCGGACGAGGTCCTCGGCGTGGTCGAGGCCGTCGGGGTGCGAGGTCCACGCGCCGCGGACGTCGCCCGGTGGGTCGCCGCGCAGGGCGAGGACGTTGCGCACGCCGGAGGCCGCGTAGTTGCCGACGACCCGGCGCAGGTCGCGCACCGACTGCCCGACGCAGGTGAGGTGGGCGAGCGGGGTCAGGGACGTCTCGTCGGCGATCCGGGCGGTGACGCGCACCGTGCGGTCCTGGCTCGTGCCGCCGGCGCCGTAGGTGACCGAGACGAAGGCCGGCCGCACCCGCTCGAGGCGGCGCAGCGCGTCCCACAGCTGGTCCTCGGCCGCGTCGTCCTTCGGCGGGAAGAACTCGAAGCTCACCGCGGGCGCGGGCTCGCGCAGGCGTGCCGGGATGGACGCCACGAGGTGCTCCGGGCGCCCTCCGCCGCCGTAGTGGGCCATGGCCGCGAGGGTACGCGAGCGCCGACACCGTAGGCTCGGGGCACCACCATCCGACCCGTCCCACCTGCGAGGAGCCACCCGTGACCGGCGTGCTCGACACCGTGGGGCTGCGGGCCCGGGTGCAGGCGGTCCTCGACGCCGAGCTGGCGGCCCAGGCCCGCGTCCTCGCCGAGCTCGGGCCCGACGTCGAGGACCTGCTGCAGGCCGTCGGCGGCCTGCTGCGCGGCGGCAAGCGGCTGCGGGCGGCCTTCCTCTACTGGGGCGGGCGGGCGGCCGGCCTCCCCGACTCCGAGGCGCTGGTCCGGCTGGCCGCGGCGATGGAGCTGTTCCAGGCCGCCGCCCTCATCCACGACGACGTCATGGACGACTCCGACACCCGCCGGGGCGAGCCGGCCGCCCACCGCGCCCTGGCGACGCAGCACGTCGCCCGCGGCTGGTCCGGCGACGACGAGCGCTTCGGGCTGGCCGGGGCGGTGCTCGCCGGCAACCTCTGCCTCACCTGGACCGACGAGCTGTACGCCACGTGCGGCCTGCCGGACGCCGACCTCGCCCGCGGCCGCGGGGTGTTCGACCGGATGCGCACCCAGCTCATGGCCGGGCAGTTCCTCGACGTCGTCGAGTCGATGCGGCCCTGGGACGACCTCGCCGACGACGAGCGGGTGGCCCGCGCGGGCCGGGTCATCCGGTACAAGAGCGCGAAGTACACCGTCGAGCACCCGCTGCTGCTCGGCGCGACCGTCGGCGGACTCGACGCGGCCGGGCTCGACGCGCTCTCCCGCTACGGCCTCGACGTGGGGCGCGCCTTCCAGCTGCGCGACGACCTCCTGGGCGTCTTCGGCGACCCCGACGAGACGGGCAAGCCGGCCGGGGACGACCTGCGCGAGGGCAAGCGCACCGTGCTCCTCGCCCACGCCCTGGCGGGGACGGGCGCGGACGGCCGCGCACGGGTCGAGCACCTCCTCGGGCGCCCCGACCTGGGCGCGGCGGAGGTCGAGGAGCTGCGCCACCTCATCACCGGCTCGGGCGCCGTGGCCGTCGTCGAGGACGAGATCACCCGGCTGGCCGCCTCGGCCCGGGCCGCGCTCGCCGACGCCCCGCACCTCGCGCCCGAGGCGACGGGTGTGCTCCACGAGCTCGTCGCCACCGCGACGGCCCGCTCGGCCTGAGCCGGAGGCCGTCGCCCGGTCAGCGCCCGAGCACGGCCCAGCCGTGCGGCGCGACCCCGGCGCCCCGGGCACGGGTGCCCTCGTCGCCCGCCAGGACCCCGCCGGTGTCGAGGTCGAGCGGCGCGTCGTCGAGGTTGAGGGCCACGCGCAGCGTGCCGCCCTCCCCCGCCACGTCGAGGACGTACTGCGTGTTCGTGAGGCTCACGGCGCTCGAGCGTGCCCGGTGCAGCCACGGGTGGCGCCGGCGCAGGGCCAGGAGCTCCTGGTGCAGCCGGAACACCGCACCGTCGGCGCCGGGCACCGAGGTGGGGTCGGTGCCGAGGTCGGGGCGCACGGCGTCGTCACCGCCGAACCGCTCCTCCTTGACACCGCGCAGCCCGAGCTCGTCCCCGGCGTACACCTCGGGCGTGCCGCCGAGGAGGGCGAGGAGCACCGTCGCGTGCGGGTGGTGGCGCGGGTCGGTGACCCGGCTCGCGATCCGGGTGACGTCGTGGTTGCCGACGAAGGTCGTCGGCACGAAGGCGTCGAGGAAGGCGTCGTGCCGGCCGAGGGCGTGGTCGAGCTCGTGGAGGTTGCGGTCCTCGAGGCTGGACCACACCGCCTTCCACAGCTCGTACTGGGTCACCGTGTCGACGGTGCTGTCGCGCACGAACGCCGCGTAGTCGCCGTGGATGACCTCGGCCTCGAACCACGCGTCGGGGTGGGTTCGGCGCACCTCGGGCAGCACGTCGGCCCAGAACCGCGGCGGCACCGCGTAGCCGACGTCGAGCCGCCACGCGTCGGCGCCCCGGTCGAGCCAGTGCCGCATGACGTCGACGACGAGGGTGGCGACCTCCGGCGCGTCGTGGTCGAGGGCGACGAGCTCGTCGTGGCCCTCCCACGTGGCCGGCCGGCGGCCGCCGGCGCCGTCGGGCTCGTGGCGCAGCATCCGGGCGGCGGTCGAGGTCGGGCCGTCGCGCAGCGCCTCGACGACGAGCGGGTGCCCGCGCCCGACGTGGTTGAACACGCCGTCGAGCTGCACCCGCAGCCCCCGCTCGTGCGCCTGCGCGACGAACCGGTCGAGGTCGGCCTCCTCACCGAGGCGCGGGTCGAGGCGGAGGTGGTCGAGCGTGTCGTACCCGTGCCCCTCGGACGCGAACACCGGGCCGAGCGCCACCCCGTTCGCCCCGAGCGCCACGACGTGGTCGAGCCACGGCAGGAGGCGCAGCAGCCGGTGCTCGCCGCGACCGACCGGCCCGGACGCCGGCTCCGGCACGACGCCGACGGCTCCGAGCGGGTAGACCCGCCACCAGATCGCGTGCTCGACCCAGGCGGGCTCCGGCCTCAGAACGCCTCCTCCATCGCCCGGCGGCGCACCTCGGTCTTGAAGCCGGCGCGGATGGCGTCGAGCGGCGTCCCGGGGACGGGCAGCGTGGCGTCGGGCGTGTGCAGCCAGCGGACGATCTCCTCGTCGCCCATGCCGCCGTCGGCGAGCACGGTGAACGTGCCGCGCAGGGCAGGGATCGGACCGTCGTCGTCGAGGAACCCGGCGGGGACGGCCAGCACCTTGCGCTCCCCGACCCGCAGGCCGAGCAGCTCACGGTCCTCGAGGAGGCGGCGGGCCTCGGCGAGGCGCACCCCGAGCCGCTCGGCGAGGTCGGGGACGGTCAGCCACGCGGGGACGAGGGCCTCGACGTCCGGGGTGGGGTCGGGGGCGGTGTCGCTCACCGGGCCAGCGTGCCACAGCCGGGCCGCTGCCCGGAGCCCGGATCGGCGAGGGACCATGCGTCACACACGTCACTCCGGTACCGTGGGTCCCAGACACCACTGGCGCCCCACCGGGTGCCCGCCCGACGGACGAAGGACCCGCGTCATGGTCGCCGCCGCACCACCGCCCGCCACGCTGCCGCTGGAGCACGTGACGACGGTCGCCGCCCCCACGCGCACGGCGCCGCACGGCTGGACGGTCCACACCGTCCGGGCCGGCGAGACCCTCGACGGGATCGCCGCGCGCTACCGGACGACCGTCGGGGCCCTCGCCAGCCGCAACCACGTCCGCACCCCGGGCCTGATCCACGCCGGTGACCGGCTGAGCGTGCCGCGCACCGCGCGCCGCACCCCGCCGGAGCGCGCGGCCCGGCGCGCACCGTGCACGTCGTGCGCGCCGGCGAGACGATGAGCGGTATCGCGGCGCGCTACCGGGTCCCCCTCGCGAGCCTGCTCAAGGCCAACCGGCTCTCTCGCCCGCAGCCTGATCCACCCCGGCGACCGGGTCGTCGTGCGCGGCGCCGCCGGCACCGGCGCCCCGGCGGCCAAGAGCCGGCCGGCGAGCCGGTCCGGGCGCCCCGGCCACCCGGACGCACACGGTCCGCTCCGGCGACACGCTGAGCGCGCATCGCCGCCCGCTACGGCGCGACCGTGGCCGACATCGCCCGGGCCAGCCGGATCTCCAGCGGCTCGCTGCTGCGGGTCGGGCAGCACCTCAGGGTGCCGGTGGCCGCCGCCCACGCCGTCTCCGACACCTTCAACGGCGTGCGCTACCCGAGCGCCGTCGTCACCGCCGCCCGGCGCAACCACGACGCCCTGGCCCGGCGGAGCGTCCCGAGCCGGACGGCCACCCGGGCGATCATCGTCGAGACCGCCCGGCGCCACGGCGTCGACCCGAGGCTCGCGCTCGCCGTCGCCTACATGGAGTCCGGCTGGAACCAGCGCGCGGTCTCGCCGGCCAACGCCGTCGGCGTCATGCAGGTGATCCCGTCCGGCGGCGACTGGGCCTCCTCCCTCGTCGGACGCCGGCTCGACCTGCTCGACACGCGCGACAACGTCACCGCCGGCGTCGTCATGCTCCGCGCCCTCGGGCGGGCGTCCTCGAGCACCGAGCAGGCCGTGGCCGGCTACTACCAGGGCCTGGCCTCGGTGCGCCAGCGCGGGATGTACGCCGACACGAAGCGCTACGTGAGCTCGGTCATGCGGCTCCGCGCGACCATGTGAGCCACCGGACGGACGACGGGGGACGGCCAGTGACTACGTACACTCCTACGGTGTCATCCACCGGCGACGCGCTCATCGGGCGCACCCTCGACGGCCGCTACCGCGTGCTGTCCCGGATCGCCGACGGCGGGATGGCCACGGTCTACCTCGCCCTCGACGAGCGGCTCGAGCGCGAGGTCGCCCTCAAGGTGATGCGTCAGCACCTCGTGCACGACGAGACCTTCGTCAGCCGGTTCCGTCGCGAGGCCCGCTCGGCCGCCGCGCTCTCCCACCCCAACGTCGTCGCGGTGTACGACCAGGGGCAGGACGGCGAGCAGATGTTCCTCGCCATGGAGTACGTGCCCGGCCAGACCCTGCGCGAGGTGCTGCGCGACGAGGGCACCCTCTCCCCCCGGGCGGCCCTCGACCTCCTCGAGCCGGTGCTCATGGCGCTCGCCGAGGCGCACGCCAAGGGCCTGATCCACCGCGACGTCAAGCCCGAGAACGTCATCCTCAACGACAACGGCACGGTCAAGGTCGCCGACTTCGGGCTGGCCCGGGCGGTGTCGAGCCAGACGATGACGAGCTCCTCGGGCGTCCTCCTCGGCACCGTCGCCTACCTCTCCCCCGAGCAGGTCGAGCGGGGCATCGCCGACGCCCGCTCCGACGTCTACGCGGCCGGCCTCATGCTCTTCGAGATGCTCACCGGCACCAAGGCGTTCACCGGCGAGACGCCCATCCACGTCGCCTACCAGCACGTCCACGGGGGCGTGCCGCGCCCCTCCGAGCGGGTGGCCGACCTCCCGCCCGAGCTCGACGACCTCGTCGCCGTCGCGACGGCCCGCGACCCCGACGAGCGCCCCACCGACGCGGCCGACTTCCTCGACGTCGTGCGCCGCACCCGGGCCGGGCTGAGCACCCGCGAGCTCGACGCGCGGCCGGCGGGCGCGGCCGCCGCGGTGGCGGCCAGCGTGCCCACCGCCACCGCCGCCCTCCCGGTCCGCGACCGCAGCGCGCTCGCCCCGACCGGTCCGCACGACCGCACGACGGCGATCAGCGTCGACCAGGGCCCGCTCGAGGGGGTCGTCGTCGCCGGTGGCGGTGGCCGCCGCGGCCGGAACTGGTGGCCCGCAGCGGTCCTCTCGGTGCTCCTCGCGGCCGCCGTGTCGTGGTTCTTCCTCCTCGGGCCCGGCGCCACCGCCCTGGTGCCCTCGGTGCTCGACCGCCCGCAGGACCAGGCGATGACGGCCGTGCGCGCGGCCCACCTCGACCCCACGGTGTCCGAGGCGTTCTCCGAGGACGTCACCGCCGGCACGGTCATGGCGGTGCGCCCCGGCGTCGGCTCCTCGGTGCGTCGGGGCAGCGAGGTCGTGCTCACGGTGTCCAAGGGTCCCGAGCGCTACGTCGTGCCCGACCTCGTCGGCTCGACCCTCGCCGAGGCCAAGCGCCAGCTCACCGCCACCCACCTCGGCCTCGGGAAGGTCACCAAGGCGTTCAGCGAGAAGGTGCCCGAGGGGCAGGTCGTGTCCCTGTCCCCCAAGGTCGGGGCGAGCGTGAAGCGCGACGCGACGGTGGCCCTCGTGCTCTCCCGGGGCCGCCAGCCGATCGAGGTCGCCGACTACACCGGGAAGGACGCCGAGGCGGCGGCCCGGGCCCTCGCCGACCTCGGCCTCAAGGTCGACGCCACGAAGCAGGAGAACAGCGACACCGTCGCCAAGGGCGACGTCATCAGCCAGTCGCCCCGCGACGGCACCCTGTTCCGCGGGGACCCGGTGACCCTCGTCGTGTCCAAGGGGCCGGTGCTCGTCGAGGTCCCGAACGTCGTCGGCCGGTCCACGGGCGACGCGCAGCAGGCCCTCGAGGCCGCCGGCTTCAAGGTCACCATCGAGAAGGTCGCCGGAGGCCTCTTCGACCGCGTGCGCTTCCAGGACCCCGACCAGGGCACGGCACCCAAGGGCAGCACCGTCACGCTGACGATCTGGTGACGACGGGTTGACCGGCACGCCGCGGCTGGCCCGGGCGGCGACCCTGCTGCTGCTGGCCGTCACCGCCGTCTGGGGCTCGACGTTCTTCCTCATCCGCGACCTCGTCGCGACCGTCCCGCCGACCGACTTCCTCACCGTGCGGTTCGCGATCGCCGCGGTCGTGATGTTCGCGGTGTTCCGCCGCCAGACCCTCGCCCTGTCCCGGGCCGACCTGCGCCTCGGCATCGGCCTCGGGGTGCTGTACGGGCTCGCCCAGGTGCTGCAGACCGTCGGGCTCCAGCACACCGACGCATCGGTGTCCGGCTTCGTCACCGGGACCTACGTGGTGCTGACGCCCGTGCTCGGGGCGATCCTGCTGCGCGACCGGGTCGACGCGGTGACGTGGGTGGCCGTCCTGCTCACCACCGGTGGCCTGGCGGTGCTCTCCCTGCGCGGCCTCTCGGTCGGGTTCGGCGAGGGCGTGACCCTGGCCTCGGCGGTGCTCTACGCCGGGCACATCATCGTGCTCGGGCGGTGGTCGACCCCGGGGGCGGCCGTCGGGCTGGCGACGGTGCAGGCCGGCGTCATCGCGCTCGTCGCCGCCGTCGGTGCGCTGCCCGGCGGCCTCACCCTGCCGGCCGGGCCGGGCCAGTGGGGGTCCCTGCTCTACATGGCCCTCGTCGCGGGGGCCGCGGCACTGTGGGCCCAGACCTGGGCCCAGGCGCACCTCACCGCGACGCGAGCCGCCATCGTCATGGCGATGGAGCCCGTGTTCGCCGCGACCTTCGCGGTGCTCCTCGGCGGGGAGCCGCTGACCCTGCGGCTCGTGCTCGGGGGCGCGCTCGTCGTCGCCTCGATGTACCTCGTCGAGCTGCGCGGCGTGCTCTCCCGCCGACGGCGGCGGGGCGCCACCGCAGCGGAGGACCCGCCCGTCGAGGCGCTCCACCACGACGTCTGAGCGCCCCACCTCTCCCGAGCGTGGGTGGGGAGCGGCGTCATGACGCCTCTCCCCACCCACGCTCGTGACGGGACGCGGTCAGACCAGGGCCGCGCACTGCCCGGTGGCGTGCCCACCGACGACGTTGACCGCTCCGGGGACGAAGCCCCCGGAGACGCCGGGGGTGAGCCTCCAGCAGCTGAGGTTCCGACCGACCGTGTTGCTCACGACGTACACGCCCGGGGCGCCCGGGTGCGCGTCGGTCACGGTGATCCTGAGCAACGTCGCGTTCCGGCCGATGTCGTTGAACAGCACGCCGAGCCACTCGACCGTCTGCCCGACGACCGTGAGGTTGCGACCGATCCTGTTGTTCTTGATCGACCAGTAGCCCGGGCCGCCACCACCGACCAGGGTGACGTTGCCGCGCACGGTGACCCCGTTGATCGCCACGAGCGCGCCCCGGGTGACCGTGACGTCGCCGCGGACCGTGATGGTGGACGCGCCCGCGGGGTCGAGCGCGCACTCGTGGGCGGAGTTGCCGGTCGCCTCGGGCGGCTGGCAGCCGAGGCCGACGGTCGAGCCCTCGGCGCCCGTGACGTCGCCCTCGACGGTGATGGTCGACGGCGCGCTCTGCGCGTCGAGGACCGCACCGGCGGCGACGCGCACGTCGCCCTCGACGCGGACCACCGCGCCGGCCGCCACCTGGCACTCGCCGGTGACGGTGATGCGCGAGTAGGTCCCGGAGGGGATCTCACCCCCGCTGCACGTGGTGCTCCGCCAGTGATGGTGGTGGGAGTGGTGCTCGTGCGACTCCCCGGCCAGGGCCGGTCCACCGGAGAGCGCGAGCGCTCCCGCCACCGCCACCGTGCCGACCATCCTCGTCCGCGCTGTCTTCAGCATGGGTCGTGCCCTTCTCTCGGCTGCCCCTGCAGAGGGCAGAACCGACCACTTATACACCCGCGCCGAGGCGCCGCGGAAGGGGTCGTCGTCGCGGGCGGAGCGGGCAGCGCCCCGGCTCGGGTCGCGCACCCACCACCCGGTGCCGCGGGCCGGGCGGGCGGCGCCGGGCCCCGGCCGTGACAGGATCCGGCCATGACCCAGCGCCCGGGCGCACGGGACGGCTCCCGGTGAACGCGCGACACCCCGATGACCCGCCGGCGGTGGTCCTCGACCCGCTCCGCGTCGAGGACGCCGAGGAGATGGCGGTGGTCCTCGCCGACCCGACGCTCCACGACCACACCGGGGGCACCCCGCCGACCGCGGACGAGCTGCGCGCGCGCTACGCCGCCCAGCTCCGGGGTCCGGCGGACGGCGGCACCCGGTGGCTGAACCGCGTCATCCGGGTCGACGGCGCGGCGGCCGGCTACGTGCAGGCCACGGTCGACCGGCGGACGGCGACGGCCGAGGTCGCCTGGGTGGTGGGCGTGGCGTGGCAGGGCCGCGGTGTGGCGACCGCCGCGGCACGGCTGCTCGTCGCCGAGCTGACCGAGGACGGGGTCACCCGGCTCCTCGCCCACGTCCACCCCGGCCACCTCGCCTCGCAGGGCGTGGCGCGCACCCTCGGTCTGCACCCCACCGACCGCACGCTCGACGGCGAGGTCGAGTGGGTCAGCGGGTGAGGGCCGCCGTCGCGGCGTCCGCCGCGGCGTCGGTGCCCGCGTCGTCGACGTCGAGGTGCCACACGAGCCGCACCGCCGCCGGACCGACCGCGTAGGTGCGCACCCCCCGCGCCAGCAGCGCGTCGACGAACGCGGCGGCGGTGAGGCCGACCGCGCCGACGTCGAGGACGACGATGTTCGTCTCGACGGTGGACGGGTCGATGGTGCCGGGCGCCACCTGCGCGCAGGCCTCGGCGAAGCGCCGGGCCCGGGCGTGGTCGTCGGCCAGCCGCTCGACGTGGTGGTCGAGGGCGTGCAGCCCGGCTGCCGCGAGGATGCCGACCTGGCGCATCCCGCCGCCGTAGCGCTTGCGCCACACCCGGGCCTCGGCCATCGCGGCCGCCGACCCGACGAGCACCGAGCCGACCGGCGCGCCGAGCCCCTTGGACAGGCACACCGAGACGGTGTCGAACTCGCGCCCGTAGTCGGCGAGGGCGACCCCGGAGGCGACGTGGGCGTTCCACAGCCGGGCGCCGTCGAGGTGCATCGCGACGCCGAGCCCGGCCGTCGCGGTGCGCACCTCGCGGATGGCGTCGAGGGGCTGCACCGTGCCGCCGCCGAAGTTGTGGGTGTTCTCGACGACGACCAGCGCCGTCTCGACCTGGTACGGCCCGACGCCGGTCGTGACGAGCGACAGCGGACCCGCCGGCTCGAGGCGGCCGCGCACGCTCGGCCACGTCCGGCTCGTGATGCCCGAGAACACGGCGGCCGCCCCCAGCTCGGCGCGCACGACGTGGGCCTGCTGGTCGGCGACCATCTCCCGCCCGGGCGCGACGTGCAGCCGCAGCCCGAGCTGGTTGGCCATCGACCCCGTCGGGGTGAACAGCCCCGCCTCGTGGCCGAGCAGCGCGGCGACGCGCTCCTCGAGGGCGCGCACCGTGGGGTCCTCGCCGAACACGTCGTCGCCGACGTCGGCCCGGGCCATCGCCTCCCGCATCGCGGCGGTCGGGCGGGTCAGGGTGTCGGAGAGCAGGTCGGCGACGATCTCGGCCACGGCGGGTCAGTCCTGCGCCAGCATCTCGGCGACGAGGAACGCCAGCTCGAGGCTCTGCTGGTGGTTCAGGCGCGGGTCGCACACCGACTCGTAGCGCGTCCCGAGGTCGGCGTCGAGGATCTTCTCCGAGCCGCCCACGCACTCGGTGACGTCGTTGCCGGTGAGCTCGACGTGGATGCCGCCCGGATGCGTGCCGAGCCCCTGGTGCACCTCGAAGAAGCCGCGCACCTCGTCGACGACGTCCTCGAAGTCGCGCGTCTTGAACCCGGACGCCGAGGAGTAGGTGTTGCCGTGCATCGGGTCGCAGACCCAGCTCACCCTGGCGCCGGAGGCCGTGACCTTCTCGACGATGGCCGGCAGCGCCTCGCGCACCCGCCCCGCGCCCATCCGCGTGATGAAGGTGAGCCGGCCCGGCTCGCGATCGGGGTCGATGACGTCGATCATCCGGAGCAGGTCGTCGACGTCGGCCGACGCCGAGACCTTGACGCCCACCGGGTTGCGCACGCGGGAGACGAAGTCGACGTGGGCCCCGCCGAGGTCGCGAGTGCGCTCGCCCACCCAGATGAAGTGCCCGGAGGTGTCGTACAGCTCGCCGGTGCGCGAGTCGACCCGGGTCATCGGTCGCTCGTAGTCGAGCAGCAGCGCCTCGTGGGCCGAGAAGAACTCCGTGGACCTCATCGCCTCGAAGTCCGCCCCGCACGCCTGCATGAAGCGCATCGCCTTGTCGATGTCGCGGGCGAGCCGCTCGTAGCGGGCGTTCGCGGAGTTGGACACGAACCCCTTGTTCCAGTCGTGGACGTGGCGCAGGTCGGCGAAGCCACCGGTCGTGAAGGCGCGCACGAGGTTGAGCGTGGCGCTGCTCGCGTGGTACCCCCGGACCAGCCGGTCGGGGTCCGGGCGCCGCGCCTCGGGGGTGAACTCGAAGTCGTTGACCATGTCGCCGCGGTAGGCGGGGAGGGTGACGTCCTCGCGGGTCTCGTCGTGGCTCGAGCGGGGCTTCGCGTACTGCCCGGCCATCCGCCCGACCTTGACGACCGGCATCGACGCGCCGTAGGTCAGCACGGCGGCCATCTGGAGGATCGTCTTGACCCGGTCGCGGATGTTGTCGGCCGTGGCCGAGACGAAGGTCTCGGCGCAGTCGCCCCCCTGGAGGACGAAGGCCTCACCGCGCGACACCGCGGCCATCCGGTCCTTGAGCACGTCGCACTCGCCGGCGAAGACGAGCGGGGGGTAGGTGGCGAGCGTCCCGACGGCCCGCTCGAGGGCGGCCGGGTCGGGCCACGCCGGCTGCTGGGCGGCCGGGAGGTCGGCACCGGCGGCGAGCCGCTGGAGGGGGTCGGGCGAGGTGGTCGGGCTCACGAGCGTCAATGGTAGGGGCGTGCCCGGATCGCGAGACGTCGGGCCCGTATACCGGAAGGGGGGCGCGCCGGCTCAGGCGCCGCCGGGGTCGTCCTCGAGACCGTGCGCGAGGGCGAACCGGACGAGCTCGACGCGGTTGTGGAGGTGCAGCTTGCCGAGGGTGTTCTGCACGTGGTTCTGGACCGTGCGGTGCGAGAGGACGAGCTGGGCGGCGATCTCCTTGCTCGACAGGCCGGTCGCCACGAGGCGCAGGATCTCGGTCTCGCGGGCCGTGAGCTGCGGGATCGGACGCTCGGGGTCGACGTCGGCGCTCGGTGCCGGCTCGGTGCCCAGCCGCCGGAACTCGCCGAGCACGAGACCGGCCAACCCGGGCGTGAACACCGCCTCGCCGCGCGCGGTGGCCAGCACCGCCCCGAGGATCTCGGTGGGCGAGGCCGACTTCACGAGGTACCCGGTGGCCCCGGCCTTGATCGCGGCGAGGACGTCCTGCTGCTCCCCGCTCGCCGAGAGGATGAGCACGCGGGTCGGCAGGTCACCGAGCGCTCGGCACACCTCGTCACCGCGCATCCCCGGCAGGTTGAGGTCGAGGACGAGGACGTCGGGGCGCGTCGCGCGGGTGCGCCGCACCGCCGCGGGTCCGTCGGCGGCCGTGCCGACGACGTCGAGGCCCCCGGCGGCGAGGTCGCGCTCGAGGGCGGCGAGCCACAGGGGGTGGTCGTCGGCGACGAGGACCCGCGGTGGGAACCCGTCGACCTCGGGGCCGTCGGCGTCGGTCATGGCTGCTCCCGGGGTCGGCGCGGGACGACGATGCGCACCGTGCATCCTGCCCCCGGCCGGGTGGCCCAGGTGGCCGACCCGCCGAGGTCCTCGACCCGCCCCCGGATGGAGGAGCTGACCCCGAGGCGTCCGCGCGCCGCCGCCCCGAGCAGGGCGTCGGGCTCGGCACCGGCCCCGTCGTCGCGGACGGTGAGCTCGACGCCCGTGACGTCGCCCTCGAGGAGCACCCAGGCCCGGGCTCCCTCGCCGGCGTGCCGTGCGACGTTGTCGAGCACCGCGGTGAGGGCGGCGTCGAGCTCGCGGGCCACCTGGGCGTCGACGAGCAGGGGGTCGCCCGGCACGGACACCGTCACCAGTGGTCGCTCGTGGGCGGTCACCGCGAGCCGGAGGTCGACCTCCGCGCCGTCCTCGCCGTGCAGGTCGAGGGGCTCCTCGCCCGGCGCCCCGGCCCCCGAGACGAAGCGCCGCAGCGCCCGCTCCTGGTCGGCGGCCAGGGTGGCGAGCTCACCGGCCTCCCCGCCGAGCTCGGACCCCCGGCGGTGGACGTAGGCCAGGGTCTGCAGCACGCCGTCGTGGACGACCCGGGCGATCCGCTCCCGCTCGCGCAGCCGCTCGCGCTCGAGCAGCACCTGCTCCTCCTGGGCCAGCCCCGAGCGGGCGAGGTCGACGGCGAGCCCGATGAGCCCACCGAGCAGCAGGAGGATGACGATGTTGTGCACGGTGCCCTGGGTGGGTCGCCCGGAGATCTCGACGAGGTCCGCGGCGGCGACCGCCAGGGCGGCGAGCAGCCCGCCCCGGGAGCCGGCGACGACCGCTCCCCCGGCCACCGACCCGGCCGCCCAGACCGTCGGCAGCGTGTACTGGCCGGCGGCGACGGCAGCGGCGCCGTCGGCCAGCGGCGTGGCGAGGACGGCGGCCGCGGCGATGACCACCTCGGCGACCGCGACCCGGCGGCTGCGCCGCCGGTAGCGCAGCAGCCCGAGCGACCACGCCGCCATGAGGGCGAGGACGACGACCGCGACCCACGGGCGGAGCATCTCGTCGCGGCGACCCCACGTCAGCAGGGCCGCGTAGCCCGCGGCCAGCGGGCGGAAGACGTCGAGGCCGCGGTGGAAGGCCTCGACGACGACCGGCTCGCGCCGGCCGGTCCGCGGCGAGCGCGGCCCGAGGACCCCCACGGCGCCGGTCAGCTCGCGCGTCGTTCCGGGCCCGCGTCCCGACGCCCGGCCTCGTCGGCCTCGTCGGCCTCCTCACCGGTGAGCCCCTGGGAGTCGAGCGCCTCCTCGAGCTCGTTGACCGCCCGGCCCGGCGTCGCGGCCTCGGCGGCCTCCTTGGCCCGGTTCTTCTTCTCGCGGGCGATCCGGTCCTTCATCGCCGTGGCGTACATGTCGACGTACTCCTGGCCCGAGAGCTCCATGAGCGCGTACATGATCTCGTCGGTGACCGAGCGCAGGACGAACCGGTCGCCCTCCATGCCCTCGTAGCGCGAGAAGTCCAGCGGCGTGCCGATGCGGATGCCCACCCGTACGAGCTTGGGCACCTTCGTGCCGGTGGGCTGGGCCTTGTCGGTGTCGATCATCGCGACCGGGATCACCGGCACGCCGGCCTCGAGCGCCATCCGGGCCACGCCGGTCCGTCCCTTGTAGAGCCGCCCGTCGGGGCTGCGGGTGCCCTCGGGGTAGAGCCCGAGGAGCTCGCCGCGGCGCAGCACCTTCAGGCCCGAGCTCAGGGCGGCCTCGCTGGCCCGACCGCCGGAGCGGTCGATGGGCAGCTGGCCGACCCCCTTGAAGAAGGCCGCGGTGAGCCGGCCCTTGAGCCCCACCCCGGTGAAGTAGTCGGCCTTGGCGAGGAAGGTCATCCGGCGGGGCACGGCCAGCGGGAGGAAGATCGAGTCCGAGAACGAGAGGTGGTTGCTGGCGAAGATCGCCGGCCCCTCCTCGGGGATGTGCTCCTCGCCCTCGACCCACGGGCGGAAGAGGAGGCGGAGGATCGGCCCGAGGACGACCCTCTTCAACACCCAGTAGAACACCGGACCACCCTTCTGCGCGTGTGCCGGGAAGCCTAGTGCACCGGGCGGTGTTGCTCCCCTCGCCCGGCGCTCGTCCCATCCCCTGACGCGCCCAGCCGGACGTGCGAAGATCTGTGCGGCCCACCGAGGCGAAGGAGTGACCGTGAGCGAGCGCCGCGACGAGATGGACGAGCGTGACGTCGAGGCTCGCTTCGCCTCGATCGTCGCCGGGTGGGGCACCTCCCCCACCGGCCTCGACGAGGCCGACCCGGACCCGCCCGCCGCCGAGGCCGCGGCCGCCGAGGACCCGGAGCCCGCGCCCGGCCGCCCGCCGTGGGTCAACCCCTCGCCCCTCGACCTCGTCGTCCCCGCCTCGTCGTGGCGGGTGCAGCCCCCGGAGGCACCCGGCACCGGCGCCGCGGCCGCGGAGCGCGCCGGTGACGACGACGAGCACTTCGAACCGCCGCCCGTCGAGCTGCCGCCGCAGGAGGACCTGCACTTCTGGGGGGCCGTCGTCGGCCTCGTCGCGGGACCCCTCTGCCTGCTCTACGTGGCGATGGCCCGGCCGTTCCACAGCACCCGCTGGTTCCTCGCGGGCATCGCGCTCTCGCTCCTCGGGTTCGGGCTGCTCGTGCTGCGCCAGCCGCGCAGCCGCGACGACGACGACGACGGCGCCCGGCTCTGAGCCGCGGCTGCCGGCGGACGGCCGGTCAGCCGAGCTCGAGGTCGACCCAGGCCGCGCGGTGGTCGCTGGCCCGGCCCCACGCCTCCTCGGGCACGAGCACCTCCCGGGCCGGGAGCACCCGCAGCCCCGGCGAGGCGAAGAGCACGTCGAGCCGGTGCCGCGGTGACGGTGCGGGGTAGGTCGGCCCGGCCGGGCCCGCCACCTCCAGCCGGCCCCCGGGGCCGACGAGCCGGAAGGCCGGGCCGTCCTCGCCCTCGTTGAGGTCACCCGCGACGACGAGCGGCTCCACCCCGTCGAGTGCGGAGAGGACGGCCCGCACGTGGCGGACCCGCTCGGGGGCGCGCAGCCCGAGGTGCACCGAGGCCACCGTCACCTCGTGGCCCCCCGCGAGGCGCACCCGGGCCCGGGCCCACCCGCGGGTCCGGTCGGGCCAGCGCACGGGCAACCGGTGGTGCGAGGCGGCGAGGAGCTCGACCCGCTCGGCGGTGAGCACGGTCGTGCCCCCGCTGCCCGTCTGCCCGCCCGCTCCACCGCATCCCGCAGGCCGCCGCGAACCGGCGCAGCCGCCACGGGGCGAGCAGCCGCCGCGGCACCTCCTGGAGGCACAGCAGGTCCGGGTCGACAGCCCGCACGAGGCGCGCCGCGAGCCGGTGGTCGTCGCGGAAGTCGCGGGTGTTGTACGTCGCGACCCGGAACCGCTCCGCCGGCATCGACGGGCTCAGCCCGCCGGGGGCGTGCCGGGGCCGCGGGGGTCGGCGGCGTCGGCCCACGCGAGGTCGGCGGCCCCCACCCGGGCGAGGTCGGCCGCACCGACGAGGCCGGCCTCGTTGCCCAGCTGGGCGGCGACGATCGAGGCCTCCGGCCGGTAGCCGCGACCGCTGAGCTGCCGGCGGAAGGCGGCGCGCGCGGGCTCGAGCAGGAGGTCGCCGGCGGCGCTCACGCCACCGCCGACGACGAACGTGCCGGGGTCGAGGGCCGCCGCGAGGTCGGCGATGCCCACGCCGAGCCACCGGCCGATCTCGCCGAGCAGCTCGCGGGCCAGCGGGTCGCCGTCGCGCGCCGCCTCGGTGACCAGCGGGCCGGTGAGCTCGTCGGGGTCGCCGCCGACCCGGTCGAAGAGGTCGGAGACCACCGGGCTGCCGGCCGACATCAGCGAGCGCGCCTCGCGCACGAGCGCGTTGCCCGAGGCGTACTGCTCCCAGCAGCCCCGGTTGCCGCACTCGCAGCGGATGCCGTCGGGCACCACCTGCATGTGCCCGAACTCGCCGGCGATGCCGAACCGCCCGCGGAAGACCCGGCCGTCGAGGACGATGCCCCCGCCGATGCCGGTGCCGAGGTTGACCATGACGAGGTGGCTCTCGCCCTGCGCCGCGCCGAAGCGGTACTCGGCCCAGGCCGCCGCGTTGGCGTCGTTGTCGACGAAGATCGGCAGGTCGAGGCGGCCCCCGAGCGCCTCGCGCAGCGGCTCGTTGCGCCACGACAGGTGCGGGGCGAAGACGACGGTCGCCCGGTCGGCGGCGACGAAGCCCGCCGCGCCGATGCCGACCGCGACGACCCCGTCGGTGCCGGCGAGGAGCTCCTCGACGGCCGAGACGATGGTGTCCTCGACGACGCGGGGGCTCTTCGAGCGGTGCGGGGTGTCGCGACGGGCCCGGCCGAGCACCGCCCCCGAGGCGTCGACCACCCCGGCGGCGACCTTGGTGCCCCCGATGTCGACGCCGATCGCGAGCGGGCCCGTCAGCCACGCGGACCCTCCCCGCCGGTGTCGCGGGCGCGGGCGTCGGCGAGGTCGCCGAGCACGGCGGCGGCGAAGCCGGCGAGCTCGGCGAGGCCACCGAGGGTCTCGGGGCTCAGGTGCCGCACGAACGCCGAGGCCCGGCACACGGGGCACCACTGGCACACGGGGTCGTCGCAGCGGAAGCCGGCCGCCGTCCCGTCGGACCCTCGTCCGGGTCCGTCCGGTCGTCGGTCCCGTCCTGGGTGCGGTCGCCGGTCGTGGGGGCCGGCCGGGTCGGCCCGGCCGGCCCGGCGTGGCCACCGGCGGGCGGGCGCGCGGCGGCCGCGTCGTGGCCGGCCCGCCGCAGGCTCTCGAGCAGGCGGCCGGCCTCCTCGGCGACGCTCCCGACGTCCTCGGGCCAGCGCTGGGCGGTCATCGTCGCGCTCAGCCCTCGACGCGCTTCTTCAGCTCGCTGAGCGCGGCGTCGATGATGAGCTTCTCGGCCTTGCGCTTGAGCATCCCGATCATCGGGATGGTGAGGTCGACCTGGAGGTCGTAGCTGACCCGCGTCCCGGCCCCGGCCGCGGCGAGGGTGTAGCTGCCGTCGAGGCCCTTGAGCAGCGAGGCCCGCACGAGGTGCCACGACACGACGCCCGTGCCGTCGTCGGCGACGTCCCAGTCGTACTCGAGGACGTAGCGGTCCTTGATCGCGCCGGCATCGAGGGTGAACTCGACCTGGTCGGCCCACCCGTCGCCGTCCTCGCTGAGGACCGTGCACTCCTTGACCTGCTCGGCCCACTCGGGGTAGGCCTCGAAGCCCGCGATGACGTCGAGGACCTCGCCGGGGGTGGCGGCGATGTCGATGGTGGAGCGGGTGCGGTCGGCCATGGCACCGCAGGCTACCCGCCCGCCGGGCCCTAGAGTTGAGGGCCTGACCCACCCCGCGCACGAAGGAGTCCGACGGTGCACGAGTCCTCCACGCCGCTCGTCCTGCCCGAGACGACCGAAGGGACCCTCGGCGACCTGCCGGCCCGGCTCGCGGCCGACCGGCCCGGACGGGTGGCCTTCTCGGTCCGCAGCGACGGCGGGTGGACCGAGGTGACGAGCGCGACCTTCGCCGCCGAGGTCGCGGCCCTGGCCAAGGGCTTCCTCGCCGCGGGGGTCGGCACCGGCGACGTCGTCGGCATCATGAGCCGCACGCGCTACGAGTGGACCCTCGCCGACTTCGCGCTGTGGTCGGCCGGCGCGGTGCCCGTCCCCATCTACGAGACCTCCTCCCCCGACCAGGTCGAGTGGATCCTCGCCGACTCCGGCGCCGTCGGGGTGCTCGTCGAGGACGAGAAGCACCTGGCCGCGGTCGAGAAGGCCCGGCCCGCGGTGCCCGGCCTCGCGCACGTCTGGGTCGTCGACCACGGCGACGTCGACACCCTGAGCCGCGACGGGGCCGACGTCGACGACGCCGAGCTGCTCGCCCGGCGCGAGGGCCTCTCGCGCGAGAGCCTCGCCACCGTCATCTACACCTCCGGCACCACCGGACGGCCCAAGGGCGTCGAGCTCACCCACGGCAACTTCCTCACCCTCGCCGAGAACACCGCCGAGCAGATCGCCCAGGTGGTCCGGGCCGACGGCGCCGCCACCCTCCTGTTCCTCCCCCTCGCCCACGTGTTCGCCCGGTTCATCGAGGTCCTCGCGGTGACCTCCGGGGTCCGGATGGGGCACTCGTCCGACCTCAAGACGCTCATGGACGACTTCGCGTCGTTCCGGCCCACCTTCATCCTCGCCGTGCCCCGGGTCTTCGAGAAGGTCTACAACTCGGCCGAGAGCCGCGCGGAGGCCGGCGGCAAGGGCAAGATCTTCGCCGGCGCCGCGGCCACGGCCATCGCCTGGTCCGAGGCCCTCGACGCCGGCACCGTCCCCCTCGGCCTCCGGTTGCGGCACGCCGTGTTCGACAAGCTGGTCTACGCGAAGCTGCGCGAGGCGATGGGCGGCCGGGTGCAGTACGCCGTCTCCGGTGGCGCCCCGCTCGGCACCCGTCTCGGACACTTCTTCCGGGGCATCGGCATCAACATCCTCGAGGGCTACGGCCTCACCGAGACCACGGCGCCGGCCACGGTCAACCTGCCGGACGCGATGCGCATCGGCACCGTCGGGCCGCCGCTGCCCGGTGTCGACGTGCGGATCGCCGACGACGGCGAGATCTGCCTGCGCGGCGTCAACGTCTTCCGCGCCTACCGGGGCAACCCCGACGCCACCCGCGAGGCGGTCGTCGACGGCTGGTTCCACACCGGCGACATCGGCGAGCTCGACGACGCCGGCTACCTGCGCATCACCGGGCGCAAGAAGGAGATCCTCGTCACCGCGGGCGGCAAGAACGTCGCCCCGGCCGTGCTCGAGGACCGGCTGCGCGCCCACCCGCTCATCAGCCAGTGCATCGTCGTCGGCGACGGCAAGCCCTTCATCGGCGCGCTCGTCACCCTCGACGAGGAGATGTACCCGGGCTGGGCCGCCAACCACGGCCTCGACGGCGTGCCGTTCAGCAAGGCCAAGGACGACGAGCGCATCCTGGCCGAGGTGCAGCGGGCCGTCGACGACGCGAACACCGCCGTCTCCAAGGCCGAGTCGATCCGCAAGTTCGTCATCCTCGACGGCGACTTCACCGAGGAGTCCGGCCACCTCACGCCCTCGCTCAAGCTCAAGCGCAACGTCGTGATGCGCGACTTCGGCGACGAGGTCGACGCGCTCTACGGTGGCTGAGGCCGCGCCGCGCGGCGCGGGTGCCGCTCCCCGGGCCGTCGTCGCCCCCCTCGTCCTCGGCGCCACCTGGCTGGCCTGGTTCGGGGTGCTCCAGTGGAGCGTCGTCCGCTTCCGCGTCCCCATCCTCCTGACCCTCACGGTGGCCACCCTCCTGCTCGCCGTGTGGCTCGTCCGGCGACCGGCGCTCGAGGTGCCGCGCTGGCTGGCGCCGGCCGTGGTGCTCGGCTCGGTCGTCCTCACCCTCACCGTGCCGCTCTTCTCGTACCTGCGCGGCGGCTGGCTCACGGCGGCGCTCGCCGTGCTCGCGGTGGGTGGGGTCGCCTGCGCCGCACTGCTCCTGCTCCCCCACCGCCTGGCCCCGGCCGCGGCCCTCGCGACCGCGGCGGTCACCCACACCGCGGTGGCGGCGGTGACGATCGTCGGCGACCGCGCTCCGCGGATCGACGTGTGGGTCGTGCTCCAGCAGGGCGCCGACGCCATCGCCCGGGGCGACAACATCTACACGCAGCAGTGGACCGGCTCGCCGGGGGTGCAGGACCTCTTCCCGTACCTGCCGTGGATGGCGGTGCTCACCGCGCCCGGGCGCTGGGTGGCGGGTGACGTCCGGTGGATGCTCCTCGCTCTGGACCCTGGTCCTCCTCGCCGGCCTCTGGGCGCTCGCGGGGCGCTGCACCGGCCGGGCCGCGGCCGCCGCCGCGGTCCTCGTCCTCGCCCCGGGCACCCTGACCCAGGTCGACCAGGCGTGGACCGAGCCGGTGCTGGCCGCCCTGCTCGTCTGGTGGGCCGCGCTCGTCCGCCGGGGCCACGCGTGGTGGGCGGTGCTCCCGCTGGCCCTCGCCTGCGCGAGCAAGCAGCACCTCGCCCTCCTGGCCCCCGTGCTCCTCGTGTGGGCGCCCTTCGGCTGGCGCCGCACGCTCGCCACCGGCGGCCTCGCCGGCCTCCTGGTCCTCCCGTGGGTGGCCGCCGACCCCGGCGCCTTCGTCGGTGACACGGTGACGACGCTGCTCGGCTTCCACCCGATCCGGTTCGCCAACACCTGGTACCTGTACTTCCTCAACGAGCACGGCGTCGCGCTGCCCTTCGCGGTCACCGGCGCGGCGATGCTCCTCGCCGTCGGGGGCGCCGTCGTGGCCGTGGCGCGACGGCGGCCACCGGTCGGCGGAGGTGCTGCGCTGGCTGGCCCTGGTGCTCGCGGTGGCCAACCTCGTCAACAAGCAGGCCTTCTACAACCAGTTCTGGCTCGTCGGCGCGCTCGTGCTCGCCTCGCTCGTCGTCCCCTCGGGCGCCGCCGACCCGGACGCCGAGCCGGACGCGTCCCGGGCCGCGGCCGACGACGAGGCCCTCGCCACCCCCCGGTCGAGGTGATACCGACTCCGCACCCGCAGCGGTAACACCTCCACCGACACCCACCACCCCCGAGTCGAGGTGATACCGCCTCCCCTCCGGCAGCAATAACACCTCCACCGACACGCACCACCCCCGAGTCGAGGTGATACCGCCTCCCCTCCGGCAGCAGTAACACCTCCACCGACACGCACCACCCCCGGTCGAGGTGATACCGCCCCCGCACCCGCAGCGGTGACACCTCGACCGGAGCGGACAGCACCGGGTCAGCGGGCGAGGGCGGCCAGCCGCTGCCGCCACGCCCGGGTGAGGGCGGCGAGGTCGAGGCCCTCGACCTCGGGCAGGGCGGCGGCGCAGGCCCGCGCGGCGGCCTCGGCACCGCCGTGCTGCTGCACCGGGCCACCAGCCGCCGCAGCGCGGCCTCGCCGCGCCGGGCGGCGAGCAGCTCGACCGCCTGCCACGACGCGAGGTAGGGCACCTCGATGTCGCGTGACGCCGGGGTCGAGGTCGGCCGCGGTGGGCAGCCGGGTCGGGGCCGTCCCGGCGCGGACCGCGGAGGCCAGCGGCGCGAGCAGGGCGGTGTCGGGGACGTCGGCGCGGGCGTACCCGACGTGGTCGGCGTAGCCCTCGGCGAGCCACGTGGGCGCCGCCCCGGGCACGGTCGCCCGCACGGCGACGTGGGTGAGCTCGTGGGTGAGCACGACGTCGCGCCCGGCCGGGGTGAGCCGCCGCCGGGCGTCGGGGTCGAGGACGACCCGGTCGCCGGTCGCCCGCCCGTCGGCCCCCACCGGCCCGTCGGTGGTCGCCGCGACCGTGCCCACGCCGCCGGCCGGCGCGCCCGAGGAGGGCGTCGGCCTCGGCCGTGGTGTCGGGGACGAGGACGAGCACGCGGGCGGGTGTGCCCGCCCAGGCCCGCCGCAGGGCGGGCACGGCCCGGTCGACGGTGCGGGCCGCCTCCTCGAGCGCGTCCGCCGCCCGCGGTGCCGGCGACGAGGGCGTGGGCCGTGCGCCGGACGGCGAGGCCGGGCAGCGCGAGCCAGGGCGCCGCGGCCCCGGCACCGGGGACTCCGCGGCGACGCGCCAGCCCCGCCCACCCGGGCCAGCCGGTAGCGGACCGTGGCCGTGCGGTCGGCCCGGTCGACCCCGCCGACGCGGTAGCGGACGGTGGCGCGGGCGTCGTCCGGGGTCGTCGACGGGCGCGACGACGTCGTGCGTGAGCCGGACGACACCGAGGGCCCGGGCCGCCGCGAAGGTGGCGAGCTGGCGGCGTCCGTCCGCCGAGGCCGGGTCGGCCACGGTGGCGGTGAACGCGGCGCGGTCACCGGCGAGCACGGCGGCCTCGCGGCGCCCGAGCAGGCGCGTCGAGGGTGCTCGCGAGGTCGGCCGCCGGTGGCCGGGGCCGGTGTCGTCGGCGTGCTCGCGGTGCTCGCCGGCGCCTCGCCGAGGTGCGGTTCCGGCAGCGCCCCCGGCGGTGCACCCACCCGCGAGCAGGGCCACGAGGGCCAGGCCGGCACCGCGCCCGCCCGGCACCGTCCGGCGCGGACGGGAGCGGTCGGGGGGCACCGCCTCATCGTAGGGAGAGCCCGCCGGCTCCCGCCGCCTCCGGCGCCACGCCGGCGCCCGGCGCCGGCCCGCGGTTCAGCCGACGGCCCAGCCCCGCTCGGCCTCCCCCAGCCCGGGCTCGAGCCGGGCCCGCGCACGGCTCGCGGTCTCGGGGTCGACGAGACCGGCCCGCACGAGGCGGGTGACCGCGGCGCGCTCGTCGGGGTCGAGGGAGGTCTCGGACCGGCGCACGGTGATGCCGAGGAGCACGGGCACCATGCACTCGTCGCAGCGCAGCTCGCGCACCGGGCAGGTGCGGCAGTCGACGGTCAGCACGTCGTCTCGGGTCATGCCTCTCACCCCTTCCAAGGTGTCGCGACCGACGCTAGACGGCGCCACCGACAGGGCGCCCCGGCACCGGCGGCGCACTCGCGGGGCACCGCGAGCCGCGCGGCCGGCACGTCCGCCGCACGTCGGTGCCGCGCGCCTCGGACGCGATGTCGGCGGGCCGACCTACCGTCGGGGCATGACGATGGTCCAGGGCACGTTCGACGACCTGGGCACCCCGCTGGCCGGGGTCACCTTCGTCGTCGTCGACCTCGAGACCACCGGCGGCAGCCCGGCCGAGTGCGGCATCACCGAGATCGGGGCGGTCAAGGTCCGCGGCGGCGAGGTCGTCGGCGAGTTCCAGACCCTCGTCGACCCCGGCGAGCCCATCCCGGCGTTCATCTCGGTGCTCACCGGCATCACCGACGCGATGGTCGCCGGCTCACCGCGCATCGCGGCCGCGCTCCCCGCCTTCCTCGAGTTCGCGGCCGGCTCGGTCCTCGTCGCGCACAACGCCCGGTTCGACGTCTCCTTCCTCAAGGCCGCGGCCGCGCGCACCGAGCAGCCCTGGCCGGGGTTCCCCGTCCTCGACACCGTCCACCTCGCCCGGCAGCTCGTCCGCCGCGACGAGGCGCCCAACCACCGGCTCGCCTCGCTGGCCCGGCTCTTCCACTCCACGACGACCCCCGACCACCGGGCCCTGCACGACGCCCGGGCCACGGTCGACGTCCTCCACGGCCTCATCGCGCGGGTGGGCAACCTCGGCGTGCACTCCCTCGAGGAGCTCCTCGACTACACCGGCAAGGTCCCGCCCGCGCGTCGGCGCAAGCGCCACCTCGCCGACGCGCTGCCCGACGCCCCCGGCGTCTACCTGTTCAAGGACGGCGACGGCCGGGTGCTCTACGTCGGCACCTCGGTGAGCATCCGCACCCGGGTCCGCTCCTACTTCACCGCCTCCGAGCACCGGCGGCGGATGGGCGAGATGGTCCGGCTCGCCGAGTCGGTGAGCCCGGTCGTGTGCGCGACGACGCTCGAGGCCGAGGTCCGCGAGCTGCGGCTCATCGCCGAGCACAAGCCGCGCTACAACCGCCGCTCCCGCCACCCCGAGAAGGCGCTGTGGGTCAAGCTCACCGTCGAGCCGTTCCCCCGGCTCTCGGTCGTGCGGGCCGTCGCCGACGACGGCGCCCGCTACGTCGGGCCGTTCGGCTCCCGCCACGCCGCGGAGGCCGCGGTCGCCGCCGTCCACGAGGTGCTGCCGCTGCGCCAGTGCACCGAGCGGCTCTCCCCCCGCCGCCACCGCACCGCGTGCGCCCTCGCCGAGATGGGCCGCTGCGGCGCACCCGTGCACCGGCGCCCAGGGCGTCGACGAGTACGCCGAGGTCGTCGAGCGCGCGGCGCAGCTGCTGGCCGGCGGTGGCCGCGAGCTCCTCGTGGCCCTCCAGGCCCGGATGGCCGAGCTCTCGGCCGCCCAGCGCTTCGAGGACGCCCAGGTGGTCCGCGACCGGCTCGTCGCCCTCGTCCGGGGCGCCACCCGCAGCCAGCGCCTCGACCCGCTCGCCCGCATCCCCGAGCTCGTCGCGGCGCGCCGCGCGGTCACCGGCGGCTGGGAGGTCGTCTGCGTCCGGCACGGCCGCCTCGCCGGCAGCACGACCTCGCCGCGCGGTGCCGACCCGATGCCCTACGTCGCCGCCCTGTGCGCGAGCGCCGAGGTCGTCGGCGCACCGCTGGCCCCGGCGACCGCCGCGACGCCCGAGGAGAGCGAGAAGGTGCTGCGCTGGCTCGAGGCCCCGGGCACCCGCATCGTCGTCGGTCGACGGCGCGTGGACCTGCCCGGTCGGCGGGGCGGCCGCGGTCCGCGAGGAGCTCGAGCCGCTCGAGACCTCCCGCCGCCGCACGCGCCGGCTTCGCCGGCGTCCGCTGACGCGGCGGCGCCGGCGCACGGCGGCCGCCACCGCGCCGTTCCCGTCGTCGCCGGGGACGACCCCGGCCTGCGGACGCAGACCGTCCGCAACCCCTCGTAGCCTCTCCGGCATGACCGCCACACCACTGCTCGACCTCGTCGTCCTCGACTGCCCCGACGCCCTGGCCCTCGCCCGCTTCTACGCCGAGGTGCTCGGCTGGGAGCTCGAGGACGGCTCCGACCGCGACTGGTCCACCCTCGCCCCCCCGGGCGGTGGGGTGACCCCCGAGCGCCGCGACGGCCGGACGACCCTGGCCTTCCAGCGGATCGAGGACTGGGTCGTCCCGACCTGGCCCGGCGGCGCGCACCCCCAGCAGTTCCACCTCGACCTCGCGGTCGACGACATCGCCGCCGCCGAGCCGGCCGTGCTCGCCGCCGGCGCCACCGTCCACGAGCACCAGCCCTCGCAGAACGGCGGCTTCCGGGTCTACCTCGACCCCGCCGGCCACCCGTTCTGCCTCGTGCGCGGCTGACCCCGTCCGCGGTCGGCCCGGCGCCCCGGGCGTAGCGTCGCGGGGGTGAGCGACCTCAACCTCATCGACGTCCCCGTCCCCGGCGGCACCGCCGAGGCCCACGTCTCGCGCCCTCCGTCGGGCAGCGGGCCCGGCGTCCTGCTCGTCATGGACGCCATCGGCCTGCGGCCCCAGATCGCGGCGATGTGCGAGCGCATCGCCTCGTGGGGCTACGTCGTCCTCGCCCCGAACGTCTTCCACCGCGAGGGCACCGTCGCCGACCTCATGCCCACCGAGGACCTGCGCACCCCCGAGGGGCGGGAGGCGTTCATGCAGCGGGCGATGCCCCGGGTCGGCCACCTGACGAGCGAGCTCTCGCGCCCCGACGTCGCCGCCTACCTCGAGGCGCTGCGCGGCCTCGACGGCGTCACCGGCCCGCGCGTCGGCGTCACCGGCTACTGCATGGGCGTCCGGATCGCGGTGCGGTCGGCGGGCGACCACCCCGACCTCGTCGCGGCGGTCGGGGGCTTCCACGGCGGCGGCCTCGTCACCGACGACGCCGGACAGCCCCCACCGCTCGCTCGCGACCGCGCGCGCCGAGCTCGTGCTCGGCCACGCCGACGGCGACCGCTCGATGCCGCCCGAGGCGGTCGCGGCCCTCGGCGCCGCCCTCGCCGAGCACGGGCTCACCGCGACCAACGAGGTCTACCCCGGCGCACCGCACGGCTACACGATGGCCGACACGTCGATGTACCAGGAGGCCGGGGCCGAGCGGCACTACGCGGAGCTGCGCGCGCCTCCTGGGGCGCACCCTCGGGGCACCGGCCAGTGGCTAGGCTGGCCGGGTGATCACCGCCATCGTCCTCATCACCGCCGACGTCGACCGCATCCCCGAGGTCGCCCAGGAGATCGCCGACCTCGACGGGGTCACCGAGGTCTACTCGGTGGCCGGCGACGCCGACCTCGTCGCGATGGTCCGGGTCCGCCGCCACGAGGCCCTCGCCGACGTCATCGCCGACCGGCTCAACAAGGTCGTCGGGCGTCACCGGCACCAACACGCACATCGCGTTCCGGACCTACTCCTCGCACGACCTCGAGTCGGCGTTCAGCCTCGGCATCGAGGACTGAGCCGCCCGCTCGTCAGGCGGAGGCGAGCTCGCGCGTCGTCTCGACCCAGTGCTCGAGCAGCCGGGTCGCCGCGCCCGAGTCGAGGGCCCCCTCGGCCGCGCCGCACCCCGGCGGCCAGGGCCTCGACGAGCGCCTCGCGGGTCGGCGCCCCGCCGAGCCCGGACGCCACGGCCAGGGCCATCCCCGCGTTGAGCACGACGGCGTCGCGCACCGGCCCGGGCTCCCCCGCGAACACCCGGCGGGCGACGTCGGCGTTGTGGGCCGCGTCGCCGCCGCGCAGCGCCTCGACCGGCGCCTCGGCCAGCCCGACGTCGCCCGGGGCCACCGACAGCTCGGTGACCGCGCCGTCGGCGACCCACCAGACGGTCGACGTCGTCGGCGAGGGTCAGCTCGTCGAGCCCGTCGTCGCCCGCGGAAGACCGCCGCGGGCCGCCGCCGCCCGGCGAAGACCCCCGCGATGAGCGGCGCCAGCCGGGCGTCGGCCACGCCGACCGCGGTGTAGGTCGGCTGGCCCGGGTTGGTCAGCGGGCCGAGGGCGTTGAAGGCGGTCCCGATGCCCGAGGCCGCTGCGGGCCGCGGCCGCGTGCCGCATCGAGGGGTGGAAGGCGGCCGCGAAGCAGAAGGTGATGCCCACCCGCTCGGCGACCGCGGCGACCTGCTCGGGCGCGAGGGTGAGGTCGACCCCGAGCTCCTCGAGGACGTCGGCGGAGCCGGACGACGAGGACGCCGCCCGGTTGCCGTGCTTGACCACCCGCAGCCCGGTCGAGGCGACGACGACGGCGGCCATCGTCGAGATGTTCACCGAGTGCATCCGGTCGCCGCCGGTGCCGACGATGTCGGTGCTCGGGCCGGGGACCTCGATGCGGTGGGCGTGCTCGAGCATCATGTCGGCGAGGCCGCGCAGCTCGTCGACGGTCTCGCCCTTGGCCCGCAGCGCGACGAGGAAGCCGGCGAGCTCGACGGGCGTGGCCTCGCCGCTCATCACCCGGTCCATCGCCCAGCGGGCGGCGTCGGTCGAGAGGTCCTCGCCGCGCAGCAGGGCGCTGAGGAGGTCGGGCCAGGTGAGGTCGCCGGTCGTCGTGGGCGGCACGGCGTCAGCCGACGGCGACCCGCTCGCGGGCCAGGCGCGCGAGCGCCTCGGACACGGCGATCGGGTCGAGGGGGTGCGGCACGGCGTCGTCGGCGAGCGACCAGCCGGCGAGCCAGGCGTCCTGGGGCCGCCCGGTGAGGACGAGCACGGGCGGGCAGCGGAAGATCTCGTTCTTCAGCTGGCGGCACAGGCCGAGCCCGCCGACGGGCGTGGCCTCGCCGTCGAGGACGGCGACGTCGACCCCGCCGGCGTCCATCGCCTCGATGACGGCCTCGGCCGTCGCGCACTCGTGCCACGAGACGACCTCGACGTCGCGCGCGGGACGCCGGCCGGCGGCGGCGCGCACGGCGTCGCGGGTGGTGATGTCGTCGCTGTACAGGAGCACGCGCACCCGGTGCACGCCGTCGGCGGCCGGGGTCGTGGCGTGGCCCGCGGGGGCGTGCGAGTCGCTCATGGGAGGCATCGTAGCGAGCACGGGCGCGCCGCCCCGACCCGCCCGGCGCACCGGGAACGGCCGACCGCCGGCCCGGCGTTGTCGAGCCTTTCGGGGGGTCGCCTCGTCGGATGCCCCCGGATGTCGGCATAATGCCGTGCGTGGCGACATCTGCAGCGGCAACGGTCAAGCACTCGGGCCCGGTCCCGTCCATCCCGGGCTCGGGGCCCGCGACGCGGCCCAACATGGTCGCCGTCGGCACCATGGTGTGGCTCTCCAGCGAGCTGATGTTCTTCGCCGCGCTCTTCGCCTTCTACTTCACCCTCCGCGGCCACCTGCCGACCCTGTGGGGCGAGCGCACCGCGATGCTCAACGTCCCGTTCGCCGCGACGAACACGCTCGTCCTCGTCGTCTCCTCGGTGTGGTGCCAGCTCGGCGTCCTCCAGGCCGAGCGCGGCGTCGTGGCCCGCCCCGCGGGCACCCGGCTCACGAAGGTCTCCTCGTGGGGCATGCGCGAGTGGTACGTCCTCACCTACGTCTTCGGCTCGATCTTCGTCGCCGGCCAGGTGCTCGAGTACGCCAACCTCGTCACCGAGAACGTCACCCTCTCCTCCGACTCCTACGGCTCGATCTTCTACCTCGCCACCGGCTTCCACGGGATGCACGTCACCGGCGGCCTCATCGCCTTCCTCCTCATCCTCGGGCGCACCTTCACGACCCGCCGCTACAGCCACGCGCAGGCCACCGGCGCGGTCGTCACGTCGTACTACTGGCACTTCGTCGACGTCGTCTGGATCGCCCTGTTCCTCATGATCTACGTCCTGAAGTAGGCTTCTCCCGCAGCCCGACCGAACACCGCAGCAGACGACAGGAAGCACCGTGAACGCACTGGCAGCCCGCCGCCGGCACCCGGCGGCGATCGCCGTCCTCCTCATGCTCGGCCTCTTCCTCACCGGCGCCGCGTACGCCGCCGTCGCGCCCGAAGGCCGCCGACGCCTCGACCCTGGCCCTGCCGGCGCAGTCGGTCGAGGAGGGCAAGTCGCTGTTCCGGGCCAACTGCGCCTCCTGCCACGGCCTCAACGCCGAGGGCCGCTCCACCGGCAACGGCACCCAGATCGCCGGCCCCCCGCTCGCCGGCGTCGGTGCCGCCGCCGTCGACTTCCAGGTCGGCACCGGCCGGATGCCGATGGCCCAGCCCCGGGCGTGCAGGCCGCCCGCTCCGACACGGTGAAGTTCACCGACGACGCAGATCGCCGCGATCGGCGCCTACATCGCCTCCCTGGCCCCCGGCCCGAGCGTCCCGAACGCCGAGGCCGTCGACCCCACCAAGGGCGACCCCGCGATGGGCGGCGAGCTCTTCCGCGTCAACTGCGCGATGTGCCACAACTTCGCCGGCTCCGGCGGCGCGCTGACCCGCGGCAAGTACGCGCCCTCGCTCAAGGGCTCGAGCGGCAAGCACGTCTACGAGGCCATGATCACCGGCCCGCAGAGCATGCCCGTGTTCAACGACGCGAACATGAGCCCGGAGAACAAGCGCGACATCATCGCCTTCCTCGACACGATCGACAAGCAGCCGAACCCCGGCGGCATGACCCTCGGCTCGCTGGGCCCGGTCACCGAGGGGCTCTTCGCCTGGGTCTTCGGCCTCGGCATCCTCGTCGCCTCCGCCGTCTGGCTCGGCTCCAAGGCCGCCTAGCCCGCCACCGTCCCCTTCCGTCGACGACAGATCGGTACCCCGATGAACGAGCAGGACACCCCCACCCCCGGCACCGAGGTGGCCGCGTCGGACGGCCACGGCACCGCCGTGCGCCTCGACGAGGGCCACGTCGTGGGGACGGGCGGCCTCCCGGAGCGGTTCACCAACCCCGGCCTCCCCACCCACATCCCGCGGATGGCCGACCTCGACGAGGCCGCGGCCCGCCGGGCCGAGAAGCAGGTGGCGACCCTCTTCGGCATCTCCATCCTCTCCACCCTGCTCTTCATCGTCCTGTACTTCGCCGTCAACATCGACGCCACCGTGTTCATCCCCGGCGTCGGAGAGACGAACGCCACCAACGCCGGGCTCGGCGTCACCCTCGGGCTCAGCCTCCTCGGCATCGGGCTCGGCGCCGTCCACTGGGCCAAGACCCTCATGCCCGACCACGAGGTCGTCGAGTCGCGGCACGTCATGCGGGCCTCCGACGCCGACCGCGCCGAGGTCGTGCGGGTGCTCGCGGAGGAGGGCGGGTCCTCGCAGATCACCCGCCGCCCGCTCCTGAAGTACACGCTCGTCGGCGCGATGGCCCTCTTCCCGCTCGGCCTGGTGCTCCAGGTCGGCGGCTCGCTCGGGGTCATGCCCCGCAAGAGCCTGTCCCTCACCTGGTGGAACGGCGGCCCCAGCGGTCCCGGCGAGGAGCCGACCTTCAAGCCGCTGCGCCTCATGAAGGACCCCGAGAACCTGCCGATCAAGGCCTCCGACGTCACGATCGGCTCGGTCTTCCACGTCATGCCGGAGGGCCTGCTGCCCAACCCCGAGACCGGTGAGGGGGGCGCGAAGAACCTCCTCGAGGAGAAGGCCAAGGCCGCCGTGCTCCTCATGCGCCTCGACCCCGACGCAGATCCAGTCGCAGAAGGAGATCGACTGGGGCTACCAGGGCATCGTCGCCTACTCGAAGATCTGCACCCACGTCGGCTGCCCGGTGGGCCTCTACGAGCAGCAGACCCACCACCTGCTGTGCCCGTGCCACCAGTCAACCTTCGACGTCACCCAGGACTGCAAGGTCATCTTCGGGCCTGCCAACCGTCCTCTGCCACAATTGAAGATCACCGTCGACGCCGAGGGCTACCTGGTCTCCGCCCAGCCCTTCGCGGAAGCGGTCGGCCCGAGCTTCTGGGAGCGAAACTCGTCATGAGCACCACCTCGACCGTCCCGTCCGGCCGACGCCCTGCGCGACGGCGACGCCGTCCACCACGCCCCGCCCTCGGCGGCCGCCCGCAAGGTCGGCGGCCTGGCCGGCTGGGTCGACGACCGCACCGGTGCGGCCAAGCCGGTCGGCTACCTCATGAAGAAGGTCTTCCCCGACCACTGGTCCTTCATGCTCGGCGAGATCGCCATGTACTCGATGATCATCTGCCTGATCACCGGGTCCTTCCTCACCTTCTGGTTCGTCCCGAGCGCCGGGCACACGATCTACGACGGCTCGTACGTGCCGCTGCGCGGGGTCTCGATGTCCGAGGCCTACTCCTCGACGCTCGACATCTCCTTCGACATCAAGGGCGGCCTGATCATCCGCCAGATCCACCACTGGGCGGCGCTGATGTTCATCGTCGCGCTCACGGTGCACATGTTCCGCGTCTTCTTCACCGGCGCCTTCCGCAAGCCGCGCGAGATCAACTGGGTCATCGGCACCGTGCTCGCCCTCCTCGCGATCATCGAGGGCTTCGCCGGCTACTCCCTCCCCGACGACCTGCTCTCGGGCACCGGCATCCGCGCGATGGCCGGCTTCGTCCAGACCGCCCCGGTCATCGGCTCCTACCTCGTCTACGGCATCTTCGGCGGGCCGTTCCCCGGCGACATGATCATCCCGCGGCTGTACTCCGCCCACGTCCTGCTCATCCCGGCCATCCTCGTCGGGCTGTTCACGGCGCACATCGGCCTGGTCTTCGTCCAGAAGCACACCCAGTTCCCCGGCCCGGGACGCACGAACGACAACGTCGTCGGCTACCCCGTGATGCCGGTGTACGCCGCCAAGGCCGGTGGGTTCTTCTTCATCGTCTTCGGCATCATCACCCTCGTCTCGGCGCTCGTGCAGATCAACCCGATCTGGGCCTACGGTCCCTACGACCCCTCGCCGGTCACCGCGGGCTCGCAGCCCGACTGGTACATGGGCTTCGCCGACGGTGCGCTGCGGCTGCTGCCCGGCTGGCTGGAGTTCCACTTCTGGGGCTTCACGCTGTCGCTGAACATCGCCCTCGGCGCCCTCGTGCTCCTGCCGCTGGTCTACATCGTCCTCGGCGTCTACCCGTTCGTCGAACGGTTCGTCACCGGCGACGACCGCGAGCACCACCTGCTCCAGCGCCCCCGCAACAGCCCGGTGCGCACCGGGATCGGGATGGCCGGCATCACGGCCTACACGGTGCTCATGTTCGCCTCGGGCAACGACATCATGGCCATCAAGCTCGGGATGTCGATCAACGACCTCACGTGGTTCTTCCGGATCGGCTTCTTCGTCCTGCCGCCCCTGGTCTTCTGGGTCACCAAGCGCATCTGCCTCTCGCTCCAGCGGCACGACCGCGACGTCGTCCTCCACGGCCGCGAGTCCGGCACGATCATCCGCACCCCCGACGGCCGCTTCTTCGAGCGCCACGAGGCCGGCCTGCCCGAGGAGCAGTGGGTGCTCGTCCAGCACGAGTCCGTCGCGCCCGCTCGAGCTCGAGCCCGAGGTCGACGAGCACGGGGTGGCCCGTCCGACCGCCCGCAAGGACCGCCTCCGGGCCCGCCTGTCCCAGTTCTACTACGCCGACGCCGTCAACCCGGTCACCCCGGCCGAGCTGGCCGCGGCCCACCACCACGGTCACGAGACCGAGGCCATCGCGGCCCCGGAACCGGCCGCCGAGATCGAGTCGGCGGAGGCCGCCGAGCGGCACTGACCGTCCGCACCCTCACGAGGGGGCCGCGGCCCACGGGGGCCCGGCCCCCTCGGCGCGGGCCGCCGGCCTAAGGTGGTCCGGTGACCGACACCGACGTGGCGACGACCTCCACCCCCCTGCCCCAGGGCACCCCCGAGGAGCACGGCGTGCCGTCGTCGGCGATCCTCGAGGTGGTCCGGCGCTGGGAGGACCGCGGGCTCGACCCGCACGGCGTCACCGTGCTGCGGCACGGACACGTCCTCGCGGAGGGGTACTGGGCGCCCTACCACCGGGGCGCCCGGCGGCTCGTCTACTCGGTGAGCAAGACCTTCACCGCCTGCGCCGTCGGGCTGGCCGTCGGCGAGGGGCTGCTCCGCCTCGAGGACCGCGTCGTCGACCTCTTCCCGGAGGCCGCCCACGTCGCCGGACCCCGCGCCGCGGCCCTGACCCTCCACGACCTGCTGGCGATGCGCACCGGCCACCGCACGGACACCCTGCTGCGGCGGGGCCACCGGCCTGGCCGGGCTTCCCCGAGCGGTTCCTCGCGGCCGAGCCCGAGGAGGAGCCCGGGGTGGTTCGTCTACAACAACGGCGCCACCCTCATGGCCGGCCTGGCCGTCCAGCGGGCCAGCGGGCAGCGGCTGCTCGACTACCTGCGCCCTCGGCTGTTCGACCCCGCTCGGCATCCACGACGCGGCGTGGCGGGGGGCGGACGGGTTCGACGCCGGGCTTCTCCGGGCTCCACGTGCCTCCACCGCCGCGCTGGCCCGCGCTCGGCGAGCTCGTGCTGCGCGACGGCGTGTGGCAGGGGCGGCGGCTGCTGCCCGAGGGCTGGGTCGAGCAGATGACCACCCGGCACACCGACACCGCGAACGACCCCGGCACCCGTGACTGGCACCAGGGCTACGGCTACCAGATGTGGCGCTGCACCGCCACGACGCCGTCCGGGCCGACGGCGCGTTCGGGCAGTTCTCGGTCATCGTCCCGGCGGCCGACCTCGTCGTCGCCGTCACGGGCTGTACCGAGCGGGCCCAGGAGACGCTCGACGCCCTCTGGGAGGTGCTGCTGCCCGCACTGGCCGACGGGCCGCTGCCGCCCGACCCCGAGGCCCAGCGGGCGCTGGTGGACCACCTCGACGGGGCGACGGTCCCCCACCCCGCGTCGGCGGTGACCGCGCCGGGGGACGGCCCGTGGCACTTCGCCCACGAGCCGGTCGAGGAGCGTGCCGGCCCTCACCACCGTCGAGGTGGCAGCGGCGGCCGACGGCTGGAGCCTCACCCTCACCGAGGGCGAGACGGTCACCGAGGTCGAGTGCGGCGACGGCCGCTGGCCCGACGCCGGCGCCCGCGCGGCGGTGGCCGCGGGGGGCTGGACCGCCGACGGCGTGTTCGAGGCCGCCGTGGCCCTGGTCGAGACGCCCGCACGTCCTCCGGCTGCGCTGCGCCGACGGCCGGGCCACGGCCTCGTGGAACGGGGTCCCCCTCGACGGGCCGGTGCTGGCCCGCCAGCACGCACCCCGCGGCTGAGCGCGACGGCCCGGCAGGCTCCGTCGTGGACCCCCTCCCGCCCGAGCGTTTCGACGCCATCGTCCAGGACGCCCTCGACGAGGTGCCCGAGGACCTGCTGGCGCTGCTCGACAACGTCGTGTTCCTCGTCGAGGACGAGCCACCACCGCAGGACCCCGACCTGCTCGGCGTCTACGACGGCGTGCCGCTCACCGAGCGGGGTGAGGCGTGGGGGGCGGGCTCCCTCCCGGACCGGATCCTGCTCTTCCGCGGTCCCCTGACCCGGATGTGCGCCGACGTCGACGAGCTCACCGAGGAGATCGCCGTGACGGTCGTGCACGAGATCGCCCACCACGTCGGGATCGGCGAGGAGGCCCTGCACGACCTCGGCTGGGGCTGAGGGACCCGGCCGAGGCCGGGCCCCGGGCAGCGGCCTCAGAGGGCGTGCTGGCCCTTCCAGTACTCGAAGGTCCAGCCGACGAGGGCCGGGACGCCGAGGAAGGCGCCGATGATGAACAGCCACCAGCCGACGGCCAGGCCGAGGAAGCACACCGCCGCCGACGCGCCGAGGAAGAGCGGCCACCAGCTGTGCGGGCTGAAGAAGCCGTACTCGCCCTGGATCTCGTCGATCTCGCCGACGGGGTCGTCGGACGGGTCGACGTCGAGCTTGCGGCGGGTCATCCACAGGTACCAGGCGATCATGAAGCCGAGGAGGCCACCGAGGATGAGGCCGGTGGTGCCGACGGCCTCGACCCCGAGCGGCGTCGAGTTGGTCCAGAAGCCGTAGATCGCGGCCATCGTGAACGCGAAGACGCCCACGAGGAGGCCGATGCGCTCCATCGCTCGCACGGGTCAGCTCTCCTTGGTGTCGTCGACGAGGGCCGACTCGTGCAGGTCGGCGGGGCCGAGCGCCGAGACCAGCGAGCTGGACTGGCTGCTCCCGGCGTCGTGCACCCCGGCCGGTGCGGCCTCGGGGTGGTGCAGGTCGAAGGCGGGCCGCTCGGAGCGGATCCGCGGGATGCGGTCGAAGTTGTGCCGCGGCGGCGGGCAGGACGTGGCCCACTCCAACGAGGCGCCGTAGCCCCACGGGTCGTCGGTCTCGACGAGCGGCGCGTACTTCCACGTCTTCCACACGTTGTAGGCGAACGGGATCATCGACGCGCCGAGCAGGAAGGCGCCCGCGGTCGAGATCTGGTTGCCGAGGGTGAAGCCGTCCTCGGGCAGGTAGTCGGCGTAGCGCCGCGGCATGCCCTGGGCGCCGAGGATGTGCTGGACGAAGAACGTCGTGTGGAAGCCGATGAACAGCATCCAGAAGTGCACCTTGCCGAGGCGCTCGTCGAGCATCCGGCCGGTGAGCTTGGGCCACCAGAAGTAGAAGCCGGCGAACATCGCGAACACGACGGTGCCGAAGACGACGTAGTGGAAGTGGGCGACGACGAAGTAGCTGTCCGAGAGCTGGAAGTCCAGCGCCGGGCTGGCGAGGATGATGCCGGTGAGGCCGCCGAAGAGGAAGGTCACGAGGAAGCCGATCGCCCAGATCAGCGGGGTGGCGAACTCGAGCTTCCCGCCCCACATCGTGCCGATCCAGTTGAAGAACTTCACACCGGTCGGGACCGCGATCAACATCGTCATGATCGCGAAGAACGGCAGCAGCACCTGGCCGGTGACGTACATGTGGTGCGCCCAGACGCTCACCGAGAGCGCCGCGATGGCGATGGTGGCGTACACGAGGGTCTTGTAGCCGAAGATCGGCTTGCGCGAGAACACCGGGAGGATCTCGGAGATCAGCCCGAAGAAGGGCAGGGCGATGATGTAGACCTCCGGGTGCCCGAAGAACCAGAAGATGTGCTGCCACATCATGGCTCCGCCACTGGCCGGCTCGAAGATCTGCGCCCCGAACCGACGGTCGGCGCCGAGGGCGAAGAGGGCGGCGGCCAGGGCCGGGAAGACGAGGAGCACGAGGATCGAGGTGACGAGCACCGTCCACACGAAGATCGGCATCCGGAACATCGTCATGCCGGGGGCGCGCATCGTGAGGATCGTCGTGATGAAGTTGACCGCACCGAGGATGGTGCCGAAGCCGGCGAGCGCGAGGCCGAAGACCCACAGGTCACCGCCCACCCCGGGGCTGTAGGTGTTGTCCGAGAGGGGCGCGTAGGCGAACCACCCGAACGCGGCCGCGCCGCCGGGGGTGAGGAAGCCGGCACCGGCGATGAGGCCGCCGAAGAGGTAGAGCCAGTAGGCGAACATGTTCAGCCGCGGGAACGAGACGTCGGGCGCCCCGATCTGCAGCGGCATGAGGGCGTTGGCGAACCCGGCGAACAGCGGTGTCGCGAAGAGCAGCAGCATGATCGTGCCGTGCATCGTGAACAGCTGGTTGTACTGGTTCGGGTCGTCGACGATCTGCAGCCCGGGCTCGGCGAGCTCGGCCCGGATGAGCAGGGCCATCACGCCGCCGATGAGGAACCAGGAGAACGAGGTGATGAAGTAGAGGTTGCCGATGATCTTGTGGTCGGTGGTCGTCGCCCACTTGACGACGGTGGCGCCCTTGGACACGCGGCGGGTGCGCGCGGGCGAGGCCTCCCGCAGCATCGTGGTGGTCTCGGTGGCGGCGCTCATGAGTTCCCTCCGGCGGTCGGGACGTCCTGCCCCTTCATCAGCTCTTCACGGTTGAGGTCGCTGCCCAGCAGACCGGTCTGGTCGGCGGCGCGCAGGTCGGCCATGTGCTGGTCGTACTCCGCACGCGCGACGACCTTGACGTTGAACAGCATCTGCGAGTGGTAGGCGCCGCACAGCTCTGCGCACTTGCCCTTGAACTGGCCCTCCTGGGTGGGCACGACCTGGAAGCGGTTGACCCGCCCGGGGATCATGTCCATCTTCTGGAGGAACGCGGGCACCCAGAACGAGTGGATGACGTCGCGCGTGGTGAGGACGAACTCGACCCGCTCGCCGACCGGCAGGTAGAGCGTCGGGATGGTCTCCTCGGCGCCCGGCTGGCCGGTGAGGATGGCCTGGGTGCCGACCTCGTGGACGTCGTCCTCGACGTAGTTGAAGTCCCAGCTCCACTGCTTGCCCACGACGTTGACCGTGACGTCGGCGGGCTTGGAGGTGTCGGTGAGCACCGACTGGTCGCGCGCCGTGTAGTAGAAGAACACGACGATCATGAGCATCGGCACGACCGTGTAGAGGATCTCGATCGGGATGTTGTAGCGCAGCTGCACCGGGAGATCGGTGTCGTCCTGGTGGCGGCGGTAGGCCACCATGCACCAGACGATGAGGCCGATGACGAGCAGGCCGACCGCGATGAGGGCGATCCAGGCCCCGATCCACAAGGTGGTGACGCGCTCGCCGCCCTCGGTGACCGCGTGCGGCAGCCAGCCGGTGGAGGCGTCTCCGCGCAGGTCACCGCTCGCGCAGCCACCGAGGGCCAGCGTGGCGACGGCGCCGGTGAGCACCCCGGCGCCGAGCCGGCGACCGGGGCGACGGGGCGTGGTGAGGTCGTGCTGGCGCACCGCTGCACCCTTCGTGTCGTGGAGCGTGGACTATGCCTGCAAACCCTACTGCACCACCCCTTCGGCGGGCCGTCAGGGGGGCTACCGTCGAGCCGTGGCGCACACCCCTGTTGAACCTTCCGCCGGACCCTCCGGCACCGGGGTGCTCGACGCCTCCCCCGGCCCCCTGCACCCCCTCGCCGCGCAGACCCTCGAGGCCGCCGTGGGCGTGGCCTGGGCCGACCCGGGGCGCCGGCACGCGGACGGCCGGCGGGCCCGCGCGCTGCTCGACACCGCCCGGGAGGTGCTGGCCACCGCACTCGGCGTGCGACCGGACGAGCTGTCGGTCCACGCGAGCGCCGAGGAGGCCCTCGCCCTGGGGCTCGACGGCCTGCGCCACGCCCGTCGCCGGGTCGGGACGGGCGTGGTCGCGGGGGCGGCCGAGCGCGCGGTCCTGCTCCGACGCGCCTCCGACGACCCCGTGCCGGTCGACGCCCTCGGAAGGGTCGACACCGCGGCGTGGTCGGCCGCCGTCACCGCCCCCGGGGTCGCGGCGGCCGTCGCCCAGAGCGCGAACGGCGAGGTCGGCACCCGCCAGCCGGTGGCCGCCCTCGCCGAGGCGGCGACCGCGGCCGACGTGCCCCTCCTCCTCGACGCCACGGCGTCGTTCGGCCGGGAGCCCCTCGGCCCCGAGGGCTCGGTCGTCGTCGCCGACGCCTCTGCCTTCGGCGGTCCGCCGCTCGGGCTGCTCGGGGTCCGCTCCGGCACGCGGTGGTCGCTCCCGGGCCCGCGGCGCGAGGCCGAGCACGGCCGGGCCCTCGCGTCGCCGTGGGTGCCGCTCGTGCTCGGCGCGGCCGAGGCCTGGCGCCAGGGGGAGGCGGGCGCGGAAGCCGACGCCGCGGCCGCCCGCGAGCTCGTCGGGCGGGTCCGCAGGGCCGCCGCGGCCGTGCCCGACGTCGAGGTGCTCGGTGACCCCGACGACACCCTCCCCCACGTCGTGACCTTCAGCGTGCTCCTGGCCGACGGGGAGGCCCTCGTCGACGAGCTGGCCCGGCGGGGCCTGTCCGTCGGTTCGGGCTCGGCGTGCACCGCGAGCGACCTGCGGCCGAGCCACGTCCTCGCCGCCATGGGCGTGCTCACCCACGGCAACGTCCGCGTGGTCCTGCCGCTCGAGGCCGTCTCGCCGGGGCGCGCGGCCGACGTCGACCGGCTGTGCGCCGAGCTCGCCGACGTGGTCGCCACCGTGCGGCGGCGGATGGGCACCGAGGGCCTGTGAGCGGGCCACCGGTCGTCGACGCCCGCGGCACCCGCTGCCCGGTGCCGGTGATCCGGGTCGCCCGGCAGGCCCGCGACCTCTCCCCCGGCGACGTCGTCGTCCTCCTCGCCGACGACGTCGCGGCCCGCACCGACGTGCCCGCCTGGGCCCGGCTCCGGGGTCACGCCGTGACCGCCGCCGCCGAGGAGGGCTGGACCCGCTACACCGTGCTCGTCGGTGGCGCCGTGGAGCCCGCCAGGTCGACCTGAGGCGCCTCGAGGGCGACGGCCAGGCGCCGGAGGTACTCCTCGCGGGGCCACTCCTCGGCCCCCATCCGGCGCAGGTGGTCGGTGGCCCACTGCACGTCGACGAAGCGTCGCGGGTCGCCGTCGGCGTGGAAGCGGTGGACGAGCGCGACGAGGGCGACCTTGGAGGCGTCCCGGACCCGGTGGAACATCGACTCGCCCGCGAACAGGCCCCCGATGCTCACGCCGTAGAGACCGCCGACGAGGCGGCCGTCCCGCCACGTCTCGACGCTGTGCGCCCAGCCCAGCTCGTGGAGGCGCCGGTAGGCCGCCTCGACCTCCGGGGTGATCCACCGGCCCTCCCGCGACGGGTCGGCGCACCCGGCGACGACCTCGCCGAACGCGGTGTCGACGGTGACCTCGAAGCGGCCGAGCACCTTGCGCAGCGAGGGGCGCACCCGCAGGCCCCCGGCCGGGACGACGCCGCGCGGGTCGGGCGACCACCAGCCCACCGTCCCCTGCCCGTCCCGGCCCAGGCCCATGGGGAACAGCCCGATCCGGTACGCCTCGAGGAGGGTGCCCGGCTCGAGGTCGGCCCCCGCGGCGACGAGGTCGTCGCCGGGCGCGGGGCGGGCGGCGCCGAGCAGCCAGCCGGTGGGCGGCGGGGGCACCGGGGGGAAGACCACGAGGGGCTCCGGCGTCAGTCCCGGGCGCAGCGCACGAGCGGCGCGATCTCGCTCGCGGCGGCGGCTCCGTAGGCGGCCTCGACCCGCCCGAGGAAGTCGGCCCGCCCGACCTGGTACTCCTGGGTGCCCACGGTCTCGAGGACGTGGGCGGCGAGCACCGACCCGATCTGGGCGCAGCGCTCGTGGCCGAGGCCGCCCGCGAGGCCGACGAGGAACCCGGCGCGGAACGCGTCGCCCACCCCGGTGGGGTCGACCCGCTCGACCTCGCCGGCGACGGGCACGTGGATCGGGGCCTCGCCGCGCGTGCGGATCTCGGCGCCCTCCTTGCCGAGGGTGATGACCCGCGTCGTCACCCGGTCGTCGATCTCCTCCTGGCTCCAGCCGGTCTTGGTCGAGGTGAGGTGCGACTCGTACTCGTTGGTGATGAGGTAGTCGGCGCCGTCGACGAGCTTGCGGATGAACGGGCCGTCGGCGAAGGCGAGCTGCTGGGAGGGGTCGGCGACGAACGGGATGCCGCGCGAGCGGCACTCGTCGGTGTGCCGGAGCATCGCCTCGGGGTCGTCGGCGCCGATGAGGACCAGGTCGAGGCCCCAGCGCTCGTGGATGGGGCCGAGCTCGATCATCCGGGCCTCGGACATCGCGCCGGCGTAGAACGTCGCGATCTGGGCCATGTCGTCGTCGGTGGTGCACACGAAGCGCGCCGTGTGCTGGGTGTCGGAGATGTGGACGTGGTCGGTGACCACGCCGTGGCGGGTGAGCCAGGAGCGGTAGTCGCCGAAGTCCTCGCCCGCGGCGCCGACGAGCAGGGGGCGGGCGCCGAGGACGGCCATCCCGAAGCAGATGTTGCCCGCGATCCCGCCCCGGCGGATGTCGAGCTGGTCGGCGAGGAAGCTCACCGAGATCTTGTCGAGCTGCTCGACGACGAGGGAGTCGGCGAAGCGGCCCCGGAAGGTCATCAGGTGGTCGGTCGCGATGGACCCGGTGACGGCGATCTGCACCCGTGCAACCTACCCGGCGTCCGGGGACGCGGACGGGCCCGGACCACGCGTCGTGGTCCGGGCCCGTCCGGTCGCGTCAGCTGAAGCTGTCGCCGCAGGCGCAGGAGCTGCCCGCGTTGGGGTTGTCGATGGTGAAGCCCTGCTTCTCGATGGTGTCGGAGAAGTCGATGGTGGCGCCCTCGAGGTACGGGGCGCTCATCCGGTCGACGACGACCTCGACGCCGTCGAAGTCGCGGACCAGGTCGCCGTCGAGGCTGCGCTCGTCGAAGTAGAGCTGGTAGATGAGGCCGGAGCAGCCGCCGGGCTGGACCCCGACGCGCAGGCGGAGGTCGTCGCGGCCTTCCTGCGTGAGCAGGGACGCGACCTTGGACGCGGCCACGTCGGTGAGGACGACGCCGTGCGCCGCGACCTCGGTGGTGGCCTCGGTGGTCTGGAGCTGGTCGCTCATGGGGAGGACTCCTCGGGGTGCTGTCATGGAGGTGCCGGGTGGCCCGGCAGGGGGTTCAACCCCCGGTGGTGCCTCCGGTGTTCCCGGACTCCTCCACTGTACGTCGCCGGGCCGACGTGCGGGCCCACCGCCCCCGGCTCCCGCCGGACCGGTCTCAGCGGGCGGGCGACCAGGTCCGGGCGACGCGCTCGGTGCGGGCCACGAGCGTGGCGACGGGGTCGGCGACCATGGCCTCGACCTCGCGCGGGTGCTCGGCGACCGCGTAGCAGCCGGCCAGCCCCATCGCCATCGTCTCGCGGCGGCCGACGAGCACCTCCCCGGCGACGACGACCGCGGGCCGGCCGGTGGCCATCGTCGCCTCGGCCACCCCGGAGACCACCGATCCGCGGGTCGAGGTCCAGTCGAGGCACCCGGTGGCCGTGACGACGAGGTCGCTCCCCGCGGCGGCGACGTCGAAGCCGGCGAGCCGCAGCACCTCGGCGACGGCCCCCACCTGTCGGGCCCCCAGGGCGAGGAGCGCGTGGCCCAGCCCGCCGGCGGCGCCGGCGCCGGGTTCGCGGTCGAGCCGCCTCGGGGTGCCGGTGAGCAGGTCGAGCGGGGCCGGGGGCAGGGCGCGCGCCAGCAGGTCGGTGAAGTGGCCGAGGGCCGCCTCGAGGGCCTGGGCCGCCTCCGGCGAGGCCCCCTTGCCGGGGGCGTCGACCGCGCTCGTGCCCGCGAGGCCGAGCAGGGGGGTGACCTCGTCGGTGGCCAGGACGAGGTCGACCCCGGCCAGCCGGTCGAGCACCGCCGGGAGCCCGACGAGGGCGTCCGCCGGGGCCTGGGCCAGGGCCAGCCCGCCGCGGGCGAGGGCCGAGGCCGGCCCGGCGCCCAGCGCGGCGAGCAGCCCGGCGCCGCCGTCGTTCGTCGCTCCCCCGCCGACCCCGACGACGACGCGGGTGGCCCCCGCGGTGAGCGCGGCCTCGACCAGCTCGCCGACGCCCCACGTGCTCGTGAGGCGCGGGTCGCGCTCGTCGGCGCCGAGCAGGTGCAGGCCGATGGCCTGGGCGGCCTCGACGAACGCGGTCCGCCGGCCGTCGAGGTCGACGACGAGGACGGCGGCGGGCACCTCGCGCCCGAGCGGGTCGCTCACCGTCGTCGCGACCGTGGTGCCGCCGAGCGCCCGGCCGAGGACGTCGAGGAACCCCGGTCCGCCGTCGGAGAGCGGCAGGAGGCGCAGCTCGTCGTGCGGCGCCCCGCGGGACCACCCCTCGGCCATCGCCGTCGCGACCTGGACCGGGCCGAGGGTGGAGCCGAACGAGTCGGGGGCGATGAGCACGCGCACGCAGCGAGGGTAGCGCCGCGGTGCCCTCGGGACGTCGGTGGCCGGGGCTAGCGTCGGGGCTCCGACGAGTGCCCCAGGAGGCCCACGATGACCGACCCCACCACCGACCTCGACCCTGAGCGGGTCGCCCTCCTCGAGGAGCTCGCCCAGCAGCGCTGGTTCCTCCTCCACACGGTCGAGGGCCTCACCGACGAGCAGGCGCGGCTCACCCCCACGGCCAGCGAGCTCTGCCTCGGCGGCATCGTCAAGCACGTCGCGCTCACCGAGCGCGGCTGGACCGACTTCGTCGAGCACGGTGCCATGCCGGGCGGCGACGAGGCGGACCTCGAGGCGCGGGCGCGCGAGTTCCGCCTGCTCGACGACGAGACCCTCGAGGGGGTGCTCGCCCTCTACCGCGAGGTGGCCGTGCACACCGAGGAGCTGGTGCGCACCTGCGACCTCGCCGCCGACCACCCGCTGCCGCCCGCCCCGTGGTTCACGCCCGGCGAGCGACGCAGTGCCCGGCGGGTCTTCGTCCACGTCCTCGCCGAGACGGCGCACCACACCGGGCACGCCGACATCATCCGCGAGACCATCGACGGGCAGAAGAGCATGGGCTGAGCGCCTACGATCGAGGGCGTGACGACCACGACCGGCACGCCCCGCAACGCCCCCCTCCCCCTGCTCGTCCTCGGGCAGGGCCGCGACCTCGCCTCCGAGCGCGGCGTCGAGTGCCCCGGCGACCTGCCGGCGCCCTCGGACCCGGGGCTCGTCGAGCGGGCCCGCGCGGCCAGGGCCGCGCTCGGCGACCGGGCGTTCGTCCTCGGGCACCACTACCAGCGCGACGAGGTCATCGAGTTCGCCGACGTCACGGGTGACTCCTTCAAGCTCGCCAAGGAGGCCGCGGCCCGCCCGGACGCCGAGTACGTCGTCTTCTGCGGCGTGCACTTCATGGCCGAGTCGGCCGACATCCTCACCGCCGACACCCAGACGGTCGTCCTGCCCGACCTGGCCGCCGGGTGCTCGATGGCCGACATGGCGGCCATCGACCAGGTGCGGGAGTGCTGGGACGAGCTCGTCGAGGCCGGCGTCGCCGAGCGCACCGTCCCCGTCACCTACATGAACTCCTCGGCCGCCATCAAGGCCTTCACCGGGGAGCACGGCGGCACGATCTGCACCTCGTCGAACGCCCGCACCGCGCTCTCCTGGGCCCTGGAGCAGGCCGGCGAGGGGGGCAAGGTGCTCTTCCTCCCCGACCAGCACCTCGGCCGCAACACCTACGCCCGCGACCTCGGCCGGCCCCTCGAGGACTGCGTCGTCTGGGACCCCCACCGCCCGATGGGCGGCCTCACCGTCGAGGAGCTGCGCGCGGCGACGATGATCCTGTGGCGCGGCCACTGCTCCGTGCACGGCCGGTTCTCGGTCGAGGCCGTCGAGGCCGCGCGCCGGGAGATCCCCGGGGTCAAGGTCATCGTCCACCCCGAGTGCCGCCACGAGGTCGTCGAGCTCGCGGACGAGGTCGGCTCCACCGAGAAGATCATCCAGACCGTCGCCGCCGCGCCGGCCGGCACGGCGTGGGCCGTCGGCACCGAGCTCAACCTCGTCCGGAGGCTGGCCGCGCAGTTCCCCGAGCAGCGCATCGTGTTCCTCGAGAAGAACGTCTGCTACTGCTCGACGATGAACCGGATCGACCTGCCCCACCTCGTGTGGGCGCTGGAGTCCCTCGTCGAGGGCCGGGTGGTCAACGCCATCCGGGTCGACCCCGACACCGCGCACCACGCGCGGGTCGCGCTCGACCGGATGCTGGCCCTCCCCGGGGAGACCCACAAGGACTGACCCGGCCGCAGTCGCACCGGCGGTGCGCTCAGTGGCCGCCGCCGAGGTGGCCGGCGAGGCGGTCGTGCCGGTCGAGGCTGTGGCCCTCGAGGCCGATGACCTCGGCCGTCTTCCCCTTGCTCGCGTACCGGGTGACGACGGCGTCGAGGGCGGCGACGCTCGAGGCGTCCCACACGCGGGCACCGCTGAGGTCGACGACGACCCGCGCCGGGTCGCCGACGTAGTCGAACTGGGTGACCAGGTCGTTGCTCGAGGCGAAGAAGAGCTCGCCCTCGACGGCGTAGACCTTGGTGCCGACCACGTCGGTCGGCACCTCCACGACCCGGGTGAGGTGGGCGACGCGGCGGGCGAAGAGCACCATCGCGGCGAGCACGCCGACGACGACGCCGATGGCGAGGTTCGAGGTGAGCACGACGACGACGACGGTGACGACCATGACCCCGGTCTCGCTGCGCGGCATCCGGCGCAGGGTCGCCGGCCGGATGCTGTGCCAGTCGAAGGTGCCGACCGAGACCATGATCATCACGGCGACGAGGGCGGCCATCGGGATGAGCCCGACGACGTCGCCGAGGACGACGACGAGGACGAGCAGGAACACCCCGGCGAGGAAGGTCGAGATGCGGGTGCGCGCGCCGGACGCCTTGACGTTGATCATCGTCTGGCCGATCATCGCGCAGCCGCCCATGCCGCCGAAGAACCCGGTGACGACGTTCGCCACGCCCTGGCCCCACGACTCGCGGGTCTTGCTCGAGTGGGTGTCGGTGATCTCGTCGACGAGCTTGGCCGTCATCAGCGACTCCATGAGGCCGACGAGCGCCATCGCGAGGGCGTACGGACCGATGACCCGCAGCGTCTCCGTCGTGAACGGCACGTCCGGGAGGACGAAGCCCGGGAGGCTGTCGGGGAGGGCGCCCTCGTCGCCGACGGTCGGCACGGCGAGCGAGACCGCGACGCTGACGGCGGTGAGCCCGACGATGGCCACGAGGGGTGCCGGCACCGCGGTGGTCACCCGGGGCAGCAGGACGATGACCGCGAGGGCCACCGCGACGAGCGGGTAGACCAGCCACGGCACGCCCACGAGGTGCGGCAGCTGGGCCAGGAAGATGAGGATCGCCAGGGCGTTGACGAAGCCGACCATCACCGAGCGCGGCACGAACCGCATGAGCCGGGCGACGCCGAGCAGGGCGAGGGCGACCTGGATGAGGCCGCCGAGCACGACCGTCGCGAGGAGGTAGTCGAGGCCGTGCTCGCGCACCACCGGGGCGATGACGAGGGCGACGGCGCCCGTCGCGGCCGAGATCATCGCCGGCCGGCCGCCGAGGAAGGCGATGGAGACCGCCATCGTGAACGAGGCGAAGAGACCGACCCGCGGGTCGACGCCGGCGATGACGGAGAACGAGATCGCCTCGGGGATGAGGGCGAGGGCGACGACGAGGCCGGCGAGGACCTCGGTGCGCAGCTTGCGGGGCGAGCGCAGCGCCGAGCGGACCGAGGTCGTCTCCTCCTCGTGGGCGAAGCGGGTGAGCTCGGTCGAGGCGGCGACGGGGGCGGGACGGGACACGGGGTACTCCGGGGTCGGCGGGTGGTCGCCCCGGTGCACGGGGCGGGCCCCGCGCGACATCGGGCAGGACGGGTGGGTCTCGGGCGACCGCTCGGAGGGCGGCCGGGGGCGTCGACGCGTGGACCGCGGACGCCGGCTCCACCCTAGCGACCGGTGGCGCCCCGGCCCCAATCCCGGGCGCGTCGCGGCGCGTGGGCCACCCGGTGCCGGCCCGCACGAGAGAAGGGGCCGAAGTTCGTGCGAGCGCACCAAGACCGGCGCCCGCCCCGGCGGCTTGACTTCCACCACCCCCGCCCCCCCTCGAAGGAGACCCCGGTGACGACCTCCCCCACCGACGTCCGGATCGACGCCACGCACTGGACCCGCCGCCTCGGCGAGCTGGCCGCCGAGCACCGGGTGCCCGGCGCCGGCCTCGCGATCCTCCGGGTCGGTGCGGCCGCCGACGGCAGCGCGGACGTCCTCGTCGAGGCGGTGCACGGCGTGCTGAGCACCGCCACCGGGGTGGAGGTCACGCCCGACTCGGCCTTCCAGATCGGCTCGATCGGCAAGGTCTGGACCGCCACGGTCCTCATGCAGCTCGTCGACGAGGGGCTGCTCGACCTGGACGCACCGGTCCGCGACGTCCTGCCCGAGCTGACGGTCGCGGACCCCGACGTCTCGGCCAGGGTGACCGTCCGGCACCTGCTCACCCACACGAGCGGGATCGACGGCGACGTCTTCACCGACACGGGGCGCGGCGACGACTGCCTCGAGAAGTACGTCGCGTCGCTGGGCGAGGTCCGGCAGAACCACGCGCTCGGCGCGACCTTCTCCTACTGCAACACCGGCTACTCCATCCTGGGCCGGGTCGTCGAGAAGGTCACCGGGCTCACCTGGGACGCCGCGATGAGCGAGCGCCTCTTCCGCCCCCTCGGGCTGCAGCACACGACGACCCTGCCCGAGGACACCATCCTCGGCCGGGCCGCCGTCGGACACGTCGGCGAGCCGGACGAGGACCCCCACCCCACGCCGCGCTGGATGCTCCCGCGCTCGCTGGGTCCCGCGGGCCTCATCAGCTCGACCCCGCGTGAGCTCGTGACGTTCGCCCGGATGCACCTGGCCGGCGGCGTGGCCACGGACGGGACCCGGGTGCTGTCCGAGGAGTCCGTCGCCCGCATGCAGGAGCCGCAGACCACGCTCCCGGACGAGCACACCCTCGGCGACGCGTGGGGCCTGGGCTGGATCCTCTTCGGCTGGGACGGCGCCCGGCTCGTCGGGCACGACGGGACCACCCTCGGCCAGAACGCCTTCCTGCGGGTGCTGCCCGGCAGCGACCTCGCCGTCGGGCTGCTCACCAACGGAGGACACACCCGCGACCTCTTCGACGCCCTGTACCGGGAGGTCTTCGCGGAGGTGGCCGGCATCGCCGTACCCCCGACCCTGGAGCCCCCGGCGGACGGCACGGCCCCACCGGTCGACGCCGCCCGCTACGTCGGCGTCTACGAGCGCGCCTCGGTGCGCACCGAGGTCCTCGAGGGCGAGGACGGCGGCCTCGTCCTGCGGACCACCGACACCGCGCAGCTGAGCGGTGACGACTCCGACCCCGTCCACGAGTACCCGCTCGTGCCCGTCGCGCCGGACCTCTTCGCCATCCGCGCGCCCGGGACGCTCACGTGGGTCCCCGTGACGTACTACGAGCTCGAGGACGGCAGCGCCTACCTCCACTACGGCGTGCGGGCCAACCCCAGGCAGCCGTGACGACGACTGCTCCGCCCGGAGCGGGCGACCGGCTCGACCGGCTCACGGCGGCCCTCCCGGACCTGCTGGCCGACCTCGAGGCCCTCGTGCGGCTCGAGTCCCCGTCGGCGGACCGGGACGCCGTCCGGGCCGGGGCCGCCCTCGTCGCCGCCCAGGGCGAGGTCGCCCTCGGCGCCGGGCCCGAGGTGCTCGACATCGACGGCTGCACCCACCTGCGCTGGCGGCTCGGGACGGGCCCGCGGCGGGTGCTGCTGCTCGGCCACCAGGACACGGTGTGGCCGGTCGGCACGCTCGAGCGGCTGCCGTGGTCGGTGGTCGACGGCGTCGCGCGCGGACCGGGCTGCTTCGACATGCTCACCGGGGTGGTCCAGACCTTCGCGGCGCTCGCGTCGCTGCGGGCCGAGGGCACCGACCTCGACGGCGTCACGGTCCTCGTCACCGGCGACGAGGAGGTCGGCTCGCCGTCCTCGCGCGCGCTCATCGAGCAGGAGGCCGCGGACTGCGCGGCCGTCCTCGTCCTCGAGGCGTCCGCCGACGGCGGGGCGGTCAAGACGGGCCGCAAGGGCGCGTCGCTCTACACGCTGCGGGTCACCGGCCGGGCCGCGCACGCCGGCCTGGAGCCGCACCTCGGGGTCAACGCCACCGTCGAGCTCGCCCACCAGGTGCTGGCGCTGACCGCGCTCGCCGACCCGGGGCAGGGCACGAGCGTCACCCCGACGGTGCTGGCCGCGGGGAGCACGCAGAACACCGTCCCGGCGCTCGGCGAGCTCGCGGTCGACGTCCGGGTGCGCACGGCCACGGAGCAGGACCGTGTCGACCGGGCGGTGCGGGCCCTCTCCCCCGTGCTCGACGGTGCCCGCCTCGAGGTCCTCGGCGGCCCGAACCGGCCTCCGCTGCAGCCGTACCTGGCCGAGGGCCTGCTCGACCTCGCCAACGAGGTCGCGGCCGGACTCGGGCTCGACCCGCTCGTGGGGGTCAGCGTCGGCGGTGCCTCGGACGGCAACTTCACGGCCGGGCTCGGGGTCCCGACCCTCGACGGCCTCGGCGCCGTCGGCGGTGGGGCGCACGGCGACGACGAGCACGTCGTCGTGGCCGCGATCCCGCAGCGCACGGCGGTCCTCGCCGGCCTGGTCCAGCGGCTGCTCGCCGGCGACCGGCCCCGGGTCCTCGACCCGGGGGCGCGCGATGACCGTGGCCCCCGACACCGGCCGGGCCACCCCCCTCTCCTGCGACCTGCTCGTCACCGGCGCCCGGGTGCTCGACCCCGAGAGCGGTCTCGACGCGCCGCGCGACGTCGCGGTGACTGGCGGGCGGATCGTCGCCGTCACCGCACCGGGCGGGGCGACGCCCGTGGCGCGCACCACCCTCGACGCGACCGGCCTCGTCCTGGCGCCGGGGTTCGTCGACCTGCACAGCCACGCGCAGAGCATCACCGGCCACCGCCTCCAGGCGCTCGACGGCGTGACCACCGCCCTCGACCTCGAGGGCGGTGCGCTGCCCGTGGCCGCGTCCTACGCCGTCGCGGCCGACGAGGGGCGGCCGCTGAACTTCGGGTTCTCGGCGTCCTGGACCAGTGCGCGGATGCACGTGCTCGACGGTGTCGGGCTCGCCCCGAGCGGCCAGGGCGCCCTCCGCGACTTCGCGGCGCACCAGGACGGCCCGGGCTGGCGCGCGCCGGCGGACGCCGCGCAGCGCGCCCGCATCCTCGACCTCCTCGAGACCGGGGTCGGCGAGGGCGCCATCGGGTCGGCCTGTCGTCGGCTACGCCCCGGACAGCGGCCGGGGCGAGTACTTCGAGCTGTCCCGGCTCGCCGAACGCCTCGGGGTGCCGACCTTCACCCACGCCCGCTACCTGTCCAACGAGGAGCCGCACGGCGCGCTCGAGGGCGCGCTCGAGGTCGTCGCCGCGGCCGCCGGCACCGGGGCCCACATGCACCTGTGCCACGTCAACAGCACCTCGAACCGGATGATCGACGAGGTCGCGCACGCCCTCGACCACGCCCGGGCCATCGGGGTGCGGGTCACGACCGAGGCCTACCCCTACGGGGCCGGCTCGACGGTGATCGGCGCCGCCTTCCTCGCCCCGGAGTCCCTGGCGCGGGCCGGCCTGCGACCCGACTCGCTCACGTACCTGCCGACCGGTGAGCGGTCCGCGACGCCGCCCGGCTGCGCGAGCTGCGGGCCGAGGACCCCGGCGGGCTGACCGTCGTGCGCTTCTTCGACGAGGACGACCCCGCCGAGCGCGCGATGCTCCTGCGCTCGCTGCTCCTCGACGACACGGCCATCGCCACCGACGCCATGCCGCTCGTCGACGGCGCCGGGAGGCCCGCCGGCGACACCTGGCCGCTGCCCGACGACGGGGCCGGCCTCACGACCCACCCGCGCAGCGCCGGCTCCTACGCCCGCACGCTGCGCTGGCTGGTCCGCGAGACAGGGTCGCTCACCCTCATGGAGGCGGTGCGCCGCTGCTCCCTCCTGCCGGCGCAGATCCTCGAGGAGTCCGTGCCCGCCATGCGCCGCAAGGGCCGGGTGCAGGTGGGCGGCGACGCCGACCTCGTGGCCTTCGACCCCGACCGGGTCGGGGACCGGGCGACGTACGACGCGGTCCGGCCGTCGGAGGGGTTCGTCCACGTGCTCGTCGGCGGCGAGCCCGTCGTGCGCGACGGCCTGCTCCGCCCCGACGCCCTGCCGGGCCGCCCGGTGCGCTCCGGGCCCGCCTGACCACCACCCCGACCCGACCCCCCGGGACCGACGAGAGGACCTGAGCATGAGGACCAGCCGATGAGGCTCACCGCCGTGGAGCTGCGACGGGTGGCGATGCCGCTGCGTCGCCCCCTTCCGCACGTCGTTCGGGACCCAGACCGTGCCGCGACCTGCTGCTCGTGCGGGTGGTCACCGACGTCGGCGAGGGCTGGGGCGAGTGCGTCGGCCGCTCGACCCGCCTACTCGAGCGAGTACGTCGACGGTGCGCCGGGCGTGATGAAGCGCCGGCTTCTCGTCCCGGCGCTGGCCGCGCGGCGACCTCGACGCCGACGCGTGGCCGGCTGCTGGCCCGTTCAGGGGCCACCGGATGGCGAAGGCCGCGCTCGAGCTGGCGGTGCTCGATGCCGAGCTGCGGGCCGCGGGGCGGTCCTTCGGCCGCGTCCTCGGCGCCGCCCGCGACGGGGTGCCGTGCGGCGTGTCTGTCGGCATCATGGACGATCCCCGCGCTGCTCGACGCCGTCGACGGCTACCTCGACGACGGGTACCTGCGGATCAAGCTGAAGATCGAGCCGGGCTGCGACCTCGACCCCGTGCGCGCGGTGCGCGAGCGGTTCGGCGACGATCGCTGCTCCAAGTCGACGCCAACGCCGCCTACACGCTGGCCGACGCCCCGCACCTGGCCCGGCTCGACGCTTCGACCTGCTGCTCATCGAGCAGCCGCTGCGGAGGACGACCTCGTCGGCCACGCCGCGCTGGCCCGCCGGCTGCGCACGCCGCTCTGCCTCGACGAGTCGATCGTCTCCGCGCGCACCGCCGCGGCCGCGATCCCGCTCGGCGCGTGCTCGGTCGTCAACATCAAGCCGGGCCGGGTCGGCGGCTACCTCGAGGCGCGGCGCATCCACGACGTCTGCGTGGCGCGGGCGTGCCGGTCTGGTGCGGCGGGATGCTCGAGACCGGCGTCGGTCGGGCCGCCAACGTCGCCCTCGCCGCGCTGCCCGGGCTTCACCCTCCCGGGCGACCCTCGGCTCGGCCGGTACTTCACGACCGACTCACCGAGCCTTTCGAGCTGGTCGACGGCCGCCTCGCGGTGCCGACCGGGCCGGGCATCGGGGTCGAGCCGTTGCCGGAGGTGCTCGCCGAGGTCACGACGTCGTCGACACCATCGCCCTGCGCTGACTCCGGGAGCGCCGTGCCCCCACCTATGATGGAGGGGTGTCCCGGGCCCCTCGCAGCTGAGCCGCGAGTCCCACCCGTGCCCCCTCCCCTCCCCTCCCGCGCCGGCTTCGGCCGGATCCTGGACCACCTGGGGCTCGACCCTCCTCGACCTCGTCGCCGGCGACCCCGAGGGCGCTGCCGCCCAGCGGGGGGTGCTCTCGGTCGCCATCCACGACCCGCTCGACGACACGACGCTGCCGCCGCGCGCCCTGGTCCTCGGTGTCGGGGTCACCGGCCCCGACGACACCGCCGCCCTCCTGCGCCGCGTCGCCGAGGAGGACGCCGCCGGTCTGGTGCTCCGGGCCCCCGTCGCGGTCACCGACGAGGTCCGCGCGGCCGCGGCGGAGGCCGGCGTGCTGCTCTTCGCACTGACCCGCGGGGCCAGCTGGAACCAGCTCGCGGCGCTCCTGCGCGAGCTCGTGGGTGAGGAGGCGATCGGCGCGGCCGAGCCCGAGACGCTCACCGGGGCGCCCTCCGGCGACCTGTTCGCCCTGGCCAACGCGGTCGGGGCGCTGCTCGACGCGCCGGTGACGATCGAGGACCGCAGCTCCCGGCTGCTCGCGTTCTCCAGCCGCCAGGACGAGGCCGACGAGTCCCGGATCGAGACGGTGCTCGGACGTCAGGTGCCCGAGCGCTACATGCGCCGGCTCGAGGAGCTCGGCGCGTTCCGGCGGCTCTACGCCTCGGACCGCCCGGTCTACATCCAGCCCGGCCGACCTGGACATGCCCGCCGTCTCGTTCGGCCGGGCGGCCGTCGCGGTGCGTGCCGGCGACGAGCTGCTCGGCTCGATCTGGGCGGTCCTGCGCGACGAGCTGACCCCCGAGCGGGAGCAGACCTTCGTCGACACCGCGAAGCTCGTCGCGCTGCACCTGCTGCGGACCCGCGCCGGCGCCGACGTCGACCGACGCCTGGTCGCCGACCTCGTCGCCGACGGCCCTCGAGGGCGGTCCCGGCACCGTGGAGGCGCTGGCCCGGCTGGGGCTCGCCGACCGCCCCCTCGTCGTCATCGCGATGGGACTGGCCGAGGAGCCGCACGAGCGCGAGGCCCTGTCACTGGCGCGGCGCGAGACCGACCGCACAGCGGGCCACCGACGCCCTGGCCGTCCACCTCTCGGCCCTGCATCCCGGGGCCGTCGTCGCCGCCGTCGGAGGAGTGAGCTACGGACTCCTCCCCGTCGCCGAGGCCGGGGACGCGGCCGAGGAGCGGGTTGCACGGGTCGCCACCGAGTTCGTCACCCGCGCCTCCCACACACACCCCCGGTGTCATCGGCGTCGGCCGCGCCGCGCCCGACGTCTCCTCGCTGGCACGAGCCCGTGAGGACGCCGACCGGGCCCTGCGGGTGCTGCGCTCCGGCCACGCCGGTCGCCGCCGGGTGGCCCGGGTCACGGACGTCCACGTCGAGTCCCTGCTCCTGCGCCTGTCCGACCTCGCCGCCGCCGAGGGCCAGCGAGCCGTCCGGGCCGATCGCACGGCTGCGCGAGTACGACCGGGCGCACCGCAGCCACCTCACCGAGACGCTCGCGGCCTGGCTGGACTCCGCCGGCGACGCCGCCGCGGCCGCCGCGGCCACCCACGTGCACGTCAACACCTTCCGCTACCGGCTCCGCCGGATCGCCGAGGTCGGCGGCATCGACCTCGACGACCCGGACTTCCGGTTCGCCGCGATGCTCCAGCTGCGGCTGCTGCGGGACTGACGCCGCGCCGGGCCGGCCCCCTCAGCCCGGGTGGCGTGCCACGACGTCCCCGTGGGTCCGGTCGAACCCGACGACCCGGCCGCCTTCGCCGAGCAGCCCACCCAGGGTCGCGCCCACCGCGGCCCGCCACTCCCCCGCGACGTCGGGCCGGGTGGAGCGCAGCGTCTCGATGTCGGCGGGCACGGCGACCGAGACGAGCGCGCCCACCCCGGTGCCGGGCTGCGGGCGGCCGTCCCCGGAGGTTCCGAGGGCCACTCCCGGCCCCTGCCACCGCGTCCCCGGTCGCGGCCCGTCGGCCGCCCCGCCGCCGCTGCCGCGACCGCGGGGGCGCCGACCCGCCAGTGCACGAGCACCCGGTCGCTGTCGTCGTTGCCGTTGATGGCGTCGGCCATGTCGCCGTAGAAGTTCGGCAGGTACTCGACCGGGTCGGCGGCGAGCTTGACGATGTTGAAGTACGCGTTGCGGGCCACGAGCGGGTCGTAGGTCCACTCGACGAGGGACAGCGAGCGGGCCACGCTCCAGGCGCGCTGGTGCAGCTTGAGGGCGAAGCCGACGTTGCGCAGCCGCCGAACCTCACCCACCCCCGCGATGTGGCTGTGCAGCGCCGCGTCCCGGGGGATCGGCGAAGAAAGCCGACACAGGCCCCGACGAGGTCGTCCCCGACGAAGGCGCCGGCGACGTAGTTCCCGGACTTGTCGAAGGCCCGCAGGAGCTCGGTGGTCACCGGCGGGTGGGCGTCCCCCCGCCAGATCCGGGTGTAGAGCGCCTCGATCGCCCTCGAGGACGGCGAGGTCCGCGACCGTCCGCACCTCGACCCCCGCCGCACGGGCCGCCGCCGCGGCGTCGTCCGCGGGGGTGTGCTCCGCGAAGGTCGAGCCGCGGCGCGGGCAGGCCGGTCCCCGAGGTCATGCGGGTCTCACCTGCCGGGTGGCCCGGCCGCCGAGGTGCAGGTACCGCTCGCCGGTCGGCAGCGAGTAGAGGGTGAGCGGGCTCCAGTCCGGGCCGCCCGCGCTCCGGGCGAGGAACAGGCCCGCCTCCGGGTCCAGACCGACGACCTCGTGCTCGGTGCTCGTCTCGGGCAGCAGCCGGCCAGCGGGCCCGTGACGGTCGTGGTGAGCCGTGCGCCGTCCGGTCCCGGTGAGGTCCATCCGCACCGAGGCCCGCTCGTACACCCCGGCGTACGGGCCGAGGCGCTCCGCACCGGCTCGGCGGGCGGAGTGAGCGGTACCGGCGGGGTGACCCCCGCCAGCGTGCCGAACACCCGGGTGAGCAGGTCCTGGGCGAGCGAGCGCACGTCTCCGCCGTTGGTGAGCAGCGCCACCGCGAGCCCGGCCTCGGGCAGCAGCCAGGCGCCGCGCCCTGCCCCAGCGTGGAGCCGTCGTGCCCGAGGAGGCGGCGGCCGTCCCAGTCGTAGCGGATCCAGCCCAGGCCCCACGAGTCGCCGAGGGTGTGGGTGTCGGGAGGTCGGCGTGCCGGTCGGCCATGTCCGCGCAGGTCGCCGCGGACAGCACGGCGCGCCGTCGGCCGCCCGGCCGCCGTGCAGGTGCATCCGGGCGAAGGCGAGACGTCCGCCACGGCCGCGCTGACCGTCCCCGCGGGGCCCGTCGAGCGCGGCAGCCCCCAGACCGGCGTGGGCTCGAGGCGCTCCCCCGCGGGTGCTGGTGCCCGACCGCGGTGTCGTGCAGGAGGGCCTCCTCCGGCAGGGTCACGGTGTGCTCCAGACCGAGGGGGTCGAACAGCCGCTCGCGCATCGCGGTGTCCCAGGTCTGGCCGGTGAGCACCTCGATGATCCGCCCGGCGAGCGAGAAGCCGGCGTTGCAGTACGACCAGGTCTCGCCGAGCGGGTGGTTCTGCCCGGCCTCCGCGAGCCCTCGACGTACGCGGCGACGCAGTCATCCCCCCGCCCGGTGTCGGTGAACACGTCCCCGTCGAACCCGCTGGTGTGGGTGAGCAGGTGGCGCACGTGACGCTCGTCTCCGGGTGTCGGCGAGCCGAAAGTCCGGCAGCACCCTGCGAGCGAGGCATCGAGGTCGAGCTTCCCCTCCTCGACGAGCTGCAGGGCGACCTCGCCGTCTAGACCTTGCTGATCGAACCGATCTGGAACACCGCGTCGTCGGTACCGGCACCCCGTGAGGCGGTCGAGCAGCCGGCGGCCGCGGTCGACCGATCGAGGACGCTCCGCCGTCGGGGTGCGGTGCGAGGATGCCGAACTGCGCCCCCGACCACGCCGTGCGCCCGCAGGCCTCGGTGAGCACGCCGTCGCCGCCGACCGAGGCGACTCGCGGGCTCCGTGCGCCTGATCCGTCGCCGGCGTACCGCTCGACCCACTCGATCACACGTCGCTTGTAGTCGATCCGCTGCTCGACCGGGCCGTCGACGATGAACAGGTGCCCGCCCCCGGGGTAGATCACGAGCCGAGTGGGCACACCCGGATCCGCAGCGCGGAGTACCACCCCTGGCCTGCGCGCCGGGCACGCACGTCGAGCTCGCCGTGCAGCACCAGGCTCGGGGTCCGCACCCGGTCGCACCCGCGTATCGGCGAGAGCCGGCCTAGCGCTCGGGGTCGGTCCACGGCAGTCCCCCGCTCGAGTCGGCGAACACGCCGTCGTCCGAGGACCCGCCATACTCGTGAGGTCGCAGAGACGCCTCCGGTGACGGCCGCCGCGAAGCGGTCGTTGTGGGCGGTGAGGGCGCACGTCGTGAACCCGCCGTAGCTGTACCCGGCGACCGCGAGACGGCCCGGGTCGGCCAGCCCCTCGGCGACGAGGGCGTCGACCGGCTCCAGGAAGTCCCGGGGGTCGGCGCGCCCCACTCCCCGGACCGCCGGTGAAGAAGTCCTCGCCGTAGCCGTCGGACCCACGGGGGTTGAGGGCAGCACGGCCCAGCCGCGGGCGACAGCTCCTGGTGGTAGACGTGCACCGCGTCGGCCGCCCCGTTCCAGGCGTTGTGCGGCCCCCCGTGGATGTCGAGGAGCAGGGGCGCGGCCCCGTGGGTCGGGGCGTGGAGCAGCCAGCCGTGCACCGTGCTCCCGTCCGAGAGGGCGAACTCGCGCTCGGTGCGGTGGGCCAGCCGGACGTCGGGCAGGGCCGACCCGTGGTCGGTGAGGGCGGTGCGCACCGCCGCGGTCCAGGTCCAGCCGCACGACCTCGCCGAAGGAGTCGGCGGTCGCGAGGACGACGACGGCGCTCGCCGCCGGCCACGGACAGCCCGGAGACGACGAGGCCCGGCCCACCGAGGACGAGGCGGGGCTCGCCCCCGGAGAGCGGGACGGAGAACAGGTGGGTGCAGCCGCGGTCCCGGGCACAGAAGAGCACCGTCGCCCCGTCGTCGGTGAGCACCGGCGTCGCTCCGGGGTAGCCCGGCCCCCCGGCCATGACGTTGCGGTCGAGCGACCCCGCGAGGTCGGCGACGGCGCCCCCGTCGAGCGGCACCCGCAGCAGGTGGGCGTGCCCGGCCGGGTCGCCGACCGTGCCGACGACGACGAGCGAGCCACCGTCCGGGGTCCAGACCAGCGCCTGGGCCGTCCCGCCCTCCAGCCCGACCCGGCGGACGGACGCGTGCGGCGTCAGGGCGTCGACGACGTGGAGCTCGAGCCGGGTGTGCAGGTCGCGGTCGGCGGCCGGGTCGGCGGAGAAGGCGAGCCGGGTGCCGTCCGGGCTCCACGCGAACGCGGCGACGTGCCAGTCACCCGTCGTCACCCGGCGGCACTCCCCGGAGGCGAGGTCGACGACGTGCAGGTGGCGGCGCGCGTGCCGAGGTGCCCCGAGCCGTCGGCCAGGTACCCGACCCCGTCGCTGACGAGCGGGGTGACGTCGGCTCGCTCGGCGCTCTCCGCCCTCGCGGACCGCGATGTCGACCGGGGCGGCGAAGGCGATCCGGGAGCCGTCCGGGCTCCACTGCGGCGCACCGGCGCCGAGGGGCAGGTGGGTCAGCTGCTCGGCCTCGCCACCGTCCGCCGGGAGGCACCACAGCTGCCCCGGCCCGTCGCCACCGCGCAGGAACGCGAGCCGCTCGCCGTCCGGGGACCAGGCGGGCGCGCCGTCCGCGTCGCCGCGGGTCAGCCGGACCGGCGACCGGTCCGGACCGACCCGCCACACCCGCTCCAGGGTGCGGTCGGACTCCGCGTCGACGGTGCGCAGGGTGTAGGCGACGGTGCCGTCCGGCGAGACGTCCGGGCCCCACGGCGCCGCGAGGTCCGCCAGGTCAGCGATGCGCATCGAGCGGCTCACGGGGAGCTCCTTCGGGGTCCGGGGCCGGCGCGAAGTGGCAGGCGGCGCCGTGGGCGTGGTCGGTGCCGGGCTCGTCCGTGCGGCACACCTCGCGGTCGGGGTGGACGAGCGGCCCGATGGGGCAGCGCGGGTGGTAGCGGCAGCCGGGCGGCGGGGCGTGCGGGTCCGCCGGCTCGGCCATCGCGACCTCGCTCCCGTGGCGGTGGCGGCCGCCGCGGAGCCGCCGTGCAGGGACGCGGGGACCGCGGCGAGCAGGTCGCGGGTGTAGGGGTGCTGCGGGTCGCCGAGGACCTGCTGCGGCCGGCCCGCACTCGACGATCCGGCCGAGGTACATCACGGCGATCGTGCTCGCCACGTAGCGGACGACGGCGAGGTTGTGCGAGATGAAGAGCATCGACGTGCCGAGCTCGCGCTGGAGCCCGGACACGAGGTTGAGCACCGTCGCCTGGATGGAGACGTCGAGGGCCGAGGTGATCTCGTCGGCGATGACGACCTCGGGCCGGGCGGCGACGGCCCGGGCCAGGGCGACCCGCTGGCGCTGCCCGCCGGACAGCTGCCCGGGTAGGCACCGGACCGGGCACCGTCCAGCTCGACGAGCTCGAGCAGCCGCGCGACCTCGCGGCCGCGGTCGGCCCCGCGGGTCCCCCGGGGCAGCGCCTCGGCGATGCTGTCGCCGATGGTCATCCTCGGGTCGAGCGAGGAGTAGGGGTCCTGGAAGACCATCTGCACCGGTCGCGGACCGCGGCCGTGCCGCAGGGGCGTCCCGTCGAGCAGGATCCGGCCGCCGCTGAGCGGCACGAGCCCGGTGGCCGCCCGGGCCAGGGTGGACTTGCCCGACCCCGACTCGCCCACGAGCCCGACGACCTCGCCGTCGGGCACGGTGAGGTCGACCCGGTCGACCGCGGTCATCCCCCGCCGGCGGGTCCCGAAGCGGACGCTCACGTCCTCGAAGCGCAGCTCGCTCATCGCGCCTCTCCCCGCGTGCCAGCAGGCGACCCGCCGGCCCTCGCCGTCGGTGACGAGCTCGGGGTCGACCGCGCGGCAGTGGTCGTCGGCGAGCGGGCAGCGGGCGGCGAAGGCGCAGCCCACCGGCTGGTTCGCCGGGTCGACGGGGCGCCCGGGGATGACCGGCAGCGGGGCGTCGAGGTCCACGTGCATGTCGGGCACGGTCGAGACGAGGGCCCGGGTGTAGGGGTGCCGGGCCCCGGTCGCGAGCTCCGCGGTCGGCAGGTCCTCGACGATCCGCCCGGCGTACATGACGAGGACCCGGTCGCACACCTGGCGCACCACCGCGACGTCGTGGCTGATGAAGACCAGGGCCACGTCCCTGCTCGCTGCGGACCTGGGCCAGCAGGTCGAGCACCTGCCGCTGCACCGTGACGTCCAGTGCGGTCGTCGGCTCGTCGGCGACGATGACGGCCGGGTCGCCCATGAGCCCCATCGCGATCATCGCGCGCTGGCGCATCCCGCCGGAGAACTCGTGCGGGTACTGCCGGGCGCGGCGCTCGGCGGCCGGGACGCGGACCCCGCGGAGCCGGTCGACGGCCCGCCCCAGCGCGGCGCGGCGGCCCATCCCCTGGTGCTCGGTCGCGACCTCCGCGAGCTGCCGGCCGATCCGCTGGGTCGGGTTGAAGGAGGTCATCGGGTCCTGGAAGACCATCCCGAAGGAGGTGCCGAGCAGGGAGCGCACCTCCCGCTCGCTGCTCGTCAGGAGGTCGGTGCCGCGGAACGCGAGCCGGTCCGCCGTGACCCGCGCGGGCTCCTCGACGAGCCGGGCGAGCGCGAGCGCGGTGAGCGACTTGCCGGACCCGGACTCCCCGACGAGCCCGACCGACTCGCCGCGGTGCAGCGCGAAGGTCACGCCGCGCACCGGGCTCACCGGACCGTGGGCGCCCGGGAAGTGCACCCACAGGTCGCGGACGTCGAGGACGAGGTCGTCGCGGTCGTCGGGGCCGCCGGTGCCCTCGGCGGGGGTGTCGGCCGGCGCCCGGCGGACCGGCCGCCGGGTCGGCGAGGGCCGTGCCCGGGCGACCGAGCGGGACGGCACCGAGCGTGGCGCCGAGGCCGAGGCCCTTGGCCACCGCCTCACCGAAGAGGTTGAAGGCCAGGCCGGCGACGATGATCGCCACCCCCGGCGCGAGCGCGCCCTCGGGGTGGATGTAGATGCCGGCGAGCCCGTCCTGGAGCAGCCGCCCCCAGTCGTAGGCGGGTGCCTGCACGCCGAGCCCGAGGAAGGAGAGCCCGGCGAAGGCGAGGAGCGCACCGCCGGCGCCGATCGTCGCGTTGACGACGAGCGGCTCGCCGATGTTCGGCAGGACGTGGCGCAGGAGCAGCCGGACCCGTCCGACGCCGGCGAGGCGGGCGGCGGCGACGTAGTCGCGCTCGGCGATCCCGGCGGCCAGCGTGTGGGTGAGGCGGGCGAACGCCGGGGCGCCGGCGAAGCCGATGGCGAGGACGGCGCCGAGCATCCCGATGCCGAAGATGACGGCGAAGAACAGCGCGAGCAGCAGGCCGGGGAACGCGACGGCGATGTTGACCCCGGCGACGACGAGCCGCCCGGCCCGCCGGCCGAGGAGCAGCGGCGCCGTCCCGAGGACCAGCCCGATGACGACGGCGATGGCCGTCGCCGCCAGGGCGAGGCCGACCGAGAGCCGGGTGGCGACGAGGACGCGGGCGAGGATGTCGCGCCCGAGGTTGTCCGTCCCGACCCAGTGCTCGCCCGAGGCGCCCTCGAGGATGCGGTCGGTGTGGGCGGTGTCGGCCCGCCCGCCCCACAGCACCGGCGCCAGGACCGCGACGACGAGGACGAGGAGGAGCAGGAGGCCGGCACTCGCGCCGACCGGGGTGCGCAGCACCGCGGCCCACCGCCCGAGCGCCCGTCGGGGCGGCCGGCCGACGGGGCCGCGTCGGGGGCGGGGCCCTCGTCGCGACCAGGGCGAGGGCCTGGGAGGCCTGCGTCTCGGACACGGCTCAGCCCTCCCGGATCGTGGACCGGGGGTCGAGGAGCGCGAGGGCCACGTCGACGACGGTGTTGACGAGGAGGACGCCGGCGCCGTAGACGAGGACGATCGCCCTGCACCAGCGGGTAGTCCTTGACGAGGATCGAGGACACGATCGTCGTGCCGAGCCCCGGCCACGCGAAGACGTTCTCGACGAGGACGGTCCCGGCCACGAGCGCGGTGAGCAGCAGGCCGCCGAGGGTGATCGTCGCGGTGAGGGCGTTCGGCAGGGCGTGCCGCAGGTAGATGCGGGCGGCGGGCAGCCGCTTGGCCCGGGCGGTGCGGATGTAGTCGGCCTGGAGCACGGCGACCATGTCGACCCGCATGATCCGGGCCAGGGCGGCCGCCGGGCCGAGCGACAGGGCGAGCACGGGCAGGACGTAGGAGGAGGGCGTGTGCGGCCGGCCACGGGCAGCCACCCGAGGTCGACGGCGAAGACGAAGACGAGCGCGACGCCGAGGAGGAACTCGGGGATCGACCCCAGGACGACGCTGGCCCCGGAGAACGCGAGCTCGCCGCGTCGGCGCCGGCCGCCACGGGTGAGGACGCCCATGACCACCCCGAGCGGGACGGCGAGGGCGAGCGCGACGACGAAGGCCAGCGCGGCGAGCTGCAGGGTCGAGGGCAGCCGCTGGGCGATGACGTCGGACACGGGGAGGTTGGTGCTCGAGCGAGGTCCCGAGGTCGCCCGAGAACAGGCCGGTGAGGAAGTGCCAGTACTGGACCAGGATCGGGTCGTCCAGGCCCAGGGCCGCCCGGCGGGCCGCGACGAGCTCGGCCGGGGCGGTGGGCCCGAGGGCCGAGCGCACCGGGTCCCCCGGGATGAGGTGGATCATGAGGAAGGCCGCGGTGACGAGCACGACGAGCGAGACGAGAGCCGGCCGCCCCGGCGCAGCGCGAAGCGCACCCACGGGCTGTCGGTCACGGCGGCCACCCCGCCACCCCGCACCACCGGACGGGCCGGGGTGCGGGGGCGGGGCGGTGCCGTGGTCACCGGGTCTCCAGTCACGAGGTCCGGTCAGCCGGCCAGCATGCGGATGCTCGTCGGGACGATGGCCGAGTTCCCGCTCTTGAACTCCGCCTGCTTGCCCCAGGTGTGCGCCGGGAGGTTGGCGAACGGGATGACGTCGGCGTCCTTGACGAGGTTGGTCTCGGCCGCCAGCCAGTCCGCGCAGCCCTCCTTGCCGGGCTTCTGGGCCGCGGCCTTGGTCCCGCTCGTGTAGGCCGGGTTGTCGATGTGCGCGAAGTTGTTGCCGTCCGGAGCCGCGGTGCCGGACAGGAACGGCACGAGCTGGTCCGGGCTGCTGACGTTGAGCGGCAGCCACGCGACGTCCCAGTTCCCGCTGGCGAAGAGCGACTGGAGCAGCGCGGTGTGGTCCTGCGCCTTCATCGTGAGCTTGATGCCCAGCTGCTTCCAGACCCCGCCCGCGAGCTCGGCCGCCGCGGCGCCCTCGGCCCCGGACTCCGACTGGTAGAGGAAGGTGACCTCCAGGGGCTTGCCGCCCTTGGTGCGGGTGCCGTCGGCGCCCGCGGTCCAGCCGGCCGCGTCCAGGGTGGCCTTCGCGGCGTCCGAGGCCGCCGGTGGGGATGGCGGCCGTGACCGAGTCGCCGGGGCACGCCACCGGCGGGAAGACCGCGAAGGTCGTCGGCGCGTTGCCCTGCTTGGCGGTGAGGACGTCCCGCACCTGCCCGAAGTCGGTGGCCTGGGCGATGGCCTGCCGGACGGCGGTGTCGGCGCCGGGGCGGCCGGCGGCGTGGTTGAACCACATCTCCCCGGTCAGCGAGTCGATCTTGGCGGAGAACAGCTTGGCCGCCTCGAGCCGGGCGGCGTCCTGCCCGGTGATCGGTGGCGGCGTTGAGCCCGCCCGAGAGCAGGAGGTTCGCGGCGGTGGTCTGGTTGGCGACGATCTTCACGGTCACCTTCGCGGGAATGCCCTTCTCGGCGGTGGTCGCGCCGTCGGGTCCCCAGGTGTAGCCGTCGCGCTTGGTGAAGGTGAAGTGGTCGCTGGGCACGACCTCGCTCAGCTGGTAGGGGCCGGTGCCCGCGGAGGCCTTGGCGAGGCTGGCCCGGTCGTCGAGCCCGCTCTTGCAGACCATCGGGGCGGCGCTCAGCCCCTCGAGGACGAAGGGCGCCGGGGACGCCAGCGAGATCGTCAGGGTCGAGCCGCTCGCGGTGGCCTTGGCACCGGCCGGGACGAAGACGCCGGTGAACGCGCTCTTGTTCGCCGGGTCGCCCATGAAGGAGATGTTCGCGGCGGCGTCCTCGGCGGTGAACGGCGTGCCGTCGGAGCAGGTGATCCCGTCGTTGAGCGTCATCGTGACGGTGGAGCCGTCGACCTTCCAGTCCTTGGCGAGGTTGCTGACGATCGTGCCGTCCGTCGTCGTCGACACGAGCGAGTCGTAGCTGAAGGCCGTGAGCTGGAGCAGGTCGGAGCTGGCCGACATCTGCGGGTCGAGGTTGCCGGGGTCGGCCGACATGGCCACCGTGAAGGTGCCACCGTCGACGTAGGCGGCCGTGGAGCCGCCGCTGCTCGTGGAGCCGCCCCCGCCGCCCCCGGACCCGCCGCAGGCGGTGAGCAGCGCCACCGTGAGGCACACCCCGCCGGCCTTGAGGATGTGTTTCATGGTGCTCCCTCTTCCTGGTTGCCGGGCCGCCGTCGGCGACCCGCGGTCGGTGTCGGTGTCCCCCGCGCTCGGGTGCGGGGGGCGTGCGGTGTCAGCCCTCGCGGGGCACGGCCCGGCCGAGGTGGACCCACGCGGCCCGCCCCTCGCCGTCGCTGCCCACGAAGGCGTGCGGGATGTGGAGCCCGGAGATCGGCTCCAGCGGGATGAGGACGTCCGGCGCGAGACGGACCAGCTCGGAGCGCTGTCCCTGGCTGTCCGGGTCGGGCGAGGCACCCTTCGGGGAGATCTCGGACCAGACCCGGCCCTCGTCGTCCTGGCTCACGACGACCTGCATCACCCGGTTGCCGAAGGTGCCGAGGTAGCGCGAGACGTCGCCGAGGGGCTCGGGGTCGGCCGGGGGCTTCGGGTGCCCGGCCAGCTCGATGCCGGCGAGCTCGCGCAGGACGTGGCCGACGACGTCGTGGAAGAGGCCGTACGGGTCGCCGCCGTTGGTCAGCAGGGCGACGGACAGGCCGAGCTCGGGCACGACCCGCAGGAACGACGCCTGGCCGACGGTGTTCCCGTCGTGGCCGACCATCGGCACGCCGACGTTCTCGAACAGCTCCCAGCCCAGCCCCCAGCCCGTCCCCAGGACGCGCAGGTCCGGCAGGGAGACCTCGTGGGTCCGCATGCCGCGACCGACTCCGGCGTGAGCACCCGGGTGCCGTCGGCCGCCGCGCCGTCGGAGAGGTGCATCCGGGCGAAGGCGACGAGGTCGCGGGCGGTCATCGCGAGCATCGCGCCGGCCGGGCCGTTGGAGCGGGTCAGCGCCCAGAAGGGTGCGGGCTCCTGCTCGGCCCTCGGGTCGCGCTGCACGTGCCCCATGGCGGCGCGGTACATGATCGCCTCGTAGGGGCTGGGCGCGGCGTGGGTCAGGCCGAGCGGGCCGATGAGGTGCTCGGCGAGGCAGTCGTCGTAGGACGCCCCGCGCAGCGACCTCGACGATGCGGCCCAGCACGCAGTAGCCGGCGTTGTTGTACGAGAACAGCTCGCCCGGGGGGAACAGCTGCGGGACGTCGTCGAGGGTGGCGACGAGCTTCTCGACGCAGTCGTCGCCGCGGCCGGTGTCGGTGAAGACGTCGCCCTCGAAGCCGGCGGTGTGGCAGAGCAGCTGCCGCACGGTCATCGTCGCCGACGCGGACTCGTCGGCCACCCGGAAGTCGGGCAGGTAGGTCCGCACCGTCGCGTCGAGGTCGAGCAGCCCCTCGTCGACGAGCTGGAGGACCAGGGTCGCGGTCCACACCTTGGTGACGGAGCCGATCTGGAAGACCGAGTCGGTGTCGGCCTCGACACCGGTGCCGAGGTGGAGCACCCCGGCGGCGGCCTCGACGACGTCGTCACCGAGGCCGACGGCGACCGCGGCGGCCGGCACGTCGTGCTCGGCGAGCAGCGCCGGGAGGTGCTCGGTCACCCACGCGCCGACGTCCTGCAGCGTGGACCCGCCGGCCGTGCGGGAAGGGGTCGCAGTGCTCGTCATGCCACGAGAACCTAGGTCGGCGCCCCCGTCGGGGCTCTCGTCGGTTCCGATGAAAGTCGCTGTCGACGTTCATCGGTCCCGACGAAGGCCCCTCGTGGCCGGGCCGCCGCCGGGGCTCAGACCTCGGGCGGCAGGCCGCGGTCGCGCACGAGGTAGAGCCACGGGAAGGCTCGCACCGCCACGGTCCAGCCGTCGACCTCGTAGGACCCCGTCGCCCGGCTCCACACGACGCGGCGGTGCTCCCACTGGGTGTCGGTGCGCTGCATCCGGTGCTTGAGCATCCCGGCCCCGACCGTCCGCCAGCCCCGGCGGCCGGCGAGCTCGAGCTCCGGCAGCTCGTCGAAGGCCGTCACGGGCCCCAGCCAGCGGTACTCGGGGTCCTCCTCCCCCTCCTCGGCGCCGCCGAAGCGCTGCTGCACCGCCTGCCGGCTCAGGCCCAGCACGCCCCCGATGGCCGCCCAGCTGTGGCCGCTGCCCCGGGCGGCGGAGACGGACTGCCGGAGCAGCTCGCGGCCCACCCCCTCGGCGAGGGCGGCGCGCTCGACGATGGCCAGGTGGTCCTGCGGCCGGTCCGGGTCCAGGGCCTCCTGACCCGGCCCGCCGTCCAGGACCGCCCGCCCGAGGACCTCGGAGAGCGGGCCACCCGTGGACGCGGTCACCGCTGGTCGTCCTGGCTCGGCAGCCACAGGGCGTCGGGGTCCTCCTCGTCCGGGCCGCCGGAGCGCCGGTCCTGGCGCCACCGCGTGCTGAGGAGATAGGCCCCGCCCACCATGAGGGCGATGGTCATGCCCTGGAAGAGGCCCCGGAAGAACCCGCCGGAGATCTGCGTGCTGATGACGAAGGTGAGCAGCCCGGCGACCACGAGGCCCATACCGGTCGAGCGCGGAGTCGGTGTCGTCGCCATGTGTCAAGAATAGGTTGACACCTGTCATCGTGTCAACAGGTTCTTGACAGAGGTCGCCGCGCCGGCGGGGTCAGGACGCGACGAGCCCGTCCTCGCCGAGCAGCGGGTTGTGGGCGACGGCACCCGCTCCCCCGGCGACGGCGCCCCGGGCGGGGTGCCCTCGCCGAACGGCCGGCCACCGAGCGACTCGCGGCCGTGCGGGGTGCCCCAGCCCGAGGGGTCCGGCCCCTTCGGCACGACCCCGGTCGGGTTGATGTCGCGGTGGACCTCGTAGTAGTGGCGCTTGATGTGCGCGAAGTCGGTCGTGTCGCCGAACCCGGGGGTCTGGAACAGGTCGCGGGCGTAGGCCCACAGGACCGGCATCTCGGCCAGCTTCTGCCGGTTGCACTTGAAGTGCCCGTGGTAGACGGCGTCGAACCGGGCCAGGGTCGTGAAGAGCCGGACGTCGGCCTCGGTGATGGTCTCGCCCATGAGGAAGCGCCGGTCGGCGAGCCGCTCCTCGAGCCAGTCCAGCGCCGTGAAGAGGCGGTCGTAGGCGTCCTCGTAGGAGCGCTGGGTGCCGGCGAAGCCGCAGCGGTACACCCCGTTGTTCACCTCCGTGTAGACCCGCTGCATCACCTCGTCCATCTCCTCGCGCAGGGCCTGCGGGTAGAGGTCGGGTGCGCCGTCGCGGTGGTGGTCGCGCCACTGCGTCGACAGGTCGAGGGTGAGCTGGGCGAAGTCGTTCGTCACGACCTGGCCGCTCGCGACCTCGACGAGCGCGGGGACGGTGATGCCCCGCGGGTAGCCCGGGAAGCGCGCCTCGTAGGCGTCCTTGAGCCGCGGGATGCCGAGCACCGGGTCGAGGCCGCCGGGGTCGAGGTCGAAGGTCCACGAGTCGCTGTCGTGGGTGGGGCCGCAGATCCCCATCGAGATCGACGTCCTCGAGCCCGAGGAGCCGGCGGACGATGATCGCCCGGTTGGCCCACGGGCAGGCGCGGGCGACGACGAGCCGGTAGCGACCGGGCTCGACCGGCCACTCGCGCTCCCCGGTGCCGTCGCGCGTGACGCGGTCCTCGATGTAGGTCGTGTCGCGCTGGAAGTCGTCCTCGACGTACCTGCCCTCGGCCATGGTGTCCCTTCCGTCCCTCAGCGCGGCAGGGCGCCGACGCGGGCCAGCAGGAGCGCCTCGGCGAGGCACACCCGCTCGAACTCCCCGAGGTGCAGCGACTCGTTGGCGCCGTGGGCCCGCGCGTCGGGGTCCTCGACGCCCGTGACGAGGATCGCCGCGTCGGGGAACTGCTCGGCGAAGGCGGCGACGAACGGGATCGACCCGCCGACGCCGATGTCGACCGGCGCCACGCCCCAGGCGTCCGCGAACGCGGCCCGGGCCTGGTCGTAGACCGGTCCGTCGGCGTCCGCGGCGAAGCCGGCGCCGCGCTCGTCGAGGGTGACCTCGACCCGCGCGCCCCACGGGACGCGGGCCAGGAGGTGCTCCCGGAGCAGCGCGAAGGCGTCGAGGTCGTGCTCGTCGGGGGCGATCCGCATCGACACCTTGGCCCGCGCGGACGGGACGAGGGTGTTCGACGAGGTCGCGATGGTCGGGGCGTCGATCCCGATCGTCGTGATCGACGGCTTCATCCACATCCGGGTCAGCAGCGAGCCGGACCCGATGGCCTCGACGCCGTCGAGCAGCCCCGACTCCCGTCGCAGCCGGTCCTCGTCGTAGTCGAGGTCGGCGGCGACGCCGGCCTTGAGCCCGGCCACGGCGACGTTGCCCTCGTCGTCGTGCAGCGAGGCGAGGAGGCGGACGAGCACCATGAGGGCGTCGGGCACCGCACCGCCGAACATGCCGGAGTGGATGCCGTGGTCGAGGGTCTCGACCGACACCACGGCGCGGATCATGCCGCGCAGCGTCGTCGTCAGGGCGGGCTCCCCGATGTCCCAGTTGCCGGAGTCGGCGAGGACGATGGCGTCGGCCCGCAGCTTCTCGCCGTGCCGCTCGAGGATCGTCGGCAGGGAGTCGGAGCCGATCTCCTCCTCCCCCTCGACGAAGACGGTGACCCCGACGGGCAGGTCGTCGCCGTGGGCCCGCAGGGCGGCGACGTGGGCCATGATGCCGGCCTTGTCGTCGGCGGCGCCGCGGCCGTAGAGCCGGCCCTCGCGCTCGGTGGGCTCGAACGGCGGGCTGTCCCACAGCGCGTCGTCACCGGGGGGCTGGACGTCGTGGTGCGCGTAGAGCATCACCGTCGGCGACCCGGGCGGGCCGGCGCGGTGGCCGATGACGGCGGGGCGCCCGCCCTCGCGGACGATCTCGACCTCGAGCCCCTCGGCCCGCAGGAGGGCCGCCGTGGCCTCGGCGCTGGACTCGACGTGGGCCTGGTCGAAGGCGTCGAGGGAGACGGAGGGGATGCGGGTCAGCGCCTCGAGGTCGTCGCGCACGGCAGGCATGAGGGCACGGATGCGGTCGCGGAGGGCGTCGATACGGTCGGCGGGGAGCACGTCGGTCACGCCGCCCGACCCTACCGACCGCGGGGCCCGCCCGGGGGGTGCGCCCCGGGCCCTCGACGGCCGGACCGGGCGAGCACCTAGAGTTGGGGCCGTGTTCGGACGCAGCAAGTCGAGTGACCAGGCCCCCGCCCAGCCGGCGGGGCCGCCGCGCGAGGGCGCGAAGAACCGGCCGACGCCCAAGCGGCGCGACCAGGAGGCGGCCCGCCGCCAGCCCCTCGTCGTCACCGACCGCAAGCAGGCCCGCCAGCAGGAGCGCGAGGAGCGTCGCGCCCAGCTCGCCCGCACCCGGCGGGCCCTCGAGACCGGCGACGAGGCCGGCCTGCCGGTCCGCGACAAGGGACCCGTGCGGCGCTACATCCGCGACTACGTCGACGCCCGCCGCAACCTCGGCGAGTTCCTCCTGCCGGTGATGCTCGTCGTGCTCGCCCTCAGCCTGGTGCGGAACAACCTCCTGTTCAGCATCAGCGTCCTGCTCACCTGGGCCGGCGTGCTCGCCGTGGCCGTCGACACCGTCCTCATGTGGCAGCGGCTCAAGCGCCGGCTGGGCGAGAAGTTCGGTCCCGAGCGGGTCTCGCGCGGCAGCATGACCTACGCCGTGATGCGCGTCTTCCAGATGCGCCGTGGCCGCCGGCCCGCCGTCCAGGTGCCCCGGGGCCAGTACCCCTCCTGACGGGAGGCCGGACGGGCCGCGCCCACCTCCGCCTCAGCCGGCTCCCGCCCAGTCGACGGGCGGCGCCTGCAGGGCGTCGTGGGCCAGGCACAGCGCCGAGCGCATCGTGCCGTACCCGCGTGACAGCAGGGGCGACCGGTCGCGCGTGGCCGGGTCGGCACACTCGCCGGCGCCACCGGCCCCGGCGAGACGCCCTCCTCGCTCACCGCTGCCTGCCCCCGGCAGGCCGACGGCGAGATGGCCGGCAGCCCCGACGGGACGACCTGGTCGTCGCGGGCGCAGGTGAGGGTGAGCAGGGACTGGTCCGAGAGCACCCAGCCGAGCGGGGCCGCGATCGAGGGCCGGGTCGGCTGGTAGAAGACCTTGACCGGCGGGCCGCGCCAGGTGTCGAGCGCCGCGCACACCGCGGGCGGCGCGGGCGGCGCGCCCCCGGCGTCGGCGGCGACGGGCGACCTCGCAGTCGGGCACGACCCGGTCGGTGGCGAAGGTGGCCAGCGCGCGGTGCAGCTGGGTGTCGGTGCGACGACAGGCCGGCCGTCGCGGCGCCCTTGGTGAGCAGCGGGACGAGCACCTCGTTGGTCCGCGCCCGCCGGCTCGGACTGGAGGTCGCTGCCCGAGCCGTTGTCGAGGTAGACGAGCGACGGGCACGAGCAGCGGTGCGTCGCGCCGTCCGGCGACGACCTCGGCGTTGTGGGCCCGCAGCGCCCCGAGCCACCGGGGGGCGAGGTCGACGAGCGTCCCCAGCCCGTCGTTGTCGGCGTAGCCCCCGTCGACGAGCTGCTGGGTGTCGGGGCTGCGCGAGCCCGCGGCGCAGCCCGTCGCGACGACCCCGGAGGGCGTGACGTAGGGGAACCGGGAGGCGAGGAGGGCGACCGTGCTCGCCCGCAGCGTCGGCGCCTCCGTCGAGCAGCCGGCCCGCAGCGTGGCGCAGCAGGTCGATGCTGTCCGGGACCGCGCTCGGGGTGCGGCAGCTGCGCGGGTCGGGGGTGGGGTCGAGGGCGACCTGGCTCAGCAGCGTGCGGCAGTGCGTGGCGACCGACGTCGAGTTGAGCACGAGCGCCCGGGCGGACCCGCCCTCGCGGGGGGCGCGAGGTAGGGCCTGCGCAGGGCGGGCACGGCCCGCTCCCACGCCTGCTCCATGAGCCCGGCCCGGTCGACCCACGCCCGGCTCCCCCGCCGCCGGGAAGGCCAGCCCGGTGACCGAGCGGAGGGGGTCGCGCACGATGAGGCCGGAGACGGCGACCCCGAGCGCGTCGGGACCGGACATCCTCGCGCACCGCCGCGTACGCACCGTCCTCGGCGGCGAACGCGCTGACCGTCAGCCCGACCGCGCCGCCGCTGGCCCCCGACGACACGAGGGCCTCCGAGCAGCCCCGCCCGGCGGCGGCCAGGGCGTCGGTGCCGAGCGCGGTCCACGCCGCCGCCCGGATGCCGCCGCCCTCCGCGGCGAGGAGGAACACGGGCCGGGCCCGCAGGTCGGTGCCGGGGAGCGGGACGCCGCAGCCCGGCTGCCCCGGCCCAGGTCGCCGAGGCGGGCGACGAGGTCGGTGCGCTGAGCGGGGGTCGGCGCCGCCGCGTCGGTGGTGCGCAGCCCGTGCACCCGCGTGTCGCTGCCGGCGAGCCCCACGGTGAGGGCCGTGAGGACGACGATCGACATCACGGGCGCCGTGCGCAGCAGCGGGGTGTCGGCCGCGACCAGCAGGTCGGGGGCGCCGCCGCTCTGGAGGAGGACGACCGTGGCCCCCAGCGGGAGGGCGACGGCGGTGCCGCGAGCAGCATCATGCCGATCACCCCGAGGGCCGCGAGCGAGCGCGGGAACGCCCCGGCGACGAGCCCGAGCGCGACGGACAGCCCGAGCTCGCCCAGGCGCCCGCCTCACCGCCGCGGCGGTCGGCGCCGGCCGGTGAGGGCGTGAGGACGGCGGCCGGGCCCCCGAGGGCGGTCGCGCCCGACCGGGCCCCCAGCCAGTCCGCGCGGCCCGGCCCCCACCCGAGCGACCCGGCCACGAGCCAGGTGCCAGAGCACCCCGACGAACCCGCCGACGAGGAGGGCGAGGTCCCGCCGAGGTCGAGGACGACGGGCGCGGCGAAGGCCCGCACGAGCCCCAGCCCGGGGATGACGAGGACGAGGAGCCCGAGCACGTCGCCGACGACGCGGGTGGCGGGCCTGCTCCGGCGTGACCGGACGACGGTACGGGCTCCAGGGCGGCGGGGCGCCGCCGCGCCGCAGCAGCAGCGAACCGCCGGCGACGACGAGCGGCACCACGAGCGCGATGCCGACCCGCGGCCAGATGACGTCCCAGCCGCCGAGGAGCAGCCGCGAGACGAGGCCGCGCGCGGCGATCACGCCGGCCGTGACGACCAGGGCGCAGCGACGGGGCGCGGTACGGGGCCGCGTGGGGCGGAGTCGTGTCACCGAGGACGCGCATCGCGACGTAGTGGCTGCGCAGCCGGCCGACGACGACCACGACGACGGCCACGACGGCGGTGAGGAACCGCGCTGACGGCGATGCGCGACCCGGCCCCGGAGTCGACCCACTGGCGCTGGACGTCGGGCAGCTGGTCGAGCACGTCGGTCCCCTTGGCCAGCCCGAGGGCGGCGAAGGGGACCACGACGAGCAGGGAGAACCGGTGGGTGTAGAGGGCGAGGAGCCGCCGCACAGGCCCGCCGGCCGGTGGACGCGTCCTCGTCGTACGGGGTGGGTCTCGGGCCCCCGCGCGGCGTGCCGCGCGGCGGGCAGCGCGCGAGAGCAGCCGAGCACGAGCCCCGCCCACTTCACCACGAGACAGCCGGGGCAGCAGCCGTCGCCTCGGCGAGGTCGAGCAGGAGCACCGACTCGGCCGCGTCGGCGGCCCCTCCGACGGCCAGGCCCACGCGGCTCGCGGCCCAGGCCGGTGCGCCCGGACCCCCGGTCGCGCGCGCCCCGGAGCCGGCGTCCCACCCCCAGCGTGTAGAGGGCGACGAACCCGAGGTCGACGACGCGTAGACGACGACCCACCGGGCCAGTCCCGGGGACGGCGCTCGCCCGCTCGGCGAGCACCGACCACGAGTCGGCGGCGCCGCGCCGGAGAACACCGCGCCGGTCGGTGAGCCCGGTGAGCGAGTAGGTCCGAGCCGGCGAGGACCACCTGCCCGACGAGGCCGTCGACCTCCGCGAGGGCGATGAGCACCCCGACGACCGCCGACGCCCACGCGCCCACCGCTGCCGTCCCGGTCGCGGGCAGCATGCCCCGGAAGGCGCTGCGGATCGGCGCGTCGCTGTCGGCCACGGGCCACTCCTTCGTCCGGCGCCCGGTGCCCGGGCGCGTCCTCACCCGAGGAGGTCAGCTCGGGCGCGGCTGATACCGGCTCCGGCCGAGCCCTCCGGTCACGGTGCCGCCTCGAGGCTCATCGGGCCGTAGACGACCGTCGCGTCACGGTGCAGCGTCACCGAGGCCACGCCGGCCTCGGCGAGCTCGTGCCACACCTCGCCGAACCAGCTCTCGGCGTCGGACTGGGTCGGGAACGCGGTGTCGGAGGTCGGCTCCCCGGTGACCGGGGCGCCCTCGGCGTCGGCGAAGGTCCACGTCCACTGCTCGCTCACGACGACCGCACCCCCGCCTCGACGAAGGGCGGCTTGCTCACCGTCGCGGCGACGTCCCGGCCGCGGACGTCGACGACGACGTCGTCGCCGAGGGTGACCGAGCGGTCGAGGAGGGCGAGGGCGATGCCCTGCCTGCGGGTCGGGGAGAACGTCCCCGAGGTGACCTCGCCGACCTCGGCCCCGCTCGCGTCGCGCACCGTGCAGTGCGAGCGCGGGATGCCCCGGCCGGTGACGACGAGCCCGCGCATCAGCCGGGTCTCCTTGGCCGCCCGCTCCGCCGCGAGGGCCTCCTTCCCCCAGAAGGCGTCCTTGTCCCAGCCGACCGCCCACGCGGCGCCCGCCATCACCGGGGTGATGTCGAGGGAGAGGTCGTTGCCGTGGAGCGGGTAGCCCATCTCGGTGCGGAGCGTGTCGCGGGCGCCCAGGCCGGCGGGCAGCCCGCCCTCGGCGGCGACGGCCTCGGCGAGGGCGTCCCACACCGAGCCCGTGACGTCCCAGGCCGGGACGATCTCGTAGCCCCGCTCGCCGGTGTAGCCGGTGCGGCAGACGATGACCGGCAGCCCCTCCCACGTGGTCTCGACGAAGCTCATGTAGTCGTGGTCGACGGGCAGGCCCAGGCGGGCCAGCACCTCGTCCGAGCGCGGCCCCTGCACCGCGAGCACGCCGTAGGAGTCGTGGAGGTCCTCGACGACCAGGCCCTCGGGGGCGGCCGCCGCGAGCAGCTCGACGACCCGGGCCGTGTTCGCGGCGTTCGGGACGAGGAAGACGTCCTCGTCGGAGCGCAGGTACTGGATGAGGTCGTCGACGACGCCCCCGGCCTCGGTGCAGCACATCGTGTACTGGGCCTGCCCGGGGCCGATCCGCCGCAGGTCGTTGGTGAGGCACCGGTTGACGAAGTCGGCCGCGCCCGGCGCCGCTCACCCGGGCCTTGCCGAGGTGGGAGACGTCGAAGAGGCCGACCCGCTCCCGCACCGCCGTGTGCTCGGCGACCACCCCGCCGCCGGGGTACTCGATGGGCATCGACCACCCCCCGAAGTCGGCCATCTTCGCCCCGAGCGCGAGGTGCCTGTCGTGGATGCGGCGAGTGCCTGAGGTCGGTCATGGTGGGCACGTTACCGCCCCGCCCGAGGGCCCCGCCGGGCCCGGATAGTCTGCCGACATGACTTCACTGACCGTGACGACCAAGACCTCCGCAGACCTGCCCGTCGACACCCTCGTCGTCGGCGTCGGTCCGCACGACCGACGGCGCCGACCTCGCCGCCGGGCACGGCCTCCCGCGCAAGGCCGTCGTCCACCTGCAGGCGGTGCTCGCCGACCTCGAGGCCACGGGCAAGGCCGGCGACGTGCACCGCGTCGTCGCCGTCCCGGGGGTCAAGGCCACCTCGGTCGTCGTGACCGGCCTCGGCGACGGCTCGTCGCGCCGCACCTCCTTCGAGCACACCGCGCTGCGCGAGGCGGCCGCCTCGGCCCTGCGCAGCGTGCGCGGCAAGGCCTCGGTCGGCGTCGCCCTCCCGACCCCCGACGTCGAGAGCGTCGGCGCCGTCGCCGACGGCGCCTGGTCGGGCTGCTACGTCTACGACAAGAGCGCCCCGCTGCCGGCCGCCCGCCGCGGGCGCCCGGCGCCACGAAGCCGTCCGCCGGGCCGAAGATCACCGTCGTGTCCGCCGCCGGGCAGGGCAAGGCGGTCAAGGACGCCGTCGCGCGCGCCCGCGATCGTCGGCGCGGCCCGCGACTGGGCCCGCGACCTCGTCAACACCCCGCCGAACCTGCTCTTCCCGCAGTCCTTCGCCGACGTCGGCCAGCCGCCGCGCGTCGGACTCCGCCGCCAAGATCACCGTGTCGGTCCTCGACGAGAAGGCGCTCGCCAAGGGCGGGTTCGGCGGCATCGTCGGCGTCGGCCAGGGCTCGGTCAACCCGCCGCGCATCGTGACGATGTCGTACTCCCCCTCCGGCGCCACCGGGCTCGGTCGCGCTCGTCGGCAAGGGCATCACCTTCGACTCCGGCGGCCTCAACCTCAAGCCCTCGACCGGCATGGTGACGATGAAGTGCGACATGGCCGGCGCCGCCGCCGTGGCCGGCGCCGTGCTCGCCGCCGCCGAGCTCGGCCTGCCGGTCGCCGTCACCGGCTACCTCTGCCTCGCCGAGAACATGCCGGGCGGCACCGCGCAGCGCCCCAGCGACGTCGTCGTCATGCGCGACGGCACGAGCGTCGAGATCCTCGACACCGACGCCGAGGGCCGGATGGTGCTCGGCGACGGCATCGTGCCTCGCGAGCGAGAAGACGCCCGACTGGGATCGTCGACATCGCCACGCTCACCGGCGCCCAGATGATCGCCCTCGGCGACGACATCGCCGGTGTCATGGCCAACGACGACGCCTTCCGCTCCCGCGTCGTCACGGCGGCCGACACCGCCGGGGAGGGCGCGTGGCCGATGCCGCTGCCGGTGGCGCTGCGGGCCAAGCTCGACACCCCCGTCGCCGACATCGCCCACAAGGGCGACCGCGAGGGCGGCATGCTCACCGCCGGGCTCTTCCTCCAGGAGTTCGTCGGCGAGGGCATCCCGTGGGCCCACGTCGACATCGCCGGGCCGTCGTTCAACGGCGGCGCCCCGCGCGGACGGACCCCCAAGGGCGGCACCGGGTTCGGCGTCTCGCACCCTCGTCGCGCTCGTCGAGGGCCACGGCGCGAGGCGCTGACCCGGCCTCGGCAGCACGCACGACGGCGGGCCCCCGAGGGGGCCCGCCGTCGTCGCGTCGTGGCGGGGGTCAGCCGCTCTTGCGGCGGAACATCTGCTGGCGCGCGCTGGTCTCGGGCCGTGCGCGTGGTCGACCTTGCCGTGCTCGGCGCGCTCGGCGGCGTCGGCCGCCCGGTGGGCCTGCTTGGCGTCGAGCGCGGCCCGGAACCTGGCCTTGACGTCGTCGTCGACCGCGGGTCGGGGTCGGTCCTTGGCTGCCATGGGCGGTCCTCTCGTCGGCGGGGGCGTGCGGTCCACCGTCGCACGGCCGGGCCGCGCCGCGACCACTTTCCCGCTCAGGCACGGCCCTCGCGCCGCTGCTGGGTGGTCCAGGCCCGCATCCGCGCCGGGTACCCGGTGAGGTTGACGTCGTACACCGGCACGTCGAGCCCGCGGGCGACCTCGAAGGCCTGCGGCCGCGAGGGCAGCGCCCGCCGGGTCCACTCCCCGTCGTGGGCGATGAGCACGACGGTCGTCGCCGTGACGTTCGTCGCCGGCTCGACGTACGCCTCGACGCCGCGCCGGGTGCGCACGAAGTCGGTGAGGTGCGCGGTCGCGCTCTCGAGGTCGCTGCCGTCGTGCGGAGCCCTCGCCCGGCCCCGGCCGCGTCTCCACCAGGCCATGGCGCCCACGATAGGGGCTGGACCTGCACGTCGACCGCACGCCCCGCGCGTCGCGACCTCGTGCCGCGCCGCCGGGAGTGACAGGATGCGGAGCAGCGCCGGCCCGCCCACCCGCAGCGACGCCGGCCACCGACCGCCACCGCGAGAACGGAGCAGCACCGGATGCCGGCCAGCGCCGAACCCACCCACGACGTCGTCGTCCTCGGCGGCGGGAGCGGCGGCTACGCCTGCGCGCTGCGCGCCGCCGAGCTCGGCCTGAGCGTGGCCCTCGTCGAGAAGGACCTCCTCGGCGGCACCTGCCTGCACCGCGGCTGCATCCCCACCAAGGCCCTGCTGCACGCCGCCGAGGTCGCCGACGCGGCCCGCGACGCCGGCCGCTTCGGGGTGCGAGCCACCTTCGAGGGCATCGACCTGCCCGGCGGTCACGACCTACCGCGAGGGTGTCGTCGCCCGGCTGCACAAGGGCCTCCAGGGCCTGGTGCGGGCCCGGGAGGTCGAGTACGTCGAGGGCGCCGGCCGGCTCGACGGACCGTCACACCGTGCGTCGTCGGCGACCGCCGCCTCGTCGGGCGGCACGTCGTCCTCGCCACCGGGTCCTCCGCCCGCACGCTGCCCGGCCTCGAGCTCGGCGGGCGGGTCGTGACGAGCGACGGGGCCCTCGGGCTCGAGCGAGGTGCCCGGGCGCGTCGTCGTCCTCGGCGGCGGCGTCATCGGCGTCGAGTTCGCCTCGGTCATGCGCTCGTTCGGCTCCGAGGTCACGGTGGTCGAGGCCCTTCCCCGGCTCGTCGCCGCCGAGGACCCGGCCAGCTCGGCCGCCCTCGAGCGCGCCTTCCGCAAGCGCGGCATCACCGTGCGCACGGGCGTCCGGTTCGAGTCGGCGCAGCAGGACGACACCGGCGTCACCGTGCGGCTCGACGGCGGCGAGGAGCTCGCCGCCGACCTCCTCCTCGTCGCCGTCGGCCGCGGCCGGTCACCGAGGGCCTCGGGTACGAGGAGGCCGGGGTCACCCTCGAGCGCGGCTTCGTCGTCACCGACGAGCGGTGCCGCACGGGCGTCGAGGGGCTGTGGGCGGTCGGCGACATCGTCCCCGGGCTCCAGCTCGCCCACCGCGGCTTCGCCCAGGGCATCTTCGTCGCCGAGGAGATCGCCGGGCTCGACCCGGCACCCGTGTCGACGAGTCACCATCCCGCGGGTCACCTACTGCGACCCCGAGGTCGCCTCCGTGGGGCTCACCGAGGAGCAGGCGCGCGAGCGGCACGGCGACGCGCGTCGAGGCCTACGAGTACAACCTCGGCGGCAACGGCAAGTCGCAGATCCTCGGGACGCAGGGCTTCGTCAAGCTCGTGCGCGTCACCGACGGCCCGGTCGTCGGCGTGCACATGGTCGGGTCGCGGATGGGCGAGCAGGTCGGCGAGGCCCAGCTCGTCGTCGGCTGGGAGGCCCATCCCGAGGACGTCACGCCGTTCGTCCACGCCCACCCCACCCAGAACGAGGCCCTCGGCGAGGCCCACCTGGCGCTCGCCGGCAAGCCCCTCCACGCACACAACTAGAGTGATGACCGCCAGCGCCCACGAAGGAGAGCACCACTGATGTCCGAACGTGTACAGATGCCCGCACTCGGCGAGTCCGTCACCGAGGGGACCGTGACGCGGTGGCTGAAGAGTGTCGGCGACGAGGTCGCGGTCGACGAGCCGCTGCTCGAGGTCTCGACCGACAAGGTCGACACCGAGATCCCCTCCCCCGTGGCCGGGGTGCTCCAGGAGATCCTCGTCCAGGAGGACGACACCGTCCCGGTCGGCGCCGACCTCGCGGTCGTCGGTGACGGCGCCCCCTCCGGTGGCGACCCGACTCCGGCGGCTCCTCCGCCGAGGGGCCCCGGCCGACGACCGGCGACGCCGGCGCCGGTGACGGCCGTCCGACGGCCCGGCCGACGAGGTCGAGGACCCCGCCGACACCGGTGCGGTCGCCGAGGCCGGCGACGAGGGCGGCCAGGAGCCCGCCGAGCCGCAGTCCGACGGCGACGAGCCGCAGGCCCCGGCCGCCGCGTCGGGCAGTGGGGTCGGGCGGCGGTCCGGTGACGGCACGACGGTCCAGATGCCCGCGCTCGGCGAGTCGGTCACCGAGGGCACGGTCACCCGCTGGCTGAAGTCCGAGGGCGACGAGGTCGCGGTCGACGAGCCGCTCCTCGAGGTCTCCACCGACAAGGTCGACACCGAGATCCCCTCGCCCGTCGCCGGGCACCCTCACCAGCATCCTCGTCCAGGAGGACGAGACCGTGCCGGTCGGCGCCGACCTCGCCGTCGTCGGCGGCTCCGGTGGCGGCGGCTCCGCGGCGAGGCCCCGGCCCAGCAGGAGCCGGAGAAGCCCGAGCAGGAGGCCGAGCCGCAGCCCGAGCCGAGCGAACCGGAGCCCGAGGCCGAGCCGGAGCCCGAGGCCGAGAAGCCGCCGGAGCCCGAGGAGCAGCCCGAGCAGGCGGCCCCGGCCGCAGAGGCCCCCGCGCAGGAGACCGCGCCGACGCGGCGGCGGCCGCCGCCGACGGCGCCCCGCCGGCCGAGGGCACCGGCTCCGGCGACTCCTCCGGTGGCGGCGACTCCGACGCCAGCGCCTACGTCACCCCCTTGGTCCGCAAGCTCGCGGCCGACCACGGCATCGACCTGTCCACCCTCACCGGCAGCGGCATCGGTGGCCGCATCCGCAAGCAGGACGTCCTCGCTGCGGCCGAGGCGAAGAAGGCTCCGGCGCCCGAGCCGCAGGCCCGCCGCCGCCGGCGCAGGCCCCCGCGGCCTCGGCCACGGCCGCCCCGACGAAGGCCCCGGTCGACACCACCCTGCGCGGCACGACGCAGCCGATGTCCCGGCTGCGCAAGACGATCGCCCGGCGGATGGTCGAGTCGCTCCAGGTCTCGGCCCAGCTGACCACGGTCGTCGAGGTCGACGTCACCCGCATCGCCCGGCTGCGCGACCGGGCCAAGGCCGACTTCGCCTCAGCGCGAGGGCACCAAGCTCAGCTACCTGCCGTTCTTCGCGCTCGCGGCGGTCGAGGCGCTCAAGGCGCACCCGACGGTCAACGCGAGCATCGAGGACGACCAGGTGACCTACCACGGCACCGAGAACCTCGGCATGGCCGTCGACACCGAGAAGGGGCTCATCGTCCCCGTCCTCAAGAACGCCGGTGACCTCAACCTCGCCGGGCTGGCCCGCGGCATCGCCGAGGTCGCCGAGCGCACGCGGAGCAACAAGATCATGCCCGACGACCTCGCCGGCGGGACCTTCACGATCACCAACACCGGCTCTCGCGGAGCGCTGTTCGACACCCCGATCATCAACCAGCCGCAGGTCGGCATCCTCGGCACCGGGGCCGTCGTGCGCCGCCCGTCGTCGTCCGCGGTGAGGACGGTGGCGAGACGATCGCCATCCGCTCGATGGTCTACCTCGCGCTGTCCTACGACCACCGGATCGTCGACGGCGCGGACGCCGCCCGCTTCCTCACGACGATGAAGCAACGCCTCGAGGAAGGCGCGTTCGAGGCCGACCTCGGCCTCTGACGCCCACGCCCGTGGCCCGTATCGCCGTCACCGGGTCCTCCGGGCTCATCGGCACCGCCCTCGTCGCCGCGCTCCGTGAGCGCGGCGACGAGGTGGTGCGCCTCGTCCGCGCGGCCACCCTCGACGCCCGGACGAGGTGCGCTGGGACCCCGCGTGCCGGCACCTCGACCCGGCGGTGCTCGACGGCGTCGACGGCGTGGTCCACCTCGCGGGGGCCGGTGTCGGAGACCGGCGCTGGACCCCGTCGTACAAGCACGCGATCCTCGCCTCGCGCACCGACTCCACGACGGCCGTGGCCGGGGCCGTCGCCGCGGCCGACCACCCCGTGCGCCTCGTCTCGGGGTCGGCGGTCGGGTTCTACGGCGACCGCGGCGACGAGGAGCTCACCGAGGCCAACCCCGCCGGGCACCGGCTTCCTCGCCGACGTCGTCCTCGCCTGGGAGGCGGCCGCCCGGCCGGCGGTCGACGCCGGGGCGTCGGTGGCCTTCGCCCGCACCGGCATCGTCATGGCGCCGCGAGCGGCGGGGCGATGGCAGCCGCTGCTGCGCCTGGCCCGGCTCGGGCCTCGGCGGTCCGCTCGGCTGGGGCCGGCAGTTCTGGCCCTGGATCACCCTCGCTCGACGAGGTGGGGGCCCTCCTGCACCTGCTCGACCACCCGGAGGTCACCGGACCGGTCAACCTCTGCGGGCCCGCGCCCGGCCCGGCAGAAGGACGTCGCAGCGGCCCTCGGCCGGGCGCTGCACCGCCCGGCCGTCCTGCCGGCGCCCTCGCCGGCCCTCCGGCTCGTCGTCGGCGAGTTCGCCGGCGAGATCCTCGGCAGCCAGCGCATCGTCGGCGACGTCCTCCGTCGCAGCGGCTACGGTACACCCACGGCGACCTCGACGCCGCCGCCCGCTGGCTCGTGGCCTGAGCCGCCCTCACCCGTCGCGCAGGGCCGTGACCCGCCAGCCCTCCCGGCCGCGGACGAGGTCGACGAGCACCGGCGCCAGCGGCCGACCCGGGCTGCGGCACCTCCTCGACCGCCCCCGCCGACGCGGTAGCGGCGCGACGCCGAGCCGGGCCCGGAGCACCGCGCGGGTTCCGCGGCCGTGACCACCGCGACCTCCTCGACGACGTACTCGAGGCCCGCGTAGCGCAGCCCGCTCGCGCGCAGCGCCTCGACCGCCGCCCGATCGCGGGCGTAGAGCTCGCCGCCGGCCGACTCCGAGGCCGCGAGCGGGCCGGGGTCGGCCTCCCGGTAGGCGCGGGCCCGCTCGGCGGCGAGCGCGACGAGGAGGCCTGTCGCGTCGGTGCGCGGGGCCCGGGGGTCGGTGCGCGGGTCGGCGGGCGCCGGCGCCGGGGTGGCGGCCGCGCCCGGCGCCGACGCGGCGGGCGCGGCGCCGGGCGGACCGGGCCGGCCGCCCGGGCCGGGTCGTCGGGCAGCGCGGCCGAGGCCGAGCCCGCCGAGCGACGCCCGACGGCGACGCGCCACGCCGAGCAGCGCCGCGCACGCGCGCCGGCGCCGCGAGCACGCCCGCCCGGGTCGGAGCCGCGGCGCGCACCCGCGGGCGCGGCCGGCGCGCGGCTGGCGCGCCCGGCGCGGTGGCGCCCGCCGGCGCGACCCGCTGCGCCGGGGGGCGGCCCGCCGCCGCCCGCAGCCGGTAGGTGACGGCGCTCACGTCGTCGTCGCCGACGACGAGGTGCAGCGGCTCGGCCGCGGCCGCGGCGAAGAGCAGGACCGCGAGCTCGTCGGCCCCCGGCCGCTCGTCGGCCGCGGGTCGCACCGCCGCCTCGACCGCGGCGACGAGCGCCCTCGGCCCCCGGGCCGGCGAGGGAGACCTCGGCCAGGGTCGGGCCGCAGCCCGGGAGCCCCGGGCACCTCGCCGGCCAGGCACAGCCAGCCGAGCGCCCCGAGCGCGTAGACGTCGGCCGCCGGCGACGGGTCGGCGCCCGATGAGCACCTCCGGCGCGATGTGGCCCGGGGTGCCCCACACCGGTGCCGGCGCGTCGCCGACGACCCGGCCGACGCCGAGGTCGGCGAGCACGGGCCGCCCGTCGAGGTCGAGGAGCACGTTGCCGGGCGAGACGTCGCCGTGCACGACGCCCGCGGCGTGCAGCCGCCCGAGGGCGCCGGCCAGCGGCGCGAGCACCGTGACCACCTCCCCCGGGCGAGAGGTGGCCGCGGGCCCGCACCAGCGCCGCGAGGCTGCCCCCGCGCATGAGGGGCATGACGAGGGCGACCCGGCCGTCGGGCAGGGCCGTGCACGACTCGACGGCGAGGACGTGCTCGGCCGCCATCCGCGCGGACACCGCAGCCTCCCGCACGGCCGCCTCGGCCGCGCTCGGCGTCACCCCGCGGACGACCTTGACCGCCACCCGGCGCCCGTCCGCGAGCAGCACGCCCTCCCACACCTCGCCGCCGCCCCCGCGCCCGAGCAGCGCCCCGAGCTCGACCCCGGGGACCGCCGGCGGACCCGTCGTCTCCATCCCCCCAGCCTGCCGCGGGCGGCCGCGCGCCGCCGCGAGGTTTTCCACAGGCCCGCCGTACGCTGGCGGCCGGTGACGACCGACCAGCCCACGATCCTCGCCACCTCCGGTGGCTACCGCGCGGGGACCCGCACCCGGCTCGAGTTCGACGCCCTCGTCCACCACGCCGTCGAGCTCTCCGGCGCCCACGGCCGCCGCCCCCGCGTCACGTTCGTCGGAACGGCCTCGGGGGACCCGCGCTGGTTCTCCTACGAGGCCCAGGAGGCCGGGCGGCTCGCCGGGTTCGACGTCACGGTCCTCGACCTCTTCCCCATGCCGAACCTCGACGACGTGCCCGGGCACCTCCTCGAGCAGGACGTCGTGTGGGTCAACGGCGGCTCGGTCGCCAACCTCCTCGCCGTCTGGGACGTCCACGACCTGCGCCCGGCGATGCGGGCCGCCTGGGAGGCCGGGGTCGTCCTCTCCGGGGTGTCGGCCGGCTCGATCTGCTGGTACGTCGGCGGCACCACCGACTCCTTCGGCCCCGAGCTGCGTGCGGTCACCAACGGCCTGGCGCTGCTCCCCTACGGCAACGGCGTCCACTACGACTCCGAGGAGCGCCGCCGGCCGCTCGTGCACGAGCTCGTCGCCGACGGGACCCTGCCCGAGACGCACTGCACCGACGACGGCGTCGGGCCTCGTCTACCGCGGCACCGAGCTCGTCGAGGCGGTCGCCGAGCGCGACGGCCGGGGCGCCTACGTCGTGACGCGGGAGGGCGACGCCGCCCGGGAGGAGCGCCTCGAGCCCCGCCGGCTCCCCCGCCCCTGACGCACCGGCACCTGTCGAATGCAACGGAGAGTGCGTGGCCTCCTGCGAGCTGCTCTTCGGGATCGGTCCTACCGAGTCACCCCCGTGCCGAGTCAATCGGGCTGCGCGGTGGGCCGACAACGTCGGTGAGGCGGCCGGATCGGCGACCACCGTGACACGTCGATCTCGTGAGCGAACTTGCTGTTCTGGAGTACTCAACCGCTCAACGAGCAGCGACCGCGTCCACCTGCATGGCGGACGCGGTCGCAGCGTCCCTGGGAGCGATCAGAACGGATTGACCGACGTCGGGTCCACGACCGGGCGGACCTCGACCCCACCGCCGGGGGCGGGGGCCGGGCACAGCTTGGCGATCTCGATGGCGTGGTCGAGGTCACGCGCCTCGACGACGTAGTAGCCGTTGAGGGTCTCCTTGGTCTCGACGAACGGACCGTCCGTCACGGTGCCGGCACCCTTGATCGTGGTGGCAGCCGTCGGGGGCACCAGCGCGTCCCCGCCCGCAGGCACCCACCGAGCTCGGAGACCTGCTCGACGAACGTGCCGTGGGCGCCGACGATCGCCGGCCACTCCTCGGGCGAGAGGCTCTCGTAGAAGGCCGGGTCTTCGTAGATGAGGATCGCGTACTTGGTCATGGGGCTGCCTCCTGCATCGTCGCGGGCCGGCCTGTCCGGCTCCGTCATGAGTCACAGCGAACGGCGCGTCGCCGGATCGACAGACTCAGCCGAATTCTTCAAGGATCTCTTCGCGCCGACGCCGCCGGGCCTGACGTCTCCGGGTGGGGTGCCGCCTTCGCGGCGGGGGTGTCGAGGCGGGTCCGCCTCAGCGATCGACCCGCGCCGACAGCAGGCGCCGCTCGCGTCGTTCGCGGTGAGTTCCAAGGCGAACAGGTCCTCGGCCATGCCTCGTCCCGACGGCCGAGGTGCCGGAGCATCCGGGCGCGCACGGCGTGCCAGAGGTGGTACTCCGTGAGGGCGTGTTGGAGCGCATCCAGCTCGTCAAGTGCCGCCTGCGGTCCGTCGACCTCTGCGAGCGCCACCGCGCGGTTGAGCCGTACGACCGGCGAGCGGTCGTGCGCCAGCAGCATGTCGTAGAGCGTGAGCACCTGGAGCCAGTCGGTGTCGCCGCCGTCGCGCGTGTCGGAGTGGCAGGCAGCGATCGCCGCGTGCAGCTGGCCAGCGTCCTGGGCGTCGTAGCATCGCCGCCTTCTCGAGCACGTCCTGTGCCTCGGCGATCAGTCGGCGGTCCCACCGGGCCCGGTCCTGGTCGGCGAGCAAGACGAGCTCTCCATCGACGGCGCGTGCCCCTTCGCGTGCTCGGTGGAACAGCAGCAGTGCGAGCAGTCCATGCGCCTCCGCCTCACGCGGCAATTCGTGTGCGACGACGCGTGCGAGCCACAGGGCGTCGTCGGCGAGGTCGCGGTCCGCGGCCGCGTCTCCGCCGGCGACCAGGTGGGCCTCGCTGTACATCACCGAGACGACGGTCAAGACGATATCCAGGCGCGCGGCCCGCTCGGATCCCTCAGGGATCCGCAAGGTGATGCCGGTGGCTCCGACCTTTCGCTTTGCTCGCACAATCCGCTGAGCGACCGTCGACTCCGGCGTCAAGGTGGCCCGAGCGATCTGCGCAGTGGTGAGGCCGCAGATCGCACGCAGCGTCAGGGCGAGCTGCGCGTCCGGGGAGATCGCGGGGTGACAGCAGCCGAACAGGAGCGGCAGTCGCTCGTCGGGCTCGCCGGCGCCGTCAAGCGGGGCAGCCTCTTCCGGCTCGGAGAGCAGAGCCAGCTTCTCGCGGTACCGCTTCTCGCGCCGCAGGCGGTCGATGGCGTTGTTGCGGGCGGCTCGCGTCAGCCATCCCCCGGGATTCGTAGGCACCCCGCGTGTGCGCCACTCGCGCACTGCCTCCTCGATCGCCTCGGCGACCGCCTCCTCCGCAAGGTCGAGGCTTCCGAGCCAACCCGTCAGCGCCGCCACGATCCGCGCGGACTCCTCGCGGATCACCGTCGTGAGAAGTCGATCGGATGCCGCGGCGTGGACCCTGCCTGACTCGCTGGCCGCGGCGTCCGATTCGTCCATGAGTCGACGGGGCTTCAGTAGACGACGATCGGGCGGACCTCGACCGAAACGCCGGGCAGTTCGAGCAGCGGCCAGGTCCTGACGATGGCGATCGCCGCGTCGAGGTCGGGCACGTCGATCACCTGGAATCCGCCGATGACCTCCCTCGCCTCCGAGAACAGCCCGTCGGCCACGACCGGCCCGTCGCTTCCGTAGCTCACCGTGGTCGCGGTGTCGACCGGCTGCAGTTGGGCGCCAGACTCGGTCATCACCTCGCGGTGCGTGCCGAACCACTCGTAGGTGCGGCCGTAGACCGTCTCGACGCGCTCAGGCGACACCTCTGCCTCGAGGTCGGGCGTGGTCGTGAACATGATGACGTACTTCACGGTCGTGTCCTTTCGTCATGGGAACCGTGTCACCGCGACAGCGAACGAACAAGCCCGAATTCGACACGATCCGCGACATCGGCCTGACGAGCGGCGGCTGGAGGTGAGGAGTCGCACAATCACCGTCGGCTCGATGGGCACGCGGAGTGTGCCGAAACGGGAACGGGCCGCGGCGACCAGGCTGGTGAGCAGGCCGAGCGAGGGGGATCAGGCTGCCATGGATCCCGGTCGACCTCTCCGGGTGATCCTCCGGGACGGGGACGTCCTCCGCGACGAGGCGACGCGGCGGAGTCGTCCTGTCCGCGTGGTTCCATCGCGCGCCCATCTGGTGCCGGCGTCGACGCCGTAGGTCTCGAATCGGTAACGGCTCGGCGCGACCGTTGACGCCGGGCCCACCCGTCCACCACTCTTCGTGAGAGCGCTCTCTGAGAGCGCTCTCACAGCCCCCGTGGGATCGAAGGAGCTCTCATGTCCGTACCCAACCCCACCCGTCGCCGGACCCGTCGCAGGACCGCCGTCGTCGCCACCTTCGCCGTCGGGCTGCTCGGGCTCACGGCCTGCAGCAGCTCGGGCGGCAGCGGCGACACGGCCTCCTCGAGCGCCGCCTCCGGCCCGGTCACCCTCACCCTCGCCACCTTCAACCAGTTCGGCTACGAGGACCTCATCCCCGAGTTCGAGGCCGTCGCACCCGAACATCAAGGTCACCCACAAGAAGGCCGCGACCTCGAACGAGGCGCGCGACAACTTCTTCACCCGGCTCGCCGCCGGCAGCGGGATGTCCGACGTCGAGGCGGTCGAGGTCGACTGGCTGCCCGAGATGCTCCAGTACTCCTCGAAGTTCACCGACCTCACCAACGCCGACGTCCAGGGCCGCTGGCTCGACTGGAAGGCCAAGGCCGCGACCGACGCCGACGGCCGGCTCATCGGCTACGGCACCGACAGCGGCCCGGAGGCCATCTGCTACCGCTCCGACCTGTTCGCCAAGGCCGGCCTGCCGACCGACCGCACCGAGGTGGCCGCCCTCTTCGGCGACACGTGGGACAGCTACTTCGCGGCCGGTCGCCAGTTCTCGGCGAAGTCCAAGGTTCCGTTCTTCGACTCCCTCGGGGCCACCTACCAGGGCATGGTCAACCAGCTCCCGGCCGCCTACGAGAACCCCGACGACGACACGATCACCGCGACCGAGAACCCGGACGTGCGCGCCACCTACGACGCGGTCGTCAAGGCCGGCATGGACGACAAGCTGTCGGCCAAGCTCCAGCAGTGGGGCGACGACTGGACCGCGAGCTTCCAGAAGGACGGCTTCGCCACGATGCTCTGCCCCGGCTGGATGGTCGGCGTCATCGAGGGCAACGCCAAGGGCGTCAAGGGCTGGGACGTCGCCGACACCTTCCCCGGCGGCGGCGGCAACTGGGGCGGCTCGTACCTCGTCGTGCCCGACCAGAGCAAGCACCCCCAGGAGGCCCGCGAGCTCGCCGCCTGGCTCACCGCCCCGGAGCAGCAGATCAAGGCCTTCAAGGCCGTGGGCACCTTCCCGAGCCAGCAGGAGGCGCTGACCAGCCCCGACCTGCTCGGCGTCACCGTCGCCTCGTTCAACGACGCGCCGACCGGGAAGATCTTCGCCGAGCGCGCCAAGGCCGTGAAGGTGGCCCCGTACAAGGGCCCGCACTACTTCGCGATCAACGACGCGATGCAGCAGGCCCTCACCCGCGTCGAGCAGGGTGAGGACCCGCAGAAGTCCTGGGACAAGTGGGTGGCCGACGTCAAGGCCCTCGGCTGACCGACGCCCACCCCTACCCGGCCCCGCGGTCCGGGTGGGACCCTGAACCCGGGTGGCCCGGTGAGCAGCCCTCACCGGGCCACCCGCCCCGACGAGTGGACCGACGATGACCGTGCGATCGACCTCTCCCCCAGCCCCTCCGGCCACGCCCGCACCTCCCGGCGGGCGGCGCCCCGGGCGGCCTGCCGCCCCTGGTCGCCGCGCCGCGCCCGGCCTGGCGCCGCCGCCTGACCCGCCTCGACGAGGCGTTCTCGCCCTACGCCTACGTCTCGCCCTTCTTCATCCTCTTCGCCGTCGTCGGGCTCTTCCCGCTGCTCTACACCGCCTGGGTGTCGCTGCACGCGTGGAACCTCATCGGCGGGCAGGGCGACTTCACCGGGCTGAAGAACTACACCGACGTCCTGGCCCAGCCGTACTTCTGGAACGCGCTGAAGAACACGGTGAGCATCTTCCTGCTCTCGAGCGTCCCCCAGGTGGTCCTCGCGCTGCTCATCGCGGCCGCGCTCAACGGACCGCTGCGCGCGCGCACCGTGTGGCGGATGGGGGTGCTCCTCCCCTACGTCGTCGCGCCGGTCGCGGTGGCCCTGATCTTCAGCGACCTGTTCGGCGACCGCTTCGGCCTGGTCAACCACCTCCTCGAGGGCGTCGGGCTGCCCGCGGTGCAGTGGCACAAGGAGGTCCTGCCCAGCCACGTCGCCATCGCGACGATGGTCGACTTCCGGTGGACCGGGTACAACGCGCTGATCTTCCTCGCCGCCATGCAGGCCATCCCGAAGGACTACTACGAGGCCGCGCTCATCGACGGCGCCTCGCGGTGGCGCACCTTCCGGTCGATCACCATCCCCCAGCTGCGGGCGACGATCATCTTCGTCGTCGTCACCTCGACCATCGGCGGGCTCCAGATCTTCGACGAGCCCCGGATGTACGACCAGTACGGTCTCGGGGGAGCCGACCGGCAGTGGCAGACCGTCACCCTGTACCTCTACCAGCTCGGCTGGACCCAGAAGAACTTCGGGCGGGCCGCGGCCGTGGCCTGGATGCTCTTCGTCATCATCATCGTCTTCGCGCTGGTGAACTTCCTGCTCACCCGCCGGATCGCCGGGAAGGACAGCCGATGAGCGCCCGCAGCCGGATCCACGCCGCGCCGTCGGCGTACGGCTTCCTCCTCGTCGTCATCCTCGCCTCGGCCTTCCCGATGTGGTGGTCGACGGTCATCGGCAGCAAGGACTCCGCCGCCCTCGTCCGCGACCCGTACTCGCTCGTGCCGGGGGGCCACTTCCTCCAGAACGCCGCCGAGGTCGCCGACAGCGTGCCGTTCTGGCGGGCCATGGCCAACAGCATCATCGTCTCCTCGACGTGCGCCGCGGTCGTGGTCCTCCTCTCGACGCTCGCCGGCTTCGCGTTCGCCAAGCTGCGCTTCCGCGGCCGGTCCGGGCTGCTCGTCTTCGTCGTCGCGACGATGGCCGTGCCCACCCAGCTCGGGGTCGTGCCACTCTTCATCGTCATGAGCAAGCTCGGGTGGATCGGCAGCCTGTGGGCGGTCATCCTGCCGAGCCTGGTGAGCGCCTTCGGCGTCTTCTGGATGACCCAGTACCTCGGCGAGGCCCTGCCCGACGAGCTCGTCGAGGCCAGCCGGGTCGACGGGGCGTCGAGCCTGCGCACGTTCTGGTCGGTCGCGCTCCCCGCCGTCCGGCCCGGCGCCGCCATGCTCGGGCTGTTCACCTTCATCATGACGTGGACCAACTTCTTCTGGCCCTTCATCGTCCTCGACCCGGGCAACCCCACGCTGCCGGTGGCCCTCCAGCAGCTGCAGGCGGCCTACTTCGTCGACTACTCACTCGTCCTCAACGGAGTCGTACTCATGGCCCTCCCCCTCATCGGCCTCTTCGTCGTCGCCGGCCGCCAGCTCGTGGCCGGCATCATGCAGGGGGCGGTGAAGGGATGACGACCACGACGCGCACCACCTCCGCCGCCGCGCGGGCGGCCGGGCCCCGGCCCCTGCCCACCGGCTTCGTGCTCGGTGCGGCCACCGCCGCCTACCAGATCGAGGGCGCCCGGCACGAGGACGGACGCACCGACTCGATCTGGGACACGTTCTCGCACACCCCCGGACGCGTCGTCGACGGTGACCACGGCGACGTCGCCTGCGACCACCGGCACCGCTACCGCGACGACGTGGCGATGATGGCCGAGCTGGGCATCGAGTCGTACCGCTTCTCGCTGTCCTGGCCGCGGGTCTGCCCCGACGGGGGGCCGGCGGGGCCGCAGGGCCTCGACTTCTACGACCGGCTCGTCGACGAGCTGGGTGCGGCCGGCATCGCGCCGTGGCTGACCCTCTACCACTGGGACCTCCCCCAGGCCCTCGAGGACCGGGGCGGGTGGACCTCGCGCGAGACGGTCGACCGCTTCGTCGAGTACGCCCTCGCCGCCCACGACCGCCTCGGCGACCGCGTGCGCACCTGGACCACCCTCAACGAGCCCTTCTGCTCGGCCTTCCTCGGGTACGTCGCCGGCATCCACGCCCCCGGACGCACCTCGCCCGCCGACGGGCTCGCGGCGGCCCACCACCTCCTCCTCGCGCACGGCTCGGCCGTGCGGGCGCTGCGCGAGCGGGACGCCTCGCTCCAGCTCGGGCTGACCCTCAACCTCACCGTCGCCGACCCGCTCGACCCCGACGACCCCCGCGACGTCGACGCCGCCCGCCGGGTCGACGGCCAGATGAACCGGATCTTCCTCGACCCGCTCTTCCGCGGCAGCTACCCGGCCGACGTCCTCGAGGACGTCGCCGGGCTCGGCCTCGAGGAGCACGTGCACGACGGCGACCTCGCCGTCATCTCGACCCCGGTCGACGTGCTCGGGGTCAACTACTACACCGGGGAGGCGGTCGGGCACGTCGAGCCGGAGCGGCCGCCGGCCGACCCCGGCGACCCGCCCGCGGGGCGGTCGCCCTTCCCGGCCGCCGAGCACGCCTTCCAGCACCCGCGCGGGCTGCCCCGCACGGCGATGGGCTGGGAGGTCCAGCCCGAGGGCCTCACCCGCCTGCTGCGCCGGGTGCACGAGGAGTACACCGGCCCGGCCGGCGTGCCGGTCTACGTGACGGAGAACGGCGCGGCCTTCGACGACCGGGCCGACGCCTCGGGCTTCGTCGAGGACCTCGACCGGGTCGACTTCGTCTCGGCCCACCTCGGTGCCGTGCTCGACGCCGTCGACGAGGGCGTCCCCGTCGCCGGGTACTTCTACTGGTCGCTGCTCGACAACTTCGAGTGGGCGTGGGGCTACGCCAAGCGCTTCGGGCTGGTGCGGGTCGACTACGACACCCAGCAGCGCACCCCGAAGGCCAGCGCCCGGGCCTACGCCCGGATCATCGCCGAGCGCGCGCTGCCGGACCCGACGACGGAGGGCGCCGATGGCTAGCGGCACCGACGAGCGGCCGCTCGCGCCCGTCGCGCCCGGGCCGGGCGGTGCGCGACCCACGCTCGAGGAGGTGGCCCGGGTCGCCGGGGTGTCGCGGGCGACCGTCTCCCGGGTCGTCAACGGCTCGACCAGCGTGCGCCCCGACGTCATCGAGCTCGTCGAGCGGGCCGTCGCCCAGCTCAACTACGTGCCCAACCGGGCCGCCCGCTCCCTCGCGGCCCGGCGCACCCTCTCGATCGCGCTCGTCGTCCCCGAGGACGCCCGCCGCTTCTTCAGCGACCCCTACTTCGCGGAGATGGTCCAGGGCATCGACGGTCGGCTCGAGGCGAGCGACTACGTCCTCACCCTGCTGCTGGCCCACCCGAGCAAGCCCTCGGAGAAGACCCGCCGCTACCTGCTGGGCGGCAACGTCGACGGCGCCCTCGTCGTCTCGCACCACTCGGGCGACCACTTCCTCTCCGAGCTGGGCCGGACCCTGCCCGTCGTCTTCGGCGGCCGCCCCCTCGGCCAGGTGGCCCGCTCCGACGACCACTACGTCGACGTCGACAACCGCCGCGGCGCGGCCCTGGCCACCGAGCACCTCGTCGCGACCGGCCGCCGGCGGATCGCGACGATCACCGGCCCGGCCGACATGCCGGCCGCGGTCGACCGCGAGGCGGGCTGGCGGGAGGCGATGCGTGCGGCCGGCCTGCCCGACGACCGGGTCCTGCGGGGCGACTTCACCGAGGTGAGCGGGGTCCGCAGCGGCCTCGAGCTCCTCGACCGCTTCCCCGACACCGACGCGGTGTTCGTGGCCAGCGACCTCATGGCCAGCGGGATGCTCCTGGCCTTCGAGGAGCGCGGGGTCTGCGTGCCCGACGACCTCGCCGTCGTCGGCTTCGACGACAGCCCGTACGCCGTGCGCGGCACGGTGGGGCTGACGACCATCGCCCAGCCGACCCGCGAGATGGGCGAGGTGATGGCCGACCTGCTGCTCCGGCGCCTCGACGGCTCCGCCGTCGACCGGGTGCAGGTCCTCGAACCGCGGCTCGTCGTGCGCGACTCCAGCCGGCCGTCGGCCTGACGGACCGGGGACCCCTAGGGGCCCGACAGCGCCCGGCCCGACTCCGCCTAGCCCGACGCACCCGCCTGGCCCGACGCACCCGCCTGGCCCGACACACCCGCCTCGTCCGGTGCGCCCAGCGCGGCCGTCGTCGGCCGGCGGGTGCGGCCCGGCCGCGTGGTGACCGGGCCCGGAGTGGCCCCCGTCGGCGACGAGGCGGGCCGGCCACCAGATCCGCGGACCGAGGTCGTGGGCGATCGCCGGGACGAGCAGCGAGCGGACGACGAAGGTGTCGAGCAGCACGCCGAAGCCGACGATGAAGGCGATCTGCACGAGGAACTGGATCGGCAGCACGGCGAGGGCCGAGAAGGTCGAGGCGAGCACGATGCCGGCGCTCGTGATGACGCCGCCGGTCACGGCGAGGCCCGACGAGCACGCCCGTACGGGTGCCCCGCACCAGCGACTCCTCGCGGACCCGGGTCATGAGGAAGATCGAGTAGTCGATGCCGAGCGCGACGAGGAACACGAAGCCGTACAACGGGATCGACGGGTCGCCGCCGTTGAACCCGAGGACGTGGTCGAAGACGAGGGCGGAGATGCCGATGGTCGCCGCGAAGGACACGACGTTGCCGACCACGAGCACCAGCGGGGCGAGCAGGGAGCGCAGGAGCAGCGCCAGGACGACGAAGATCACCGCGAGGATCGTCGGCACGATGACCCGCAGGTCCCGCGAGCTGGCGTCGAGGACGTCGAGGTTGGTCGCCGCGTTGCCCCCGACGAGCGCGTCGGTGCTCACCGGGTCGAGCGCGCTGCGCAGCCGCTGTGACGGTGTCCTCGGCCCCCTGGCTGTCGGCGGCGTCCTTGGTCGTCGCCTGGAGCAGCACCGTGCCGTCGACGACCTTCGGGGGCGCCGGCTGACCGTCCCTCGGCGGGGTGAGCCCGAGGTAGGCGCTCTCGATGCCGGGGTCGTCGGTGACGACCTGGAGGGCGGCCTGGGCGTCGGCCTCGGGGACGACGACCTGGAGGGGCTGGGCCGCGCCCCCCGGGAAGTGCCGGCCGATGACCTCCTGGGCGGTGATCGAGTCGACCTGGGTGAGGAAGGTCTCCTCGATGGTGGCGCCGCCGGCCTTGAAGGTGGGGACGAAGGCGGCCGCCGCGAGCAGCGCGATGAGGGTGAGCCCCCAGGTGCGGCGCGGGTGGGTCCCGACGAGCCGGGCGACCCGACCCCACAGCCCGCTGGCCGACTCGACGGCGTCCTCGGCGTGCTCGTGGTCGAGCTTGGGGGCGAAGGGCCAGAACGCCTTCCGGCCGAAGAGCAGGAGCACCGCGGGCAGGAAGGTCAGCGAGGCGAGGAAGGCCCCGGCGATGCCGAGCGCCCCCACGGGTCCGAGGCCGGAGGTGCTCCGCAGCTCGGCCAGGAGCAGGCAGAGCAGGCTGAGGATCACCGTCGCCGCCGAGGCCCCCACCGGCTCGACCGCGCTGCGCCAGGCCCGCTTGAGGGCGACCCACGAGTTCACCTCGTCGTGCAGGGCCTCCTTGAACCGGCTCACGAGGAGCAGTGCGTAGTCGGTGGCCGCGCCGACGACGAGGATGAAGAGGATGCCCTGCGACTGCCCGGACAGGGTGATGACGTCGCTCTTGGCCAGCTGGTAGACCACGAGCGAGGCGGCCGAGAGGCCGAACACCGCGCTGATGAGCACGGCGAAGGGGAGGATCGGGCTCCGGTAGACGACGAGCAGGATGACGAGCACGACGAGCAGCGCGACACCGAGGAGGATGCCGTCGATCCCGGCGAAGGCCGCGGAGAAGTCGGCGATGAGCCCGCCCGGGCCGCCGACGTAGGCCGACAGGCCGGCCGGGGTGAGGACCCGGTCGATCTCGTCGCGCAGGGCGGTGGCCCCCTCCGCGAGGGCGGTGGTGTCACCGGCGGCCGCGGTCCCCTTCGTGCCGTCGAGGGGCACCGAGACGAGCACCGCCTTGCCGTCCTGCGCGGGGATCGGCGTCACCGGGCTGCCGTCGACGAGGTAGTCGCCGAGCGTGCGACCGGCACCGAGGGCGTCGAGGGGGAGGTCGGGCACGGCCTTGGCGAAGTCCTGGACGGCCGCGAGGTCGGCCGGCGCGAGCGTGCCGCCGTCGCGCCTCTCGACGACGACGAGGTAGGGCAGCTCGGTGCTGTCGCTGAACCGGGCCACGGCCTGGGAGACCAGGGTCGACTCGGCGTTGGCCGGGAGGAAGGTCGAGTTGTCGTTGGACTGGACCCCCGACAGCTTGCCCTGGGCCGCTCCCCCGAGCCCGCCCACGGCGAACCAGGCGACGAGGACGAGCACGGCCCCGAGGAGCACGCGTCGCGGGCGCCGGGCGGCGTCCCGGTCGCCGGCCGGTGCCTCGCCCCGGGCGTCGACCGGCGCCTCGGCCGCGGGCTCGGTGGTCGTCGCGTCGGGGTCGTGCGGCGCCTCGCTCATGGGTCCAGCCTAGGGAGTGGCCGAGCGGTGGCCGGCGACACCTTCGACACGGCGCGGGACTACCGTGGGTCCATGCGGTTCGTGCACCTCGGCTTCGCCCCCGACCTCGTCGACTACGAGGCCGGCTGGGCCACCCAGCGCGAGGTCCACGCCCAGGTCGTCGAGGGCGACGTCGCCGACACCACGCTGCTCCTCGAGCACGCCGCCGTCTACACCGCCGGCAAGCGCACCGAGGCCCACGAGCGGCCCACCGACGGCACCCCGGTCATCGACGTCGACCGCGGCGGCAAGATCACCTGGCACGGGCCGGGCCAGCTCGTCGGCTACCCGATCGTCCGGCTGCCCGAGGTCCCCATCGACGTCGTCGCCCACGTGCGGCGCCTCGAGGAGGTGATGATCCGGGTCTGCGCCGAGTTCGGGGTCGAGACGGTCCGGGTCGAGGGACGCAGCGGGGTCTGGGTGCTCGCCGACGAGCGCGGCCCCGACCGCAAGCTCGGGGCCATCGGCGTCCGGGTCAGCAAGCGGGTGACGATGCACGGCTTCGCGCTCAACTGCGACGCCGACCTCGGCTGGGCCGACGCGATCATCCCCTGCGGCATCGCCGACGCCGGGGTCTCCTCCCTCACCCGGGAGGCCGGGCGCCCGGTCACCGTCCAGGACGTCCTGCCCTACGCCGAGAAGCACCTCACCGACGTCCTCGGCTGAGCCCGCGCGCCGAGGGCCGTCGGGGCCGGAGCGTAGGCTTGTCCGCGTGACTGTCGCACCCGAGGGACGCCGCCTGCTGCGGGTCGAGGCGCGCAACGCCGAGACCCCGATCGAGCGCAAGCCGGAGTGGATCCGCACCACCGCCCGGATGGGGCCGGAGTACACGCAGATCCACGCGATGGTCAAGGGCCAGGGCCTGCACACGGTGTGCCAGGAGGCCGGCTGCCCCAACATCTTCGAGTGCTGGGAGGACCGCGAGGCCACCTTCCTCATCGGCGGTGACACCTGCACCCGGCGCTGCGACTTCTGCGACATCGCCACCGGCCGCCCCCAGGCGCTCGACCTCGACGAGCCCCGCAAGGTCGCCGAGTCGGTGCGGCGATGGGCCTGCGCTACGCCACCGTCACCGGCGTCGCCCGCGACGACCGCCCGGACGGCGCCGCCGGCCTCTACGCCGAGACGATCCGCCAGATCCACGCGCTCAACCCGAACACCGGCGTCGAGATCCTGCCGCCCGACTTCGGCGCGAAGCCCGAGCTCGTCGGCCAGGTCTTCGACGCCCGGCCCGAGGTCTTCGCCCACAACCTCGAGACCGTGCCGCGCATCTTCCGCCGGATCCGGCCGGCCTTCACCTACGAGAAGTCGCTGCGCGTGCTCTCGATGGCCCGCGCGGCCGGGCTGGTCACCAAGTCCAACCTCATCCTCGGGATGGGCGAGGAGGACCACGAGGTCGAGGAGGCCATCCGCGACCTCCACGAGGCCGGCTGCGACATCCTCACCATCACCCAGTACCTCCGCCCCTCCCCGACGCACCACCCGATCGACCGGTGGGTCAAGCCCGAGGAGTTCGTCCACTGGAGCGACGTCGCCACCGACCTCGGCTTCAAGGGCGTCATGGCCGGCCCGCTGGTCCGCTCGTCCTACCGCGCCGGCCGGCTCTGGGCCACGGCGATGCGCCGCTGGGGCCGCGAGGTGCCCGCGCACCTGGCCCACCTCGCCGAGGCGGCGAACGACCCCGCCCGCCAGGAGGCGGCGTCGTTGCTGGCCCGGGCCCCCCGCCCCGTATCCTGAGGAGGCACCCGCGCACCGCGGGCCGCCGCACACCTCGACCAGGAGCACCGTCGCCCGTGTCCGACACACCCGAGAAGAAGCAGGGCCGGATCGCCGAGATCCGCCAGGCCTACCGCGCGATCAAGTCGCTCGACCCGAAGCTCGGGTGGTGGATGCTCGGGGCCGCGCTCGCCGTCGCCGCGGTCATCATCGCGGTCGGCGCGGTCGTCGGCGGGGGCTGGCTCCTCTACTCGGTCCTCATGGCCCTCCCGACGGCGCTGCTCGCCGCCACCGTCGTGATGAACCGGCGCGGCAACAGCGCGATGTACAAGGCCCTCGACGGCCAGGTCGGCGCCGCCGGGGCGGCGCTCACCGGGATGGGGCGCCGGGGCTGGTACGTCCCCCAGGAGCCGGTGGCCCTCGACGGCGCGCGGGGCACCCGGCCGCAGGACATGGCCGGGGCCGCGATGGTCTTCCGGGCCCTCGGCCGGCCCGGCGTCGTCCTCATCGGCGAGGGGCCGGCGGGGCGCGTCACCAAGCTGCTCAAGCAGGAGGAGAAGAAGGTCGCCCGGGTCGCTCCCGGCGTCCCGGTGCACCTGTGGACCGTCGGCGACGACGAGGGCCAGGTGCCGGTGCGCAAGCTCTCCGGCAAGCTGACCCGGATGAAGCCGGTGCTCACCAAGGCGGAGGTGTCCGTCGTCAACAAGCGGCTCACCTCGCTCGGCGGCCTCAAGCCCCCGATCCCCAAGGGCGTCGACCCCACGAAGGCGCGGATGGACCGGCGCGCCATGCGGGGCAAGTGACCCGTCGCCCCGCGGCGCTGACCCCCCGGGCCAGCCGACTCGCGCGCGGTCAGGCGGCGCGGCCGCCGGACGGCACGATGCGGGTGCCCGCGGCGCGGTCGTGCAGGCCCCGCCCCCGCACGGTGACGGCCGCCGGCAGCACGAGGGCCGCGCAGCACCGAGCGCAGGAGCGACCTGGAGCGGGAACGGGCCGGGCCGCACCTGCCAGACCTGCAGGCCGAGGAGCCGGTGCCCCACGCTCGAGCCGGTGAGGGTGACGAGGGCGACGCGAGAGCACGACGTAGACGCCCGAGCACCGCCCACGAGCTCTGCGGCACCCCGAGCAGGAGCGGCGGGCTGCTGCCCGGCTCGAGCACGAGGTCGTAGGGCAGCACGAGGAAGGTGACGAGCGCGCTGAGCACCCAGTCGACGACGAAGCCGCCGAGCCGGCGCAGCAGCGTGGCGTCCGGCGGGGCCGTCCCCGGGTGCCGCGGTCTCGGGTGTGGTCGGCACCGGCCAGCCTAGGTGGCCCGAGCGCGGCCCCTCCGCCGGGCCCGCCGGGCGGCCCGTCTCACGCCGGGTCCACGCTTCGGGCCGCGTGTCCCACCCCTTGATACGGTGGCCTGCGTTACGTCGGCGAAACGTGAGGGTCACCGGTGGGAAACCGCCTCCCCCTAGCGTCGTCGGCAACGCCATCAGGGCTGGCTCCCATAGCCCCTGCACCGAACCAGGAGGTTCACCACAGTGTTCAGCTCCGCTGACGAGGTCCTCGCGTTCATCGAGAAAGAGGACATCAAGTTCGTCGACATCCGCTTCTGCGACCTGCCGGGCATCATGCAGCACTTCAACGTGCCCGCCTCGACGGTCGACAAGGACTTCTTCATCAACGGCCAGATGTTCGACGGGTCCTCGATCCGCGGCTTCCAGGCCATCCACGAGTCCGACATGAAGCTCATCCCGGACCCGACGACGGCCTACGTCGACCCGTTCCGGGCCGAGAAGACGCTGATCATGAACTTCAGCATCGTCGACCCGTTCACCGGTGAGGACTACAGCCGCGACCCGCGCAACATCGCGGCCAAGGCCGAGGCCTACCTCAAGACCACGGGCATCGCCGACACCGCCTTCTTCGGGGCCGAGGCCGAGTTCTACGTCTTCGACGACGTCCGCTTCGAGACCAAGCAGTCCGCGAGCTACTACTACATCGACTCCGTCGAGGCGGCCTGGAACACCGGCCGCGCCGAGGAGGGCGGCAACCGCGGGTACAAGACCCGCTACAAGGGCGGCTACTTCCCCGTCCCGCCGGTCGACCACTTCGCCGACACCCGCGACAAGATCTGCCTCAACCTCGCCAAGGTCGGCATCGAGGTCGAGCGCAGCCACCACGAGGTGGGCACCGCGGGCCAGCAGGAGATCAACTACCGGTTCAACACCCTCCTGCAGTCCGGCGACGACATGATGAAGTTCAAGTACGTCGTCAAGAACACGGTCTGGGAGGGCGGCAAGACCGCCACGTTCATGCCGAAGCCGATCTTCGGCGACAACGGCTCGGGCATGCACACCCACCAGTCCCTGTGGAAGGACGGCGAGCCGCTCTTCTACGACGAGCGCGGCTACGGCGGCCTGTCCGACATCGCCCGCTGGTACATCGGCGGCCTGCTCAAGCACGCCCCCGCCGTGCTGGCCTTCACCAACCCGACGATGAACAGCTACCACCGCCTCGTCCCGGGCTACGAGGCCCCGGTCAACCTCGTGTACTCGGCCCGCAACCGGTCGGCGTGCGTGCGCATCCCGATCACCGGTGACAACCCCAAGGCCAAGCGCATCGAGTTCCGCGTGCCCGACCCGTCGTCCAACCCCTACCTGTGCTTCGCGGCCCAGCTCATGGCCGGCCTGGACGGCATCAAGAACCGGATCGAGCCCCCGGAGCCGGTCGACAAGGACCTCTACGAGCTCCCGCCGGAGGAGCACGAGGCCATCGAGCAGGTGCCCGCCTCGCTGCCGGCCGTCCTCGACGCGCTCGAGGCCGACCACGAGTTCCTCCTCGAGGGTGGCGTGTTCACCGAGGACCTCATCGAGGCCTGGGTCGACTACAAGCGCACCAACGAGGTCGACCCGATCCGCTTCCGCCCGCACCCGCACGAGTTCGAGATGTACTTCGACATCTGAGCAGCACCGGGAGCACGAGCACCCCGACGGCGCCGCACCCACCCGGGTGCGGCGCCGTCGGCGCGTCGCGGCCGGGAGCCGGCGGACCGGTCAGCGCGGCCGCACGGTGAGGCACTGGGCGAGGGTGCCCAGCGGTCCACGGGCATCGTGCAGACGGCTCTCGGTGACACCGATGCCGTTGTCGCCGAACGTGATCGAGACGTCGACGCCGAGCCACTCCCCCACCGGCTCGCGGAGCAGGTGCGCGGTGAGGTCGACGTTGGGGTAGTGGACCTCGGCCGGGTCGGCCCGCACGGTCATCCCGTTCGCGACGTCGAGCAGCCCCGCCGCCCGCGCCGTCGGCGCCGACCGCCTCGCCCTCGACCAGTGGCGACGCGGCTCCGCACCCAGAACCACCCCCGCCCCGGCTCCTCGAGGTGGCGCCGCAGCTCGAGCCCGCCGATGAAGCCCCCCGGCCACGTGCTGCTCGGCGACCACGGCTCGAGCTCGTCCGGCCCCGGGATGGGCGGGAGGGCGGTGCCGGCCAGCGCCGCGGTGTCGCGCTCCTCGAGCAGCCAGGCACGCAGCACGGCAACCGTCCGCCCGCCGTGGGTGAGCGAGGCCTCGACGAGCTCGATCGTGCGCCCGGGGCGCAGCACGCGGACCGCGGTCTCGACCTCGGCCACCGGCACGACGCCGAGGATGTCGTAGGAGAGCCGGGCGAGGGCGAGCCGGTCGTCGCGGCGCGCGTCGCGGTCCTGCTCGACGACGTGGGCCAGCAGGCCGAGGGCCGGCGAGATGTGCTGCTCGTCCGCGCGCCACGCCCCACCGGTGTGCGTCGTGGCCCGGAACCGATGGTCACCGAGCCGCTCGAAGTACGCCACGGCCGTCCTCCCTCCACGAGATCCCCACCGACCCTACGCACCGCGGGTCCCGCCGACGCTCCCGGTGTGCTGGAGTGGCACCGAGCACCGACGACCACCGAGGAGCACCCATGCGCGGCACGATCATCCACGGTCCCCGCGACGTCCGGCTCGAGGAGCGTCCCGACCCCGTCGTGGTCGACCCGACCGACGCCGTCGTGCGCACCGTCGCCACCTGCGTCTGCGGCTCCGACCTCTGGCGCTACCGCGGCGTCGCGGACGTCCCCCGGCCCACCCCCATCGGCCACGAGTACGTCGGGGTCGTCGAGGCGGTCGGTGCGCAGGTCAGCACGGTGCGACCGGGGCAGTTCGTCGTCGGCGGCTTCCTCACCAGCGACGACACGTGCCCGGTGTGCCGCGCCGGGCAGCACGCCAACTGCCGGGTCGGCACCGGCTACGACGGCTGCCAGGCCGAGCTGATCCGGGTGCAGAACGCCGACGGCACCCTGCTGGCCACCCCGGAGGCGCCGGCTCCCGACCTCGTGCCGAGCCTGCTCTCCCTCTCGGACGTGCTCTGCACCGGCTGGCACGCCGCCGTCTGCGCCGACGTCGGCCCGGGCAGCACCGTGGTCGTCGTCGGGGACGGCGCCGTCGGGCTCTCGGGGGTCCTCGCCGCCGTCGAGCTCGGCGCCGAGCGCGTCGTCGCGATGAGCCGGCACGCCGACCGCCAGGCCATCGCCCGCGAGTTCGGCGCCACCGACGTCGTCGCCGAGCGGGGCGACGAGGGCGTCGAGGCGGTCCTCGAGCTCACCGACGGCACCGGGGCCGACGCCGTGCTCGAGTGCGTCGGCACCCAGGACTCGGTGACCCAGGCCCTGCGCTGCGCCCGCCCGGGCGGGATGGTCGGCTGGGTGGGCGTCCCCCACGTCACCGACCTGCCGCAGGAGCACATGTTCTGGCGCAACGTCGGCCTGCGCGGCGGCCCGGCCCCGGTGCGCGCATACCTCCCCGACCTCCTCGAGCGGGTGTGGGACCGCAGCATCGACCCCGGCCGGGTCTTCGACCTCACCCTGCCGCTCGCCGAGGTCGCCGACGCCTACGCGGCGATGGACGAGCGCCGGGCGACCAAGGTGCTCCTCACGCCCTGACGTCCGCGCCGACGGGTGAGGATGGGCCCATGACCACCACCACGCCCCTGACCCTCCCCCGCCGCGTCGCCGTCACCGGCGCCCGCGGCAAGCTCGGCCGCACCGTCGTCCGCCACCTGCGCGAGGCCGGGGTCGAGGTCCTGGCCACCGACCGCGCGGGCGCCGACCCGCGCGAGCTCGACGGCGAGTTCCTCGCCGCCGACCTCACCGACTACGGCCAGGTGCTCGAGCTCGTCACGGGCGGGGTCGACGAGCACGACCCGGTCGAGGCCGTCGTCCACCTCGCGGCCGTCCCGGCCCCCGGCCTGACGACGAACGCGGCGACCTACGCGAACAACTCGGCGGCCACCTACAACGTCTTCGCCGCGTCCCGGGCCGCGGGCCTGCGCCGCATCGTCTGGGCCTCGAGCGAGACCGTGCTCGGCCTGCCCTTCGACACCCCGCCCCCGTACGCCCCGGTCGACGAGGAGTACCCGCCGCGGCCGGAGTCGACGTACTCGCTCAACAAGGCGCTGGAGGAGGAGCTGGCCCGGCACTTCTGCCGCTGGCAGCCCGAGCTCGTCGCCGTGGGACTGCGCTTCTCCAACGTCATGGACGTCGAGGACTACGCGGAGTTCCCGTCCTTCGACGCCGACCCGCACGCGCGCCGGTGGAACCTCTGGGGCTACATCGACGCCCGTGACGGTGCGCAGGCGGTCGAGCGCGCCCTGGCCCACGAGGTGCCGGGCGCCGACGTCTTCGTCATCGCCAACGCCGACACGGTGATGAGCCGCTCGAGCGCGAGCCTCATGGCCGAGGTCTACCCCGACGTCCCGGTCACCCGCGAGCTCGGCGAGCACGAGACCCTCCTCGGCATCGACAAGGCCCGCCGGGTGCTCGGCTACGAGCCGGTCCACACGTGGCGGGACCACGTCTGAGCCGCGTGACCGGGGCGCTCGACCCGGGCGCTTGACCTGAGTGCGGAACACGCGGCAAAATTGAGTCGTTCTCACTCATGTACACCCCGGGCGGAGACCCCGCCCCCGCACCACGGAGGACCTGAGACCATGGCCACGACCTTCGACCCGTTCCGCGACCTCGACCGCATGCTCACCGGCAGCCTGCGCACCCCGGCGTCCACGGCGATGCCGATGGACCTCTACCGCACCGGCGAGACGTTCGTCGCGAAGGTGGACCTCCCCGGGGTCGACCCGAGCAGCATCGACGTCGACGTCGAGGACCGCACCCTCACCATCCGCGCGGAGCGGCGCGAGCAGCCGGCCAGCGACGTCCAGTGGCTCTCGCACGAGCGCCCCGCAGGGACGTTCGCCCGGCAGCTGACCCTCGGCTACGGCGTCGCGCCCGAGCGCATCGAGGCCGACTACGCCGACGGCGTCCTCACCCTGACCATCCCGGTCGCCGAGGAGGCCAAGCCGCGCAAGATCTCGATCAGCCACACCGGCGGCCAGCGCGTCATCTCCGGCGAGACGAGCGACGCCCCCGGCGAGAGCGTCGACGCCTGACCCGGCGTCGCCAGGCACCGGACGGCACCGCACCCCGAGGGGGCGGTGCCGTCCGGTGCGTGCGGGCCGAGCACGGTGCGCGATGATCGGTCCGTGAGCAGCGACCGCGCCGAGATCCTCGACCAGCTCGTCGACGCCGGGCGACACGTCGTCGCGCGCGGGCTGGTGCAGGCCAGCGGCGGCAACCTCTCGGCCCGGGTCCCGGGGACCGACCGGTTCGTCGTCACCGGCACGGGCACCTGGCTCGACCGCCTCGCCCCGGCCGACTTCGCCGAGCTGACCCTGGCCGGCGAGCACGTCGGCGGCGCCGAGCGCCCGTCGGTGGAGTGGAAGCTGCACCAGCGCACGTACGCGGTGCGTCCGGACGTCGCGGCCATCGTCCACCTGCACCCCCAGCACGTGCTGCTCGTCGACCTGCTCGGCGCGCCCGTGCGGTTCACCACCCTCGACCACCAGTACTACCTCGGCAGCGCCGGGCGGGTGCCGTTCCTGCCGTCGGGCAGCGACGAGCTCGCCGAGGCGGCGGCCGAGGCCGCTCGCGAGCACGACGCGGTGGTCCTGGCCCACCACGGCTGCTCCGCCCTCGGCGACACGGTGCCGATGGCCCTGCGACGCGCGCTCAACCTCGAGGAGGCGGCGGCGATGACCTACCGGCTGCTCGTCGCGGGTGACACGACCGCCGACTTCCCGGAGCAGTGGCGCGGACGCATCGTCGACGTCTGACGCGCGCCCGCACGCTCACCGGGTGAGCACGAGGCTGCCGAGGGCGAGCAGCCACGACACGAAGGACCCGACGAGGAAGTACTCGGTGACCTGGTCGATGCCGACGCCGTCGACCGACTCGCGGTCGCTGCGCTTGCTCTGCAGCTCGGGGAAGCGGATGAGGCCCTTGGCCGCGATGACCAGCCCGGCGGCCGTCAGCTGCCCGGCGAGCCCGAGCCCGAGGATCAGCAGGCGCTCCATCGGCCCGAGGAGCCGCCCGCCGCGCAGCTGGTCGGCGGGCTCGCGGTCGCCGGCGCCGGCATCGCGCCCGGCCGGACGCAGGGCCCCGACGCTCACGAGGACGAGCCGGACGACGACGTTGCCCGTGGCGAGGTTGGCCAGCACGAGCCCGACGACGAGGACCACCCGCCCCGGACCCACCTGGGCCACGAGCGGCAGGTCGGCCCAGCCCAGCCACCGCCCCAGCAGGCCGCCCGGCGCGGAGGCCCAGCCGGAGAGCCCGACGACCCAGACCGCCCCGGCCCCGAAGGAGGCCAGCGCCGCGGCGTGGCCGGTGCCGGTGGCCAGGGCCTGCTCGGACCACCGCACCCAGAGCACGATCGAGAGCGCCGCCCCGACCCCCACGACGAGGTCGACCGGCGCGAGCATGCCCACCGCCGCACCGAGGCCCGCGGCGACCGCCACCCCGACCCAGACCGACCACCGGGCGAGCGCGGGCCGGGCCGAGACGCGCACGAGGTCGGCGACGCCCACCCCGGCGAGCCAGACCCCGAGCCAGGTCACGGGAGCCCCGCGAGCAGCGCGTGGGCGGCGAGCACCGCACCGACGCCGTCGGCCCGGACCCGCTGCGAGACCGCCGAGGCGCTGACGCCCTCGCGCTCGGCGAGCTCGGCCTGGGTCGTGTCGGGTTCCATGAGCCCCCTCAGCAGCCGGAGTGACCGTTCCGAGAGAGAGCCAACCAGATGGTCCCGACACAGCAGGGCCGCGTTGACGGCGTCGACCTCGCCGGGGCCGTCACCCCCACCGGACGCGTCCCGTACCCCCGTGCGCAGCAGGCGGGTCGGCGCCCGGTCGGCCGCCTCGGCCACGGCGTCCACGGCGTCGCGGGCGACCCACCAGGCCGGGCCGTCCTCGACCCCGCGGGCCGCGTCGAGGACCCGGGCCGCCCCCCGGCCCACCCCCACCCGCACGTCGACGTCGGGCAGCAGGGCCAGCCGGACCCGGAACGCGACGTCGAGGGCGTCGCCGAGCCGGGCGTAGGCGCCCTGGAACTCGTCGCCCACCGTCACGGCGAGGCCGCGCAGTGACGGGACCCGGCGCTCGGCGTCGTCGAGCGCCCGGACGACGGCCTCGTGGACGGCGCGCCGGTCCACCGCGCTCCGCGAGCCGACGATGTCGCCGATGAGCACACACTGTGAAGCGCCATGCTTCATTTCGTTCATCTGAAGATGATACCTTCATTTACGGTGAATGAAGGGCCCGCTCCGTCACGGTCGGTACCGCGAGACCACCCGGCCCCCGACCGGCGGCCGGCTCGAGCACCCCCCGCTCGGTCGCGACGGCGCTGACGAAGCGCGCGGGCGTGACGTCGAAGGCGGGGTTGAAGCCGCGCGAGGCCTCCGGCGCGGTCCGCCGTCCGGCGAAGCTCGTCACCTCCTCGCCCGGGCGCTGCTCGATCTCGATCGTCGACCCGTCGGGGGTCCCGAGGTCGACGGTCGACCACGGCGCCGCGACGAGCAGCGGGATCCCCGCCTCGCGGCAGGCCAGGCCGACCCCGAGCGTCCCCACCTTGTTCGCGACGTCGCCGTTGGCCGCGATCCGGTCGGCGCCGACGACGGCGCAGTCGACGAGCCCCCGCAGGATGGTCGAGGCGGCCGCGCCGTCGACCTGCACCGCGTGCGGGATCCCCTCCCCGGCGAGCTCCCACGCGGTGAGCCGCGCCCCCTGGAGGAGCGGCCGGGTCTCGTCGGCGTAGACGAACTCGAGCCGGTCGCGGGCCCGCAGCTCGCGCACCACCCCGAGCGCGGTCCCCCACGCCGAGGTGGCGAGGACCCCGGCGTTGCAGTGCGTGAGGACCCGCAGCCGGGGCCGGTCGATCCGGGCGAGCAGCCAGTCGGCGGCCAGCCGCGACAGCTCGCGGTTGGCCGCCTCGTCCTCGGCCGCCACCTGCCGCGCCGCGGCGAGCACCGCCTCCCGGCCCTCGGCGACGAGCGGCCGCACCCGGTCGACCCCCCAGGCGAGGTTGACGGCGGTCGGGCCGGGCGTGCCGGACCCGGTCGACCTCCGCGTCGAGGCGCGCGTCGTCCCAGCCCTCCCGCGCGGCCTGGTCGAGCGCGACGACGACGCCCATCGCCCCGGCCACCCCGAGGGCCGGGGCCCCGCGGACGGCGAGCTCGTCGATGGCCGTGACGAGCTCGTCGACCGTGCTCACCACGCGGTGCTCGGTGCGCAGCGGGAGCACCGTCTGGTCGAGGATGCGCAGCGCCCCGCGCCCGTCCGGGCCTGCCGTGTCGTCCCATTCCAGTGCGAGGAGCGTCATGGGTCCAACCCTAGGCCGACCCACCGGGGCCCTCTTCGGCGACACGTGACATCCGTCCTTGTGCTCCGTGCGGCGACGGTGGGACGGTCGGAGTGGAGGCGGAACCGCCTCCCACGACGACGGACTCGTCGCCCGCTCCGGCCACGGGCCCGCCGCCGGGTCAGCGCACCAGGGAAGGACAGCAGTCGATGAGCCAGCCTCGTGTCGTCGTCGGGGTCGACGGGTCACCCCTCGCGAAGGCCGCGGTGGTCCAGGCCGCCCACTTCGCGAGCACCCGCGGGATGACCCTGCACGTGCTCCACGCCTTCGCGCCGGACCTGCCGATGCTCGGCTTCGGCGCCCTCGCCGACCGCGGGGTCGTCACCGAGCACGGTCGCCGGCTGCTCGACAACGCGGTCGCCCGGGCCCACGCCGCGCACCCCGACCTCACGGTGACCCGCGGCCTCCACGACGGCTACGCGAGCCAGGCCCTCATCGCCTCCTCGCGCACCGCGGCCCTCGTCGTCGTCGGCGTCGCCGGCTTCGGGCTGCTCAGCCGCACCAGCCTCGGCGCGGTCGCCATGCAGGTGCTCACCCACGCCCACTGCCCCGTGCTCGTCGTCGGGCACACGGGCGCCGGCTCCCCGGTGCCGGGCAGCCGGGTCGTCGTCGGCGTCGACGGCTCCGAGCACTCCCTCGGCGCCCTGCGCACCGCCGTGCGCGAGGCGACGGTGCTCGGCGGCACGGTCGACGCCGTGCACGCGTGGCAGGCCCGCGGCGCCACCGACCCCACCCTGGCCAGTGCCTCGAGCTGGGACGAGTACGTCGCCGGGGTCGAGCAGATCGTCGACACGCACCCGAGCCACCCTCGACCCGGCGCACGCCGAGACCAAGGTCGAGGTGCACGTCGTGCGCGACGACCCGGTGCACGCCCTGGCCGCGAGCAGCGAGGGCGCGAGCCTCGTCGTCGTCGGCGCCCGCGGGACCGGCGGCTTCGAGGGGCTGCACGTGGGCTCCACGGCCCTGCGGCTCGTCGGGCGCAGCGAGTGCCCGGTGCTCGTCAGCCGCTGACGCCCGCCCCGTCGAGGCGCTCGGTGGCCCCGAGCCGGTCGAGGACGAAGGCCCACTCCCACGCCACCTGCTCCCACGCGGCGTAGCGACCGCTGCGGCCCCCGTGCCCGGCCGACATCTCGGTGCGCAGCAGCACGGGGTGCGTCTCGGGGTCGCTCGTCACCCGCTCGCGCAGCCGGGCGACCCACTTGGCCGGCTCGGTGACGTACACCCGGGTGTCGTGCAGGCTGCTCGTCGCGAGCACGGCCGGGTACGCCTCCGCCCGGACGTTCTCGTAGGGGGTGTAGGCCCGCATCGCGGCGTAGACCTCGGGGTCCTCGAGCGGGTTGCCCCACTCCTCCCACTCCCCCACCGTGAGCGGCAGCTCGGGCTGGAGGATGGTGGTGAGGGCGTCGACGAAGGGCACGGCGGCGTGCGCCACCCGGAACCGCGCCGGTGCGAGGTTGAGGACGGCCCCGACGAGCAGGCCCCCGGCCGAGCCCCCCTCGAGGCCGAGCCGGTCGGGCGCCACCCAGCCCGAGGCGACGAGGTGGTCGGCGACGGCGACGGTGTCGGAGAACGTGTTCGGCTTCGCCAGGAGCTTGCCGTCGTCGTACCAGCGCCGCCCCATCTCGCCGCCGCCCCGGACGTGGGCGACCGCGAAGACCACCCCGCGGTCGAGCAGCCCGAGCCGGGCGACCGAGAAGTACGGGTCGGAGGAGATCTCGTACGCGCCGTAGGCGGTGAGCAGCCCGGGGTTGCCGCCGTCGGGGCGCACCTCGCGGCGGCGGACGACGGAGACCGGCACCCGGGCACCGTCGGCGGCCTCGACCCACTCGCTCGACTCCTCGTAGTCGGCGGCGTCGAAGCCCCCGAGGACGGGCTGGCGGCGGAGCTCGGTGCGGGCGCCGGTGGCGAGGTCGACGTCGAGGACGGTGCGCGGCGTCGTCCACGACTCGACGACGACCTGCACCGCGGGCTGGTCGGGCTCGGGGTTGTCGCCCAGGCCGATCGAGTGCACGGGCTGGTCGACGGCGACGTCCCACGGCGTGCCGTGCCCGGAGACCGACGCCACGTCGCGCGGCAGCACCCGCAGGGCGGTGAGCCCCCCGGTGCGCAGCGACAGGACGCTCGCCCGGTCGAAGGCGTCGACCCCGACGAAGCGCTCGCCCTCCCCGGAGGCCAGCAGCGGCACCCACTGCTCGTGGCTCGTCGCCTCGAGCGGGGCCCAGGCGAGGTCGGCGTCGGGGGTGTCGGTGTTGTGGACCACGAGGAGCCGGTCGTCGGCGGGCTCGACGTCGTACTCGACCCCGTCGCGGCGGGGGGCGACGACCCGCCAGTCGCCCTCGGGGTCGTCCGAGCGCAGCAGCCACACCTCCGAGGACGTCTTCGAGCCGAGCCCGAGCATGCAGCCAGCGCTCGTCGCGGCTGCTGCTCACCCCCATCCAGAAGCGCTCGTCGTCCTCCTGGTGGACCAGGACGTCCTCGCGCGGGGTCGCCGCCGACCCGGTGCCGCCACAGCTGGTGCGGCCGCCAGGCGTCGTCGACCCGGGTGTAGAAGACGAACGAGCCGTCGCGGCTGAACTCGCAGCCGTAGCCGATGCCGGTGAGCGAGGTGTCGAGCACCTCGCCCGAGGCCACCTCGCGCACCGTGAGGTCGAAGCGCTCGTCCCCGGCGGTGTCGACGGCGAAGGCGAGCAGCCGGTGGTCGGGGCTCACCGTGAGCGCGCCGAGGGAGAAGAACTCCGACTCCCCCGCCTCGACGTTGCCGTCGAGCACCACCTGCTCGCCCGGGAGCGCGGCGCCCTCGGGGTCGGGCCGCGGGTCGCCGTCGGCCCGGGGCGCGCGCACGTGCACGGCGTACTGGCTGCCCTCCGCGGTGCGGCTGAAGTACCACCACGGCCCGCTGGCGACGGGCACCGACAGGTCGTCCTCCTTGACCCGCGCGCGGATCTCCTCGAACAGGGTCCGGCGCAGCCCGGCGAGGTGGGCGGTGCGGGCCTCGGCGTACGCGTTCTCGGCCTCGAGGTGGGCGAGGAGCTCGGGGTCCTCGAGGTCCTTCATCCAGAACCAGGGGTCCTCGGTGCGCTCCCCGTGGTGCTCGCGGACGTGCGGCGCGCCGTGGGGCGGTCGGTGGGGTGGGGCTCGGCATGCGGCCACCCTATGCGCGGGTGGCGACGCGGCGAGGGCCGCACCCCGGGTGGGGTGCGGCCCTCGTCGGGGTGGGTCGGTCAGAGACCGGCGACCCGGTCGGCCGGAGCGGTCAGGCCGGGGTTGGCCTCGAAGTACGCGACGAGGTTCGCCAGGTCCTCCGCGCCGCCGAGGACGTTCGTGCCGGCGGTGAAGCCGGTGAACGAGTCGCCGCCGTTGCCGAGGAAGTTGAGCGTCGACACCCGGTAGGTGGCGGTGAGGCTCATCGGCACGCCGTCGAGGGTCATCGAGGAGGCGATGACCTTGTCGCCCTGGGCCCGGCTGTCGTCCCACGTGTAGGCGAAGCCGTCGGAGACCCCGAGGGCCAGCGCGTCGCGACCGCCGGGGCGACCGGCGATGTACTGCTGCTCGAGGATGTCCTTGACCTGCTGGCCGGTGAGGTCCATCGAGACGAGCAGGTTGCCGAACGGCGCGACGTCGTAGGCCTCCTTGTACGTGATCTGTCCGGCGGCCTCGGTGTACTTCGGGGCGAGGAGCAGGCTGGACCGGACCCCGCCGATGTTCATGAAGGAGAGCTGGGCTCCTCCGTTCTCCGGGGCCTGCGTGCCCCAGAGGATGGCGTCGGCCAGGAGGTCGCCCATCGGCGTCTCGGCGCACCGGCAGGTGCTCGAGTCGCCGGTGATGTCCTCGGTGTTGGACCCGACGACGCGCTGCCCGAGGTCACCGGCCAGCGAGTTCCACTTGGCGATGATCGAGGTCTGCTTCCGGTCCGCCGGGTAGGTGTCGCGCGCCACGAGGACGTTGCGGGCCGTGGTGCGGGCGCGGTCGACGTCGCCGGTGCGGCGGTCGATGACCAGCGTGGTGTCGGTGACGACCTGGCCGTACGAGGCGGCGCTCGTCACGAGCCGGGGGTGGCCCGCCGGGTCGGGGATGTCGCAGATGTACGGCTGGTGGGTGTGGCCCGTGATGAGCATGTCGATCTCCGGGCTCATCCGTCTCGGCGATCGTCTTGATCGGGTCGGAGATGCCGACGCAGCCGTCGTAGGTGCCCGACTGGTAGCCGCCCTCGTGGAGCAGGACGACGATCGACTTCACGCCCTGCCGGCGCAGCAGCGCGGCCTGCCGGTTGGCCGTCTCGACCTCGTCCTTGAAGTCGACGCTCGCGACCCCGGCCGGGTCGACGAGGGTCGGGGTGCCCTCGAGGGTCATCCCGATGAAGCCGACCTTCGTGCCGTCGACCTTCTCGACCGAGGTGGCCGGCAGGAGGGTGCGGCCGTTGGACTTCTTGACGACGTTGGCCGCGAGCCACTGGAAGTCGGCGCCGCGGTACGGGCGCTTCGGGAAGTAGCAGCCGTCGACCGGGTGGCACCCGCCCTTCTGCATCCGGAGGAGCTCGTCGGTGCCCTCGTCGAACTCGTGGTTGCCGACGCTGCTCACGTCGAGCTTCATCGCGTTGAGCGACTCGACCGACGGCTCGTCGTGGAAGAGCCCGGAGAGGAACGGGGAGCCGCCGATGAGGTCGCCGGCGGCGACGGTGAGCGAGCGGTGCTTCGGTGCCTCCCTGCGCAGGGCGGCGAGCGCCGTGGCGAGGTGCTCCGCGCCGCCGACCGCCGTCTGCGACGGGTCGAGGGTCGCGGACAGCGGCCCGTCGGTGGCCTCGAGGTGGCCGTGGTAGTCGTTGAACGAGAGCAGCTGGATGCTCTGGCTGGAGCCGTGGCCGTGGCCGTGGCTCGTGCTCGTGACCGCGGCCGTGCCCGTGGTCGTCGTGCCCGCCGGCGATCGCGGGCGTCCCGGCGGTGAGGGCCGCGAGGGTGGCGGCCGCGAGACCCGCGCCGAGGACGCGTCGTCGAGTCGATCTCATCGTGGAGGTTCTCCTGGGTTCTTCCTCGCGCCGCCCCCTGTCCGGGCCGCGCACGTGCGGTCGACCCTAGGAGAAAGTCCGACGGTCGGCACCCGGGGGACGTGGTGGATCCACGCCGTCGACGCCCGTTCACCGCAGGGTCGCCGGACCCCGTGGGTCAGGAGAGGCAGCGGGGGCCGAGGAGCACCTTGAGGTCACCGAAGAGCGCCTCGTCGGCCGCGACCCGGTAGGCGGGGTCGAGCCGGATCTCCACCGAGCGCCCGGCCTTGAGCAGCCGCAGGTGCACCTCGGTGGTCCCCGGGTGGTTGGTGAGGACGCCCTTGAGCTCCTCGATGCGCTGCGTCGTCGCCCGGGCCGTGTCCATCGTCACGACGACGGGGCCGCGCGGGCCCTCCGAGACGTCGGGGAGGGTGAGCTCCTGGGCGTAGATCGACACCGTGTCGTCGCGCCGGTTGAGCTTGCCCCGCACGACGGCGATGAGGTCCTGCTGGAGCATCCCCGAGACCGTCATGTACGTGCTCGGGAAGAACAGGCACTCGATGGAGCCGGCGAGGTCCTCGACCGTGGCGATGGCCCAGAGGTCGCCCTTCTTGGTCCGCTTGACCTGCAGGCCCGTGATGAGGCCGGCGACGGTGACCATCGCCCCCTCGGGCTTGGCCCCCTCGTCGGCGGTGAGCGTCGCGATCTGGGTGTCGGCGTGGGCGCTGAGGACGTGCTCGACCCCGAAGAGCGGGTGGTCGGAGACGTAGAGGCCGAGCATCTCGCGCTCGAAGGAGAGCAGGGTCGCCTTGTCCCACTCGACGCCCGGGACCGGCGCCAGCCCCATCATGTCGTCGGCCGCGCCGGAGCCGGCGTCGTCGCCGAAGGCCCCGAAGAGGCTGTCCTGCCCGATCGCCTCCTGCCGCTTGACCGCGACGAAGGCGTCGACGTACTCCTCGTGGATGCGGACCAGGCCCATCCGGGTCTCCGCGAGCCCGTCGAACGCCCCGCCCTTGATGAGCGACTCGATGGTGCGCTTGTTGCAGACGACGGCCGGCACCTTCGACATGAAGTCGCGGAACGAGGTGAACGCGCCCTTGGCCTCGCGGGCGGCGATGATCGCCTCGACGACGTTGTGGCCGACGTTGCGGATGGCGTGCAGGCCGAAGCGGATGTCGGTGCCGACCGCGGCGAACTGGCCGACCGAGTCGTTGACGTCCGGCGGGAGGACCTTGATGCCCATCCGCCGGCACTCGCCGAGGTAGAGGGCCGACTTGTCCTTGTCGTCGCCGACGCTGGTGAGCAGGGCCGCCATGTACTCGGCGGGGTAGTTGGCCTTGAGGTAGGCCGTCCAGTACGAGACGAGGCCGTAGGCGGCGGTGTGCGCCTTGTTGAAGGCGTAGTCGGAGAACGGCACGAGCACGCCCCAGAGGGCGGCGACCGAGGCCTCGGTGAAGCCCTTGGCCTTCATCCCGTCCGAGAACGGCACGTACTCCTTGTCGAGGACCTCCTTCTTCTTCTTGCCCATCGCGCGGCGGAGGAGGTCGGCGTTGCCGAGGGTGTACCCGGCGAGCTTCTGGGCGATCTCCATGACCTGCTCCTGGTAGATCACCAGGCCGTAGGTGGTGCCGAGGATGGGCTCGAGGGCCTCGACCATCTCCGGCTGGAGCTTGCCCTTGAGCTGCGGGTCGAGCGGGATGAGCTCCTGCTTGCCGTTCTTGCGCAGCGCGAAGTTCGTGTGCGCGTTGACGCCCATCGGTCCCGGGCGGTAGAGCGCGAGGGCCGCGGAGATGTCCTCGAAGTTGTCCGGCTGCATGAGCTTGAGCAGCGTGCGCATGCCGCCGCCGTCGAGCTGGAAGACCCCGAGGGTGTCGCCGCGGCCGAGCAGCTCGTAGGTGGCCGGGTCGGTCATGTCCTTCGACAGGGCGTCGAGGTCGATGTCCTCGCCGCGGTTGGCCTGCACGTTGGCGATGGCGTCGTCGAGGATGGTGAGGTTGCGCAGGCCGAGGAAGTCCATCTTGACCAGGCCGAGCGACTCGCAGCTCGGGTAGTCGAACTGGGTGATGACCTGGCCGTCCTGGAGCCGCCGCATGATCGGGATGACGTCGATGAGCGGCTCGCTGCTCATGATGACGCCGGCGGCGTGCACGCCCCACTGCCGCTTGAGGCCCTCGAGGCCCTTGGCCGTCTCGACGACCTCCTGGAGGTGCTGCTCCTGGGCGACGAGGTCGCGGAACTCGCGGCCCTCGCCGTAGCGGGGGTGCTCGGGGTCGTAGATGCCCGAGAGCGGCACGCCCTTGCCCATGACGTCCGGCGGCATCGCCTTGGTGAGCTGCTCGCCGACCGCGAAGGGGTGGCCCATGACCCGGGCGGAGTCCTTGACCGCCTGCTTGGCCTTGATCGTGCCGTAGGTGACGATCTGGGCGACCCGCTCCGCAGCCGTACTTCTCGGTGACGTAGCGGATGACCTCGCCCCGCCGGCGCTCGTCGAAGTCGACGTCGAAGTCGGGCATCGAGGCGCGCTCGGGGTTGAGGAACCGCTCGAAGATCAGGCCGTGCGGCACGGGGTCGAGGTCGGTGATCTTCATCGCGTACGCGCACATCGACCCCGCACCCGACCCGCGGCCCGGGCCGACCCGGATGCCGTTCTCCTTGGCCCAGGTGATGAAGTCGGCGACGACGAGGAAGTACCCGGGGTAGCCCTTGGAGACGATCACCTCGGTCTCGTAGTCGGCCTGCCGCCGCGCGTAGTCGGGGACGCCCTCGGGGAAGCGCTCGCGCAGGCCCCGCTGGACCTCCTTGACGAACCAGGACTCCTCGTTCTCGCCGGGCGGGCACGGGAAGCGCGGCATGAACCGGCCCTCGCCCTCGGTGAACGAGATGTCGCACATCTCGGCGATCCGCAGCGTGTTGTCGCAGGCCTCCGGCAGCTCGCGCCACAGGTGGCGCATCTCGGCGGCGGACTTGAGGTAGTAGCCGTCGGAGTCGAACTTGAACCGGTTCGGGTCCATCATCGTCGACCCGGACTGGACGCACAGGAGGGCGCCGTGGGCCTTGGCGTCCTCGGGGTGGGTGTAGTGCAGGTCGTTGGTCGCGACGAGGGGCAGGTCGAGGTCGCGGGCCAGGCGCAGCAGGTCGTCGCGCACCCGGCGCTCGATGTCGAGCCCGTGCTCCATGAGCTCGAGGTAGTAGTTCTCGCGGCCGAAGATGTCGCGGTAGTCGGAGGCGGCCTGCTTGGCGAGGTCGTACTGGCCGAGCCGGATCCGGGTCTGGATCTCGCCGGACGGGCACCCGGTGGTGGCGATGAGCCCCTCGCCGTACTGCGAGAGGAGCTCGCGGTCGATCCGCGGCCACTTGGCGTACACCTGGTCGAGGGAGGCCTGGCTGTCGAGGCGGAAGAGGTTGTGCAGGCCGGTGTTGTCGCGGGCCAGCAGCGTCATGTGCGTGTAGGCGCCCGAGCCGGACACGTCGTCGCCGGGCGAGGTGCGCTCGTCGCCCCACTTGACCCGGGTCTTGTCGGTGCGGTGGGTGCCGGGGGTGACGTAGGCCTCGACCCCGATGATCGGCTTGACGCCGGTGCCCTGGGCCTTCTTCCAGAACTCGTAGGCCCCGAAGACGTAGCCGTGGTCGGTGGTGGCCAGGGCCGGCATGCCGAGCTCGGCGGCGCGCTGGAACAGGTCGCCGATCCGGGCCGCGCCGTCGAGCATCGAGTACTCGGTGTGCACGTGGAGGTGGACGAACTGGTCCGACCCGGTCGGGGGTGACGCGGGGGCGGGGGTCGGGGCGGGCGGGGTCGACATCGCCGACCATCCTAGGTCGGCCCGGGGACACCCTCGGCGTGTCGGCGCCCGTGTCGCGGCGTCGTCGCTCAGAGGCGGTCGAGGGCGCCCTGGAGGTCGGCCGGGTACCCGCTCTCGAAGGTCACCCACTCCCCCGAGCCGGGGTGCTCGAAGCCGAGCCCGACGGCGTGCAGCCACTGCCGCTCCAGGCCGAGCCGGGCCGCGAGCGTGGGGTCGGCGCCGTAGGTCGGGTCACCGACGCAGGGGTGGCGCACCGCGGCCATGTGCACCCGGATCTGGTGGGTGCGGCCGGTCTCGAGGTGCACCTCGAGCAGGCTGGCGTGGCGGAACGCCTCGAGCAGCTCGTAGTGGGTCACGGCGGGCTTGCCGGAGTCCATGACCGCGAACTTGTAGTCGTGGCCGGGGTGGCGCCCGATGGGGGCGTCGATGGTGCCGACGAGCGGGTCGGGCAGGCCCTGGACGAGGGCGTGGTAGGTCTTGTCGACCCGGCGCTCCTTGAAGGCCCGCTTGAGGACGCTGTAGCCGCGCTCGCTCTTGCAGACGACCATGAGCCCGGAGGTGCCGACGTCGAGCCGCGAGACGATGCCCTGCCGCTCGCTCGCGCCGCTCGTCGAGATGCGGTAGCCGGCGGCCTTGAGGCCGGCGAGCACGTTCGGGCCGGTCCAGCCCACGCTCGGGTGCGCGGCGACCCCGACCGGCTTGTCGACGACGACGATGTCGTCGTCGTCGTGGACCACGCGCATCCCGGGCACGGGCTCGGCGACGACCTCGAGGGACGGGCTCGTCGGGCCGCTGGGGATGGCGACCTCGAGGAGGTCGCCGGCGCTGACCCGGTGGCTCTTGCCGACGCTGCTCGCGTTGACGCTGACGTCGCCGGCGGCGGCGAGGTCGGCGGCGCGCGTGCGGGAGAGGCCGAACAGGCGGGCGATGCGCGGCGTCGACCCGCTCGCCCTCGAGCCCGTCCGGCACGAGGACCGTGCGCTGGTCAGGCATCGGCGTGGCCCGGGCGGTGCACGGTGCCGCTCAGCGTGGTGCCGCGGTAGGTGAGGACCATGATGACCCCGGCCGCGGCGACGATGGCGATGTCGGCGACGTTGCCGACGAAGAAGCCGAAGTAGTCGATGAAGTCGACGACGTGCCCGCGGCCCGGCCCCGGCTCGCGCACGAGGCGGTCGACGAGGTTGCCGATGGCCCCGCCGAGCAGCAGCCCGAGGGTGAGGGCCCACGGCGCGTTCCCGACCTTGCGGGCGCCGACGACGACCCAGCCGAGGATGACCAGCGCCACGAGGGTGAGCACCCAGGTCGAGCCGTCACCGAGGGAGAACGCCGCGCCGGGGTTGCGGATGAGGGTGAGCCGGATCGCCGTGCCGATGCACGTCGACCGGGTGGCCCGGCGTGAGCGCGGCGAGGGCCCACGCCTTGGTCGCCTGGTCGAGGACGAGGACCACCGCCGCGACGACGACGAGACGGACCCGCAGCCGCCGCCGGCGCTCGGGCGTGACGGGGCCCGGGTCGGGCGGGGTGGGCTCGGCCGCGGTCAGCGGCGCTCCTGCTTCGTCTTGCATGGCATGCACAGGGTCGCACGAGGTGCCGCCTGGAGCCGCATCTTGCCGATGGGGTTGCCGCACGACTCGCACGTGCCGTAGGTGCCGTCGGCGAGCCGCTCGAGCGCGTGCTCGGTCTGCTCGAGCATCTCGCGGGCGTTGTTGGCCAGCGAGATCTCCTGCTCGCGCTCGTAGGTCTTGGCGCCGGCGTCGGCCTGGTCGTCGCCGGCACCGTCGCCGGAGTCGCGCATGAGGTCGACGAGGTCGGACTCGGCGTGCTCGAGCTCCTCGCGCAGCTGGGCGACGTCGCGCTCGAGCTCGCCGCGCACCTCACGGAGCTCGGCGGCGGTCCACGGCGACTCGTCCTCGCGGACCGGGAGCGCCGACGCCGGGGCGCTCCGGCGGCGCGGGCGGCCTTCTTCGCCGGGGCGGCCTTCGTCGTGGCTGCCGCCTTCTTCGCGGGCGCGGACTTCTTCGCCGGCGCGGCCTTCTTCGGCCGGCGCGGCCTTCTTCGCCGGCGCGGCCTTCTTCGCCGGCGCGGCCTTCTTCGCCGGCGCGGACTTCTTCGCCGGTGCAGCCTTCTTCGCCGGTGCAGCCTTCTTCGCGGGCGCGGACTTCTTCGCCGGTGCGGACTTCTTCGCCGGCGGGTGCGGCCTTCTTCGCCGGCGCCGCCTTCTTCGCCGGCGCGGCCTTCTTCGCCGGCGCGGCCTTCTTCGCCGGCGCGGCCTTCTTCGCCGGCGCAGCCTTCTTCGCCGGCGCGGCCTTCTTCGCCGGCGCAGCCTTCTTCGCCGGGCGCGGCCTTCTTGGCGGGCGCGGACTTCTTCGGCCGGCGCAGCCTTCTTCGCCGGGGCGGACTTCTTCGCCGGCGCAGCCTTCTTCGCCGGCGCGGCCTTCGTGGCCGGCGCGGCCTTCTTCGCCGCTGCCGACCCACCTCCGGAGGACCCGGTACCGCGTGCGACCGCCTTGCGGGCCGACGACGCCGCCTGCGCCGTGGTCTTCTTCGCGGCGGACAACGCCCGCTTCACCACCATGGGAGCAACCCTTCCGGGGTCTGGGTGGGCCCTGCCGGCCCGCCCGGTGCGCTGAGGATACGGGGTGGCACGGGCCTGCTCAACGCGCGAAACGCGGGGATGACCTGTGCTTTCCCTGACAGCGACGCGAGGAGCCCGGGACGGTGCCCGGGCTCCTCGGTCGACCGTGGTCAGGACTGGGTCTCGTGCTGCGGCTGCGCCGCCGGCTCGGACTCGACGTCGGGCTCGTCGCCGGCCACGTTCTTCAGGTCGGCGAGCTGCGCCTGGATGTAGTCGTGCAGGCGGGCCCGGTAGTCCCGCTCGAACCCGCGCAGCGACTCGATCTTGCGCTCGAGCAGCGTCCGCTCGCGTCCCAGCTCCTCGAGGATCGAGGCCTTCTTCTGCTGGGCCTCGGTGACCATGCCCGTCGAGCGCTCGCGCGCCTCGGTGAGCATGTCGTCACGCTGGGTGGTCGCGGTGCTGATCATCTCGTCCCGCTGGGCCGTGGCCGTCGAGACGAGCTCGTCGTGCTGGGCCTGCCCGGTCGTGACCAGCTCGTCGTGGCGGGCCTGCGCCGACGAGACGAGCTCGTCGTGCTTGCGCTGGGCGGTGCCGAGGAGCTCGTCGTGCTTGCGCTGCCCCTCGGAGACCAGCTCGTCGCGCTTGGACTCACCGGCCGCCACGTGCTCGTCGTGGAGGCGCTGGGCGAGGGCGATGACCCCGGCCGCGCTCGCGCCACCGCCGGCACCGGCGAGGGCCGCGGCCCCGACGTTCGCGTCGCCGCCGGCCTCGGCGGCGTGCTGCTGCGGCCGCCTGGGCCTGCTGCTCGGCGGCCTCGGCGCGCTGCTCCGCGGCGCGCACCCGCTCCTCGGCGGCGGCGAGGCGCTCGTCGGCGTCGCGTCGGGCCTCCTCGAGCCGGGTCTGGAGGATCGAGACCTGCTCGTCGACGGCGGCGCCCTGCTGCTCCTGGGCGGCCGCGAGCGAGGCCGCGTGGTCGTCGCGCTCGGCGGAGGTCGAGGCCAGCTGGCCCTCGAGCTCGCGGACGCGCTCCTCGAGGGTGGCGGCGTGCCGCTCGACCTGGGTGGCGTGGTTCTCGAACTCGCCGGCCCGACGCTCGGCGTCGGCCACGCGGGCGTCGACGTCACCGCTGGCGCCGCGCAGCGCCTCGATCTCGGTGTCGCGCTGGGCGAGCAGCTGCTCGAGCTCGCTGGTGCGGTGCTGCAGCTGGGCGAGGGTGCCCTGGAGCTCGGCGGCCCGGGCCTCGCCGTCGCCGCTGCGGTTCTCGTACTCGCCGAGCTTGGCGACGAGCTCGCCGCGGGCCCCCTCGAGCTCGGAGACCCGCGCCGCGAGCGTGGCGTTCTTGGAGCGCAGCTCGTCGAGGTCGCGGGAGGTGTCGGCGTCGGAGCGGCCGAACGCGGTGGCGGCGGGCGCCATGCCCTTGCCCTCGCGGCAGCTCGAGAGCTCACCGCGCAGGTCGTCGGACTCCTTGGAGATCCGGCGCATCTCGGCGACGATGTCGTCGAGGAAGTCGTCGACCTCGCGCTCGTCGTAGCCCCGACGGAACTGGGTCTGGGTGAACGTCTTGTTGAGGACGTCCTCGGGCGTGAGAGCCATGTGCAACTCCTGGTGGCCGGTACGGGTCACGGGACCGGGCCGCGGGTACGCAGGGGAGCGGAATCCGGGGTCCGCGACACAGCGTAGACGATGGCGGTGCGCACGTGACAGATGTGACCGGAAGTGACTGCGCGGTGCCGGCGGCGCGCGCTCAGCGCGCGAGGGCCGAGAACACCGAGTAGAGGATGAAGACGACGACGAAGAGGACCATGAAGGACAGGTCGACCGTCACCGCACCGACGCGCAGCGGGGGGATGACCTTGCGCAGCGCCCGCAGCGGCGGCTCGGTGAGCGTGTAGACCGGCTCGGCGACGAGGAGCACCGGTCCGCGGGGACGCCACTCGCGGGCCAGGATCCGGATCCAGTCGAAGACCACCCGGCCGACGAGCACGACGAGGTACAGGAAGACCACGAAGGCGAGAACGGCGAAGGCGGCACCCATGGGCACGAGTGTGCCGGATCGACCTGGGGATCCCGCCGTCGGGGTCCGGCTCAGCTCTGGTTGAAGACCGCGCGGCCGCTGGCCGAGATCGGACCGTCCTCGGCGTGCACCTCGACCGCCTCGGGCGAGAGGAGGAACACCTTGGAGGTGACGCGCTCGATCGACCCGTGCAGGCCGAAGACGAGGCCGGCGGCGAAGTCGACGAGCCGCTTGGCGTCGGCGTCGCTCATGTCGGTGAGGTTCATGATGACCGGGACGCCGTCGCGGAAGTTCTCGCCGATCGTCTTGGCCTCGTTGTAGGTCCGCGGGTGGATCGTCGTGATCCGCGAGACGCTGGCCGCCGTCGTGGTGGCGGACGACCTCGGCGACCGGGCGGCGGGTCGGCAGCGGGGTGACCTCGGCCCCCCGGTGCTCGGTGCGCTCGTCGACCTCGGGCTCGTCGTAGCCCTCGTAGTACTCGTCGTCGTAGTGGCCCTGGTCCTCGGCGAGGCCCAGGTAGACCATCGTCTTGCGCAGCGCGCCAGCCATCACGTGCTCCTCGGTCGTCGGCCCCTCCGGTCAGAGCCGTGCGTCGTGACTGAAGTTACCGGTGTGACGGCCGAGTTCCGAGGATTGCCGATCCGACACGCAGGTGTGTCGCGCCCTCGGCGATCGCGTCCTCGAGGTCGGCGCTCATCCCCGCCGAGAGCCAGGTGGCCCCGGGGTGGCCCGTCGCGCACGGTGGCGCCGAGCTCGCGGAGCCGGGCGAAGGCCGGCCGCGGCGGGGCCCCGAGGGGGGCCACGCCCATGAGGCCCCGCAGCCGCAGGTGCTCGCAGCCGGCGACGACGTCGGCCAGCTCGCCGAGGTCGTCCGGCGCGGCGCCCCCGCGCTCGCCGGAGGTGTCGAGCCCGACCTGGAGGAGCACGTCGAGGACCCGGTCGGCCCGCTCGGCGCCGCGGTCGAGGGCCCGGGCCAGCTTCGGCCGGTCGAGCGAGTGGACGACGTCGGCGTAGCGGGCCACCGATGCCGCCTTGTTGGTCTGCAGCTGCCCGACGAAGTGGACCGTCAGCGCGTCGCGGTCGGCGAGCTCGGCCGACCTTGGGCGCCGCCTCCTGGTCGCGGTTCTCGCCGACGTCGGTGACGCCGAGGCCCGGCGAGGAGGTCGACGTCGCTCGCCGGGAAGCGCTTCGTGACGGCGACGAGGGTGACGGCGTCGTCGCGCCCGGCCGCGGCGAGGGCCTCGTCGACGCGGCGGCGGACCGCGGCGAGGCCGGCGGCGAGCTCGTCGCGGCGGTCGGTCACGACGCCCTCGCGACGACGCCGGCGAAGCGGCCGGTGGTGCCCGAGCGGCGGTAGGAGTAGAGGTCGTCCCGCTCCCGGGTGCAGCCCGGCACCCAGGTGACCGGGACGTCGAGGGCGGCGAGCTGGGCCACCACCCCGGCGGCGACGTCGACGGCCGGGGTGCCGGTCCACGACACGGTCACGCTCTCGGGCCGGACCGCGGCCGCGGCGTCGCGCATGGCCGCCGGCACCTCGTAGCACCGCCCGCACACCGACGGCCCGACGACCGCGCCGGAGTCCGCCGGCCCCGAGGCCGCGCACGGCCTCCACCGCGTTCGGGACGACCCCGGCGAGCAGCCCCGGCCGGCCGGCGTGCACCGCGGCCACGACGCCGTCGGGGCTCGTCAGCAGCACGGGCACGCAGTCGGCGACGAGCACGGCGAGGGCGAGGTCGGTGGAGGTCGTGACGAGCGCGTCGCAGCGGGGGGCCACCTCCGGCACGGCGTCGACGACGGCGACGTCGGCGCCGTGGCACTGGTCCATGTAGACGACGGGGCGGCCGAGGGCGGCCTCGAGGCGGCGCCGGTTCTCGCGGACGTCGGCCTCGTCGTCGTCGACGTGCAGCCCGAGGTTGAGCCCCGACCACACCCCGCCGCTCACCCCGCCGGGCCGGCCGGTGAAGCCGGTGCGCGCGACGCCGTCGTCCTGCTCCCACGTGAACACCCGGCCCACGGTAGACGCGACCGGGGGCGGGCCGGTGTCCCGGCCCGCCCCCGGCGGTGCGTCGTGCGTGACGGCGGCGCCCCTACTTGAGGAAGTCGGGCACGTCGAGGTCGTCGCTCTCGTCGAAGGTCACCGTGCGCGGCGGCTGCTGGCGGGCCGGCTCGGCGCGGGCTCGACTCGTGCTCGGTGCGCACCGGCGACTCGTCGTCGCCGGACCCGGGCTGCTCGGCGCGGGGCGCGGCGTGCGAGGGGACGTGCGCCGCGGGCGCGGGCGCGTCCGGGACGCCCGCGGGAGCGGTGCCGGGGCTCGGCGGGGCGGCCGGGGTCGAGGGGACGGCCGGCGCGGCGGCGGCGGCGCCGCCGGCGGGACCGGGCGGCCCGAGATGGTGCCGAGGGCCCGGCTGTCGGCCCGGTGCTGCGGCGCCCCGCCGTCGAAGCCCGGCGGCGATGACGGTGACCCGCACCTCGTCGCCGAGGGCGTCGTCGATGACGGCGCCGAAGATGATGTTGGCCTCCGGGTGGGCGGCCTCCTGGACGAGGCGCGCCGCCTCGTTGATCTCGAAGAGCCCGAGGTCGCTGCCGCCCTGGATGGAGAGCAGCACGCCGTGCGCGCCGTCGATGCTCGCCTCGAGCAGCGGGCTGGAGATCGCGAGCTCGGCGGCCTGGACCGCGCGGTCCTCGCCGCGGGCCGAGCCGATGCCCATGAGCGCCGACCCGGCCCCGGACATCACCGACTTGACGTCGGCGAAGTCGAGGTTGATCAGGCCCGGGGTGGTGATGAGGTCGGTGATGCCCTGGACACCGGAGAGCAGCACCTGGTCGGCGCTGCGGAACGCGTCGAGCATCGAGACGCCGCGGTCGCTGATCGAGAGCAGCCGGTCGTTCGGGATGACGATGAGGGTGTCGACCTCCTCGCGCAGCCCGGCGATGCCGGTCTCGGCCTGGTTGGCCCGCCGGCGACCCTCGAAGGTGAACGGCCGGGTGACGACGCCGATGGTCAGCGCGCCGAGGCCCTTGGCGATGCGCGCCACGACGGGCGCTCCCCCGGTGCCGGTGCCGCCGCCCTCGCCGGCGGTGACGAAGACCATGTCGGCCCCCTTGAGGACCTCCTCGATCTCCTCGGCGTGGTCCTCGGCGGCCTTCTTGCCGACCTCGGGGTCCGCACCGGCCCCGAGGCCCGCGGGTCAGCTCGCGGCCGACGTCGAGCTTGACGTCGGCGTCGCTCATCAGGAGGGCCTGGGCGTCGGTGTTGACCGCGATGAACTCGACGCCCTTGAGGCCGACCTCGATCATCCGGTTGATGGCGTTGACACCGCCTCCGCCGATGCCGACGACCTTGATGACGGCGAGGTAGTTCTGGGGTGCTGCCACGGGCTTGGCCTTCCACTTCGGTCAGGGTGGTCGATGCGGCCGGCGCAACCCTCAACCTCTAGTCGAGAGTAACGGTTCGGTCACGGTGCGATGGGACGACGCTACGTCGCCCTCGGGGGTCTCGCCCACCTACGGCGGGGCGTGTCGCGACATCCCGTGGTCGGAATCCTGCCACGCCCGCCGGGGGCGGTCACAGCCGCCCCACTGGTCACACCGAGCCACACGGAGCGGGTCAGCGGGTCACGGGCGTGTCCGGCGCGCTGACGTCGATGACCTCGCCTTGGTCGTCAGCAGGGCCCGCAGCACGCGGATCTTCAGCTCGTGCTGGTCCTCACCGCCCCAGACGACCGTGCGCCCGCGCATCGTGAAGGTCACGAGGTCGGCGCTGCTCACGGTGACCGCGGAGACCCGGGCCGAGAGGTCCTCGGGGAGGTCGCGCAGCAGGGCCAGCGCCGCCTGGAGGGCCTCCGGCGTCATCGAGCGCGACCCCGTGGCCGTGACGACGGGCACCCCGCGGGGCGCGGCGGCGACCTCGCCGAAGGTGACCCCGGTCGCGTCCACGACCTGCAGTCGACCTCGAGGGTTCTTCACGACGATCGCCGGCACGCGGGGCACGACGTCGACGACGAGCGTGCGCGGCCAGGAGCGCCGCACCGAGACCTCGGCGACGGTGACCTCGGACGCGCACCGCGGCCTCGACCGCCGCCGTGTCGACCCGCACGAGCGGGGTGCCGGCGGGGACGTCGACGAGCGCCTCGACGGTGCGCGCCTCGGCGCCGGACACCCCGACGACCTCGACGTCGTGCACCCCGAGGGTGCCGGTCCAGCCGACGACCCACGCGGCGCCCGCGAGGAGGCCCGCCGACGAGCAGCGCCGAGAGGACGCGCCGCCACGGCCGCCGGCGGCGGGCGATGGCGCGGTCGCGGAAGCGGGACGCCGACGACTCGAGGCCGTGGGCGCGGGGTGCCGCGGGTCGCGGTGTGGCTCATCGGTGCTGCTCCTCCCGGGCGGCGAGGGCGGCGAGGATCGGTGCGCCGAGCGCGGTGACGTCGCCGGCCCCGACGGTGAGCACGAGGTCGCCCGGCTCGGCCGCCGCGGCGAGCAGGGCGACGGCGGCCTCGCGCGTGGTGCCGACGTCGACCCGGCGCCGGCCGGGCAGCTCGACGAGCGGGTCGCCGACGAGCGCCGAGGTGACGCCCGGCAGCGGCGCCTCGCGGGCGCCGTACACGTCGAGGAGCACGACGTGGTCGGCGGGCGCGAGGGCCTCGGCGAACTCCCGGGCGAAGTCGCGGGTGCGGCTGTAGAGGTGGGGCTGGAAGACGACGAGCACCCGGCCCCGGCCGGCCCGCTCGACGACGCCGGCCGCGGTCGAGACGACGGCGGCGACCTTCGCCGGGTTGTGGGCGTAGTCGTCGACGACGGTGACGCCCGCCGACCTCCCCGCGCACCTCGAAGCGGCGCCGGGCCCCGGTGAAGCCCGCGAGGCCGCGCAGCACCGCGACGGGGTCGGCGCCGAGGCCGTCGACGGCGGCGAGGAACGCGGCCGCGGCGTCGGCGACGTTGTGCGCCCCCGGCACGGCGAGGACGAGCTCGTGCCGGCTCCCTCGGTGCTCGACGGCCGTGCGGGTGCCGAGCCCGTCGGCCGTCGTGCCGAGCAGCCGGAGGTCGGCGGAGGCGTCGGCCCCGAAGGTGACCACCGGCCGCCCCCGCGCCCGCTCGGCCGTGGCGAGGGCGGCCGCCCCGGGGTCGTCGGCGCCGGCGACGAGGAGGCCGCCGACCGTCGCGGCGAACTCGGTGTAGGCCTCGACGACGGCCTCGGTGGTGCCGTAGAAGTCGAGGTGGTCGGGCTGCACCGTCGTGACGACCCCGACCTCGGGCCGGTAGACGACGAAGCTCCCGTCGCTCTCGTCGGCCTCGACGACGAACGCGTCGCCGCCGCCGAGGGCGGCGTTCGTGCCGAGCTGCGAGACCTCGGCGCCGCAGGCGAACGACGGGTCGGCGCCGGCCTCGACGAGGGCCACGACGAGCATCGCCGTCGTCGTCGTCTTGCCGTTGGCGCCGGCGACGGCCACGCCCCGGGCCCCGGCGAGCAGGGCGGCCAGGGCCTGGGAGCGGTGCAGCACCGGGAGGCCGGCCGCCCGCGCGGCGACGAGCTCGGGGTTGTCGTCGCGGACGGCGGAGGAGACGACGACGGTGTCGACGCCGTCGAGGTGGGCGGCGTCGTGGCCCACCCACACCCGTGGCGCCGGCGGCGCGCAGCGCCTCGAGCACGGGCCCGTCGGCCGCGTCGGAGCCGCTGACCGCCACCCCGCGGGCGAGCAGCAGCCGGGCGACGGCGGACATCCCCGCCCCGCCGATGGCGACGAGGTGGACGGCGCCGAGGCGGTCCCACGGCGGGACGGGCGCGGCGAGGTCGAAGCGGGGGTTCGTGACCACGGGTCAGCGCCCCCTCGACGCACGGGTGACGAGGTCGGCGAGCAGCTCGTCGCCGTCGCGCTCCCCCACCGACGCCGCGGCGGCCGCCATCGTCGCCGAGCCGGCGCGGGGTCCAGGGCCAGCGGGCACGACGGTGTCGGCGACCCACGCGGCGTCGACCGCGGCGTCGTCGACGAGCAGGCCGCCGCCGGCGTCGACGACGTGCGACGGCGTTGAGCCGCTGCTCGCCGTTGCCGACGGGCAGCGGCACGTACACCGCCGGCAGCCCGACGGCGCTCAGCTCGCAGACGGTGTTCGCGCCGGCCCGGGCGACGACGAGGTCGGCCGCGGCGTAGGCGAGGTCCATCCGGTCGCAGTACGGCAGGACGACGAACGGCGCGCCGGGGAGCGGCCCCGGGTCGTGCTCCTTGCCGGCGCCGGTGAGGTGGAGCACCTGCACGCCGCGGCGCGACAGCTCGCCGGCGGCCGCGGCGAACGCGGCGTTGAGCCGGGCGGCGCCGAGGGACCCGCCGGTGACGAGCAGGGTCGGGGCGTCGGTGAGCCCGAAGTGCGCCCGGGCCTCGGCGCGCAGGGCGGCGCGGTCGAGGGTGGCGACCTCGCGGCGCAGCGGCATCCCGGTGACGACGGCCCGGGGCAGCGGCGTGCCGGGGAAGGTCACCGCCACCTCGGCCGCGAAGCGCGCACCGAGCCGGTTGGCCAGGCCCGGGCGGGCGTTCTGCTCGTGGACCACGACGGGCACGCCGCGGCGCCGGGCCGCGAGGTAGGCCGGCGACGAGACGAAGCCCCCGAAGCCGACGACGACGTCCGCGCCGGTCGAGGTGATGGCGGCGTCGGCCGCGGCCACCGCCCGGCGCAGGTCGGCGGGCAGCCGGAGGGCGGCCGGCGTTCGGCCGCCGCGGGAAGGGCACACGGGGCACCTCGAGCAGCGGGTAGCCGCGCTCGGGCACCAGCCGGGCCTCCAGCCCCTCGGCCGTGCCGAGGGCGCTCACCCGCACGTCGGGGTCGCGGCGGCGCAGGCAGTCGGCGAGGGCGAGCAGCGGCGAGACGTGCCCGGCGGTGCCCCCACCGGCGAGGAGCACCGACCCGGGGCCACCGCTCACGAGGCGCCCCGGCGGGCGCGGACCGCGCCGGAGACCACCGCGAGCGAGCGCCGGAGCGAGGACGGACGGGCCGAGAGCGCCTCGCGGCACCCGGGCTCGTGGCGGGCGAAGGACATGAGGATGCCGAGCGCCCCCATCGTCGTGATGAGCGAGGACCCGCCGGAGGACACGAGGGGCAGCGGCACCCCGATGACCGGCAGCAGCCCGATGACCGCCCCGATGTTGATGAGCGCCTGGACGACGACCCACGTCATGATCCCGGCGGTGACGACCCGGACGAAGAAGTCGTCGGACCGGCTGACCAGCCGGTAGCACGCGAGGGCGAAGGCGCCGAAGAGCAGGAGGATCGGCGAGCGTGCCGGGCAGCCCGAGCTCCTCGCCGATGATCGCGAAGATGAAGTCGTTGTGCGGCTCGGAGAGGCTGCCCCACTTCTCCCGGCTCTGGCCCAGCCCGACGCCGAGCCAGCCGCCGTCGGCGAGCGCGTACCGGCCGTGCAGCGGCTGGCGGGCGGCGCCGTCGGGGTTGGTGTCGCGGCCGAGCCACACGTCGAAGCGCCCGAGCCGGTTCGAGCTCGTGACGATGAAGGCGAAGGCCATCCCGATGAAGGGGACGCCCGGCGATGGCGAACCAGCGCACCGGGACCCCCGCCGCGAAGAGGACGCCGGCGACGATCGCCCCGAGGACCATGACGGTGCCGAGGTCGTGGCCCATGATGACGACGGCGACGGCCACCGCGGCCAGCGGCACGAGGTAGGGCAGGACGACGTGCCCGAGGGAGCGCAGGTGGCGGCGCTTGCGGGCGAGCACGGCCCCGCCGGCCAGGGCCAGGCCGACCTTGATCGTCTCCGACGGCTGGATGCTCACCGGCCCGAGGCGGATCCAGTTCTGGTTGCCCTGGAAGCCGTCGCCCGAGCGGGGAGAAGACGAGCAGCTGGAGGCAGATCCCGGCGACGAGCAGCGGCACGGCGAGGCGCTTCCACCCGCCGACCCGGATCCGGGACGCGACGACGAGGGCCACCGTGCCGATGGCCGCGAAGACCGCCTGCGTCGTGAAGATCGTGTACGCGGACCGGCTCTGCTTGAGCGAGATGATGGCGCTCGCGGAGAGGACCATGATGAGCCCGACCGCGACGAGCGCGACGGTGAGCCACAGCAGGAGGTAGTAGGTGGTGACCGGCGAGTCGAACCGGGCGGCCCAGGCCCGCAGGCGGGTCGAGCCGCGGCCGGCCGCGCGGGCCGGGGCGGTGGCGGACGTCACGGGCTACCCCTCGCCGGTGAGCCGCCGCACCGCCGCAGTGAAGGCGTCGCCGCGCGCACCGTAGTTCGCGAACATGTCCATCGACGCGGCGGCGGGGGCGAGCAGCACGACGTCGCCCGGGTGGGCGAGGTCGAGGGCGTGCTCCACCACGGCGTCCATGGCTCCAGTGTCGGTACGGGCGACGTCGACGACGGGGACATCCGGCGCGTGTCGGGCCAGCGCCTCCGAAATGGCCGAACGGTCACGGCCGACGAGGACGACCCCCCGCAGCCGGGGCGCGGCGGCCGCGACGAGCGCGTCGACGTCGGCCCCCTTGAGCAGGCCCCCGGCCACCCAGACGACGGAGTCGAAGGCCGCGAGGCTCGCCTGTGCCGCATGGGGGTTCGTCGCCTTGGAGTCGTCGACCCAGCGCACGCCGCGGACCACCCCGAGGTCGGCGATGCGGTGCGGCTCGGGGACGAAGTCGCGCAGCCCCTGGCGCACGGCGGCGGGCGGCACGCCGTGGGCCCGGGCGAGGGCCGCGGCGGCCAGCGCGTTGGCGACGAGGTGCGGCGCGGGCGGCGGGGCGTCGTCGGAGGCCCGCAGGTCGTCGAGGGTGCCGAGCTCGGCCGCCGTGGTGCGGCGCTCGGGGACGAACGCGCGGTCGGCGAGCACCCCGTCGACGACACCGACCTCGGAGAGCCCCGGCACGCCGAGGGTGAAGCCGACGGCGCGGCAGCCCTCCTGCACCTCGGCGTCCTCGACGAGCCGCAGGGTGCGCTCGTCCTGGACGTTGTAGACGCAGGCGACCTCGGTGTTCGCGTACACCCGGCCCTTGGCCCGGGCGTACTCCTCGAGCGACCCGTGCCAGTCGACGTGGTCGGGAGCGACGTTGAGGCACACCGACGCCCGCGGCGCGAGGGAGTGCGACCAGTGCAGCTGGAAGCTGGAGAGCTCGACGGCGATGACGTCGTAGGGCCGCGGGTCGAGGACGGCCTCGAGCACCGGCGTGCCGACGTTGCCCGGCGCTGCACGCGCGCAGGCCCGGCGGCGCGCAGCATGGCCGTGAGCATCTGCACCGTCGTCGTCTTGCCGTTGGTGCCGGTGACCGTGAGCCACGGCGCGGCCCCCTCGCGCGCGCGCATCCGCCACGCGAGCTCGACCTCGCCCCACACCGGGACGCCCGCCGCGGCCGCGGCGGCGAGGAGCGGCTGGTCGGGCCGCCAGCCCGGGCGAGGTGACGACGAGGTCGACCGGCTCGGCGGGCAGGGCGGCCACGGCCTCCGGCCCGTAGCGCAGGCCGGCGCCGAGGATGTCGAGGATGCGGGCGCGCTCGGACATCTCGGAGCCCTCGGCCGGCTCGGCGCCGTCGAGACGGTGACCAGCGCGCCGCGCTCGAGGAGCGCGTCGGCGGCGGCGAACCCGCTGACCCCGAGCCCGGCGACGAGCACGCGCAGCCCGGCCCAGTCGGCGTCGCGGTGGGTCAGCGCGTCGGTGCGGGCGGACCCGGCGCTCATCCGGCGCCCACCACCCACTCCGCGTAGAACAGCCCGAGGCCGAGCGCGACGAACAGCCCGGCGACGATCCAGAACCGGATGACGATCGTCACCTCCTGCCAGCCCATGAGCTCGAAGTGGTGCTGCAGCGGGGCCATCTTGAACACCCGTTTCCCGGTGGTCTTGAACGAGGCCACCTGGATGATCACCGAGAGGGTGATCGTGACGAACAGGCCGCCGAGGATGACGACGAGCAGCTCGGTGCGGGTGAGGATGGCCAGCCCGGCGAGCGCCCCGCCGAGGGCGAGCGAGCCGGTGTCGCCCATGAAGATCTTGGCGGGCGAGGCGTTCCACCAGAGGAACCCGAAGCACGCGCCCATGCCCGCGGCGGCGACGATCGCGAGGTCGTGCGGGTCGCGCACCTCGTAGCACTTCGTGCCGGGGTTCCACTGGCAGTTCTGGTTGAACTGCCAGATGCTGATGAGCACGTAGCGACGCGAAGACCATCACCGAGGCCCCGGTGGCCAGGCCGTCGAGGCCGTCGGTGAGGTTCACGCCGTTGGACGTGCCCGCGACGATGACGTTGGCCCAGACGACGAAGAGGATGACCCCGACGACGGTGCCGGCGAAGGCGAGGTTGACCGGGGTGTCGCGCACGAAGGAGATCGCGGTCGACGCCGGGCGTGCGGAACGAGCTGGTTGGGGAACTGCAGGGCGAGCACCGCGAAGACCACCGCGACGAGGGTCTGGCCGGCGAGCTTCTCGCGCGAGCGCAGGCCGAGGCTGCGCTGCTTGCTGATCTTGATGTAGTCGTCGAGGAACCCGACGATGCCCATCCCGGCCATGAGGAAGAGGACGAGGACACCGCTGACCGAGGGCATCTGCACGGTCGCGAGGTGGGCCACCGCGTACGCGGCGAGCGAGGAGAGGACGATGACGGCCCCGCCCATCGTCGGCGTGCCGCGCTTGGTGTGGTGCGAGGTCGGGCCGTCGTCGCGGATGAACTGGCCGTAGCCCGCGCTTGACGAGGAAGCGCAGGAAGGTGGGGGTGCCGAAGAGCGAGAGGACCAGCGACACGACGGCGGCGATGAGCACGGCCTTCACGGGTGCTGCTCCTCGGGGGTCGTCACGAGTCGGTCTCCGAGCAACCGTAGCCCGGCGTCGCGGCTCGACTTGAACAGGGCCACGTCGCCGCGCCGGAGCTCGGCGCGCAGCAGGGCCTCGGCCGCGTCGGCGTCGGCGACGGTGCGGACCCGGGTGGCGCCGCCGGCCGCGCGCGCCCCCGTCGGCGATCGGCTCGGCCGCCGCACCGACGACGACGAGCTCGTCGACCCCGCGGGCTCACGGCCTCGGCGCCGACCTCGGCGTGCAGGGCCTCGGACTCCTCACCCAGCTCGAGCATCGTGCCGAGCACGGCCCACGTGCGCCGGCCCTCCCCCATCCGCTCGAGGGCGGCGAGGGCGGCGCGCACCGAGTCGGGGTTGGCGTTGTAGGCGTCGTTGACGACGGTCACGCCGTCGGGTCGCTCGGTGACCTCCATCCGCCAGCGGCTCACCGGCCGCGCCGCCTCGAGGGCGTCGCAGGCGGTGTCGAGGTCGAGGCCGAGCTCGAGGGCGACGGCGAGCACCGCGAGGGCGTTCGCGACGTGGTGGCGCCCGACGAGGCCGAGCCGCACCGGGCGCTCGCCGGCGGGGGTGTGCACGGTGAACGAGGGACGGCCGCCGGCGTCGAGGGCGACGTCGCTCGCCCGCACCGTGGCGTCCTCGGCCTCGCCGACGAGCACGACGCGCGCCGCGGTGACCTCGGCCATGGCCCGCACGGCGGGGTCGTCGGCGTTGAGGACGGCGAGGCCGTCGGCCGGCAGGGCGGCCGGGCAGCTCGGACTTGGCCCGGGCGATCGCCTCGCGCGAGCCGAACTCGCCGACGTGCGCCGTGCCGACGTTGAGGACGACACCGACGCGCGGCGGCGCCATCTCGGCGAGGTAGGCGATGTGGCCGACGCCGCGGGCGCCCATCTCGACGACGAGGAAGCGGGTGCCGGGCTCGACCCGGCAGACCGTGAGGGGCACGCCGACCTCGGAGTTGTACGAGCCGACCGGCGCGACGGTGGGTCCGGCGGCGGCGAGGACCGTGCCGAGGAGGTCCTTGGTGCTCGTCTTGCCCGAGCTGCCGGTGATGCCGACGACGGCGAGGTCGGGCGAGCGCGCGACGACGGCGCGGGCCAGCGCGGCGAAGGCCGCCTGGGTGTCGTCGACGACGACGCACGGCAGCGCCCTCGAGCGGCCGGGTCGGTCAGCGCCGCGACGCAGCCGCCGGCCACCGCGGCGGCCGCGAAGTCGTGGCCGTCGGCGTGCTCGCCGACCCGGGCGACGTAGAGGCCGCCGGGGCCGGCCTCGCGGGAGTCGGTGACGACCGGGCCGTCGACGAGCACCCGGGTGGCCTCCTCCTCGGTGACCCCGGCGAGCCGGCCGCCGGTGACGACCGCCACCTCGGCCAGGGGCATCGGGATCACGGCGCCACCGCCGGGGCGGCGAGGCGCAGGGCCTCGCGGAGCTCGTCGCGGTCGTCGAAGGGGTGCACCACTCCCCCGACCTCCTGGCCGGTCTCGTGGCCCTTGCCGACGACCGCGACGGTGGCGTCCGGCCCCTCGGCGACGACCGCGGCGACGGCCGCGCGGATGGCCCGGCGCCGGTCGCCCACCTCGGTGACCTCGACCGCGCGCCCGGCGGCCCGGACCGCCTCGACGCCCTCGAGCACCGCGGCCCGGATGGCTGCGGGGTCCTCCGAGCGGGGGTTGTCGTCGGTGACGACGACGAGGTCGGCGACCTCGGCGGCGGCCGCCCCCATGGCGTGCCGCTTGTCGCGGTCGCGGTCGCCGCCGGCGCCGGTGACGCAGACGAGCGTGCCGGGCGTCGTCGGGCGCAGGGCCCGCAGGGCGGCGGCGATGGCGTCGGGGGTGTGGGCGTAGTCGACGACGGCCCGCGGCCGGGCGCCGGGCCCGGCCCGTCGACCCGCTCCATCCGGCCCGGCACGTGCGGGTCGGCGAGCACCGCCCGGCCGGCGCGCTCGGGCGTCTCGCCGAGGAGGACGAGGGTGGCGGCGGCCATCGCCGTGTTCGTGACGTTGAAGTCGCCCGGCAGGCTCGAGCGCAGGGCGAGGTCGACGCCGTCCGGGCCCGGTGAGCCGGAAGGCGGCCGGGTCGGCGGGGTCGGGCCGGACGGACCAGTCGGCGGGCCCCGTGGCGAGCGACTGCGCCGGGACGCCGGCCCGGTCCAGGAGCCGGACGCCCCAGGCGTCGTCGGTGCAGACGAGGGCGCGGCGGGCCCGCTCGGGCGTGAAGAGCGAGGCCTTGGCCGCGAAGTAGTCGTCCATGTCGCGGTGGAAGTCGAGGTGGTCCTGGCTGAGGTTGGTGAACAGCGCGACGTCGTAGCGGACGCCGTCGACGCGGTGCAGGGCCAGGGCGTGGCTGCTCACCTCCATGACGCACGTGTCGAGTCCCCGCTCGGCCATCACGGCGAGCAGGGCGTGCAGGTCGGGGGCCTCCGGGGTCGTGCGCGTGCTGTCGACCCGCTCCTCGCCGATCCGGCTCTCGACCGTGCCGATGAGCCCGACCTCGTGGCCCAGGGCGGTGAGCGCCGAGTGCACGAGGTAGGCGGTCGTCGTCTTGCCGTTCGTGCCCGTGATGCCGACGATCCGCAGCGGGAGCTCCTCGGTGCCGTAGACGCGGGCCGAGACCGCGCCGAGGACCCCCCGGGGGTCGTCGACGACGACGACCGGGAGGGTGACGCCGTCGGCGGCCAGCCGGTCGCGCCCGGCGGCGTCGGTGAGCACGGCGGCGGCACCGGCCGCGGCGGCCTGGGCCCCGAACCCGGCCCCGTGCACGCGGGCGCCCGGGAGGGCCGCGTAGAGGTCGCCGGGGCGCACGGACCGCGAGTCGAGGGTGGCCCCGGTGAGCACGGTGTCGGTCTCGGGGGCGGCGGCGCCGACGAGGGCCGCGACCTCGCGGAGCGGGGTGCGACGCGGCGAGGTGGGCCGGGGAGACATCCGGACGACCCTACCGCCTGGCGTGGTCGACACCGTTGCGCAGGACGGTGGGGTCGGCGAGGGCCTGGGCCGGGTCGACCGTGAGCCGCGCCTTGGGCGCCTTCTTGCCGGTCGGGGGGATCTTCAGCTCCTGGAGGGCGTACGTCGTGACGTCCTTGAAGACCGGCCCGGCGACGTAGCCGCCGAAGTACGGGTAGGTCGGCTTCTGGACGATGACGGCGACGACGATGCGCGGGTCGTCGGCCGGTGCGTAGCCGATGAAGCTCGCCGTGTAGCCGCTGTACTTCTTGAGCCGCTGGTCGTAGAAGTCGGCGGTGCCGGTCTTGCCCGCGATGCGGTACCCGGGGATCTTCGCCTCGGGCGCGGTGCCCTCGGCGCTCACGACGCCCTCGAGCATCCCGCTCACCTGGGCCGCGGTCTTCTCCGAGACCACACGGGTGCCCTTCGACGCCGGGGTGCGGTGCGCCGTGCCGTCGGCGTCGGTGACGCTGTCGACGAGGCGGGGGGTGAGGCGGACCCCTCCGTTGGCGATGGTCTGGAACACCGACGCGGCCTGCAGCGCCGTGACCGAGATGCCCTGCCCGAAGGCCACGGTGGCGCGCTGGGTGCCGCTCCACGTCGAGGACTTCGGGAGGATGCCGGCCGACTCCCCCGGGTAGCCGAGGCCGGAGCGCGACCCCAGCCCGAACTTGCGGAAGTACGACTCCAGCGTGGAGGACTTGAGGGTCTCGGAGACGAGGATGGTCCCGATGTTGCTCGACTCCGCGAGGGTGCCGGCCACGGTGCGGTACTCGGTGGGGTGCTCGTGGCTGTCCTTGAAGTTCGCGTCGTAGCGCGGCAGGCGGTTGGGGATGACGACCGGCGTCTGCGGGGTGACGGTGCCCTTCTCGAGCGCCGCCGCCATCGTCATGATCTTGGCCGTCGAGCCCGGCTCGAAGACGTCGGAGACGGCCTTGTTGTCGAGCTGGGCGCCGGGCTTGCCCACGTCGGTGTTCGGGTCGAAGGTGGGCGAGGAGGCGAGGCTCAGCAGGTCGCCGGTGCGCGCGTCCATGATGACGACGGTGCCCGACGTCGCCTTGGTCTCCTTGATCCGCTGGGCCAGGGCGTTCTGCGCGTACCACTGGAGCGAGGAGTTGATGGTGAGGGTGACGTCGTGCCCGTCGACCGCCGGTGTGCTGCTGCGGTCGCCCGAGGGGATGGCCGTGCCGTCCTGGCCCTGCTCGTACGACATCGTGCCGGGGGTGCCCCGCAGCTTCCCGTCGACCATGTACTCGACGCCGCCGCCGGGCTTGCCGTCGTCGGTGAGGTAGCCGACGAGGGCAGCCGTCGTCGTGCCCTGGGGGTAGGTGCGCTCGGACCGCGTCTCGCGCCGGTCGCGGGAGATGCCCGGGATCCCGAGCGCGGAGATCGTGTTCCACGTGAGCGGGGTGACGTCCTTGCTGAGGATGCGGTACCGGCTCGTGCCGCTGAGGGCCGTGACGAGCTCGCTCACGGGGGTGCCGAGCAACGGGGAGAGCCGCTCGGCCGCCTGCTGCACGGCCTCGGGGGTGGTCGCGGGGTCGCACGTGGTCCGGCCGGTGCGGTAGGTGCACACGGCGGTCTGGTCGGCGACGACGACCTCACGGACGACGCTCGAGGCGAGGACCGTGCCGTCGGCCGAGAGCACCTGGCCGCGCATCGCCGGGATGATCTGGGCGGTGACGCGCTGGCTCTCGGCCTCGGCGGCGACGGCGCTGGCGTCGAGCCCCTGGATGCGCACGAGCTGGGCCCCGAAGATGCTGAGGACGAAGACCGTCGCGACGGTCAGGGCACGCATCCGACGGCGCGGGCTGGCGCCGGGCTCGCGCGTGCGGGCCGGTGGCGTGGGTCGCCGGCCCCCGGACGAGGCCGTGCGCGAGGCAGCCGGGGCGCGCCGGGCGGCGGGGCGGCCGGTCGCCGTCGACGTCGGCCGCGAGGCGGGGGCGCGCTTGGTCCCGGACGGGCCGGCGCTGCCGGACCCCGGCCGGGCCGGGCGCCGGGCGGCGGCCGGGCGCTGGGTCGTCGCGGGGCGCTGGGCTGTCGCGGGGCGCTGCGCGCCGGCCGAGCGCTGGGCGCCGGCCCGTGAGGACGTCGCGCCGGCTCCGCGCCCGGTGCGCGGGCGCGGCCCGGGGCCCTTCGGCGGAGGCGGTGGGGTCACGGCTCAGGGTCCTCGGGGTCAGTGGCTGGTGGTGGTCGCGGAGGTCTTCGTCGTCGTCTTCTTCGTCGTCGACTTCTTCGTGGTGGCGCTTGGCGACGTCCCGCCCGTCGGTGCCGCCCTCTCGGTGACCACGCTAAACGTCGTGTCGGCAGTCGCCTTCTGCGCCACGCCGATCACCCGGCCGTCGGAGAGCCGGAGGAACGCGGCGGTCTGGGCCGGCACCATCCCCAGCGCCGTGGCGCGGCGGGCCAGCGGGCCGGGACCGGAGACGGCGTCGAGGTCGTGGGCGAGGTCGTCGCGGGTGTCGGTGAGGGCGTCCGAGCGGTGCTGGAGGTCGCGCATCGTGTACGACCCCTTGGCCATCGCGGTGTTGAGCACGAGCACGCCGACGAACCCGGCGATGACCAGCCCGACGCAGAGGGCGAGGAACAGGCCGCTGCCCTCACCGACGGGCGGGGCGACGACCTGGAGCCGCCGGGGGGCGGGGGACGACGCGCGGCGCGGTGCCGGCCGGGTCTGCGGCCGGGCCGTGGCGTGCTGGCTCATGCGGGAGCTCCGTTCGGCGAGAGTCGTTCCGCCGCCCGGAGCCGGGCGGAGGCGGACCTGGGGTTGTGGTGCTGCTCGGCCTCGGGGGGGACCTCGGCGCCGCGGGTGAGCAGCCGCAGGTACGGCGCGTGCTCGGGCAGCTCGACGGGCATCCCGGCGGGCGTGCGGCTGTGGGCACCGTGGGCGAGTGCCTGCTTGGTGATCCGGTCCTCGAGCGAGTGGTAGGAGAGGACGACGATGCGCCCCCCGGGGGCGAGTGCCCCGATCGCGGTGTCGACCGCGCGGGCCCACACGTCGAGCTCGGCGTTGACCTCGATGCGCAGGGCCTGGAAGGTCCGCTTCGCCGGGTGCCCGCCCGTGCGCTGCGACGCGGCCGGCACGGCCGCCCGCACGAGCTCGACGAGCCGGGCCGAGGTGGTGAACGGCGCCTTCTCGCGCTCGCGGAGCACGGCCGAGGCGATCCGCCCGGCGTAGCGCTCCTCGCCGTAGGTCCTCAGGACCCGGGCGAGGTCGCCGTGGGCGTAGGTGTTGAGGACGTCGGCGGCGGTGGGCCCGCCGGACTGGTCCATGCGCATGTCGAGCGGCGCGTCGTGCCGGTAGGCGAAGCCGCGCTCGGCCTCGTCGAGCTGGAGGGAGGACACCCCGAGGTCGAAGAGGATGCCGCGCGCCGTGCCGTCGGCCAGCCGCTCGAGGACCTCCCCCACCTCGTCGTAGACGGCGTGGACCGCCGTGAAGCGGTCACCGAAGCGGGCCAGTCGCTCCTCGGCGAGGGCGATGGCGTCGAGGTCGCGGTCGAGGCCGACGACCCGGGCGGCGGGGCACCGGGTGAGCACGGCCTCGGCGTGGCCGCCCATGCCGAGGGTCGCGTCGACGTGGACGCTGCCGGGCTCCTCGAGGGCAGGGGCGAGGAGGTCGACGACGCGCTCGAGCAGGACGGGGACGTGACGGGGGTCGGTGTCGCCGGGGCTGGTCATCTCGCTCCTCTCGGGTCGGTCTCGGGTCGGTCTCGGGTCGGTCCGGTCGGGCCGGGTGGGGGGTCCGGGTCGGGCTGGTGCGCGGCGACCCGGCAGCGGGTCCCCATCCGATCCGTGCCCGGCGCGGGGGAAGTCGCGTCGGGGGCGGGTCGGCTGGAGGCCGGCGGTCGGGTCGCTCGGGTGCGGCGGTGGTCGGTGGTGATGGCGGACGGCGGCGGGCTCGGAGGGGTCGGCGGCGGGCCCTCAGAGGCCCGGGACCACCTCCTCGGTACCGGCCGAGTAGGCGGAGTAGGCCGGCATGACCTGCTCGAGGTACTCGGCCCAGCGGGCGGTGTCCCACACCTCGAGGCGCCGGCCGTTGCCGATGACGGTGCAGTCCTTGTCGAGCCCGGCGTAGGCCCGCAGGGCCGCGGGGACGGTGACCCGTCCCTGCTTGTCGGGGGTGTCGGGGTGGGCGCTGGCGCGGAACACGCGGATGAAGTCGCGCACGCCCTTGGTCGAGCCCGGGGCCGACTGCATCTCCTGGGAGATGCGGTGGAACTCGGCCGTGGGGAAGACGTAGAGGCAGCCCTCCTGGCCCCGCGTCACGACGAGGCCGTCCTCGAGCGCACCGCGGAAGCGGGCCGGCAGGAACAGGCGGCCCTTGTCGTCGAGCCGGGGCGTGTGGGTGCCGAGGAACTCGTCCACGCGCACCACCTCCTCGACCCGCCCGAGGACTCCCTCTGCCTCCGGTTTCCACCACTTTACTCCACCAATCACCAGATCGAGCCCCAAAACGGGAATACCTCCGCGAACAGTTGGTCGTCCTCGCAGGTCAGGGCGGTGGAGCGAAGTGGAGGACAATCGATCAGCCGGTGGCGTCACGACGCCGGACACGGCGTCCGGCGAGCCGGCCACCCGCCGGTGCCGGCCCGCCGGCGGCCCGTCCCGGGCCCCAGGCCGCCACCGGTGGAGCCCGGTGGGGAGCGGTGGCAGGGACGGGCGGCGTACGACACCGGCGGAGTCGTCGCGACAGATCCCCTCCCCATCGACGGGTTCGTGTAGCAAGATCGAGGGACGCCCCGTGCCCCCTCGGGCGGCGCTCGGGCGCACGAGCCGATGAAGGGACCCCCGTGAGCGACCTCGAGCACGACCCGCGCGCCAGCGCCGACCCGACCGCCCGGGGGGCCGCCCTCGACCAGGTGCTCCAGGTCTCGAGCCGGCTGTCCACCGCGATGGGCTCGGTCATCGAGGGCAAGCCGGCGGTCGTGCGCACCGCGGTCACCGTGCTGCTCGCCGAGGGTCACCTGCTCATCGAGGACGTCCCGGGCGTCGGCAAGACGCTGCTGGCCAAGGCCCTCGGGCGCTGCCTCGACGCCTCCGTCCGGCGCATCCAGTTCACGCCGGACCTGCTGCCCAGCGACATCACCGGCGTCTCCGTGTTCAACCAGGACGTCCGCGACTTCGAGTTCCGCCCCGGGGCGATCTTCGCCAACGTCGTCGTCGGCGACGAGATCAACCGGGCCTCGCCCAAGACCCAGTCGGCGCTCCTGGAGTCGATGGAGGAGGGTCAGGTCACCGTCGACGGCACGACGTACACCCTGCCCCGCCCCTTCATCGTCATGGCGACGCAGAACCCCATCGAGATGGAGGGCACCTACCCGCTGCCCGAGGCCCAGCGCGACCGCTTCATGGCGAGGATCTCGATGGGCTACCCGTCGCCGCGCTCCGAGCTCGACATGCTCGAGGTCCACGGAGGGGCCTCGCCGCTGGAGACGCTGCGGCCCGTCACCGACGCGGCGACCGTCCAGTCGATGATCGAGGCCGTCCGCGCCGTGCACGCCTCCCCCGCTGTCCGGCAGTACATCGTCGACCTCGTCGGGGCCACCCGCGCGAGCTCGGCGCTGCGCCTCGGCGCGTCGCCGCGGGCCACGCTCCACCTGCTGCGCTCCTCCCGCGCCCACGCCGCCCTCTCCGGGCGCGACCACGTGCTGCCCGACGACGTCCAGCAGGTGGCCGTGCCCGTGCTCGCGCACCGGCTCATCCCCACCGGCGAGACGCAGATGGCCCGGCGCACGACCGCCGACGTGCTCACCGACCTGCTCCAGCGGGTCCGGGTCCCCGCACCGACCCGCTGAGCCTGTCGTGCACGCCATCCGCCGCACGCTGAGCACCCGGGGCGCCTCGTTCGTCGGGTGCGGTGTCGTCCTGGTCCTCGCCGGCATCCTCCTCGGCCAGCACGACGTCACCCGCGTCGGCGTGCTCCTGCTCGCCCTCACCGCGGGGTCGCTGGTGCTCGTCCGCCGGCACGGGCTGCAGGTCGAGGTCAGCCGCTCGCTCTCCCCCGGCCGGGTCGCCATCGACGAGCGCTCCGTCGTCACCGTCCGGGTGCGCAACCGCGAGAGCACCCCCACGCCCGTCCTCATGGCGGAGGAGAGCATCGACTACGCCCTCGGCGACCGGCCCCGGTTCGTCCTCGGCTCGATGCGGGGCGGCGCCACCCAGGAGGTGCAGTACACGATCCGGTCGCACACCCGGGGCGTGCACCGGGTCGGGCCGCTGCGCGTCCGGGTCCGCGACCCGTTCGGGCTGACCCTGCGCACCGCCGCCGTGAGCGGGCACGCCGAGGTCGTCGTCCTGCCGCGGGTGCTCCCCCTGACCGCCGGCAACGCGCTCGGGCGCGGCATCGGCACGGAGGGCTCGATCCCCCACATGGTCGCGGTCCACGGCGAGGACGACCAGACGGTCCGCGAGTTCCGGGACGGCGACGACCTGCGTCGCATCCACTGGCCGGCCACCGCCCGCACGGGCGACCTCATGGTCCGTCAGGAGGACCGCCCGGCGAAGCGGCGTGCGGTGGTGCTGCTCGACGCCCGCGCGCAGGGGCACGGCGGCTCCGGCCGATCCGGCTCCCTCGAGTGGTGCGTCACCGCGGCGGCGTCGGTCACCATGCACCTCGTCGGCGCGGCCCACGCCGTGCACCTGCTCACGGCCGACTCCGGGTCCGACACGGGGGTCCGGCACGACGACACCCCCGAGGCGGCCCTCGACGCCCTGGCCCGGGTCACCCTCGGCCCGGAGGACTCGATGCGCCACGTGCTGCACGGGGCCAGCGGGCTCACCGGGCACGGCGGGCTCGTCGTCTACATCGGCGGACCGCTCGGCGACGACGACACCCACGCCCTCGCCGCCCTCCGGCAGCCGGGGTCGAGCGGTGTGGCGCTCGTCGTCGACCCGCAGCGCTTCGGCGGCCGCCGGGCCGCACCGGCCGTCGACGTCCCGGCCGGCGCCACCGTCTCGAGCCTGCGCGGCTCGGGCTGGATGGCCGCCTCGTTCGACGCGACCGTGGGTCCGGCCGAGGCCTGGGCCGCCGTCGTCGCGGGCACGATGGCCGGTGCCCGGTGAACCGCGCCCGCCCGGCCGACACCGTCCTCGCGGCGCTGGCCGTCCTCGCCGTCACCCTCCCGCTCGGCGAGCTGTTCACGCCCGCCGCCGGCTGGGCCCGCCCCAGCGCCCTCGCCGTGCTCGCGGTGGCCGTGACCGGCGGGCTGCTGCGCGCGCTCACCGCGGCCCGTCCCGTCGTCCTCGCCGGCCAGGCCGTGGTCCTGCTCGAGGTGCTCGCACTGGTGCACGGCCGGGGCCACCTGTGGCGGGGTGTGCTGCCCACCCCCGACACCGCGCAGGCCGTCGGCGTGCTGCTCGGCGACGCCTACCGGACGGTCACCACGTACAGCGCCCCGGCCCCGTCGGACCGGGGGACCACGCTGGCCATCAGCCTCCTCGTCGGCGTCGCGGCGCTGGCCACCGACGCCATCGCCGTCACCTACCGCACGCCCGCCCTCGCCGGCCTGCCCCTGCTCGCCGCCTACCTCGCCGCGGCGACGAACACCGGCACCGGGCTCGCCGGCTGGTTCATCCTCCCCGGGGGGGTGCTGTGGCTCGCCATGGTCGGGCGGCAGGGCATCCGGACGCTGCGCACCTGGGGTGGCACGGCATCGGGCACGGGGTCGCGCGGCGACGCCTCGACCGCGTTCGCGACGGCCGGGCGCGTGGTCGGCGGGTTGGCCCTCGCCGCCGCCGTCGTCGTGCCCGGGCTCGTCCCCCACCTGCCGACGACCTTCGTGGCCGACGGTCTCGGGCGCGGCACCGGCGGTCGGGGCAACGGCGCCACGGTCCGCCTCTCGACGAGCATCGACGTGGCCCGCGACCTCGCCGACCGGTCCACCGACACCGTCATCACCTACCGCACGAGCGCGCCCGAGCCCGAGCCGCTGCGCGTCGGCCTCCTCGACACCTACCGGCGCGGCCGGTGGCAGGCCGCCCCCGACGTCACCTTCGTGCCGCTCGACGGCCAGCTGCCGGGCTCCTCGGCCGACGCCGACGTCAAGCGGACCACGGAACGGATCGAGGTCACCTCGAGCTCGGTCGGCATCCCCCAGGTGGCCATGCCGGCGAACCCGCTCGGCTCGCCGTTCCCCGAGGGCAGCTTCCGGCTCACCGGCAACGGCCTCGTCGAGCTCACCCAGCCGGTGGGTTCCTACACCGTCGAGTACACGCAGCTCGCTCCGGAGGCCGCCCAGTTCGGTGCCACCCCGCCGGGCTCCGCCCCGGACCCCGAGGACCTCGCGCTCGAGGACCGCTCCGCCGACCGGATCCGGGCCCTGCTCGCCGACATCACGAGGCCCGGCGACACCCCTCTGGAGACGGCCGTCGCCATCCAGGGCTACCTGCGGGGCCCGGACTTCACGTACTCCGAGGACCTCGCCGACGACACCGCCGGGGGCGCGCAGCCGGAGGAGCCGCTCATCCGCTTCCTCGAGACCAAGCGCGGCTACTGCGTGCAGTTCTCCAGCGCGATGATCATGCTGGCGCGCGCCGCGGGGATCCCGGCCCGGATGGCCGTCGGCTTCCTCCCCGGCACGACCGACCGCGACCAGCGGGTGGTGCGCGTCAACGACGCCCACGCGTGGCCCGAGCTGTTCTTCCCGCAGCTGGGCTGGATGCGCTTCGAGCCGACGCCCGGCGTGCGCTCCGGGCTGGCCCCCGCGTACACGCGCGAGTCGACGGCGCCGGAGAACAACGGGCTCCCGGTGCCGAGCACCTCGGCCTCGTCGTCGGCCAACCCCGGCGCCCGCCCGACGCAGGACGTCACGGCGGGCAACCCCCAGGACACCGCCGGTGACACGACGGGCACCGACGTGTTCGCCGTGGCGCGGCGCCACCTGGCCACCCTCGGTGGCGTGCTCGGGGTCCTCGTCCTCGCCGCCCTCACCCCGCTCGGCGCCTGGCTGGCCCGGCGGCGGGCCCGGCGCCGCGCCGTCGACGACGCCGCCCGCGTCGAGGCCGAGTGGCAGTCGCTGCTCCTGCGCCTCGGCGACGTGGGGCTCGTGCCCGGTGACGGGGCGACACCGCGGCAGGCCTCGCGCCAGCTCGGTCGCGACGCCTACCTCACCCCGGACGAGGACGCGGCCCTGGGCCGGGTCGTCGACGCCCTCGAGCAGGCCCGCTACGCCCGGCCCGGGGTCGAGCTGCCCGATGTCGCCCCCGACGCGCGCACGGTCCGTCGCGCTGCGGTGGGCCGCCGCCGCCGCTCCGACCGGCTGCGGGCGCTGTTCCTGCCGGAGGAGGGCCGCCGGCACTGGCGCTCGCTCCTGCGCCTCGGCCGGCGCGACGCGGCCCGGGAGGCCGAACGGCTCGACGAGGAGCAGCAGACGCCGGTGCGGTGACTCGGGTGCGCTGACTCGGGCGGGCTCACCCCGGTGCGCCGACCCGGTGCCTCACCCCGATGAGAACGGGCCGTCCCCACGGTGTGCGTGCGCTCCTCGGTTGTGACCACGCCGTCGTCCCAGCGCCACACGCGCCATGGCGACGAGAGGCTCACCTGACCGTGGCGCTCCGGATGCACGCAGAGTTCGCCGCTCGCGCCGGTACGCCGCTGGCACCGCCCACTCGGGTGCGGTCAGCTTCGCAGGTAAGTCAGGACGGCGAGTACCCGACGGTGGCCGTCGGCCTCGGGGAGGTCGAGCTTGGTGAAGATGTTGCCGATGTGCTTGGCCACCGCGGCGTCGCTGACTCCGAGCGTTCGGGCGATGGACGGGTTGTTGCGGCCCTCGGCCATCTGGCCGAGCACCTCCCGTTCCCGTGTGGTCAACCTGTCGAGTGGGTTGGTCGTGCGTCGGCGGTTCAGCAGCTGCCGAACCACGTCGGGGTCGATGACGGTTTCGCCTGCCGCGACCCGCGACACGGCGCTGGAGAAGTCGGCGACCTCGCCGATGCGGTCCTTGAGCAGGTAGCCGACTCCGGCCCGGCCGGACGGGCCGAGCAGCTCAGCGGCGTACGCAGTGGCCGCGTACTGCGATAGCACGAGGACCGCCGCGCTCGGGTCGCCCGCGCGTAGCGTCACCGCGGCGCGCAGCCCTTCGTCGGTGAAACTGGGGGGCATGCGGACGTCGGTGATGACCAGGTCGGGTTGGTGCTCCTGGGCGGCCGCCACCATCGAGTCACCATCGCCGACAGCCGCCACGACAGTGTGACCCAGTCCTTCGAGCAGGCTGGCGACGCCGGCCCGCATGAGCGCGGCGTCTTCGGCGAGCACTACTCGTAGTGACACGGCAGATCGATCCGCACTGTGGTGGGTCCTCCTCGGGGGCTGGTGATCTCGAGGCTGCCAGCCACGACGGCCACTCGGTCGGCGAGCCCTCGGATACCCGTGCCCTGTGACGGGTCAGCGCCACCCCGACCGTCGTCGACGACGACCAACGCCAGGCGTTGCTCAGCGAGTCTGCCACTGATCTGGAGGTGAGTGGCTGCAGCATGTCGTACCGCGTTGGTCAGGGCCTCCGAGACCACGAAGTAGGCGGTGGACTCGATCTCGGGCGGCGGCCGGTCGGACAGCTCGAGGTCGACCTCGACCGGGATCGGACACCGTTCGGCGAGTTCGCGGACCGCCTCGGTCAGCCCGAGATCGGTGAGGATCTGAGGATGGATGCCGCGGATCTGGTCCCGGAGACTGGTGAGTGCCAGTCTGGCCTGCTCGTGGGCCTCGCCGACGAGCTCGACGGCGCGTCCGCCAGCGCCGGCCATGTACTGCTCGGCCAGGCCCAGCTTCATCGTCAGGAGTACCAGGTGTTGCTGCGCCCCATCGTGCAGGTCTCGTTCGATCCGGCGGCGCTCGGCCTCGAACGAGCTGACCAACCGGCTGCGCGACTGGGCCAGCTCCTCGACCTGACGGTGTGCCTCGGTGTCGGTCGGCGCGAGCAACCACGTGGCGAAGGCTGCCTGGGCACCGCCGAGCACACTGATCCCGTACAGGGTGACGACCGTTGCGGGCAACCAGACCAGACCGGCGGCGCACGCCTGCCCGACGGTCTCGATCGTCCATGGGCCGAGCACGATGGAGACGTCGGCGCCCACCCAGAGCAACAGCGGCAGCGCCAGCAGGAGGAGGCAGATGAACAGGACGATCACCGCGGCGAGGTCGAGAAGTGCTAGCACCGACAGCAGGCATGCGCAATAGCCGAGCTCGCGCCAGGTGGCTGCCTCGGTCACCCGCCGCCGTACCCACGCCCATCCGCTCGGCGCGGGTGCGTGCGGGTTGGGGACCGCCGGCGGCTCCATGAGGCCGAGCCGGTGGCGCTCAAGCGCCCCGATCGGTATGCCGACGAGCAGCAGCAGCGGCGGAAACAGCAGCAGCGGCACCATGACCAGCCCGACGATCGGGATGACCGCCAGGGTGCTGCCGACGTACGCCAGGCTGCGCCACGGCCATCGCGACAGGACGAATCGGACGGGGTTGCCCGCCATCGCCCGCCACACGCTCGTCGCCACGGTCACGACCCAACGACGAGGGCAGTGTCAGCCCGCACCGATGACACCGAGCAGCGAGGTGGCGGGTTCCAGCGCCGAGAGTGCACTGGTCACTGTCATGAGCAGCAGCAGACATGCGGTGAGGACCGTGATGACACAGAGGGTGCTGTGCATGAATCTGACGCGGGTGGCGCTCGGGTCGCCGGCGCTACGCCGCTTCCAGAAGCAGGCGCTCGCCAGGCCGGCTGCCACCATCAGCGTGGCGGAGATCGCCGCTGTAACCCAGAAGTATCGCTCGACCTCGCCGAGCAGCACCGTCAGCGCAGGGGAACCGGCGTGCGGGCCGGCCGAGTTCGTCACCCCTTCGCGCATCTCACTCAGAACCTGCGCGAGTTCTCCGTCGGCGGTCCCACCGGGCAGCAGACCCAGCAACGGAATCAGCGGTAGGGCCGTCACCTGGATGTTCACCGACAGCACCCAGATGGCGAAGACCGTCAGCACCGTTGCGGCTGCGGCGAGCGCCGCGTACCAGGGCCGGCCACGCAGGAATCTCTGCCACAGCGCGATGGTGAGCAGGGCCAGGACAATGACCAACATCGAGCCGATCGCCACCTTGGTCGCATGCCATCGGAACCAGTAGTCGGCCAGTGCCGTCAGGCGGGCGGGGAACGCCGGAGCTCCGCTTCGCCAATACTGGACAAGTGCGCGCCCGGTGTCGTCGTGCAGTCTCGCCTCACTGTAGGCCCCGAAGGTTGGCATCGGCAGGGCCCTGGGGGCGAGCTCGAACGCTGCCACCACAGCAGCGGCGGCAGCCAGCAGGAACCCGATGACGGACCTCGAATGCAGTCGAACGGTTTTGCGGTCGGAACCTGGTGATGATTCGGCGGCACCAGGTGTGGTGATCGGTCGAATTCGCATGGGACGACGCTAGAGAGGCGCCGCTGGAAGCGCGATGGCGCCTGAGCTAGCACCACCGGGTGAGGCTGGGCTACCCGTGCGATATGGGTGGCTCTACCTCAGGTCGAAGAGCCGGGAGGTGTCTCACCTCCAGGCCATCCCTGGTGTGGCCGCAGCAGGATCCCGCTGCCCAGCCCCCGTCCGCCGGGAGAACCGGACCCACGCCCAGTGGTGGTCAGCGACGAAGCGCACCGCACTCGGCAGACCCGCACCAATCAGGTGGGCAACGACGACGGCGGGGCGATCCGTGCGTGGGCGGCACCTGCGGTGAGGACGAACGGGAGCGGCCCGGCGATCCTGCTGGGTGCCGGTGTCTGGCGCCGATGCGACGCGGCGGAGAGGGTGAAGCCCCCTCTGAGCGTTCGCTCGCTTCCTCTCGTCGATGGTTCCGGGCCGATCGGGCGGTCCCGCTGGATGGCCGCGGGGTGGGGCCGTCCAGCGGGACTCCCGAGCCGGTCAGCCCGGAGGAGCGAAGAACTCGAGCGCGATCCCGTCCGGGTCCCGGAAGGACAGACCGGATCCGTAGTGCGCGTCCACGATGCCTCCGTGAGCGATGCCGAGCTCTCGCAACCGGGCCTCCCACGCCTGCAGCGCACCGCGGTCGGCGCACGCGAAGGAGACGTGGTCCAGTCCGGTGCGGCGAGCATCGAAGCCTCCGCCCGTCGGCTGGGGGTGGGTGTGCAGCCCGAAGAGCTGGCCGTCGCCGATCGCGAAGACGGTGTGGTGGAAGCCACCGTGGTCCTCGTCCTCGTCCAACACCGGGTCGGTGCCGAACAAGGTGGCGTACCAGGAGGTGCTGCGGGGCAGGTCGGTCACCGTGACGGCGACGTGGGTGACGGCGGGAAAACTGGGCATGGCAAAGCCTTTCGATGTGATGTGTGTGCTTCAGGAGATGCGGCCGACCCCGGGGGGTCCGCCTCGTTCCCGGACCAGGCGGTCCGAGGTACGGCTCAGCCGTAGGCAGCGGCGACGGCCGCCCCCCGGCTCTCGACGTCGAGCTTCGTCAGCAGCGACGAGACGTGGTGCTCGGCGGTCTTGGGCGAGATGAAGAGGGTGCGGGCGATCTCGGCGTTGGACTGGCCCTCGCGGATGAGCTCGAGCACCTGTCGCTCCCGTCGGGTCAGGCCGAGGGCATCGGTGCGGGTGCTCCGGCGCGGACCGACGGGAACCACACTCGCCCCCAGCTGCCTCAGACGCTCCCGGGCCTTCGAGCTGACGGCTCGCGCCCCGAGCCGGTCGAACCGGTCCAGCGCCGCCCGCACGTCGCGCTCATCATCGGAGTCCAGCTGAGCGAGGCCGGCGGCGTACGGGCAGCCGAGCGCATCCCAGGCTGCAGCCGCATCACCCGTCCGGCCCGCCAGCTCGAGGACGTAGGGCTCGGCCACGACTCCGAGCGGTGCCGCATCCGGGACGCCGAGGCGCCGCATCCACACGACCGCCTGACCGCGCGTCCACGGGTCGAGCTGACCCGCCGTGTCACGGACGAGCATGAGCTGGTCGCGAGCCTCATCCCGTCGACCGTCCAGCCACGCGGCCTCGACCCGGGCGAGCACGACGGGAACGACGTACGCAGGCTGGCTGGTGCCCAGGACCGCGTCGTACGCCGCGTCGAGCGCGGACCACGCATCGCCGTCCCCCCGGCGGGCCCGGACGGTTCCGATCCGGGTGTGTGGCCCGATCCGGTTGAGGGGGGAGGTGTCGCTCTCGGCGAGCAGCCCCTCACTGAGCTCCACGCACTCCTCCCAGTGGCCACGGTGCTGCAGGAGGACGCTCCGCGTGGCGCGCAGGCAGAACGAGAAGGTGGTGACCTCGTGCTCCTCGCAGTAACCGATGCCGTCGGCGTAGAACTGGTCCGCCTCGGCGAACCGGTACTGGTCGGTCAGGATCGAACAGAGGTTGTTGTAGGCGCGGCTGGCCTGCGCCTTGAGGCCGTGGGAGAGCGAGAGCTCGAGGGCCTCGCGCACGAGCCGGGTCCACTGGGGGTCGGAGTCGGCGACGATGCAGCCCAGTGTGGTGAGGGCGTCGGCCACGGCACTGTGCGCGTTGACGGCCCGACCCAGCTCGCGAGCCTGTCGAGCTGCCTGGCTCGCGGCCTCCCTCTCGCTGCGGATCATGTACAGGTTGGCCAGGTTGGCGAGCGCGCCGGCGCGTTCGGCCGTCGCGTCGAACGGATCGAGCAGGTTCACGGCGGCTTCCGCGGCGACGAGTGCCTCGTGACCGCGGCACAGGTGCTTGAGGGCCATCGAGAGGTTGACCATGGCCCGGCCCTCGCGAAGCGGGTCCTCGAGCTGCTTCCACAGCACGATGGCGCGTTCGGTGGCGTCCGCGGCGGCCATCCACCGGTCACCGAACGAGGCGGCCAGCGCCAGCCCGGTGAGCAGCTCGGCCGTCGTGCGTCCATCGGCGCCAGCCTCCTCGGCGGCCCGCAACGCACGCTGGTACTGGGCCTCGGCCTCTCGGTGCGAGTCGAGCTCGGCCGCCCGTGCTGCTGCTCGTGCGGCGTGCCACAGAGTGGCCGCATGGTCTCCGGCACCCTCTGCATGGAAGGCCAGCCGGGCATCGTCGGCGATCCGAGCGTCGTCGAGGACGGCATAGATCCGTGCGTGGGCTGCTCGCCTGCGATGGGCGGGAACCTGCCCCTCCACGGCCCGCCTGACGATCTCGTGACGGAAGCGCAGCGAGGATCCGTCGTCGACCAGCAGGCCCGAGGCCAGCACCTCGTCCAGTGCCTCGATGCCGCCGTCGGTGGCGCGGGCAAGCACGTCGGGGTCGACCCGGTGGCCGAGCAGGGACGCGGTCGAGAGGGTGTCGGCGGCGTCGGCTGCCAGCCGACCCACGCGCGCCAGGACGGCATCGCGAGCAGACACGGGAACGTCCGCCACGCCGCTGTCGAGCACCTCGCAGACATAGAACGGGTTGCCGCCCGTCAGGTGGAACAGCTCCGCCGCGTTGAGCGACGAGCCGGCCGACAGCTCGCGCACGGCGGCTGCCGAGAGGCAGTCCAGCGCCACCCGCCGACTCCACCGGAGTCTCGCGAGGTCGCCGAGCGCCTGGCTGAGGGCCGATCCGGGCGCGACGTCGTCCACCCGGAGGGTGACGATCACCAGCACCGCTGACGAACGGATGCGTCGTGTGACGAAGCGCAGCAGGTCCAACGTCGCTTCATCGGCCCAGTGCACGTCCTCCAGCACCATCACCGTCAGGCCGTCACCGCCCTCGAGCGCGCGCAGCAGGGCTCGGAACAGGACCTCACGCTCGGCCCCCGTGCCGAGAAGCCGTTCCATCTCACCGCCCAGCCCCGCGGCCAGATCCGCCAGTGGAGCCAACGGCCTGGGCGTCGCGAGACCCTCACACATCCCCCAGGCCCACCGGGCACCGGGTACCTCGTCCGCGAAACGCTCCACCAGGAGCGACTTCCCGACGCCTGCCTCACCCGAGAGCACCACGCAGCGTCCGCTGCCGGATGCTGCGTCACGCGCGTGGCGATGGAGGTGGGCGAGCGCCGCGTCTCGCTCCAGCAGGGGCATGCCGCCGAGTCTCCTCCCGTGCGTCGACGATGCGTAGGTCATTTCCGTCGGGCCGACGGGGCTCGCCAGGGCGCCTGCTCCGTCGATGGCACCGCGCGGGCGAGACTCCGCCGGGCCAGCGACGAAACTCAGGCCCATTCGCAGCCCACACTCGCGTTCCACGTGGACAGCCGGCCGGTGCGGTTCACCGTCCACGCCCCGACGTGCTGGGAGTGGAAGGCCGCGAGGGCCGAAGCGGTTCGGATGCTGCGCGTCGGGGCGGCGGTGGCGGACGGGTGGCTTCTCACATCCCCTCCGCGACCTCGAACAGCTCGTCGGCCACGAGGCCGTGAGCTCGGCGGTGCACCTCGTCGGCGGCGTCGGCCGAGGGCGCCTCGACCAGGCAGAAGATCTTGCCGCCCGGCTCGTTGACCCAGTAGCGCAGGTACCGCACGTCGTGCGCGCCCTGGGTCAGCAGGTCGGCCGCGTGGGCCGAGGTCACGTCGGCGATGCTCACTCCGCCGTCGATCGTGTGAATGTCCATGAAGAGAGGCACGTCCGCTCCTGTCGGTGGGTTGTCCCATCACCGTAGGAAGCGGGCAGGCCGCCGGCATCGGGGTCGTCACCCTCGACTTTGACGTTCCGACCCCCAGGTTTGGGGAGGCGCTGTCGTCAGCGTCGCGCCTCGTTGGCCCCGCCGAGCGGCCGGATGCCGAGTCGACGGGCCCGCGGGTCCAGGGCCAGCCGCAGCCCGACGGCGAACACGGGTACGGACGCGATCGCGAACCCCCAGTGCACCGAGCCGGCCAGGGCGACCCCGATCACCACGATCGACACGGGCTCGAGCACCACCCGCGGAAGGGCGATGAGCGAGCTGATCCGTCCCAGGAGGTGCGGGGGTGCCTGGGACTGGATGAAGGTGGGCAGCGCGACATCGCTGCTGTAGGACACCCCGATCCCGACGACGAAGAGGATGCTCGCGGCCGCCCATGGACTCGAGACGAGACCGAGGGTCGTGAACATGGCAGCCTCGACCAGGGCCATCGAGATGATGAGCAGCCCCCAACGGCGAGGGAGCCCGGTCAGGGACGCCCCCAGCGCGCCGAGCAGCTGGCCTGCGCCCCACCCCGACACCATCAGCCCGAGGGTGGCGGCCCCACCTCCGAGAGCCGTGGCCAACGCGGGTAGGCCGACCGCGAAGACACCGCTGTAGCTCAGCGTCGCCGCTCCGACGACGAGGAGCACGAGGCGCACCTCATGGGACCTCCGGGCGTGGCCGAGCCCCTCTCCGATCTCCCGGAGCACCGTGGCGGGTCGTGGCGCGCGCCGTACACGCCGTGTGCTGGGCGCGAGGAGCACGGTCGCGGCAGCCACCGCGAACGTCCCGGCATCCAGTCCGAAGACCGCCGCAGCACCCGGGCCGGCCACGAGGAGACCGCCGAGCATCGGGCCCAGGATGAGAGCGACCTGCTCGCAGAGGCCCTGCAGCGCGTTGGCTCGATCCAGCTGGTCGCTCTCGACGAGCGTGGGGATGATCGACTCGCTGGCCGGCAGGAAGAACGCCGACGTCACACCCATGACCAGCGCGAGGCAGAAGAGCGCCCACAGGGGCTGGGTGCCGACCGCGGCGGCCACGGCTACCGTCGTCAGCGCCGCTGCCCGCACCGTGTGACACACGAGCATGACGAGGCGCGGGGAGTACCTGTCGACGACCGCCCCGCCGAACAGGAGGAGCAGGCTGCGAGGCGCGGCCTGGAGCAGGAGGACGCCGGCCAGCGTGGCCACCGAGCCCGTGCGACCGATGACCAGCCAAGCCAGCGCGATGGCGAAGGCGGCGTCGCCCACCATCGAGACACCCTCTCCCCCGACGACCACCGCGAAACGTGGTCGTCTCAGGACCGAGACCAGCTCGTCGCGCACCGGACGATCCTCTCCACGGGAGCCCCACCCAGGTCCCGATCCACCGCCAGGGTGTTCGCTCAGGATGCCGGGGCTGGCCACTCGGGCCGCACGGGGTGATGACTAGCGCACGGTGGGGCCGGCGCGGAGCTCAATCGTGACTGCCACTGCGGAGAGGGTCCACCGAATTCCCCCACCGCCTGCCGGGCGCGCGCGCTCGGCCCTCAACGCCAGCGCCGACGAGTTGGGCGGCGACCACAGCTCGTCACCGTCCGGTGTCGTGGTTGGCATCGCATCATGCCCCGGCGACATCGGGACCACGAGCACTGCGCGGCCCGAGGGGTCGGTGCGCCGACCCCGCCCCGACGACGACGGGCCGCCCCCACCCACGGTGGGGACGGCCCGTCGTCGTCGCGCGGGTGCTCAGTCGAGGTAGTCGCGCAGGGCCTGGCTGCGGCTCGGGTGGCGCAGCTTGGACATCGTCTTGGACTCGATCTGGCGGATCCGCTCGCGGGTCACGCCGTAGACCTTGCCGATCTCGTCGAGCGTCTTCGGCTGGCCGTCGGTGAGGCCGAAGCGCATCGAGACCACACCGGCCTCGCGCTCGGACAGGGTGTCGAGGACGCTGTGCAGCTGCTCCTGGAGGAGGGTGAAGCTCACGGCGTCGGCGGGCACGACGGCCTCGGAGTCCTCGATGAGGTCACCGAACTCGCTGTCGCCGTCCTCGCCGAGCGGGGTGTGCAGCGAGATGGGCTCGCGGCCGTACTTCTGGACCTCGACGACCTTCTCGGGGGTCATGTCGAGCTCCTTGGCGAGCTCCTCCGGGGTGGGCTCGCGGCCCAGGTCCTGGAGCATCTGGCGCTGCACGCGGGCCAGCTTGTTGATGACCTCGACCATGTGCACCGGGATGCGGATGGTGCGGGCCTGGTCGGCCATCGCCCGGGTGATGGCCTGGCGGATCCACCACGTCGCGTACGTGGAGAACTTGTAGCCCTTGGTGTAGTCGAACTTCTCGACCGCACGGATGAGGCCGAGGTTGCCCTCCTGGATGAGGTCGAGGAAGAGCATGCCGCGACCCGTGTAGCGCTTGGCCAGGCTGACGACGAGGCGCAGGTTGGCCTCGAGGAGGTGGTTCTTGGCCTTCTTGCCGTCCTGGGCGATCCACCACAGCTCGCGCTTGAGCTTCATGTCGAGCTTGTCGCCGGAGTTGAGCTTCTCCTCGGCGAACAGGCCGGCCTCGATGCGCTTGGCCAGCTCGACCTCCTGCTCGGCGTTGAGGAGGGCGACCTTGCCGATCTGCTTGAGGTAGTCCTTGACCGGGTCGGCGGTCGCGCCGGCGGTGACGACCTGCTGGGCGGGGGCGTCCTCGTCGTCGTTGCTCATGACGAAGCCGGCGTCCTCGCCCTCGCCCTCCTTGCCGGAGGCCGCGGGGGTGGTGCCCTCGGTGTCGTCGGCGTCCGGATCGACGTCGGCGGGGTCGACCTCGGCGAGGTCGACCGGCCCGTCGGCGACCGAGGTGGAGGCGGTACCGGAGGCGGCCTTCTTCGCGGCCGTGCGCTTGGCCGGGGCGGCGGTGTCGCCGGAGTCGGCGGCGGCGGAGGCGGCCTGACGCGTCGTGGCCGCGGCCTTCTTCGTCGCGGAAGCGGCGGGGGCGGCCTTCTTCGCCGCCGCGGGCGCCTTCTTGGCCGGGGCCTTCTTCGTCGTGGGCGCCGTGGCCGAGGCCTTCTTCGCCGTGCGCGTCGCCGCGGCGGCCACCCCGGAGGCGTCACCGCCACCGACCTCGATGCCCTGGTCGCCGAGGGCGCGCAGCACGACCCGGCCACGCTGGGGACGGACGTCCGCGGCCCGCATGGCCTCGGCCACCTGCTCGCCGGTCACCGACCCGCTGGTCCGGCCGCGCCGTACGAGGGCCTGGAGGGCCTCGTGGGAGAACTCGGGCGGGAGGGCTTGGGGCTCAGCGGGCTTCGTGGACACAGGCGACACCGACTACCTTTCGTCGCGGAGGACCGCATCCCGGGACACGGCGGTCCGAGGAGGCGGCGAGGGGGGTCCGGGGGTGGCGTCCCGGCTGGTCGGTTCGGGCCCGTCCGGCCAGGTGCGCACTACCATTATAACTTTCCCGGGCCCGTCTCGGCACATCCGGCCGAGGTCCGCCGCAACGGCGCCACGGGGCGGCCCGGGTCAGCCCTTGACGGCGAGCACCGCGCACGGTGCGTCGAGCAGGATCCGCTGCGCGTTCGAGCCGAGGATGAGCTTGCCCACCGGCGTGCGCCGTCGGAGGCCGATGACGATGAGGTCGGCGCCGGTCTCGTTCGCCACGGCGATGAGGTCCTCGGCCGGCTCGTTGCCCCGCACGAGCTGACGGACCTCGACCTCGGCCCCGGCGGCCTTCATCTCCTCGGCCGCTCCCTCCAGCTCGCTCTCGGCCTCGCGGGCCGCTTCCTCGTCGAGCCCGCCGCGGTGCGAGTTGATGACCACGAGCCGGCTGCCGCGGCCCTTGGCCTCCTCGACCGCCCGCGCGAGCGCGGCCCGGCCCTCCTTCGTCGGGACGAAGCCAACGACGATCGTCACGGTGTCCTCCTCGGCCGGGCTGGTGGGTCTCGGTCGACCGTACCGCAGCGGGCTGCCCCAACCGAGGACAGCACCTCGCCGATCAGGGCCCCGACCTGCGCGGTCTCGACGAGGAAGCCGTCGTGCCCGTGGGCCGACTCGACGATGGTCAGCCCGGTGCCGGGGCGGGCCCGCACCATCTCCTCCGAGAGCCGGGGCGGGTAGAGGCGGTCCGTGCTGACGCCGGCGACGTGGAGCAGCCCGGGGAAGGCCTGGAGCGCGGCCGCGGTGCCGCCGCGACCCCGGCCGACGTCGTGGCTGTTCATCGCCTCGGACAGCACGAGGTAGCTGTTCGCGTCGAAGCGCCGGGCCAGCTTCGTCGCGTGGTGGTCGAGGTAGCTCTCGACGTCGTAGCGCCCACCGCCGCCGAGCGGGTCCTCCCCCGCCCGGGGGCGTCGCCCGAACCGGTCGTCGAGCTCGGCCTCGTGGCGGTAGGTGGTGTGCGCGATGCGCCGGGCGATGCCGAGGCCGGTGAGCGGCGCCCGACCCGTGCCGTAGTAGTCGCCGCCCTGGTAGTCGGGGTCGTGCCGGATGGCGAGCAGCTGCGGCTGGCACCACGCCACCTGGTCGGCGGTGGCAGCGGCCGTCGAGGCGAGGACGAGCGCGGCCTCGACGCGGGCCGGGTGGGTCGCGGCCCACTCGACGGCCCGCATACCGCCCATCGACCCCCCGAGGACGAGGTGCCAGCGCTCGATGCCGAGCGCGTCGGCGAGGGCGGCCTCGGCCGCCACCTGGTCGCGGATGGTGATGAAGGGGAAGCGCCCGCCCCACGGCCGGCCGTCCGGCGCATCGGACGACGGCCCGGTGCTGCCCTGGCAGCCGCCGACGACGTTGGCCGCCACGACGAAGAGGTGGTCGGTGTCGAGCGGGGCGCCCGGCCCGACGAGCCCGGGCCACCAGCCTCCGGTCGGATGGCCGGGACCTGCCTCGCCGACGACGTGGCTGTCGCCGGTGAGGGCGTGCTCGACGAGGACGGCGTTGCCCCCGTCCGGCGCGAGCGTGCCCCACGTCTCGTAGGCCAGGGTGACCGCCGGGAGGACCCCGCCGCGCTCGAGGGCCAGGTCGCCGATGGCCGCGAACCGCCGGTCGCCGACCGGGTCACCGGGACGCCAGACGGCACCCGTCGACCGGGTCGGGGTGGCGGTCATCGCAGGACTCCTCGGCACTCGCGCTTGCCGCGGCGGTGCACCGCGGCCGGGTCATCACCCGGGGCACCCCACCGCGAGGAGGGTTGCCGCCCAGCAAACCGGGGTTTGGCGCTGGGACTCATGACCTGCCCCGATCGTACCCGCGCAGCCCCCGCGGTGAGGAGGGTCGTCCGAACCGCGGAAGGCCACCGATGGCCTCAGCCCGCCCGGTCGAGCGGCGGTGGGAGGCAGCCCAGCCGGTCCGGGCGCACCCCGCTCTCGACCAGCTGGGCGAGCAGGCGGGCGAGGCGGTAGCCGGGGTCGAGCCGCAGGGCGCGGGCCAGGGCGGCCCGGGCCACCGCGCCGTCGCCGAGCAGCCAGGCCACCTGGGCGGCCGCCGTGCACACCGCGGGGGCGTCGCGGGGGCACTCGTCGGGCACGCACCGGCAGAGGGCGAGCAGCCGCTCGAGCACGTCGTGACGCTCCTCGAGGGTCCCCGAGCCGCGGTGCCACGACCCGAGGCCGCCCCAGCGCGGCAGCCGGCGCTCGAGGAGGGCGACGACCGGGGGGTCGAGCTCCGCGCGGGGGATGACGCCCGGGGCGAGCCAGCCGATGAGCGCGTCGCGCAGGGGGACGTCGCGCAGACCGGCGACCGCCGACGCGACGACGCCGGGTGCGACCGACCGGCCGCCCGTCCGGTGCCGCGGCACGTCGTCGCCGGGGTCGGCGAGGACGGTGGCCCAGGCCCGCACCGCGGTGCGCCGCAGCGTCCGGGGGTGCGTCGTGACGGCCGCGAGGGCCGCGGCGACACCCTCCCCCGACGCCGCGTCCGGCTCGACCAGCCGGTCGACGGCGTCGCGGTCGGCGAGCGGTGCCCGGCCGCGCGCGACGAGCTCGGTGACGGCGGGAACCCGCTCCGGCGAGGGCAGCGGCTCGCCCTCGCGGGGGCAGCACGGCGCGGAGCAGACCGGGGAGAAGCGCCGCCCGTCGCGGACCACGTCGACGCCCAGCACCTCCACGCGGCCGCGCTCGAGCCGCTCGACCACGCCCGTCAGCAGGGGCAGGCTCTCGTCCGGCACGTCCTCGTACCCGACGACGACCGCGCGCCGCACCCCCTCGCGCTCGAGCGGGGCGACGACCGCCTCGGCGGTGCGGGCGAGGTGGGCCTCGGGCGGGAGGTCGCTGCGGGCCACGACGTCGAGGCGCCGCCCCGCGATCGCGGCGACGACGACGCTGCGCCGGGGGTGGTACCCGAGGTGGTAGGGCAGGAGGGCGAGGAGCTCACCGGGGCCGTGGACGCTGATCTGGTCGGTCATGCCCCCACGGTGCGGTCCGGGGGCCCGGCCTGGGAGGGCCGGCGACCGATCTGTGGACGAGCAGGCCCCCGGGCGACCCCTGTGGACGACGCCCCCGAGGTCCGCCGCTCAGCCCACGACGTCGGACGGGACGGTGCCCGGCGCGCTCGGGCCCCGGCCCCGCTCGGCCTCCCAGGCGAGGAACTTCTCGGTCTCCTCGACGACCGTGGTCGCGACCCAGCCGAGCACCATGGCGTCGTCGGCGAGCCCGAAGACGCCGAGGAGGGCCTCCGGCAGCAGGTCGACGGGCGAGACGACGTAGGCCACGCCGGCGACGACGAGGCCGAGGCGGGCCGCCGACGTGCCGGTGTACTCACCCGAGCGGATGGCCTGGACCATCCGTGGGATGGCGGTCGCGCGGTCGCCGAGCGACGGCCCACCGGGCTTGGTCGCGAGGCGCACGGCGCGACCGAGGGCGCCGACGTAGGCGAGGGTGCGGGCTCTGGCCATGGGGTCCTCCTGGGCTCGCGGGGCTGGTCCCGCTCTCTCAACGGACGGGGGGCGCGCGAGGATTCCCGCGCGCGGAGACGGTTCTGGACCGCTCAGGCGGAGCCGACCCGCTGGGCGGCGGGCGGGAACTCGCGCCGGGCGTCGGCCGCGAGCCGGCGCAGGAGCACCGCGTCGACGCCCGCCCCGACGACGCCGCCGACGACGGGGACGCCGCGCCCGAACCGGGAGAGCACACCCTTGCCGCTGCTCGCGACGAGCTTGAAGAAGACGCCCTTCTTGACCACCATCGCGGCCGGTCCCGGGAGGCGCTGCGCGGCGAGGTTGGTGAGGCCGCCGACGGGCGCGGCGACCCCGGCCTTGGCCAGCAGGTCGTCGGCGTCGGCACCCGCGAGGGTGAGCAGCACGGCCGCCCGCACCTGCGGCTGGTCGATGTCGTGGCCCCGGACCCGGGCGATCGCGGCGGTCATCCGGGTCGCGAGCGCGTAGAACGCGACGACGTTCGCCGGGAGCGCGACGGGGAGGGTGACGAAGCCCCCGAGGCCGGTGACGAAGCCCTCGGCCCCCGCGGCGACGGTGTGCGAGCGGATGATCGCGTCGACCGCCCGCTCGCGGTCGCCCCCGGCCTTGCGCAGGGCGTCGTCGGCGACCTTCGCGGCGGAGCCGAACGGGCCCTTGCCGTCGATGCCGACGTCGAGGATCTGGTCGACGACGCGGACCGCCTGGCGGCCGAGCACGCCGTCGTCCGACGGGGCGTCCTCGGCCCGCTCGAGCGCCGTCCGCGTGTCGGCGACGGCGTCCCGGCCGCGCCGGCCTCGGTCGAGAAGTCCCACGGTGTCCTCCGCTGGTCGGCCGGGGCGGCCCCTCGTCGTCCGCTCGGGCTCCGGCTCCCGCCATCCTGCCACGCAGCCGCCTGACCAGCGGCGTCGTGGGTCGGGCACTCTCCGACGGTGCTCCCCCGTACGCTCGGCGCCATGCTGTCGGGCGAGGTGGCGGTGCTCGTCGAGGGCACCGGGGGCGCGCACGCCGCGCTCCTCCACCGCGGCGACCTCCGGATCGGTCCCCCCGGCGAGGTGGCCCGGCTCGTGGCGGGGGTCGAGGCCGAGCACCACCCCCGATGGGTCTGGTGGTCGGCGGGCGCGGCCGCGCGGGCCGCCGTCGGGGCGCAGGTCCACCTGGCCCGGGCCTGGGACGTCGCCGAGGCCCACCGCCTCCTCCACGGCGGGTGGGACGCCGACCCCGGCGCCTGCTGGGCCGCCGCGCACGGACTGGCCGCGGGGTCGGTGCCGGCGCCGCTCGCCGACGACCTCCTCGGCCTCGTCGGGGCCGCCGACCTCCCACCGGACGACGTCCTCGTCGACGCCGCGGGCCACCTGCGCGCCGACCACGGCCGGTGGCTGGAGCACCCCGAGCACCTGCGGGCCTGGGCCGAGGCGGCCCTCGAGACGGCCCGCGCCCAGCTCGGCCAGGCCGGGCGCCTCTCGACCCGCCTGCCGACGACCGTCGCGTCGGAGTCGGCCGCCGCGCTGCTCTGCCTCGAGCTCGAGCGCGACGGGCTGCCCCTCGACCGCCGGCGCACCGAGGAGCTCGTCGCGGCCGCCGCCGGCCCGCGCACCGTCGGCGACGCCGAGACCACGGCCGCACGCCGCGCCCGCGACGCGACGGTGCTGCGCCACGTCCCGGGCCGCGAGTCCACGGACCTGCGCAACCCCCTCCAGGTCAAGGAGATGCTCGCCGCGGTCGGGGTCGACGTCCCGAGCACCCGCAAGTGGGTCCTCGAGGCCTACCGCGGGGTGCACCCGGTCGTCGGGGCCCTCCTGGACTGGCGGCGCGACGAACGGATCGCGACGACCTACGGCTACCGCTGGCTCGACACCCACGTCGGGGCCGACGACCGGCTGCGGGGGCACTGGACCGCCTGCGACGGTGCCGCGGGGCGGATGACGGCCGAGAACGGCCTGCACAACCTGCCGGCGGCGCTGCGCCCGGGGGTCGCGGCCCACGCCGGCCACGTCCTCGTCCGGGCCGACCTCGGGCAGGTCGAGCCGCGCGTGCTCGCGGTCGTCAGCGGCGACCCGGCCTTCGCGGCCGCCACCCGGGCCGACGACCTCTACGCCCCCGTGGCGCAGCGGCTCGGTGCCGAGCGCGCGGTGGCCAAGATCGCGGTGCTCGCGGCGATGTACGGCCAGCGCAGCGGCGCCGCCGGCGAGGCGCTCAAGGGCCTGGAGGCGGCCTACCCCGTGGCCATGGGCCTGCTCGACCGGGCCTACGACGCGGGCCGGCGCGGCGAGCCGCTGCGCACGTACGGCGGGCGGCTCGTGCCCACCGGGCGCTTCCTCGCGGCCCAGCCTCCGGGGGCCGACCCCCAGCTCGACGCCGCGCGCGGGCGGTTCGCGCGCAACGCGGTGATCCAGGGGTCGGCGGCCGAGCTGTTCAAGGCCTGGGCCGCCACCGTCCGGGCGTCGGTACGGGACCTCGGCGGCGCGGTCGTGCTCTGCCTGCACGACGAGCTGCTGCTCCACGTGCCCGAGGAGGCGGCGGGCGAGGCCGTCCGGCTCGTCGACACCTCGCTCACCGACGCCGCCCGACGCTGGTCCGGCGGCGCACCGGTGCGGTTCGTCGCCGACACCTCGGTGCTCCGGCGGTGGTCCGAGGCGAAGGACTGACCGGCGCCGGCCGGCCGTCAGCCCGCGGGTCGTCGTCCGTCGTCGTCGGACTGCGCGCGCAGGAAGTCCTCGAACTCCGCCCCGAGCTCGTCGGCCGAGGGGATCTGCGAGGTCTCGGTGGCGAGCAGGCTCGGCCGCTCCTGGCCCTCGACGAAGGCGTCGTACTGCTGCTCGAGGGCGGTGATCACCTGGCGGGCCTCGTCGCTGCCGGCCACCTCGGCCGCGATGGCCTGCTGGTTGACCCGGGCACGCTCGACGAGCTCGTCGTTGGGGAGGTTGAGCCCCGTGGCGTCGGTGATCGCGTTGAGCGAGGCGAGGGTGCCCTCGGCCCACTCCGCGTTGGCGAGGTAGTGCGGCACGTGGACGGCGAACCCGAGGGCCGGCCGGCCGGCCTCACCGAGGCGCAGCTCGAGGAGCGCGGCGATCGACGCCGGCACCTGGACCCGGCCGAACGGCGAGCGGGCCTCGCCGATGAGGGCGTCGTCGGTGGCGTGCGCCGTCATCCCGACCGGGCGGGTGTGGGGCACGCCCATGGGGATGCCGTGCGTGGTCACGACGAGCGTGACGCCGAGCAGGTCGGCGAGCTCGCGGACCGCCTCGACGGTGCGCTCCCACTGGTAGTCGGGCTCGGGGCCGCTCAGCAGGTAGTACGTCTGCCCGTCGCGGTCGGTGAGCCGGTGCAGGAGCATCGCGGGGTCGTCGTACTCGACCCAGCGGCTCGTGTCGAAGACCATCGCCGGGCGGCGGCCGCGGTAGTCGAGGAGCTGGTCGAGGTCGAAGGACGCGACGACCTCGGAGTCACCGGTCTCGAGGAGGTGGTCGCCGAGGGTCTGCTGGATCTGCCCGGCGTCGATGAAGCCCCCGAGCAGCACGAGGAGCACGCCCGGGCGCGAGGCGTCGACGTCGGTCTCGAGGCGGTACAGGTCGCTGGGGTTCTGCACGGGACAAGCCTTTCCTGGTGGTGCTCGTAGGGGTGGAACGTCCGGCCCCCACCCCGGATTCCCGGGCGCGGCGGGTCGGACTCAGCCCGCGGCGACGGCGGCGATGGCCCTGCGCACCCGCTTCTCGGACACCGGGCCGCTCGTGCCGAGGGTCTGCGCGAACAGGCTGACCCGCAGCTCCTCGACCAGCCAGCCCACCGCGAGCACCTCCGGGGCGGCCCGCCGGGCGGGGGGCAGCGCGTCGAGGAGGTCGGCGTAGGCGCTCTCGACGGCGTCGACCTGTTCCTGGAGCAGCGGCTCGCGGGGGTTGGTGGCCGCCCGCTCGAGGCGGTGCCGGGCCGCGCGCAGGTAGCGCTCGAGGTCGTGCAGCCGGCCCACCCCGGTGGCGGCGACGAAGCCCGGGCGCACGAGCCCGTCGAGCTGGGCGCGCACGTCGGCCCGCGCTGCGGCCGTCGCCGCCGCGGCCGCACCGGCGTCGAGGGCGGCGAGGGTGCGCCGCACCTCGGCCGCCCGCAGGAGGACCGGCTCGACCGCCTCGACGACGGCGAGGACGCGGGTCGCGGCGTGCGTGCGGACGGCGGCGAGCGCGGCGTCGAAGGCCTCCGGGGTGCGGACCGGCCCGGTGACGTGCTCCGCGACGAGGGCGTCGACGGCGGCGTCGAGGCAGTCCTGGAGCAGGGCGGGCACCGAGCCGTGCGGGTTGTCGGCGAGGGCGAGCTTCTGCGCGTTGGTGAGGCGGGCGAGGACCCGTTTCCACGGCGGGCTGGTGCCGAGCAGGAGCAGGCGGCGCACCCCGGCCCGGTGCGCGGCCTCGGCCGAGCCGCGGTCGGGCAGCACGCGCAGGCCGACGGTGCGGCCCTCGTCGACGAGGGCCGGGTACCCGACGACGGCGAGCCCCCCGGCCCGTCCCTCGAAGGTCTCGGGCACGACGCCGACCTCCCACGCGGTGAGCCCGGTGCGCTCGATCGACGCGCCGGCGCGCGCCATCCCCTCGCGGACCGCTCCCCCGGCCTGCTCGCGCAGGGCCTCGAGGTCCTTGCCGGCGGCGACGACCTGCGGCCCGCGCCGGCCCGGCCGCTCGACGGAGAAGGTGACCCGCAGGTGGTCCGGGCACGCGGGCGAGGTCGAACTCCGCCGGGTCGACGCGGACGCCGGTGCGCTCGTGGAGCACCCGGGCCAGCTCGGCGGTCAGCGGGCCCGCGGCCGGGGTCGGCGTCGCGCAGGGCGGCCGCGGCGTGGTCCGGCGCCGGGACGAAGTGCCTCCGGGTCGCCTTGGGCAGCGAGCGCAGCAGCGCGACGGCGAGGTCGTCGCGCAGCCCCGGCACCTGCCAGTCGAACCCGTCGGCGGTGACCCGGTTGAGCACCGCGACGGGCACGTGGACGGTGACCCCGTCGGCGGCCTGGCCGGGGGCGAACTGGTACGTGACGTCGAGCTCGAGGTCGCCCTGGCGCCACGTGGGCGGGTAGTCGGTGGCCGAGACGCCCTCGCCGCTGTCGGACGTCAGGTCGGCCTCGGTGAGGTCGAGCAGCTCGGGCCGGCGCCGGCGCTCACCGCGCCACCACCGGTCGAAGTGCCGCTCGGTGACCACGTCGGCCGGGATCCGGCTGTCGTAGAACGCGAACACCACCTCGTCGTCGACGACGATGTCGCGCCGGCGGGCGCGCTCCTCGAGCTCGGCGACCCGGGCGAGGGTGCGCTGGTTGCTCCGCCAGAACTCGTGGTGGGGCTCCCAGTCCCCCTCGACGAAGGCCGAGCGGAGGAAGATCTCGCGCGCGACCACCGGGTCGATGCCGGCGTACTGGACGGTGCGGTCGGTGACGAGCGGCACGCCGTAGAGCGTCACCCGCTCGGTGGCGACGGCGGCCCCGGCGTTGCGGCTCCACCGCGGCTCGCTCACGGTGCGGGCGACGACGTGCGCCCCGGCCTCCTCGGCCCACTCCGGGTCGATGGTGGCGACCGTGCGGGCCCACAGCCGCGACGTCTCGACGAGCTCGGCGGCGACGACGTACTCGGGCCGGCGCCGGAAGAGGGTCGAGCCCGGGCTGATGCCGAAGCGGGCACCGCGGGCCCCGAGGTACTCGCGCCGCACCTCGTCACGGACCCCGACGTGCGAGAGCAGGCCGGAGAGCAGGGCGCGGTGGATGGTGTCCCAGTCGGGGTCGGCGTCCTTCGCGGCGGTCGCCACGTCGGGGTCGATCCGGGCCTGGCGGGCGGCCCGGCGGAGCTGGGCGTGCAGGTCCTGCCACTCGCGGATGCGCAGGTAGTGCAGGTACTCGTTCTTGCACATGCGGCGGAACGCGCTGTGCGAGAGGTCCTTCTGCTGCGCCTTGAGGTAGCGCCACAGGGTGAGCAGTGAGGCGAAGTCGGAGCGGTCGTCCTTGAACCGGGCGTGCTGCTGGTCGGCCTGGGCCTCCTTGTCGACCGGCCGCTCGCGCGGGTCCTGGATCGACAGCGCGGCGACGAGGACGAGCACCTCGCGCGTGCAGCCGAGCCGGCCGGCCTCGACGACGATCCGGGCCAACCGGGGGTCGAGCGGCATCCGGGCCAGCGTCCGCCCGGTGCGGGTCAGCCGGCGCGCGCGGCCCCGGTGCCGTCCGGGGCCGCGCTCCTCGGCCGAGAAGGCCCCGAGCTCCTCGAGCAGCCGCACCCCGTCGGCGACCTGGCGGGCGTCCGGCGGGTCGAGGAACGGGAAGCGGGCGACGTCACCGAGCCCGAGGGAGGTCATCTGGAGGATCACCGACGCGAGCGACGTGCGCTGGACCTCGGGCTCGGTGAACTCGTCACGGGCCTCGAAGTCGGCCTCGGAGTACAGCCGGATGCACACGCCGGGCGCGACCCGGCCGCAGCGGCCGGCCCGCTGGGCGGCGCTGGCCCGGCTCACCGGCTCGATGGGCAGCCGCTGCACCTTGGTGCGCTGGCTGTAGCGCGAGATGCGGGCCGTGCCGGTGTCGACGACGTAGCCGATGCCGGGCACGGTCAGCGACGTCTCGGCGACGTTCGTCGCGAGGACGATCCGCCGGCCGCCGCCCCGCCGGAAGACCCGGTGCTGCTCGGCGGCCGAGAGCCGGGCGAAGAGGGGCAGCACCTCGGTGTTCGGCAGCCGCAGGGCGGTGAGGGCGTCGGCGGCGTCGCGGATCTCGCGCTCGCCGGAGAAGAACACGAGGATGTCGGTGGCCTCGGGGCTGGGCGGGGCCTCGGTCCACAGCTCCTCGACGGCCTCGACGACCCCGGTGACCTGGTCCTTCTCGGCGACGACGTGCCGGCCGTCGGGGTCGAGCTCGACGAGCGGGCGGTAGCGCACCTCGACGGGGTGGGTGCGCCCGGAGACCTCGAGGACGGGGACCTCGCGGACCACCTCGCCCCGCTCGTCGGTGGCGAAGTGGCGGGCGAACCGCTCGGGGTCGATGGTCGCCGAGGTGATGACGACCTTGAGGTCGGGCCGGCGCGGCAGGAGCTGCTTGAGGTAGCCGAGGATGAAGTCGATGTTCAGGCTGCGCTCGTGGGCCTCGTCGATGACGATCGTGTCGTAGCGGCGCAGGTCGCGGTCGCGCTGCATCTCGTTGAGCAGGATGCCGTCGGTCATCACCTTGACCCGCGTGGCGTCGCTGCTGTGGTCGGAGAAGCGCACCTGGTAGCCGACGAGGTCGCCGAGCTCGACGTGCAGCTCCTCGGCGATCCGCTCGGCCACCGAGCGCGCGGCGATCCGGCGGGGCTGGGTGTGGCCGACCTGGCCGAGCGAGCCGCGGCCCAGCTCGAGGCACATCTTCGGCAGCTGGGTGGTCTTGCCCGAGCCGGTCTCGCCCGCGACGACGACGACCTGGTGGTCGCGGATCGCGGCGAGGATGTCGTCGCGCCGGGCGACGACGGGGAGCTGCTCCGGGTAGTGCAGCGCCGCGGCGGCCAGCGGCGGTCGGGGCGCCGAGCGGGCCCGGTCACCCGTGCCGCGGGCGGCGGCGCGGGGGCGGTCGGGCATGGCCGACAGGATAGGTCGCGCTCACCACGACCCGTGCGGGGCGTCCGGTGCGGGCGGCGGCGTGCTGGCCGGCGGGCCGCGTGCGTGGGCGTCGTCGGCCCGGACGTGCTGGCCGGCGGGGCCACGGGCGGCTCGGGCGGCGCCGGCACGGCCATCGGCAGGACCCGGCCGGCGGCGCCCAGGCTGACGCCCGCGACGTACATCCGCCGGGCCTGCCGCCCCTGGGCGTCGACCAGCCGCAGCTCGGTCGTGGCGTCGACGAGGCGCGTGCGCGCTCCCCGCACCGCCGAGGCAGCGGCCCGCCCGAGCCCCCCGGCCGCCCGCGGCGCCGGACCGCCGGTGAGCGCGCTGGCGGTGGCGTGCTCGGCCGGGGCGCTGCAGCCGGGCCCGGGCGGCCGCGACCCGCTCGCGGGCAGTCGCGACGACGCCGGCCCGCAGCCGCTCCTCCGCCGTCATCGCCCGCACCGCGATGCTGCCGTCGGCCCGCAGGGTGGCCCCGCTCCGCGCCCCGAGCCGCGCGCTCTGCCCGGTGGCCCCGAGGGCCCAGGCCCCGGCGCCGACGCCGAGGTCGCGCCAGCTGCCCTCGCCGTACCCGAGGAGCAGCGCGCCGTCGGCCACCGTGCCGACCCCCTCGCCCACGGCGCCGGCGGCGGCGCACTCGGGCGCGAGCCTTGCCGGGAGCATCGCGAGGTACCCGACGCCGTGCCCGACCGCGCTCGCACCGCGCAGGCCGCGGTAGAGCGCGGAGTCGGCGAGGTCGTCGTCGGCCAGGGCGGCGAGCGCGCGGGAGCACCGGGAGTCGGCCGCCGCGAGCCGCTCCCGGGACGCCGTGTGCCGCGCCTGCGCCCGGGCGACGGTGGCCATCTCGTCCTGCTGGGCCCGGCGCACCGCGAGCAGGTCGGGGCTGCCCTCGTCGAGGCCGGCGGTGACGAGGGCGTACGCGCGGTCCTCGAGCAGCTGGAACCAGCGCCAGGCCTCGGCGTGCTCCTCGACCGCCCGCTGGGTGACCGCCTGCTCCTCCTCGAGGACGCCGGCGTACTCGCGCAGCGGTGCCCACCGCGCCGAGGAAGCGGTGGACCGACGCGGTCGAGCACCGCCGGGGCGCTGCCGACCCGGCCCGAGAACGCCTCCCCCGCCGGACCGTCCCACACCGCGCCGTCGCGCAGCCGCACGAGGGTCGAGGCGGCGTCGGCGAGCCGCACCCCGGTGGCCTCGAGCGAGTCGGCGACGAGCCGCACCCCCTCGGCGGACCCCGGCAGCGGGGCGAGCGACATCACCACGAGGCACCCCCACCGAGGGCGCGGCCCACCCCCGCGTCGGTGTCGACGTAGGCCGCCCCGGCCTCCGCCGCCGACTCGCCGAGCACGGCGAGGGCCTCGGCCAGCCGGAGCCGGGCGTGCCGCCAGCCGCCGACCAGCTCCTCGGCCGCCGCGCCGGTGGCGCCCGGCCCGAAGGCCCACCGGTCGGCGTGGGGGTCGCCCATCGCCGCGAGCCCGTCGGCGACGTCGACGAGCGCGGCCCCCACGGCGAGGACCGTCTCGGCATCGACCCGGTACGACGTCATGCCGGCCACGCTAGGCCGCTCGCGCGGGCCGCCCTCCGCGTTGTCCACAGGCCCCGGGCGACCGGAGCACCGACCCGTCGGCCGGGCCGGCGCCGACCCGTGTCCGGGTCAGCCGGCGACCGGCGTCCGGGTCAGCCGGCGACCTGTCCGGGTCAGCCGGCGACCGGTGTCTGGGTGTAGAGCGCCAGCCGCCAGCCCTCGCCGTCGCGCACGTACGTGCTCGACATCACCGCGACGAAGGGCTCCTCGCCGTCCCGTCGCGCGGTGCCCCGGTAGACCAGGGCAGCGACGTCGTCGCGCACCCGGACGCACCGGACGTCGTCGAGGTCGTAGCCGTCCCACGACGGGGCGTCCGCGAGGGAGGCGACCACCTCGTCACGGGTCAGCAGCATCCCGTTCGCGAGCACCATGACGCCGTCGTCGGTCATGAGGTCGCCGTAGAACCGGTCGCCGGTGCCGTCGCACAAGGAGTCCCACCCCCGGCGCTCGAGGGCGGCCAGGGTCGTGGTGAGGCTCTCGTCCATCCCTCGACCGTAGCCACGCCCGGCGCCGGGGTGGGGTCTCGCTGCGGGTCAGCCCGTCGTCGACCCGACGAGCTCGGGGGCAGCGTCGCCGGCCCCGCCGGACCCGAGGGCGGCGGCGAACCCGGCGTCGAGGTCGGCGAGGACGTCCTCGATGCTCTCGAGCCCGACCGCGAGCCGCACGAGGCCCGGGGTGACGCCGGCCGCGAGCCGGTCGGCGTCACCGCCCTGGCTGTGCGTCGTGGACGCCGGGTGGATGGCCAGCGAGCGCACGTCGCCGATGTTCGCGACGTGGCTGTGCAGCGACAGCCCCTCGACGAAGCGCCGCCCGGCCTCGATGCCGCCGCTGATCTCGAAGGCCAGCACGGCCCCCGCGCCCTTGGGGCGCGTACTTGTCGGCCAGCGCCTTGCTCGGGCTGGAGTCGAGCGAGGCCCAGCGCACGGACTCGACCTGCGCGTGCTGCTCGAGGTAGGCGGCGACCTTCCCCGCGTTCTCGATGTGCCGCTCGACGCGCAGGCTGAGCGTCTCGAGGCCCTGGGCGATGAGGAAGGCGTTGAACGGGCTGATCGCGGAGCCGAGGTCGCGCAGCAGCTGCACGCGGGCCTTGAGGATGTACGAGAGGTTGGCCCCGAAGGGGCTGCCGACGCCGAGGTCCGGGCCGAACCGCAGGCCGTGGTAGCTCTCGTCGGGGGTGTTGTAGTTCGGCCAGCGCTCGGGGTCCTTCGCGTAGTCGAAGGTGCCGCCGTCGACGATGACGCCGGCGATCGACGTGCCGTGGCCGCCGAGGTACTTCGTCGCCGAGTGGATGACGACGTCGGCGCCCCAGCGCAGCGGCTGGATGAGGTACGGCGTCGCGATCGTGTTGTCGACGACGAGCGGCACGCCCACCTCGTGGGCCACCGCGGCCACGCCCTCGATGTCGAGCAGCTCGGCCTTGGGGTTGGCGATCGTCTCCCCGAAGAAGGCCTTGGTGTTGGGGCGCACCGCGGCCCGCCACGCGTCGAGGTCGGTGTGGTCCTCGACGAAGGTCACCTCGATGCCGAGCTTGGCGAAGGTGTACTTCAGCAGGTTGACCGTGCCGCCGTACAGCGCGGCGCTGGAGACGACGTGGTCGCCGGACTCGGCGAGGTTGAGCAGGCCGAGGGTGGTCGCCGCCTGGCCGGACGAGACGAGCAGGGCCCCGACGCCGCCCTCGAGCGCGGCGATGCGCTGCTCGACCGCGTCCTGCGTCGGGTTCATGATGCGCGTGTAGATGTTGCCGAACTCCTTGAGCGCGAACAGGTTCTCGGCGTGCGCGGTGTCGTTGAAGACGTACGAGGTGGTCTGGTAGATCGGCAGGGCCCGGGCGCCGGTGGCGCTGTCGGGGGTCTGGCCGGCGTGGATCTGTCGGGTCTCGAAGCCCCACTGGGACGGGTCGGTCATGCTCGCTCCTGGCTCGTGGTGCACCGGCGGGCCGGCGCACGCGGACGTGTGCTCGGCGGGGGTCCCGGGAGGTCTCCCGCGCTTGCGAGCGGCTGGCGCCGCTCGCCCGGTCCTCACCCGGGGCACCCCACCGCGGAGGAGGGTTGCCGGCCAGCGAGCCGGGGCTTGGCGCTGGCACTCATGACCTGGACCCATGATGCGGCACGCAGGGCCCGGGCGCACCCACCCGTCTCACTCTCCGGGCGCCCGCCCGCCCCCGCCTCCCCCGCGCCCCCGCGCCTCCCCCGCGCCTCCGCGCCTCCCCGCCCCCGACTTCTTGCCCATCGGCCACCTCGGGGCCCCGGTTCGCCGACCTCGAACGTGGGTGATGCGCAAGAAGTCGGGAAGGATGGCCCACATGACCTTCCACGCTGACGAGTACAAGGCGGCCCCCGGCCGCTACCGCGCCGGGATGCCCTACCGCCGGGTCGGCCACTCCGGCCTCGACCTGCCCGCCATCTCGCTCGGCCTGTGGCACAACTTCGGCGACGACGTGCCCCTGGAGCGCCAGCAGGCCGTCCTGCGCCGGGCCTTCGACCGCGGCGTGACGCACTTCGACCTCGCCAACAACTACGGCCCGCCGTACGGCAGCGCCGAGCGCAACTTCGGGACGATCTTCGCGCGCGACTTCCGGCCCTACCGGGACGAGCTCGTCATCAGCTCCAAGGCCGGCTACGACATGTGGCCCGGCCCGTACGGGCAGGGCGGCGGCAGCCGGAAGTACATCACCGCGTCGTGCGACCAGTCGCTGCAGCGGCTCGGCCTGGACTACGTCGACATCTTCTACAGCCACCGCTTCGACGAGACGACGCCGCTCGAGGAGACCCTCGGCGCGCTCGACTCCCTCGTGCGCGCCGGCAAGGCGCTCTACGTCGGCATCTCGTCGTACTCCTCGCAGCGCACCCGGGAGGCCGTCGACATCCTCCGCTCGATGGGCACCCCGCTGCTCATCCACCAGCCGTCGTACTCGATGCTCAACCGCTGGGTCGAGGAGGAGGGGCTGCTCGACGCCCTCGGCGAGACCGGGGTCGGGTGCATCGCCTTCTCGCCGCTCGCGCAGGGCATGCTGACGAACAAGTACCTCAAGGGCATCCCCGCCGGTTCGCGGGCGGCGCAGGGCAAGTCGCTCGACCCGTCCCTGCTCACCGACGCGGCGCTCAAGCACGTCCGGGCGCTCGACCGGATGGCCAAGGCCCGCGGACAGTCGCTCGCCCAGATGGCCCTCGCGTGGGCGCTGCGCGACGAGCGGGTCACCTCGGTGCTCGTCGGGGCCTCGTCGGTCGAGCAGCTCGACGACAGCCTCGACGCGGTGAAGAAGCTGCGCTTCACCAAGGCCGAGCTGACCCAGATCGACAAGCACGCGGTCGACGCCGGCATCAACCTCTGGGGCGCGTCGAGTGCCCACTGAGGACCGGCCGGAAGAGGTGGCGCCCTCTCGACGTTGCACGGCGACATGAGCGACGACTACATCCCCTCCCCCACCGGCTGGGTCCGCGACCAGGTCGAGACGATCGAGAAGAGCGGCGACACGCGCTCGGTCAGCGTCATGGACCGCCCCGTCGTCATGCTGACGATGCGGGGCGCGAAGACCGGCGGCGTCCGCAAGGTGCCGCTCATGCGCGTCGAGCACGACGGGGTCTACGCCGCCGTGGCGAGCAAGGGTGGCGCGCCCGAGCACCCCGCCTGGTACGCCAACCTCCAGGCCGACCCCCACATCACCCTGCAGGACGGCACCGAGTCCTGGGCGGCCGTGGCCCGGGAGCTCACCGGGGACGAGCGGGCGCAGTGGTGGGAGCGCTGCGTCGCCGCGTACCCGCCCTACGCCGAGTACCAGGAGAAGACCGACCGGCTCATCCCCGTGCTGGTCCTCGAGCGCACGACCGCCTGACGGCCGGCTCGTCTTCGGAACCGACTGGTCGGACGGCGGTCGGCCCGGCCGGGGCGTCGCCGACCTGCCCGTACGCGTCGGCTCGGCCGGGGCGTCGCCGAGCCGTCCGGCGCGGCCGCGGCCCGCTCGACCCTGCGGAACCACAGCAGGCCGAGCACGGGCAGCACGAGCGGGACGAAGCCGTAGCCCTGCCCGAAGTGCGACCACACCGTCTTGTCCGGGAACGCCGAGGGCACGAGCACCGACGCCGTCCCGACCGCGAGCACGCCGGCCAGCTCGACCGCGCAGGCCACGATGCCGACCCGCACCCAGGACCCGCCACGGGCCAGGCACCACGTCGCGAGCACGTAGACGACGGCCGCGACCGCCGAGAGCACGTAGGCCAGCGGCGCCCGCGAGAAGTACTCGGTGACCTGCAGCGCGGAGCGCCCGGTCGCCGCGAGGGCGAGCACGCCGTACACGACGACGAGCAGCACCCCGGGGCCGCCGAGGGCGCGGCGGTCGCCGGGCGGGCGGACCCCGGGGGACGCTCGCCGGGCGGGCGGTCCCCCGCCGGGCGCGGATCAGCCATAGGACATCCAGATCTGGAGGAGGCGGGCCGCCATGACCGCCACGGCGAAGGCCCCGATGGCGATCGAGCCCATGGCCCACCGGGACTTCTCCTTGATGGCGAGGAACGCGGTACCGACGGGGATCACGGGCAGGCTGACGAGGTAGGCGACGAAGGTGGCCTTCTCGGCCCCGTCGGTGATGTGCCCCAGGCCGACCAGGCCGCCGACGAGGAGCACGAGGAGGGCGAGCTCGAGCAGCCCCGCGACGACGAGCAGCCGGTCGTCGATGAGGCGGTCGCGCGCGGCGTACCAGATGGCCCCGACGCAGAGGACGACGGCGAGGCCCACGACGACGTAGGCCAGCGCTGCGATCACGGGCTCATGCTAGACGGGGCGGGTGGGCCTCCCCCGGGCGGGCACCCGGCCGTCCGGGGCGCCGGGCGGCTCCCGCCCGCGCGGCGTGGGGTGCCACAATCCCCTCCATGGCAACGGTGCAGCTCGGTGACGTGGAGATCGCCTACGAGGTCGACGGGCCGGACGACGGCGAGCCGATGCTCCTCGTCATGGGGCTCGGCACGCAGCTCGTCGGCTGGCCGGCCGACCTCGTCGCCGGCCTCGTCGAGCGCGGGTTCCGCGTCATCCGGCACGACAACCGCGACATCGGCCTCTCGAGCTTCACCGACGGCCCGCCCCCGGCACGCTCGGCGGTCGTCCGCTCGTTCCTGCGGCCGGGCACCGGAACCCCCGACTACCTCCTCACCGACATGGCCGAGGACGCCCGGGCCCTGCTCGACCACCTCGACGTCCCCGCCGCGCACGTGGTCGGCGCGTCGATGGGCGGGATGATCGCCCAGCAGCTGACCATCGACCACCCGGAGCGCGTACGCAGCCTCACCTCGATCATGTCCAACACCGGCAGCCGGCGCACCGGGCGGGTCTCGCCGCGGCTGCTGCCGTCGATGGCGCTGTCGCTGACCACCCCCCGCCCGACCGACGAGGCCGAGGCGGTGCGCCTCGGCGTCGAGGGCTGGCGGCTCATCGCCGGGCCCCTCTTCGACGAGGAGGAGATGACCGAGATGGTGCGCACGGCGGTGCGCCGCAGCGTCTCCCCCATCGGCACGGTCCGCCAGCTGCTCGCCATCCTCGAGAGCCCGGAGCGCACCGCGCAGCTGCGGGAGGTGCGGGTGCCCACCCTCGTCGTGCACGGGCTCGCCGACCGCCTCGTCGCCCCGAGCGGCGGCATCGCGACGGCCAAGGCGGTGCCCGGGTCGCGGCTGCTCATGTTCCCCGACATGGGGCACGACCTGCCCCGGGCGCGGCGCGGCGAGATCGTCGAGGCCATCGCCCAGAACGCCGCCCGCGCCGCGTCGGTGCCGGCCGAGGCCTGAGGAGGCCCCGGCCGCCGGCCCGCGCGGCCGCAGGGCGCCGCGTCGCGCGGCACCCCTGGCCGGTACGGCGCGCGCCCGCCGGCTCAGTCCAGGGAGGCGGTGACGGCGTCGACGAGCAGGGTGACCTCGTCCTCGGTGACGACGAGCGGCGGCGCGAGCCGGATCGTCGAGCCGTGGGTGTCCTTGGCGAGGACGCCGCGGGCGAGGAGCCGCTCGCACAGCTCGCGCCCGCTGGGCCCGCCGGGCGGTGACGTCGAGACCGGCCCACAGGCCGCGCACCCGGATGGTGTCGAGGCCGTTGCCGACGAGCGGGCGCAGCCCCTCCTCGAGCATGGCCCCGAGCCGGGCTGCGCGCGACTGGAACTCACCCTCCTCGAGCATGGTGACGACCTCGTGGCCGATGGCGGCGGCGAGCGGGTTGCCCCCGAAGGTCGAGCCGTGCGACCCGGGGGTGATGACGTCGAGGACGTCGTGGTCGGCGGTGACCGCCGACACCGGGTAGAGCCCGCCGCCGAGCGCCTTGCCGAGGACGTAGACGTCGGGGCTGACGTCCTCGTGGTCGCAGGCGAACGTGCGGCCGGTGCGGGCGAGCCCGGACTGGATCTCGTCGGCGACCATGAGGGCCCCCGCGTCGTCGCAGATCGAGCGGACCTCGCGCAGGTAGCCCTCGGGCGGGATGACGACCCCGCCCTCGCCCTGCACGGGCTCGAGCAGCACCGCGACCGTCGTGTCGTCGACCGCCGCCCGCAGCGCCTCGGCGTCGCCGTAGCGCACCGTGCGGAACCCCGGGCGTGAACGGGCCGTACTCGTCGCGGGCGACCTTGTCGTCGGAGAAGCTGACGATCGTCGTCGTGCGTCCGTGGAAGTTGCCCTCCATGACGACGATGTTCGCCGTGTCCTCGGGCACGCCCTTGACCCGGTAGCCCCACTTGCGGGAGACCTTGAGGGCGGTCTCGACGGCCTCGGCGCCGGTGTTCATCGGCAGCACGAGGTCCTTGCCGGTGAGACCGGCCAGCGCCGCGGTGAAGGGACCCAGCTGGTCGTTGAGGAAGGCCCGGCTGGTGAGGGTGAGCCGGTCGAGCTGGGCGTGGGCCCGGGCCAGCAGGCGGGGGTGGCCGTGCCCGAAGTTCAGCGCCGAGTAGCCGGCGAGGCAGTCGAGGTAGCGGTGGCCCTCGACGTCGGTCACCCAGGCTCCCTCGCCGTGGCTGAGCACGACGGGCAGCGGGTGGTAGTTGTGGGCGGCGTAGTGCTCGGTGAGGGCGATGTGGGCGCCGGTGTCGAGCGTCGTCCGGTGGGTCGTCATCGGTGGGACCTCCTTCGTGCCCGCGACCCTACCCACGGGGCCGGCGGGGCCGCTGGACGGGGGTCCGGGGCGCGCCGGGAGGGCCGGCCCAGGGCGCCGGGCGCCGGCCTCAGGGCGCCGACGGGGCCAGGAGGAGGTAGCCCTGGGCGGCGAGGGCGATGACGATGGCGACGAGCTTGCCGGTCGGCAGGGTCGAGCCGAAGTGCCACCGGTCGACGAGGAGGATGCCGACCTGGAGCAGCACGATCCAGCCCATCGTCACGACGGCGAGCTCGGCGTAGCGCAGCGAGGACGCGTAGACCCAGAACAGGACGACGAAGGAGGCCAGCCCCCCGCCGAGGGCGACGAGGCTCCCGTTCTCGGCCCAGTGCTTGGCGGCGACGGCGCCGAGCAGGTCGAGGGCGGCGAGGACGGCCATCGCGGCGACGGCCACGACGGGCAGCGGCCAGGTCTCGGGCACGGAGAGCATCGGCAGGGAGCGGAGTGTGGACACGGGCGGACCTCCGGGCGAGAGGGACGGTCGCGGCGGCCGTCACGCCATGGAGGAGCCGCGGCCGCGTCGCCCTGATACCTCGGGTCCGCGGCTCGGCCGTCGGTGCCAGCCGGGTCGAGCGCCTCCGAGGCAGTCCGGTGGGCCGACCCGTCCGTGGCCGGTCAGTCCGACCAGACCTGGCGACGCGGCCGCGCGACCCGCCGCCCGTGCAGCCCGGGCGGCCTCGAAGGTCTCCGCGCCGCGGGTCATGTCGAGCGGGTTCGCCCCCATGGCCCACAGGTCCTTGGCGTCGGGCACGACGAGGTGGGTGCGGCTCTCGGGGCGCAGGCCGCGCAGCTGCATCCGCGGCAGGTCGCGCAGGTGGGGACCGACGGGGTACGGCGAGAGGACGAGGACCCGCCGGTGGCCGGCCGCGAGGTCGGCGTTGGCGATGGTGCGCAGCCCGCCGTCGACGTAGTGCCGGCCGGCGACGGCGACGGCCGGGAAGACCCCGGGCACGGCACAGCTCGCGGCCACGGCGCGTTCGAGCGGCACGCCGCCGCTGCCGTCGAACACCACGGAGGTGCCGGTCTCGGCGTCCACGGCGGTGACGAGCAGCCGCCCCGGCGGCCAGTCCCTGCCGACGAGGCCCAGACCGACGGTCGCGAGCCACTCCTCCTCGGTGGGGGTGGACGCGTCGAGGGCGGCGCGGGAGACCACGGCCCGGCCGCCGCGGGGGTCGCGCGCGAGCTGGGCCCGTACGTAGCGGCCGGCGTCGGCCGGCCCGAGTCGCCCGTAGCCGGAGAGCGGTGCGCCGTCGCGGATCCGGGCGAAGGCGTCGTCCTCGTCGGTGCCGAGGCGCAGGTGGGCGGCCACGATCGACCCCGCGGAGGTGCCGATCATCGTGTCGGCGTCCCGCAGGTCGACCCCCTCGTCGCGCAGCCCGAGGATGAGCCCGGCCTCCCAGGCGATGCCGGTGGCGCCGCCGCCGGCGAGGACGAGCGCCCGCTCGAGGCCCTCGTGCGGTGGCTGCCAGTCGGCGAAGCCGCTGCTCGTCGGGTCGGCGACGCGGGCGGAGCCCTCGATCTCGTGCTCGGTCACGACCGCCATTGTCGACGACGGGGGCCGCCGCGGTCACGGGCCCCGGAGGTGAGCGTCGTCACCGGGCCGGCGGCCGGCCTCACGAGCCTCGGAGTCGCCACCTCGTTCGCTGCCCGTCCCGCCATGGTCCGGGACGCGGGCTGCGGCGGTGCGAGGCCGGGCCCCGGTCGTCAGGCCCAGGCGAACCGGCCCCGCTGCAGCCGTCGCACGGCGTCGGGGACGTCCTGGGCCGGGCCTCGGGCGTCAGGCGACGCGGCCCCGCTGCAGCCGTCGCACGGCGTCGAGGGGCAGGCTCACGAGCTCGTCGCCGACCCGGACCTGGCAGCGCACGGCACCCACGAGCTCGACCTCGCCCACGCGGCCGGCCCACGGCCCGACGGCCACCTCGACGGCGTCGCCGAGGCCGGGCGGGGACGGACGGGCCGCCTCGACGCTCGCGGCCCGCCGGACCTCGGCGAGCTCGGCGGTGTACGAGGCGGGCAGCGGGGCCGGCGCGCCCCCGGTAGGTCCAGGTGAACAGGTGGGCGGGGTCGAAGACGCGCGAGCAGCGCCCGCACGACATCAGCCGGGTCGGGCTCCGGTGCCGGTGGCGCTCGTGCCCGGCGGGGCAGCGGCCGACCCAGTCGCCGGGCACCCGGGGGCGTCGGCCGGGACGCACCGCTCCCCCGAGCAGCCGATGCGCACCGCCGTGGCCCGCCAGACGGCGTCGTGGCCGTGCTCGGGCCCGACGAGGGCGTGGGCGATCTCGTGCAGCACCGTGTCGCGCACCTCGCCCTCGGAGTGCAGGGCGGTGAGCGGGCCGCTGATGCCGATCTGCCGGCGGGCGAACCGGCACACCCCGGCCCGCGTCTTCGCCCGGTCGGCGACGACCGTCCACCCGTCGAGCCCGTGCTCGCGCAGGAGGCGGCGCCCCATGGCCAGGGCCTGCTGGACCTCCATCGCGACCTCCGCCCGCACCGGTGACCTCGTCCTCGCCGAGCCTAGGCAGGCCCACCGACATTCCGCCCGCACCACACCGCACGTCCGCGCGACCCTGTGGACGGAGCCCGCTCGCCACGGGGGCTGTGGACGACGCGGCCACGACCTCCGGGGCGGACCCGCGCCTGCCGGCGCGAGGATGGACGCGGCACGGTTTGGTGCGTCGCTCACCCCCCGTACGCGCCCCGGCCTGCCTATTCTCTGTCCCGGTCCCGCCGCCCGGAAGGCTGCGGGACCCGAGGCGCAACGGCGCGCCGGGACCAGTGGAAGGGGAACGCATGTCCGCCACCACCGATGAACGAGGGACGCCGTCCGGCGGCCTGCTGTCACTCCTCGACCGCCACCACACCGTGGCGCCGCACAACTACAACCGCTGGCTCATCCCTCCGGCCGCCCTGGCCATCCACCTGTGCATCGGGCAGGTCTACGCGACGAGCGTCTACAAGGCCTCGATGGTCAAGCACTTCGACAGCTCGCTCACCGCGGTCGGCCTCGTGTTCTCGATCGCGATCGTCATGCTCGGGCTCTCGGCCGCCGTGCTCGGCACCTGGGTCGACCGGGTCGGGCCGCGCAAGGCGATGTTCGCGGCTGCCTGCGCGTGGGCCCTCGGCTTCTTCGTCGGGGCCGATCGGCATGGCGACCAGCCAGCTGTGGCTGGTCTACCTCGGCTACGGCGTCATCGGCGGCATCGGCCTCGGCATCGGCTACATCTCGCCGGTCTCGACGCTCATCAAGTGGTTCCCCGACCGGCCGGGCCTGGCCACCGGCATGGCGATCATGGGCTTCGGCGGCGGCGCGATGGTCGCCTCGCCCCTCTCCCGCCAGCTCATGAAGTACTACGACCCGGCGTTCGACCCCACGACCCCGGGGTCGCTGGCCAACGGGCACGCGCTGACGATGCTCTTCGTCAGCCTCGGCGTCATCTACTTCCTCATCATGATGATCGGCGTCACCAACGTCCGGGTGCCCCCGCCCGGCTGGGCGCCGGCCGGCTACGACCCGGCGACGGCGAAGAAGAGCGCGCTCATCACCGACCGCAGCGTCTCGGCCGCGAACTCGATCAGGACGCCGCAGTTCTGGCTGCTGTGGACCGTGCTGTTCTGCAACGTCACCGCGGGCATCGGCATCCTCGAGCAGGCCTCGCCGATGATCCAGGACTTCTTCCGCGGTTCGGACGGGACGTCCACCGTCGCGGCCGCGGCGGCCGGCGGCTTCGTCGGGCTGCTGTCGCTGTTCAACATGGCGGGCCGCTTCGTGTGGTCCTCGACGTCGGACAAGATCGGCCGCAAGCCGATCTACATGGTCTACCTCGGCGTCGGCATCGTGCTGTACCTGCTTCTCGCGCTGGCTGGTTCGACGGCGACGGCGATCTTCGTGCTCGTCGCGGCGATCATCATCAGCTTCTACGGAGGTGGCTTCGCGACCGTCCCCGCCTACCTGCGCGACCTGTTCGGCACCTTCCAGGTCGGGGCCATCCACGGCCGGCTGCTCACGGCGTGGTCCGCGGCCGGCGTGGCGGGTCCGCTCATCATCAACGGGTTCCTCGACGCGGCCGGCAAGCCGGGTGAGCTGACGGCGGCGGAGTACCGTCCGGCGCTGTTCACCATGGTCGGCGTGCTCGCGGTCGGGTTCGTCGCGAACCTCCTCGTCAAGCCGGTCGACGCCCGCTTCCACGAGCCCGAGGGCGCGGCCACCGAGGCCGTGCGCGAGTTCGCCGAGGGCGAGCACGAGGGGTCGGTGGCACGCGGCGGTGCCATCCGGGTGTACCTGTCGTGGGGCGTCATGGTGCTGCTGCTCGCCTACGGCGTGTTCCAGACGCTCAAGACGGCGGCGAAGCTCTTCGCCTGAGCGTCCGTCCACACGGCGGCCGGTGTCGGACTCTCGTCCGGCGCCGGCCGCTTCGTGGTCGGGGCCGGGCTGCGTCTCCGGCGCCGGCCGCTTCGTGGTCGGGGCCGGGTCGGCATCCCGCCCCAGACGTCTCGTGGGTGCGGCCGCGCCTCTCGTCCGCGCGCCGGCGGCTTCGCCGGTGGACCTTGCCCGCGACGTCGCGGCGTGCGGCGGCCGTCCTCGGCTCCTGGCGCCGACGCCGGCGTCGATGGCCGTGCTGCTCCGGGAGCCGTCGGGGTGAGCTGACTACTTCGCGTAGAGGTGGGACTTCGCCTCGCGCACCGTGAGGGTCACCGGCGTCCCCGTCAGCGGTACCTCGCCCGGGATGTCGATCCAGCCGCTGCCCCCGACCCGGAACTGACCCGTGTAGACGATGTCGGCGCGCACCTGGTACGTCCCCGGGCGGGTGTAGGTCTGCACCACCGAGCCGTTCGGGTAGGGCCCTCCGAGGTCGGTGGTCGGGCCGACGGTCCGCTCCCCGAGGTGGTAGGTGACGGACGTCAGCCGTGGACGTACCTCGATGCGGTGACCGAGGAGTCGGGCAGGGTCGGGGCGGTCGACCTCGTCCGGGCCGAACCCGTCCTCGGGGAACCGCACCTCGAAGTAGGTCGGCAGGTTGACGAGGGTGACGTCGCCCTCGGGTTGGATGTTCACCGTCGGCACCGCGAAGTCGGTGTCGTGGAAGGCATCCCGGATCATGGCCATGGTCAGGGCGTTCGAGTTCCGCCGGGCACGGCTCCGGCCAGCAGGTCAGGTCGACCTGCTCCCACTGCCGCCAGCGGACCAGTCACCGGCGTGCCGTCCCGCTCGACCTCCGCCGCCAGACCAGCCATCGCCGGGCCCTCGCCGCCCCCCGGTGGCGATGCGGCACAGCCCCCATGACTGCGGGACAGAGGTCATCCGCGTCCGGGTCGCCCGGGCGCGGGTTGCCGCAGACGGACACGGCCGCGTAGTCGTGGAAGGGACCCTTGGCCACGGCGTTCTTGTAGTAGTGCGCCTCAAGTGCGCGACAGCATCTCGATTCAGCGTGTTGACTACGGTCCCGTTGTCAGACGAGCCCGCCCGAGACGTGCTCCGGCCAGGGGTCGCCGCGCTACCGTGACCGCGACTCACGACAGGCAGCAGGGCCAAGCCGCCTCGACAGCGCTTGGCAGCCGCGCATCACGCCTTCTCGATCCCAGCGCCGCCAACCTCACGCCGCCCACTGTCACGAGCGTGCGTTCGCGGCGCAGTCCGTCTTCGGGTCGGTCTGCACGACTCGCCTTCCTGGCCATCGACCATGTCGAGCGCCGTTCTGCAGTGAACTCGATGTGCACGTACTGACTTCGCACTTCGGGCGCCCGCCGAAGACTTCGACGGCTCTGCACCGTCACCGGGTTCTGCGCGTATCGCTCGCCGTCGGCTCAGCGAGTCCTGCGTGGTTCCTCAGCCTTGGCGCAGAACTCGCACTCCGGGGTCGCTCAGCGACTTGATCAGGCCGGGCCGAGGTTCGGTCCAGGCCACGTTGAACTGGGTCGAAGAAGTACTCGACGAACGCCTCGGCGCCTGCGGGGGTCTGTGCGCGGGCGGCGGCGGGGATCGTGGGGCCGGAGTCGGTGGGCGACGGCGATGGGGAGGGGGAGCTCGTCGCGCTCGGCGAGGGGCTGGACGACGAGACGCTCGGTGAGGGCGTGACCACGGGGTCGTCGCCGCCGGTGCACCCGGCCAGCAGCGCGACGCCGGTCGCCCCGGCGACCACCGACCACCGCGCCACGCGCCCCATGCCTCCCTCTCCGGCCACCCCCACGGCGGCACCCGCAGGAATCACGGTAGCCAAAACCCCCGATCCCGCCACCCGGGTTGTCCACAGGCCAGCCGTCCCGATCGGTGTGCGTGCGGGCAGGGGGTACCGCTCAGATCAGCTCGACTGGGCAGGACGTCCGGAGTCGAGGTGGCACCGCCGCCCGAGACCACCCAATGTCACCTCCACCCGCTCAACGACGCACCGAGTCGAGGTGACACCGCAGCCCGAGACCACCCAAAGTCACCTCCACCCGCGCCACGACGGCACCGAGTCGAGGTGACACCGCAGCCCGAGACCACCCAAAGTCACCTCCACCCGCGCCACGACGCACCGAGTCGAGGTGACACCGCAGCCCGAGACCACCCAAAGTCACCTCCACCCGCGCCACTAGGCACCGAGTCGAGGTGACACCGCAGCCCGAGACCACCCAGTGTCACCTCCACCCGCGGAGGAGGGCAGCGACGCAGTCGCTCAGGCCACCCGGGTCTTCGGAGCCGTCTCCGCCGTCATCCCCGGGTCGCGGACGACGACGTCGCCGAGCGCCTCGTCGATGGCCGACATCGCCGACGCCTCGAGGGTCACCCCGGCGGCCTTGACGTTCGACTCGACCTGCTCGGGCCGCGACGCCCCGACGAGCGCCGCCGCGACGTTGTCGTTCTGCAGCACCCAGGCGATGGCGAGCTGGGCCATCGTCAGGCCCGCCTCGTCGGCGATGGGCTGCAGCTTCTGCACACGGGTCAGCAGGTCGTCGTCCATGAACCGCTTGATCATGTCGGCGCCGCCCTTGTCGTCGGTCGCCCGCGACCCGGCCGGCGGCGCCTCGCCCGGCTTGTACTTGCCGGTGAGGATGCCCTGCGCGATGGGGCTCCACACGATCTGGCTGATGCCGAGCTCCTCGCACGCGGGCACGACCTCGCCCTCGATGACGCGCCACAGCATGGAGTACTGCGGCTGGCTCGAGATGAGCTGGATGCCGAGGTCCTTGGCCAGCGCGTGCCCGGCGCGGATCTGGTCGGCCGTCCACTCCGACACCCCGATGTAGAGCGCCTTGCCCTGCCGGACGACGTCGGCGAAGGCCTGCATCGTCTCCTCGAGCGGGGTCTCGGTGTCGTACCGGTGGGCCTGGTAGAGGTCGACGTAGTCGGTCTGCAGCCGGGTCAGCGACCCGTCGATCGACTCCATGATGTGCTTGCGCGACAGGCCGGTGTCGTTCTTGCCGCCGGGGCCTGTCGGCCAGTAGACCTTGGTGAAGATCTCCAGGCTCTCGCGCCGCTCGCCCTCGAGGGCCTCGCCGAGCACCGTCTCCGCCTTGGTGTTGGCGTAGACGTCGGCGGTGTCGAAGGTGCTGATGCCGCAGTCGAGGGCGGCGCGCACGCACGCGGTCGCCGCGTCGTTCTCCACCTGGGAGCCGTGGGTCAGCCAGTTGCCGTAGGTGATCTCGGAGATCTTGAGACCGCTGTTGCCGAGGTATCGGAAGTCCATGCCCTCCACCGTAGGTGGCGCCGGGGAGGTCGTGGCGAGGCAGGTGCGGACGAGCCGCCTACTTCGACGGTGCGGGCACCGTCAGCGTCGAGCCGGTGGACGGGTCGGCGGAGGCGTCGGCGGCCGGGCCCGTCGCCGGCACCGTGACGGTGGTGCGCGGCGGCGGAGCCTCCTGGGCCTGTGCGCCCGCGCCCCCACCAGCGCCGACGTACAGGCCCAGGAGTCCGGTGGCCAGGGCGAGCATGATGCCGTGGCCGGTGAGCAGCTGGGGCTTGCTCCCGTAGAAGCCGGCGGGCCCGGGGACGGGCACGCCGTAGTCGTTGGACCAGAACTGCCAGCCGCGGGGCGCGGCCGGCCACTCGGGCTCGGGCGTCCAGCCGGGGTCGGGGAACCACCCCTCCGGGACCGGGGGCCAGGTGGGTGGCGCGACGAACCGCATCGTCAGGCGGACGCGCGGTGCATGCCGTGGCCGAGCTGCTCGAGACGCTCGGCGAGGCCGGGGACGACGTCGAGCCCGAGCGGCTCCATCGCGGTCTCGGTGCCGGCGGCGCCGAGGAGGACGCGGCGGCCGAGGCGCGACAGCAGCGAGCAGGCGTCGGTGCCGAAGTCGGCGCGCTGGAGGTCCTCGCGGGAGACGTCGGCGACGGCGAGGAGCGAGACGTCGTCGAAGGGACCCGAGCAGGTGGAGCGCAGGACGTGGACGGTCACCGAGGCGGCGCCGGGAGAGGCGGCGAGCGCCCGGCGGGCCGTGGCGATGACGAGCCCGGCGACGTGCTGGCGGTACAGCTCGGCCCGGTGCGCGGCCGAGGACCGGCGGATGGTCAGCGACCCGTCGCCCGACATCCGCACCTCCTCGGCGGGCAGGACGTGCTCACCCGGCGCCAGCACGGCGACCTCGATGACCGACCCGTGGGTGCCGAGGGCGGCGGCGCGCGTCCCGGCCTCCGCGGCGAACACGCCGTTGACGTACTCGGTGACGGTGGCGGGGTCGTTGGCGCAGAGCGCGTTCCACCAGGCGTCGATCCGCTGCTCCTCGGCCTGGGTGCGCTCCTCGGCGGCACGGCGGGCCACGTCGATGTCGGTGTGGGCGCGACGCTGCGCGGCCTTGGCGGCGCGTCGGCGGTTCGGCAGGTCGAACCAGGGCACGCCGCGGAGGGCGGCCTCGGTGTGCCGGGCGCGGATGGTCGTCTCGTCGACCCGCTCGGCGCGGCGGACCAGCGGACGCTGGGCCGGCGCGAACCAGGCGCGGTGCACGGAGGTCAGGGCGTCCTCGGCGTCGAGGATCGACTCGGCGAGGGCGGCCTGGGCGACGGTGGCGTGCGCGGAGGTGAGGCGGGAGGCGGGACGCTCGTTGACGGCGGCGTGCAGGCTCGGCACGGCTCCGCTCGACGGCACGACGGCACCGACCGCCGCGCTCCCCACCGGGTCGCCCGACGACGCGGTCGCCCGCGGCGTGAACGTGGCGCGGAACGCGGGGCTCGACACCCGGACGCTCACACCCATTGGGGTGTCAACTGAAATGGTCACCAGACTCCTCCGACTCCTCCCTGCTGCACCACGAAAATTACGGTCGCCGGAGGGGGTTCACCTGGCACTTGACCAACACTTTACGAAGGTCGGCAGTGGCCTTTACCGATGGGGGTGTCCGGGTAGTCCGAACGGCCGAGGGACCCTCCCCCGGATGCCCGATGACCTGCGGCAACGCGGTGTGGATGGCGGTCCGTGAGGCTTCTTGACGTTCGGCTGACGAAGCGGCGACGGAGGCACCGGGCGGCCGGTCGACGGGCGTCGACCTTCGGATTCCGCGGCCTCGTCGGAGGTCAGCCGGTCAGCGCGGCGAGGGCGGCGCGGAGCCGCTCGCCGGCGTCGGTCGCGACGTCGCGGAGGGCGGGGTTCCCGGTGACGGTCACCATGGCCTCGGGGTCCATCGCCTCGACGAGGGTGGCGCCGTCGCCGCCCCCGGCGCCGCCGGACGACCGGACGACGACGTTGCACGGCAGGAGCACGCCGATCGACGGCTCGGCGCGGGTCGCGGCGAGGGCGAGCGGCGGACGGCAGGCGCCGAGGATCACCTGCGGAGGGATGTCGGCGTCCAGCTTCGCCTTGAGGGTCGCCGCGAGGTCGATCTCGGTGAGGACGCCGAAGCCCTGGTCGGCGAGCGCGGCGCGGGTGGCGGCGAGCACCTCGTCGAAGGGTCGGTCGACGGATGCCGTGAGCGTGTAGGTCATCGGGTCCTCCTCGGTGGGTCAACGGGGGTCCGTCCCACCATCGCACACCCCATGGGGTATCCGCGCGGCGGTCCGGACGGCACGGCCTTCCCCAACCGCCTGCGCCCACCGCGACCCCCACCTAACCTGTGCGCGTGCACCACAGGGGGGACTCAGAGGACGAGCGCGGGCGCGACCCGCTGACCGCGGCGGACGCCCTCGGCCCGGAGGAGGTCGACGCGATCCTGCGCGACCTCGCCGAGGCCGAGCGCCCGGGATGGCCGGAACCCGGAGCCGGAACGGCACCGCCGGCCACCCGGGCGCGCCGTCGGGCCTCGCCCGAGTCCGCGCCGGGGACCGCGCGCACGCTGCTCGTCTCGCTCGTCGTGCTCGTGCTGCTCGTCGGCCTCAAGGTGGTGGCACCCCACCTGGCGGGGTGGGTCGACTACCTCGTCCACGGCGACCCCACCTTCCGGGTCGGCGTGGGGGCGACCCCGGTTCCGCCGGCCGGCGGTGGTCGCCTCCGCGCCGCGGTGCCGGTGCCGGACGACCCGCCCGCCGGTCACTACGCCTACCTCGAGACCAACCTCGACGGCAGCCCGGTCGCCTTCAGCCCCTGCCGCGCCATCCACTACGTCATCCACGACGACCGTGGCGTCGGCGAGGCGGGGCGCGACGCGGTGGCCCGGGCGGCGAGCGAGATGTCGCTCGCCACGGGACTGGCCTTCGTCTTCGACGGCTACACCGACGAGGCGCCGAGCCGCGACCGGGCGCTCACCATGCCCGAGTACGACGCGCAGTGGGCGCCGGTGCTCATCGCGTGGAGCGACCCCGAGGAGACCCCGGGGCTCGAGGGCTCGGTCGTCGGCCTGGGCGGTGCTCGCCCGGCGCGCTCCCGGGACGGCGGGCTGGCTCTCGTGTCGGGGTCGATCGAGCTCGACTCCCCCACTCTCACAAGGATGCTCGGTCGACCCGGCGGCGCCGAGGACGTGCAGGCGGTGGTGATGCACGAGCTCGGGCACGTCCTCGGCGCCGACCACGCCGGGGCGTCGGGTGAGCTCATGGCGAAGGCGGGCAACGGGACGACGACGCTCGGCGAGGGCGACCGCTACGTCTTCGCCCGGCTCGGCCGCGGCTCGTGCGCAACCGGGCTGTAGCCCGACACCGGGGCGTGACCCCGCCACCCGACGGCGTGACCCCGCCACCCGACGGCGTGACCCCGCACACCGGCCGTGACCCCGCCACCCGACCGTGACCCCGCACACCTGTCGTGACGCCGCCGCACACCGGTGTGTGAGGCACGGAACACCCGTCGGGATTTCCTACTACTACGTGTAGTAGTAGTTTGTGTGGTGTCAGACCACCACCGGAAGAACAGGGTCCGGACCACGGCCCCTCGGAAGGACACGAGACCCATGCGTAGCTCGTTCGACAAGCTCATCTCCTGGACCGGCATGATCATCGCCGCCGTCCTCCTCGTCGCCGGAGGGCTCCTCACGTGGGCCTCCTCCTTCGCCACCTCCAACGTGCACGACCAGCTCGCGGCGCAGCAGATCACGATGCCCGTGGCGGCCGCGCTCACCACGCCCGACATGAAGGCCCACCTCACCCAGTACGCCGGCCAGGAGCTCACCACCGGTGCGCAGGCCAAGGCCTACGCCGACTACTACATCCAGGCGCACATGGACGAGTCGGCCAACGGCAAGACCTACTCGCAGGTCTCGGGCGAGTACATGGCCGCCCTCAAGGCCGACCCCGCAGCCCAGGCCACCCAGGACCTCGGCCAGCTGCGGCAGACCCTCTTCATGGGCACGACGCTGCGGGGCATGCTCCTCAACGCCTACGCCTTCGCCACCCTCGGCCTCATCGCGATGTGGGCCGCCATCGCCGCCTTCGTCGGCGCGGGTGTCATGTTCGTCCTCGGCGCGCTCGGCCTGGTGCACGCTCGCAAGGTCAACCTCGTCGAGGCCCCCGACCGGGAGAGGATCCCGGCCACCGCCTGACGCCGTCCAGTCCCCTCTCGCAGCGTCAGCAGCCCTGAGGCCCCGGCCCACCGGCCGGGGCCTCTCGGCGTGCCGGTGGGGCCAGGTCCACGCGGGGCGCCCGTCGCCGGGGGCGCCTCCACCCCTTCTCCACCCTGGGGTCGAGGAGCGAGGTGCTCGGGTTCCACCCCGGGCACGACGCGCGCGGTGGCGGCCCGGCCGGAGAGTGGGGGCGACCACCCACCCCGCACCCCCACGGAGCACCCGATGACCACGAGCCAGTACTTCCTCAACCTCGCCCTCCTCGCCTGGATCCTGTCGAGCAACCTCGGCACCCGGGCCCTCACCCGGCGACGGGTGGCCCTCCCCCTGTTCGTCGTCGCGTCGGTCGGCTGGTTCTACCTCAAGGACGTCCCGACCCTCGGCAACGACGGGACCCTCGAGCTCGTCGGCCTCGCCACCGGACTCGTCCTCGGGGCCGTCGCCGCCCTCACCGTGCAGGTCCGACGCGAGGACGGCCGCGTCCTCGCCACCGCCGGAGCGGCGTTCGCCGCCCTGTGGGTCGCCGTCATCGGTGGGCGTATGCTCTTCGCCTACGGGGCCGAGCACTGGTTCCCCCGGGCGATCGGGGAGTTCTCACGCGACCACCTGATCACCGGTGCCGACGCCTGGACCGCGGCCTTCGTCCTCATGGCCCTCGCCATGGTCGTCGCCCGGCTCACCGTCACCGGGCTGCGAGCCCTGCGCACCGGCGAGCGTCCGGCACCCGCGACGTCGGGCCCCGTCACGCTCTACCGTTGACCCACCACCGCCAGGCCCACCTCCCGTCCTGCCACCGCCCGCCCCCCTCCCGTCCCGTCCTCCGAGGAGCGCAGTGCCGTCACGCGAGCCCGTCACCGGTGGGGTGGCGCCACCGGCCGACCGGCCGACCGACCTGCGCCGCGTGATGGTCGTCGCCGGCTGGGTCGCCGCGCTGTTCGTCGCCGGCGGAACCGTCCTCGGCGGGCTGCCCGACCGCGAGCCGACCCGCACGGCCGTCCTCGCCATGACGGCCCTCGCCCTCGTCCTGTGGCTGGCCTCGCTCAGCCTGCGGGTCAGCGACCCCCGAGCGATCGTCGCGGTGCTCGTCGGCGCGGGGCTGCTCGGCGCGGCCGTCGACCGGCTCGACCCGTCCGGTCCGGCGTACGTCCTGCCGTTCATGGCCGTCGCCGGTCTCGGTCTGCGCCTCCCGCGCCGCACCGCGCTGCTGGCCGGCGCCGTCGTCATCGCCGGCGGCGCCTGGGCCGAGGCCAGCACCTCGGCGGCTCCGGCGTCGGCCGCGCTCAACCTGGCGATCGGCGGGGGCTTCCTCCTCGTCGCCGCGGCCTTCGCCGGGGCCAACCGCGACGCGCACGAGCGCGCCCGCGAGCTGCTCCGCCTGCAGGACGAGACCCGCCTGGCCCGCGAGGAGGCCGCCGTCCTCGCCGAGCGCGGACGGATCGCGCGCGAGCTGCACGACGTGCTGGCCCACACGCTGTCCGGCCTCGCCGTCCAGCTCGAGGGGGCCCGGCTGCTCGCCGCCCACACCGAGGCCGACCCGCGGCTCCTTGCGCAGATCACCGCCGCCCAGGGGCTGGCGCGCAGCGGGATGTCCGGGGCCTCGCGCGCCGTCGCGACCCTGCGCGGTGAGGAGCTGCCCGGGCCGGCGCAGGTGCCCGAGCTCGTCGAGCAGGCTCGGCTGGCCGTGGGGGCACCGGTCACCTACCGCGTCGTCGGCGAGCCCGTCCCGCTGCCGCCCGAGCGCGCCCTCCCGGTGTACCGGGCTGTCCAGGAAGCCTTGGCGAACGCGGCCAAGCACGCGCAGGGGGCTGCCGTCGAGGTCACCGTGACGTGGCGCGAGGGCCGCGTCGAGGTCGAGGTGGTCGACGGAGGGGGACGGTCCGCCGGCCTGCCCTCGGGCGGGTTCGGGCTCGCCGGGCTGGCGGAGCGCGCGGCCCTGGCCGGAGGTCACCTGGCGGCCGGCCCGACCGACAGCGGGTGGCGCGTCCACCTGACGATGCCCACGACCGCGGAAGGAGCCGCCCGATGACCGACCCCACCCCGCCGGTGCGCGTGCTCGTCGCCGACGACCAGAAGGTGGTCCGTGAGGGGCTGACGATGATGCTCGGGCTGCTCGACGGCATCGAGGTCGTCGGCAGCGCGGTCGACGGCGCCGACGCCGTCCGGCAGGTCGAGGCCACCGACCCCGACGTCGTCCTCATGGACCTGGGGATGCCCACCGTCGACGGCGTCGAGGCGACCCGCCGGCTCACCGCCGCCGGTGCTCGGGCCCGCGTCGTGGTCCTCACGACGTACGCCGACGACCAATGGGTGTTCGGGGCGCTGCAGGCCGGGGCGCGGGGCTACCTCACCAAGGACGCCGGCGCCGAGGAGATCCGGGCTGCGGTGCTGTCGGTCGCCGGCGGCGACGCCCAGCTCGACCCGTCCGTGCAGCGCCGGTTGCTCGAGGCGCTGGCGTCCGGGCAGCACGTCGGGACGGCGGGGACGGCGGCGGGCGGGGCCTCGGGGGCGCTGGGCCCCGCGCGGGCCGTCGACCCGTCGCTCACCGCCCGCGAGCGCGAGGTGCTCACCGAGATCGCCCGTGGGCTGAGCAACACGGAGGTGGCCGGGCGGCTCTTCGTGTCGGAGGCCACGGTCAAGACGCACGTCAACCACCTCCTCGCCAAGACCGGGTGCCGCGACCGCGCCGCGCTCGTCGCGTACGCGTTCCGCACGGGGATGGCGCCGACCGACTGAGGCGCCGTCGCCGCTCCCTCCTGCGCGCGGCGACTGGCCGGTGCGTGAGTCCGGGGCTGCCCGGGCGGAGCCGTCACCGCTCCCTCCTGCGCGCGGCGACTGACCGGTGCGTGAGCCCCGGGGCTGCCCGGGCGGCGCCGTCACCGCGCCTCCTGCGCGCGGCGACTGACCGGTGCGTGAGCCCGGGGCTGCCCGGCGGCGCGACCCGGCGCCTCCACCCTGGGGTGGAGGCGCCGTCCTCGTGGATCAACCCGCACGCCGACGGCGACGGCGCGCGACCTCGCGACAGTGGAGGCAGACGCGCACCCCCCGTTCCCGTCCCGAGAGGAAGCCGCCGATGAGCACCGTCCGTCCGGTCAGCACCCACCCCGCCGTCGCTACAGCACCCGCATCCGTCGCCGCACCTGCATCGCCACCCAACCCCTCGACGTGGCCGCCCGCACCGGCGCCCGCGTGGCCTCCCTGCCCGTGTCCGCGGCCACCGGTGACTCGTCGGACCGGGTCGTCGCCGCCACGGCCGGCACGCGCCACGTCGCCGTCACCCTCGTCGCGATGTTCGCCCTTCCGTGGGCGGTCTGGGGCTCGGCGATCGCCCAGGCCCACGGCGTCATCGGGTGGCGCCTCCCGCAGGGCATCGCGCTCTGGGTTCTCACACCGTCCGTCGTCGTCGCCGCGCTGGCGCTCGGGGGCCGCCGGGCCCTGGCCGACCTCGTGGGCCGGGTCGTCCGGTGGCGCGGACCCCTCTGGGTCTACGCGGCCGCAGTGCTCGTCCCGCTGCTCATCGGTGCGGTCACCGTGGGGGTCAGTGTCGCCCTCGGCCGGCCGTTGCACCTCGGGGAGACGATGGGCCTCTCCGGTTGCCTCGTGTACTTCTCGTACGCCATCGGCCTGTTCCTGCTCACCGAGGAGGCGGGCTGGACCGGCCTGCTCCTCCCGCGCCTCCAGCAGCGGGCGCACCCGCTCGCGGCGAGCCTGCTCCTCGGAGTCGTGTGGGGGCTCTGGCACCTGCCCCTGCTCCACGTGCCGGGCGAGAAGGACAGTGGGCTGCCGTTCGCCGCGTTCCTCCTCCTCATCGTGCCGACGTGCGTCGTCATGAGCAGCTTCGTCAACGCCACCCGCGGCACCGTCCTCGCCGCTGCGCTCTTCCACGCGACGTTCAACGCCACCTACACGTTCATCGGTGTGGTGGGGCCCGACCACACCCTCATCTGGACCGCGGGAGTGGTCACGCTCGTCCCGGCTGGCGTCATCGTCCGCGTGACCCGCGGCCGCCTGTTCCACCACGGGTCGGCGGCCGGTGTCGGGGGTCGCCCGCGCTGACGGGAGCCAGCCCGCGCACGACGACGTCGGCCACTCCTCACCCGACCCCGCGGCACGAAGATTGGTCTTCGAGCCGGTGAGGCCTGGCTGAGGCGGCACACGACCTCCCGCCCCGTCATCGCTTGCCCAGCGGCGGACACCGCCGTGGGGTCGACCGGACACCCGCGTCGCGGCGCCGCCGGGCACCTGCGTCGCGGCGCAGCCGGGCACCTGCGTCGCGGCGCGGCCGCGACATCCCAGCGGCCGGGCGGCGACGGCCCACCCTGTTGAAAACCAGACGGCCCTCGACCGCGATCTCGCCATGCTGGCTGCACATCACGGACGAGAGGACCTCCAGATGGCCACGCCGGCCCCCATCTCCCCCACCGACGGCGAGCTGCTTTCCTCCGCACTGCTCGCCCTGGCCGACGGCCCACTGACGGCAGACGCGCTGGCGCGGCGTATGCGGCGCGACTTCCCCGTCCGAACGATGGACGCACGACTCGTCGAGATGCTCGTCGAGCGCAGCCCGTTCGTCGTCGGTCGCCCAGATGGCTCCGTCATCCGGCTCATCGACCTTCTGGAGGGTTCGGTCTTCTCGGCCCGCGTGGCGTGGTCCGACGGAACACGTCGAGACCTGTGGACCTCGTTGGCGCTTGCACCACTCGTCACGTGGATGGACCGCGAGGGCCTCTCTCTGACGACCGGCGAGCCGCTCTCGCGAGGTGCGTTCGGCCACGACACGATCGTGGGGCCGGCGGGTTGGCTCCCTGCCGTGGATGCCGGGTCGCTGGTCTCGCTGACCGTCGTGGCAGGGCACGTCGCCGTCGCCCCCCTGGCGGTCGACGCACTGGTGAGCACATCAGGTGAAGGTTCCGTCCGGCGGGCACTGAGTCGTCACTACCGGACCACGTCCTGGTGGACGGAGGAGGACCTTGCCGATCGCCCGTACGACCTGACGATCGCGGTGGCCAACGCGCTCGTCGAGAACCCAGGGCTGCTCCGCAGACCGACTCTGCCCCTCGACGAGCTGCTCTACATCGCCGTCCGGCAATGCGAGCAGGACCATCACCTGCGCGACCACGCGGCATGGAGCGGTGGGGACAATGTCAGCTTCAGCATCTCCGGGATGCCCGAGGCACTCCACGCCGAGATCACCCGCCGCGCACGTCACTACGGCATGTCCGATGACCAGTTCATGATCCTCGCGATGGGCCACCTGTGCTGGCGCACGCCGTTCGCTGAGGATCTCGGTGGCGAGTTCGGCTGGGCTCCCCCGAGCGCCTCCTCGCCGGGCGGCCCTGACGGTCCACGCCGACTCCGGCCCGTCTGAGCAGCCCACACCGACACGACGTCGGCCGTTGCGCCATCGCGGGTCTCCGATGCGAAGGGGAGTCTGCCGCCCGACTCAGCCCACGGGGGCCAGGTCCGCGGCGGACTCCGCGGGGTGGCCGAGGTGAGAGTCGTCGGGCCAGAGGTCATCAGGCCAGGGACCATCAGGCCAGGGGTCGTCGTCCGTCGACCAGTCGAGAGCATCCGCGGCCCACCACTGCTCGAGGGAGTCGGTGTCGGGGTCGTGCAGCGTCGCGAGGAGCAGCCGCACTCGGTCGTCGGTGAGCGGCGGTGGATCCGGACGGGCGCGCTCGGCCCGCAGCCGTTCGAGGTGGCGGTCGTAGCTGCCCGGGCTGAGGTCCCAGACGACGTGCCGCCCGCGGGCGTCGGGTCTGCGGAGCACCGTCGCGACGAGGCGGCGACCGTGCACGAAGGAGTGGTGGCGCTGGCACAGGAGGGCGGCGTTGGACGGGTCGGAGGCGCCGCCGTCGACCCAGTGGACGACGTGGTGCGCCTTCGCCCAGGCCGCCGGGGCCGTGCAGCCGGGGTAGGTGCAGCCTCCGTCGCGGCGCCAGAGCATCCGGCGTTGGGCACGGGTGAAGAGGCGCACGACCCGCCCGAGGTCGAGGGGCTCCCCCGCCGTGCCGAGGACGTGCGGGATGAGGTCGGCCTCGCAGGCGAGGCGGCGCAGCGCCTCCGGCGACAGGACCGTGCCGCTGGGCGTGGAGCCCAGCACCTCACCGCAGCCGGTGCGCGACTCGAGGTCGGTGAGCGCGATGGTGACGTGGAGCGCCGCCGACGACCCTCCCGCCCCGTCGGCTCCGCGACCCGCGGCGTCGACCGCGGACGAGCGCCGGCAGACCTCGGTGAGCGCCTCCACCCGGCGCTGCCCGGCCGGGCGCAGGTCGCGCTCACCGGTCTCCTCGTTGGGCGCCGGCGCACTGAGCGGACCGATCGCCGCCTCGAGCGCAGCGGCCTGCTCGGGCGTCATGAGCAGCTGGTACTCGGTGAGGTCGCCGGACTCGACGAACGGCGCCGACAGCCGAGCGGCGGACGCGAGCCGCTCCTGGAGGTCGTCGAGCTCGCCGGGCAGCCCGTACTCGGCGAGCAGCCGGGGACGCAGCCGGCGCATCATCGTCGGACCCCACTCGACGCCGAGCTCGAGCAGCGCCCGCGCCACCGTGGGCACGGCCTCCACACGCAGGTGCGGCGTGAGGCGGTCGAGCTCGCGCGTCACGGCCGTGGCGAGCCCCGGCGAGACCGAGCCGTCGAGCACACCGGCCGCGACCACGCCGAGCGCCGACTCCGGGTCGGGGCCGCGCCGATCGGGGTTCCCCGGCGCGCCACCTCCGCTGAGCGCCATCGCCACCGACGCGACGTGGCCCGCGCCGCCCTGGCGCAGCGACGGTGCGTGGTCGCGCACCCAGGTGTGGGCGTTGGTGCCGGCCTCGGCGACCTCACCGCGGCTCAGCGCCTCCGCGGTGACGGCCACGCGGGCGGCCGAGGCCTTCGCGGCGAGGGAGTCGACGACGGTCAGCAGCTCGGCGAGCCCGGGGCCGGACGCCTGGTGCAGCACGTCAGCGATACCGGTGAGCCCGGCCTCGGCAGCCTCGAACGCGGAGCGACGCTCCGCGAGGCTGACGGCCGGCTGGTCCATGAGTAGACACTAGACGCGACCACCGACAGCCCTCCTGAGCAGCGCTTTTGGCTGCCGAGCCGACACCGGGTGGGCGTACGAGGGCCCCACGCATCCGGGCACGGTCGCCGGTCCGTCGTCCACCCAGTCACGTCGTGACCGCCCCTGCCGTCGCCCTCGCCCGGAGCCCAGCGGGCGGACGCACCGAAGCCACCGACGCCGGCGCCGGCGCGACGGCCGACCAGCGCACCGCGCGGGCCCACCCCCACCTCCCCCGGTCCCCCGCCCGCGGCGCCCGTCAGCCGCACGCCACCCAGGTCGGGGGACGAAGGTCCCGGGTGAGCTACTACCGATCGTAGTAATTTTGCGTCACCGCAGATCCGCACGGCCCGCCACCTCGGGGGCCGCCTCCTCAAGGACACGAGACCACCATGCGCAGCTCATTCGACAAGCTCATCTCCTGGACCGGCCTCATCGTCGCCGGCGTCCTCCTCGTGGCGGGTGGCCTGCTCGTCTGGGCCTCCTCGTTCGCGACCTCCAACGTGCACGACCAGCTCGCGGCGCAGCAGATCACGATGCCCGTGGCGGCCGCGCTCACCACCCCCGACATGAAGACCAACCTCACCCAGTACGCCGGCCAGGACCTCACGACCGGCGCGCAGGCCAAGGCCTACGCCGACTTCTACATCCAGGCCCACATGGACGAGTCCTCGGGCGGCAAGACGTACTCGCAGATCTCCGGCGAGTTCATGGCCGCCAGCAAGGCCGCCCCCACCGCCCAGGCCACCACCGACCTCGGTGCGCTGCGCCAGTCGCTCTTCATGGGCACGACGCTGCGGGGCATGCTCCTCAACGCCTACGCCTTCGCCACCCTCGGCATGATCGCGATGTGGGGCGCCATCGCCGCCTTCATCGGGTCGGCCCTGATGTTCGCCCTCGGCTTCCTCGGCCTGCGGCACGCCGGCAAGGTCGAGCTGCACGAGGCCCCGGCCCGCGAGCGCATCCACGCCACGGTCTGACGCCGCGCAGCGGCGACCCCGCAACCGCAGCACGAGAGGCCCCGGACGGCACCACCGTCCGGGGCCTCCCTGTGTGCAGGCCGACTGACCGCTCAGATGGTCACCTCGGGCTCAGAGACCCGCGGCCTTGACGCCGTACGCGGCCTGCTTGGCCGTGTACCCCTCGAACTCCAGCTGGTCGATCAGGCCGCTGCGCGAGAAGTGCGTCATGGCGAGGTAGTCCTTCGCCGACTCCGCGGCCTCGGCGTTCCAGTCGACCTTCATCGTCGCCAGCGCCGCGTCGATGTCCTTGGACTTGTACCCCTCGAACTTCAGCTGGTCGATGAGGCCCTTCTTGCTGAAGCCAGACATCTCCAGATACGACTCGGCGCTCCCCTTGGCGTTCTCCTGTTCGGCTGACAGCGCGGGCGCAGCGGGCTTCGGCTTCGCGGAAGGCTTCGGGGCCGGCGTCGCGGTGGCGCTGGGTGATGGTGACGGCGCCGCCTCGGCCTTGGTCGGGGAGCTGCTCTTGGGAGCGGTCGAGGCCGCCGGGGAGGACGAGCTCGTCAACGCGGCGGGCTTCGTCGGGTCAGCGGATCCGAGGGAACCCAGCGCCGAACCGAGGACGAACAGCCCCACGACGGCGGAAGGGATGAGGTAGCGCTTCTTCTTGAACCACGGCCGCGCGGACGACGGCGTGCCGGCCTGGCTCGCCGCGGGTGCAGCGACGCCCTGCTGGGTCACCTGGTTCGCACCGGGAGCGAAGTGCTCGGTCCACTGCGCACCGTCCCAGTAGCGCTGGCGTCCGTCCTCTTGGGGGTACCAGCCGGCAGGCGTGTTGGTCATGGTCGATCTCCTCGAGTTTGAGCGTCCCCAGGCGCGTGAATGTCACGACGGGAGCCCGCGACCAGTTCCCCCGCCCGCGGACGCCGTGGACGCTACGTAGGCGACGCAGGCGTGGGAAGGCCTGCTCCTCGATCAGGGCCGAACGGCCGATGACGGCACCCCAAGGGGGCACGGAGGCGCGCCGCCATCCCGTCCCTCAGCCGAAGGGAACACCCTCGGCCGGGCTCCGGCGCAGGCCCTATCCGAACCGCGCTCGGGACCGGAGTCAGCTGAGGATGCCGTACCGCGCGTTCCACGCCTGGGCGCTGGAGTAGGCGTCGATCATCGACCAGACCCAGACGACCGGAAGGATGAGGAAACCCACGAGAAAGAAGAGCAGGGGAATGCCGATGAGGTAGCAGGCGAGGAACAGCAGGCCCTTGCCGGCCTGACCGTTGATGAACTGACCGAGCCCGGGCAGGAAGAACGAGGCGATGACGGCGACGCCGGCGTTCTTCGGCGCGACCCGCACGGCCGGCGCGTACCCGTGGGTCCCGGCCACGAGGGGCGCGGGCTGGCCGGGCGGCAGCGGGTAGCTGGTCGGCACGGAGGGGTACGGCACCGGGCCGGGCTGCGGCCGGACGAGCTCGCCGTGCACGACGGCCCCGGAGGCGGGCGCGGCGTCGGACCATGCGGTGCCCGTCCACCACCGCTGCGTACCGTCCGGCTGCGGGTACCACCCGGCAGGGGCCTGAGAGCTCATGTGGGGGTCCTCTCCGTTCGGGCCGCGACCCGGGCGTCGTGCCGCTCGACCCACGGGGACCGCACGGCGGGGTGCACGAGTGCGTGCCACGTCAGGGTACGACCCCCCACCGTCACCGACCGGGGAGTCAGGCACGTCTCGGCCACCTTCGCGATGGCCCGGACCGGCTTCACTCGGGCCGCGTGGGCGTCAGCGGCCGGTGGTGCGAGCTCGCCGACCGGGCGATGGAGGTCGCCAGCTGGCGGGCCTGTGCCGCCGTCAGGCCGAGCCGCTCGCGGGCCACCTCCACCGTCATGCTGCGGGTCGCGACGGGCGACGTCTTCGCCGGGCCCAACGGCACGCCGGCGGCGACCCACAGCACCGTGCCCTTTCCGCCCGACAACCGTCCCTCGGCGACCTCGGCGGTTCCCGACGTCCTGGCGCTGCCCAGCATCGGGCTCGAGCTTCTCCGAGGCGTCCGTGACCTCACGAAGGATGATGACCGGCTCGGCCGCTGCCTTGCCGCCGGCCACCGTCCAGGTGCACCCCTGCGACGTGGAGGTCGCGGTCAGCGTCCGCTTGCGGAGGGCCTTCACCGTGGACGGGTCGAAGTCCTTGCACGAGAGGGGGTCCGGTGCCGGCTGCGCACCGGCACCGGTGGCGCCCAACGCGAACCGCGAGACGAAGGCACCTCCGGCGGTCGCGACCGACGACAGCACGCCCGTTGCCCGCCGCCCAGACGAACGCCAGCGCCAGGATGAGACCGAGCGCCGGGCGGAGGCGCCCCCTGCGACGCGCCCGCGCCGGCTCGCGCGGCCCGGCGACGGGGCGGCCGCGAGGACTCCGGCCGGACGGACCGTCGGCTGGGCGCTGCAGCCTCGGGTCGGCGGACCATCGCTCGCGAGAGGTCCACACCGATGGCGGCCAGCAGCTCGGGGTCGGTCGTCGTGGACGGGAACTCGGTGCGCGTCCGGACCTTGAGGACGTCGAGGTCCCACTCGGGCCGGCGCTGGAGGGAGCGAACCCAGCCGGCCAGGTGCGGCAGCGGCACCACCCAGACGCCTTGCACGACGCGGGGCTCACCGAACTGTGCGGCGTGCCGCCCGGCCAGGCAGATCGCCATGGTCGCGCCGTGCCGCAGGCGAGCGGCGACCTCGGTCGCCATCCACTCCACGCGGCTCAGCTCGCGGTGGCGCGGCCGGTGCTGCCGCTCCCCGCCCGCGGTGAGGGTGTGCTGGAAGAGGGTCCCGTTGTACTCGGAGACGTAGCCGCTCCAGTTCTTCGCGTCGACGAGGATGAGCCCCGTGGGACCCACGACGAGGTGGTCGATGTTCGACTCGGTGACCCCGGGCAGCAGCAGCCTGTCGTGGAGGACGAGGAAGTCGTCGGGCAGGCCGGCGAGGGCCTCGGCCACCCGTCGCTCGCCCTCGGCGCCGGCCGCCCACGCGCCCGCGCCCGCGTGGCCGCTGGCCGCGAGCGCCTGAGCCATCCGCTCGGCGCTACCCCCCGACTCCCCCATCCGCCCTCCTCGATCTCCTCGCTCCACGGCGCCCGCTCGGAACGTCGAGCCGCCCTCCCCGCCGCGCCCCCCTGTGGCACGTCCGCGAGGCTAGCCAGCGCACCGCGGTGTCGTCAGGCGAATGAGGAATTCATCCGGACGGGTCTCCCAACACGCCTCTTGGGCAACTGCTCCCACGACGCGGCGGGGATGGCCTAGGCTGTCCGCAGCTCACGAGTGGCAGCGACAAGCCCTGGCTTGCTGTCCGGCAACCCCTCCGCGGGGGTGCTCCAGGTGACGAGCTGGTCATCCGATGACAACAGCGGATCTCCACGGCCACGCCGAGGGGTCCGTGCGACCCCGAAGGAGCCACCGTGCCCGTGTCCGACAACCCCTACCGCGCCGCCGACCTCCCCACCGGCTGGACGTCCGAGGCCTTCGACGCCCTGCCCACGCCCGAGCTCGTCGAGCACCTGCGCCACCTCGACCACCGGATGGCCCACCACCCCGACGCCTACGGTCGCTGGTGGCTGTCCAAGCAGCTCTCGGAGGGCCAGCGATCCCTCGTGCGTCGCGGTCTCTCCCCCACCGTTTGGGTTCCGGCCTAGGGACATCGATGACGGACGACATCTACTGCGTCCTTCTCGACAACGCCGGCAGCGTTGGCCGCTTGCTGTCCGCAGGGGCCTAGGTGTCAAGTCACGCTTGAAAGGCGTAAGGCGGCCAGCGCGGGTCGCCAGGGAAGCCGACCCGTTCATGTGACCGCGCTACTGTCCCCTGATGCCGTCACCGGGACCCGTGGTTGACTTCCACCAGCTCGCAGATGCTGATCTCGTACTGGATCGTGACTATGCAGGCGGCCATGCGAAGAATGCCTCGGACGATCCCCTCGCAGTTCTCCTGCCGGTGGGCAACCAGGGGGGCTTCCGCTATAAGGGCAGCGTGGCCGAGCAGTCGGTACGAGTCGTTGTGCTGTACACATCGGGTGTCGATCCGGACTGGCCGGACGCGGTCGACCCCGAAACTGGCGATTTCACCTACTACGGCGACAACAAGACCCCAGGGGCAGCTCTTCATGAGACTCGGAGGCAGGGGAACACTCTCCTGCGGGACATCTTCACCTGGTCGAGGCAAGGTCCGGCGGAACGGGCCAAGGTGCCGCCGGTCCTGCTCTTCCAAAAGGCGGGCTTTGGTCGCCAGGTCACCTTCAGAGGCCTTCTCGCCCCCGGCTCGCCCCGCTTGTCATCCGAAGAGGAACTCGTCGCCGTCTGGCGTACCACCCAAGAGCACAGGTTCCAGAACTATCGAGCCCACTTCACGGTTCTATCAGTTGACGAGATTCAACGCTCGTGGCTTCACGAGATCTTGGCTGGGCATCCGCTGGGTTCGCACTGCCCGGGGCCGTGGCGCGACTGGGTGGCACGACGCCACTACGACGTCCTTGTAGCGCCTCGGACCTTGCACCGCCGAACGAAGACTGATCAGTACCCGAGCCCCCGCCTCATGCCAGTGCTCGATGCTGTGTACAGCCACTTCTCTCCTGATCCCATTGCCTTCGAGCACTTCGCGGCCGACCTATGGCTCGCCTTCGACCGCAACGTCACATCCGTTGACGTGACCCGCCCGAGCCGCGACGGTGGACGCGATGCTCTGGGCAGCTACGCCATCGGCCCTGCGACCGATTCCATCAAACTGTCGTTCGCCCTAGAAGCGAAGTGTCTGCTTCCTGGCGGCGGTGGTGTATCGACGAAGATGGTCAGTCGGCTCATTTCACGCATCAAGCACCGCGAGTTCGGTGTGCTTGTCACGACGGCCCATATTGGGCCCCAGCCGTACCAAGAGGTCCGCGACGACGGCCACCCAATCGCCTTCGTGACGGGCCGCGACATCGTCAGCATCCTTGCGAGCCAGGGCCATCGCACCGCTCTCGAGGTAACGGACCACCTCCGCTCGAAGTACCCCATGACGGAGTAGTCCGCGCGTTGGGGTGGGCACCGGAGCGACTGCGAGGTCCGCCTAGCCCAGGCTTCGGTTCGGAGCCGATCCACGCACGTCCGCGGTGGGGTGCTTCTTGGCGGACTTCTCGATCTTCGCAAGGGCCGCTGAGCCGAGGTCCACGTCGAGCTTGTCTGCGAGCGTCACGAGGTAGATGAGCACGTCCGACATCTCGTCCGCCACCCTAGTCCGCAGAGGCTCCTCACCCAGCCGCACTCGCGCCTCATCGGCTGGGAGCCACTGCATGAGCTCCGCGAGCTCGCCAACCTCACCCACGAGCGCCAACATCACGGACTTGGGGTCCTGGAACTTCTCCCAGTCGCGTTCCTCACGGAAGGCGCGAGCGGCATCGCGGATGGCCTCGAGGTCTGACACGACCGCGAGTATGCCGCTTCTCCCCGGCTCCGGCTGGCGCCCCGTTAGAGTCACACGCGTAACAGCGGCCCGACGGGCTTCCGCGTCAGGACAAGCCCCCACCCGCACGGTCTACTTCGTGCTGCCTGGGGTTCTTCTTCGTGACGCTGTACCGGACGTCTGTCACCGGCTTCTCTGCGGTCGAGCACCGCCTGAGCGAGGTGCTTGCTGAGCAGATGGCGATCCGCACCGGCCAGTCGGCCAGCCCGGCCGAGCGCCGATCCTGGGAGCGCAGCCTCCCCGCACTGCGCGCCGACCTCCTGGACGCCGGCTTGGGCGGCGTGGAGATGCTCATCGAGTATCAGCTCCCGCTGACGAGCAAGCGTGCCGATGTCGTCCTCGCAGGAAAGCACCCGGAGACCGGTGGGTACTCGTATCTCGTCGTCGAGCTGAAGCAGTGGAGCCACGCAACCCGTTTCGAAGACAGCGACACCCTCGTCACGATCGAGGAGTACCACGGGCGGCCGGTGACACACCCCGCCCTGCAGGTCAGGGACTACTGCGACTACCTGCTCGGCTTCACCACGGCCCTCGCGGACGACCCTGGCTCGGTTGCCGGAGCCGCGTACCTCCACAACGCGACCGACTCCGGCGTCAACGATCTCTTCCGCCTACCGGGCGACGACCACGGCCGGGTGTTCACCGGCCAGCGCCGAGGCGAGTTCCAGGACTTCCTGAAGAGTCGTTTCGCGCCCGCCTCCGACGGAGCGGAGGCCGCCGACCATCTGATGAACAGCCGGATCGCCCCGTCGAAGCAACTTCTGGCCCTGGCCGCGGAGGAGGTACAGCAACGCGAGATGTTCACGCTGCTGGACGAGCAACGCGACGCGTACAACTTCGTGCTCCACGCGGTGGAGCGCGCCCGGCGGAGCAACACCAAGACCGCGGTCATCGTCTCCGGCGGCCCAGGGAGTGGCAAGAGTGTCATCGCGCTGTCACTCCTGGGCGAGCTCTCTCGACAGGGCCGCTCGGTCCTGCACGCCACGGGCTCGCGCTCGTTCACCCAGACCCTGCGCAAGGTCGCCGGACGACGGGCTCCTCGGGTCCAGAAGATGTTCCAGTACTTCAACTCGTTCATGGCCGCGACCCCAAACGACCTCGACGCTCTGATCCTGGATGAGGCGCACCGCATCCGCGAGACGTCAGCCTCACGGTGGACCAGAGCCGAGCACCGCACCGGGAGGCCGCAGGTCGAGGAGCTCCTCGACGCCGCGCGGGTCCCTGTCTTCCTCCTCGACCAGCACCAAGTCGTGCGACCGGGCGAACTCGGGACCGTGGAGGACATCCGTGGGCATGCCTCGCCGCGCGGCATCGACGTAGTCGAGATCGACCTCGACGCGCAGTTCCGTTGTGGCGGTTCGCAGGAGTACGTCAAGTGGGTGCAGCAGCTCCTCGAGCTCGAGCTTGGTGGTGCGACAGCGTGGTCTGGCGACCCCAACTTCGAGGTCTCGGTCGCCGACGACCCGCACGAGATGGAGGCCTACCTCCGCTCGAAGCTCGATGCTGGCTATTCGGCCCGCATGGCGGCCGGCTACTGCTGGCCGTGGAGCGATCCACGCAGCGACGGCACTCTGGTCCCGGACGTGCGCATCGGTGAGTGGGCCCGCCCGTGGAACCTCAAGGGCGATCGGTCCGTGGGCGGCGCGCCGGCGGCCGCACTGTGGGCGTCCGACCCCGCGGGCTTTGGTCAGGTCGGCTGCATCTACACCGCGCAGGGCTTCGAGTACGACTACGCCGGCGTGATCATCGGCCCCGACCTCGTCTGGCGTGACGGCCGCTGGCTCTCGGCGCGCTCCGCCAACAAGGATCCCGACTTCAAGAACCTCTCGAAAGTCGGCGACCACGACTTCGACCGGCTCGTGCGCAACGTCTACAAGGTGCTCCTGACTCGGGGCATGCGAGGCGTTGTCCTCTACTCCACCGACCGCCGTACGCAGGAACGACTCCACGACCTCATCTAGGAACGAGCGTCGCACACGGCGGCAGAAACGGCAGCGGCCCCGTCCCTCATCGGGGCGAGGCCGCTGCCTACGTGACGACTGTCAGCTGCAGCCGCTGGTGCTGCCGCAGCCCTCGCAGACGTAGCAGGAGCCGGCGGGGCGCATCTTGGTCCCGCAGGTCATGCACATCGGGGCGTCGGCGGCCTTGGAGTTGCCGAACGCCGCCAGGAGGTCGGCCGAGCTGTGGATCTCCGAGGAGACCTCACGCGCCGAGGCCGCACCGGAGCCGGAGGCCGTGGTCGCCGCCGAGCCGGCGTCGGCCGAGGCCGACTCCGCCGCGAGCCGGGGCGGACGCCGCCGCCTCGGGCTCCTCGTGCTTCTTCGCCGAGGCACCGATGCCCTGGCCGAACGACTCGATCTCGCCCTCGAGCTCGTCGCCGACTCCTCGGACGTCTCCGCCGTGTACGAGCCGGTCTCGAGCTGGCGCGCCCGCTCCTCGGCCGTGTGGATGCCCATGTACGACCGGGTCTCGAAGTCGAGGTGGTCCAGGGCCAGCCGGCGGAACACGTAGTCCATGAGCGACTGCGCCATCCGCACGTCCGGGTCGTCGGTCATGCCGGCCGGCTCGAAGCGCATGTTCGTGAACTTCTCGACGAACGTCTCCAGCGGCACGCCGTACTGCAGCGCGACCGAGGTGACGATCGAGAAGGCGTCCATGACACCGGCGAGCGTCGAGCCCTGCTTGCCGAACTTGAGGAACACCTCGCCGAGCCGGCCGTCGTCGTACGTGCCGGCGGTGAGGTAGCCCTCGGCGCCACCCACGGCGAACGACGTCGTCTGCGAGCCGCGGCGCTTCGGCAGCCGCTCGCGGGTCGGCCGGTAGACGACCTTCTCGACGACCTCGGCCGTCGCCGCGCTCACCGCGGCCGCCGCCTTGTCGGCCGCCGCGTCCTTGGCGGTCGAGCCGCCGTCGGAGAGGGGCTGGCCCACCTTGCAGTTGTCGCGGTAGACCGCCAGCGCCTTGAGGCCGAGCTTCCAGCCCTGGACGTAGACGTCCTCGATCTCCTCGACCGTCGCCGTCTCCGGCAGGTTGACCGTCTTGGAGATGGCACCGGAGAGGAACGGCTGGGTCGCCGCCATCATCCGCACGTGGCCCATCGGGGAGATGGCCCGCGCACCCATCGCGGTGTCGAAGACCTCGTAGTGCTCGGTCTTCAGGCCCGGCGCGTCGATGACGTGGCCCTTGTCGGCGATGTACTCGACGATCGCCTCGACGGTCTCCTCGGTGTAGCCGAGCTTGCGCAGGGCCCGCGGGATCGTGAGGTTGACGATCTGCATCGAGCCGCCACCGACGAGCTTCTTGAACTTCACGAGCGAGAAGTCGGGCTCGATGCCGGTGGTGTCGCAGTCCATCATGAAGCCGATGGTCCCGGTGGGGGCGAGCACCGACGCCTGGGCGTTGCGGTAGCCGTTCTTCTCACCGAGCTTGACGACCTCGTCCCAGGCCTTGGTGGCGACCCGGTGGATGTCCTTGTCCATCGCGCCCAGCGTGCGCACGGCGTCGTTGGCGGCGGCGTGCTTGCGCATGACCCGCTTGTGGGCGTCGGCGTTGCGGGCGTACCCGGCGTACGGGCCGACGACCGCGGCCATCTCGGCCGAGCGCTTGTAGGCGGCACCGGTGAGCAGCGAGGTGATCGACGCGGCGAGCGCCCGCCCACCGTCGGAGTCGTACCCGTGGCCGGTGGCCATGAGCAGCGCGCCGAGGTTGGCGTAGCCGATGCCGAGCTGGCGGTAGTCGCGGGTGGTCTTGCCGATCGGCTCGGTCGGGAAGTCGGCGAAGCAGATCGAGATGTCCATCGCGGTGATGACGAGCTCGACGACCTTGGCGAAGGTGGCCGCGTCGAAGGTGTCGTCGTCGCGGAGGAACTTCAGGAGGTTGAGGCTGGCCAGGTTGCACGAGGAGTTGTCGAGCGACATGTACTCCGAGCACGGGTTGGACGCGGTGATCCGGCCGGTCTCGGGGTTGGTGTGCCAGTCGTTGATCGTGTCGTCGTACTGGATGCCCGGGTCGGCGCACTCCCACGCGGCCGTGGCGATCTTGCCCATGAGCTCGCGGGCGTCGACGGTCTCGATGACCGAGCCGTCCTTGCGCGAGGTGAGCCCGAACTCGGTGCCGTCCTCGACCGCGCGCATGAAGGTGTCGGTGACCCGGACGCTGTTGTTCGCGTTCTGGTACTGGACCGAGGTGATGTCCTTGCCGCCGAGGTCCATGTCGAAGCCGGCGTCGCGCAGGGCGCGGATCTTGTCCTCCTCGCGCGCCTTGGTCTCGACGAACTCGACGATGTCGGGGTGGTCGACGTCGAGGACGACCATCTTCGCCGCGCGGCGGGTGGCGCCACCGGACTTGATGGTGCCCGCGGAGGCGTCGGCGCCGCGCATGAAGGAGACCGGGCCGGAGGCGGTGCCGCCGGAGGACAGCAGCTCCTTGGAGGAGCGGATGCGCGAGAGGTTGAGGCCCGCGCCCGAGCCGCCCTTGAAGATGAAGCCCTCCTCCTTGTACCAGTTGAGGATGGAGTCCATCGAGTCGTCGACCGAGAGGATGAAGCAGGCGCTGACCTGCTGGGGGCTCGCGGTGCCGACGTTGAACCAGACCGGCGAGTTGAAGCTGAACACCTGGTGCAGCAGGGCGTACGTCAGCTCGTGCTCGAAGATCTCGGCGTCCTCGGGGGCGCCGAAGTAGCCGTGGTCCTTGCCGGCCTTGACGTAGGTGAGGACGACGCGGTCGATGAGCTGCTTGAGCCCGGTCTCGCGCGCCTCGGTGCCCACGGCGCCGCGGAAGTACTTCGTCGTGACGATGGTGGAGGCGTTGACGCTCCAGAAGTCGGGGAACTCGACGCCCGCGCTGCTCGAAGATCGTCGCGCCGGTCTTCCAGTTCTGCTGGACGACGTCGCGCTTCTCCCAGGTCACCTCGTCGTAGGGGTGCACGCCGGGGGTGGTGTAGATCCGCTCGATCTTCACCCCCCGACCCTTGGCGGCCTTGCGGGCACCTGCACGTGCTCCGGCGGTCTCGGTCATGCGTATCCCTTCCTTCTGCCCCTCTGCGAGGCGGTGGTGACCTGGCTACTAGTTCTACTGCTGGGGTCCGACAGGCGCGGTGGCCTGCGGTTCCTGGGCGGTCGGCTCTCGCTCGGCGCGCAGGAGGGTGATGGCCGACTCGAAGTCCTCGAGGGAGTCGAAGGCCTGGTAGACGCTCGCGAAGCGCAGGTACGCGACCTCGTCGAGCTCGCGCAGCGGCTCGAGGACGGCGAGGCCGACCTCGTGGGCGTCGATCTCGGCGGAGCCGGCGCTGCGGATGGACTCCTCGACCTTCTGGGCGAGGATGGCGAGGTCGTCCTCGGTGACCGGGCGGCCCTGGCAGGCCTTGCGGACGCCGACGAGCACCTTGGCCCGGCTGAACGGCTCGGTGGCGCCGGAGCGCTTGACGACGCTCAGGCTCGCGGTCTCGACGGTGGTGAACCGGCGGCCGCACTCCGGGCACTGGCGACGGCGGCGGATGGCCGCGCCGTCGTCGGTGGTGCGCGAGTCCATGACCCGGGAGTCGGTGTGTCGGCAGAACGGGCAGTGCATGGTGGTGACTCCTCCCCCTGTGGATCGTTCGGTGGACTGTGGTGTGAACAACCTGTGGATGACCGGCATTTCGTGTGCACAACATGTGGACGAACTACAGCGGTGTAACCACTAGATGTTGTGGCCATCATGCCCTCCGTGTGACCTGCGACGCAAGAAGGCGAGGCGAAAGATCATCCGTTCGGCTGTTTCCGCAGGTCAGCGGGGGTGCGCCGGCCCGTGTCGGCGGCGCGTCGGCGTGTCGGAACACCATCCGTGGGACTCATGGGGCGGGTGAGGCACCAGATCTGGGGTGCTGCCCACCCCCGAGCGCCCACGTCGGCCGGGACACCGGCCGGCCCCCTCAGGCGTCGCGGCGGGTGGCCCACCCGGCGAGCTCGACGCGGTTCGTCGTGCCCGTCTTGTGGAGGATGTTCGAGATGTGCGAGCTCACCGTCTTCTCGCTGAGGAAGAGGGCAGCGGCGATCTCCGCGTAGGTGCGACCCGCGACGACGTGGGCCAGGACCTCGCGCTCCCGCGCCGTCAACCGCACCCCGTCGACCGTCGGGGCCCCGCCCGGCGCCGCAACGCTCGTCAGCGGGATTCGGGCCGAGCGGGCGACGGCCTCGATGGCCTCGCGCGTCGGCGCCGCCCCGAGCCGCACGGCGAGCGAGTGACCCCGACGGAGCACCGCCGCCGCGTCCCTCCGCTGCCCGCCGCCGGGCTCACCCTGCAGGAAGGCCTCGCCCGACCGGCGGCACGCGTACGCCTCCTCCCACGGGTGCTCGACCCGGGCGAAGAGGTCGGCCACCTCGCGCCACTGCTCCCCCGTGCCGGCGGCGTGGGCACGCGCCACCTCCGCGGAGTACCAGCCGTCGAGGGCGGCGAGCTCCGCGACGTACACCTCGGTCAGCTCACCCACGTCTCGGGCGGTCTGGGGCCAGCGCTCCCGCAGCTCGGCGAGCCGGGCGAGGTGGGGCACCGGGTCCTCGTGGTGGTCACGCGCGCCGAGCGCGAGGTCGGCCAGGGCCTGCGCCGCCAAGGGGGCGAGCCACTCGCACTCCGTCGGGAGGCTCACCGGAACGCTCAGACCGGCGAGCGCCGCGGACACCGCTCCCTCGGGATCACCGGCGGCCAGCCGGACGGCGGCGCTCGTCCGCTCGAAGTTGAACGCCGGGAACGAGGTGCCGCCTCGGAGGAGCTCGGTGGCGCGGGCGAGGTGGGCCTCGGCCTCGTGCCGGCGACCCTGTCCGCAGGCGAGGAGCGCAGCCCCCAGGCGGGCGAGGAAGTCCCCCGCCGGCCCGGAGTCGGCGCCGAGCGCGACCCGCAGCCGGTCGCTGCACAGTCGGACCTCGCCGAGGCACAGAGCCATGTGTGCCTCCGAGGCACACAGCCACGCAAAGTACGGGTGGGCGATCCCCAGGTCGACCATCTGCGCGAGCCTCCGCTCGACCGCCTCGACCCAGGCCGTGGTCCGCGTGGTGAGGGAGTTCGCCTCCCAGAAGGCCGCGTCCAGCAGGCTGAAGCCGTCCGAACACGCCGCTGCCGCGTCGGCCGCCCTACGACCCGCTTCGTGACCGGCCGCGGAGTCCGTCATCGAGGCGTGCATGGCCAGGGCCGACAGCGCGTAGGCCACGGCCCGGTCGCGGCGCAGTCCGTCCCGCGCGGTGCCGTCGACCGGGAGCTCGGCGCGGAGCAGGACCTCGAGCTCGGCGACCGGGACGGCCGCGTCGAGGCCGTCCCAGATGACGATGTGGACGTACTCCGCGACGACGAACAGCCGTTGCCACGAGACGGGCCGGCGCGCACTGAGCGCCAGCGCGCGGTCGAGGTCACCGCTCGTCTCGCCCCGTTCGGTCACGAAGCCGAGCGTGCCCAGCCTCGCGTCGAGGACCGCGAGGAGCAGCGCCTCGTCGTCGACCTCCTCGTCCAGGGTCTCCCGCAGGGCGAGGGTCGCCTCGCGCTCGGCCTCCCAGTCGGCGACCTCTTCGGCGACGTCGCGGAGCTCGACGAGGAGGGCCCGCCGCAGCGGCGTCGCCTCCTCGGCGAGCGCGACGGCGCGCCGGAGCATCCGCAGCCGCCCGACCTCGTCACCCGAGCCGCGCAGGGCCCGGGCCGCGCGCACCGCCCAGTCGCGGGCCTCCGCGGACCGGTCGGCGAGGGCGAAGTGGTCCGAGACGGCCTCGGCGAGCTCGGCGCTCGGGTCGCGCTCGGCGTCCTCCGCGTACTCGACCGCGAAGCCGGCGTGCAGGGCGCGGCGCTGGTCCGGCAGCAGTCCCTGCTCGAGCGCCTCCGCCTGCAGCGGGTGGTGGAACCACACCGACCCGTCCTCGGCGAGGTCGAGGAGCCCCACGTCGACGGCCTCGCGCACGGCCGGGCCGGGGTCGGTGAGGCCGGCGAGGTCGGCCACCCGGTGCAACGGGCCGCCGGCCACGGGGTGCCCGCCGATCGCCAGGGTGACGAGGAACCGCCGGGCATCCCGTGACAGCGACTCCCACGAGCGGACAGCGGCCGAGCTCAGCTTCTCGGGGAGGTGCGGGGGCAGCGAGCGCGCCGAGGCCTCGAGGCCCGCCACGAGCAGCCGCGCGAAGTACGGGTTGCCGCGACTGCGGGCCTCCACCGCGTCGAGCAGCGAGGAGTGCGGTTGCCCCCCGACCTCGCCGGCGACCAGCTCGGTCAGCGCCTCCCGCGACAGCGGTCCGAGGGTCAGCTCGGCGACCTCGGGCAGGCGCCGCGCGTCGGCCAGCCACCGCCGGAGGCGATGGCCCGGGCCGACCTCCGAGGAACGCACGGTGAGGACGACCGCCAGCCGCCGGCGCGGGGGGCCGGCGAGGACGTACATCAGGGCGTCGAGGGTCTCCTCGTCGGCCCAGTGCAGGTCGTCCACGACGAGCACCACGGCCCGGTCCGCGCAGAGCCCGGTGAGCCAGTCGTCGACGGCGACGGGGCCGGGCTGTCCCGCGGACGGCGGGCCGCCGGGGCCTTCGCCCTCCACTCCCGGCCGGCGCAGGAAGGCCGGGCGCTCCTCCTCCGGCACTCCCCTGGCCGCGCTGCGCAGCCCCTGGAGCGGGATGCTCACCGCGGTCAGCGGGAGGCACGCGCCGGACAGGACGAGGTCGGCGTCGTCGGCCGCCGCGCACGCGGTGCGGACCAGCGACGTCTTCCCGATGCCGGCGTCCCCCTCGACGACGACGGCGCCGAACCGTCCGTCGTGGGCTCCACGGACGAGGCCGGCCAGCTCGGCGAGCTCGGCCGCGCGCCCGGCCAGCGGGGAGACGGTCATCCCGCTCAGTGTCCCGGGTGGGCACCGGGGGGTCCAGACCTCGCGACCCGAGGGGTCCGGAGCTCGATCTGAGGGGTCCGGAGCCGGACCTGAGGGGGTGCGCCCGATGCGGGGCACCGGCGCCCCGCGGGACGGTGAACAGGTCAGAAACAGAAACCGCCCTTCGAGGAGTCGAAATGTCCCGCACCACGATCCGCAGCATCATCGCCATCAGCACACTGGTCGCGCTGCCACTCACGGCCGCGCCCGCGATGGCGCGCCAGAACCCGGGTCCGCCTGTCGCCCGGAGCACCGCCTCCACCGCCTCGATGACGACCACGACGACGCACCGAGCGACCACGATGCTCGGCGGGTGCCGTCTCGAGCGGGTGGGCCGCCAGCTCGTCCGCTGCGACGACCTCACGGGCAACGGAGTCCCGGCACCGGCCCACATCCCCGAGCACTGACCCCGCGCCCGCCTTGCGGGCCCCACCCAACGACCGGCTACTCCCCCGGGCAGGCGCCCTGGTGGACGAGCGCGGCGGTGACCATCCAGTGCCAGTCGGCCGGCCCGGCCCCGCCGCGCGCGCCGGCGCCGCAGCCGCACTCCCAGTGCCACCGGCCGAAGGCGTCACACGTGACGGCCGGGTGGTGGGTGCGGCGGGCGGTCCGCCGGCGGATGGTCCTCATGGGACAGAAGAGGCGGCGGTCGCGCCCACTGATACGCCGGCCCGGGGTCGTCCGTTCGGCCGGTCTTGACCGGCCGAAGACCCGGCACGGGCCGAAGCGAGTGCCTCGGTATGCCTCCGGTCATGAGAACGTAAAGACTCCAGACGGACGCAGGGGAAGCGCTCCTGGGAGGACAGAGCGATGGGGTACCACCTCGACGGCCCACTCGGCCGCTTCACCGAAGTCTGTGCGTCGCGCCGCGAGGCCGCGCACAGCACCACGGCGCAGTCGCCGCTGCTCGACGTCGTGCTCGTCGGCCTCACGGCCCTCGGCACGCGCATCAAGCACGAGTCCGACGACGCGGCGACGCGCCGCCCCCGCACCCGCCGCTGAGCCGAGCCGCCCGTCAGGGGTGCAGGAGCCGAGCCAGCTCCTCCACCCCGTCGACGAGCCGCGGCCCCGGCCGCACCCACTCGCCGTCGGCGTCCACGGCGTGCACCGTGACCCCCCCCGGCAGCACCCCCGCGGCGACGAGCCCGTCGGCCTGGGCCTGCGCCCCGGCCCGGTCGTAGCCGCAGGGCGCGACGACCACGACGTCCGGGCGCCGAGGCCGCGACCTCGGCCCACGTCACCCGGCCCGAGCGCGCGCCCGCCGTGCCGAGCACGCACTCGCCGCCGGCCGCCTCGACCATCTCGGGCACCCAGTGGCCCGGGCGCGTACGGCGGGTCGGTCCACTCGAGGACGGCGACCCGCGGCCGCGGACGGCCCGCGACCCGCTCGGCCACCGCCCCGAGGCGCTCCCGCAGGCCGGCCTCCAGCCGCTCGCCCCTCCGCCGCCCGGCCGACGGCGGCACCGACCGTGACGACCGAGGCGAGCACCTCCTCGAGGGTGTGCGGGTCGACGGTGAGCACGGCGGCCCGGCAGCCGAGGTGGCGCAGCGCCTCGTCGACCGTCGCGACGTCGAGGGCGCACACGGCGCAGAGGTCCTGGGTGACGACGAGGTCGGCGTCGAGCCCGGCCAGGGCCCCGGCGTCGAGGCGGTAGAGGTCCTCCCCCGCGGCCACCGCCGCCGCGACGGCGGCGTCGACCTCGCCCGGCGCCAGCCCCTCGGGCAGCGTCGAGGTCGAGACGACCCGGCGGGTGCGGGCCTCGGCCGGGTGGTCGCACTCGAAGGTCACCCCGACGACGTCGTCGCCGGCGCCGACGGCGAAGAGGATCTCGGTGGCCGACGGGAGCAGGCTGACGACGCGCACGCCGCCGACCCTACGGCGCGCTCAGCCGCGCGGGACGAACCGGCGACGGAACCCGGCGAACCCCGCGGCGACGAGCGCGGCGGCCACGACCGAGAGCACGACGAGGGCCGTCCCGGCGACCGCCCCCTGGGGCGGGGTGCCGACGTGCGTGGTCGGCGAGAGGTCGAGCACCCACTGGGGCAGCTGCAGCCCGGCCCCGAGGAGGGCGACGAAGGCCACGCCCCCGAAGACGGCCCAGCCGGCGGCCGAGGCCCGCGGCGCCGCCCCGAAGAGCACGACGGCGACCCCGGCCACGACGAGCACGGCGGGGAGGTAGGCCAGCCCGGCGGCGGTCAGCGAGCCCACCCGGCGGCCGTCACCGGTCGACCACGCCGTGGCCAGCCCGAGCACCACCGAGGACACGCCGAGGACGAGCACGAGGCCGCCGAGCACGACGACGAGGTGGGCGGCCAGCCACCGCCAGCGGGCCACCGTGCCGGCGAGCTGCGGCTCGAGCCGTCCGCCGAGCTCCTCGTGGCGCAGCGTGCCGACGGCCTGCACGACGTAGCCCACGGCGAGCACGACGAGGTAGAGGACGACGACCGAGAGGAAGCCGTCGGCGGGGTCGGCGCCGCGCACGGCGAGGTAGCCGAGGAGGGACGGGTTGCCCTCGACGACGCCGACGACCTCCTGGGCGAGCGCGCCCATCGCGACGGCGAGCGCCACCGCCCCGGCGAGCCAGCCGAGCGACGGGCCCGCGGTGGACGCGCAGGGCCAGGCCGAGGGGGTGGGTGAGGAGGGTGCCGGCGCGGTCCGGGCCGGCGCCGCCGCGCCACCACGCGCTGCCGACGTCGCGGCCGGCGGCCAGGGCGAGGGCCCCGGCCGAGAGCAGGGCCGCGACCACGAGCGGCACGCCGAGCACCCACCACCGGTGCACCCCGAACGGCGCGGTGCGCTCGACCCAGGTGAGGGGCGAGAGCCACGCGACCCACCAGCCCTTGACGTCGCCGACGCCCCGCAGCAGGTACGCCGCGGCGAGCACGACGAGCGCGCCGCCGTAGACCCCGCGGGAGTGCAGCGCGACCTGGGCGAGCAGGGCGGCCAGCGCGGCGAAGACGAGGACGAGGCCCCCGAGGGCGAGCGCGTAGAGCAGCGACTCCCCCACCGGCACCCGCGAGGTCGCGAGCGCGAGCGCCGAGCCGGCGACGACGACCGCGGTGACCCCGAGCGTGGCCAGCAGCGCGCCGACGACCGGGGCCCGCCGGTCGATCCGGCCGGCGAGCACCTGCTCGAGGCGGCCGGACTCCTCCTCGCGGCGGGTCCAGCCGGCGACCAGGGCGATGCCGAGCAGCGGCATGACGAAGCTCGCGAGGAAGCCGAACTCGTCCTGGACGATGCCGCCGAGGGTGCCGATGCCCTCGACCCGCCCGTTGAGGGCGACGAGGGCGTCGGTGGCCACGGCGTCGGCGTAGGAGCGCCACCTTCGCCGGGGTGTCGTAGAGGCCGGCGATGGACGCCGCGGTGCCCCAGAGCCCGGCGACGACCGCGAGCACCCACACGAGCGACCACCCGCCAGCGGGTGCGCAGCTGGACGCGACAGGACCGCGCCGAGGCCGCTCACCGCGAGGCACCCCCGTCCGGGCCGGCGGTGCCCGCGCCGACGGCCTCGCGCGGCGGCGCGGGGTCCGGGCCGTCGGTGTAGCTGCGCAGGAACAGGGCGTCGAGGGACGGCGGCTGCGCGGTGAGGGTGTGCAGGCGGGCCGCGTGGAGGCGGCCCACGGCGTCGTCGAGGTGGTCGGCGTCGACGGTGAACCGGACGTCGACGAGCTCGCCGACCGGCTCGGTGGCGAGGTCGGCCACGCCCGGGCTGCCGGTGAGGCCGTCGGGCTCGGTGCCGGTGACGGCGTGCACGGTGGTGCGGGTGTGCCGGCGCAGGTCGGCGAGGCTGCCGCTGGTCACCCGGCGGCCGTGCCGGATGATGCTCACCCGGTCGGCGAGGGCCTCGACCTCGGCGAGCACGTGGCTCGACAGCAGCACGGTGGCGCCCTCGGCCCGCCGCTCGCGCACGACCTCCTGGAAGGTCTGCTCCATGAGCGGGTCGAGCCCGGACGTCGGCTCGTCGAGGACGAGCAGCTCGGCGTCGGTGGCCAGGGCGGCGACGAGGGCCACCTTCTGCCGGTTGCCCTTGGAGTAGTCGCGCGCCCGCTTCGTCGGGTCGAGGTCGAAGCGCTCGACGAGCTCGGCGCGGCGGCTCTCGACGAGGCCGCCGCGGGTGGCGGCGAGCACGTCGAGGCACTGGCCGCCGGTGAGGCCCGCCCACAGCGAGACGTCGCCGGGGAGGTAGGCCAGCCGCGCGTGCAGCCGGGGGGCGTCGCGCCACGGGTCGCCGCCGAAGAGCCGCACCGTGCCCCCGTCGGCGCGGGCCAGGCCGAGGAGCACCCGGATCGTCGTCGACTTGCCGGCGCCGTTCGGGCCGAGGAAGCCGTGCACCTCCCCCGGGCGGACGTCGAGGTCGAGGCCGTCGAGGGCGCGGACCGCCCCGAACTCCTTGACCAGCCCCTCGATCCGGACGACGTCGTCGGTGCTCATGGTCGTGCTCCTCCTGTGCTCTGCGTGTCGGTGTCGGTGCGGTGCGGTGCCGGTGGTGTCCGTGCTGTCGGTGGCGCCGCTGGCGCCGTCCGGCCCCGGGGCCTCGCCGGCGAGCACGAAGGCCCCGTGGAGGTAGACGTCGGTGGCCTCGGCGGCCCAGCGGGCCATCCCGCGCCGGCGTCAGCGGGTTCTCCCCGAGCACCGCCCCGAGCTGCGGTGCGAGGAGCACGACGGCGAGGTCGCCGGCGAGGAGCAGCGCGGCGCGGGCCTCGCCGGTCGCGGCTGCGGCGGGCGACGCCGGCGGCCTCGAGCTGCTCGAGGAGGGCGACGGTCAGGGCGTGCCAGCGGCGGAAGAGCGCCGCGCCGGCGGGGTCGCCGGAGAGCAGCAGGCGGCGCAGGTAGACGACGAGCGGCGAGCCGGCGCGGAACTCGGCGGCGAAGGCCTCGGCGAGGGAGGCGGTGCTGCCGCCCGGGAGGGCCTCGGCCGCCTCCGGCTCCGCCGAGCTTCTCGAGCATGCGCGTCGAACGCGCCCGCCGCGTACTCGTCGACGGCGGCGCGCAGGCCGTCCTTGCTGCCGTAGTGGTGGAGCACGAGGGCGCGCCGACACCCCCGCCGCGCCGGCGATCTCGCGCACCGTGACGGCGTCCGGGCCGCGCTCGGCGAAGAGCCGCAGGGCCTCGTCGCGGATCGTCGCCCGGGCCGTGCGGTCGGGGTCCGGCGGGGTCACGGACTCTCCTGAACGCATGTTCAGCATGCTAAACGCTTGTTCAGCGTCGCGTCAAGGAGCGGCGTCCCGGGCCCCCGCGGGCGGGGTCGGCGGCCGGTCAGCGCGGCTCGCGGCCGGAGCGAGCGCGCCGAGCACCAGGCTGCCTGTCGGCCCGCGTGCTTGGCTGGACCATGGCCACGACGCAGTGGGAGACCCATCCCGTCACCCCCGACCGGTTCGACGACTTCGCCGACGTCATCAACCCCAAGCGCCGGGCGACGCACTGCTGGTGCCTGTCGCACCGGCTGCGCGCGGACGACATCGAGGAGCTCGGCGAGGGCAGCCGCGAGCAGGCGATGCGCCGGCTGTGCGAGCGCGAGGACCCGCCGGGCGTCGTCACCTACCTCGACGGCACGCCCGTGGGCTGGTGCAACATCGGTGCGCGCTCGGACATCCCGCGCCTGGTGCGCAGCACGAAGATCCACCCCGTCGACGACGTCCCGGTCTGGAGCATCGTCTGCGTCGTCGTCCGCAGCGGCCACCGAGGCGCGGCGTGACGACCCAGCTCCTCGAGGGCGCCGTCGAGTACGCCGCCTCCCGGGGCGCCCCGGCCGTCGAGGCCCACCCCGTCGACCCCGGCGAACGCGGATGGACCTGACGATGGCCTTCGTCGGCACCCGGTCGATGTTCGAGAAGGTCGGCTTCGAGGTCGTCGGTCGCACCGACGCCGTGGCCTCGAAGATGCCGCGGCTCGTCATGCGGCGCACCCTCGGCTGAGGCCGGTCAGCCCGCGCCGACCCGCAGGAGCACGGTGCCGACCTTCGTGCCCGTGTCGACGTACCGGTGGGCCTCGACGACGTCCTCGAGCGCGTACTCCCGGTCGAGGACGGGGCGGTAGGCGCCGCTCGCCAGCCGGTCGCCCAGGTGCTCGACGACCTCGCGACCCTCGACGGGCAGCGGGAAGCGGACGTGCCGGCCCCGGCCCCACGGGGTGACCAGGGCGAGCGGCGGGTTCTGCCAGCCCGGCCCGAGCTCGGAGGAGAGGTAGCAGCCGCCGGGCGCCAGCAGCGGGCGGCAGGCCGCGAAGGTGCTCTTGCCGACCGTGTCGAACACCGCGCGGAAGGGGCCGCCCGCGGCCGAGAGCGGCTCGCGCTGCCAGTCGACGACGCGCTCGGCCCCCAGCCGGGAGGCCAGCTCGAGGTGGGCGGTCGGCGCCGTGGCCGTCACGTGGGCGCCGAGGTCGGCGAGCAGCTGCACGGCGGCCGAGCCGATCGCCCCGGTGGCGCCGAGGACGAGGACGTCGTCCCCGGCGGCGACGCCGGAGCGCCGGAGGAAGGACAGGGCGTAGTGGCCGCCCTCGGTGGCCGCCGCCGCGGTCCGCAGGTCGACGCCGTCCGGGACGCGGGCCACCATCGAGTCGGCGGCGACGGCGACGAGCTCGGCGTGGGCGCCGAAGCGCCCCTCGCAGTACCCGAACACGCGGTCGCCGACGGCGAAGCCCTGCGCGCTCGGCCCGACCTGCTCGACGACGCCCGAGAGCTCGGTGCCGCCGACGGGGCGCCGCGGGCCGCGCCAGCCCGCGACCGCCCGCATGAACCACGGAGTGGCCCGGCGGTAGGCGGAGTCGGTGCGGTTGACGGTGCTCCAGTGCACCCGGACGAGGAGGTCGCCCGGGCCCGGGGTGGGCGTCCGGGCGGTCCTCGACGCGGACGACCTCGGGCGGTCCGTACCGGGTCGTGACGGCAGCCCTCATCGGGCCACCGTAGCGGGCCGGGCCACCGGCCGCCCCGGCCCGAGGGACCGGGGCGGCACCGGGGCCACGACGACCCCGGAGGAGCCGTGGCCCCGGCGACCGGTGCGCTCGGGGCGTGAGGATCAGAGCTCGGGACCCTTGGCCCGCAGCTTGTCGACCTCGGTCATCGCCTCGCGCAGCTCGCCGAGCCAGGCCTCGGCGTGGTCGCCGACGAGCCGGACGCACCAGGCGAGGGCGTCGCTGCGGGAGCGGGCCACGCCGGCGTCGACGAGGGTGTCGAGGACGACGCGTTCGGGCTGGCGCAGGCGGGTCATCACCGGCACGGCGAGGTGGGTGAAGAGGGCGCGGGTCTCGCCGACCCCGGCACCCCAGGAGACCGTGCGGCCGTAGCGGGCCTGGGCCTCCTCGGCGACGGCCATCCGCTGCTCGCGGGTCTCGGCCCGGAACCGGCCGATGCGGCCCTCGGCCTCGGCGGCGTCGGCAGCGGGGTCGACGCCGGCGAGGGTGCCGACGACCGTGATCTCCTCGCGGTCGACCGTCACCTCCACGTCGTCGAACCAGCCGTCCGGCAGCCGGCCGGCGAACCAGCGCTCGGCGTCGTCGGCCGGCGGCAGGTCGCCCTGCTGCCAGCCGCCCGGCCGGCCCGGGCCGCGCCCGCGTCGCCCGCCCGGCCCGCCGCCGGGGCCACGGCGAGGACCGCCGGGGCCACGGCCGGGTCGACCGCCGTCCGGGCCTGCTCGTCCCCGGCCGGGCCGGGGTGTCGAAGGTTTCTCATGGTGCACTCCTTGCAGTCATTACTTCATTACATCACTGCAGAACGCGCGTGTCGAGGGTCCTGTTCCCGGGTCTCGGGTGACGGCGGCCCACCGTCCGTCCGCGGGTCGCAGAACGGGGAGCGCGAGCGGGCGGGACGGGCCTCGGCGTCCGGGCCCGGAGACCGTCGGGGGGTCTCTGGGGGGCGGTCGGCGGGGGTCGAACGGGCGGTCGAACGGGGGTCGGCGCGGTCTCGGTCCGGGGAGCGGGCCCCACGCCCGAGCCCGGGGACAGGCGGGGTCGGGCGGGGGCCCTGCGTCCCGGGCGACGCCGGACCGTCACCTCCCTGCAGGTGAGGTCCCGCGCCGGCCGGCCTCACCGCCGCCGCACGGAGCGGGTGGCGGCGAGGGGTGCGGCCCGGAAACCCTCTGTGTATCCCCGGGCCGCACGTTCATTCCCCTGGACTCAGGCTCTGGTGCACGAGGGCCGCCGTGAAGGCGTCGTGCCAGCCGCCCGAGGCCGCGGTCCCGCGCGCGCCGCACCCGCACGACCACAGCCAGCGACCCCGGCCGCCGCACTGGACGACGGGGTGGTGGCTGAGGCGGTAGGAGCTGCGCCGACGGGACTGCATGCCGGAAGTCTCCGGCCCGACCCCCCGTCGGCGCGTGCTCCCTCGCCGCGACACGGCCGGTCAGCGCTCGATCCCGGCAGGTCGGAGGATGCTCCGTCAACCGTTCGGCCGAGCGGACGCGACCGGTGGGACCCGTGGTGCCGGCGAGGCGTCCGGACCGGCGGTGCACCCGCCGCTCGGTGCTGCGGCGGCAGGATGGCCGCATGAGCCCCATCGACCTCGCGAGGGCGCTCCGCCGACGCGCCGCGACCCAGCGGCTGACCTCCGCCGGGCTGCCCCGGGGAGCCGACGTCGTGCGCCTGCTCCTCGGGGTGCAGGCGCAGGACGCGCCGATGGCCGCCTGGTCGCTCGCCCAGCGGATGCCGCCGGGCACGACGTACCGCGACGTCCTCGCCGAACAGGTCGCCGGCGGGTGGGTGCGCACCCACGTGCTGCGACCCACCTGGCACCTCGTCGCGCCCGAGGACCTGCGGTGGCTCCAGCGGCTCACCGGACCCTCCGTGGAGTCGTCGCTGGCCGCGCGCCACCGCGGCCTCGGCCTCGACGCCCGGGCCCTCGGGCGGGCCGTCGACGCGCTCGTCGAGGTGCTGGGAGAGGCCGGGCCGATGACCCGCGCCGAGCTGACGGGTGCCTTCCGCGGGCGCGGGCTGCCCTGCAGCGGAGAGCAGATGGCGCACCAGCTGATGACGGCCGAGCTGCGCGCGGTCGTCTGCTCCGGGCCGCCGCGCGGAACGGACCACACCTACACGCTGGTCGACGCGACCGTCCCACCGGGCCCCCTCGACGGCCTCGACGGTGACACCGCGCGGGCCACCCTCGTCCACCGCTTCATGGCGGGGCACGGTCCGGCCACCGAGCGCGACCTGGTCCGGTGGTCGACCCTCACCCGCCGCGAGGTCCGGGGTGCCCTGGAGTCGCTCCACGGACACCTCGAGGCCGTCGAGGTCGACGGCACGACCCTGTGGTTCGACCCGTCCGTGCCCGCGCGCACCACCCGCTCCCCCGGAGCGCTGCTCCTGCCCACCTTCGACGAGCTCACCCTCACCTACGCCGACCACGGACACCCCCGGCGCGACCCCACGGCGCCGCGGCCCCGCGTCGTCAACGGCATCGGCGGCGGCAGCGTGCTCCTCGACGGCGAGGACGTGGGGTGGTGGCGGCGCCGGGTGACGCGCGCGGCCGTCGACGTGCGGGTCGACGCGGACGGCCCCTGGGGTGCCGCCGAGCGGGCGGCGGTGACCGACGCGGCCGAACGCCACGCCGCCTTCGTCGAACGGCCGCTGCGGCTCGAGATCGTCGAGCGGCGTCAGGTCGGCGAGCGGCGCTGACCGCTCGTGCCGCGGGCTCGCCGTGCCTGAGCAGCGCGAAGGGCGTCGCCCCTCCTGCACGGGAGACGACGCCCTCCGGCGTCCTGAGCCGGGTCGAGGGACTCGGACGGGCGTGGGCTCGCGCCGGCGCGGTGCCGGGGGCGAGCGCTGCGGCTCAGCCGCGGGGGATGACGAGCTGCTGCCCGGCGCTCACCTGGGCGGTGCTCATCCGGTTCGCCACCTGGATGGCGATGATGCCGTCGCTCACCGACAGGCCGGGCAGCTCGGCCTGCGGCGACCTCGGAGAGCGTCTGCCCCGCCCGGACGGTGACCGTGTGGCCGGGCTCGAGGGCGCCGGCGCCGCTCGGCAGCCGCAGCCCGAGGACGGCCGCCAGGACGGCGGCGGCCAGGACGAGGAGGACGAGCCGCCCGCGGGCGGTGAGCCGGAGCCCACCGTCGGCCGCGGGGGGTGCCCCGGCGCCGCCGGGGACGACGACCAGCCGGGGCCGCCGGGGTGCGGCGGGCCCGACCTCGCCGAGGTCGGCGGGCTCCCACGCGATCGCGCTCATCATGTCCTCCATCCCGGCGGCCAGGGCCACCGTCGAACCGGTGTTCGATAGAACGTCTGTACGAGTTGTAGCACGGATGTTCGGGCCGTTCAAGACACGCGTCGAAAGAATGTTTGAATTCCTTGTTCGACGCCCGTACGCTGTCCTCACGCGGAACAGACTGCCGATCACCACCGACAGACCGTCTGACCTGCGAGAACACCGACGAGGAGCGTCACGACCGTGGCGCTGCGCGAGCAAAGGGGTCGAGATGGCACGTCCGAGGAACGCCGACATCCACGAGATGCCCGACCGTGGCGACGGCGGCGAGCTCACCCACCGCCAGCGCAAGGTCCTCGAGGTCATCCGCAACGCCGTCGACCGGCACGGCTACCCGCCGAGCATGCGCGAGATCGGCGAGGCGGTGGGGCTGACCTCCCCCAGCTCGGTGGCCCACCAGCTCTCCGCCCTCGAGCGCAAGGGCTACCTGCGCCGCGACCCGAACCGGCCGCGCGCGATCGAGGTCGTCTCCCCCGACCGCGGCGGTGCCGGCTACCGCCGCCCCGACCCCGAGGACGTCGACGTCACCGGCATCGGCGACGCCCGGCCCGAGGCCACCTACGTGCCGGTGCTCGGCCAGATCGCCGCCGGCGTGCCGATCACCGCGGAGGAGGTCGTCGAGGACGTCTTCCCGCTGCCCCGCCAGATCGTCGGCGAGGGCTCGCTCTTCCTCCTCAAGGTCGTCGGCGACTCGATGGTCGACGCGGCGATCTGCGACGGCGACTGGGTGGTCGTGCGCCAGCAGCCCACGGCCGACAACGGCGACATCGTCGCGGCGATGCTCGACAACGAGGCCACCGTCAAGACCTTCAAGCGCAAGGACGGCCACGTGTGGCTCATGCCGCACAACCCCGCCTTCGACCCGATCGACGGCGACCACGCGACGATCCTCGGCAAGGTCACCGCCGTCCTGCGCCGCGTCTGAGGGCCCGCCGCCCGACCGGTCCGGCGGGTCGGTCGGCGGAGGTCACGGGGGCGAACCCTCCTCGACCTCGGCGACGTGGACGACGGCGTCCCCGGAGTTGACCAGCGGCGCCTCGGTGCGGCCGATGACGATGCCCGTGCGGTCGGCGTGCACGAGGCGCACGCGCTTGCCGACCGAGTCGAAGAGCCCGCCGAGGCGCGCGCCCTTCTCGACCCGCTCCCCCAGGCCCACCTCGAGGTGGAGCATCCCCGTGCCCGCGGGCCCGCACCCAGCCGCTGCGGAACGACACCGCCGACGGCGCCGGGGGCTCCTCGTCGACCGGCTCGGTCATCCCGAGCGCCGCGAGCACCCGCCGCACGCCGAGCACGCCGGCGTCGACCGCCCAGCGGTCCATCCGCCAGGCCTCCCCCGCCTCGTAGAGCAGCACCGTCGCGCCCCGCTCCCGCGCCGCGAACCGCAGCGACCCGTCGCGCAGGCGGGCGTTGAGCATCACCGGCGCACCGAAGGCGGCCGCGAGCTCGCGGGTGCGCGGGTCCTCGAGGTCGGCCCGGACCTGCGGGAGGTTGGTGCGCCGGTCGCTGCCGGTGTGCAGGTCGATGCCCACCTCGCACTGGTCGACGACCTCGGTCATGAAGAGGTGCGCGATCCGGCCGGCGAGCGACCCCCGGGGCGAGCCGGGGAAGGACCGGTTGAGGTCGCGGCGGTCCGGCAGGTAGCGGTCGCCGACCGAGAACCCCAGCACGTTGACGATCGGCACGGCGATCAGGGTGCCGCGCAACGCCTTCGGGTCGAGCCCGGCGACGACCTGCCGGATCACCTCGACCCCGACCGCCTCGTCGCCGTGGATCGCGGCGTCGACCCACACCGTCGGCCCCTCGTCACGTCCGTGGACCACGCGCACCGGCAGCTCGACGTCGGCGCCGGTGACGAGCCGGGTGATCGGCAGCGACACCGACTGCCGCCTGCCGGCGCGCACCCGGACGCCGCCGATCTCGAACGAGGGGCGCGGCGTGCGCCGGGCCATCAGCCCTTCCCCCGGTTGCGCCGGCGCATCGCGAGCGGTGGCCGGCCGCCGAGGTAGGAGCGGCCGGGGTCGACGGCGAAGCCCTGGCGCAGGGCCTCGCGCCCGACGAGCATCCGGAAGCCCATCTCGTCACGCCGGGCGAGGGTCATCTCCGCGGCGACCGTGCGGCCCAGGAGCACGAGGTCCATGGCCACGACGAGCCGCCGCTCGGAGTGCCCCGAGGACGAGCGCACCTCCCGCACGTCGAGCACCGGGCACTCGCAGACGACGGCATCGGCGTCCGAGCGCTGCCACGGGTGGACGCTGAACCGGGCCCAGGGGGCGCCGTCGCGCTCGAGCTCCTCGAGGTCGAAGGCGTGGACCGCCGAGGAGCGGGCGCCGGTGTCGAGCTTGGCCTTGACCCACGGAACTCCGAGCGCGGGGAGGCTCACCCACTCACGCCACCCTGCGAGGGTGTAGGAATGGCTGTCCGTCATCCGTCCTCTCCCGCCGGGAACCCATGAAGCTCGCGATCCTCTCCCGCGCGCCTCGCTCGTACAGTACGCAGCGACTGCGCACCGCGGCCGTCGACCGCGGCCACCAGGTCAAGGTGCTCAACACCCTCCGCTTCGGCATCGACCTCTCCGGCGACGAGCCCGACCTGCAGTTCCGCGGCAAGCGGCTGTCGACGTACGACGCCATCCTGCCGCGAATCGGCAACTCCATCACCTACTTCGGCACCGCCGTGGTCCGGCAGTTCGAGCAGATGGACGTCTACACGCCGAACACGTCGTGGGGCATCGCCAACTCGCGCGACAAGCTGCGCGCCACCCAGATCCTCTCGCGGCACCACATCGGGATGCCCGCGACGACCTTCGTGCGCGACCGGGCCGACGTCATCCCGGCCATCGAGCGGGTCGGCGGCGCGCCCGTCGTCATCAAGCTGCTCGAGGGCACCCAGGGCATCGGCGTCATCCTCGCCCCGGAGATCTCGGTCGCCGAGGCGATCATCGAGACGCTGCAGTCGACCCGGCAGAACGTCCTCATCCAGCGCTTCGTCAAGGAGAGCAAGGGCCGCGACATCCGCGCCCTCGTCGTCGGCGACCGCGTCGTCGCGGCGATGCGCCGGGTGGCCAAGGGCGACGAGTTCCGCTCCAACGTCCACCGCGGCGGGTCCGTCGAGCCGGTCGAGCTCGACCCGGAGTTCGAGAAGGCGGCCGTGCGCTCGGCGCAGATCATGGGCCTGCGGGTGGCCGGGGTCGACATGCTCGAGGCCACGGACGGGCCGCAGGTCATGGAGGTCAACTCCTCCCCCGGCCTCGAGGGCATCGAGACCGCGACCAAGCTCGACGTCGCCGGCGCGATCATCGACCACATCGACAACCAGGTCGCCTTCCCGGAGATCGACGTGCGCCAGCGCCTCACCGTCTCGACCGGCTACGGCGTCGCCGAGATCGCCGTGCACGAGGGGTCCGACCTCGTGGGGAAGTCGTTGCGCGACAGCGGTCTTCGTGAGCGCGACATCACCGCCCTCACGCTGCACCGCGGCACGTCGGTGATCCCCAACCCCAGCGGGCGGCCACGTGCTCGAGGCCGAGGACCGGCTGCTGTGCTTCGGGCGGCTCGAGGAGATGCGCTCGATGATCCCCAGCCGGCGCGGACGCACCCGCAAGGTCAAGAAGCTGCCCAAGGAGCCGATCCACGACCCGCGCACCGAGTGACGCGGGCGGCCGTCGCGCGCCACGTGGCCGCGACGCGCCGCGCGGCCGGGCCGGGCCGGCCGGGCCCCCGGCGTCACGGGTGGGGCCGCTGCCACCAGGCCGTGTCGACCCACCGGCCGAACTTGTGGCCCACCTCGCGCAGCGTGCCGACCGGCGCGAAGCCCAGCGACCGGTGCAGGGCCTCGCTCGCGGGGTTGGGCAGCGCGATGACCGCGACGCAGGTGTGCACACCGTCGGCGTCGACCCGGGCGAGCAGCGCGGCGTAGAGAGCGCGTCCGAGCCCCTGCCCGCGCGCGCCGGCGTCGAGGTACACCGACACCTCGCGGGTGCCGTCGTACGCCGCCCGCGGACGGTACGTGCCGCTGAACGCGTACCCGAGCACCTCCCCGTCGGCGCCCTCCGCGACGAGCACGTGGTCGCCCGGGCGGGTCGACGCGAGCCGCTCCGCGTAGTGGTCGTCCGGGCGGGGCTCGACGTCGAAGGTCGCGACGCTGTGGGCGACGGCCTCGTTGTAGATGCGGGTCATCCCGGCCAGGTCGCCCGGCCCGGCCGGCCGGACCGTCGCCCCCGCGGGGTGCCCCATCAGGCCGCCTCGGCCCGGCACAGCCGTTCGAGGGTCGGGGCGAGCGGCGCGTCGACGCGCAGGCTCATGTGCTCGTCGCCGCGCGTCGGCCCCCGGGTCACCGCCATGACGGGGACTCCGCGCCGGGCCGCGTGGCGGACGAAGCGCAGCCCGGACATCACGGCGAGCGAGGAGCCGAGGACGAGGAGGGCCGGCGCGGCCTCGGTGAGCGCGAAGCAGGCGTCGACGCGCTCGCGCGGCACCGAGCCGCCGAAGAAGACGACGTCGGGCTTGAGGGTGTCGGCGCCGCAGACGAGGCACAGCGGCAGGTGGAAGCCGGCGACCGCGTCGTCGGGGAGGACGACGTCGCCGTCGGGCCGGATCTGGCTGCTCACCCGCGAGCCGTCGGGGGCCTGGCCGCGCACCCGCTCCTCGAAGCCGGGGTTCGCCTCGACCATCCGCGCCTGGAGCAGGTCGCGGCCGGAGCGGTCGCCGCAGGTGAGGCAGACGACGTCGGCCAGGGTGCCGTGCAGCTCGGTGACGTCGGGGCTGCCGGCGGCCTGGTGGAGGCCGTCGACGTTCTGGGTGATGAGCGGCCCGAGCCGCCCGCGCTGCTGGAGCGCCGCGACCGCCCGGTGGCCCGCGTTGGGCTCGGCGTGCGAGAAGCGCTGCCACCCGACGAAGGAGCGCGCCCAGTACCTCTGCCGGTTCTCGCTCGTCGCGCAGAACTCGCCGTGCTGCATCGGCAGGACGCGGCGGGTGCCGTCCCGGCCCCGGTAGTCGGGGATGCCGGAGTCGGTCGACATCCCGGCCCCGGTGAGGACGAGGGTGCCGGGGTGCTCGCGGAGCAGGGCCGCGAGGCGCTCGACGGCGGCGGGGTCGCGCGCCTCCGCCGGCGGCTGGGTGCGGGCCCACGGCGGCACGGCCGAGTCGTCGGTGCGCGTCAGCGGCGCGGCGGGCGGCGGCATGCCTCCAGTATCCCCGGCCCCCGGGGTGCGGTGCCGCGTTGCGAACCGGCGGCGTCGATAACACGGCCTTATAGGATGCCCTCCATGATCGATGCTGCCGGCCTGCGTGTCATGCGCGCCATCGCCGACGAGGGCAGCTTCACCGCGGCCGCGGCCTCCCTCGGCTACACCCAGCCGGCGATCTCGCAGATGGTCCGCCGCCTCGAGCAGCGCACGGGCACCGTGCTCGTCGAGCGGGTCGGGCGCAACGTCCGGCTCACCGAGGCCGGCCTCGTCCTGGCCCGGCACGCCGGCCCGGTGCTCGCCGCCCTCGACGCGGCCGAGGAGGAGGTCGCCGCCATCGCCGGCCTGCGCAGCGGACGGGTGCGGCTCATGGCCTTCCCGTCGGCGTCGGCCACCCTGGTCCCCCGCGCGCTGGCCCTGGTCAAGGCCCGCTTCCCGGACGTGAGCATCACCTTCTCCGAGGCCGAGCCGCCCGAGAGCCTGGCCGCGCTCCGGGCCGGCGACTGCGACCTCGCCGTCGCGTTCGCCTACGAGGGCACCGACGTCGCCCGCGGCGAGGCCGACCTCGACGCCTTCGTCATCACCCCGCTCCTCGAGGACGAGGTGCGCCTCGCCGTGCCGCGGGGCCACGCCGTCGCCGACCAGGAGACCGTGCAGCTCGCCGACCTCGCGCACGACCCGTGGATCGCCGGCTGCCCGCGCTGCCGCGGCCACCTCGTCCAGCTCGCCGACGCCGCGGGCTTCCGGCCCGACGTGGCCTACGAGACCGAGGACTACGTCGCCGTCATGGGCCTGGTCGCCGAGGGCCTCGGTGTCGCGCTCATCCCCGACCTCATCCTGCGCACGGTGCACCACCGCGACGTCGTCGCCCTGCCGATCGAGCCGGCCTCGCGGCGGACCATCACCGCGGTCACCACCTCCGACCTGGGCCGGGTGCCCGCGGTCGCCGCCACCCTCGAGGCCCTCGCCGAGAGCGCCGCCGGGCAGTCGAACGCCCCGACCACGCGCCTCCCCGAGCCCGCCTGGTCGATCTGACCCGCGGCGCACGTCACCGTGCCGTGACCACCCGCACCCCGGTGGCGTCCTCGACGAGCGCCACGTCGCCGCGCTGGTCGGTGCGGTAGACCGCGTAGCCGAGGCGGTGGAGCAGGGCGAGGTGGGCCGGCGTCGGGTGGCCGTAGTCGTTGTCGGCGCCGACGCTCACCACCCCGACCGGGGCGCGCACCGCGGCCATGAGCTCGGGGTCGAGGTTCGCGCTCCCGTGGTGCGGGGTCTTGACGAGCTCGAACCCGTGGGCGGCCACGGTCATCGCCGGGTCGCGGCGGAGCCGGAGCAGCAGGTCGTGGGCGGCCTCGCGCTCGACGTCGCCGAGGAGCAGGGCGTCGACGTCGCCGGTGCGCGCGGCGAGGACCACGCTGGCGTTGTTGGGCACCGAGCCCTCCGCGATGCGCCGCCACGGGCTCCACACGACGGCGTCGACCTCACCGAGGGTGAGCCGGTCCCCGGCGTGGAGCGCCACCACGGGGACGTGCTGCGCGGCGGCCAGCCGGTCGACCGCCGCCGCCCCGCTCGCCGGCTCGCGCACGGGGCAGACGAGCAGCTCGCGCACCACCCGCCCGCGCAGCGCCCCCGACAGCCCGTCGACGTGGTCGGCGTGGAAGTGCGTGAGGACGACGGCGTCGAGGGTGTGGACCCCGAGCCGGTCGAGGCAGCCGTCGACGAGGGGTGGGTCGGGGCCGGCGTCGACGAGCACGGCCCGCCCGGGACCACTGCGCAGGACGATGGCGTCACCCTGCCCGACGTCGCAGACGACGACCCGCCACCCCGCGGCGGGCCAGGTGACGACCCGGGTGGGCACGAGCGCGGCCGCGGTGAGCGCGACGAGCGCCAGGGCGACCACCGGGTGGCGCACCACGGCGGCGACGAGCGCGCGGCCGGTGAGCAGGACGAGCACCGAGAGCGCGGCGAGCAGCAGGGCGCCGGGCGGGCCGTCGGGCCAGGGCAGGGTCCCCCCGGGCACCTGGGCGAAGACGCGGGCCACCCGGGCGATGACGGTCGTGGGGACGACCCCGACCCAGGCGACGAGCCGCGCGCCGCCGTCCCAGAGGAGCGAGGCGAGCGCCGCCGCGACCCCGGCCACCGTCGCCGGGGGCACCAGGGGCGCGGCGAGCAGGTTGGCGACGACCCCGACGACGCTCACCGACCCCTGGAGCAGGACGATGACCGGCGCCGTCATCACCTGCGCCGCGACGGGGACGGCGAGCGCCGGCCCGAGCGGCGCGAGCCGGGAGGGCAGCCGGGCCCCGACGGCCTCGCCCCACGGTCGGGTGAAGAGCAGCAGGCCGAGGGTCGCCAGCGTCGAGAGGGCGAAGCCGTAGGACCGGGCCAGCCACGGGTCGAGGACGAGGACGAGGACGACGGCGCCGCCGAGCACCGGTAGGCCGGCCGAGTGCCGCGAGCGGCTCAGGCCGAGCAGCCCGATCGCGCCCATCGCGGCGGCGCGCACGACGCTCGGCTCGGGGCGGGCCAGGACGACGAAGCCGGCGAGGGCGAGGCCCGCGAGCAGGGGCCGCAGCCGCCGGGGCACGCCGAGGACGGCGCACAGCCCGAGGACCAGCCCGACGACGACCGCGACGTTGCTGCCCGAGACCGCGGTGAGGTGGGTCATGCCCGTGGCGAGCATGGCCGCGGTGAGGTCGGGCGGGGTGCGGCTGGTGTCGCCGATGACGAGGCCGGGGAGCAGCCCGCGGGCGTCGGCCGGGGCCGCGTCGACGGCGTGCCGCAGCCCGGAGCGCAGCCGCTCGGCCCCGGCGGCCACCGCCCCGGGGCCGGCGCGCACCTCCGGCCGGCCGGTGACCGACAGCGTCGCGACCCGGTCGTCGGCCGGGGGCAGCGGCCCGAGCCGGCCCCGGACGAGCACCGTCGCGTGCCAGGCGGGCCCGGCGAGCTCGGGACCGCCGGTGAGCAGGACGGGGGCAGCCGCGGACCGGGTGGTGCCCCGGCCGGTGACCACCTGGAGCGTGCCGGTGCGCAGGACCCGTGCGTCCCCGTCGCGCGAGGCGACGGGGAGCGGGTCGCCGGTGACGAGGACCTGCCCGGTGACGACGGCCCGGGCCGCGGCGAGCTCGCGGACCCCGCCGCGCTCGCGCAGCGCGGTGCCCGCGACGGCGGCGGACTGGAGCAGGACGACGAGGACGGCGCACAGCGCGACCGGTCCGAGCCAGCCGGTGGCCCGCGGCGCCCACCGCCGTGCCGCCACGGCGAGCGCCGCCGCGAGGACGGCCCCGCCGGAGGCGACGGCCGCCCGGACCGGCGCACCGCAGCCCAGGGTGGCCGCGGCCACCGCCCACGCGGCGACGGCCGGGGCGAGGAGCCGCAGGTCGGTGGGCTCGCGGCCCGGCGGGTTCGGCTCCGGGCCCCGGTGGGTGCTCACGGCACGACGAGGGGACGGACCTGGGCGAGCAGCTTCTCGCCGATGCCGCTCACCTCGGCGAGCTCGTCGACAGTGGTGAAGCGGCCGTGCTCGGTGCGCCAGTCGACGATCCGCTGGGCGAGCACGGGCCCGATCCCGGGCAGGGTGTCGAGGGTCGACGCGTCGGCGGTGCTCAGCGACACCGGCGCCCCCGGGGCGGCGCCGGGACTGCCCGACCCGCCCGCGGCGCCGGCAGCGGGTGCCTCGCCCGGGCGGGGAACCCGCACCTGCTCGCCGTCGACGAGGACCCGGGCGAGGTTGACCGCCGCGAGGTCGGCGCCGCTCGCGGCCCCACCGGCGGCCGCCACGGCGTCGGCCACGCGGGAGCCGACCGGCAGGCGGCGCACCCCCGGGTGGCGGACCCGCCCGACGACGTGGACGACGACGACGGCGTCCCCGTCCGGCGACGGTGTCGCACCCGGCGAGGTGCCCGGTGGGGCGGCGGCCGAGGCCGGCACCCCGACCGGCGCGACCCCGGCGGCCACGCCGACCGGCCCGGCCCGGGCCCCACCGCCCGGCGCGACGACGTCGCCGACGTCGGAGCGGGCCCAGGCGACCCGCAGCCCGAGCACGAGCACCGCGGCCACGGTGACGACGAGCACCCCGACCACGGCCGGCCGGCCGGGCTGCCAGCGGGCCCGGGCCAGCGCGGCGGGCAGCCGGACCCACCGCCGCACGGAACGACCGGGCCGGTGCCGGCCGGTGTCGGGCGCGGGGCCGGCGTCGGGCACCGAGCGCTCGTCGGCCGCAGGTCCTCCCGCGGGCTGGTCCGACCACTCCGGCTCCGAGGGCCGCGCCGCCCACGCCGGGTCGCCCGCCGGGGAGCCCGGCGCGGGCGGGGTCGGCAGCCACCCGCCGGCCCGGCCCGGACCCCGCGACCGAGCCCGCAGCCAGGCCAGGGCCCGCGGGGAGACGGCGTCGGCATCGGGTCGGTCGCGCATGGTGGCGACGCTAGGAACCGGACGCGCCCGCGCCCACCGCCGCCGGCCGATCTGTGGACGACGCCCGGCCCCGCGTCACCCTGTGGACGACTCGCCCGCCCGGGCCCCATCGGGGCCCGCCGGTGCCCATCCCGCCGGCGCGGCCCTCAGCCCTCTCGGCCGGCCCGCCCGCTCCGAGCGGCCGGCCCGGTCCGACCCGTGCGCCGGGCCCACCAGGCGACGACGTTGCGCCGGTGCCGGGACAGCACGACGAGCGCGAGGACGACGAGCCACCCGCCGACGAGCGGCTCGAGCAGCGGCAGCACGCCCGCCAGCCCGAGGACGCCGATGACGACGAGGCTCGCGGTGACGACGACCGAGGCCTCCCCCACGACCCGCACGAGCGACAGTGCGACGCCGAAGACGACGACCCCGACGAGGGCCACGACCGGCGCGACGGCCAGCAGCGCACCGAGCGCGCAGGCCACCCCCTTCCCGCCGCGGCCGCGCAGGAACGGGCTGAACACGTGGCCGAGGACGACGGCCAGGCCGGCGACGAGGGCGGCGAGCAGCCCGAGGGCGCGGAGCGCGAGGAGCGCCGGCAGGTAGGCCTTGAGGACGTCGAGGACGAGCACGAGGGCACCCCAGCGGCGCCCGAGCACCCGTCCGGCGTTCGTGGCCCCGGGGTTGCCCGACCCGGCGGCCCGCAGGTCGCTCCCGAGGGCGCGGGCCACGAGGGTGGCCGGGTTGACCGCCCCGAGGAGGAACCCGACGACGGCCACGCCGGCCAGCCCGAGGGCCACGAGGGCGAGCGACACGGTGCTCAGCCGGCCGGCCGCGGCACGACGGCCACGGCGAGGGTCCCCGGGCCGACGTGGGCCCCCACCACCGCCCCGAGCTCGACGACCCGCACCGACGAGCCGGGCAGGCGCCCGGCGAGCCGCTCGGCGAGCCGGTCGGCCCGCTCCGCGGAGTCGAGGTGGTGGACGGCGAGGTCGACACCGGCCGAGCCCGCGGCCGGGACCGCCTCGGCCGCCTCGACGGCGAGCTCCTCGAGGCGGGCGATGGCCCGGCTCGAGGTGCGCACCCGCTCGAGGGGCACGATGTGGCCGTCGCGCAGGCCGAGGATCGGCTTGATCGACAACGCCGACCCGACGAGGGCGCCGGCCCGGCCGATCCGCCCCCCGCGCCGCAGGAACTCGAGGGTGTCGACGTAGAAGACGACGGTGGCGCCCGCGCAGGTCGCCCGGACGAGGGCAGCGACCTCCTCGCCCGAGGCGCCGTCGCGGGCCGCTCGCGCGCCGGTGAGGACGGCGTGGCCCATCACCATCCCGAGGGCGCGGGAGTCGACGACCGTCACGGGCACCGGTGACCGGGCCGCGGCGAGCTCGGCCCCACCGACGGTGCTCGACAGCTCGCCGGAGATGTGCACCGACACCACGGCGTCGGCGCCCTCGCGCGCCGCCCTCTCGTAGGCCTCGAGGAACGCGGCGGGGGCCGGCCGCGAGGTCGACACCGGCGTGAAGGAGCGCAGCGCCGCCGCCACCTCGTCCGACCCCACGTCGACACCCTCGCGGTGCTCGCGGCCCCCGATGACGACGTGCAGCGGGACGACCTGCACCGGCAGCCCGTCGAGGTCGTCGGCGGTCAGGTAGGCCGTCGAGTCGGTGACGAGGGCGGTGCTCACCCCCGCAGGCTAGTGCGGGACGGGCGTCCGGGCGCCGCCACGAGGCTCGGGCCGGCTCCGCGCAGGCTCAGTGCGAGGTGCGGGTCGGCTTCCCGCCGCTGCAGACGATCGTCAGCTCGACGTCCTCGGAGTCGGCGGTCAGGCCCGACGACGGGCTCGCGGCCGCGGAGTCGCCGTGCTCGCTCTGCCAGAAGTGCACCGTGAGCCGGCCGTGCTCGAGGTCGTCCTCGAAGCGCCAGCCGTCGCGGGCCGTGATCGACTCGCGCCGCAGCGTGGTGCCGGTGCACGACGCGACGACGGTGCCGCCCTGGGTCGAGAACGACGCCGTCTGCCGGGTGGGGGTGGTGCTCCGGGTCGGGGTCGGCCTCGGCCTCGGGGCGGTGGACGTCGTGGGGCGGGCCGTGGTGGGGGGCGCGGTCGGCCCGGACGGGGGCGGCGGCACCGGCGTGGTGGGGTCCTCGCCCGTGGGGTGGGGCGTGCTGTGGTGCGAGGGTCGCCTCGTCGGGCGCGGCGACGAGGACCGCGTCGAGGGGCTCGTCGAGCCGGTGGACGTGGCCGTCGCGACGGTGCGCATCGCCGCGGCCTGCCCGACCTTGCTCGTGGCCCGGCTCACCACGGTGAAGGTCGCGCCACCGACGAGGAGGACGACCGCGAGCCACGCGGCGCCCATCGCCAGCATGCTGCGTCGTGTGGCGTCCACGCGCGTCACCCCGTCCCTGCTCTACCGTGCCCACTGTGGCACACGTGCTCGTCATCGAGGACGACCCGGCGATCCGGTCCTCGCTCGTCCGTTCCCTCACCGACCGGGGGCACGCGGTCTCCAGCGCACGCTCCGGCCTCGACGGCCTCCAGCAGGCGCTCGACGAGGCCCCCGACCTCGTGCTCCTCGACCTCGGCCTGCCCGACCTCGACGGGCACAGCCTGCTGAGCATGCTGCGGGCGGTGCGCCAGACGCCGGTCATCGTCATCACGGCCCGGGACGACGACCCCTCGGTCGTCAAGGCCCTCGACGCCGGCGCCGACGACTACGTCGTCAAGCCGTTCGGGATGGAGCAGCTCGAGGCCCGGATGCGCGCGGTGCTGCGCCGGGTGGGCGACGACGCGGCGCCGGAGACCCTCGAGGTGGGCGAGATCGCCATCGACCCCGCGGCCCGGCAGGCCACCCTGCGCGGCGAGCTGCTCGACCTCTCCCGGCGCGAGTTCGACCTGCTGCTCTACCTCGCCCGGCACACGGGGGAGGTGGTCAGCAAGCGCGACGTGCTGGCCGACGTCTGGAACCAGCCGTACGGCGGCGGCGAGCGCACCGTCGACGTGCACCTGTCGTGGCTGCGGCGCAAGCTCGGCGAGAGCGCGGCTCACCCGGTCCACCTCCACAGCATCCGCGGCGTCGGCGTCCGCCTCGCGTCGCCGGCCGACGTTCCCGACCCGTCCGCCCCGGCCCCGGCCGCCGAGGACCCCGACCCGGGCACCGGCTCGTGACCCGCCGGATCGCCTGGCTCGTGGCGGCGACGACGTCGGCGGTCGTCGTCGCGTTCGTGGTGCCCCTGTGCTTCCTCGTCGCGAACATCGCCTCCGACCGGGCGACCACCCGGGCCCGGGAGCAGGCCCAGAGCGTGGCCCGCTTCGTCGCGACGCTCACCGACCCGGCCACCCTCGACCGGACGGTGCGCGAGGTGTCCGAGCAGGGGCCGCAGGTCGTCGTCGTCGAGCCGAGCGGCCAGACCCTCGGGGGGGCGGCCCCCCTCGACGCCCGGACCCTCGTGGCGGTCGAGCGGGCCCGGCACGACAAGGCGGCGTTCACGACCCAGCGGGCGGGCGGCGTCGACGCCCTGGTCCCGGTCTCGATCGGGAACCGGACCGACGTCGTCGTGGCCAGCGTGAGCACCGACGAGCTGCGGGCCGGGGTGCCGATGGCCTGGCTGACGATCGTCGGGCTGGGGGTCGGGCTGGTCGCCCTGTCGGTCGCTGCCGCCTGGAACCTCGGCCGCCGGGTCAGCGTGCCGGTCACCCACGTGGCGAACGTCGCGCACCGGCTGCGGGAGGGCGACTCCACCGCCCGCGCCGTGCCGGGCGGGCCGCCGGAGACCGCCGAGCTCGGGCGGGCCCTCAACGCCCTCGCCGAGCGCATCCACGGGCTCGTCGGGGAGGAGCGGGAGGCGGTGGCCGACCTCGGGCACCGCCTGCGCACGCCGGTGACGGCGCTGCGGCTCGACACCGACCTCGTCACCGACCCCGAGGTCGCGGCCCGGCTGCGCGCGCACGTCGAGCACCTCCAGCGCAGCATCGACGCGGTCGTGCGCGAGGCCCGTCGCACCGTCCACTCGGACCTGCTGCCGCACACGACGCCCTACCCCGTCGTCGCCGCCCGTGTCGCGTTCTGGGAGCCGCTCGCGGAGGACCAGGGCCGGGTGCTGAGCCTCGAGGGCGAGCCCGCCGCGGCGGCGGTGCCCCTCTCGGACGCCGACCTCGCCGAGCTCGTCGACACCCTGCTCGACAACGTCTTCGCCCACACCGCCGAGGGCGTCGACATCCGGGTGGGGGTGCACGCCAGCGCGCCCGGCACGGCACAGGCCGTCATCGTCGTCGAGGACGCGGGCGAGGGCATGGAGCTGCCGTGGCGGGGTCGCGGTCACAGCGACGGGGGGTCGACCGGGCTGGGCCTGGCCATCGTCCACCGGCTGGCCGAGCAGGCCGGCGGGAGCGTCGAGCTCGCGGGGTCCGACCTCGGCGGCCTGCGCGTCCGGGTGGCCCTGCCCACCACGGACCGTCGCTGACCGACGTGACGCGACGAGGTCAGTCGTCGTCGTGGTCGTCGCCGTGGTGGTCGTCACCGTGGTCGTCGTCGTGCTCGTCGTCCCCGCCGTCGTCACCGGTCGTCGGGCCGGTCGGGGGGGTCACCGTGGCCGGCGGCACCGTGCGCGTCGCGGCGGGGCGCGACGACGTCGTCGACGTCCGGGGCGCGGCGGCCTCGACGCGGGCCGGACCCGGGAGGGCCGGCAGCGTGATCGTCGGGCCCGGGACGTGCGTCACGCACACCCCGTGCTCGAGGGACGCGGGCTTGACGCACTTGGCCACGTGGGTGATCGTCGGCGTCGGGACGGGCCCGAACGTCGGGGCGACGGGCACGGTCGCGGACAGCTGGTCCGAGGGGGCCGTGGCCGCGTAGACACCGGCGGCGAGGAGGCCGCCGAGCAGGGTGCCGGTGGCGATGGTCGTCGAGAGGGACACGGGGGATGACCTCCGAAGCAGGGGTGCAGGGAATGCCATGGTGGAGCAGCGGAGGTCAAGGGCGGGTGCGTTTCGCGATAAGAGTCGGTTAAGGCTTTCCCGTTCGGCGGACAGCCATGAGGGTTCCTTAACACACTGATGACGTGGCCTTGGGCCACCGTCGTCCATCGTGGTGGACGCGAGACCCTCTGCCCCCGCCGACCACTGAGGAGTTCCCCCGGTGAAACCCCTGCTCAGCCGAGGACAACGCGACCGGTCGCGCGCCCTCCTCACAGTGCTCAGCGGCGCGCTCGCAGCGTCGGCGGTCGCGGCGACCGGTGCCGCGACCGCCGCCGTGGCGCAGGAGAGCGCCACGCTCGACGCCGCCAAGGCCCGCGACAAGGCCGCCGCCGACGCCAAGGCCGCGGCCGAGTACCACGACCAGCTCGTCCAGTGGGCCAAGGCCCACCCCGTCGTCGTCGAGAAGAAGCGCAAGGCCAAGAAGGTCGTCGGCAAGACCGTCGTCGTCCGCGCCTCCAGCTCCGGCTCGGCGAGCGTCGGCGGCGGCTGGACCGCCGGTCCGTCGTCCTCCGGGGGCGCCGTGTCCTCGGGTGGCACCTCCTCCGGTGGCGGGTCCACCGGTGGCGGCTCGACCGGCGGTGGCGCGACCACCCCGGCTCCGCCGCCGCCGCCGCCCCCGCCCCCGCCGCCGCCGCCGAGCACCGGCTCGTGAGCGTGGCGGCCGCACCGCTCGGGGCCACCCTGGACCCCGAGCACGGGGCGGCCACCTGGCGTGCGCTCGGCACCTACGTCGACGTCCGCACCGACCCGGCCTCGCTCGAGCGCGCCGTCACTCTCGTGGCGGCGGTGCTCGACGAGGTCGACGAGGCCTGCAGCCGGTTCCGGCCGGACAGCGACCTCTCCCTGGTCAACGCCACCCCGGGGGTCGCGGTGCCCGTCTCCCCGGTGCTCGTCGGAGCGGTCCGGGTGGCCCTCGAGGCCGCGCACGAGACCGACGGCCTCGTCGACCCCACGCTCGGCGCGGTGCTCTCGGCCGCCGGCTACGACCGCACCTACGCCCTCGTGCCCGCCGACGACCCCTCCCCCGCCGCGCTGCCCGGTCCGCGCGCCTCGTGGCGCCGGGTCCGCGTCGACGACGGCACCGTCACGGTGCCCGCCGGTGCCGCCCTCGACCTCGGGGCCACGGGCAAGGCGTACGCCGCCGACCTGTGCGCCCTCACCGTCGTCGACGAGCTCGACGTCGAGGTCCTCGTGAGCGTCGGCGGCGACATCCGCGTCGCCGGTCCCGACCCGAGCGCGGCCCCGCCCCAGCGCGTCGTCCTCGGCCACAGCCTCGCCGACCTCGCGGCCGGCGGGCCCTCGGCCACGATCGCGCTGCACCGGGGCGGCATCGCCACCTCGAGCGTGTCGGCCCGGCGCTGGCGTCGCGGCGGCCGCCAGTGGCACCACCTCGTCGACCCCCGCACCGGCGGCCCGGCCGACTCGCCGTGGCGCACCGTCACCGCCCTCGGGCGCACCGCTGCCGCGGCCAACACCGCGTCGACCGCAGCCGTCGTCCTCGGCGCCGCCGCACCGCAGTGGCTCACCGAGCGGGGCGTCGCCGCCCGGCTCGTCGACCACGAGGGCGCCGTCACCCGCACCCCGGCCTGGACCGCCGCCGACCTCGAGGAGGCCCGATGACCTCGCCCCTGCTCTGGTACCTCAACCGCGGGACGGGCATCGTCCTCGTCGTCGTGTTCAGCCTCACCGTGGTCCTCGGCGTGCTGGCCACCGGCCGGGCGGTGAGCCCCTGGTGGCCGCGCTTCGTCACCCAGGGTCTGCACCGGGGGCTGTCGGCGGTGTCGGTGCTGCTGCTCCTCGCGCACGCCGTCGTCGCCGTCGTCGACGAGTTCGTCGACATCCGCTGGTGGCAGGCCGTCGTCCCGTTCGGGGCCACGTACCAGCCGTTCTGGCTGGCCCTCGGCACCATCGCGCTCGACCTCACCGCCGTCGTCATCGCCACCTCGCTGGCCCGCACCCGCCTGCCCCACCGGCTCTGGTTCCTCGTGCACCTCACGACCTACCTCGCCTGGGTGGCCGGGGTCAGCCACGGCCTCGGCATCGGCACCGACGCGCGGGTCGGCTGGTCGATGGCCATCACCGCGGCCTGCGTCGGGCTGGTCGTCCTCGCCGCGCTGGCCCGCGTCGTCGCGGTCCTGCGGGGCCGCGCGCGCAGCACCGGGGACCCGACGAGGACCACCGGGGCGGGGGCCGCGGCCCGCACCGACCTCGTCGAGGACGGGGGCCGCCGGTGACCATCCACCCGCCCTCGCGCATCCAGGTCCAGCCGGGCCCGCTCCTGCTCTCCGGCGTCGACGACGGGCCCGGCCTCGACGCCCACCGCGCGCGCTTCGGGGACCTGCGCCCGGTCGAGCTCGCCGCCCTCGTCGACCTCGCCGACGCCGCAGCGGTCCGCGGCCGCGGGGGAGCCGGCTTCCCGCTCGCCCGCAAGATCCGCACCGTGGCCCAGGGCCGCGGGCTGCGCCCGTCCAAGCGCCCGGTCGTCGTCGTCAACGCGGCCGAGGGCGAGCCGGCCAGCGCGAAGGACGAGGCCCTCGTCGGCATCGCCCCGCACCTCGTCCTCGACGGCGCCGAGCTCGCGGCCCGCGCCCTCGGGGCCCGCCACATCCACGTCGTCACCTCGGTCGACCGCCCGCTCGTCGGGACGGGGATGACCCGCGCCATCGCCGAGCGGGGCTCCGGCAAGGTCCGGTTCACGATGCACGAGGCCGACGGCCGCTTCGTCGCGGGCCAGGCCCGCGCCGTGCTCGAGCTGATGGCCGGCCGTCCCGGCCTGCCCGTCACCGCCTGGGTGCCCGAGGCGGTCGAGGGCCACAAGGGACGGCCCACCCTGCTCTCCAACGCCGAGTCGTGGGCCCACCTCGGGGTCCTCGCCCACATCGGCGCGCAGCGGTACGCCGAGGTCGGCACGGCCGAGGAGCCCGGCACGATGCTCGTCACCCTGACCCGGCCCCCGGGGCCGACGGGCCGCTTCGACCTCGCCAAGGTCGTCGAGGTCGCGCACGGCGACCCCGCGTGGCGCATCCTCGACCCCGCCGCGCTCGCCGCGCCCCTCCTCGTCGGCGGCTTCCACGGCTCGTGGATCCACCAGCGCGACGTGCCCCAGCTCATCTGGTCGCAGCCGCACCTGCGCTCGCTCGGGGCCTCGCTCGGCGCCGGCGCGGTCATCTCGCTCGGCGACGGCTCCTGCGCCGTGGCGCGCACGGCCCGCTTCACGTCCTACCTCGCGGACGAGTCGGCCGGCCGCTGCGGCCCCTGCCGCAACGGGCTGCCGGCGCTCGCCGAGGAGGTCCGGGCCCTCGCCGAGGGCGCCGACACCCGGCGCCGCATCGAGGAGCTCACCGGCCTGGTCACCGGCCGGGGCGCGTGCGCCCACCCCGACGGCACGTCCCGGCTGGTGCGCACCCTCCTCACCACCCTCGGCGACCACGTCGACGCGCACCTGGCCCAGGACTGCGGCTGCGCGGCGACCTTCCCGGCGAGGGTCGCGTGAGCGCCCCGCCGGCCGAGGGCGAGCACGTCCTGCGGGTCGACTGGCCGGACTGCCGGGCCCGGGGCCTGTGCGCCGAGCTGCTCCCGGAGCGGATCGCCCTCGACGAGTGGGGCTACCCCGTCGTCCTCGGCCCGGTGTCCGAGCAGCAGCTCGCGCTGGCCCGCGAGGCGGTCACGGCCTGCCCGCGGCGGGCGCTGCACCTCGTCCGTCGCTGAGGCCGCCCCGGACCGCGGCGGCCCGACGGGTCACCAGGGCAGGGCGACGTCGAGCACCCGCGCGTCCTCCTCGGGCCGCCACCCCTGGTCCGGGTCGTGCCGCCACGCCCCCCGCGGCCCGTGGGCGGCGAGCTCGGCGACGGCCGCGACGAGCCGCTCGACGTGCTCCTCGGTCGTCGCGATGCCCGCGCTGGCCCGCACCGCCGCCGTGTCGCCCGTCCCCGCCCGCTCGAGCAGGGCGTCGACGAGCAGGTGGGCGCAGAACCGGCCGGCCCGCACGCCGATCCCGTGCTCGGCCCCGAGCGCGGCGGCGACGAGCTCGCTGTCGAGGCCGTCGACGGTGAAGGCGACGACGGGGACGCGGTCGTGGTCCCGGCCGAACACCGAGAGCGACCCGCACCCCGGGCAGGGCGGCGAGGCCGCCGAGCAGGCGGGCGGCGAGCCGCGCCTCGTGCTCCTCGACCGCCGAGCGGTGCTCGCGCAGGGCCGCGCAGGCGGCGGCCAGGGCGACGGCCCCGACGACGTTCGGGCTGCCACCCTCGTGCCGGGCCGACCCCTCGGCCCACGTCGTGGCCGTGTCCGTGACCGACGCGCTGGCGCCCCCGCCGGCGAGGTAGGGGTCGGCGGCGTCGAGCCAGTCCCGCCGGCCGACGAGCGCCCCGGCCCCGAACGGCGCGTGCAGCTTGTGGCCCGAGAGCGCCACCCAGTCGGCCCCGAGCGCGCCGAGGTCGACCGGCCGGTGGGCCACGAGCTGCGCGGCGTCGAGGAGGACCCGGGCGCCGTGCCGCCGGGCGACGGCGACGACCTGCCCGACCGGCCACAGCTCGCCGGTGACGTTGGAGGCCCCGGTGACGACGACGAGCGGCGTCGGCCCCCCGGCCAGGCCCGCGAGGCACGACTCGAGGCGGCCGAGGGCCTCCTCGGGCGAGGCCGGGACGGGCAGCCGGTGGGTGCGCCCGGCCGGCCAGGGCAGCAGCGAGGCGTGGTGCTCGGCGGCGAAGACGACGACGGGGGTGGCCTCGGGGAGGGCGCGGGCCAGGAGGTTCGTCGCGTCGGTCGTGGTCCGGGTGAAGACGACGACGTCGTCCTCGCGCGCCCCGACGAAGCGGGCGACCTCCTCGCGGGCCGCCTCGTAGTGGGCGCTGGTGACCCGGGAGAGCCACCCCGTGCCACGGTGCACCGAGGAGTACGTGCGGGTGACGGTCTCGACGGCCCGGGTCACCGACTCCAGCGCCGGGGTGGAGGCGGCGTGGTCGAGCTGGGCGTACTCGACGAGCTCGCCGGTGGCCAGGGGCACCGGGCCGGGGCGGACGACGGCCGGCAGGCGCCGGGTCAGGGCGGTGGGCCGGGTGTGCTCGGCGGTGGCGTGGTGCGTCGACATCATGGGCTCCCGGAGGGCCGGAGGACCCTCGGTGGCACCGGGATCCCGCGCTTGCCGACGTCACGGCGACGCCGACCAGGTCCTCACCCGGGGCACCCCGCCGCGGAGGAGGGTTGCCGGCCAGCGAGCCGGGGCTTGTCACTGGCACTCATGACCTACGCCGACGAGTGTGGCAGCGGGTCCGAGCGCCCGTCAGCCGGCGTCCACACCCCGAGACACCGCTCAGGCGTCGTCGGCGGCGTGCACCCGGCGGCCGTCGACGAAGGTCTGCAGCACGCGCGTCGCGCCGACCTCCTCGGCCGGCCCGGCGAAGGGGTCGCGGTCGAGGACGACGAGGTCGGCGAGCGCCCCCTCGCGGATGGTGCCGGTGTCGTCGAGCCGGTTGACGTACGCCGAGCCCGCCGTGTACGCCGTGAGGGCGCTCGCGAGGTCGATGCGCTGCTCGGGCAGGAACACCGGGTGCTCGGGCTCCCCCTCCCGGTGCCCCTCGGGGATCTGCCGGTTGACCGCCACGTGGATGGCCGCGATCGGGTCGGCCGTCGAGACCGCCCAGTCCGAGCCCATCGCGAGCACGGCGCCGGAGCGCTGGAGGTCGCCGAAGGGGTACTGCCACGACGTGCGCGGCTCACCGAGGAACGGGATGGTCAGCTCGACCATCTGCGCCTCGAGGGCCGCCCAGAAGGCCTGCATGTTCGCGACGACCCCGAGCTCGCGGAAGCGGTGGACGTCGTCGGGGTGGATCACCTGGATGTGGGCGATGTGGTGCCGGGCGTCGCGCCGGCCGTTCGCGCGCAGCGCGCCCTCGACGGCGTCGAGGCACTCGCGGACCGCGCGGTCGCCGATGGCGTGGAAGTGCAGCTGGAAGCCGGCGGCGTCGAGCTGCACCGCGGCCGGCACCGAGGGTCTCGACGGGCACGAACGAGATGCCGGCGTTGTCCGTGTACCGGCCGTGCCCGTCGCAGTAGGGGTCGAGCATGGCGGCGGTGAAGTTCTCGGGCACGCCGTCCTGCATGATCTTCACGCTCGTGGCCCGGAACCGGCTCGTGGACAGCCGCTCCCGGCGCTCGATGATGTCGGGCACCTGCTCGAGCCCGGCGTCGCGGTCCCACCAGAGCGCCCCGACGACCCGCGCGGTGAGCCGTCCCGACTCGTCGGCCGCGCGGTACGCCGTCGCCGGGTTCCCGCCGTCGCCGTAGTCGCCGATGATCGCGTCCTGCCACGCGGTGACCCCCAGCGCGTGCAGGTGGGCCTGGGCCCGCAGCAGGCCGTCGAGGCGCTCGGCGTCGGTCGTCTCGGGGGCGATCCGCCCGACGAGCGCCATCGCCCCCTCGTGGAGCGTGCCGGACGGGGTGCCGTCGGCGTCGCGCTCGATCCGCCCGTCCCGCGGGTCGGGGGTGTCGCGGTCGATGCCGGCCCGTCGCAGCGCGGCCGTGGACACCCAGGCGCCGTGGCCGTCGCGGTTGGGGAGGAACGCCGGCCGGTCGCCGACGACGGCGTCGATGGCGGCGGCGGTCGGGGTGCCGCCGGGGAAGGCCGACATCGACCAGCCCGCGCCGAGCACCCACTCCTCGTCGGGGTGCTCGCGAACGTGGGCCGCGATCCGCTCGAGGTACTGCCCGGCGGTGGAGAGCTCGGTGAGGTCGCAGCGCAGCATGTCGACCCCCGCCCACACGGGGTGCACGTGCGCGTCCTGGAACCCCGGGACGAGCATCCGCCCCGCGAGGTCGACGCGCTCGGTGCCGGGCCCCGCGAGGTCGAGCACCTCGTCGTGACCGACGGCGACGACCCGTCCGCCCTCGACGGCCACGGCCGTCGGTCGCGCCCGGACCGCCTGCGACGTGAAGACCGGTCCGCCGGAGAAGATCGTGTCGACCATCAGCCACCTCCCATGGTGCGTGCGATGTCGGTGGCCGAGTCGCCGGAGCGCTTGAGCACGAGGGCGACGAGGCCGAGGGCGAGCAGGGTGAGGACGAGCATCACCGTCGAGACGGCGGCGATCTCGGGCCGCAGCCCGGAGCGCAGCGCCGACAGGACGTAGACCGGCCACGGCGTCGAGCCCGACACCTGGACGAAGGCCGAGACGATGGTGTTGTCGAGGCTCAGGGTGAACGACAGCAGCGCGCCGGCGAGCACCGCCGGCAGCGCGAGCGGCACGGTGATCCGGCGGAAGGTGCGCGCCGGCGGGGCGTACAGGTCGCCCGAGGCCTCCTCCAGGGACTCGTCGAGCCCGACGAGCCGGGCGCGGACGATGTAGCTGACGACGGCCGTGGAGAAGAGCGAGTGCCCGACGACGAGGCGCACCAGGCCCCCGTTGAACACCGTGAGCCCGGCGTCCGAGCCGAGGTAGACCAGCCACGGCAGGAGCGAGACCGCGTCGACGATCTCGGGCGTCACCGACACGAGCAGCAGCAGGCCGATGAACCAGTACGTCCAGCGCCCGGGGCGGCGGGCCAGGGCCACGCCGGCCATCGTGCCGAGGAGGGTCGCGAGCACCGAGGAGAGCACCGCGACCTGCAGGGAGACGGTGACGGCGCTGCGGATGGCGGGGCGCTCGGTGAGGGCCCGGAAGGAGCCGAAGCCGAAGTGGTCCCAGGCGATGAGCAGCCGGCCCTCGTTGAACGAGTAGACGAACACGACGACGATCGGCGCGAAGAGGAAGGCGAGCACGAGCCAGCCGAACACGGTGAGCAGCCGGTCGGCCCACGACCTCGGCCGCCGGTTGCGCGGCGGGGGCCCGTCGTCCTGCGCCGGCCCGGTGCGGGCGGTGCCGACGTCGGTGGCGCTCATCCGACCTCCTCCAGCACGAGGCGGTGCCGGGCCCGCAGCGGGAGGCCGAGGAGCCACACGAGCCCGGCGATGACGGCGACGGTGAGCGCGATGACGAGGACGAGGACGACGGCCATCGCCGACCCGAGGGCCCAGTTCTGGGCGGTCTGGAACTGGCTGGCGACGAGCTGGCCGACCATGTTGCCCCGCGCCCCGCCGAGGACGGTCGCGGTGACGTAGTCGCCCATGAGCGGGATGAACACGAGCACCGCCCCGGCGATGACCCCGGGGCGGGCGAGCGGGCAGGGTCACCCGCGTGAACGTGCGCCACCGGCCGGCGCCGAGGTCCTTGCTCGCCTCCCGCAGGGGCTCGCCCACCCGGTCGAAGGCGACGAAGAGCGGGAGGATCATCAGCGGCAGGTAGTTGTAGACGACGCCGATGAGCACCGCGGTGCGCGTGTAGAGGACGTCGAGGGGGTCGGCGGTGAGGTGGAGGGTCTGCAGGACGGAGGAGAGCCAGCCCTGCGGCGCGAGGATGACCTGCCAGCCGATGGTCCGGACGAGGAAGTTCGTCCAGTACGGCACCATGACGAGCGCGACGAGCATCCCCCGCCGCTTCGGTGGCGCCTTGACCGCCATCCAGTAGGCCGCCGGCATCCCGATGGCCAGGCAGAGGAGGGTGCCGGCCACCCCGACCCACAGGGTGTTCTGGAAGGTCGCGAAGAAGGTGGGCGAGAACGCCTCCCGGTAGCGGTCGAGCGAGAGCACGTCGTTGGCGTGGGTGCCGAACAGGCCCGGCTTGTACCCGAAGCTGAACCACACGATCGTCCCGATCGGGACGACGAAGAAGGCGACGAGCCACAGCCCGGCCGGCAGGGCCAGCGCGTAGCGCGGCGCCCGCAGCCGGAGGGTCGTCGCCCCCGGTGCCCCGTCAGGCACCCGCCGCCGCCTTGGCCTTGTTCCAGATGTCGACGGTGCGCTGCTGGTTCTCGTTGACCTCGCCGGTCTTCATCGTCGCGATCTGCTCGGGCGAGAAGAAGACGAGGTCGAGCATCTCCAGGCCGGCCTTCTCGGCCGCGGTCTCGATGTCCTTGGCCCCGGTGTGGTAGCCGATGTAGTCGACGTTCTTCAGCTGGTTCTCCGGCGTCAGCACGTAGTTGATGAACGCGTGCGCCGCCTCGGGGTGCGGCGCCCCGGCGGCGATCGCCCAGTTGTCCATCCACAGCTCGGTGGCGGGCGAGCCGAGGACCCACTGCCACTTCTCGGGGGTCTTGCTCTCCTGGATGCCGATCCGCGCGTCACCGTTCCAGACCTGCATGAGCCAGTGCGTGCCCTGGGGGATGGCCTGCCCGCCGGGGTAGGAGTCGAAGGCCGCGATGTGCGGGGCCAGGGTGTCGACGACGAACTTCTCGGCGGCGTCGAGCTGGGCGGGGTCGGTGGTGTTCCAGTCGATCCCGTTGGCCCAGTAGTAGATGCCGGTGACCTCGGCGGGGTCGTCGAGCACCGACACCTTCCCGCTCGCCTCCTTGGTGGCGGCGTCGATGAAGTCGTTCCAGGTCTTCAGCTCGCGGGTGATCTTCGTCGTGTCGTAGACGAAGCCGGTGGTGCCCCACGCCTTGCAGATGGAGTAGTTGTTCGCCGGGTCCCACGCCTGCCCGAGGAAGGCGGGGTCCATGTGCTCGAGGTTGGGGACGAGCTCGTGGTTGATCGGCGCGAGCAGCCCGTTCTGGACCATCTGCGGGATGAACGCGCCGGTCGGCACGACGATGTCGTAGCCCGCGGTGCCCTTGCTCGCGACGAGCTTGGAGATCAGCTCCTCGTTGGAGTTGAACGAGTCGGTGGTGATCGTCGGACCCTTGTCGGCCGTGAAGCGCCTTGAGCACCTCCGGGGCGTCGTAGTCGCCCCAGGAGTACATCGACAGGGCGTCCTCGATGGGGCCCCCGGTGGCCACCTGGGAGGGCGGCGCCGAGGTGGGGACCGACGTGGCCCCCGTGCCGTCGGACCCGCTCCCCCCTCCCCCGCACGCCGAGAGCACACCGGCCCCGCCGGCCGCGGCGAGGCCGAAGAGGCCGCGGCGGGTCAGCTCGCGGCGGATGCGCGGGACGGCGGAGGAGTGGGCGAGGACGCGCAGCGGCTGGTCGGGACTGGTCATGGTGGGGGTTCCTCTCCGGGGCTGGCGGACGGCCCGTCCGGGTGGACCGGGACCGAGGTCGGGGGCGGCGCGGAGTGCGCGCCGTCGTGCGGGAACACGTGGACGTGCTCGGGGCTCCACGCGGCACCACGCCGCGTCGCCGACGCCGAGCGCCGGGGCCACCGGGGTGGGCCGGCGGACGACGAGGGTGTGCCCGTGGCCGGCGTCGACGAGGAACTGTCGGGTCTCGCCCTGGTGGGCGACGCCGATGACCGTGCCGCGCACCGAGTTCTCGCTCGTCCCGGAGGGCTCGTCGGCGCGTCAGCTCGACGAACTCGGGGCGCACCGCGACCCGGACCCGGTCACCGTCGGCGACCTCGCTGGCGCGGGCCGTGCGCAGCGGCCCGAGGTCCGTGTCGACCCCGCCGCCCCCGGTGGCGCGGCCGTCGACGAAGTTCTGCTGCCCGACGAAGCCGGCGACGTAGGCCGACGCCGGGGAGGAGTAGATGGTGTCGGCGTCGGCGAGCTGCTCGACCCGGCCCTCGCGCATGATCGCGATGCGGTCGCTCATCGACAGGGCCTCGCCCTGGTCGTGGGTGACGAAGACGAAGGAGATGCCGAGGCGGGTCTGCAGCAGCTTGAGCTCGACCTGCATCTCCTCGCGCAGCTGGCGGTCGAGGGCGCCGAGGGGCTCGTCGAGGAGCAGCACCGACGGCCGGTTGACCAGGGCCCGGGCCAGGGCGACCCGCTGCTGCTGGCCGCCGGAGAGCTGGGTGGCCGGCCGGTTCGCGTACCCGCGCATCTGGACCATGTCGAGGGCCTCGGCGACCTTCGTGCGGATCTCGGTCTTCGGTGTGCGCCGCTGCTCGAGCCCGTAGGCCACGTTCTCCGCGACGGACATGTGCGGGAAGAGCGCGTAGGCCTGGAAGACGGTGTTGACCTGCCGCTTGTACGGCGGCACGCCGAGCACGCTGGTCCCGTCGACGAGGATGTCGCCGGTGTCGGGGTGCTCGAAGCCGGCGATCATCCGCAGCGTCGTCGTCTTGCCGCACCCCGACGGGCCGAGCAGCGAGAGGAACTCGCCGCTGTGCACCGCGAGGCTGAGGTCGTCGACCGCGGCGACGTCGCCGTAGAGCTTGCTGACCCGGCGCAGGACGACGGCGTCGCCGCCGGTCGCCTCGGGGCTCGCAGCAGCCGTCTCGTCCGGTCTCGTCACGTGTCGGCTCCTCGTACGGGTTCCGGCGATTCAACAGGACCGCACCCCCGGTTCGCAACGGTCGCGCGTGACGATCATGTTTCGATCCGTTCCCGTGACCGGACCGGTCGACGGATTCCGCACCCCGCCCCCCGCCCTCACGGGGCCTCCCCGCCGGGTGCGGGAACCCCCGGGGTGGCACCGGTTGGGTTCCGGTGCCACCCCGGGGGTTCGCGGCGTCGGCGGGAGAGCCGGCGCGCGTGCTCAGGCCGGGACGACGTTGACGAGCTTCGGGGGCCGCACGACGACGGTCCGCACGCCGTTCTCGAGGCTGGCCTGCACCTTCGGGCTGGCCAGGGCGAGCTCGCGCAGGGCGTCCTCGGTGATGTCGCTCGGCACCTCGAGCCGGTCCCTGACCTTGCCGCGCACCTGGACGACGCAGGTGACCGTGTCGTCGACGAGCAGCGCCGGGTCGGCCACGGGGAAGTCGGCGTGGACGACCGAGTCCTCGTGCCCGAGACGGCTCCACAGCTCCTCGGCGATGTGCGGAGCGAGCGGGGCGACCATGAGGACGATCTGCTCGGCGGCCTCGCGCGGCACGCCTCCCTCGAGCTTGGTCAGGGCGTTGTTCAGCTCGGTGAGCCGGGCGATCGCGGTGTTGAAGCCCAGGCCCGCGTAGTCGGTGCGGACCGCGTCGATGGTGCGGTGCAGCACCCGCGTGGTGGCGTCGTCGAGCGGGGTGTCGACGACGACGACCTCACCGGTCTCCTCGTCGACGACGTTGCGCCACAGCCGCTGCAGGAAGCGCTGGCTGCCGACGACGGCTCGGGTGTCCCACGGCTTGCTCTGCTCGAGCGGGCCGAGGCCCATCTCGTAGAGCCGGAAGGTGTCGGCCCCGAACGCGGCGTACATCTCGTCCGGGCTGACCATGTTCTTCAGCGACTTGCCGATCTTGCCGTACTCACGGGTCACCGGCGTGCCCTGCCAGGTGAAGGTGCCGTCCGGGCCCTCCTCGACCTCCCTGGCCTCGACGGGCTGGCCGCGGTCGTCGCGGTAGGCGGCGGCCTGGATGTAGCCCTGGCTGAAGTACGTGCGGAACGGCTCGTCCGCTGCTCAGGTGGCCCAGGTCGTGGAGCACCTTGTGCCAGAAGCGCGCGTAGAGCAGGTGCAGGACGGCGTGCTCGACCCCGCCGACGTAGAGGTCGACGCCACCCGGGTCGCGCGTGCCGGGAGCGGACCCGTCGACGGGCTCGTCGCGCGGGCCCATCCAGTACGCCTCGTTGGCCGGGTCGACGAGCGCGTCGGCGTTCGCCGGGTCGAGGTAGCGCAGGTAGTACCAGCACGACCCGGCCCAGTTCGGCATCGTGTTCGTCTCGCGGCGGAAGCGGCGCGGGCCGAGGCCGTCGCCGAGGTCGAGCTCGACGTCCACCCACTCCTGGACGCGCGACAGCGGCGGCTCGGGCTCGCTGCTCGCGTCCTCCGGGTCGTAGGTCTTCGGGCTGTAGTCCGGGACCTCGGGCAGCTCGACCGGCAGCATCGACTCGGGCACCGCGTGCGCGACGCCGTCCTCGTCGAAGAGCACGGGGAAGGGCTCGCCCCAGTAGCGCTGCCGGCTGAAGAGCCAGTCGCGCAGCTTGTAGCTGACCGTCGCCTCGCCGATCCCCTTGTCCTGCAGCCAGGTCGTGATGCGCTCCTTGGCCTCGGCGACGCCGAGCCCGTCGAGGCTGACCTCGTCGTTGCTGCTGTTGACCGCCGGGCCGTCGCCGGTGAAGGCGGTGCGACTCGTCGTGCCCCTCGGGGGGCTGCACGGTGCGGACGATCGGCAGGTCGAAGGCGGTCGCGAAGTCCCAGTCGCGCTCGTCCTGCGCCGGGCACGGCCATGATCGCGCCGGTGCCGTAGCCCATGAGGACGTAGTCGGCGACGAACACCGGGACGCGGGTGCCGGTGACCGGGTTGGTCGCCCAGCCGCCGGTGAAGACGCCCGTCTTGTCCTTGCCCTCGCTCTGTCGCTCGACGTCGCTCTTGCGCGAGGCGTCCCGGCGGTACGCCGCGACCGCCTCGGCCGGGGTCGCGGCGCCGCCGGTCCAGGCGTCCTTCGTGCCCTCGGGCCAGCCGTCCTGCCGGCACGAGCGTGTCGACGAGCGGGTGCTCGGGGGCGAGCACCATGAAGGTGGCCCCGAAGAGGGTGTCGGGGCGGGTGGTGAAGACCTCGATGCCCGGCCCCTCGCCGTCCGCGCCCGCCGCACCCGCGGTGCCGGCCTCGCGCTCCGCGCCGGCGACGGGGAAGGTGACCCGGGCGCCCTGGCTGCGGCCGATCCAGTTGCGCTGCATGATGCGGACCTTCTCGGGCCAGTCGACCCGGTCGAGGTCGTCGGCGAGCCGGTCGGCGTAGGCGGTGATGCGCATCATCCACTGGCGCAGGTTGCGCTTGAAGACCGGGAAGTTGCCGCGCTCGGACCGGCCGTCGTTCGTGACCTCCTCGTTGGAGAGCACGGTGCCGAGGCCGGGGCACCAGTTGACCGGCGCCTCGGAGGTGTAGGCCAGCCGCTGGGCGTCGAGGATGCCGGCGCGCTCGAGGTCGGAGAGGTCGTCCCAGCCGCGGCCGTCGTCGTTCGGCAGGGTGCGCGCGCCGGTGCGGTACTCGTCGACGAGCTCCTCGATCGGGCGGGCCCGCCCGCGGCCGCCGTCGGGTCGCTCGGCGTCGGCGTCGTACCAGGAGTTGAAGATCTGCAGGAAGATCCACTGGGTCCAGCGGTAGTAGTCGGGGTCGATCGTGCGGATCGAGCGCCGGTCGTCGTGGCCCAGGCCCAGCCGGCGCAGCTGGCGCGCCATGATGACGATGTTGTCCTCGGTGGTCTTGCGCGGGTGCTGGCCGGTCTGCACGGCGTACTGCTCGGCCGGCAGCCCGAAGGCGTCGTAGCCGAGGCAGTGCAGCACGTTCTTGCCGAGCATCCGGTGGAAGCGGGCGTAGACGTCGGTGGCGATGTAGCCCAGCGGGTGGCCGACGTGCAGGCCGGCGCCGCTCGGGTACGGGAACATGTCGAGGACGAGGAGGTGCCCGGCGGGGTGCTCGGCGACACCCTCGGGGTCGGCCCAGGGCCCGGCCGGGTTCGGCGCGTGGTACGTGCCGCGCTCGGCCCAGCGGTCCTGCCAGGCGACCTCGATGCGGCCGGCCAGCTCGGCGGTGTAGCGGTGCGGGGTCTCGCTCATCTCGTCCTCGTCGTCTCGTGCGTCGGCACCCGGTGATCCGTCTGCGCCCATGAAAAAACCCCTCACGCAGGAGGGGTCGCCGCGCGGGCCTGTCGTGGCCGGCGCGGCTAGGTAAGGAGCAGGAACCTCGTCACGCGCTCAGGGTACCGCAGACCACGGGCGCCGCACCGGGCACCTCCGTGCCGCTCCCCGACCACGACCACGACCACGACCACGACCACGACCACGACCACGACCACGACCACGACCACGACCACGACCATGGTGTCGCGCGGAAAGCGTCCGCTGCCGACGCATGATCCGTCGCTCGCCGACGCTTACCAGACACACACCCTCGCTCCTCCGGGCTCGCTCGCCGACGCCGTGACCCCACGGCCCCGTTCGCGCCATCGTCCCCACGGCGACCGCGACCAGGGTGTCGCACGGAAAGCGTCCGCTGCCGACGCATGATCCGTCGCTCGCCGACGCTTGTCGGGAGCACACCCTTGCGCCCCGGGCCTGATTCTCCGGCGTGCTCACCGGCGTCGCCCGTGGCGCGGAGTGAGATCTCGTCGGGCCGTGACCTGCGGCTCCCGATCGGGGGTCCGCGAACTCTCCCCTCGGGGGCTCGTGAAGTCCGCCGTCGCCGGCCGCACGTCAGCCTGTGGACGACGCCCGACGCCGCCGGCCGCTCGGGAGCCTGTGGACGACGCCCGACGCCGCCGGCCGCCGCGGGGCAGGATGGCGTGACGACGAGGAGGTGATCGGGCCGTGGACCACCCTTCCGCCCGCACGCAACGCGCCCGCGACCCGTGGGTCGAGCTGCGCACCAACCTCGCCATGCGCCACGACCTCGGGATCCGACGCGACCGGTTGCAGACCACCCGTACGTCGACGACCGGCTCAACCTGCCGATCCTCCTGCGCCAGGCGGCCCTGGCCGTGGACAGCGAGGTGCGCACCGTGCTCGCGGGCGCCGTCCCCGTCCTCGACCCGGTGTCGTGGGACGTGCTGCGGCGCGTGCGCACCAAGCCCTCGGCGGTCGTGAGCCTCGCCCACTACACCTGCCTGTCCCGATCGAGGGTGTCCGAGGTCGTGGCCCGGCTCGTCGGGCTGGGCCTGGTCGTGCAGACCGACAGCGACACCGACCGGCGGGTGCGCTTCGCCCGGGCCACCGACCGCGGCCGGGCCCTCCTCGCCGAGCTCGAACCCACCGTGAGCGATCTGGCGGACCTCCTCCTCGACGACCTCGGCATCGGTGCGCAGGACGCGCTCCTGCAGCTCGTCGGGGTCCTCGCCGAGGGGGCGTAGGCCGGCGTCGCGGCCTCAGGCGGCGCGCGCGTAGACGACGACGTTGTCGAGGTGGTGCCCGCTCGTCCGGTCGACGTCCCCACCGCAGGTGATGAGCCGCAGCTCGGGGCCTGCGGTGTTGCCGTACACGGCGGCCGTCGGGAAGTCCGCCTTGGGGTAGCGGTCGACCCGGTACACGGTGAAGTCGACGACCGTGCCGTCGCGCCGAGTGACCTGCACGGAGTCGCCCTTGGCGACGGCGCCGAGCCGGAAGAACACCGATGGGCCGTTGCGCACCGAGTCGACGTGGCCGAGGATCACGCTGGGCCCCACCTGGCCCGGACCGGGCGAGCCGGTGAACCACGCCGCCTCGTCGTAGTGGGGGCCCTCGGCCGGCACGCGGATGGCGCCCCGGTCGTCGAGCCCGGTCGGGTTGACGACCGAGTCGACCCCGACCGAGTGGATCCGCACCCGCGTCGCGGGCGAGCGCGACAGCCCGCGTCGGCGACGGTGACGGCGTCCGCCGCGCCGCACCGGCAGCCGCCGTCGCGCGACGGTGTCGCGGCAAGGTCCTGCGGGGCCGGGACCACCGCCGTGAGCGGCGGCTCCGGCGCGCTGCGCTGGTCCAGGGCCGCCTTGCCGAGCAGTCCGCCACCGGCGAGCACGAGCACGGTGGCCACCGCCGCCGGGAGGCGGCGGTGGCCACGCGTCAGGAGCGACACGTCAGGAGCGCTCGTCGGCCGTCCGCCGACGACGCGAGGCCAGCGTGGCCGCGCCGAGCCCGCCGACGAGCAGCGAACCGCCGAGCGCGATGAGGCCGAGGTCCTCGGTCCCGGCCGTCGAGCCGCCACCGGTCTGCACGCCGCCGCCCGGCATGGAGGTCATCTGGCTCGCGGCCAGCACGCCGCAGGCCGCCGGGTCGGTGGCCTCCTCGGGGAGCGAGGGGTCGAGCTCGGACTTCGAGTCGCCGCTGTACTTGCCGTCGTTGTTGTAGTCGACGCCGTGCACGACGACGACCGACTTGCCGGCCCGGATGCTCGAGGCGACCGAGTCGGAGACCTGGATGGTCCGCGAGTACGTGGCGTCACCCACCGGGAAGCGGTCGACCGCGAGGCCGCTCTTCGGGCTGGTGTCGCCGGTCTTGGTGAGCGACACGGCGATCGAGCCGTAGTCGTCCGCCGCGTCCTTGACGCGGATGTGGCCGTCGACGCCGGTGCCCTTCATCGCCGGGTCGGGGCACGTGCCCATGCCGCCGATGTGGATGTGCTGCGCGTGGGGAGCGTCAGCGAGCAGCCCCTTGCTCTCGAGCGAGATCTTCAGGGTGGTCCCCGTGAGGGTGGCCATGGCGGTGCTGGTCACCCCGGAGTCGTTGAGCTCGGTGAGGTTGGCCACGAACGTGCTGGAGTCGGCCGCCTGGGCAGGCAGCGCGGCCAGGGGCATCGCCCCGAGGGCCAGGGCGGCTGCTGCGGTCAGTGACTTTCGCATGGATCGTCTCCGTTCCCGGAGCGAAGAATCCGACGCCTGTCACGCCGAGACCGTCCCTCACCCCGCGTCACGGTGTTCGCAGCGACCGGCCCGACGGATTGCCTCCCCGGACCACGGCACCCGTTCTCCCGAGGCCGGCCCCGCCGTCAGCGCAGCTCGAGCACGCCGTCGTCGACCCGCCCGAACCGGGTCACCGCGAGGTCGTAGACGTAGCTCTGCACCACCCGCCACGGGCGCCGCTCCCCCTGGCGCGGGAGGAGGTGCGCGCCCCGTCGCACGTAGCCCGAGGTGAGGTCGAGCAGCGGCCGGTCGGCACCCGCCGACCCGTCCCACCGCGGCGTGGCGACCCCCAGGCCGCGACGTCCGAGGTGGCCGAGCAGGTGGCAGACCCACCGGGCCGTGAGGTCGGCCCGCAGCGTCCAGCTCGCGTTCGTGTAGCCGATCGACAGGAAGAGGTTGGGGACGTCGGAGAGCATGCAGCCGCTTGTAGACGTGGCGCGCCGGCACGTCGACGGGCACGCCGTCGACGACGAGCTCCGCGCCACCGCCGACCTGCAGCCGCAGCCCGGTCGCGGTGACGACGACGTCGGCCGGCAGCACCCGGCCGTCCTCGAGCCGCACCCCCTCGGGGACGAACCGGTCGATGCCCGCGGTGACGACCTCGGCCGCGCCCCCGGCGAGCGCGTCGAGGAGGTCGCCGTCGGGAGCGACGCACACGCGCTGGTCCCACGGGTCGTACCGCGGGTTGAAGTGGGTGTCGACGTCGTACCCCGCGGGGAGGCGCTCGAGCAGGCGACGCCGCAGCAGTCGCCGCCCGGCCTCGGGCCAGCGCCGCAGCGCCCGGTAGCTGACCGTCCCGAGGGCGACGTTCTTGGCCCGGACCACCCGGTGCGCCACCGGCCCGGGGAGCACACGACGCGCGAGGTCGGCGAGCCGGTCGCGTGTTCGACAGCGCCGCGACGTAGCTCGGGCTGCGCTGGAGCATGGTCACGTGGGCGGCCCCCTCCTCGACCAGCGCGGGCACGAGGGTCATCGCCGTCGCCCCGCTGCCCACGACGACGAACCGCCGCCCGCCCACCGCCAGCCCCTCCGGCCAGTGCTGGGGGTGCACGAGGTCGCCGCGGAAGGAGTCGCGACCGGGGAAGTCGACGACGTGACCGGAGTCGTAGGAGTAGTAGCCCGTCGCGAGGTGGACGTAGCGCGCCCGGTGCTCGAGGACCTCTCCCCCGGTGGTGCGCGCGGTCACCGTCCACCGCTCCTCGGCCCCGGACCACGCGAGCCGCGTGACCCGCTGCCCGAGGTGGGTCCGCTCGGTGACGCCGTGCTCGTCCGCGGTGTCGCGCAGGTAGCGCAGGATCTCCGCCGCGGGCGCGATCGAGGTGCGGCCCGCGCCACGGCCGGAACGGGAACCCCAGCGTGTACATGTCCGAGTCCGAGCGGATGCCGGGGTAGCGGAAGAGGTCCCAGGTGCCGCCGGTCGCCCCGCGGGCCTCGAGCACGCGCCCAGGTCAGCTCGGGACGGTGCATCCCGAGCCGGCAGGCCATGTCGATGCCGGAGAGGCCGGCTCCGACGACGAGCACGTCGACGTCGAGCGGGCGGCGGGGCCATCGGGTCGCGGGGCACGCCCACAGGCTAGGTCGGCGGCGCCCCCGGTCGAGCCGCGAGGTCGCCTCGTCCTCGGTCCCGCGTGCGACGATGGCGCCGATGACCACCCTCTCCGACTTCTCCGCCACCACCCTCACCGGCCAGGAGCGCGCCCTCTCCGAGTACGCCGGCCAGGTCGTCCTCGTCGTCAACACCGCGAGCAAGTGCGGCTTCACCCCCCAGCTCGCCGGCCTGGAGTCGCTCTACGAGGAGCTCAAGGGCGACGGCTTCGTCGTGCTCGGCTTCCCCTGCAACCAGTTCGGCGGCCAGGAGCCCGGCACCGAGGACGAGATCGGCGAGTTCTGCCAGGTGAACTACGGCGTCACCTTCCCGATGTTCGCCAAGGTCGACGTCAACGGCGACGACGCCCACCCCGTCTTCGCGTGGCTGAAGTCGGAGAAGAAGGGCCTGCTCGGCGGGCGCATCAAGTGGAACTTCACCAAGTTCCTCGTCGGCCGCGACGGCGAGGTCGTCGACCGCTACGCCCCCAACACCGAGCCGGCCGACCTGGCCGACGACGTGCGGGCCGCGCTGGCGGCCGGGCGTCCCGCCGACGCATGAGCGCACTCCTCGCGCTCGTCCCCATCGGCGTCTTCGCCGCCTTCCTCGCCGTCGTCTGGCACCGCCTCGCCATCGCCCCCCGGTGGGGCCGGCGCTGGGTGCCGTGGCTCCTCGCCGCTCGTGCTCGCCGCGCTGCTCGCCGCGGTGCTCGAGGGCTTCGACGTGTGGGGCGGACGCTGGAGCCCGGCCACCATGCGCCCCGTCGCCTGGACCGGCCAGGCCTTCCTCGCCACCTGCCTCTACCTGTTCCTCGGGCTCGTGCCCGTCGCCGTGCTCAGCGGCCTCATCGCCCTCGTCCGGTGGCGCCACGACCGGGGTCGGGCGGCTCGCCGCCGGTTCAACCGGGTCGCCGCACCGCTCGTCGCCGTCGCCGCCCTCGGGGTCACCGGCTACGGCGCGTGGGAGGCCTCCCACCCCGTCGTCACCCCCGTCGTCGTCTCCTCCCCCGACCTGCCGCCCGAGTTCGACGGGGCCCGGGTCGCGCTCGTCACCGACCTGCACGCCGGCGCGGTGCGCAGCGCGGCCTTCACCCGCGGCGTCGTCGACCTCGTCAACGCCCAGCACCCCGACCTCGTCGTCATCGCCGGCGACCTCGAGGACGGCTACGCCGCCCGGTACGGGCCCGAGCTCGACCCGCTGCGCGACCTCGCCGCCCCGCTCGGGGTCTACGCGACGACCGGCAACCACGAGATGTACCGCGACACCGCCAACTGGGTGCGGGCCTTCGAGGACCGGGGCATCACCGTGCTGAAGAACCAGTCGGTCCCCCTCGAGCGCGACGGGGCGACGATCACCCTCGCCGGGGTGCACGACCTCTCCGGCGGCGGCGAGTTCACCCCCGACCCCGCGGCCGCCCTCGCGGGCGTCGACCCGTCGGCCTTCGTCCTCTACGCGGCGCACCAGCCGCGCCAGGCCCTCGACGTCCAGGGCCGCGGCGTCGACCTCCAGCTCTCCGGGCACACCCACGGCGGGCAGCTGTGGCCGCTGCGCTACCTCGTGCCGCTCCAGCAGCCCGTGGTCGACGGCCTCCACGACGTCGGTGACGTGCCCGTGCTCACCTCGCGCGGCATCGGCGCGTGGGGCCCGGCCATCCGGGTCGCCGCCCGCCCCGAGCTGCCGGTCGTGACGCTGAGGCGGTCGTGAGCGAGCCCGGCCTCGTCGTCGGCGACGACGGCCGCGCACGCCCGACGTGGGCGGCCACCGACCCCCTGCTGCGCGAGTACTACGACACCGAGTGGGGGATGCCGGTCCGCGACGAGCGCGGGCTCTTCGAGCGGCTCTCGCTCGAGGCCTTCCAGTCCGGGCTGTCGTGGGTCACCATCCTGCGCAAGCGGCCGGCCTTCCGCGCCGCGTTCGACGGCTTCGACCCCGAGGCCGTCGCCGCCTACGGCGAGGCCGACGTCGCCCGGCTGATGGCCGACGCCGGCATCGTCCGCAACCGGGCCAAGGTGCTCGCGACCGTCACCAACGCGCGCGCCACGCTGGCCCTGCGCGATGACCCCGACGGCGACCTCGCCCGGTTCGTCTGGTCGTTCCGGCCCGCCGTCACGCCGCGGCCCCGGACGCTCGCGGACGTGCCCACCACCTCGCCGGAGTCGCTCGCGCTCTCGAAGGCGCTCAAGCGCAAGGGCTTCGCCTTCGTCGGGCCGACGACGATGTTCGCCCTCATGGAGGCGGTCGGCATCGTCGACACCCACCTCGCTCGGCAGCCACCGCCGCGGCACCAGCGGGGTCTGGCCCGGCTGACCCGGCCCTCCCGGCACGCCGACCGCGGCCCGGCCCCACGCGGGGGACCGGGCCGCCGGCGTCAGGCGGTCAGCGCCTCACTGGTGCAGGTCGAACCGGTCGTTCTCCATGACCTTGACCCAGGCCGCGACGAAGTCCTCGACGAACCGCGGCTCGCCGTCGGCGCTGCCGTAGACCTCGGCGATGGCGCGCAGCTGCGCGTGCGAGCCGAGGACGAGCTCGGCGGCGGTGGCCTGCCACCGGCCGTCGCTGCTGTCGTAGACGTTCGCGGTGTCGGTCGACGTCGACCACGTCAGCCCCGGCTGGAGCACGGTCGCCAGGACGTCGTTGGTCAGCTGCCCGGGGCGCTCGGTGAGCACGCCGACGGACGTGCCGCCGTGGGTCGCCCCGAGGGCCCGCAGGCCGCCGACGAGGACGACGAGCTGCGGGGCGGTGAGGCCCAGCATGTTCGCCCGGTCGAGGAGCAGCCCCTCGGGGGCGACCTTCTCGCCCTCGCGCAGGTAGCCGCGGAACCCGTCGGCGCGCGGCTCGAGGTACGAGAACGACTCGACGTCGGTGAGCTCCTGGGTCGCGTCGGTGCGTCCCGGGGTGAACGGCACCGTCACCTCGTGCCCGGCGTCGCGCGCGGCCTGCTCGATGCCGGCCGAGCCACCGAGGACGACGAGGTCGGCGAGGGAGACCGTGCGGCCGCCCGCGCCGTCGAAGTCGGCCTTGACGCGCCCGAGCACCTCGAGCACCGAGGCGAGCTCGTCGGGCTCGTTGACCGGCCACGAGCGCTGCGGCTCGAGGGCGATCCGGGCGCCGTTGGCACCACCGCGCATGTCGGTCCGCCGGAAGCTGGCCGCGGACTTCCAGGCCGTCGCCACGAGCTGCTGGACGGTGAGCCCCGACCCGAGCAGGGCCGCCTTGAGCTCGGCGACGTCGGCGTCGGTGAGGGGCTCGCCCTCGGCCGCCGGCACCGGGTCCTGCCACGGCTGGGCCTCCGGCACCCACGGGCCGAGGAAGCGCTCGACCGGCCCCATGTCGCGGTGGAGCAGCTTGTACCAGGCCTTGGCGAAGGCGAGCCGGAACTCCTCCGGGTTCTCGTGGAAGCGCCGCGAGATCGCCTCGTACGCCGGGTCGGTGCGCAGCGCGAGGTCGGTCGTGAGCATCGTCGGCGGGCGGCTCAGCGAGCCGTCCTCCGGGTCGGGGACGGTGTTCGCCCCGGCGCCGTCCTTCGGCTGCCACTGGTGGGCGCCGGCGGGGCTCTTCGTCAGCTCCCACTCGAAGCCGAAGAGGTTGTCGAAGAACCTGTTCGACCACTGCGTCGGCGTCTGGGTCCAGGTGACCTCGAGGCCGCTCGTGATGGCGTCGCGGCCCTTGCCGGAGCCGTACTCGCTCTTCCAGCCCAGGCCCATCGCGTGCACCGGGCAGCCCTCGGGCTCGGTGCCGACGAGGTCGGGGTCACCGGCGCCGTGGGTCTTGCCGAAGGTGTGGCCACCGGCGATGAGCGCGACGGTCTCCTCGTCGTTCATCGCCATCCGCTTGAAGGTCTCGCGGATGTCGTGGGCGGCCTTGAGGGGGTCGGGCTCGCCGTTCGGGCCCTCGGGGTTGACGTAGATCAGGCCCATCTGGACCGCGCCGAGCGGGTTGGCGAGGTCGCGCTCGCCGCTGTAGCGCTCGTCGCCGAGCCAGGTGTCCTCGGCGCCCCAGTTGACCTCCTCGGGCTCCCAGACGTCGGGGCGCCCGAAGGCGAAGCCGAAGGTCTCGAAGCCCATGTCCTCGAGCGCGACGTTGCCGGCGAGGACGAGCAGGTCGGCCCAGGAGACGGCCTGGCCGTACTTCTGCTTGACCGGCCACAGCAGGCGACGGGCCTTGTCGAGGTTGGCGTTGTCGGGCCAGGAGTTCAGGGGGGCGAAGCGCTGCTGACCGCGGCCGCCGCCGCCGCGGCCGTCCTCGACCCGGTAGGTGCCGGCGGCGTGCCAGCTCATCCGGATGAAGAGCGGGCCGTAGTGGCCGAAGTCGGCGGGCCACCAGTCCTGCGAGGTGCGCATGACCTCGACGAGGTCGGCCTTGAGGGCGTCGACGTCGAGGCCGGCGAAGGCCTGGGCGTAGTCGAAGGACCCGCCGAGCGGGTTGGCCTTCTCACCGTTGGTGTGGAGGACGGACAGGTCGAGCTGGTTCGGCCACCAGTCCTGGTTCGTGCGGGGCCGGGTGCCCTTCGCGGTGGGGGCGTCGATCGCGGGGTTCTCGCTCTCGCTGCCCTCGGCGGTCACACCGTGCTGCGTGTCGGTCACGTGGGTCCATCTCCTTGTCGGTGGTGCAGGGGTCGGTCGTCGTGCGGGGGTCGGTCGTCGTGGAGGGGCTTGGTCGTCTGGAGGTGTCGGTGGTCAGGGGGTGGCGACGGCGAGGCACTGCGGGCAGCGGCCCCAGTACACGACCTCGGCCTCGTCGAGGGTGAAGCCGTGGTCGGCCTCGGGGCTGAGGCAGGGTGCCTCCCCGACGGCGCAGTCGACGTCGGCCATCGTCCCGCAGCCGCGGCAGACGACGTGGTGGTGGTTGTCGCCGACGCGGGCCTCGTAGCGCGTCGCCGAGCCGGCGGGCTGGATGGCCCGGACGAGGCCGGCGGTGGTGAGGGCGCGCAGGCAGTCGTAGACCGCCTGGTGGGAGACCGACGGCAGCGGAGCGCGCACGGCACGCAGGAGGGTGCCGGTGTCGGCGTGCGGGTGGGTGTGCACCGCCCCGAGGACCTCGAGCCGGGGCCGCGTCACGCGGAGACCGGCGGCGCGCAGCAGCTGAGGGAGGTCCGGGGCTGGAACCATGGGCCCCACCCTGACGAGTTTTCTGGAACCTGTCAAGAACGCGTCGACCAGCGCTCCGGTCGGTCGCACGACGAAGGGCCCGGCGACAGCGCCGGGCCCCAGGTCGTTCGGTGGAGCTGAGGGGATTCGAACCCCTGACCCCCTCCATGCCATGGAGGTGCGCTACCAACTGCGCTACAGCCCCGAGTGGGATGCCCCCGCAGGGGCGTCGGGAAGTCTACAGAGCACCCCGCGCTCCCCCAAATCGCCCTCAGGGCGGCGACGTGGGCTCCGGTGAGCCCGACCCGGCGCCCACGTTCCACGTGCGCAGCCGCCACCCCTCGCGCCCCTCGACGAGCTCGCCCCAGTGGCAGTTGCCCAGCCCGCCGAGCACCCGCCAGGCCACCGGCTGCTCGAGGCCGAGCAGCCAGCCCACCGCCGCCCGCCCCGCCGCGCCGTGGGTGGAGACGACGACGCACTCCCCCGGCGCCGTCGCCGCGAGGAGGTCGCTCAGGCCGTCGGCGACCCGGCGCACCACGTCGGCCACCGTCTCCCCCGACTCCCCGCCGCGCCGGACGTCCTCGCCGCGCAGCACCGCGGCGTGCTCCTGCGGCCACTGCTGCGCGACGAGCTCGCTCGTCAGCCCCTGCCACGCCCCGGAGTGGATCTCGCGGAAGCGCGCGTCCACGGTGAGCGGCACCCCACAGGCCCGGGCGACGCTCTCGCCCGTGCGCCGGGCCCGCTGGAGGTCGGAGGTGACGACCCTCGACGGGCCCAGCGCCGCGAGGGCCGGGCCGACCGCGGCCGCCTGCTCCTCGCCGCGGGTGGAGAGCGGGCTGTCGAGCTGGCCCTGCCAGATGCCGGCGGCGTTGTGGGTCGTCTCGCCGTGCCGGAGCACGACGAGCCGCCGCCCCCCGGGTGCGGCCGGGCTCACCGCCCGCCCTGCGTGGTGCCCACCACGCCGAGGTCGACCGCCGGGCAGTCGCGCCAGAGCCGCTCGAGCTCGTAGAACTCGCGCTCCTCGTCGTGCTGGACGTGGACGACGATGTCGGCGAAGTCGATGAGCACCCACCGTCCCTCGCGCTGGCCCTCCCGGCGCACCGGCTTGGACCCCATCGCCCGCAGGACGTCCTCCACCTCGTCGACGATCGAGCCCACCTGCCGCTCGGACTCGGCCGAGACGATGACGAAGACGTCGGTGAGGGCGAGCTGGTCGGACACGTCGATCCCCGTGATCGTCGTGGCGAGCTTGTCGGACGCCGCGGTGGCAGCGGCGCGGGCGAGCTCGAGTGCGCGGTCGGTGGCGGTCACGGTGCTCCTCGGTAGAGGTGGTGCTTGGAGATGTACTGGACGACGCCGTCGGGGACGAGGTACCAGACCGGTTCGCCGGCCCGGACCCGTTCGCGACAGTCGGTGGAGGAGATGGCCATGGCCGGGACCTCCTGGAGGGTGACCCGCTCGGCGGGCAGCCCGAGCTCGCTGAGGACGTACCCCGGCCGGGTGACCCCGACGAAGTGCGCGAGCTCCCACAGCTCGTCGGCGTCCTTCCACGACAGGATCTGGGCCAGGGCGTCGGCGCCGGTGATGAAGAAGAGCTCGGCGTCGGGTCGCTCGGCCCGCAGGTCGCGCAGGGTGTCGACGGTGTAGGTGGGCCCCTCGCGGTCGACGTCGACCCGCGAGACGGTGAACCGCGGGTTGGAGGCCGTCGCCACGACCGTCATGAGGTAGCGGTGCTCGGCCGGGGAGACCACGCGCTCGTCCTTCTGCCACGGCTGGCCGGTGGGGACGAAGACGACCTCGTCGAGCCCGAGCAGCGCCTGCACCTCGGAGGCGGCGACGAGGTGGCCGTGGTGGACGGGGTCGAAGGTCCCGCCCATCACCCCCAGCCGCACGGCCCGCTCGGCCCGCTCGCTCAGTGGTGCCCCGGGTGCTCGGGCCAGTGCGGCTCGTCGGGGGTCTCGTCGCCGGCCGGGGCGGGCGGCGGGGCGTACTTGTGGTGGGTGCCCCGGAACGACCACGTGACGCCGAGGAGGAAGGCGAAGGCGAGCAGCGCGAGGGCCCCGACGAGCCAGGGCGGGAGGGGCAGCTCGCGGCGGGCTTCCTCGGCGGCGATCAGGTACGCGGTGCTCGGCATGGGAGCAGCCTACCGTCCCGGTTGTCCACGGATTTCGTCCACAGGGGTGTGCACGGAGGGGGCTGCGAGCACCCCCGGCTGTGGACGACGCGCCGACCCCGCGAGACGGCCCCGGAACTTCCCCGGAACGGGTTGCACCGAGGCCCCGACGGCGACTAGAACAGTCCCCACGCCCCCTCGGCGACGGCGGTTGCGGAGGCCACCGGATCGAGGTCGTCCCGGGGGTGGGTCGTTCGGATAACGGCACATCGTCCCCCATCGGGCCCAGCCCGCGGGGGGCCGCACGGACCCCCCGGGGAACGTGCGCCGCGCGCGACGGTGCGGGTGCTGCGGCCGACGGCCCGAGTCGAAGACCGTCCACCTCACGGTGGACGGCGCCACCGTCGCGTGGCAGACCTCTGTGCGGCATGCCGCAGGGACCGACCGGCTCGAGTCCGACCGGTGGTACGCCCGCCGGTGAGGGCCCCCGATCTCATACTCGGGGGCCCTCCCTCGTCCACAGGCCCGGTCTCGGCGAGGCACAGGTGGGGCACGGGGTCGCCCGCGTACCCTTGCCGCATGCCGGAGACCACCCCCGAGCTGACCGTCGTCGTCCCGATGTTCGACGAGCAGGACGTCCTGCCGCTCTTCGTCGAGCGGCTCCGGCCCCTCGCCGAGGCCTGGGGCGTGCCCTACGAGGTCCTCGCCGTCGACGACGGCTCCGGCGACGCCACGCCCGTCCTCCTCCAGCGGCTGCGCCGCGAGTGGCCGCAGCTGCGGGTGGTCCGGCTGCGGGCCAACGCCGGCCACCAGGCGGCCATCTCCGCCGGTCTGGCCCGGGCCCGGGGCCGGTACGTCGTGACGATCGACGCCGACCTCCAGGACCCGCCCGAGACCATCGGCGAGATGCTCCGGGTCGCCCGGGCCGAGGGCGTCGACGTCGTCTACGGCGTGCGGGAGGACCGCTCGAGCGACACCGCGTTCAAGCGGGTCACCGCGCGGGCCTTCTACCGCTCGATCCGCGCCCTGTCCGACGTCGACGCGCACGTCGACGCCGGTGACTTCCGGCTCATGTCACGGGCCACGGTCGACGCCGTCAACGCCCTGCCCGAGGCCAACCGGGTGCTGCGCCTCGTCGTCCCGGCCCTCGGCTTCCCCAGCGCCTCGGTCGGGTACCGACGCGCCCCCCGGGCGGCGGGCGAGTCGAAGTACCCCCTGGCGAAGATGCTCCGGCTCTCCATCGACGGCGTCACCGGCTTCTCCATCGCGCCGCTGCGCTTCGCCACCTGGCTCGGGCTGCTCGGCGGCCTCGCCGCCGTCGGGGTGCTGCTCTACGCCGTCGTCGCCATGCTCCTCGGCAACACCCTCCCGGGCTGGACCTCCACCGTCGTCATCGTCGCCGCCGTCGGCGCCGTGCAGCTGCTCGCGCTCGGCATCCTCGGCGAGTACGTCGGCCGCACCTACTCGGCCATCCAGGCCCGGCCCGCGTACTTCGTCGCCCACGACAGCCTCGACGCGGCGGCCCCTGAGGCGGACCGCGCGGCGGGGACGCCGTCCGCTGCTCCGTCGGCCCCGGTCGACGTCCCGGTCGACGCCGGTCGCATCCGTGGCATCGACCGAGCCGGTCGCGGAGGCTCCGCCGCCGGCGCGGCCCGAGCCCACCGCCGGCCGGCCGGCGGAGCGCGTGGTCTCTCAGACCCGCACCTGACCGTCGCCCTCGACGACCCACTTCGTGCTCGTCAGCTCGGGCAGGGCCATCGGCCCGCGGGCGTGCAGCTTCTGGGTCGAGATGCCGATCTCGGCGCCGAACCCGAACTCCCCGCCGTCGGTGAAGCGGGTGCTCGCGTTGACCATGACGGCGGCGGCGTCGACCTCCGCCGTGAAGCGCCGGGCGGCGGCCCGGTCCTCGGTGACGATGGCCTCGGTGTGCCCCGAGCCGTACCGGCGGATGTGCTCGAGCGCCGCGTCGAGGTCGTCGACGACGCCGACCGACATCTCGAGGCCGTGGAACTCGGTGGCGAAGTGCTCGTCGGTGGCGTCGTCGTGGGCGACACCCGCCGCCGCGGCGAGCGCCCCGGCGGGCGCGTCGGTGTGCAGGACCACGCCCTCGGCGGCGAGCGCGGCGAGGGCCTTGGGGAGGAAGGCCTCGGCCACGGCCCGGTGCACGAGCAGGCTCTCGGCGGCGTTGCAGACGCTCGGCCGGTGGGTCTTGGAGTTCACCGTGATCGCGAGGGCGCGGTCGAGGTCGGCCGCGGCGTCGACGTAGACGTGGCAGTTGCCGATCCCGGTCTCGATGACCGGCACGGTCGAGCCGAGGACGACGGCCTGGATGAGGTCGGCCCCGCCGCGCGGGATGAGCAGGTCGACGAGGCCGCGGGCGGTCATCAGGGCCCGGACCACGCCGTGCCCGCCCTCGAGCAGGCTCACCGCGTCGGCGGGCAGGCCGTGCCCCTCGAGCGCGGCCCGGAGCACGGCGACGGTCGCCCGGTTGGTCTCGGCGGCGGCGCTGCCCCCGCGCAGGATGACCGCGTTGCCGGACTTCAGGCCGAGGCCGGCCGCGTCGACGGTGACGTTGGGCCGGGCCTCGTAGATCATCCCGACGACGCCCATCGGCACCCGGACCTGGCGGACCTGGAGGCCGTTGGCCAGGGTCGAGCCCCGGACCACCTCGCCGACCGGGTCGGGGAGGGCCGCGATGTCGCGCAGGGCCTGGGCGACGGCGGCGACGCGCGCGGGGTCGAGGCGCAGCCGGTCCTGGAGGCTCTCGGCCATGCCCTCCTCGCGGCCGCGGGCCAGGTCGCGCTCGTTGGCGGCGACGACCTCGGGGGTGGCCGCGTCGAGGGCGTCGGCGAGGACGTGGAGGGCGGCGTCCTTCTCGGCCCGGGAGAGCAGGGCCAGGCGGCGGGAGGCGGCGCGGGCGGCCTCGGCGACGGTGCGGACCTGCGCGACGTCGGCCGCGTCGGTCCCGGTGGTGCGCTCGGACATGCCCCCAGCGTAGGCCGCTCCCCGGGCGGGACCGGGGCGTTCTCGGGGCGCGGGACGGTGACAGGATGGGGCGGGTGACGACGATCCTGTCCATCCAGTCCTCCGTCGCGTACGGCCACGTCGGCAACTCCGCGGCGGTCTTCCCCCTCCAGCGCCTCGGCGTCGAGGTGTGGCCCGTGCACACGGTCCACTTCTCCAACCACACGGGCTACGGCGCGTGGCGCGGCCCGCTCATGGCCGCCGACGACGTCCGCGAGGTCGTCACCGGCGTCGAGGAGCGCGACGCCCTCGGCGAGGTCGACGCGGTCCTCTCCGGCTACCAGGGCGGCGAGGAGATCGGCGAGGTCATCCTCGACGCCGTCGCGCGCACCAAGGCCGCGAACCCGTCGGCGATCTACGCCTGCGACCCGGTGATGGGCAACGCGGCGTCGGGGTGCTTCGTGCACCCCGCCATCCCCGTGCTGCTGCGCGAGAAGGTCGTGCCGCAGGCCGACCTCATCACCCCGAACCAGTTCGAGCTCGGCTTCCTCACCGAGACCGAGCCCGGCGACCTCGACTCGACGCTCGCCTCGGTCGAGGCGGCGCGGGCGATGGGACCGGGCACGGTGCTCGTGACGAGCGTGCTGCGCCCCGACCGGCCGGCCGACACCATCGAGATGCTCGCGGTGCACGGCGACGGTGCCTGGGTCGTGCAGACCCCGCAGCTGCCGCTCAAGGCCAACGGCTCCGGCGACGTCACCGCCGCGCTCTTCACCGCGCACCTGCTCGAGACCGGCGACGCCGGCGTGGCCCTCGGGCGCACCGTGTCGTCGGTGTTCGACCTGCTGCAGCGCACCCTCGACTCCGGCCGGCGCGAGCTGCAGCTCGTGCAGAGCCAGGAGGAGATCGCCCACCCGCGGATGCAGTTCGAGGTCGAGCGCCTCCACTGACCCCCGCGAGCTTTCTCGCCTCGATGCCGGAACCTCCGGTGGGGCACCGCGAAGTTCGGGGTGCCTCGGCGGAGGTTCCGGCACGAGGCGGGAAAGCTGTGACGGCGGGGTCAGGGGCGCTCGAGGAGGCGGCGCGGGCGTCTCCCAGCAGACGGCCCGCAGCCAGTCGTCGTCGAGCCGCGGCTCGCGCTCGCGCAGCCGGGCGAGCACCTCGAGCTGGTGGGCGTAGGGGTACGGGATGGTCGGGAAGTCGCTGCCGAGGAGCACCTTCGGGCCGAGGTCGGCCAGCCGCGGCAGCAGCGCGTCGGGGTAGGGCCCGGCCTCGTCGACGGCCGAGAAGAAGTCGGTGAACACCATCGTCGTGTCGAGGTGGGTGCGCTCGAACCGCTCGGCCAGCGCGAGGAACTCCGCGTACTCCGGGGCACCGAGGTGCGCGACGACGACGGTGAGCCGCGGGTGGCGCTCGAGCACCCGCCGCAGCGGGTCGGGCCCGGTGAAGGCGTTGCCCACCGGCCCCGAGCCCGCGTGCACCACGACCGGGGTGCCCGCGTCGGCGAGCGCCCCCCAGGCCGGGTCGAGCACGGGGTCGTCGAGCCGGAACTCCCCCACCTGCACGTGCACCTTGAAGACCTCGGCCCCGGCCGCGACGAGCTCGGGCACGTACGTGGCCACCTCCGGCTCGGGGTACAGGGTGGCGCTCCACAGGGCCTCGGGCACCGTCGGCGGCGAACTGCGCCGCCCAGTCGTTGAGGTAGGTCGCCACCCCCGGCTTGTGCGCGTAGGGCAGCGCCCCGAACCGGCGCACCCCGAGGGCCCGCAGCTGCTCGACCCGCTCCTCCACCGGGCCGCGGTACCGGATGGGCCAGGGGCGCCCGATCTTCGGGCCCGCCGCGTCGAAGACGCCCCACACGGCCCGCTGGATGGGCGGCGGCAGGAAGTGCACGTGGACGTCGTACAGGCCGGGCAGGCCGAGGTCGCGCCAGAACGCGGGCACGTCGGCGTCGGTGAGCGCAGGCGGTCATCCCCTCATCCTGCTCCGCCGGGCTCAGAGGACGACGAGGTCGTCGCGGTGGATGACCTCGCGCTCGTAGGCCGGCCCGAGCTCGCGGGCCAGGTCGCGGGTCGAGCGCCCGAGCAGCTGCGGCAGCTCCCCGGAGGCGAAGCCGACGAGCCCCCGGGCGATGACCCGGCCGTCGCGCGGTGCAGACGTCGACCGGGTCGCCCGCCGCGAACGAGCCGGTCACCGCGGTGATCCCGGCCGCGAGGAGGGAGGTGCGCCGCTCGGTGACGGCCGTGACGGCGCCGTCGTCGATGACGAGGCGTCCGCGGGCCGTCGTCGCGTGGGCCAGCCAGCGCTTGCGGGAGGCCCGGGTCGCGGCGGCCGGGGCGAAGACGGTGCCCACGTCGGCGCCGGAGAGGGCCGCGGTGACGTCGGCCAGCCGGGTGAGCAGGGTCGGCACCCCGGCCGCACCGGCGATGCCCGCCGCCTCGACCTTGGTGACCATCCCGCCGCTGCCCACCGCGGAGCCGGTGCCGCCGATGGTCACCGCGTCGAGGTCGTCGGTCGTCGCGACGAACGGCACCCGCCGCGACCCCGGCCGCGTCGGCGGACCGTCGTACAGGGCGTCGACGTCGGTGAGCAGGACGAGGCCGTCGGCCCCGACGAGGTCGGCGACGAGGGCGGCGAGCCGGTCGTTGTCGCCGAAGCGGATCTCCTGGGTGGCCACCGTGTCGTTCTCGTTGACGATCGGCACGACGCCGAGCTCGAGCAGCCGCTCGAGGGTGCGGCGGGCGTTCGTGTAGTGGCTGCGGCGGGCCGTGTCGTCGGCGGTGAGCAGCACCTGGCCGACGGTGAGGCCGAAGCGCGAGAACGCCGCTCTGGTACGCCGCGACGAGCGCCCCCTGCCCGACCGAGGCCGCCGCCTGCTGGGTGGCGAGGTCGGACGGACGGCGCTCGAGGCCGAGCGGGCCGAGCCCGGCCGCGATCGCCCCGGAGGAGACGAGCACCACCTGGCCGCCGTCGGCCCGGCGCGCGGCGAGGACCTCGACGAGGGCGGTGAGCGCCTCGACGTCGAGCCGCCCCCCGTCGGCGCTGGTCAGCGAGGACGAGCCGATCTTGACGACGAGGCGCCGGCCCCGGCCCACGGCGCCGCGCAGGCGCGCGGCGGTGTCGGCCACCGGGCTCAGTCCTCGTCGGCCGCGTCGGCCGCGTCGGCCCAGTGGCCCGCCGTGCGCTCGGCCGCGAGCTCGTCGCGGGCCGAGGTCTGGGCGTCCTTGCGCGCGTGGAACTCCTCGCGCTTCTCCCCCCGGGTCTTGCGGCCGTAGTCCTCGAGCCGCACGTCGGTGCCGCGCGGGCCGCTCAGCAGCTCGGCGCCGCTGCTCATCGTCGGCTCCCAGTCGAAGACGACGGCGTTGTCCTCGGGGCCGATGAGCACGGTCGAGCCGGCCACCGCTCCCGCCTCGAGCAGCGCCTGCTCGACGCCGAGCCGGCCGAGCCGGTCGGCGAGGTAGCCGACGGCCTCGTCGTTGCTGAAGTCGGTCTGGCGCACCCAGCGGGTCGGGCGCTCGCCGAGCACCCGGAAGAGCTCGCCGTCCGCGGTGTTCTCGCGGCGCACGTGGAAGCCGCTGTCGTCGACCGCCCGGGGCCGGATGACCACGCGGGGCCGCTCGACGACCGAGGCCTCGACCTCGGCGCGGGCCTCGGCGACGAGGCGCGAGAGGGCGAAGGTCAGCTCCTTGAGCCCGGTGTGGGCGACGGCGGAGACGACGTGCACCTCGAGCCCGCGCTCCTCGAGCATCGGGCGGACCATCTCGGCGAGGTCGCGGGCCTCGGGCACGTCGGCCTTGTTGAGCACGACGAGCCGGGTGCGCTCGGAGAGGGGGCGCCCGCCGAGGCTGTCGTCGGTGACGTAGGCGGCGAGCTCGGCCTCGATGACGTCGAGGTCGGTGAGCGGGTCGCGGCCGGGCTCGAGGGTGGCGCAGTCGACGACGTGGGCGAGCACCGAGCAGCGCTCGACGTGGCGGAGGAACTCCAGGCCCAGGCCCTTGCCCTCGCTCGCGCCGGGGATGAGCCCGGGGACGTCGGCGACGGTGAACCGCTCGCTGCCCGCCGTGACGACCCCGAGGTTCGGCACGAGGGTCGTGAAGGGGTAGTCGGCGATCTTCGGGCGGGCCGCCGAGAGCACCGAGACCAGCGAGGACTTGCCGGCGCTCGGGAAGCCGATGAGGGCGACGTCGGCGAGCGACTTGAGCTCGAGGACGATGTCGCGGTCCTCGCCCGGCTCGCCGAGCAGCGCGAAGCCCGGGGCCTTGCGGCGCGGGCTGGCCAGGGCCTTGTTGCCGAGGCCGCCGCGGCCGCCGCGGGCCACGACGTACCGGGCGTCGGCCCCGACGAGGTCGGCGAGCACGTCGCCCGCGCCGTCCTTGACGACGGTGCCCTCGGGCACGGGCAGGACGAGGTCGCCCCCGTCGGCCCCGTTGCGCTCGTCCCCGGCACCGGGGCGGCCGTTGTCGGCCCGCCGGTGGGGGGTGTGGTGGTAGTCGAGGAGGGTCGTGGCCTGCGGGTCGACGGCGAGGACGACCGAGCCGCCCCGGCCGCCGTTGCCGCCGTCCGGGCCGCCGAGCGGCTTGAACTTCTCGCGCTTCACCGAGGCGACCCCGTGCCCGCCGCTGCCGGCGGAGACGTGGAGGACGACGCGGTCGACGAAGGTCGCCATGGGTGCCTCCTGGCTCGGTGGGTGGGGATGCCGCGAGGGGCGGGCCGTGCGTGGCCCGCCCCTCGGGCGACGTGGTGCGTGGTGCCGGGCGGGGCCCGGCGTCGCGTCAGCTCGCGGCGGCGTCCGCCGGCGTGATGTTGACGGTCTTGCGGCCGCGCTTGGTGCCGAAGGTGACGGCGCCCGCGACGAGCGCGAACAGCGTGTCGTCACCGCCGCGGCCGACGCCGTCGCCGGGGTGGAAGTGCGTGCCGCGCTGGCGGACGATGATCTCGCCGGCCTTGACGACCTGGCCGCCGTAGCGCTTGACGCCGAGGTACTGGGCGTTGGAGTCGCGACCGTTGCGGGTCGAGGACGCACCCTTCTTGTGTGCCATGTCAGTCAGTCCTGTTCGTGAGGTCCGGGCGCGGGCTCAGGCGTCGATCGCCGTGATCTTGACCTGGGTGAGCGGCTGGCGGTGGCCCTGACGCTTCCGGTACCCGGTCTTGTTCTTGTACTTGAGGATCGTGATCTTCGGCCCCTTGGCGGCCTTGACCACCTCGGCCGTGACCGTCACCTTCGCGAGCTTGGAGGCGTCGCTGGTGACCGTGCCCCCGTCGACGACGAGCAGCGGCTGCAGCTGGATCGTGTCGCCGGCCTCGCCGGTGGTCTTGTCGATGAGCAGGACGTCGCCGACGGAGACCTTCTCCTGGCGACCGCCCGCGCGCACAATCGCGTACACGTTCGATCTCACTTCCTGTTCGGGTGCGCTCGCTGTGACCGGCCGGTCGCTACCCCGTGGACGACACGGGACACCGACGCGGTGGGCGCACCGACTCACCAGAGTACCGGCGCGTGGGGCGGCCCTCCAAATCCCGGGCCGCCGCCGCTCACTCCCCCGCCGCGCCCGCCGGCGCCGCGGTGGTGACCGGGGCGTCCGCGCCCGGGGGCGGGCCGGCCGGGGCCACGACCCGGCCGCGCTTGCGGCGCGAGCGGCGGGCCGGGGCGGGCGCGTCCTCGGTCGGGGCGTCGGTCGGGGGCCGGTGCCGACCCGGCGGCGGGCGGCTCCGGCGGGAGCCGGCCGGGCGTCGTCGGCGGGCTGCGCCTCGTCGGCGGGCCGGTCGTCGGCGGGCGCCTCGGAGCCCCCCGCGACGGCGGCGACCTCGGCCGCCACCTCCGCGGCGACGTCCGGGTGGTCGGCGTGCTTGAGCGCGGCGGCGTGGGCGGCCGCCGCGATCTGGGCCGCGCTCGGGCCGTTGCCGTTGCCCTGCGGGGCGTCTCCTCGACGCGGAGGACGAGCCGCGCCGACGCCGCCCGACGAGCCGCGCCCGACGGCCGCGCCGGCCGCGGAGGGCCGCGACGAGCCGCCCTCGGCGCCGCCGTTGCCGCGCTCGACGGGGTCGGACTGCACGATGATGCCCGCGCCCGCCGCAGTGCTCGCAGGGCTCGGAGAAGACCTCGATGAGGCCCGAGCCGACCCGCTTGCGGGTCATCTGGACCAGCCCGAGCGAGGTCACCTCGGCGACCTGGTGCTTGGTGCGGTCGCGGCCGAGGCACTCGAGGAGCCGCCGGACGACGAGGTCGCGGTTGGACTCCAGGACCATGTCGATGAAGTCGATGACGATGATGCCGCCGATGTCGCGCAGCCGGAGCTGGCGGACGATCTCCTCGGCCGCCTCGAGGTTGTTCTTGGTGACCGTCTCCTCGAGGTTGCCGCCCGAGCCGACGAACTTGCCGGTGTTGACGTCGACGACGGTCATCGCCTCGGTGCGGTCGATGACGAGCGAGCCGCCCGAGGGCAGCCACACCTTGCGGTCCATCGCCTTGGCGATCTGCTCGTCGATGCGGTGGGACGCGAAGACGTCGTCCTCGGAGGTCCACCGCGTCACGCGGGAGGCGAGGTCGGGGGCGACGTCCTCGACGTACTCGCTGACCTCGGACCAGGCCTTCTCGCCGGAGACGACGAGCGAGGCGAAGTCCTCGGTGAACACGTCGCGGATGACGCGGATGGTGAGGTCGGGCTCGCCGTGGAGCAGGGCCGGGCGCCCCGCCGCCGCCCGACTTCTTCTGGCCCGCCTTCTCGGCCTTGGCGGTGATCCGCTCCCACTGCTTGGTCAGCCGCTCGACGTCGGCCGTGAGCTCGGCCTCGGACGCGCCCTCGGCCGCGGTGCGCACGATGACGCCCGCGCCGTCGGGCACGACCTCCTTGAGGATGCCCTTGAGCCGGGCCCGCTCGGTGTCGGGCAGCTTGCGCGAGATGCCGGTCATCGAGCCCTCGGGCACGTAGACGACGTAGCGGCCGGGCAGCGAGATCTGCGAGGTGAGGCGGGCGCCCTTGTGGCCGATCGGGTCCTTGGTGACCTGGACGAGGACGGTGTCGCCCGAGGACAGGGCGTTCTCGATCCGCTTGGCCTGGTTGACCTCGAGGCCGGCGGCGTCCCAGTTGACCTCGCCGGCGTAGAGCACGGCGTTGCGGCCCTTGCCGATGTCGACGAACGCGGCCTCCATCGACGGCAGGACGTTCTGCACCCGGCCGAGGTAGACGTTGCCGGCCATCGAGGCGGTGGTCTCGCGCGAGACGTAGTGCTCGACGAGCACGCCGTCCTCGAGGACCCCGATCTGGGTGCGGCCGTCGCGACCGCGGACGACCATCGTCCGCTCGACGCTCTCGCGCCGGGCGAGGAACTCGGCCTCGGTGATGATCGTGCGCCGGCGGCCGGCCTCGCGGCCCTCGCGGCGGCGCTGCTTCTTGGCCTCGAGCCGGGTCGAGCCCTTGACGGCCGTCGGCTCGTCGCGCTCCGAGCGCGGCTGGCGGACCTTGGTGACGGTGCCGGGCGGGTCGTCGCCGTCGGCCCCGGAACCGCTGCGGCGCCGGCGCCGGCGCCGGCGGGTCGAGGCGGAGTCGCCGTCGTCGTCGGCCTCCTCCGGCGCGCCGCGGCCACCCCGGCGGCCGGAGCCGCGGGGCTCCTCGGCCGGGGCGTCGCCCTCGTCGGCGCCGGAGGCCTGCTCGTCCTCGCCGCCCTTGCCGCGGCCGCGGCGACCGCGGCCACCCCGGCGGCGGCGGCGCGAGCCGCCCTCGCCGTCGGTGTCGTTGTCGGCCGTCGGCGTCGTTGTCGGTGTCGCGGTCGGACCCGGTGTCGCGGTCGGACCGGGTGTCGCGGTCGGACCCGGTGTCGCGGTCGGACCGGGTGTCACGGGCGGCGGGTGCCGGCCGCCGTCGGCGGCCCGGTCGGCAGCGGCCCGGTGCGCGCGGCCGGTTCCGGCCGAGCCGGGGCCTCGTCGGCCGGGCGCTCGACGGGGGCCTGCACCGGTGCGGTGGCCCGGCGGCGGCGCGCGGTGGTGGGCTCCGGGCGGCTGGAAGAGCAGCCCGAACGCGGGGCCGGAGGCCGGCTCGTCGGCCGCGGCCTCGGCGGTCTCGGCGGCCTCGTCGGCGGCGGGCTCGAGGCCGGTGGGCGGGCACGGGCTCGGCGCTCGGGCGGCCTTCTTCGCCGCCCGCTTGCGGGTGCGCCTTCTTCGCGGGCTCCGGGGCCGCGTCGCCGTCGGCGGCCACGGCCTTCTTCCGGCTGCGGGTGGCCTTCTTCGCGGGGCGGGGGCCGTCGCGCGGCGTCGTCGGTGGCCGGCGGCGTCGGCCGGCGCGGGCGGTGGCCTTCTTCGTCGCGCGCTTGCGGGTGGCCTTGCGCGGCGGGGTCGAGGCCTCCTCGCCCGAGGGCGCGGGGGTCTCGACGGGAAGGATCGCCGGTTCGGCGGCCTGGGAGGTGGTCGGGTCGTTCTCGGAAGCCATGACGGCCCCTTTCGTCACCCGTGGGCCGCCGACCACACCGGGGACGCCCGGAGGCGGCTCCTCGTCGACCGCGCGGTGTGCGATCGCCATCGTGCGGGCCGGTGACCCACACGGAAGTCAGCTGCTACCCCGATGCCGGTTCGCGCGAGCGGCGCGTCACCGTACAGGGCCGGCGGCCTCCCGGTCGGCGGCCAAAGGGTCGGCCACCCCGGCACGGTCCTGGAGCAACGGGCCCTGCGCACGCCGGGTGACCAGTGGTGGCACCGGCGGCGAGAACCCCGTGACTGCATGGAGTGCGGTCAGGATGTCGTCGGGTCGTACGGACGGTGTGGTGTGCCGTACGACCATCCGCAGTATCGCACACCCCTGCTCGTCGACCCCGTCGGGCCGCATGACGAGCACCGCCTCGCGCGTGTCGAAGGTGCGCGGCCCGGACTTGAAGGTGCGCGTCGCCTCGGCCCGCTCGGTCGCGAGGTAGGCGGCGACGACGGGCTCGAGGTCGTCGACCCCGACGCCGCGCAGCCGCAGCTCCCAGTCGCTCGCCTCGAGGCGGTCGGCGAGGGCGCCGGGCCCGGCCTCGACGACCTCGACGACGTCGAGCCCCTCGGGCAGGGCCTCGTCGAGGGCCGCGCGCACCGCCGCCGGGTCGACCCGCTCGGTGACCCGGATCTCGAAGTACTCGGCCTCGCTCGCCGTCCCGGTGGGCGCCGCGTTGGCGTAGGAGATGAGCGGGTGCGGGTGGAAGCCGGCCGAGAAGGCCATCGGCACGCCGGCCCGGCGCAGCGCCCGCTCCAGGGCCCGCGCGAAGTCGCGCGTCGAGGAGAAGCGGAGCCGGCCGCGCTTGGCGTAGCGGATGCGCAGCTTCTGCACCGCGGGAGGCGGAGGAGGTCCCTCGGGGGTGCGCTGGCGGGCCATGGGTCCCCACCCTAGGGAGGCCGGGGGCCGTGCCGCCGAATCGCCGTGCGGCGCCGCCGCGGAGCCCACCCGGTCCGCCACCGATCGAATGGCCGCGACGCGCCTGCGACACGGATCGAGTGCCCGATCCCCCTGTCGGCCACGCCATCCGCAGCACTATCGTGCAGCCATGCCGCCGACCGACCGTGCCCGCCTCGCCCGCCTCCTCGCCGCCGAGCAGGCGGCCTACACCGAGGCCCACCCGCGCAGCCGTGCCCTCTTCGACGCCGGGAGCAACCTGTTCGGCCGGGTGCCGATGACCTGGATGAACAAGTGGAGCGGCGGCTTCCCGCTCTCCCTCGACCGCGCCCGCGGCAACCGCGTCACCGACGTCGACGGCCACACCTACGTCGACTTCGCCCTCGGCGACACCGGGGCGATGGCCGGGCACTCCCCCGCCCCCACGACCGCGGCCGTGGCCCGGCGGATGGGCGAGCTCGGCGGCGTCACGACGATGCTGCCCAGCGAGGACGCGCAGTGGGTCGGCGAGGAGCTGACCCGCCGGTTCGGGATGCCGCTGTGGAGCTTCACCCTCTCGGCCACCGACGCCAACCGCTGGGCCGTGCGGCTGGCCCGGCTCGCCACCGGCCGCTCGAAGGTCCTCGTCTTCGCGTACTGCTACCACGGCTCGGTCGACGAGGCCTTCGCCCTCCCCGGTCCGGACGGCACGACGGTCTCCCGCGCCCGGGAACGTCGCGCCCCCCGTGCCGCTCGACCTCACGACGCGCGCCGCGACGTGGAACGACCTGGCCTCCGTCGAGCGCGCGCTGGCCCACGGCGACGTCGCGGCGATCCTCACCGAGCCGGCCCTGACCAACATCGGCATCGTCCTGCCCGAGCCCGGGTTCCTCGAGGGGCTGCGCGAGCTCGCCACCCGCCACGGCGCCCTGCTGATGATCGACGAGACCCACACCTTCTCGGCCGGCTGGGGCGGCGCCACCCGCGAGTGGCACCTCGACCCCGACATCCTCGTCATCGGCAAGTCGATCGGCGGCGGCATCCCGTGCGGGGCCTACGGCATCTCGGACGCGGTCGCCGCGGCGGTCACCGGGCACACCGAGACGGGCGAGGCCGACATCGTCGACGTCGGCGGGGTGGGCGGCACCCTCGCCGGCAACGCGCTCTCGACCGCCGCGATGCGGGCCACGCTCGGCGAGGTGCTCACCGAGGAGGCCTTCGCGCACATGACCGGGCTGGCGACCGCCTTCACCGAGGGGGTGCAGGGCGTCCTCGACGAGCTCGACGTGCCGTGGTCGGTGAGCCGGCTGGGCGCCCGCTCGGAGTACCGCTTCGCCCGCCCCGCCCCGCGCACCGGGGAGGAGTCGGCCGCCGCCCACGACGACGACCTCGACGCCTACCTCCACCTCGCGCTGTGCAACCGGGGCATCCTCATGACCCCGTTCCACAACATGGCCCTCATGTGCCCCGACACCACGCGCGAGGACGTCGACCGGCACACGAGCACCTTCCGCGAGGTGGTCGGCGCCCTCCACGGCTGACCGACGCGACGGGGCCCGACCGCCCGTGGCGGCCGGGCCCCGTCGGTGCGGGGACCTCTGGGTCAGAGCCGGGAGGCCGCCCAGAGGTACAGCGCGGTCGGGCTAGCCGACCCCGGTGACGTCGTCCCAGCCGCGACGGGTGGTCAGGCTGGAGTCCTCGTCGAAGGTCCGCACCGTGGAGCGGAGCCCGTCCGCGGCGTTGAGCCCGTTGACGAAGTCGACCCGCACGTTGCCCGGGTCGCCCTCGGGCCGGACGTCGTGGAAGACGCCGGCCCTTGCCGAGGAGGTAGAGCAACGGGTCGGCGAAGCCGATCCGGCGCCGGCCCTGCTGGGCGTCGGCCTGCACGCCGGCGAACAGCGGCGCGGCCAGGCTCGTCCCGCCGATGCGGTACTCGCCGTAGCGGGTGCCCTGCCCGTAGCGGGTCGGCAGGTCGAACACCTGCGTCTCGCCGACGAGCATGCCCGTCGTCGGGTCGGCGTCCATCGCGACGTCCGGGACCGCGCGCTTGGCGCAGCCGGTGCTGGCGAGCTACTGGTAGAAGGGCTTGGCGAAGACGTCGCTGCACCCGCCGCCGGCACCGTAGAGGAAGCCGTCCGAGGTCCACGCGCCGTCCGTCAGCGAGTAGCGCTCGGTGCCCCAGCCGGTCTCGAACTGCCGCCGGCCGTGCTTGTCGACCGCGAGCGCGGTGCCGCCGACCGCGGTGACCCAGGGGTCGGCCGCGGGCCAGTCGGGCGAGACGACGCCGGTGTTGTCGCCCTCGTCGCCGTTGTCGCCGGAGGAGTAGTAGAACCCGATGCCCTGCACCGCACCCTGGAGGAAGACCGACTCGTAGGCGTCGACGAGGGTCTGGTCGATCGTCGGGTAGACGGTGCCGTCGACGGTGACGTACGTCGGCTCACCCCACGAGTTCGAGATGGCCGAGGCCTTGTTGTCGGAGACCGCTCGGGCCAGGGAGGCCAGGAGGTCGTCGTCGTAGCAGCTCGCCGCGCCGTAGTAGGCGACCCCGGCGTCCGGCGCCATGCCGTGCACGGCCTCGACGTCGAGGGTCTCCTCGCCGAACCAGCCGTTGCCGCCGCACTCGTCGACCTTCGCGGGGTCGTAGTTCGTGTCGTTGGACTGGGTCAGCTGGCCCCGGCGGAAGGGACGGTCACCGTGCCGGGCGGCGTAGGTGTTCGCGTCCTTCTCGATGGTGGGGGCGGCGAAGGCGTCGGTGATCGCGACGGTCTGGCCGCGCCCGGTGCGCCGCGAGGCGCTGACGCCGTAGGTCGAGCGGAGCTGGGACGGCACGTAGCCGCACACCGCGTAGGGCAGGTGCTTGCCCTCGAACGCCGGGTCGGTCCGGTCGACCTTCTGGCCGTAGTACGACGAGCACGGCGTCGCGTTGACGAAGCCGGGCGGCGGGCCGAGGTCGCTCGGGGAGGACGTCGCGTCGGCCGAGGGGGTGCCGCGGTCCTTCTCGAGGTTCGGGGTGGTCCAGTGCGTCACGGTGTCGAGCCCGGTGACCGCGAGGACCTGCCCGGCGAGGCTGTCCGGCACGGTGACCGGCGTCGTCGGTGCGGTGCCGGTGTGCCCGTCGACGCTGAAGGTCTCCAGGCCGGCGGTGAACGCCGACGAGAGCGCGGCCGCGCTGCCGGAGACCGCGACGAAGTGGTTGTCGCTGCCGACCGAGTCGACGTGCAGGCCGGCGCCCCGGGCCCACGTGCGCACGGCGGCGACGCTGGCCGCGGTCGGGGCGTAGCGGGAGCGGTACTGCCCCGCACTGAGGTAGTGGCCGTACGACGCCGTGTGCGGGGTCGAGACCTGCCGGGCGAGGGCGGTGAGGCCCTCGGCGTCGCGCGGGGTGAGCCAGATCTTGGCGTGGCCGGCGGCGGGTGCGGCCGTCCGGGCGGCCCGGGCGTGCGCGACCCACGCGGGGGCCTTGCTCACCTGGTGCCGGCCGGTGCCGTGGGGTGCTGCCACGGCCGCGGTGGCCGAGGTGGCGGCGAGCACGACGGCGCCGATCAGCGCCGTCGTGCCTCGAGACGTTCCTGTCACGGGTTCCTCCTGAGGGACGGGTCGCGAAGCGGTGGCTCCGCCCCAGAAGGTTCACCCGGCACCGGCCGTCCCGACCCTGACGGATGTCACGTCTCTGCTGGTCAGCGCGCCCGCAGCCGGCGGACCGTCTCGACCTGGTCCCAGAGCGTCACGACGACGACCCCGAGGGTCATGCCGACGGTGAGGTCACGCTCGGCCGCGGCCCAGCCGCCCCCGACGAGCGCCTCGAGGAAGCGGCCGTCGAGGAACCGGTCGGTCTGCACCAGCCAGACGAGCAGCCCCGCGGACGCGACGTCGACGGGCGCGCCGACCCCGGCGGTGCCCCACGTCCAGCGCCCGGCCCGGTGGGCCACGACGAGGAGGACCGCGCTGGACGGCGACGAGCCCGAGGAGCACCGGCAGCCAGCTCGACCAGAGGGCGGGGTCGAGGACGGGCACGCCCTCGCCGCGCAGCCGCACCGGTGAGCTCACCTGCTGCCAGACGAGCGCGAGGACGACCACGAGGAGGGTGACCACCCCGCCGACGGTCTCGGTGCGCCAGACCGTCCGCCGGGTGTCCGCCGCCTCGGGCAGCTGCTCCGGCGTCCACCCCATGACCTCCCGGCCCGGCTGGGTCCGCTCGAGGACCGCGAAGACGAGCGTGGTCCAGAAGGCGATGTGCAGCGCCGTGTTCAGCCCGGCGAGCGCCGCGGCCCCGAACGCCGGACCGACCCCGACGGTCGCGATGTCGTCGACGAAGAGCCTCACGACGAGGGTGCCGACGGCCGCGATCGGCACGACGACCGAGAGGAGGAGGGTGACGAGGCGGCGCCACTCCGGGTACAGGCGCGGGCCGATGAGGTGGAGCGGGCCGGCCGGTGTAGCCCGCGGCGAGCCGGATGGGGTCGCCCAGCTCGACGAGGACGTCGCGCTCGGCCTCCTCGCGGCTCGCGGCCGTCCCCGGCGTCGAGCCGGGCCTCGACCATGTCCTCGATGGTGCCGCGCAGCTCACGGTCGACGTCGTCGCGCTGGTCCTGCGTGAGCTCGCGGACGGTGGCGGCGACGTAGCGGTCGGTCAGGGTGTCCATGGGGTCGTCCTCTCGGGCGGGGGCCTCAGGCCAGGTCGGTGATGGAGGCGTCGAGGGCGCGCCAGTCGGCGCGCAGGGCGGCGAGGACGTCCTCGCCCGCGGGGCTGGTGCGGTAGAACTTGCGCGGCCGCGACTCCTCGGTGTTCCACTCCGCGCTGAGCAGCCCCTGCTTCTCGAGCCGGCGCAGCAGCGGGTAGAGCGTGTTGGCGTCGACCTCGAAGCCCGCCCGCCCGAGGGACTCCAGCAGCGCGTAGCCGTAGCCGGGTGTCCGCAGGCTCGCGAGGGCCGCGACGACGACGGTGCCGCGGCGCAGCTCCTGGAGGTGGCCCGCGAGGGTCGGGTCGTCCGCTGAGGTCATGCCGACACGATAGTGTGCGTCACACACTATCGTCAACGGCACATCGACGTGTCACGTTCACGGGTGCCGGTCGAGAGGGGGCGACACGCAGCGCGTCCCGGCCCGGCGCCTGCGTGTCGCCTCCTCTCGGGGGCGAGGAGGCGCCGGGGGTCGCCCTCAGTCGCCGAAGCGCTCGCGGATGGCGACGAGCTCGAGGGCGTGGGCGTCGAGGGCGCGGTCCTCCTCGCTCACCGGCTGCCACGTCGGGGTGGGCACGGCCCGCCGCTGCTCGTCGAGGCCGACGAACACGGTGCGGCAGTAGGTGGTCAGCTCGAGGGACCCCTCCCCCGCCGCCGGGTCGCCCGAGCGCACGTGCACCCCGAGGTGCATCGCCGTGCCCCCGGTGTGCAGGAGGCGGGCCTCGACCTCGACGAGGTGGCCGATCCGCAGCGGCCGGTAGAACCGCACGCCGCCGGTGAAGATCGCGACGTTGTTCGCGCTGCCGGTCCACCGGGTCGCGAGGACGTGCGCCGCCTCGTCGACCCAGCGCATGACGATGCCGCCGTGCACCTTGCCGCCCCAGTTGACGTCGGTCGGGGCGGCGAGGAAGCGCATCGTCACCCGCGGCGCGGTGCCGGCCTCGGAGTACACCTGGGCGGCCATCGCCTCCTCGACCTCGGCGCGCAGGTCGGCCCGGCGCACGGCCCAGCGCTGCTGGAGCTCCTCACCGAGGGTGCCCGGGACGAGCTCGGGCACGGGCGTCGCGCGGCCCTCCTCGTCGACGGCGACGAAGACGATGAGGCAGCGGGTGGCCGGCTCGAGCACCCGCGTGCGCGGGGCACCCGAGGCGACGTCGACGGTGATGTGCATCGAGGTGCGCCCGGTGTGCACGACCGTCGCGGTGACCTCGACGAGGTCGCCCGACCTCCACCGGGCGGGTGAAGCGCACGTTGCCGACGTACGCGGTGACGCAGTACGTGCCGCTCCAGCCGGCGGCCGCGGCGTAGCCGGCCTTGTCGATCCACTCGAGCACGCGGCCCGCGGACACCGACCCCGAGTGCCCGGCGTCGGTGGGAGACGCGAGGAAGCGCAGCGTGATCTGCGTCGGCGGGCGGTGGTCCACGCGCCCATCGTGGCAGCGCACGGCCGTCGCGGCGAGTGCCGTCAGAGGTCGAGCCGCAGGAGGTCGTCGGCCGGCCGGAAGCCGAGGGCGCGGTAGAGCGGGAGGGAGACCTCGCTCGGGTTGAGCACCACGCGGACGCAGCCCTCCTCCCGGCACCACTCGAGAAGCTCCATCACCAGCCGCCCGACCCCGCGGCGGCGGTGCTTCGGGTCGATCCACACGTTGGCCACGTAGGCCCAGCGGGTGTCGGGTGCCCCTGGCCGGGGCATCCGGTCGAACACCTGCAGTTCCCCATCCCCACCGCCCTGCCACCGGCCTCCCGGGCCACCCAGGCGTGGCGTACCCCCGACTGGCGCCGCCACGCCTCGAGCCTCGGCGAACGCGGGCTCGGCGTCCGCCGACTGCCGACATCCACGCGGTGCGCATCGCCGCGAGGTCGGCGAGGTCGGGCGCCCGCGTCGGGTCGAGCGCCGCCACGCGGTACACCGTCGACGCCGTCACGACCGCGACCGTATCCCGGCGACCGGCCGGGCGCAGCCGGTCTCAGCGGTCGACGCGCAGCGCCTCGACCGGGGCCACGGCCACCGCGCGGTGGGCCGGCGGCAGCGCCGCGAGCAGGACGAGGACGAGGGCGGCCGCCGCCACGCTGCCGAGCACCGGCCAGGGCAGCCCCCACACGAAGCCGTCGGTCTGCCCGCCGACGAGCGACTGGGCCCCGACCGAGCCGAAGAGCACCCCGAGCACCAGCCCGAACGCGACCGCCGTGCCGGCGAGCGCCGCCGACTCCCGCGCCACCATCGAGCGGACCTCGTCGGCCCGGAAGCCCAGGGCGCGCAGCAGCCCGATCTCGCGACGACGCTGGATCACGGTGAGGGACATCGTGCTGACGAAGCCGACGGCGGAGATCAGCGAGGAGATGACGACGATCGCGACGAGGATGGCCGTGGTCGTCGTCGAGCACGGCCTCGGCCTGGGTGCGCTGGGCGGCGTCGAGGTCGGCCCACGACCGGACCGACTGCTGCAGGGCCCGCATCCCGGACGCGAAGGTCGTCACGAGGGTCACGCCGATGACCAGGCCCATCGTCGACCGGGTGGTGCGCAACCGGTCCGAGACGGCGTTGCGGCGCGCGATCCGGCTGGCCGGCGACCGCCCGAGCACCACGCTCGCGGCGACGACGAGCCGCGGGATGACCATCCGCGCCCCGACGAGCAGCCCCGTCCCCGTCGCCGCGGCCCCGAGGAAGGCCAGGAGGAACCCGGCGACGCTGCCGCCCTCGGCGACGACGGCCGCGGCCACGAGGGTGAGCGCCCCACCGCCGATGAGGACGAGCGAGACCACGACCCGCCACGTCCGCACCCGCGCGCTCGACGGGTGCGGCGGCCTCGGCGGTCGAGAGGGCCTGGGCCGGTGAGACCCGCAGGACGGCGCGCGAGCCCACCCAGCCCGCGAACAGCGCGGTGAGGCCCACGACACCCACGGGGGCCAGGACGTAGGCGCTGGTCACCGGGTAGTCGGCCGTGGGGAGGGTCCCGCGCGCGACGAGCACGACCCGGAAGGCGTCGGTGGCCGCGACGCCGAGCACCGCCCCGGCCGCCGCACCGACCGTGCCGACCGCGCCCGAGGCCCGCATCACCGAGGCCGCGCAGCGCGGCCGCCCGGGCCCCGAGGAGCCGCAGCAGGGCCACCTGCCGCAGCCGGCCGGCGACGACCGTGTCGACCGCGTTGACGATGACGACGGCCGAGACGTAGACGGCGATGAGGATGAAGACGCTCGCGACGACCGCGAGGAGGATGCCCGCGGCGCCACCGCCCTCCTCCGCGGCCAGCGCCTGCAGGAGGCTGCTCGTCGTCACGAGGACGCCGGCGTAGGCCCCGCAGAGCCCGGCGACCAGGCCGACCGTGCCGAGCTCGCGCCAGCTGCCGAGCACGAGGGAGCGCCTCATGCCGCACCGACCTCGAGCGAGACGAGGAGGTCGGCGATGGCACCCGGCCCCAGCGGTCCGTGGTCGGCGACGAGCCGCCCGTCGGCGATGACGAGGATGCGGTCGGCGTGCGAGGCGGCGACGGGGTCGTGCGTGACCATGAGGATGGTCTGCCCGTAGTCGTCGACGGCGGCCCGCAGGAGGGCCAGCACCTCGCGGGAGGAGCGGGTGTCGAGGTTCCCGGTCGGCTCGTCGGCGATGACGACGCGCGGGTCGCTCGCGAGGGCGCGGGCGATGGCCACGCGCTGCTGCTGGCCGCCGGAGAGGGCGGAGGGCAGGTGGTCGGCGCGGTCGAGGAGCCCGAGGCTCGTGAGGAGCCCGTCGACCCGCTGCCGGTCGGCCGCACCCGACCCGGCGGCCGGCCAGCTCGAACGGCAGGAGCACGTTCTCGCGGGCGGTGAGCGTGGGGACGAGGTTGAAGGCCTGGAAGACGAAGCCGACGTGGTGGCGGCGGACCATCGTGCGCTCGTCGTCCCCGAGCGCGTGCAGCGGCTGCCCGGCCAGCCAGACCTCGCCCCCGGTCGGGTCGTCGAGGCCGGCGGCGACGTTCATGAACGTCGACTTGCCCGACCCGGACGGACCCATGACGGCCGTGAACGCCCCGGCGGCGACGTCGACGGTGACGCCGTCGAGGGCCCGCACCGCGCCGGGTCCCTCGCCGTAGACGCGGTCGACGTCGCGGAAGGCGAGGACGGGCTCGGCGGCGGGCGGCGGGGCGGTGGCGGTGGGCGTGGTGGTGTCCATGCGCCGCGACGCTACGGACGCCGGCCCCCCCGGCGCGTCTGCCGCAGGTCGCGACCCGGGTACCTCTTCCGAGGTACTCCCCCGCGCCGTCAGACGAGGTCGTGCTCGTAGGCGTAGACGACGAGCTGGACCCGGTCGCGCAGCCCCAGCTTGGCCAGCACCCGGGAGACGTGGGTCTTCACGGTGCCCTCGGCGAGGTGCTCGGCGGCGGCGATCTCGGCGTTGGACAGCCCCTGCGCCGTGCGCCGGAGGATCTCGCGCTCGCGCGGGGTGAGCGCGTCGTACTCGGGCCCGGGGGCCGGCCGGTCGCGGGCCCGGAAGCGCTCGACGAGGGCCCGGGTCGCCCCCGCCGCGACGACCTGGTTGCCGGCGGCCACGGCCCGCACCGAGGCCAGGAGCATCTCGGGCTCGGCCGACTTCAGGACGAACCCGGAGGCCCCGGCCTCGATGGCCGACAGGGCCGCCTCGTCGAGGTCGAAGGTCGTGAGGACGAGCACCTTCGGGGCCGCCGTCCCCGAGCGTGTCGACGAGGGTGCGGGTCGCGCTCACCCCGTCGACCCGGGCCATCCGCACGTCCATGAGGACGACGTCCGGGGAGGTGCGCTCGACGAGCGCGAGCACCTCGTCGCCGTCGCCCGCCTGCCCGACGACCTCGAGGTCGGGCTGCGAGCCGATGACCATCGCGATGCCGGCCCGGAAGAGGTGCTGGTCGTCGACGAGGGCGACGCGGGTGCTCACCGGACCGCCTCGGCCGGCACCTCGACGTGGAGGACCCACGTCGCGCCGTCGCCCGCGGGGCCGACCTCGACCCGTCCGCCGGCCGCCGCGACGCGTTCGCGCACCCCGCGCAGCCCGTGGCCGTCGCCGGGCCGCGGGACCCGGTCGACGGCGTTGGTGACGGTGAGCCGGTAGCCCGGGCCCCAGGCCTCCTCGACGCAGACGGGGGCGGCGAGGTCACCGTGCTTGAGGGCGTTGGTCAGGGCCTCGGCGAGCACGCGGCCGGCCGTCGCGGCCAGGGGGCTGCCCGCCGGCCGGGGTGCCGTCGCGCCGCACCTCGAGCACCATCCCGGAGGCCCGCATCCGCTCGAGCAGGGCGTCGGTGCGCTCGAGGCCCAGGCTCGTCCGCCGACGCCGGCGTCGGGCTCGCGGAGCCGGGTCAGCAGGCTCCGCACGTCGGTCATCGCCGTCCGGGCCGTCTCGCCGATCACGGCGAGGGCGGCGTCCGTGCGGTCGGGGTCCGAGCGCATCGTGTAGCGGGCGCCGTCGGCCTGGGCCGCCACCACCGCCCACGAGTGCGCGATGACGTCGTGCATGTCGGCGGCGATGCGCACCCGCTCCTGCTCGAGGGCCACGAGGTCGCGCAGCCGGCGCTCCTCGGCGGCGCGCAGGCGGGCGTCGACCCGGGCCCGCAGGGCCTCGCGGCGCTGCCAGCGGACGTAGCCCGCGAGCCACCCGCCGAGCGAGCACGACGGCGGCGGCCGTGGCCATGCCCACCCCCGAGAGCGCGGGCTGCCCGGCCGCGGCGGCGTCGCCCGCCGCGTGGACCGCGGCCCACGCCCCCGCCCCCACCACGCCGGCGAGGCTCCCGACCAGCCCGGCCCGGCGCAGGCCGTGGGAGCGGTGCGCCCCGAGGACGAAGGCCACGGGCGCGAAGCCGAGGTCGGCGACGACGTTGACGTCGCCGACGACGACCTGGAGGACCGCGGCGACCACGGCGAGCCCCGCGGCCGCCCACCACCACACCCGGCGGACACCGAAGGCCGCCGCGAGCAGGACCCCCGCGAACGCCGACCACCCGGACTGCGCGGACCCGACGAGGACGGCGAAGGCCCCGAAGAGCACGGCGCCCCCGACGTCGACGAGCAGCCCGCGACGCCCGGGGAGGTCGTCCTCGACCCAGACGTCGCCCTCGGTCACGACGTCGCCGTCATCCGCTCCCGGCCGGCGCCCAGCACGGTCAGCGGCAGCAGCGTCTTGCCCGTGGGGCCGATCTCGATCTCGGTGTCCATCTGCGGGCAGACGCCGCAGTCGAAGCAGGGGGTCCACCGGCAGTCCTCGACCTCGGTCTCGTCGAGGGAGTCGAGCCAGTCCTGCCAGAGCCACTCCTTGTCGAGCCCGGAGTCGATGTGGTCCCACGGCAGGACCTCGGCCTCCTCGCGCTCGCGGGTCGTGTACCAGGCGACGTCGACGCCCTGCGGGGGCAGCTCGCGCTCGGCGGCGGCCATCCAGCGGTCGTACGAGAAGTGCTCGCTCCAGCCGTCGAAGCGCCCGCCGTCGCGCCACACGGCCTCGATGACCTTCCCGACGCGGCGGTCGCCGCGCGAGAGCAGGCCCTCGACGATGCCGGGCTTGCCGTCGTGGTAGCGGAACCCGATGGAGGAGCCGAAGCGCCGGTCGGACCGGATGGCGTCGCGCAGCTTGGCCAGCCGGGCGTCGGTCTCCTCGGCCCCCAGCTGGGCGGCCCACTGGAAGGGCGTGTGCGGCTTGGGGACGAACCCGCCGATCGAGACGGTGCACCGGATGTCGCGGCGACCGCTCACCTCGCGCCCGGTCTCGATGACCTTCTTCGCGAGCTCGGCGATCTGGAGGACGTCCTCGTCGGTCTCGGTGGGGAGCCCGCACATGAAGTAGAGCTTCACCTGCCGCCACCCGGCGCCGTACGCGGCGGCCACGGTGCGGATGAGGTCGTCCTCGCTGACCATCTTGTTGATGACCTTGCGGATGCGCTCCGACCCGCCCTCGGGCGCGAAGGTCAGCCCCGAGCGGCGGCCGTTGCGGGTCAGCTCGTTGGCCAGGTCGATGTTGAACGCGTCGACGCGGGTGGACGGCAGCGACAGGCCGGTGTTCGTGCCCTCGTAGCGGTCGGCCAGGCCCTTGGTGATGTCGGCGATCTCGGAGTGGTCGGCCGAGCTGAGCGAGAGCAGGCCCACCTCCTCGAAGCCGGTGGCGGCCAGGCCGCGCTCGACCATCTCGCCGATGCCGGTGATCGAGCGCTCGCGCACCGGGCGGGTGATCATCCCGGCCTGGCAGAAGCGGCAGCCGCGGGTGCAGCCGCGGAAGATCTCGACCGACATGCGCTCGTGGACGGACTCGGCGAGCGGCACGAGCGGCTGCTTCGGGTAGGGCCAGGCGTCGAGGTCCATCACCGTGTGCTTGCTGACCCGCCACGGCACGCCCGCGGTGTTCGGGGCGACCCGCTGGATCCGGCCGTCCGGCAGGTAGGTGACGTCGTAGAAGCGAGGGACGTACACGCCCCCCGTGCGGGCCAGGCGCAGCAGGAGCTCGTCGCGACCTCCCGGGCGTCCCTCGCGCTTCCAGTCGCCGACGATGTCGGTGATCGCGAGCACGGCCTCCTCGCCGTCCCCGACGACGGCGCAGTCGACGAAGTCGGCGATGGTCTCGGGGTTGAACGCGGCGTGGCCACCGGCGACGACGAGCGGGTGGCTCTCGTCGCGGTCGGCGGCGTGCAGGGGGATGCCGGCGAGGTCGAGCGCCGTGAGCATGTTCGTGTAGCCGAGCTCGGTGGAGAACGACATCCCGAGCAGGTCGAAGTCACCCACCGCGCGGTGCGCGTCGACGGTGAACTGGGGCACGCCGTGCTCGCGCATCAGCGCCTCGAGGTCGGGCCACACCGCGTAGGTGCGCTCCGCGAGGGCGTCCGCCCGCTCGTTGAGCACTTCGTAGAGGATCATGACGCCCTGGTTGGGCACGCCGACCTCGTAGGCGTCGGGGTACATGAGCGACCAGCGGACGGTGGCGTCCCCGGCGAGGTCCCAGGGCTTGACCGTCGAGTTGAGCTCGCCGCCGACGTACTGGATGGGCTTGCTCACCTGCTCGAGCAGCGGCTCGAGGGCGGGGAAGACGGACTGACCGGGCATCCGCCAAGGGTAGGTGGGCCCCGCCCCCCGCCCAAACCGCGTGCTGCGCGACATCTCACGGGCCGGTGAACAGCGCGCACCGGGCGGTGCGCCGGCGGGGCGCGGCGTGCTTGTCTTGGGCCATGAGCGAGAACCAGCACGTCGACCTCGTCGTCATCGGGCTCGGCCCCGGTGGCGAGCACCTCGCGACGGAGGCGGCGCGGGCCGGGATGAGCGTCGTCGGGGTCGACGAACGCCTCGTCGGCGGCGAGTGCCCGTACTACGGCTGCATCCCGAGCAAGATGATGATCCGCGCGGCGAACTCGCTCGCCGAGGCCCACCGGGTCGGTGCGCTGGCCGGCGGGGCCACGACGGCACCGGACTTCTCCGTCGTCGCCGCCCGGATCCGCGACGAGGCCACCGACGACTGGGACGACACCGTGGCCGTCGAGCGGCTCGAGCAGGCCGGGGTGCGCTTCGTGCGCGGCCACGGCCGGCTCGTCGGCGAGGGCGTGGTCGAGGTGGGCGGCACGCGCTTCGTCGCCTCCACCGGTGTCGTCCTCAACACCGGCACCGCCCCGGCCGCTCCCCCGGTCGACGGCCTCGCCGACACCCCCTACTGGACCAACCGCGACGCCCTGCGCGCCACCGAGGCCCCGAACTCGCTCGTCGTCATGGGCGGCGGCGCGATCGGTGCCGAGCTCGCGCAGGCGTTCTCCCGGTTCGGTACCCGCGTCAGCGTCGTCGAGGCCGCCCCGCGCATCCTGGCCCTCGAGGAGCCCGAGGCCTCCGAGGTCGTCGCCCGGGCCTTCGCCGCGGACGGCATCCAGGTGCTCGCCGGCGCCAAGGCCTCGGCCGTGGCCCACGCCGACGGCCGCTTCACCCTCACCGTCGCCGAGTCGGAGGGCGAGGACCTCACCCTCGACGCCGACCGGCTGCTCGTGGCGGCCGGGCGCCGGCCCAACCTCGCCGACCTGGGGCTCGACACGGTGGGCCTCGACCCCGCCGCCCGGTCGGTCGAGACCGACGAGCGGATGCGCGCCGGGGAGAAGCTGTGGGCCGTCGGCGACATCACCGGCAAGGGCGCGTTCACGCACATGTCGATGTACCAGGCCGGCATCGCGCTGCGCGACCTCACCGGTGCGGACGGACCGTGGGCGAGCTACCACGCCGTCCCGCGGGTCACCTACACCGACCCCGAGGTGGGTGCGGTCGGGATGACCGAGCAGCAGGCGCGCGACGCCGGGCTGGACGTCCGCACCGGCACGACGGCACTCCAGGAGTCGACCCGCGGGTGGATCCACGGCCCGGGCGGCGAGGGCGTCGTCAAGGTGGTCGAGGACGCCGCCGCCGGCCACCTCGTCGGTGCCACCTCCGTCGGCCCCACCGGCGGCGAGGTGCTCTCGATGCTCGCCACGGCCGTGCACGCGCGCGTGCCCACCGCGGTCCTGCGCGAGCAGGTGCTCGCCTACCCGACGTTCCACCGGGCCGTCTCGAGCGCCCTGGCCGACCTCGACGGCTGAGCGTGGCGCCGGCGGCGGGTCTCGACGCGGCCTTCGCCGCGCAGCCCCGCGAGCGCTTCCTGCCCGCCGCCCAGCGCGCCGCCGCGGCCACCGACGGCCCGCTCGACATCGGTCACGGCCAGACCAACAGCCAGCCGCGCACGGTGCGGGCGATGCTCGAGCTGCTCGACGTGGGCCCGGGGCACCGCGTGCTCGACGTCGGTGCGGGCTCGGGCTGGACCACCGCGCTGCTCGCCGAGCTCGTCGGGCCCGGTGGTGCCGTGCTGGGCGTCGAGCGGGTGCCCGAGCTCGTGGAGCTCGGACGGGCCCACCTCGCCGCCGCCGGCGTGCCCTGGGCGCGCGTCGTCGCGGCCCACCCGGAGCACCTCGGGGCACCGGCGGACGCGCCGTTCGACCGGGTGCTCGTCTCGGCCGCGGCCCCCCGCCTGCCGCTCGCGCTCGTCGGGCAGCTGCGCCCGGGTGGGGTCCTCGTCGGTCCGGTCGCCGGCGTCATGACCCGGGTGGTCCGGGCGCGGGACGGCGGGCCGCCCACGGTCACCGGGCACGGTCGCTACCGCTTCGTCCCCCTCGTCCAGCCCTGACGTCCTCCCTGGCGTCCGTCCCGACGTCAGTCCCGACGTCCTCCCTGACGTCGTCCGACCAGTCCCGACGTCCTTCCCGAGGTCGGAGCAGGAGGGTGGTGCCACGACAAGCGTCGGTCACCGACGGACAGTGCGCCGGTGGCCGGTGCATTCCCCGCAGACACCCCTCGGCCGGCCCGCAGGCCCCTCGGCGTCCCACGGACACCCGTATCCGTTGACCCGCGACCACCGCGACCCCCGCGACCCCGGGGCGTCGGGGCGTCGGGGCGTCGGGGCCGAGACCACCACGACGCGTCGACCCGGGTGACACACTGCGCCCGTCGCGCCCTGCGCGGCTCGGGCGACCTGGGCGGCTCGGCGGTCGGCCCGGACCGCTCAGCCGCCGTAGTGCGCGTCGAGCAGGTCCTTGTACCGGTCGGCGACGACCTTGCGCTTGAGCTTGAGGCTGGGGGTCAGCTCGCCGTCCTCGACGGTGAGGTCGTGCTCGAGGATGGTGAACTTCTTGATCGTCTCCCAGCGGTTCAGCCCGGCGTTGAGCTCGTCGACGTAGCCCTGCACCATCTGGCGGCAGGCGTCGGAGCTGACGACCTCCGCGTACGAGGCGCCCTCCATCCCGTGCTGGGCCGCCCAGCCCGCCATCGCCTCGGGGTCGAGGGTGACCAGGGCGGAGACGAAGTTGCGGTCGGCGCCGTGGACGACGAGCTGGCTGGCGTACGGGCACAGGCCCTTGAACGTCGACTCGATGATCGAGGGCGCGACGTACTTGCCTCCGCTGGTCTTGAAGAGGTCCTTCTTGCGGTCGGTGATCCGCAGGAAGCCACGTTCGTCGAGGTCGCCGATGTCGCCGGTGTGCAGCCAGCCCTCGTCGTCGATCGTCTCCGCCGTGGCGTCGGGGTTGTTGTGGTAGCCCTGCATGTTGCCCGGGCCGCGCAGCAGCACCTCGCCGTCGTCGGCGACCCGCACCTCGATGCCCGGCAGCGGCCAGCCCACCGAGCCGTACCGGTAGGCCCTCGTGCGGTTGACGAAGGAGGCGGCGCTCGTCTCCGTCATGCCGTAGCCCTCGGCGATGAGCATGCCCATCGCGTCGAACCAGCGCGCGACGTCCTGGTTGAGGGCGGCCGAGCCGGAGATGAAGAAGCGGATGTTGCCGCCGAAGCGCTCGCGGATCTTCGACGCGACGAGCTTGTCGAGGACGGCGTGCTTGCGGGCGAGCAGCCCGGTGGGCTCCTTGCCCTGCTCCCGCAGCTCGCTCACCTCGCGGCCCACCGCGCTCGCCGCCCGGAACAGCCGCAGCTTGAGCCCGCCCTCGGCCTCCATCATCATCTGGACGCGGGCGTGGGCCTTCTCGAAGATCCGCGGCGCCGCGCCCATGAAGGTCGGCTTGACGACGGCGAGGTTGTCGACGATCTTGTCGATCCGGCCGTCGATGGCCGTCGCGAACCCGATCTGGAGGGGCAGGGTCAGCAGGTTCTTCCCGAAGACGTGGGCCAGCGGGAGCCAGAGGTACTGGACGTCGTCCTCGGTGAGGATGTTGATGGCGTCGGTGGCCGCGCCCTCGTAGGTCCACGCGCTGTGCAGCAGCCGCACGCCCTTGGGCCGGCCGGTGGTGCCCGAGGTGTAGATGATCGTCGCGAGCTGGTCGGAGCGGATGGCGTCGATGCGCGCGTCGACGGCGCCCGGGTCGCCGGCGAGGTACTCGCGGCCGATCTGCCGCAGCTGGTCGAGGGTGAGCGTCCAGTCGTCGCTGTCGGGGGTGCCCTCGATGAGCACGACCCGCCCGACCGCCGGGATCCGGTCGCGGATGGAGCGGAGCTTGTCGAGCTGCTCGGTGTTCTCGGCGAAGACCACCCGGGCGCCGGAGTCGGACAGGATGAACGCGACGTCGTCGGCGATGGTCGTCGGGTAGATCGTCGTCGTGGCCGCGCCGGCGACCATCGTCGCGAGGTCGGCCAGGGCCCACTCGTAGCGGGTCCCGGACGCGATCGCGACGCGGTCCTCGGGGTCCACGCCGAGGGCGATGATGCCGGCCCCGAGCTCGCGCACCACCTCGTCGAGCTCGCGCCAGGTGACCGTCAGCCACTCGTCACCGGACTCGTGGACGACGGCGTGGAGGAAGGCCGGCCGGTCGGGCGTGGCGGCGACGCGGTCGCGGAAGAGGTGCCCCACGCTCTGCGCCCGCTGCTCGAGGACGGCCTGGTCGACGGGCTCGTCGGCGGGGCTGTGGATCTGCGGGGTCACCCGGTGCATGGTGCATCGTCCTCGGCATCGGTGGCGTGGTGCCGGAATCCTGTCACACGCCGCGGGCCGGTGGGAACGCCACGCTGGCGCGGCGGGCCCCGGACCGGCTCGCCCGCCCGTCCCGACCCTGCACGGCGTCGACCAGCCCGACGGCCAGCCACGACACGAGCATCGAGGACCCGCCGTACGACACGAACGGCAGGGGCAGCCCGGTGACCGGCAGGAGGGCGAGGTTCATCCCGACGTTCTGCACCACCTGCACCGCGAGCCACACGGCGACCCCGACGCCGACGAGCCGCCCGAAGGCGTCCTCCGCCCGGGCCGCGACGACGAGGACCCGCAGGACGACGACGGCGAGCAGGACGACGAGCCCGGCGGCGCCGACGAAGCCCAGCTCCTCGGCCGCGACGGAGAAGACGAAGTCGTTGAGCTGGAAGGGGACCGATCCCCCCTGGGTGCGCGGCCCGGCCATGAACCCCTGCCCCCACAGCCCCCCGCCCCCGACGGCCAGGCGGACCTGGCGCACCTGGTAGCCGGCTCCCTGCGGGTCGGCGGCCGGGTCGGCGAAGGAGGTGAGCCGACGGCGCTGGTACTCGCTGAGGACCGGCGTGGTGAGCACGAGGACGACGCCGGCGACGAGCAGCCCACCGAGGGCGGCCACCCAGCGGGCGGGCAGCCCGGCGACCACGACGACGACCACGCCGACCGCGGCGAGGACCAGCGCGCTGCCGAGGTCGGGCTGGAGGACGACGAGGGCGGTCGGCACCCCGACGACGACCGCGGCGGCGAGCACCTGCCGGGGGCCGGGCGCCCGGTCGCGGTCCAGCCGGCGGGCCAGCAGCACGGCGAGGGCGAGGGTGACCCCCACCTTCGCCAGCTCGGCGGGCTGGAGGGTGAAGCCCGCGACGAGCGGGATCCACGAGCGCGACCCGTTGACCGTCGCGCCGAGGGGGGTCGGGACGAGGAGCAGGAGCACCACCCCGGCCACCCACGCCCACGGCGCCGCCGCCCGCACCCGGTCGCGGCCGGCCCGGCTCACGAGGAGGGCCACGGCGAGCCCGACGGCGGCCGTGACGAGGTGCCGCACGAGGTAGGCCGACCCGGCCGTGCGGACCGTGGCCGACCACACGAGGAGGGCCCCGACGACCGAGGCGCCGCCCGCGGCGAGGTACAGCCCGACGTCGTGCCGGGCCAGCCCCCTCAGGCGGGAACGATCTTGGCGAGCAGCTCGCGGCACCGCCCGACGTCACCCGCCATCGCGTCCTTGAGCTCCTCGACGCTCTCGAAGCGCAGCGTCGGCCGGATGTGCTCGACGAACTCGACCATCACCCGCTCGTCGTAGAGGTCGAGGTCGTCGCGGTCGAGGACGTAGGCCTCGAGCGTGCGGCGGTCGTCGGTGTCGAAGGTCGGGTTCGTGCCGACGCTGAGGGCGGCCGGCATCGTCCGGTCGGGCTCGCCCTCGTCGAGGTCGAGCCGGGTGAGCCAGCCGGCGTAGACGCCCTCGCGGGGCACGAGCCCGAGCGAGTCGGGCCCGAGGTTGGCCGTCGGGTAGCCGAGGCCGCGGCCCCGGTGGTTGCCGTGGACGACCGGACCGACGACCCGGTGCGGGCGGCCGAGGATGCGCGCGGCCTCGGCGACCTGGCCGGCCCGCAGCTCGCGGCGGATGACGGTCGAGGAGTAGCGCTCGCCGTCGCCGACGTCGTCGAGGGCCATCACCTCGAAGCCGAACTGCTCGCCGAGGTCGACGAGCGTGCCGACGTCGCCGGAGTTCCGGTAGCCGAAGCGGGTGTCCATCCCGACGACGACGCACCGGGCGTCGAGGCCGCGCACGAACACCGCCCGGACGAAGTCCTCGGGCGTCTGCTGCGCGAACTCGGTCGTGAAGTCGAGGACGAGGAGGCCGTCGATGCCGGTCTCGGCGAGCAGCTCGTCACGGACCGCCCCCGGCGAGATGAGCTCGGGCGCCTGCTCGGGGTGGAGGACGGCGACCGGGTGGGGGTCGAAGGTGATGGCGACGGCCGGCAGCCCGAGGCGGGCCCCGGCCTCGACGAGCGCCGCGAGCACCGCCTTGTGACCGCGGTGCACGCCGTCGAAGTTGCCGAGGGTGAGCACGCAGGGGCGCAGGGCCTCGGGCGTGGCGGCGGGGTCGGACCAACGGTGCACGGAAGACACTCTACGAACTCGCGGGGGCGAAGACGACGACGGACCGCGCGACGGCCGCCCGCTCGTCGAGGAGCGCGACGAGGGAACCGTCCTCGGCCAGGGCCGCGACGGGTCCCGGGCGGCCCGGTTCGGCCGACGGCACGCGCTGCCCGTAGCCGACGGCGCGGGCCTCGGCCGCCGTGAGCACGCGCACCGGGAAGGCCGCGCGCGCCGCGTCGGCCAGCGGCACGGTCGGCATCGGCGACCCCTGCCGCGCCTCGAGCTCGGCCAGCGGGTGGGCGCCGGCGAGGGTGAGGCCGCCCACGCGGGTGCGGCGCAGGGCCGTGAGGTGGCCGGCGCTGCCGAGCGCGGCCCCGAGGTCGCGGGCCAGCGCGCGGACGTACGTGCCCGAGGAGACGGTGACCTCCACGTCGACGTCGAGCACGGGCGTGTCGCCGTCCGCACCCGGCCGCAGGTCGCCGACCACGAAGCGCGACACGGTGACCGGCCGCGCGGCCAGGCGCACGTCCTCGCCCGCGCGCACGCGGTGGTACGCCCGCCGCCCGTCGACCTTGATGGCGCTCACGGCGCTCGGCACCTGCTCGATGGCGCCGGTGAGGCCGGCCACCGCGGCCTCGACGGCGGCCCGGTCCAGGCCCTGTGCGCCGGGCGCGGTCGTGACCTCGCCCTCGGCGTCGTCGGTGAGGGTGCCCTGCCCCAGGCGCACCGTGGCCGTGTAGTCCTTGTCGACGCCGACGAGGTGGGTGAGCAGCTTCGTCGCCCGGCCCACGCCGAGGACGAGCACACCCGTGGCCATCGGGTCGAGGGTGCCGGCGTGCCCCACCCTCCGGGTGGCGCACAGCCGGCGGGCGCGGGCGACGACGTCGTGGCTCGTCCAGCCCGCCGGCTTGTCGACGACGAGGAGCCCGTCGGGGGTCGGCTCAGCGCTCGTCGGCACCCGGTGCCTCGGCGTCGGCGTCCTCGCTGCGCTCCTTGCGGTACGGGTCGGGCTCCCCCGCGTACCGGCCGGCCTCGGCGGCCCGGGCGACCTCGGCGTCGCGCGCGCGGGCCTGCTGGAGCAGCTCCTCGAGGTGGGCGGCGGTCTCCGGGATGGCGTCGGCGATGAACTCCAGGCTCGGGGTGAGCCGGATGCCCAGCTGCTTGCCGACGAAGGAGCGCAACCGGCCCTTGTTGGCCTCGAGCAGGGTGGCGGTCCGGGCGCGCTGCAGCTCGTCGCCGAACACGGTGTAGAAGAGCGACGCGTGCTGGAGGTCGCCGGTGACCCGGACGTCGGTGACCGTGACGAACCCCAGGTCGGGGTCCTTGACGATGGCCTCGAGGTTCGCGGCGGTCAGCGTCTTGATGCGGTCGGCGACCTTGCGGGCGCGGGCTTCGTCGGCCACGGCTCCTCCTCTGCTCTGGGGGGCGGGGACCCCGGACGTCGGGGCCCCACCACCCTAGTGACCCGGTTCCCCGGACAGCACCGGCTCCCCGTCGCTACCCTTGTCGCCATGACGACGGCAGGGGTCGGCTGGGTGCGCGCGGCGCGTGCCGGTGTCGCGCTGCTCCTCGCGCTCGGCGGGTCGGCGGCCGCGCACCGCCTGGGGGGCGGCGAGGCCCCGGGCCCGGTGGCCTTCGTCGTGCTCGCCATCCTCCTCGGCCCGCCCACGTGGCTCGCCGCGGGCCGCCGGCTGTCCACCACGGCCCTCGTCGCCCTCCTGGGCGCGGTCCAGGTCGTGGTCCACGTGGGGCTGCGCACCATGGCCCCGAGCCCCGGCGCCGCCGGCGTCGCCGCGGTGCACGTCCACGGGGGCCTCCCCGCCGGGCTCGGCTCCGGTGCGGCACCGGCGATGCCCGCGATGCCCGCGATGTCGATGCTCGACCCGCCCATGCTCCTCGCCCACGTCGTCGCCACCGTCGCCCTGGCCGTGGTCCTGGCCCGGGCCGAGGACGCCCTGTGGCACGTCGTCTCCGGGCTCCTGCCCCGCGTCGTCGCCCCGCTGCGCCGACCCGTCGTCCGCCTGCGCACCGCAGGGCCGGCCAGCACCCCGGCCGACCGGACGCACCCCCCGTCCCCTCGGCGGACGCGCGCCACCCCTCGCTCTCTCCTGAGCCGACCCGTCGCACCGTCCGGGCCGGCTCGCCCTCCCCACCCCCGAGCCAGCCCGGGCGCCGCGGCCTGCGGTCGCCCACCACCACAGGAGAGACCACCATGCACCACGTCATGTCAGCGACCCGTCGGGTCGCCCTCACCGCGGCCCTGGCCGCCCTCACCCTCGGGGTCGCCGGCTGCGGCTCCGAGCCGAGCGCCGGCGGGTCCAGCGCCGGCACCGGGTCCGCCGACGCGGCCCTCGTCATCGACGACGGCTGGGTCAAGTCCGTCGACGACATGCCGATGGACACCCCCTCCCCCTCGGCCACCACGTCGATGGACATGTCCTCCCCGAGCCCGTCCGCGAGCGCCATGGGCGACATGGGCGGGATGGACATGTCGATGCCGATGAGCGCGATGTTCGGCACCCTCCGCAACACCGGTGACTCCGACATCACCATCACCGGCGGGTCGTCACCGGTCGCCGGGATGGTCCAGCTCCACGAGACGGTCAAGACCGACAGCGGCGCGATGCAGATGCAGGAGAAGAAGGGCGGCTTCGTCGTGCCGGCCGGCGGTACGTTCGTGCTCAAGCCGGGCGGCAACCACGTGATGCTCATGGAGCTGACCGGGCCGTTGGACAACGGCTCGACGACGTCGGTGACGCTCACGACGTCCGCCGGCACGGTGACCCTCACCGTGCCCGTGCGGGCCTTCTCGGGTGCCAACGAGACGTACGACCCCTCGCCGTCGAGCTCGTGACCGGCGAGGACCGGCGTCCGGACGGTACGGCGGCGAGGGGACCTCGCCGCCGGGCCGTCATCCTCTCCGGGCTCGCGGGAGCCGGCGCCGGTGTGGTCACCGGCGCCGGCGCCGCCGTGGCGCGCGAGCGCTCGACCCCGGCGCCGGACCGGCGGCTCGACCGGGCCCGGGCGACCGCGCGCCCGTTCCGGGGCGAGCACCAGGCCGGCATCCTCGAGGCCCCGCCGCCCCACGCCGCCTTCGTGGCCCTCGACCTCGTCGACGGGGCGGACGCCGACGCCGTGCGGCGGCTGCTCACGGTGTGGACCGACGACATCGAGCGGCTCACGGCCGGGCGGGGGCCCCTCACCGACCTCGAGCCCGAGCTGGCCGCGGTCCCGGCGTCCCTGACGGTCACCGTCGGGGTCGGGCCCCGGGTCGTCGAGCTCGCCGGCGCCGAGACGCCGGCCTGGCTCGCGCCCCTGCCCGCGTTCCCGGAGATCGACCGGCTGCTCGCACAGTGGAGCGAGGGTGACCTGCTGCTCCAGGTCTGCGCCGACAGCCCGACGACCGTCTCGCACGCACAGCGCCGGCTGACCGCCGGCGTCGCCGACCTCGCGACCGTGCGGTGGGTGCAGCGGGGGTTCCGCGAGCCGTTCGAGGGCCCGGGGGTGCCGATGCGCAACCTCCTCGGGCAGGTCGACGGCACCGTGCAGCCCGACGTGACGGGCCTCGACGCCGACCTGCTCTGGGTCGGGAGCGAGGGGCCGGGGTGGCTGCGGGGCGGCTCGTCGGTGGTCGTCCGCCGCATCGGGATGAAGCTCGACGCCTGGGACCGGGTCGACCGGCTCTCGCGCGAGAACGCCATCGGCCGGCGGCTCGACACCGGGGCACCGGTCACCGGCGGGACGGTCGAGAGCCCCGCCGACCTCGAGGCCACCGATGCACTGGGCTTCCACGTCGTCGACGACGCCGCCCACCTGCGCCGGGCCCACGCGACGGCACCGCACGAGCGCTTCCTCCGCCGGCCGTACTCGTACGACGACGGCACCGGCGCCGAGACGCACGTGGGGCTCGTCTTCGTCGCCTACCAGGCCGACCCGGTGCGCCAGTTCGTCCCGGTGCAGCGCCGGCTGGCCGAGATGGACCTGCTCAACCTGTGGACCGTCCCGGTGGGGTCGGCGGTGTTCGCGGTGCTCCCCGGCGCCCGGCCCGGCGAGGTGCTCGGCGAGGCGATGTTCGCCTGAGGGCTCCACCGAGTCGTCACACCCGTCGAGGGAACAGGACACGCCGCGCACCCCGAGGGGCACGCGGCGTGTTCTGTTCACTCGACCGCGAGGGTCGCTGCGCTCAGGCGCGCGGCTTCGCCCACGCAGAGCGTGGGACCCGCCGCATCTCGAGGGGACGAGATGCGGTCGGAGCCGCGCGCCCTCGCTGCGCTCAGGCGCGCGGCTTCTCCCGCATCTCGTAGGTGGTGATGAGGTCCTCGAGCTGGAGGTCGTTGTAGGACCCGAGGTTGATACCGCACTCGAAGCCCTCGCGGACCTCGACGACGTCGTCCTTGAACCGGCGCAGGCCGGCGATGTCGACGTTCTCGGCCACGACGACCCCGTTGCGGGTGATCCGCGCCTTGGTGCCGCGCCGGATCTCGCCGCTGCGGACGATCGAGCCGGCGATGTTGCCGAACTTGCTCGAGCGGAAGATCTCGCGGATCTCCGCCGAGCCGAGCTCGACCTCCTCGAACTCCGGCTTGAGCATGCCCTTGAGGGCCTGCTCGATCTCGTCGATCGCCTGGTAGATCACCGAGTAGTACCGGATCTCGACGCCCTCGCGCTCGGCGACCTCGGCGTTCTGGCCCTCGGCGCGGACGTTGAAGCCGATGATGATCGCGTCGGAGGCCATCGCCAGGTTGATGTTGTTCAGCGTGACGGCGCCGACGCCGCGGTCGATGATCCGCAGGTCGACCTCCTCGCCGACGTCGATCTGGAGCAGGGCGTCCTCGAGCGCCTCGACCGACCCCGACACGTCACCCTTGAGGATGAGGTTGAGGGTGTCGACCTTGCCCTGGGCGAGGGCCTCGTTGAGGTCCTCGAGCGAGATGCGCTTGCGGGCCTTGGCCAGGCTCGCCTGGCGGTCGGCCGCCTCGCGCTTCTCGGCGATCTGCCGCGCGGTGCGGTCGTCGGGGGCGACGACGAAGGTGTCGCCGGCCCGCGGCACCGAGGAGAGCCCGAGCACCTGCACGGGCCTGCGACGGGGTCGCCTCCTCGACGTTCTGGCCGTGCTCGTCGAGCATCGCCCGGACGCGTCCGTGGGCCGACCCGGCGACGATCGCGTCACCGACGTTGAGCGTGCCCGACTGGATGAGCACGGTCGCCGTGGCGCCGCGGCCCTTGTCGAGGTTGGCCTCGATCGCGACACCACGGGCGTCGCGGTCGGGGTTGGCCCGCAGGTCGAGCGCCGCGTCGGCCGTGAGGAGCACGGCCTCGAGCAGCTGGTCGATGTTCTGACCCTGCTTCGCGGAGACGTCGACGAACATCGTCTCGCCGCCGTACTCCTCGGCGACGAGGTTGTACTCGGTGAGCTGCTGGCGGATCTTCTGCGGGTTCGCACCCTCGACGTCGATCTTGTTCACCGCGACGACGATCGGGACGTCCGCCGCCTGCATGTGGTTGAGCGCCTCGATGGTCTGCGGCATGACGCCGTCGTCGGCCGCCACCACGAGGATCGCGATGTCGGTGACCTTGGCGCCACGGGCGCGCATGGCGGTGAACGCCTCGTGACCCGGGGTGTCGATGAAGGTGATCGGACGGTCGGCACCCTCGTGCTCACGGTGCACCTGGTAGGCGCCGATGTGCTGGGTGATGCCGCCGGCCTCACCGGCCACGACGTCCTCGTTGCGGATGGCGTCGAGCAGGCGGGTCTTGCCGTGGTCGACGTGGCCGACGACGGTGACCACCGGGGGCCGGGCCTCGAGGTCGTCCTCGTCCTCGGAGTCGATCCCGACGTCGAGGTCGATGTCGAAGGAGTCGTAGAGCTCGCGCTCCTCCTCCTCCGGGGAGACCATCCGGATGTCGTACCCGAGCTCGGAGCCGAGGAGCTTGAAGGTGTCCTCGTCGAGGCTCTGCGTGGCCGTGGCCATCTCGCCGAGGTGGAACATCACCGTGACGAGCGACGCCGGGTTGGCGTTGATCTTGTCGGCGAAGTCGGTGAGGCTCGCGCCCTGGCGGATCTGGACGACGGTCGAGCCGTCACCGCGGGGGACGCTGACGCCGCCGATCGACGGCGCCTGCATCTGCTCGAACTCCTGGCGCTTGGCGCGCTTGGACTTGCGGCCACGCTGCGGGCGGCCGCCTCCGCGACCGAACGCACCCTGCGTGCTGCCGCGGCCACCACGACCACCGCGGGCCACCGGGACGGCCGCCGAAGCCGCCGCCGCCGGGACGACCGGCGCACCGGCACCGCCGGGACGGCCGCCACGGGCCGGCCGGTCGCCGGGACGGGCGACCGCGCTGCGGTCGGGCATCATGCCCGGGCTGGGACGCGCCCCGCCCGGGCGCGGGGGCCCGCCGGGGCCGGTCGGGGCACCCGGGCCGGCACCGGGGCGCTGACCCGGACGGCTCTGCGGCCGCGGCATGCCCTGGCTGGTCGCGAACGGGTTGTTGCCCGGACGGGGGGCGGACTCGCGGCTGCGGCCCATCCCCTGGCTCGGGGCGTACGGGTTGTTGCCGGGCCGGGGACCCGCCGGGCGCGGTGCGGGGCGCGGGCCGGGAGTGGCACCGCCCTCACGCGCGGCCGGGGCCTCGGTGGCGGACTCGGCGGCCGGGGCGGCGGGGGCCGACGGAGCGGGCGCCGCGGGGGCGGCCGGAGCCGGAGCCGCCGGGGTGGGGGCGGCCGGTGCCGGGGCGGCCGGTGCCGGGGCCGCCGGAGCCGCGGCGGCGGGGGCCGACGGTGCGGCCGGTGCCGGGGCGGCGGGGGCCTCGGCGCGGCGGGGCCGCCGGGGGCGCCGGAGCGGCCGGGCCGCTGCGGCCGGGGCCGCTGCGGCCGGGGCGGCCTTCTTGGCCGGGGCCTTCTTCGGCCGGGGCAGCCTTCTCGGCCGCCTTCTCGACGGGGAACTTCTCGTTGTAGCGCCGGACGACCGGGGCCTCGATCGTCGAGCTGGCGCTCTTGACGTACTCGCCCATCCCGTTCAGGCGCTCGAGGACGACCTTGCTGGTCTCCCCTCGCTCCTTCGCCAGGGCGCTCACACGGACTTTAGACACATCTCTCCTGTCCAGGTCCGTGCCGGGCGGCGCGGACCGTCGTTACAGCTGGGGGGTGCTCATCGCTGAGTACTCATCGGGTGCTCATTGCGTTCAAACCCGCTTCCGGTTCTCTTGCTCTCGATGACGGTTCTCCTGCGCGAGGTCCTCGACCCACCGGGCCACCGCGGTGGTGTCCGGGCCGGTGCTGCTGCGCAGCGCCCGGCCGAACGCCCGTCGGCGGACGGCGAGGTCGAGACACGAGACGCTCGGGTGCAGCCATGCGCCGCGTCCCGGGCGACGGCGCTCGGGGTCGGGGACGACGGACGGACCGTGCTCCCCCTGCCCGAGGACCACTCGCAGGAGTGCCGACCGGCTATCCGTCCCGCGGCACCCGATGCACGTGCGCACCGGGCCCGATGGCCGGAGTCCAGTCCGGTCGGTCCGCACCAGTCTACCGCCTACCCGGCCCCGGGCGTGTCGCGGGGAGCCGCCGGCCGGCGCCGCGGCGGGCTCGGTGTCGGACCGGATGTCGATCCGCCAGCCGGTGAGCTTGGCCGCGAGCCGGGCGTTCTGCCCCTCCCGGCCGATGGCCAGCGAGAGCTGGTAGTCGGGGACGACGACCCGCGCCGCGCGCAGCTTCGGGTCGACGATCTCGACCGCGCTGACCCGGGCCGGCGACAGGGCGGCGGCGATGAACTCGGCCGGGTCCTTGCTGAAGTCGACGATGTCGATCTTCTCGCCCTGGAGCTCGGCCATGACCGCCCGCACCCGCTGGCCCATCGGCCCGATGCACGCCCCCTTGGCGTTGAGGCCCGGCACCGTCGAGTGGACGGCCATCTTGGTGCGGTGCCCGGCCTCGCGGGCCAGGGCCGCGATCTCGACGCTGCCGTCGGCGATCTCGGGCACCTCGAGGGCGAACAGCTTGCGGACGAGGTTGGGGTGCGTGCGCGACAGCCCGATCTGCGGGCCGCGCAGCCCGCGCTTCACCGACACGACGAAGCGTGCGCAGCCGCTGGCCGTGCTGGTAGGTCTCGCCCGGCACCTGCTCGGCCGCCGGGAGGATGCCCTCGACGGTGCCGAAGTCGACGGTGACGTGGCCGGGGTGCGGGCTCTGCTGGACGACGCCGGCGACGATGTCGCCCTCGCGGCCCTTGAAGTCGCCGAGGATCGCGTCGTCCTCGATGTCGCGCATCCGCTGGACGATCACCTGCCGGGCGGTCGCGGCCGCGACCCGCCCGAAGCCGGTCGGGGTGTCGTCGAACTCGGGGCCGAGCTCGCGGCGTGGGCCGCAGGGGCTCGCCCTCCTCGTCGACCTCGCCCTCGGGCGCCGGCACCTCGGTCTCCTCGCGGGCCCAGATGACGACGTGGCCCGTGGCGCGGTCGAGCTCGGCCCGCGCGCTGCGGTAGTGGCCGTCGGTGCGCTGGTAGGCGAGCAGCAGCGCCTGCTCGATGGCCGGGACGATGACGTCGAGGGAGATGCCGCGCTCACGCTCCAGGGCGCGCAGGGCGGCGAGGTCGATGTCCACGGGGTCAGCTCTCCTTGGGGTCGTCGGGCCGGGCGAACTCGACCTGCACGGCGGCGCGGTCGATGTCGGCGTAGGCCACGTCCACGGTGCGGGCGGGGGTCTTCCTCGTCGCGGGCACCTCGAGGGTCACGCCGTCCGGCCCGGCGGCGACGAGCCGGCCGGTCGTCTCGTCCGCGGCCGTGCGGACCTCGAGGAGCCGGCCGACGTTGCGCCGGAAGTGCCGCGGCAGCGGTGAGCGGGCGGCCGACGCCCGGGGAGGAGACCTCGAGGGTGTAGGGCTGCTGGCCCATGACGTCGGAGACGTCGAGGGCCTCGCCGACGGCGCGGGTGGCCTCGGCCACCGCGTCGAGCGAGAGGGGCTCGGTGGGCGCGGTCACGACGTCGTCGACGGCGCCGAGGTCGCGGTCGAGCGAGGACGCGCACGACGCGGCGCTTGCCGGCGGGGGTCACGGTGACGTCCTCGAGGACGAGGCCGGAGCCCTCGAGGGCCGCCTCGAGGACGGGTCGGACGTGGTCGCGTGCTGACCATGGTCGGGGGCCTCCTCTCGCTGTGCAGTTCTCGTCCGGCACCTGCCGGGCCACCCACTGTAGGCCCCGCGGCGGGCGCCGCGCACCGTGGGAGGATGGGCGCCGTGCCGGTCCCAGACGCCCGCCGTCCCGGGCGGCGCCTCCTGCTCGTCGGTGCGGGGGCCGCGCTCCTCGCGCCGCTCGCCGGCTGCGGCATCCGGCTCGAGGACGACGCCCCCCGGCTGCCCCTCGCTCCCGGCCCGCACGCCCCTCCCGGGCGAGGCGCTGCTCGTCGTCCCTGACCCGCGACTGCGACCGCCTCGCCGCCCTGTGCCGACGCGCCCCGGCGCCCCTCGGCGCGGCGCTCGCCGTCGTCCACGCCCGCCAGCACACGGTGCTGCGCACCGCCCTGCTCGCGGGCCGGGGCCCCGGCGCCGCTCGACGACCCGACCGCGCCTCGCCCGCCGCGACCGCGCACCCCCGCGCCGGTCGGCGCCACCGCCCTGGGGTCCGCGGAGGCCACCGCAGCGGCCGCGGGCGGCCCGCTTCGCGCCGTCGCCGACGACCTGCGCGTCCCCGTCGCCGCCCTCCACGCCCAGCGCTTCGCCGCCGCGACCCTCCTCGGGGCCACCCCGCTCGTGCCCGGCGGCCCCCGGAGGGTGACGTCGCCGAGGAGCCCGCGGCGGCGGTCGACGCGCGCCGCCTACCTCCTCGAGGTCGCGGCGGCCCGCTCCACCGGCGCGCCGGCGCCGCCGGGCCACGGCCACCCTCGCCGCCCTGCGGGCGCTGCACGCCGACCTCGCCGCCGGCGGCACGGCCCCGCCGCCGGCGCTCGGCCACCCGCTGCCGTTCCCCGTGCGCACCGGCGCCGACGTCGACCGGCTCGTCACCGAGACCCTGACCGACGCTGCGCGACGACCCTCGGGGCCGCCCTGCCCGCGCTCGTCGCGCCGGGCTCGGCCGACGGCGCTCGCGGCGGCCACCCGCTGGCTCGGCGCCGTCGAGGTCGAGGCGCACCGCTGGGGGCTCCCCCTCGCCCCGTTCCCGGGCCTCGCGTGAGCGGCGTCGTCCTCCCGCCCGCCTGGGTGGAGCGGGTCTCGGCCTACCCGGCCGACGGCGGCCCGCCGGGCGCCGACTGGGTGCGCACGGTGCCCCGCCTCCTCGACGAGGCCCTCGCCCGGTGGGACCTCGTCGTCGACGGCGCGCCCCGCACCGGGTGGACCGCCCTCGTCGTCCCGGTGCGGCGCGGCGCGGAGGCGCTGGCCCTCAAGGTCGTCTGGCCGCACCCCGAGGCCGAGCACGAGGCCCTGGCCCTGCGCACGTGGGGCGGCGGGGCCGCCGTCCGGCTCGTCGCGGCCCTGCCCTCCGACGGCCTGCTCCTCCTCGAGCGGCTCGACACCGAGCGACCTCACCGGCGACGTGGGACGAGGAGGCGTGCGGGGTCGTCGGCGGGCTGCTGCGGCGGCTGCACGTCCCGGCCCCGCCGCGGCTCCCGCGGCTCGCGCGAGTACCTCGCCCCGCACCTGGAGCGGATGGCCCGCCGCCCGGCCGTGCCGCGGCGCCTCGCCACCCGCACCGACGGCCTGGCCCGCGAGCTGCTCGCCGACGACCCCGGGCTGCTCCTGCACACCGACCTGCACTACGAGAACGTGCTCCGCTCGCCCGAGCGCGGGTGGACGGCCATCGACCCCAAGCCGGTGGCCGGCCACCCCGGCTTCGACCTCTGGCCGGTGCTGCGCAACCGGGCCGACGAGCTCGGCACCGGCGCCGCCCTCCGCTGGTCGGTGCGGCACCGCCTCGCGGTCGTCGCCGACGCGGCCGGCGTCGACCTCGACGAGGCCCGGGCCTGGACCCTGCTCCGGGCCGGCGTCGAGGTCAGCTGGGCGAGCGTCGTCGAGGGCGAGGAGGGGCTGACCGCCTGCGTCGCCCTCCACAAGGCCCTCGACGACTGACGCGGCCCGGCGGGTCGCGCCGCCCCCTCGGACCGGCGCGACCCCGCGGGCGTCACATCCGGTCGGCGCCCTCGCGGATCGCCTCGCGGATGCGGGTGTAGGTGCCGCAGCGGCAGATGTTGCGGATGCCGTCGAGGTCGGCGTCGGTGATCTGCGCGTCCCTCGGCGCGGACCTTGCGACCAGGGCGACCGCGGCCATGATCTGGCCCGGCTGGCAGTAGCCGCACTGCGCGACGTCGCGCGCCAGCCAGGCCTCCTGCATCGGGTGCAGGTCGGCGTCGACGGTGTCGGCGCAGGCCCTCGATCGTCGTGACCTCGTCGTCGTCGGCGAGCGTCCGAGACCGGCACCGAGCAGGGGTTGAAGGCCTTGCCGTTGATGTGCGACGTGCAGGCCTTGCAGACGTTGATCCCGCAGCCGTACTTGGGGCCGGTGACCTTGAGGACGTCGCGCAGGACCCAGAGGAGGCGCACGTCGTCCTCGACGTCGACCGTGACGCTCTCGCCGTTGACCCGGAAGGTGTGCTGTGCCATCGCTGCTCTCCTCAGTAGGTGTACGACAGGCCGTCGACCGGGGACTCCGGCACGGGCGGGACGAAGGACTTGGGCGTGAACGAGACGGTGTCGTGGTTGACCGGGAAGCGCGGTCGGCACCGTGCCGGTGGCCCGGGCGTACGCGCACGCGGTGGCCGCGACGGTGGCCGCGCACGCCGGCCTCGCCGGCGCCGCCGGGCAGCTCCTCGTCCGACGGCATCACGACGCACCGGAACTCGGGCGGGATGTTCCACTGGCGCGTGTAGAAGTAGTTGTCCCAGCTGCGCCTCGAGGAAGTGGCCGTCCCGCAGGTGGCACGCGCTGGTCAGCGCGAGCGCGATGCCGTCGGCGACGCCGCCCATCATCTGGGCCTCGAGGCCGCGGGGGTTGACGACGAGCCCGGCGTCGACCGCGATGACCGCCTTGGTGACCCGCGGCCGGTGACCGCGTGGTAGATCGAGCGGCCGACCGTCTCGGGCCGGCGTGTCGAGCTCGACGAGCACGGCCGTCGCGCCCTTGTACTCGGTGTGCACCGCGATGCCCTGGGTCACGCCCTTCGGCAGCGGCCGCCCCCAGCCGCCGGCCTCGGCGACCGCCTTGAGGCAGCGCTTGGCCTTGGCGTTCTTGAGGAACGCCATCCGGAACGTGTACGGGTCCTTGCGCAGCCGCTGGGCGATCTGGTCGACGGCCAGCTCGTTGGCGCACGCGACGTCCGGGCTGTAGATGTTGCGCATGCTGCCGGTGTTGAACCGGGTGTCGACCTCGTTGAGCAGCTGGGTCGACGACACCGAAGTCGTAGGGCAGCTCCTGGGTGAGGGTGAAGATCGACTGCGAGAGCCCGAGGCCGCCGAGGTTCGGCGGGCAGCTCGGCCGCCATCGCGGTGAGCCGCTCCCCAGCCCGTGGCCGAAGTCGGTCGACGACGCTCGTGTGCCGCTGCTCGAAGGTCAGCACCTGGCCCGCGAGGAGGGTGGCCCGCACCCGGCGCGTCGCCATCGGGTGGGTGCGGCCCTGCCGGGGCTCGTCGGCCCGGTGCCACATCAGCTTGACCGGCTTGCCCATCGCCTTCGAGATCAGGGCCGCCTCGATGGCGGCGTCCCCGAACAGCTTGTGCCCGAACGAGCCACCGCCGGTGACGACGTTGACCGTGACCTTCGACTGGGCAGCCCGAGGGCGTCGGCGATGTCCCGCTGGGCGACGATCGGCGCCTTGAGGCCGGCCCAGACGGTCGCCCGGTCGGGGCGGACGTCGGCGATGGCGCAGTTCGGCTCCAGCGCCGCGCTGCTGCGGAACATGAACTCGAACCTCAGGTCGAGGGTCGTGGCGAGGAGCGGGACCCTCGGCACGACCATCGGCAGCTCGGCGCGCTTGAGCTCGGCGAGGATCGACTCGTCGTCCTCGCCGTCGACCGGCCCGCCGTCCCAGTCGACGTCGAGGGCGCGGACGGCGTCGATGCACTGGCCGAAGGTCGCGGCCCGCACCGCGACCCCGGTGTCGACGACGGCGACGTCGGTGACGCCGGGCATCGCCGCGACCGCGGCGAGGTTGCGCGACCGAGCGCGGCGAGCCGTTGAGCGTCGGCGGGCGGCACACCATGGTCGGCAGGGCGTCCGGGACGTCGAGGTCCATCGTGAACTGCTTGCGCCCGGTGACCGCCGCGAGCGCGTCGTCGCGGTTGCGGGGCGTGCCGATGACGGAGAACTGCTCGCGCGGGGTGAGCTGCACCTGCACGGCGCGGTCTCGCTGGCCGCGGCGAGGGTCGCGAGCTGCCCGTAGGTGAGGCTCGTGCCGGTCGGCGCCGGTGACGACGCCGTCCTTGGCCGTGAGGGCCGAGACCTGGGCGCCGAGCTCGAGCGCGGCGGCCTCGCAGCAGCGCACCGCGGGCGGTCGCCGCCGCCACCCGGATGGGGGTGAACATCGACTGCATCGTGTTCGAGCCGCCGGTCAGCTGGTTGAAGACGCAGCTCGGGGCGGGCCGGGGCCAGGGTGACCCGCACGCGCTCGAGCGGAGGTCGAGCTCCTCGGCGATGAGCATGGCCGCGGCCGTCGTGATGCCCTGGCCCACCTCCATCCGCGGGATCGCGAAGTGGGCCGTGCCGTTCTCGTCGACCGTGATGGTGATGAGCTGCGAGGTCGGCAGCGCCGACGTGGGTCTGGAGGTCGCCGAGGTCGTAGAGCTCGGGCACCTGCGGTGGCGACGGGACGGCGGCGCTCGCGGGCTGCGCGCCGACGGTGAGGTCGGCGGCGACGGCGAGCGTGCCGCCGGCGAGGACCCACCCGATGAGGCCTGCGGCGCGAGACACCGGGCCGGTCCGGCGCGCCCGCGGGGCGGCGGTCGCGGGCGACGGGCGGGCGTCGCGGGGTGGTCGACATCGACGGGTCCTTCCTGCGGGCCCGGCCGGGCACGTCGTCGTGTCCGCAGGGGGGAGCCGGGGACCGCGGGTGCCCCGTGTTCGGAGCCGACCCCCGGCCGGATGGGTGCGCGGGGGGATCCCGGTCCGGACGGACGGGGCGTCGCCGTACGGTGGGTCGATGGCGAACCGGCTCGCGGCCTCCCTCTCCCCGTACCTCCTCCAGCACGCGGACAACCCCGTCGACTGGTGGGAGTGGGGCGACGGAGGCGTTCGCCGAGGCCCGCCGGCGCGACGTGCCCGTGTTCCTGTCGGTCGGGTACGCCGCCTGCCACTGGTGCCACGTCATGGCCCACGAGTCCTTCGAGGACGACGAGGTGGCCGCGCGCGCTCGACGACGGGTTCGTCGCGGTCAAGGTCGACCGCGAGGAGCGGCCCGACGTCGACGCGGTCTACATGGCCGCCACGACCGCGCTCACCGGGCACGGCGGCTGGCCGATGACCTGCCTGCTGACCCCCGACGGCGACCCGTTCTTCGCCGGGACCTACCTCCCGCGCCAGCAGCTGCTCGGCCTGCTCGAGAGCGCCGCGACGGTCTGGCGCGACCAGCGCGAGCAGGTGCTGGCCTCGGGGGCGCACGTCGCCTCCCGGCTGCGCGAGGCCACCGGCGCCCCGGCGGCGGCCGCGGTGCCGCGTCGAGGTGCTCGACCGGGCGGCGGCCCGGCCTGCGGTCGCAGTTCGACGCGGCGCCCGCGGCGGTTTCGGCGGCGCCCCGAAGTTCCCGCCCTCGATGGTCCTGGAGTTCCTCCTGCGCCACCACGCGCGCACCGGCTCGCCCGACGCCCTCGCCATGGTCGCGCGCGACGGCGGAGGCGATGGCCCGCGGCGGGATCTACGACCAGCTCGCCGGCGGCTTCGCGCGGTACTCCGTCGACGCCGGCGTGGGTGGTGCCCCACTTCGAGAAGATGCTCTACGACAACGCCCTCCTGCTGCGCGTGTACGCCCACCTGTGGCGGGCCACCGGCGACCCGCTGGCCCGCCGGGTCGCCGAGGAGACGGCCGACTTCCTCGTGCGCGACCTGCGCACGCCGGAGGGCGCCTTCGCCTCGGCCCTCGACGCCGACACCGTCGTCGACGGGCACTCGCACGAGGGGCTCACCTACGCCTGGACGCCGGCGCCAGCTCGTCGAGGTGCTCGGCGCCGAGGACGGCGAGCGGGCCGCCGCCCTGCTCGGTGTCACGGCGGCGGGAACCTTCGAGGAGGGCGCCTCGACCCTGCGCCTGCCGGCCGACCCCGACGACCCGGCCTGGTGGGCGGCGGCCCGGGCCCGCCTGCTCGCCGCGCGGACCACCCGGCCGCAGCCGGCGCGCGACGACAAGGTCGTCACCGCGTGGAACGGGCTGGCCGTCGCCGCGCTCGCCGAGACCGGGCGCCCTGCTCGGCCGGCCCGACCTCGTGCGCGGCGGCCGCGGCGGCCGCCGACCACGTCCTCGGCACGCACCACGTCGACGGCGTGCTGCGGCGCACGTCGCGCGGCGGGCGTCGTCTCCGGCGCGCCGGCCGTCCTCGACGACCACGGCGACCTCGCCGAGGGCCTGCTCGCGCTGCACCAGGCCACCGGGGAGGCGCGCTGGCTCGACGCGCGGCGGGCGAGGTCCTCGACGCGCGCGCTCGCCCGGTTCGTCGACGCGGCGGGCACGGTCCACGACACCGCGCACGACGCCCCGGGCCTCTTCGCCCGCCCGGCGAACCGCAGCGACAACGCCGAGCCGTCGGGCGCCGCCGCCCTCGCCGGCGCGCTGCTCACCCGCGCCGCGCTCACCGGCTCGGCGGCCGACCGGGAGGCCGCCGAGCGGGCCCTCGCGGCGGCCGGGTCGGTGGCGGCGGCGCGAGCCCCGGTTCGCCGGGTGGGCCCTCGCCGTCGCCGAGGCCGCTGGCGGCCGGGCCGCTCCAGGTGGCGGTCGTCGGTGACGGCGCCGGACGGCCGAGGCCCTGCTCGACGTCGGTCCGGGCCTGTCCCTCCCCCGGGCTCGTGCACGTGGCCGGCGCCCCGGACGCCCCCGGCATCCCGCTGCTCGCCGAGCGGCCGCTGGTCGACGGGCGGCGCGGCGGCCTACGTGTGCCGGGGCTTCGTCTGCGACCGGCCGGTGACCGACGTCGAGGCCCTCCGGGCGGCGCTGGCCCGGGCCTGAGGGCCGCGGGGCGCCACCCCACGGCGAGGGTCAGGGCCCCGCCGTGGGGTGGTCCCGCGGACACCGGGAGGCACAGAGGGAAGGCGTCCGACGCCGAGGCGTCGGCCGCCGCCATCCCGGCGTCCGCCGACCCGGCCGCGTCACCCGAGGGGCACGGTGGACCGGGCCGAGCGAGCCCGCCCCGCGAGGAGGTCGGACCGCTGGGTCGAGGAGGAGCGGCGCGGTCCGGGAGCGCCGGAGGCGCCGCGCAGAGCACCTGGTGCGGACCGCGCGCGGGAGCCGGCGCGACGGCGCGTGGCGCGGCGCGAGCGTCCGCTCCGGGCGCGGCGAGGTGACGCCGACGGGCCGGAGGTGCGGTGGAGACACCAGGGGACAGCCTGTGCTCGAGCCGGGCTCCCCTGCTGAAACCCGGCGGAACGTCCCGAAGATAGCAGCGGGCCGGGCTGCGCGGCAGGCCCGCGACCGGCCCGACGTCGGGCGGTCGAGCGTGCGGTGCCGCGGCGGGCTGGCCGCGCGGGTCAGAGGACCGTGAGGCGGTACGCCGGGGTCGCGCTCGGCGATCAGCGTCGCGGACCCGCTCCGGGTCGACCCAGGCGGCCGTGGCCCAGACGTCGGCCCAGGTGAGGTCGGGCCCGGTGACGGTGCACGACCCCGGCCGCACGACCGGTCGGCCCGTCGCGGGTCGACGACGTGGCCGCCGCGGGCCGCGGCCCCGGAGGTGGCGACGGCGCCGCGCCGCAGCAGTCACGACGTCGGCGATGCGGCCGGGGGCGTGGGGGTCCTCGAGCCCGACCCGCCACGACGGGGCCGCGGCGGACGGACCCGGGCCGGCGCCGACGACGACGTCGCCGCCGGCCCCGATGCTGTAGGCCATCTCGGGCACGACGTCGAGGTGGGCCGCCGCGCCGGCGACCGCCCAGCCCTTGACCAGGCCGGTGGGGTCGAAGCACGAGCGCGCCCGCCGGGGCGCGAGCGCCAGGCGCGGAAGAGGCCGTCGGTGCGCTCCTCGGCCTCGAGGGCGAGGTCGGTGACGTCGGCGACCCAGGCGTGCACCTCGTCGGTCTCGCTGGTGCTGCAGGCGCAGCAGGTCGCTGTCGGCGCGCCACGTCGAGAGCACCTCGTCGACCCGGCGCAGGTGGGCGAAGACGCGGCCCACGGCCGGCCGCGATGTCCGGACGGGTCGGCTCGACGGCGCGGACGTGGACGCTGACGGCGGTGCCCATCACGTGCTCGACCCAGGCCCGGCGGGCGAGCACGGGCGGGGGCGGCGCGGCGGGCGTCACGGGGATCTCGGCGGTGATCATCAGAGGTTCGCCTGGTCGATCGCGGACTGCAGCGACTGGATGTAGCCGTCCGAGGTGTACGTGGCGCCCGAGACCATGTCGATGCCGGCGCTCTGGGCCTGCACCACCTCGCCGTTGAGGACCGGCACGGCGTAGGAGTTGATCTCCTGGTCGCGGCGGTCGTTCCACGGCACCTGGGTGCACGATCGACTTGGTGATCTTGCCCGCTCCTGCACGGTGATCTCGACCTGCACCGGGCCCGAACTGGGTCATGATCGCGTCGCCGGTGAACGTGCCCGACGAGGCGGCGGAGGCGGACGAGCCGGAGGAGCCGGAGGACCGGACGCCGGAGCCGACTGCCGCCGACCCGGTGCCGCTCGTCGACCCCGTCCCGCTGCCGAGCCGGACGTCGCTCCGGAGCCCGAGCCGCTCGTCGCGCCGGACCGCTGCCGCCGGCCCCCGAGCCCCGCGAGCCGGCGGCGCCGCCGGTGCCGTTGACCGCGCCGGCGGCGACGATGCTCGTGCCGGTGCCCGAGCCCGTCGAGGTGTGGTAGCTGAACAGCAGGACGAGGGCCGAGACGGTGCTCAGCAGCCAGGTCGTGATCCGTCGCATCGGAGGTGTCCTTCGCGGTGGTGGGCGGTCAGTAGGAGAAGCGCTCGAGGTGGACCGGCTCGCGGCGGCACGCCGGCCTCGAGCGCGGCGGTGCGCACGGCGCGTCATCCAGCCGTCGGCGCCGCAGACGTAGACGTCGTGGGCGGCGAGGTCGGGCACGATCTCGAGCAGCGCCCGGGCGTCGGTGAGGTGCCCGGCCTGGCGCGGCAGCCAGCTCTCGCGGCCGCCGGATGCGGTGGCCCTCGACCAGGAGGTACCGGGCGCCCCGGGCCGCGGCCAGGGAGCGCATCTCGTCGGCGAGGACGGCCTCGTGCGCGGAGCGCACCCGGTGCACGACGGTGACGTCGCCCGGTCGCCTGGGGCAGCTCCTCGAGCAGCGCGCGCATCGGCGTGATGCCGATGCCCGACCCCATGAGCAGCACCTTGCGCCGTGTCGCGCACGCCGCCGTGCATCCGGCCGTACGGGCCCTCGACGAGCGACGCGGCGTGCCGGGCCGCAGGGCCGCGAGCCGGGAGGAGCCGTCGCCGACGTGGGCGGCCGTGAAGCGCAGCGTGCGGCCGTCGGGGGCCGCCGAGACCGAGTACGGGTTGGCGCGGGTCCAGCCGGGGCCGTCGAGGAAGCGCCACTGGAGGAACTGGCCGGCCCGCACCGGGAGGTGGCGCACGCCGTCGCCCGCCGACGGTGACGGTGCGTGACGCCCGGGCCCTCGCGGGCGCACCTCGAGCGACCCGCAGCGGCGAGCGGAGCGAGCGCCACAGCGGCACGCCCACCCGGAAGACGAGGACCGCGGCGGCCGTGACGCGCCCAGAGGGTCCACCAGAAGACGGTGGCGGCCGTGGAGTGGAGGAACTCCGCACCGGTCCACAGCTGGTGCGGCAGGGCGAGGCCGGCACCGAGGTAGCCGTAGAGGTGGATGAGGTGCCACGACTCGTAGCGCAGCCGGCGCCGCGCGCCGCTTGACCGAGGTGACGACGACCATGACGAGCGCGAGCGGTGCCGGCGAAGGCCGAGGAGCATGCCCGGGTAGTTGACGACGAAGTCCACAGGTGGTGCCCCAGATGCCCAGCGGGCCGGAGGCGGCGTACCCGAGGGTGATGAGCACGACGTGGGCCAGAGGAGGGTGAAGGAGGTGAAGCCGACGAGCCGGTGCGTCCGGGCCAGCTCGTCCTGGCCCCAGGCCTGCTCGACCCACGGCACGCGCGCCATGAGGATCACCTGGACGAGGAGCAGGGCGGAGGCGACGAGCCCGGTGAGCCGGCCGGTCGAGGTGAAGAACCGCCGGACCACGTCGCGAGGGCCTGGACCCCGCCGTCCTGCACCCACAGCGCGACGACGACGAGGGTGACCGCCCAGCCGGCCGCACCGGTCGCGTCCCGCCACCAGCGAGGGACCGGGAGCAGCGCCCGGCGGGGCCGACGGCGCGTCCGCCGGTGGCTCGAGAACGCCTCGTCGGGCGTGGCGGTGCTCGTCGTCATGGGCCCCACCCTGCTGCGCTTCCCTATGCGTCACCTGTGAGCGTCGTCGGTGTCGGCCGTGAACGCCGGGACCGTCCGGACGGACGGCGTGGAAACGTTTGCGCACTTCCGACAGAATGCGCCTCGTGAGCGCACCGGTGCCCCCGCCCCCTCCCTGCCCGCGACGGGGTGCAGCGCCGAGCGCACCGAGATGCTCCGGGCCCGGCTGGAGCGCTGGTGGCCCGACCTGCATGCCGGGCTGGCGGCCGCCTACGGCGCCGAGCGCGCCGAGCGTACGGGCGCCGAGCTCGTCACCCGGGTCGGCCCGCGCCTACGCCCGCCGCCCCGAGCGGCTGCACCGCCGCGACCTCGAGCGGATGCTGCGGCCCGACTGGCTCCAGGACCCGTCGATGGTCGGGTACGCGGCCTACACCGAGCGCTTCGCCGACGACCTGCGCGGGGTGCAGCGAGCGCCTGCCCTACCTCGAGGAGCTCGGGGTGCGCTACCTGCACCTCATGCCCCTGCTGCGGCCCGCGAGGGCGACAACGACGGCGGCTACGCCGTGGCCGACTACCGGCAGGTCCGCCCCGACCTCGGGACGATGGACGACCTCGCCGCGCTCGCCGACGCCCTGCACGAGCGCGGGATGAGCCTGGTCCTCGACCTCGTCCTCAACCACGTCGCCCGCGAGCACGAGTGGGCGCGGCGGGCCCGGGAGGGCACGCTGCGTACCGCGTCGTACTTCCACGTCTTCGCCGACCGGCGCCTCCCGGACGCCTACGAGCGCACCCTGCCCGAGGTGTTCCCCGACTTCGCGCCGGGCAACTTCACCTGGGACGAGGACCTGCGCGGCTGGGTGTGGACGACGTTCAACGCGTGGCAGTGGGACGTCAACTGGGGCAACCCCGACGTCCTCGTCGAGTACGCCGAGATCATCCTCGACCTCGCGAACCGCGGGGTCGACGTGCTCCGGCTCGACGCCATCGCCTTCATCTGGAAGCGGCTAGGCACCGACTGCCAGGGCCAGCCCGAGGTGCACGCCCTCACCCAGGTGCTGCGGGCGGTGACCCGGATCGCGTGCCCCGCGGTCGCCTTCAAGGCCGAGGCCATCGTCGCGCCGACCAAGCTGCTCGCCTACCTCGGCCAGGGCGAGCACACCGGAAAGGTGAGCGACCTCGCCTACCACAACAGCCTCATGGTGCAGGTGTGGTCGATGCTCGCCGCGCGCGACGTGCGCCTGGCCGCCCACGCCCTCGGGTCGCTGCCGCGCAAGCCGCCGTCGGCGACCTGGCTCACCTACCTGCGCTGCCACGACGACATCGGCTGGGCGATCATGGACGAGGACGCCGCGGCCGTCGGGGTCACCGGTCCGGGTCACCGGCACTTCCTCGCCGACTGGTACTCGGGCGACTTCTGGGGCTCGCCGGCGCGCGGCCTCGTCTTCCAGTTCAACCCCGACGACCGGCGACCGGCGCACCTCCGGGCACGGCGGCCTCGCTCGTCGGGCTGGAGGCCGCCGAGGCCCCGGCGGAGGTCGACGAGGCGCTCGCGGCCCTGCGGCTCGCCCACGCCGTCGTCCTCGGGCTGGGGCGGCATCCCGGTGATCTGGAGCGGCGACGAGCTCGGCCAGCCCAACGACCCGCGACTGGGCGCGAGGAGCCGGGGCACGAGGGCGACAACCGCTGGGCCCACCGGCCCCGGCTCGACTGCGAGCGGGTCGCGCGCGCGGCACGACCCCACGACGGTCGCGCGGGCGGGTGTTCGCCGACCTCGTCGCGCTCGTGCGGGCCCGGGCCGACCTGCCGCACCTGCACGGGTCGGTCGAGTCCGTCGTCGGCCCCGTCGACGACCCCGGGGTGCTCGTCGCCCTGCGCGACCACCCCGCTCGGCCGGTTCGCGGGCGTCTACAACGTCACGCCGGAGCCGCGGATGTGGCCCGGGTGGCGGGTGCACGAGCTCGGGCTGGCCGACGCGGTCGACGCCGTCACCGGCGCCGCCGCTGCCGTGGGGCGCCGACGGCGACGTCCACCTCCCCCCGTACGCCGCCCTCTGGCTCACCACCCCCTGACCCTGACCCTCACCCTCACCCCCTCCCCTTCTCGCGAACGTGTGTGAAGACCGGCGGCAATGCCGCCGGTCTTCACACACGTTCGCGGAGGGGCGGTGGGGGCGGTGGGGGGCTGTGGATGACGGCAGCGGCGACCCGTCGCCATCCGCGACGCTGCGCTGTGGGAACAGGACCGTCACGACGCGCGCGCTGCGCCGGGCCGCCCGCCGCGGAGGCCGAGGCGCACGGCGGCGTGCTGCCGCGGTGGCGCCTGCCGGGCTCGGCTTCGACCACCGGGCGTCGGGCGGGAGGTCGACCAGGACCGCTGGACCGCCCTCGGGTCCACACCGTGGCGCTGCACACCGGCCCCGTCTCCGAGGAGGGGCGGCGCTGGCGCGGCCGTCTGGGAGACCGCCGCCGACGTCGCCCTGGTCGACGGCGTCAGGCCCTCCAGGCGTCGGGTCTGACGGGGTTCACGCGAGGACGTCGTCCACGTCTCCGTCCCTCGCAACGCCCGCTGCCCGCGAGCTCGACGAGGTCCGGGTCCACCGGGTCACGCGGACCGCGCGCGACGCCGCCCTCCCCGGCCTCCCGCGGCCGCCCGTCGAGGTCGCCGCCCTGCGTGCCGCGGCGTGGTGCCGGACGGACCGGCAGGCGGCACTGGTGCTCTGCCTCGTGGTGCAGCAGCGCCTCACCACCGGCCCGTCGCCTCCAGGAGGCCCTGCGCGGGTGCGCAACCGCGGGCGCCGCCCGTTCGTCCGGCAGGTGCTGCGGGACCTCAGCCGACGGTGCCCAGTCGCTCGGGCGAGCTCGACTTCGCGGCGCTGTGCCGGCGCCACGGCGTCCCCGAGCCGGAGCGGCAGGTGCTGCGCCGCACGGCCCGGGGCCGCATCTACCTCGACGTGCGGTGGGCGAGGAGCCGGCTCGTCGTCGAGATCGACGGCGCCGGGCCACCGCGTGGGGCTGGCCGTCACCGACGACAACCTGCGCCAGAACGAGGTCGCCTCACCCGGGACGTCGTCCTGCGCATCGACCTCGTCGGCCTCCGGGTCCACGCGAGCGGCGTTCATGGCGCAGGTCGCGCGGGGCCTCGGCGCCCAGGCTGGCCGCCTGACCCCCGCCTCTCCTCCTCCTCCCGCGAACGTGTGTGAAGACCGTCGCATTGGCGCCGGTCTTCACACACGTTCGCGGAAAAGAGCGGAGGGAGGGAAGCAGGGAGGGTCACCAGAGGCCGACGACGTCGCCGCCGATGCGGACCGTGAAGGCCACGACGACGACGATGAAGACGACCCGGATGAAGCCGGCTGCCCCGCGCCACCGCCGTGCGGGCCCCGACGTAGCCCGCCGAGCAGGTTCGTCGCCGCCATCACCGCCCCGACCGCCCACACGACGTGCCCCCCGGGCGCGAAGACCGTCAGCGCCCCGAGGTTCGTCGCGAGGTTGGTGATCTTGGCCTTGGCGCTCGCCTCGAGGAACGCGTACCCGAGCAGCCCGACGAGGGCGAAGACGAGGAACGAGCCCGTGCCCGGCCCGAGCGCGCCGTCGTAGACGCCGATGACGAACCCGGTGAGCACGGCCGCCGTCGTGTGCCGCGCCCCCGCCCAGCGCAGCCGGGTCAGCTCGCCGACCGACGGCTTGAGCAGCGTGTAGGCGCCGACGACGACGAGCATCACGAGGATGACCGGGTTGAAGGCCGACTTCGGGATGTGCAGCCCGAGCAGCGCCCCGCCGATCGCCCCGACGTAGGCGACCGCCGGCCATCGGCAGCGCCGTCCGCAGGTCGGGTCGCACCCGGCGGTAGTAGGTCACCGAGGCCGTCGCCGTCCCCCACACCGAGCCGAACTTGTTCGTCGCCAGGACCTGCGCCGGGGTCGCGCCCGGGCAGCCCGAGCAGCAGGGCCGGCAGCTGGACCAGCCCTCCGCCCGCCGACGACGGCGTCGACCCAGCCCGCGAGGAACCCGGCGAGCCCGAGCAGGACCAGGACGTGGGGCGCGAGGTCAGCCACGGCGCCGCACCGCCGCCGACCCGCGACCGCCCCGGGGGTCCCCGCTCACCCGGCGTTCCACCCGTCGACGATGGCGAGGACGTCGAGCAGCTCGTGGGCGCGGGCGTCGGGCACCGCGGTGACCTCGACCCGCTGGTTCTCGGGCAGCACCGAGTGCGGCACCCAGATGGCCCGCATCCCCACCTGCTGCGGCCCGTGGACGTCCTCGAACATCCGGTCGCCGACGTAGACCGCCGCCTCCGGCGCCACGCCGAGCGCGCGGCAGACGGCGCGGAACGCCTCGGGGTGCGGCTTCACGTGGTCGAGCTCGCTCGAGTAGAGGTCGGCGTCGATGAGGTCGAGCACGCCGTCGCGCTCGAAGATCTCGCGGTGGTAGTCGCGCGTCCAGATCGTGTTCGACAGCACGCCGACCCCGATGCCCCTCTCGCGCAGCCCCTCCCACACCGGACGGACCTGCGGGTCGGTGAGCGTGTGCGGCTCCCAGAACCGCCGGTAGGCGGCGAGGGCGAGGTGGTGCCGGTCGTGCTCGGCGTCGACCCCGGCGGCGTCGAGGATGTCCGCGAGCGACGCCGACGAGTGGTCGTCGCGCCCCCGGCGCCAGGCCGCCGGCCTCGACCGCGAGGATGCGGTCGGCCAGCCGGTGCGCCTCGTCGAGGTCCGCCTGCGGCACCTCGTCGGAGTCGACGGGCATGCCGTGCACCTCGCGCGCGAAGACCCGCCACTGCTCGGGCAGGTCGACGTCGTGCCAGGGCGTCAGCGTGCCGCCCCAGTCGAAGACGACCGCCTCGACCGGGCGGGTCACGCGCGGCCGATCTCGGCGAGCACCTCGGCGACGGCATCGACGCGACGGGGACCTCGCGCCGCTCCCCGGAGCGCCGGTCCTTGAGCTCGAGGGTGCCGTCGGCGAGGCCGCGGCCGACGACGACGATCGTCGGCACGCCGATGAGCTCGGCGTCCTTGAACTTCACACCGGGAGACGCCTGCCGGCGGTCGTCGAAGAGCACCTCGACCCCCTCGGCCTCGAGGGCCCGGGTGAGCTCCTCGGCGTAGGTGACGACGGCGTCGTCCTTGCCGGTGGCGACGATGTGCACGTCGGCGGGCGCCAGCGCCCGCGGCCAGACGAGCCCGAGCTCGTCGTGGTTGCCCTCGGCGACGCACGCGACGGCGCGCGAGACCCCGACGCCGTAGGAGCCCATGACGACGGTGCGCAGCTTGCCGTTCTCGTCGAGCACCTTGAGGTCGAGGGCCTCGGCGTACTTGGTGCCCAGCTGGAAGATGTGCCCCATCTCGATGCCGCGCGCCGACTCCAGGCCGTGCCCGCACGACGGGCAGGCGTCGCCGTCGCGCACCTCGGCGGCCTCGATGGTGCCGTCGGCGGTGAAGTCGCGCCCGGCGACGAGGTCGAGGACGTGCCGCCCGCTCTCGTCGGCGCCGGTGACCCACGCCGTGCCCGTCGACGACCCGCGGGTCGAGCAGGTAGCGGATGCCCGAGGCCTTCTCGGCGCCGAGCACGCCCGGGCCGATGTAGCCCTTGGCGAGCGCGGGTTGGCCGCGAAGTCCTTCTCGTCGAACGCCTCCACCGCGGCCGGCTCGACCTGGGCGCCGAGCCGCTTCTCGTCGACCTCGCGGTCGCCGGGCAGGCCGATGGCCAGCGGCTCGCGGGTGCCGTCGGGGTGGACGAGCATGACGATGACGTTCTTCAGCGTGTCGGCCGCCGTCCACGCCCGGCCGTCCGCGCGGGGGAACGCCGCTCGAGGTGCGCGACGAGGGTGTCGATGGTCGGGGTGTCGGGGGTGTCCTCGACGTGGGCGGCCGGCAGCGCCGGAGGCGTCGACGGCGTCGGGCACCGGCACCCGCACGGCCTCGACGTTGGCCGCGTAGCCGCAGTTCGGGCAGCGGACGTAGGTGTCCTCGCCGTTCTCGGCCGTCGCGAGGAACTCCTCGGACTTCGAGCCGCCCATGGCGCCGGCCATCGCCTGGACGATGACGTAGTGGAAGCCGAGCCGGTCGAAGATCCGCACGTAGGCGTCGCGGTGCAGCTGGTAGCTCTTGTCGAGCCCGGCCTCGTCGAGGTCGAAGGAGTAGCTGTCCTTCATGACGAACTCGCGCCCGCGCAGCAGCCCGGCCCGCGGCCGCGCCTCGTCGCGGTACTTGGTCTGGATCTGGTAGATCGACGAGCGGCAGGTCCTTGTACGACGAGTACAGGTCCTTGACGGCGAGGGTGAACATCTCCTCGTGGGTCGGCCCGAGGAGGTAGTCGCCGCCCTTGCGGTCCTGGAGGCGGAAGACGTTGTCGCCGTACTCGTCCCACCGGCCGGAGGCCTCGTAGGGCTCGCGGGGCAGCAGCGCCGGGAAGAGCAGCTCCTGGGAGCCGATGGCGTCCATCTCCTCGCGGACGATCGCCTCGACCCGGCGCAGCACCTTGCAGCCCGAGCGGCAGCCACGTGTAGATGCCGGGGCTGACCCGGCGGATGTAGCCCGCCCGGACGAGGAGCTGGTGGCTCGGGACCTCCGCGTCCGCCGGGTTCTCGCGAAGGGTTCGCAGGAACAGGGTCGACATGCGCATGGCCACGGGGGGGCTCCTGGGGGCGGTGGGGACGGTCGGGTGTCCGGCGGAGGACCACGCAAGGATAACGACCGTCGACCCCGTCGCCGGCACGCGTTTCCCGCGACGCTCAGGCGGTGAGCACGCTCTGGCCCAGCACGAGGACCCCCATGGCCAGGACGAACCAGCCGAAGGCGGTGCGGAGCCGGTCCTGCGGGATCCGGCCCGAGAGCAGCCCACCCACGACGCTGCCCGCCACGGCGGCGGCCGTGACCGCGAGCGCGAAGGGCCAGTCGAGGCGCACGGCGTGGAGGTGGCCGGCCAGACCCGCCGCGCTGTTCATCGCGATGACGAGCAGCGAGGTGCCCACCGCCGCCGCCATCGGGAGGCCCCCGAGGAGCACGAGCGCCGGGACGACGAGGAACCCTCCGCCGGCGCCCACGGTGCCGGTGACCAGGCCCACCCCCACGCCCTGGAGCAGGGAGGCGGCCAGCGGCGGACGGGGTCGGGGCGCGGCGTCGCGCCGCCCCGGATCATGGCGGCGGCGGTGACGAGCATCATCACCGCGAAGAGGACGAGCAGCAGCCAGCCCGGGAGCAGCGCGGAGAGCCGTCCGCCGGCGTACGCCCCGACCATGGCCGCGAGCCCGAAGCCGGCGCCGACGCGCCAGCGCGACCCGCCCCGCGCGGGCGTGGGGCACGAGGGCCGCGGCACTGGTGACGCCGACGACGAGCAGCGAGGTGGCGATCGCCTCGGTGGGCGCGGTACCCGCGACGTAGACGAGCAGCGGGACGGCGAGGATCGCCCGCCACCGCCGAGCAGCCCGAGGGAGACGCCCACCCCCACGGCAAGGACCACCGTCAGCACCATCACGCCGGTAGGATACCCCATGGGGTATCACTGACGACGCGCCCCTCCTCCACCTGCTCGTAGCGCGAGCGGACCCCGGCGTCGACGAAGCCGAGCCGGAGGTAGAGTGCGTGGGCCGGGTTGTCGACGTTGACGGCGAGCCAGACCGCCTCGCACCCGGCCTTGCGCAGGGTACGCAGCGACCGGGCGACGAGGTGGGCGCCCAGGCCCCTCCCCCGCCACGCCGGCACCACACCGACCTGGTCGACCCAGTCGTCGGTGAGGGTGACGAACCCCACCGGGCGGTCCTCGTCGTCGACGACGACCCGGGAGCGCCGCGCGCCGGAACCCGGGCTCGTCGGCCACGGCGTGCACCCACTCCTCGAGCGGCGGGTCGGGGAAGCCGGGCCGCTCCGCGAAGGAGGCCCGGTAGGCCGCGTGGAACAGGGGCGCCGTCGAGGCCTCCCAGGGCAGCGAGCGCAGGCCGGGCGGCCGGCGCACGCGCGGGACGTCGACGAGGTCGTGCCGCATCACGTGCTCGGCGAAGGTCCGCACGAGCCCGAGCCGGTGGAGGAAGCGCTCGGTGTCGGGGGAGGTCGTCTCGAGGGCGACGCGCAGGAGGGACCCGCCGGACCGCTCCTCGCACCAGCGGGCGAGCTCGGTGCCGAGGCCGCGGTGCCGGGCCGACGGCCGCACCATCCCCGTCGCGGACCGCCGCCCGGTGCCGTCGACGAGCACCCCGGCCGCGGCCACGAGGTCGCCGGTCTCGTCGCGCCCCCCGATGCCGGTGCCCTCGAGGTAGTGCCGGCGGAGCATCGGCTCGTCGGCGAGGAGCGGCAACCCTCCCTCGGCGCGCAGGCAGGCCAGCGCGAGGTCACGCAGGTCCGGGAGGTCGGCCTCGGTGAGGGGCGTCCAGGCGACGACGGCCACCGTCAGGCCGCCCCGGTCACAGCAGGACCGTCTTGAACTCGCCGGCCTCGCGGAACCCCAGGTGGTCGTAGGTCGCCCGCGCGGCGGCGTTGAAGTCGTTGACGTAGAGGGAGACCACCGGCGCCCCGCCGACCATCACCTGCTCGACGACCGAGGCGAGCAGGGGTACGGCCAGGCCCTGGCCCCGCAGTCGCGGCGTCACCCACACGCCCTGGAGCTGGGCACACCCGAGGGCGAGGCTGCCGACGTCGGTCTTGAAGACGACCTCGCCGTCCTCGACGACGACGTAGGTGTGGCCCCGGGCGATGAGGCTGGCCAGCGAGGCGCGGTACCCCCGGCTCGAGCCGCTGTACGGGCGGTAGCCGATCTCGGCGGTGAACATGTGCTCGGCGGCCGGCAGGACGAGGTCGACCTCGTCGGGGCGGGCGGGGCGCACCCGCTCGTCGACGGCCACCCCGAGGGCCGACGGGGGCTGGTGGGCGACGAGCAGGGGCTGGTGCTCGCGGACCGCGCGCGGGCTGCCCCACCCGCCCTCGAGGTGGGCCCACAGCCCCTCGACCTCCTCGCGCGGGCCGAACACCGACGCGGCCCGGCCGCGCCAGCGCCGCAGCCGGTCGGCGAAGTGGGGCTGGTCGGCCGCGGTGGTCCCGACGGGGACGATGTTCGCGCTCGCCCAGCACAGGGCGCGCATCTCGCCGCCCTCCCGGTGCCCGAGCACCGAGCCGAGCGAGCCGGTGCGGGCCCCCTCGAGGATGCGCGCGGCGACGAAGACCCCGCGGGGCAGGTCGCGCGCGCACACCGCGAGGGCGTCGTCACGGTCGGCCAGCGAGAGCGGCCGCACCGGGGATCGGGTCCGCAGCACGTACCCAGCCTAGGGCCGCGGCCCCTGCAGCACCGGTCGCTCGAGGACGGTGTTGTCGAGGACCCACGTCGCCCGGCTCGGCGGCGGTGGGGGCGCGAAGGCGTCGAGGAC
>CAVVYI010000017.1:0-30477 GCA_963752445.1 uncultured Actinomycetota bacterium | reverse complement strand
GCCAGCGCGCACCCGAGGCCGACGCCGACCCGGCGCAGCAGCGGGCCCCCGCCGCGGGACAGGACGAGGAACACCCCGAGCACGGCACCCCCGACGAGCACCGCGCCGTGGAGGTTGCCCCAGAGGACGAACAGCGGGACGAGCCACCACACCCCGCGGTCGGGGTGGTCGTGCTGGCGGCGCATGACGGCCACCGCGAGGGCGAACGGGACGAGCGAGAGCGAGGGCAGCCGGGTGACGGCGAACGCCGCCGCGGCGCCGACGACGACGAGCGAGACGGCGGCCGCGGCGCGGACCTCTCCCCCGCCGAGCCGCCGCCCGTCGGCGAGGACCACGCCCAGGGTGAGCGCCACGAGCGCGAGCTGGAGGCCGGCGAGGGCGTGCGGGCCGAGGCCGTCGACGAGGGAGAGCAGCACCTCGGCGAGGACCACCGGGTTGTGCCAGCCGGCCTGCGGGGCGCTGGCGAAGGGCACGCCGCTGGGCACCGACCCCTGCTCGCGCACGGTGTCGCCGAGGGCCACGACCCAGAGCAGGTCGGACCCGAGGATGACGAAGGCGGCGAGGCCGACCACCCACGCGCCGGCGGCCAGGCTGGCGACCGGGGCCGCTCGTCGGGCGGGCGGGGCGGTCCGCGACATGACGGTATTCCTCGAGCTGCCGGGGTTGGAGCGGGGGCTCGACCATAATCCATCCCATGGCCGCCGGGACCCCGACACGACCCGTCCGCGTCACGGAGGCCTGGTGGGCCCTCGCGGCGGCGGTCGTCGCGTTCGCCGTCGCCGCGTGGTCGCTGCACCTGTGGGCCTGGGACACCGCCAACCCCATCGACCTCGGGTGGGACAACACCCAGATCTCGATGCAGCTGCGCGACATCCACGACCACGGCTGGTACTGGTTCAACCCCGACCTCGGCTTCCCGGCCGGCCAGAACGGCTCGTGGTTCCCCGAGCTCAACGTCCTCCACGTCGCCCTGATCCGGCTCATCGACCTCGTCGTCCCCGGCACCTACACCGCGGGCAGCCTCCTGTTCGTGCTCTCCTTCCCGCTCACCGCCGTGGCGTTCCACCTGCTCGCCCGCAGCCAGGGGCTGGGCCGTCCCGCCGGGTTCGTCGGCGGCGTCCTCCTCGCCAACGCCCCCGGCCACGCCGAGCGGTTCGGCCACCTCTACCTCGCGCAGTACTGGGTCGTGCCGGTGGCGCTCTGGCTCGTGCTCGAGGTCGGGCGCGGGCGTCCGCTCCTGTCGCCGAAGGACGCGGTGACGCCGCGCTGGCGCGGCGCCCGCACCCTCGTCACCGTGGCGGCCGTCCTCGTCGTCGGGCTGAGCGGGGTCTACTACGTCGCCTTCACGCTCATCCTCCTCGCGGCGGCCGCGGTCGCCCGCCGGGTCGTCGGTCAGCCCCACCGACCTGTTGCGCGGCCTCGCGGTCATGGCCGGGCTCGTCGTCTGCATCGGGGTACCGCTCGCCCTCTCCCGCCTCGGCACCCGGGGCGACCTCGTCACCGGTCAGGTTCCGGCGCAACGCCTTCCGTACGAGTCCGAGCTGTACGCGGGCAAGCTCATGGACCTGCTGCTGCCGTGGCCGCACCACCAGGTCCCGTTCCTGGAGTTCCTCTCCTTCGCCTACAACGGCACGACGAAGGCGACGGTGGAGGTGTCGGCCCTCGGCATCGTCGGGGTGGCCGGGCTCGCCGGGCTGAGCGTCGTCGGGCTGCTGGCCCTCCTCGCCGGCCGCCGGGCGGACCCGGAGCTCACCCGGTGGTCCGGGCTGGCCCTCGTGACGTTCCTCTTCTACACCGTCGGCGGCCTCGGGTCCTTCGTCGCGCTCTTCGGCACCGCCCAGGTCCGCACCTGGTCGCGCCTCCAGCTCTACGTCCTCACCCTCGCCCTGCTGGCCGTGGGGCGCTGGCTCACCGGCCTCGAGCGCCGCCGGGGCCTCCTCGCCGCGGGCGCCGTCGCGGCGGTCCTCACCGTGGTCGGCGTCCTCGACCAGACCAACCCGGCCTACGCCCCGGACCACCGGGCCATCGCCGCCGAGATGGACGGCCTGCGCCAGTACACCGGCGCGCTCCAGTCCGCCCTCGGGGCCGGCTGCGCCGATCTTCCAGACCCCCGTCCTGCCCTACCCGGAGACCCTCGGCCCGCAGCGGATGGAGGGCTACGACCAGCTCAAGCCGTACCTCGCCTCCGACGACCTGCGCTTCAGCGTCGCGCCGATGCGCGGCACGGCCGCCGCCGACTGGATGCTCGCCATCGACACCACCGACCTCACCGCCCTCGCCGAGGACCTGCGCTCGGTCGGGTACTGCGCCCTCGAGGTCGACACCGAGGGGTTCTCCCCCGAGCAGGACCCCAGCAGCCGGCTCACGGCCGCGTGGGGCGCGCCGCTGGCCCGGACGCCCGACGGCACCTTCGTCGCGTGGGACCTGCGCACGGCCGGCGCCGCCGGCGCCGGTGACGACGCCCGCCGACGGGCCACCCTCGAGCCGGTCGTCGTCTCGGTGCAGGGCTACCAGCCCGAGACCGTCGACGGCATGCTCGGCCAGTACCTGCCGCCCTTCGCGGGGCTGTCCGTCGGGAACCTCGGCGCCGACACCGAGGTGACCGTGCGCTTCTCGCTCCGTGGCGTGGGGCCGACGCCGCGCACGGTGACCGTGACGAGCGAGGGCCGCGAGCTGGCGCGGGTCACGACGTCCGAGGACGGCGCCGGCCGAGCTGTCGTTCACCGTCCCCGCCCGCGCGCGGGCGCACGAGCCTCACCCTCACGTCGACGGTCCGCGCGAGAAGGAGCGCACCGGCGAGCGGATCACGACCGCCTTCCTCAGCGACGTGCACGTGTCGGCACCCGGCGGCCGACGGGCGGTGGCGATGCTCGACCAGGTCTCGCGGCGGCTGGGTCGTGCCGTGAGGCCGGCGGCCGGACGCCGCGCGGTGGCTGCTTCCGGGACTGGCCCTCGGCGCCCTCGCCGTCGTGCGCGCCGGCGTCGTCGACGAGCGCGACCCCTACTGGCAGGTGCGCGCCGGGCTGGAGAACCTCGCCGGCGCGCCGCTCAGCCGGCCCGACTCGTGGAGCTGGGCCCCCGTGCCCGGCCGGTTCACCCAGACCTCCCCCGCGTGGAACGACGCCCTCGCCCTCGCCTGGCGCGCCGCCGGTTTCGCCGGGTTCTTCGCCCTGGCCCTGGTCTCGATGCTGCTCTACGTCGGCGTCGCGCTCGCCTTCGCCCGGCGGCTGGGCGCCCGGCCGCTGCCGACACTCCTCGGGGCCCTGCCCCTGCTCCTCCTCGCCCTGCCCATGGTCTCGCCGCGGGCCACCCTCGTCGCGCAGACCCTCGTCCTCGCGGCGCTCCTCGCGGCCGACCACGCCCGCCCCGCCCTGGCCCGCACCGCGCCCGCGTTCCTCGCGGCAGCCGGGCTCGCCGGGGGGTTCCTCGTGGCGTGGGCCGGCGCGTGGCTGCACCTGTCCTGGCTCCTCCTCGCCCCGGGACTGTGGCTCTGCCTCGTGGCGCTGGCCCTCGCGACGCCGTCGGCGCCGCTCCGGCACCGGGTCGTGGCGCTCGCGGCGCCGGCCCGGGCTGGCCGCCGGTGTGCTCGCCGGCCCCTACGGCACGCGGGCCTGGGCCCTCTCCCGTGCCGTCCAGGACGCGACCGCGGGCGTCGTCCTGGAGTGGATGTCACCGTTCGCCGCGGGACTGGCCCTGCGCTGGCTCCCGGCGGCGGGCGTCGCCCTCGCGGGTGCGGCGTTCGGGGCGCGGTGGGTGCTCCGGCGGTGGCCCGAGCGCGGCCGCGACCCCCGGGTCGGCCTCGTCGCGAGCCTGATCGTCCTCGCCGGCGCCCACGGCGGTGGGTGGGCTGCTCGGCATCCGGTTCATCGGTGTCGCCCTCCTCGCCCTCGTGCCCGTGGCGCCCTCGCGGCCACGGGACTCGCCGGGCGGGCGCGCCGCCGGGCCGACGCCACCCCCGCCACCGGGCTGTTCCGGTCCGGCTTCGTCCGCCGCTGGTCGGTCGGGCGGCCGTGGCGGGTCGTCACGGTGCTCGTCCTGCTCGCCCTCTCCCCGCTCGTCGCCCTCGCCGGCGCGCGGCTGGGCGGCCACCCGAGACAGCCGCCCTCGACCTCCTGCCCCGGGGCTGCCGGCTCTTCTCAGACCCCGCGTCGGCCGGTCCGGTGCTCCTGCTGCGCCCCGACGTCCGGGTGTGGGTCGACACCCGGGCCGACTACTGGGGGCGGGAGCGCAACCGCGAGGCGCTCGACGTGCTGGCCGGCGACGACGCCTCCGCCGCACCGCTGGTCGGTGCGGACTGCGTGCTGCTGTCGACGGGCGGCGGCCTGCCGACCGCCGGGCTGGTGCGGGCGCTCGACGCCGACGCCGCCTGGGCGGCGCGGGGCGCGGCGGGCGGCGTCAGGGTGTGGGTGCGCCCCGGCGCCGGAAGGTGACCTGGCGGTGCCCGAGGAAGCTCAGGGTGACCACGACGACGAGGACGGCGAGCTGGGCCACGAAGGGGCGCAGGCCACGGAGCTCGACGAGCAGGGGCACCCCGACGAGGCTCAGGGCCGCACCGGTCCACCAGACGCCGAGGAAGGACAGCAGCTGCCGCCCGAGCGGGCCGGTGGCCCGGAACACCTGCCCGCGGTAGGCGGGGAACGCGAAGGACATCGCGGCCACCTGGGCGACGACGAGGCCCACGACGTAGTGGACGCCGGCGGCGAGGGCGGCGCCGAGGACCGAGAGGTAGACGACCTGGGTCAGCCCCCCGACGACGCCGTAGCGCACGACGACGGGGAGCGGGCCAGCCCTCCTGCCGCCCGGCCGCGGGACGCCGCGGTCGACGGTGGGGCGAGGGTCGGCTGGGCCACGGTGGCTCCTCACGGGGTGGACGAGGTCGTCCTCGACGCTAGGGCGCCGCGTGTCGCCGTGTCCCCGACGCGGACCGGGAAGCGACCGTTCGGCCGACCCGGTCAGGGGCCGCTCGGCGGCCGGAGCACGCGCAGCTCCGGGACACACGCGTAGCGGGACCGCACCGACTCCTCGGGCTGGTTCGTGAGCACGCGCGGCTCCGGCGCCGCGGCGAGGAGGCCGCACTCCGCCGGCACCGTGAGGCTCTCCTGGGGCACCCGCTCGGCCCCCGGCTCCGGGGCCACCGCCTGGAGCAGGATGCGGGTGACGGTGTCGGTGACGAGCGGCCCGTCGGACCACACCACCTGGGCGGTGCCCGCGCCCGGGGTGTCGAGGAGCCGGAGCACGAGCGCGCCGTCGACCGTCGACCACGACCCCGCGAAGGCGGCCGCGGGCCCGAGCACGGCGTAGAGGAGCACGACGGCGACGCCGCCACCGCCGAGGACCCGGACGACCGAGGACCCGCGGAAGCGCGCGCGGTCGACCCGCAGCGCGACGGCGACGACGCCGACGGCCAACGGGGCGAGGCCGAGGAGGGCGGTGTGCCAGAGCAGCTTGCTCGGGTAGTAGGTCTCCGGCGTGACACCGACGACGGCCGCGAGGACCAGACCGGTGAGCGCCGGCAGGGCCGCGAGCGCGAGCACCGGTGCCACGGCGGCCCTCTGCTCGTCGCCGACCGCACGACGACGGCGGCGGCGGCCACGACGCCGAGGACGAGGAAGACCCACGGCACCGGTGACACGACGTCGGCGTCGGTGGCGTGCCCGATCCCCACGCGGGTCACCACCGCGTCGAGGGCGGGCCACGACGCCGCCCGACGACGAGCACGAGGACGGCGACGACGGCGCGCCGGCGGCGCGTCGTGCGCGACCACGGCGACCGCCGAGCGCAGCGCCGCCAGCCCGACGACGGGCAGGAGGAGCTGCCAGGTGTGCGAGACGACGACGACTCCGGCCGCCGCGACGGCCAGGGCCCGCCACCCGTCGCCGTCGACGAGCTGCTCGCGCAGGACCACGGCGAGCACGCACCCCGCGACGAGCGAGGCCTCGAGCCCGAGGGCCTGGTAGTTCGCGAGGAACAGGGCCAGAGGGTGACGCACCCGGCCACGAGTCCGGCCGCCCCGGCCGCCCGCTGGGAAGCCCCACCCGTGCGCCGAGCGACGCCGCGAGGGCGGCGGTCGTGAGCGCCAATCCGGCAGGCAGCAGCCAGACCAGGAGCGCACCGACGTCGAGGGCGGTGACGACCGACGCCTCGGGCCGCACCCCCAGGGCCGTCCACACGAGGGCCACGACGGTGTGCCACCCCCGGGGGTAGGACTCCACGGCGTAGGACAGGCCCCCGGCCGCCTGCTCCTCGGCGGCCATCACGGCGTGGCGCACGTGGTCGCCGCCGAGGTACCACTCGTCGCGGCGGCCGGCCGGGAGGAAGCGTCCGGCGACCGCGTACCCGACGACGAGCAGCGCGGGCACGGCGGCGCTCAGCTGGGCGAGCGCGCCGGCGGAGGGGACGCGCCCGCAGCCGGTACGCCCCGACCGCGACGAGGCCGGCCCCGGCGAGGAGCACGGCGCTCCACGGCGGCCGAGGCCAGCGGCCTCGCCCCGAGCGCGTCGGCGAGGACCATGACGGCGACGAGGACCGCCGCGGCGACGAGGACCGCGCTGCCCACGGACCCGAGTGCGCCGAAGGGGTCGGGCGGGCGAGCCGGCCGCGTCGGCGTCCGGCGCCTCACGCGACGGCGACGGTCGTGCCGTCGCGGGCCGACTCGAGGCAGGCCGCCGCCACCCGGATCGTACGCAGGGCCGACTCGAGGGAGACCACCTCCGCGTCGAGACCCAGCACGGCGTCCCGGAAGGCCTCGTGCTCGGTCCGCAGGGGTTCGGGCTTCGGGAACGCGTACCGCAGCACGTCACCCTCGGTGACGCCGCGGAACTGCGCGATGGCGTCCCACGGTTGCTCGGTCTGGCCGTTGGCGTGGAAGGTGAGGTCGGCCGAGAGCGTGTCGACGACGAACGAGCCCTTCGTGCCGGTGACGACGACGAGCCGCTCCTTGAACGGTGAGAGCCAGTTGACGAGGTGGTTGGTGATGCCGCCGTCGGAGAGCTGGCCGACGACGGCGACGAGGTCCTCGTGCTCGCGCCCCGAGCGGTGCGTCATCCGGGCCGACACCGAGGTGATCGACTGCCGGGTGACCCACTCGGTGACGTCGATGTCGTGGGTCCCGAGGTCCATGACGACCCCCACGTCGCCGACCCGGCTCGGGAAGGGCCCCTGCCGGCGCGTGACGACCTGGTAGAGCTCGCCGAGCTGGCCGTCCTCGAGGCGGCGGCGGGCCTGCTGGAGCGCGGGGTTGTACCGCTCGACGTGACCGACGGCGCCGAGAACCCCCCGCGACCCGAAGGCGGCGACGAGTCGTTCCGCCGCCGGCACGTCGATGGCCAAGGGCTTCTCCACCAGGGTGGGGACGCCGGCCTCGGCGAGCTGGACCGCGGCCGACTCGTGGTGCACGGTCGGCACCGAGACGACGCAGTAGTCGACCCCCGTCGACAGGACGTGCTCGACGTCGGGGCCCACCGGGCGACCGGCGGCGACGTCGTGCGGGTCCCCCCCGGGTCGGCCAGCGCCACGAGCTCGACCCCGCTCATCGCGTCGAGCACCCGCGCGTGGTGGCGACCCATCATCCCGAGGCCGACGAGGCCCACCCGGAGCACGGCACTCACGACCCGGCCCCCGCGAGCCGGTTGACGGCGGCGACCACGCGGTCGACGTCGTCGTCGGAGAGCGCCGGGTGGACCGGGAGCGACAGGCACTGGGCCGCGGCGCGCTCGGTGGCGGGGAGGTCGAGCCCGAGGTCGAACGACGGAAGCCGGTGCACCGGAACGGGGTAGAAGACGCCGCTGGCGACGCCGTGCTCGGCGAGGAGGGCCGCCGCGAACCCGTCGCGGTCGTCGGGGACGCGCACCGTGTACTGGTGGTAGACGTGGGTCGCGCCCTCGCGGACGGCCGGCGTGCCGACGCCCCGGAGGTGCTCGTCGTACACCGCGGCGATCTCGCGCCGGCGGCGGGTCCACCCCGCCACCCGGGTGAGCTGGACGCGGCCGATGGCGGCGTGCAGGTCGGTCATGCGGTTGTTGAGGCCGACGACCTCGTTGCGGTAGCGCTCGGCCATGCCCTGGTTGCGCAGGAGGCGCAGGAGCCGCTCGTGCTCGGGCGTGGCCACCGGCACCATCCCCCCTCCCCCGAGGTCATGTTCTTCGTGGGGTAGAGCGAGAAGACGCCGAGGTCACCGAGCGCGCCGACCGGCGTGCCCCCCAGCGCAGCGCCGTGCGCCTGCGCGGCGTCCTCGACGACCGCGAGGCCGTGCCGAGGGCCAGCGGCAGCAGCCGGCCCATCGCCGCCGGCTGGCCGTACAGGTGGACGGGCAGGAGCGCGGCGGTGCGGGGGCCGACGACGGCCGCGACGGCCTCGGGGTCGAGGCAGAAGTGGTCGTCGACGTCGGCGAACACCGGCGTCGCCCCCGTCAGCGCGACGGCGTTGGCCGTCGCCGCGAAGGTGAAGGACGGGACGACGACCTCGTCGCCCGGACCGAGCCCGAGGGCCAGGAGGGCGAGGTGGAGGCCCGAGGTGCCGGAGTTGACCGCGACGCACGGCCGCCCGAGCCCGAAGTGCTCCGCGAACTCGACCTCGAAGGCGGCCACCTCGGCGCCCTGGGCCAGGGCGCCCGACGCAGGACGCGGAGGACGGCCTCCTCCTCGGCGGCCCCGATGATCGGGCGCGCGGGGGCACCACCGCGGTCACGTCGGTCCTCGTGCAGCCGTCCGTCGACCTCGACGTGCCGCGCCCCCGTGCTCGGGCACCACCACGCACCTCGCGGCGCTCGAGGGGCACCCCGGCCCGGCCGACCCAGCCGACCCTGCGCGCCGGGTTGCCGGCCACGAGCTCGTGGTCGCCGACGTCGCGGGTCACCACCGCACCGGCCGCGACGAGGGCCCAGCGGCCGACCCGCACGGGGCGACGCAGACCGCGGCGGCACCGATCGAGGCGCCGTCGGCGCACACCACCCCGACCGCCTGCCAGTCGGCGGCGGTCTTCAGCGCACCGTCGGGGCGGACGGCGCGCGGGTGGCGGTCGTTGGTGAGGACGGCGGCCGGGCCGACGAAGACCCCGTCCCCGAGCCGGGCCGGTTCGTAGACGAGGGCGTTGTTCTGCACCTTGCACCGGTCGCCGACGGTGACCCGCGTGCCGATGTACGCGCCGCGCCCGATGACGCAGTCGCGCCCGAGACGGGCGCCCTCCCGCACCTGCGCGAGCGCCCAGACCGTCGTGCCCTCGCCGATCTCGGCGTCGGCGGCGACGTCGGCGGTGGCGTGAACCGTCGCTGCCATGCCTCGCCTCCACCGGGGGTGCCGCGCCACGTCCGGTCGCGGAGCGGGCCGCCCGACCGGGGTGGCCCGAGCGAGCACTGTACGCGGCGCCCCGGACCGCCCGCAGGAGGCGCCCCGGCGAAAGACCCGAACGGACGATGGGGGATCCCGGCGGGGCCGGGGCCGCTCGGCTATCTTCGGGGCGACCGCGCGGGACGCCACGACGAGGAGTGACCGGTGTACGAGGGAATGCGCATCGCGGTCGTCGTGCCCGCCTACAAGGAGGAAGCGCACATCGCCGAGACGGTGCGCGGCATGCCGGCCCTCGTCGACCACGTCCTCGTCGTCGACGACTGCAGCCCCGACGCCACCGGCGAGCGGGCCCGGGAGGTCGCGGACGAGCGCACCGAGGTGATCCGCCTGCCCGAGAACCAGGGCGTGGGCGGGGCGGTGCTCACCGGCCACCGGCGGGCCCTCGAGCTCGGCGCGGACGTCAGCGTCGTCATGGCCGGCGACGGCCAGATGGACCCCGAGTACCTGAGCCACCTCCTCGACCCGATCGTCTCGGGACGGGCCGAGTTCACCAAGGCCAACCGCTTCTACGGCCGCGGCAGCTTCGCCGGGATGCCCCGGATGCGGGTGGTCGGCAACATCGCGCTGTCGTTCCTCACCAAGGCCGCCTCGGGGTACTGGAACCTCTTCGACCCGCAGAACGGCTACACCGCGATCCACCGCGAGGCCCTCGAGCGGGTGCCGTTCGACCTCATCGCGAAGCGCTACGACTTCGAGAACGACCTCCTCATCCAGCTGAACATCGCGCACGTGCGCGCCGTCGACGTGTCGGTGCCGGCCCGCTACGGCACGGAGGTCTCGGGGATGAACCTCGCGACGGTCGGGCCCCGCATCGCCGGCCGCCTCGTCCGCGGCTTCTGGACCCGGATCTGGTGGAAGTACGTCCTGCAGTCCTTCTCCGCGGTCGCCCTGCTGCTCTTCGCGGGGCTGGCCCTCACCGGCTTCGGCCTGGTCGTCGGGCTGTGGGTGCTGTGGGAGACCCTCGGGCCGCCCGTCGCGACCGCGGGCTCGGTGATCCTCTGCGTGGACCGCTGCTGTCGGGCATCCACATGCTCCTCTTCGCGATGCTCCTCGACATCCAGGACCCGACGAACCGCGCGTAGCCGCGCGTCCCGCGCGCCGGCCGGAGGCCCCGGCCGGCCGCGCCGGTCCGCCGCCGACGCGTTCGCGTCAGGCGGCCTCACGGGCTACATTCGGCACGCCCGCCCCGGGTGGGGGGTGGGCCCACGTCACGGGGAGGGGATGGTCGATGCCTGCCGCCGGGGGGCGCGTGACGCCGTGGGGCGCGCGGGGGCCTGGTGGGCGCTCGCGCCCGTCGTGATCGCGTCCGTGGTGCTGCTGGGGCCGTTGCGGGCGCCGGTCGCCGCCTCCGACGAGGGACTGCTCCTCGTGCACCCCGACTCGGTCATCCGGGGCGAGCTGCCGAACCGTGACTTCGCGACCGTCTACGGGCCGATGACGTACTGGCTCCTCGCCGTGGTCTTCCGGCTGTTCGGCGACACGCTCGTCACGGAGCGGCTCGTCGGCGTGGGCTATCGCGTCGTCATCGCCGTCGCCCTCGTGCTGCTCCTGCGGCGCAGCGTCCACCCGGTGGCCGCGAGCCTGGCGGGTCTGCTCTGGGTCGTGCTGGCCTCGGTCTACCTCCCCCTCGCCTACGCCTACCACGGCGCGCTCGCGTGCGCCCTCGTCGGCCTGCTCCTGCTGACGACCCGGCGCGACGGGCTGCGCCTCGCCGGAGGGGTGGCCCTCGGGCTGGCCCCGGCCTTCCGCCCGGAGCTGGTCGTGCTGGCCCTGGCGGCGCTGCCCCTGCTGGCCGGACGGCCGTGGCGAGCCCCGCTCGCCGGATGGTTGCTCGGGCTCCTCCCCCTCGCCGTGCACCTCGGGTACGCGGGCCGGGCCGTCCTCGAGGACGTCGTCGTCGGGCGGGCCGGCGTCAACTCGCAGCTCGGACCCCTCGGGGCCGTGCCGGTGGTCACGGCCGTCGGTGTCGTCGCGTGCGCGCTGGCGCTGTGCCGGGTCGGACGCGACGTGCGGGACCCGGCGGTCGTGTCCCTGGGCGTCACCGGCGTGGTGCTCATCCCGAACATGGTCCAGCGCCTCGACCTCCACCACGTCCTGCCGCCGGCCGGCATCGTCGTCGCCGCCCTCGTCGGCCTCCTCGCGACCCGGCTGCGGCCCCTGCAACGGGGTCCCGTCCGGCTCGCCCCCCTGCTGTCCGCCGGCGTCGTCGCGGCGGTGCTGGGGGTCCCCGCGCTGCTCGAGTCCGCGCCGGTGGTCGAGCACGCGGGTCGGTCCATCCACGTCGAGCCCGAGCAGGTCGACCCCACCCGGGAGGTGCTGGCGACGGTCGACGCGGTGGGCGGACCCTCGGCCGTCGTGTTCGTCGGTGCCCGGGACCTCAGCGAGCCGGTGCTCCCCTCGAGCTGGCTCTACCACCTGCTGCCCGGCCACCCGCGACCCTTCCGGTACGAGGAGTTCCTTCCGGGGTACACGGAGCAACGCGGGTCGGGCCTCGTCGAGGACGTGCGGTCCGCCGACGTGCTCGTGCTCGAGGACCTCGACGTGCTCGGCGACCTGCTGGCGCCCTACGTCCCCCGCGGGCCGCAGACGGCCAACCGGGTGGTCCGCGACGAGTTCTGCCCGGTCGCCCGGTTCGGCACGATGGAGGTCCTCGTGCCGGACGACCGCTGCGCGGCAGCCCGGGAGGCGGCGAAGGACGCCGACGTGTCATGACGCCGTCCGACACGCAGAGGCCGGGAGCGAACCACCCGGCAGTCGAGCGGGGCCACGGGCTACGTTGAGGCCATGTCGCTGCGCGCAGCTCTCCTCCACCGGGCCGCCGACTGGGTGCCCTCCGACCAGGCCCGCGCCAGGGTGTACCGGGCCTCCGGCCTCAGGATGGGTCACGACGTCTTCATCGGGGAAGGTGTCCTGTTCGACAAGCTGTACCCACAGAACGTCGTCATCGGGAACCGGGTGGCCATCGGCGCCCGCTGCGTCATCACGGCCCACCAGACCACGGTCACGGCCCGCGACCTCTCCGTGCTCTACCCGGACAGGGAGTTCACGGACCACGATCGAGGACGACTGCTGGCTCATGCCCGGGGTCACGGTGACGCCGGGGGTCACCATCGGCCACCACAGCGTGCTCGCCACGGGGGTCGTCGTCCACAAGGACGTCCCTCCGTACAGCGTCGTCGTCGGCCCCGGCTTCCGGGTGGCCAAGACGCTCCGTCCGGAGGACCTCGGACGGTCCGGGTGACCAGCCTGGCCTACCGGGCCTGGACGCCGGACCCCGGCGACCGCGACCGCGTCCGGGAGCGCATCGTCACCCACGAGGGCTGCGAGCTCACCTGGCGTGTCGACGGCGACCGCGTGCACGTGGGGCTGCCCTGGTGGGAGGTCGAGGAACGTCTCCTCGGCGAGCTCGACCTTCCGCAGAGCCAGCCCACCTACTCTCGCCTTCCCCTCCCGTACACCCTCATTCCCTTCGCGATGCGGACCCGGTTGAACCGGGCCCGCATCGCGCGGATGCGGCGGAGCGACCCCAGCGGAGACGACCCGTTCCCGGCGGCCCCTGTCGAGACCCGGCTCGACGCCTTCCGCAGGGACGTCTGGGACGCGGCGTCCCGCCTCGCCGGTGTCAGGGTCCACGCCGACGACGAGAGGACCCTGGTCCTGACGCACGACCTCGACGAGGAGTACGGGTGGCCGGGTGTCGCTCGGCTGCGCGCGGTCGAGCGCGACCTCGGGGTGGTCTCGGCGGTCGGGGTCGTGTCGCGGCGCTACAGCCTGCCTCCGCGCGTCCTCGACGCACTCGTCGCCGAGGGGTGCGAGGTGTTCTCCCACGGATACCTCCACGACGGTCTGCTCCCCTACCTGCCCGTCGACGAGCTCCGCGAACGGCTGGCGCACTTCTTCGTCGCCTACCCCTCGATGGTCGGACGGGTGCGCGGCTTCCGGGCCGGACAGCTCGTCAGGTCACAGGCCATGTTCGACGTCGTCGCCGAGCTCTTCGAGTACGACATGACCCCGCCGACGGTCGAGCTCGGTGGACCGCACGGCTGGCGCACCGGATGCGCGACGACGGTCCCGTTCACCGGCCCCTCGGGTCTGACGCACCTCCCCCTGACCCTTCCGCAGGACTACTTCCTGGCCTTCGTCGACGGGCTCGGACCGACCCAGGTCGCCGACGCCTGGGTCGCGGCCGCGGAGGAGGTGTGGGCCGTCGGGGGCGTGGCCGTCCACCTCGTCCACCCCGACAACGTCCGCCGTCGTCCGGAGCTGCTCGCGGCCTACCGCTCGTTCCTGGAGCGGTCGCTCGATGCGGGCGCCGTCGTGCGGCTGCCCGGTGACGTCGTCATGACGAAGCGAGGGGTCAGCACGTAGTTGCTGAAGAAGAGCGCGACGACGGCCACGCCCTTGGCGAGGCGGTAGTCCAGGCCCCACCCGGCCAGGACGGTGACGACCACGACGGTCACCGCCGCGTTGGCCGCCCCCAGCAGGAGGTAGCGCACCACCTTGCCCACCTCGCCCGCGTCGCGGCCGTGAGGGAACACCCAGAACCGGGTCAGTCCGTAGTGGATCGCGCCCCCGGCGGTGTAGGCGCCGAGGGTCGCCCAGGCCAGGGGCCACCGAAGTCCGGAGTGGAGGATGACGAGCATCCCGAGGTCGACCGCGAGGCCCGCGAACCCCGTCAGCCCGAACTTCGTCAGACGGACCAGGTGCTCGCGCACTTGTCTGCGGTCGAGCGGAGGCACGTGACCATCATGGGGCCGACTCGCGCCGGACTCCCGGAGCGGAGCGGCGTGGCCCGCGACGTATGCCGCGGGGCACTCCGCTCCGCCGCCGGCGTCAGTACCGGTAGTGCTCGGGCTTGTACGGCCCGGAGACGTCGACGCCGAGGTACTCGGCCTGCTCCTTGGTGAGCTCGGTCAGCTCGACCCCGAGCGCCTCGAGGTGCAGCTCGGCGACCTTCTCGTCGAGGTGCTTCGGGAGGGTCCTGACCTGCGGCCGGCCCTCCTCGTCGTAGTACTCGTCGGTCTCCCCGAACAGCTCGATCTGGGCGATCGTCTGGTTGGAGAACGAGTTCGACATGACGAAGCTCGGGTGGCCCGTGGCGTTGCCGAGGTTCATCAGGCGGCCCTCGGACAGGACGATGATCGAGTCGCCGTCCTCGAAGGTCCACTCGTGCACCTGCGGCTTGATCTCCTGCTTCTGCACCCCGGGCACCTTGGCCAAACCGGCCATGTCGAGCTCGTTGTCGAAGTGCCCGATGTTGGCGAGGATCGCCTTGTTCTTCATCCGCTGCATCTGCTCGGCGGTGACGACGTTGAAGCAGCCGGTGGAGGTGACGAGGATGTCGGCCTGGTCGACGACCGAGTCGAGCCGGGCGACCTGGTAGCCGTCCATGGCCGCCTGGAGGGCGCAGTCGGGTCGATCTCGGTGACGATGACCCGGGCGCCCTGGCCGCGCAGCGACTCGGCGCAGCCCTTGCCGACGTCGCCGTAGCCCGCGACGATCGCGACCTTGCCGCCGATGAGGACGTCGGTGGCCCGGTTGAGGCCGTCGATGAGCGAGTGGCGGCAGCCGTACTTGTTGTCGAACTTGCTCTTGGTGACCGAGTCGTTGACGTTGATCGCCGGGAAGAGCAGCTCGCCGGCCTCGGCCAGCTGGTAGAGGCGGTGGACGCCGGTCGTGGTCTCCTCGGTGACGCCCTTGATCTCGGCGGCCACGGTCGTCCACTTCTGCGGGTCCTGCTCCATCGTGCGGCGCACGAGCGCCTTGAAGACGCCGAACTCCTCGGTGTCGTCCTCGTCGGTGGGCGGCACCTGGCCGGCGGCCTCCCACTCCTTGCCCTTGTGGACGAGCATCGTGGCGTCGCCGCCGTCGTCGAGGATCATGTTCGCCCCGGCGCCGCCGGGCCAGGTGAGGATCTGCTCGGTGCAGTCCCAGTACTCCGCGAGGGTCTCGCCCTTCCAGGCGAAGACCGGGACGCCCTGGGGGTCCTCGGGGGTGCCGTGCGGGCCCACGACGACGGCCGCGGCGGCCTCGTCCTGGGTGGAGTAGATGTTGCAGGAGGCCCAGCGGACCTCGGCGCCGAGCGCGGTGAGCGTCTCGATGAGGACGGCGGTCTGCACGGTCATGTGCAGCGAGCCGGCGATGCGGGCGCCCGCGAGGGGCTGGGCGTCGCCGTACTCGGCGCGCAGGGACATCAGGCCGGGCATCTCGTGCTCGGCGAGGCGGATCTGGTGGCGACCGGACTCGGCGAGTGCGAGGTCGCGGACCTTGTGGTCAACGGGCATGCGTGAGCTCCTTGGAGAGGTCGTGCGTTCGTGTTGACCGGCGTCGCCCTTCTGGGCCGCGCAGTGCGAGGGTCATCACCCAAGCCGGACATGCAGGCCCGAGTTTACCGCAGGACGGGCCGGCGGCCCCAGTCCGTCGCGGGCACCCTCGACAACGGCTCAGCCGCGGGAGGCGTCCTCGACGGCCGACTCGAGCGGGTCGGCGTGGGTTCCCGGGCCGTCGACGCTCGGGGCTCCGGGCGACTCGTCGAGGTCGGGTTCGAGGTAGATGACCAGGCGCAGCTCGGGTGCGGCCTCGCGGGCGGCGCGCTCGGCCTCGTTGATGGCCGCGGTGACCTCGGCGGCGCTGTCGGTGGCGCCCCACCGCGAGCTTGGCCGCGACGAGCACCTCGTCGGGCCCGAGGTGCATCGTGCGGCTGTTGATGACGCGGTCGACGACCTCGGGTGACTCCAGGGCCTCGAGGATGCGACGGCGGGTCGGCGCGGAGGCCGCCTCCCCGACGAGGAGCGAGCCCATCTCGACGGCGAGGAAGGCCGCGACGCCGACGAGGAGCAGCACCGATGGCCCCGGAGCCGAGCCCGTCCCACACCGGGTTCGCGGTGACGAGGGTGAGGCCGACGCCGGTGAGGGCGAGCGCGAGCCCGATGAGGGCGGCGAAGTCCTCGAGCAGCACGACCGGCAGCTCCGGCGACTTGGTCGAGCGCACGAAGCGCAGCCACGAGCGCCCGCGGCGGGTCCGGTTCGACTCACGGACCGCGGTCCGCAGGCTCGAGCCCTCGAGCACCATGGCCACGACGAGCACGGCCAGCGGCACCCACCACCAGCGGGAGGCGAAGGGGTCGTATGGTCCTCCCCCAGCGCCTCGCGGACCTTCTCGTACGACTCGTAGAGCGCGAAGAGCCCGCCGAGCACGAAGAGCATGATCGCGACGACGAAGGAGTAGACGTAGCGCTGCTGGCCGAAGCCGAAGGGGTGCTCGAGGTCGGCCGAGCGGCGGGCCCGGCGGCTGCCGACGAGCAGGAGGATCTGGTTGCCGGTGTCGGCGAGGAGTGGATGGCCTCGGCGAGCATCGAGGAGAACCCGGTGAGCAGGAAGGCGACGAACTTCGTGACCGCCACCCCGAGGTTGGCGAGCAGGGCCGCGATGATGGCGGTGTTCCCGCCGCCGTGCCGCGCGCTTCCTCGCCGTCCGCTGCCATCCCCGATCCTAGGCACCTCGGGGACGCGCGGTCGCCCGGCCCGCGGCCGCACCCTCCGGTGGGTACCGGCCGATCCGGCCGCGCTAGCGTCGGAGCATGCCGACCTCCCGCGGAACCCTCGACTGGACCCCGCCCCGAGCACCCCGAGCTGCTCGCGGCGCCGGTGGCCGCGGCCCTCCCCACGTCCCCGGGGCGCTCGTCGCCCCGATCGACCCCGACCTCGCCGACACGGCCGCGCTCTGCGCCGCCCACGACGTCGCGCTCGGCGCGAGCGCCAACTGCGTGGTCGTCGCCGGTCGGCGCGGCGGGGTGACGACGTACGCCGCCGTCATGGTGCTGGCCACGCACCGGGCCGACGTCAACGGCGTGGTCCGGCGCCACCTCGACGTCCGCAAGATCTCGTTCGCCGCCGATGGACGACGCCGTCGGCCGCACCGGCATGGAGTACGGCGGCATCACCCCGATCGGCCTCCCGGAGGGCTGGCCCGTGCTCGTCGACGAGGCCGTGGTGGCCGCGGGCGAGGTCGTCGTCGGCAGCGGGCTGCGCCGCAGCAAGGTGCTGTGCACGGGCGAGGACCTCCTCGGACTGCCCGGCGCAGAGCGGCTGGACCTGGCCCAGCCGCTGACCTGACTCAGCCGGCCGCGGCCGCGGCGTCCGGGCAGCCGAGCGCGGCGGCGACGCGCGGGCCCGGGAGGAGCACCTCCACCGTCTGCCGCTGCACCCGCGCCTCGCCGTGCGTCGGGTGGAACTGCAGGACGACCTCGTAGTCGGTGGCGAGGTCGACCCCCCAGGAGTCGAGGGCGCCGCTCACGTCGAGCGGGTTGTCCGGCGCGTACAGCACGACGGCGTCGGCCCGGTCACGGCACGTCTCGTGGGCCAGCGCCCGGGCCGCCCCGCGCTCGACACCGGCGAACGCCCCGAAGAACGAGGCCCGCCCGAGCGGCCGGGTTCCGAGGGCGAGCTGGTAGCCGGCGCCGTAGCCCGTGAGGTCCACGGCGGGACGGTCGGTGAGCGAGTACCGCGCGGACACCGCCTCGAGGCCGGTGAGCACGGTCGCGGTGTCGGGCTCGACCGCGAGGTGGCCGCCGAGCACCGGCGTGACCACCGAGCCCTCCCGCACGCCCCGGCCCTCGAGGACGTCGGCGAACCACACGACCTCCGCGACGAGGGTGGTCGACACGACGAGGAGGCCGACGGGCAGGACCAGACGGGCCGCACGCGGCCGGGTGCGGGCCACGAGGGGAACCGACGTGACGAGCGCGAGCGCCCAGAAGACCGCGGCCTGGGTCATCGTCGGCGTGAAGTTCGTGTTCGTCCCGACGGTGGCGACGTACGGGCAGGCGAGGAGGGTGAGCACCATCGCCGTCGCCCCGCGCGACGTGCGCCCTCCGCGCCCGCGACCGGACGAGCGCGGCCGCCCCCGCGAGGAGCCAGAGGAGGAGCAGCTGGCGGACCTGCGCGCCGTACCCCTGAGCGGAGCAGCCACACCCCGAGCGCCGGCCACCCCCACCGGCGCCGCGAGCCCGACGAGGAGCTGGGCCGGGGTCGGCCACCGCGACCGGCGTTGCGCCGCGCGTCGTGGACGGCGAGGAGCACCGGGAGGACAGAGGGGCCCGAGCAGGCCGAGGACGCGCGACCGGCACGGGGACGAGCCCGAGCATCGCGGCCCACGAGGAGTGGTGAGCCGCCGGCGACTCGGTCGACGCGCCGCCTGCGAGGTACCCGACGGCCACCGCGGGGGTCATCCCGGCGAGGGCGAGCACGCCGGTCGCGGCGACCAGGCCCCGGCGCGGCCCAGCCGACGGCGCGCACGACCGTCGCGACGGGTCCCGAGCCGCGGCAGGGCCAGGGCGACGAGCGCCGCGAGGCGACGCCGCGGAGGTCGGCCGCCCGGTGAAGGCGAGCACGCCCGCCGCGCCGAGCAGGGCGCCCCAGGCGGGGCGGGCCGCCGCCCAGAAGCGGGCCAGCGCCCACACGGCCAGCAGCAGCGCCACGACGACGACGACGCGGTAGCTGGGGCCGCGCCCCGCCCCGACGAACGCCGTCATCGTCGACGCCGCCACGACGAGCCGGGGCCGTGCGCGCCCACGCCGGGGCAGCTCACGCCCTGCGCCCGTAGCCCCGCGACGACGGCGCGCGTCGCGCCGACGGCCGTGAGCACGAGGAGGAGGACGCCGACAGCCGGAGCAGGCCGACGTCACGTCCCAGGCCGACGAACACCGGGTGCAGGAGGAACTGGCCGAGGAAGACCTCTCCGGCGGCGCGGGAGGCGTCCGGCCGGTCGACGAGGAGCAGCCAGTACGACTCGTCCCAGAAGTCCAGGCCCCGGAACGCCGTGACCGCCGTCAGGCCCACGGCGGCGACGCTCAGGCCGGCGACGACGAGGGGCCCCGCTCGCGGCGACCGGGGTCCGGGCGGCGTGTGCGACATGCCGGTTCGCCCCCTCGGGCCGTGTCTGCTGGCTGGCCACCGAACCCTAGGCGACCGACCGGCCCACCCGCCCCGGACTCCGGAGAAACCACGCCGCGCGGGTCAGCGCGTGCGGTCGCGCAGGTCGGTGACGTGCCGCGACACCGACGGGTCGAACCCGAGGCCCAGGGCGAGGTAGGTGGCGGCGAAGTCGGTGAGCCCGATGAGGGAGGCCAGCCGCTCGACCGGGTGGCCGGCGCGGGCCTCCTGCTCGAGGACGACCACACCGGACTCACGGGCCGAGGCGAGCACGGCCTCGGCCAGGCCGGCGTCGGCCGGTCGCCAGCGCGGGGTCGCGCAGGGCGAGCAGGCCGAGCCGCGGGACCGACGGGCCGTCGAGGTACGGGTCGGCGAAGATGTCGCTGCCCCCGGTGGGCGCGGCCCCGAGACCGCTGCCGAACGGTCCGTCGAGGGTCGCCACGACCGAGCCGGCCGCGTCGGGCAGGGAGCCGTGCGTCGCGGGCACCCGCGCGGTGCGCGAGAGCATCTGGGCCGCCCGACAGGCGGCGACGCCGGTGAGCGCGCCGTCACCGAGGACCACCGGCACCGTGCCGTCGAGCCCCGTGGCGAGCACCTTGGCCGGGTTGACGAAGGCCTCCGACGAGGGGCGGCACTCCTCCGCGACGGCGTCGAGGACGCCGGCGACGCCCTCGAGGACGTCGGACGGGCACGACGCGAGCCCGAGCGCGTCGGCGGCGAGGAGCACGGGGGTGAGCAGGGACCACAGGGCCGTCCGCGAGGACGGGCGCGGGGCAGGGCGACGTCGACGTGCACGCCGCGGGCCCGGGCCGCGACCTCGGCCAGGGGCGAGTCGGCCGCCCCGACGGTGAGCAGCGCGGCCCCGCGGCGGGCCGCCTCGGCCGCGAGGGCGAGCGGCCCGGCGGCCCGACCGGACTGCGAGACGGCGATGACGAGGTCGAGGGGCCCGACCCAGCCGGGCAGGGGGGCGTCGCGGCGGGCGGCGACGGGGACCGGCGAGCCGGGCTCGGCGAGCAGGTCGAGGACGTCACCGACGACCGCCGACCCCCCGAGGGCGGCAACGAGGACCGACCGCGGCCGCTCTCCGCCGGCGACCCGGTGGACCCCCGCCTCCTCGGCCGCGACGACGGCCCGGCGGACCTGGGCACCGGCCGATGCCAGCGAGCGCAACGCGTCGCGGGTGTCGAGGGCGGCGAGGGCGGACGGGTCGTCCAGCCTCCGCTCGTCGACCCAGGCCATCGTGGTGCCCCCGGTCAGGCCGGGCGGCGGGCCTCGTCGACGAGGAGCACCGGGACGCCCTCGTCGACGCGGTAGGCGAGGCCGCAGGCGGCGTCGGTGCACACGAGCTCGGGCCCGGTCGGGCCGGTGGCGTCGCGCAGCTCGCTGCGGCAGGCCGGGCAGCGCAGGATCTCGCGAAGCCACGGCTCGAGGTGCGTACCGGGGGCGACCGGGTCGCTCATGGGGTCCTCTCCGACGGGTACTGGGCCACCGCTGATCCTCGCACACCCCCGCCGACTCGGGGAGCGCTGCCCGGTCGGTCAGCCGGCCCGCACCAGCCCGAGGACGGCGTCGCGGACCCGGGCCATCGTCGCCGTCGTCCGCCGCCTCGACGTTGAGCCGCAGCAGCGGCTCGGTGTTCGAGGCGCGCAGGTTGAGCCACCACATCGCGTCGCCGTCGCCGCCCTCGTGCACGAGGGTCAGCCCGTCGAGCCGGTCGACGGTGACGCCCTGGGGCTCCGCCCACGCCAGCACCTGCGTCGGTGGCCGCGTCGGCGTCGGCCACGCGTCGAGTTGACCTCTCCCGAGGCCCTGTAGCGGCTAGGTCGGCCATCAGCACGCTGAGCGGGGCCTCCTGCTCGCCGAGCGCCGCGAGGACGTGCAGCGCGGCGAGCATGCCGGTGTCGGCGAACCAGAAGTCGCGGAAGTAGTAGTGGGCGCTGTGCTCGCCGCCGAACACGGCCCCGTGCCGGGCCATCTCACCCTTGATGAACGAGTGCCCGACCCGGGTGCGCACCGCCCGTGCCCCGGTGGCGGCGATGACCTCGGGCACCTGGGCCGACGTGATGACGTTGTGGACGACCGCGACGTCGGCGGCGTCGGCGCCCTCCGCCACCGCGCGGGCGACCTCGCGGCGGGCGATGAGGGCGGTGATCGCGCTCGGGCTCACCGGCTCACCCCGCTCGTCGACGACGAAGCAGCGGTCGGCGTCACCGTCGAAGGCCAGCCCGATGTCGGCCCCGTGGGCGCGGACCGCGGCCTGCAGGTCGCGCAGGTTCTCCGGTTCCAGGGGGTTGGCCTCGTGGTTGGGGAAGGTGCCGTCGAGCTCGAAGTAGAGGGGCTCGACGGTGAGCGGGAGCGGCGGCCAGGCCGGCGGCGTCCTCGAGGACGGCCGGCACGGTGAGGCCGCCCATGCCGTTGCCGGCGTCGACGACGACCCGCAGCGGGCGGATCTGCGAGAGGTCGACGAGGCCGCGCAGGAACGCGGCGTAGTCGGCGAGCAGGTCGCGGTCCATGTGGTGACCGGCCGGCACGTCGGGGTCGGAGACCTCGCCGGCGAGGATCCGCTCCGCGAGCTCGCGCACCTCGGCGAGGCCGCTGTCCTGCCCCACCGGGCGGGCCCCGGCCGCGGCACAGCTTGATGCCGTTGTACTCGGCCGGGTTGTGGCTCGCCGTGAACATGGCGCCCGGCAGCCCGAGGTCGCCGCTCGCGTAGTAGAGGCCGTCGGTGCTGCACAGCCCGATGACGGTGACGTCGTGCCCGCGGCTGCGCACGCCGTAGCCGAAGGCCTCGGCGAGGGCCGGCCCGGACTCGCGCATGTCGTGGCCGATGACGCAGGCCGGAGCGTCCTCGGGGATGAGGACGACGTCGGCGAAGGCCGCGCCGAGCGCCCGCGCCACCTCGGCGTCGAGCTGGTCGGGGACGATGCCGCGGACGTCGTAGGCCTTGACGACGTCGGTGAGGGATCGGTGGGTCACGCCGCCCGAGCCTACGCGAGCCGGCAGCGGGACCCCGACCGCCCCGAGGTCACTGCACGAGGCGGATCGGGTCACCGTCCAGCGAGGCCGTCCACGACGTCGTGTCGGCCGGACCGGAGCTCGGGCCGTAGTAGAACTCCAGGCGCACCCAGCAGCCGGTGGGCGAGGAGTCGTTGCACGAGTAGCTCGCCGGGATGGGGACGGTGATGGTCTGCCATCGCCCGTTGTAGGTGCTGCTCACCGAGATCTGGCAGTTGGGCAGGGAGCCGTTGACGCGGCCCTTGCCGGTGCAGCCGGTGAACGAGCCGCCCGACTCCGACGGCGGGATCACCGAGATGGTGCTGCCCGAGGTGGCGCCGTCACCGATGTCGTAGAGGTTGACGTTGAGGAACTGCCCGTTGGAGTTGCTCGGGACGCGGGCGAGGAAGAACTTCGACGTGCCGTTCGGGGTGTTGCCGTACATGACCATCTTCGAGAACCCGGCGATGGAGATGTTGTTCTTGTCCGCGCTGTTCGTCCCGTAGGCCCGCAGCGAGAAGCGGTTGTGGCCGCCCTCGGCGTCGGCGCCCAGGCCGTTGGTGTGGATCTGCAGGGCGTAGGTGCCCGGCTGCGTGTGCCCGGGGATCTTGCACAGCTGGACCCACCGGCGGAAGTTGGCCGCGACGTCGGGCCGGGCGGCGTACTGGCTGGTGCGCTTGTCGAGGACCTTGCTGAGGTCCCCGTAGTACCCCTGGAACGTCTTCGGCGCGCAGGACCCCGACGAGCGTCGGCCAGGCCGTCGGCTCCCACGGGTTGCCGGCCGGGCCCTTGAGGATGAACTCGGTGTCGACGGCGGCGTTGGTCGTGAAGGGCTGTCGCCGGTGCACCACGACGAGTCGTGCCGTCGACGTAGCGCGTGCCGAGGGGTTGCTGACGACGGCCGCGGCGGGGTACGGGAGGTTCTTGGCCGTCGAGAGCTTGGCCGCGCTGAGCGTGCAGTAGTCGCCGACGGCGACGAAGGCGGGGTCGAAGGCCTCGATCGTGAGGTTCTTGACGGTGTTGCGCACGGTGATCGTGTAGACGTGGCCCTCGGGGTCGTAGTCGGTGTTGACGTTGCCGGTGCAGCCGTCGGACGTCGCCGCCGTGCACGTGTCGTTCTGGAACGCGTCACCGCTCTGCTTGTTCGAGGCCGGGCTGCCGATGTTGGCCCAGAAGGCACCGGTGTTGTCGCAGTTGCTGCTCGCCGTGCTCCCGGCCTCCGGGTCGTCCCCGAACCGGTTGCAGGGGCTGCCCAGCGGCACCGGGCCCGCGTACTCGGCGATGGCGTGGCGCGACACGCTGGTCGACGGCACGCCGATGAGGCCGCCGAAGATGTTCTTCACCGTCGTGCTCACGTCGACCCGCAGGCGGGTCGACCCGCCGGCGAGCGACGGCGCGACGATGGTGCCCGTGCCGTTGGTGAACCCGTTGCCGGTGGCGTACTGGCGGGCCATGTCGTAGGCCGCCGGGCGGTCACCCGGCAGCTTGGTGACGCCGGCGAGGGCGGCCGCGTCGGCGGCCCGCTGGGCGCGCTGGCCCTCGAGGTACCAGTGGCCGACGTCGACGGCGAAGGCCGAGAAGCCGAGCAGGACGATGAGCAGCAGGCCGGAGACGACGGCCACGTAGCCGCGCTCGTCGCGTGGTCCGGCGGCGACGGGGGTCCGCATCACGACTGGCACCCCTGGGTCGTGGGCTTGGGCTCGAACCGCATCACGGTCGACTCCTCGATGGTGATGGAATTGAAGACGAGGTGGGTGAAGGCGTTGTGCCGGAACTTGACGTAGACCCCGACCCGGTCCATGCGGCCCGGCGGAGCACGCCTGCTGGGTCGACGGCGGCCCAGTTCGAGTAGATGGGGGCGAACGCGGTGCCGTTCCACCTGAACTTCACGCACGTCGTGCAGCTGCGCGAAGCTGCTGCCGCCGGCGGGGAACTTGTCGGTGTCGTTGGCCTTGTAGACCCACATCTCCTGGATGTCGCCGCGGGCGAAGGCGGCGCCCTCGGCGGCCGACGCTGTTCGCGGCGTCCTGGGCGTACGAGCTCATCCGGGGCTCGGCCGAGGCGGTGCGGACGCCGGCGCGGACGGCGCTCGAGACCGAGAGGTAGTCCTTGAAGAACATCCCGAACTCGAGGATGCCGACGATGAGGAGGATGAACATCGGGGTGACGATGGCCGCCTCGACCGCCGCTGCCCCGCGCTCGCGGCGGCGCATCCGGCCCATCACAGCGACACGCACGGCTGGGTCGTCGGGATCTGCTCGAGGCGCATCGTCATGCGCTCGCTGATCACCGCGTTGTCACCGAACATCACCGTCGCCTTGTGCCGGTACCGGACCTGGACCCCGACGCTGTCGACGTCGATCGGTGGGGCTGATGCAGGCGTTGCGCAGCGACCCAGGCCCCGGCGCCGAGGCTCGTCGTGCCCGGCCCGGTCATCGTGAAGCGCACGCACTTGCACCGCGCAGGTGTTGCCGGCATCGTGTTGCCCGTGTCGGGGTCGGCCTTGTAGACCCAGATGTCGACGACGCGGCGTCCAGTCGAGGTCGGTGATCGCGCCGGCGACCTGGCCGGCGGCGTTCCGGGCGAAGTTGGAGGCCATGGGGTCGGCCGAGGCGGTGCGCGCACCGGCCCGGGCCGCGTGGAGACCGAGTAGGTGTCCTTGAAGAACATCGAGATGTCGACGACCCCGGCGAGGATGAAGAAGAGGAAGAGGAAGACGACGGCCGCCTCGAGGGCGACGGCGCCGCGCTCGTCGCGGACGGCGGGCAGGGGAGGCCGCCCGGAGGCGGGACGAGGCGGAGGCGCGGCCGGTGCACGGCGACCCCTTTCCCTGCGTGACGATGGTGGGCGTAGCCGACGGTAGGGGCGTCGGCTCGCGCGCGCACGGCCGTCGCGGCAGGGAGGCATCGGCCGAACGGTGGACCGAGTGTCGGGGACCGGAGTGGGCCCGCGGCCGGCTCAGGCCTCGGCGCTGCCCCGCAGGACCCGCAGGTGGCCGCGGCGAGCACCTCGTCGCGTCGGCGGCTCGGGGGCCGGCGGCGCCTCGCGCGGTGCGCGGGCGGCCGGCCTCGCGGACCGCGTCGGCCAGGGCGAGCAGGTCGTCGGGCTCGGCTCCGGCTCCGGGTACTCCGTCGCGAGGCGGACGACCTCCCAGCCGCGGGGCGCGGTGAGCCGGGTCGCGTGCTCGGCGCACAGGTCGTACGTGTGCGGCTCCGCGTAGGTCGCCAGCGGCCCGAGGACGGCGGCGCGGTCGGAGTAGGCGTAGGTGAGCGTCGCGACCGCCGGCTGGCGGCAGCCCGGTCTTCGTGCACTTCCGCGACAGGTTCACACCGCGACTCTAGGTGGCGGTCCCGGTCCCCCGCCGGAGGCACGCCGTAGCATCGGGGCCGTGACCGCCTCTCGCCGCGACCGCCACGGCCGGGGCCCCCGCGGCCCCCTGGCCTGGCCGGCCGTCCCGGTGATGGCCACCCGCCGGGAGCGCTTCGACGACCTCGTCCTCGACGCCGCCGACCGCCTCCGCCCGCACCTCGGGTCGCGGTACGCGGGCACCGAGTTCGCGGTGCAGGACGTGCCGCCCACCGACCCGGCGCCGTGGGAGGAGCAGGTCGCGCCGCTCGGCCGGCTGCTGCGCGCGACGGCGCTCGCGCACCGACCGGGTCGTCGTCTACCGGCGACCGGTCGAGGCCCGCGCCCACGACGAGCAGGACCTCGCCGACATCGTCCGCGAGGTCGTCACCGAGCAGGTGGCGGCGCTGCTCGGGGTCCCGGCCCGCGAGCTCGACCCCGACCTCGACCCGGACGGCTGACCACCCGGGCCGGACGGCCGCGGCCGGCGCGCTCAGGGCAGCGGGAAGGCCCGGCTCACCGGTGAGGTGACGGCCACCGGCTCGAGCGGCACCTCGGAGAGCAGGGCGGCGGTGCCCGTGCCGGAGGTCGCGACGATACCCCCGCGCAGCGCACCGGACCCGCCGGTGCGCTCGACCCACACCGCCGAGCCGCCGGCGAGGTCGACGTCGGCGGAGCGCTCGGACAGCAGGCTGACGGTGCGGGTGCGCGCCTCGCCCTCGACGACGACGGTGACCTCGGCCGTCGCGCGCCGCCGGTGCTCACGAGGTGCAGCGTGCGGGCGACGCCGGGGTGGCCGGGAGGGCCGCACCGCCGACCTCGCCGACGATCGGGGCGGAGACGGCCCAGCCGATGTCGCCGGGGCCGCTTGCCGTCGCCGACGTCGGTGAGGACGGCCGCGGCCACGGGCACGTCGGAGCGCACGACGACGGAGTAGGTGCCGGCGCGGCACCGCCGGGAGGGCCAGCTCGCCGACCGCCCTCGGCCGGGACGGTGAGCACGGTGTCGGCCGTCGTGGCGACCGGGCCGGAGCGGTCGAGGAGGGTCACGCTGGTCACCGCCTCCCCGACGCCCGGGGCCAGCACCCGCAGGGTGGCCCGGCCACCGAGCACCGCCGCCGGGACGACCTGCACCGTGGAGGGGTCGGCGGCCGGGCACGACGGTCTCGGCGCCCCGCGGAGTGCTGCCGTCGACCCAGGTGTCGGTGAGGGTCGCCGTGAGCCCGCCGCCGTCGGCGACGACGTGGACCGCCGGCGTCGCCTCGTCGCCGGCGAGGGCGTCGAGGAGCAGGGTGGCGCGGCCACCGGGCGGCACGGTCTGCGTCCGCGGCGGGCTGCCGACCGGCCCGGCGGCGCCGTGCACGGTGACGTCAGCGGTCACCGGGTTGCCGCCGGGGTTGGCGAGGACGAGTCGCTCCTGGCGCCCGGCACCCGCTCCCGCCACCGAGGAGCCACAGGTCGGTGGCGGCCGGAGGCAGGGCGTCGTGACGAGCCCGCGCAGGTCCTTGGCGTGGCGCTCGACCACTCCTGGGCGCCGGCGAGGGCGGGGGCGAGGACGCCCGTCGCCCGCAGCGACACCGGCCCGCTGCGCGGCAGGTCCGCCGTCGCCGGCCGCGGGACGGCCCTCCAGCTGGCGAGGGTCGCGGAGCCGGCGCCGAGGGTCGCCCGGCCCGGGCCCGTGGCCGGCACCGGCAGGAGGTCGGCGGGCCCGCTGACCGCGGCGACCCGACCGGCGACCGTGACGTCGTCGACGCCCTCGATGCCGGTGAGCTCGTTCCCGGGCACATGGCGTCGATGCTCGTGGCGAGGCTGGTCGGGGCCACCGGCGCCGGGGGGACGCCGCTGGCGGCGGCGAGGTCGAGGGTCTCGGCGTGCGTCGCGGCGACCCAGACGAGGGCGCCGACGGCGCCGGCGGCCACGACGACCCGGGTCGCCCCGGGGAGCCGGCCGGAGGCGCGAGCCGGGCGAGGCGGCTCATCGGGCCGCCACCCGGGTCTCGCGACGCCCGAAGGGCACCGCGAGGAAGGCCAGCACGGCGAGCGAGAGCAGCTGGCCGAGGTGCCACCAGCGCTGCGGGTCGGTGAGGGTGATGGTCAGCACTCCGGGCCCGGCGGGCAGCTCGTAGGTGGGCGAGGCGGCGTCGGCCACGGGGGCGCAGCACCCGCTAGTCGACCTCGACGACGGCGTGGGCGGCCCACCCGGGCGGCTCGGCGACGACGAGGCGGCTGCCCCGGGGCGTCGATCGGGTCGTCGTCGCCGCCGTGCGCCGCCGGTGGTGACGACGAGCCGGGTCTCCTCCGGGGTCTCCATCCGCAGCCGGGGCGAGGCCACGAGGGACTCCGTGGTCGGGCGCGGAGCGGGCCGAGGCGCCACAGCTGCCAGCCCGCGCGCGGGCGAGATGCGCTGCAGCCCGCTCGTGGCGTCGAGGCGTCGCATCACCTCGGGCACCTGCTCGCCCCCGACGGCGAGCAGGTCGGCGGCCGGCGCCGGCGACGAGCCGGTCGCTGCCGGGGACCGCGCCCAGCAGGTCGGTGACCTGGCCCGGCGACCGCGGCGTCCGCACCGGCCGGGCCGGGGAGGCTGCGCACGAGCGTCGCGTCCTCGCGCCCGACGAACCGGTAGGCCGCACCCCGCTCGCCCGGCAGGACGAAGAGCGAGCGGGTGGCGAAGGCGCCCTCGGCCTGGTCGACGGCGACCGCGGGACGCGGGTCGTGCCACGGCGCGAGGAGTGCGGCCGAGCCCTCCGACGGCGACGCCCGCCGGGGCCAGACGGCCACCCCGGCGACCCCGGCGCCGAGGCCGGCCCGCGCGGCCGAGCCGCCGGCGCCGCGCGGCCCGCGGACGGGGAGGGCGTCGAGGCCGCGGACGAGGGCGAGGACGAGGACGAGGACGACCGGGCAGGAGCAGGGTGCCGGCCCAGGGGTGACCGTCTCGCCCGCGCCCTCGACGCCGGCGGGCACGGTGCCGAGCCGGACCCGGGGGGCGCCGAGCGCTGGGACCGGAGGAGCGGGAGGAGCCGGCGAGCGCCGCCGCCGCGCCCACGCCACCGGCGACCGGCCGCGAGGCCGAGCACCCCGCCGCGACGAGCGGCAGCGCGGTCCAGCCACGGGGGCGCACCGGCCCCGCCGGGTCGAGCAGCGCGATGCGCCACGGCGAGGGGGTGGCCCCGCCCCACTGGGCGAGGCCGGAGCCGGCGACGACGGCGGGCCACGACCGGGCCCCGACCGGGCGACCCACGGGGCGAGCAGAGCGGCGGGGACGAGGGCGATGACCAGCCCGTGGGCCGCGCACCCGGCGCCGGAGCACGGCCAGGACGAGCGCGAGCAGCGCGCCGAGCGCGGCGAGGACGGGCGCGAAGGCCCCGAGGACGGTGAGGGCGAGGGCCGTCGCGAAGGCGCTCGTCGGGGTCGAGCGGCGGGCGGCGACGAGCCACAGCCCGGCGGCGACCGCCCGGCAGGAGGACGAGGGCGACGACGGCGCCGAGCCGGCCCTGGGCGACCGCCGCGGCGGCCGGGCGCGCTCGTGGCCCAGGCGACGGCGCCGAGGCAGCGCAGCCAGCGGCGGCCGGTGACGACCCGCAGCGCGGGGTAGGCGCCGACGGCGGCCAGCGGCATCGCGAGGAGGACGACGAGGCCGACGACGAGGCCGCCCGGCGAGGCGGGGTCGGCACCAGCGGGAGGTGGGCCACGAGCCACGCGGGGCCGGCGAGCAGCGCCGTGGCCGGCCCGGCCTGCTCCGGGCCACCGAGCCCGGTGCCCGACCAGCCGTCGCGCCAGGCGTGCCACAGGGCGCCGGCGTCGGTCCGGGCGCCGACCAGCTCGCCGCCGGTGAGCCCGGAGCCCAGGCCGGTCAGCACGTCGAGCCCGAGGGTGCGCGCGGCCGCCACCGTGGCGGCGAGGGCGGCGACGACGGCGACCACACCGGGGTGCCGGGCGACCTTGACGACCCACGACCTCGGGTTGAGGTCGGCCGCCGAGTCGCCGATCGGCGGCTGCGGGGGCACGAGGGCGTGGTGCACCGCGTCGCCCCACCCGGTGAGCACGGCGCGGCGGGGCTCGAAGACGGCGGCGAGGTCGCGGCGGCGCACGGCGCTGCGGTGCCGCGTGCGCCACCGGGCCCGCAGCCCGCGTACCGGGTCGAGCGAGCTGAGGGCGCTCAGCTCGGCCCACGCGCTCCGGGGACGCTTGAGGAGGAGGAGCCCGACGGCGGCGACGACGGAGGTCACCGCGATCCACACGGCGAGGAACGGCGCCCACCACCACGGGGCGCGGGCGAGCGCGACCCGGCGGGCGGACCGGCGGCGGGCCGAGGTGGTGGCCCCGGCCACGGCGACCCCCGGCCCCGAGCGGACCCGGGAGGAGGGCACGACGACGACGCGCCGGCCGCTCAGCTGGGCCCGCCAGCCGAGGTCGAGGTCGGCTCCGACGTCACCGAAGCTCGTCTCCCACCCCCGCAGGCCCAGGAGGAGGTCGGTCTCGACGAGCGACCCGGCGAACGGCACGGCGAGGACGTCGCTCAGCGCGTCGTACTGGCCCTGGTCGGGCTCGCCGGGCAGCGGGCGGGCCAGCAGCCGACCACCGCGGGTCGTGCGGATCGAGACCGCGCGCAGCCGGTGCGGCGCGTCGGTGTCGACGTGCTTGGGGCCGAGCAGCCCGGTGGACGGCGAGCGGCGCCAGGCGTCGACGAGCCGGCCCAGGGCCGCGGGCTCCGGGCGCGTGCCGACGGGCAGCAGCCACAGCAGGGCGAGGGGAGCGGACGCGCCGGGGTCCTCGACGTCCTCCGGGGCCGCGGGGCGGGACGCGTCGAGCACGGCGCGGTGCACCGCCCGGCGCACGGGCACGCGCGGGTCGACGGCGACGACGT
>CAVVYI010000016.1:0-228252 GCA_963752445.1 uncultured Actinomycetota bacterium | reverse complement strand
CTTCGGCTTCATCGTCCTGGGCATCTTCGCCCTGACGAGCGTGGGCGGTGCCGGCTCGACGCTCTACATGGTCAACCACGGCTTCTCGACGGCCGGCCTGTTCCTCATCGCCGGCTTCCTCGTCACGCGGCACGGCAGCAAGCGGATCCCCGACTACGGCGGCTGGCAGCGGGTCACCCCGGTGCTCGCCGGCACCTTCCTCGTGGCCGGCCTGTCCTCGCTCGCGCTGCCCGGGCTCTCGAGCTTCGTCTCCGAGTTCCTCGTGCTCCAGGGCACCTTCATGCGCTACAAGGTCGCGGCCGTCATCGCCGCGCTCGGCATCGTCCTCGCCGCCCTCTACATCCTCCTCATGTACCAGCGGGTGATGACCGGCCCGAAGCCGTCGTTCGCCGAGGGTGAGGCGGTCCCGCGCGACCTGTCGCTGCGCGAGCGGTGGGTCGTGGCACCGATCATCGTCTCGTTCGTGCTGCTCGGCTTCTACCCGAAGCCGGTGCTCGACCTCGTCAACCCGGCCGTGACCAAGACGCTGCAGATCGTCGGCGTCACCGACCCGGCCCCCACCGAAGCCTCCGGGAGTGCGAAGTGATGCCCGCCGCGATCCACGCCGCCTTCCAGAGCGTGACGGTCGACTACCTCGCCGTCGCGCCGATGCTCATCGTCGTCGCGGGCGCCCTCGTCGGCGTCCTCGTCGAGGCCTTCGCCCCCCGCGCCCGGCGGCACGGGGTGCAGGTCTGGCTCACCTGCGGCGTGCTCGTCGCCGCCCTCGCCGTGCTCGTCCTCGGCAGCCGCACGCACCAGGCGATCACCCTCGGCGGCTCGGTCGCCATCGACGGTGTCTCGCTCTTCCTCCAGGGTGCGCTGCTCGGGCTGTCGGTCATCAGCGTGCTCGTCATGGCGGAGCGGTTCGGTGGCGTCGGCTCCGACGCCTTCACGCCGATGGGCGCCTCGACGCCCGGGTCGAGCCAGGAGGACGCCGCGACCCGCGCCGGGTACGCCACGTCCGAGGTCTTCCCGCTCACCCTCTTCGCGGTGCTCGGGATGATGGTCTTCGTCAGCGCCAACGACCTCATCACGCTCTTCGTGGGCCTCGAGGTGCTGTCCCTGCCGCTCTACGTCATGACGGGCCTGGCCCGGCGCCGCCGGCTGCTCTCGCAGGAGGGGGCGCTGAAGTACTTCCTCCTCGGGGCGTTCTCGAGCGCCTTCTTCCTCTTCGGCGCGGCGCTGCTCTTCGGCTACGCGGGGTCCTCGGACCTCAAGGAGATCTCGCGGGCCATCTCGACCAACTCCGGCGACCTCGACGGCCTCCTCCTCCCGGGCGTGGTGCTCACCCTCGTCGGGCTGCTGTTCAAGATCGGTGCCGTGCCGTTCCACCAGTGGACCCCGGACGCCTACCAGGGCGCGCCCACCCCGGTCACCGGCTTCATGGCCGCGTGCACGAAGCTCGCCGCCTTCGGCGCCATCCTGCGGCTCACCTACGTGGGCGTCGGCGGTGACCGCTGGGACTGGCAGATCGGGGTCGTCGTCATCGCCATCCTCACGATGGTCGTCGGCGCCGTGCTGTCGGTGACCCAGACCGACGTCAAGCGCCTCCTCGCCTACTCCTCGGTGGCCCACGCCGGCTTCATCCTCGTCGGGGTGCTCGCGTTCTCCCAGGCCGCGATCGGGGGCGTGATGTTCTACCTCGTCGCCTACGGGGCCACGACGATCGCCGCGTTCGCGGTGGTGGCGATGGTCCGCCAGGACGGGTCGGAGGCCTCGCACCTCTCCCAGTGGGCGGGCCTGGGCCGGCACCACCCGGTCGTCGCTGGCGTCTTCGCCTTCCTCCTCCTCGCCTTCGCCGGCATCCCCCTCACCTCGGGGTTCACGGCGAAGTTCGCGACCTTCGCCCCGGCCGTGCAGTCCGGGACGGCCGGCGTGGTCATGGTCGTCGTCGGTGTCCTCGCCTCGGCCGTCACCGCCTTCGTCTACGTCCGGCTCATCGTGCTCATGTACTTCACCGAGCCGGTCGAGGGCGTCGTCGCGCTCCAGCCGTCGGTCCCGTCGACGATCGCCATCACCCTGGGTGTCGTCGTGACCATCGTCGCGGGGGTCGCGCCGGCCTGGATCCTCCAGCTCGCCGGCAGCTCCTCCCAGTTCCTCCTGTGAGCACGGCCGGTGGGGTGACGACCCGCGGCACGCCGTCGGTCCTCGCGCTGCCCGGGGCCGGTGACGCGCTCCGGGCCCGGCTCGCGGCCGGGCTCGAGCGGGTCGAGGAGCTCATCACCGCGCGGGTCGACCACGACGACCCCTTCGTGGCCGCGGCCAGCGCGCACCTCACGACGGCGGGCGGCAAGCGGTTCCGGCCGCTGCTCACGCTGCTCGCCTCCGAGCTCGGCTCGGGCGTCAGCGACGACGTCGTCGCCGCGGCGGCCGGTGTCGAGCTGACCCACCTCGCCTCGCTCTACCACGACGACGTCATGGACGAGGCGGACGTGCGGCGCGGGGCGCCGAGCGCGAACGCCCTCTACGACAACTCGACCGCCATCCTCGTCGGCGACCTCCTCTTCGGGACGGCCAGCGACATCGTCGCCGACCTCGGACCGGCGGCGGTGAAGATCCAGGCCCAGACCTTCGTCCGGCTGTGCGCCGGGCAGATCCGCGACGACCGCCCCTGCCCGCCCGGTGAGGACCCCGTCGAGTACTACCTCGGCGTGCTCGAGGACAAGACCGGCGTCCTCATCGCGACGGCCGCGCGGTACGGGGCGATGTTCTCCGGCTGCGACGACGCCACCGTCGAGACGATGCGCGAGTACGGCGAGCGGCTCGGCATGGCCTTCCAGCTGGCCGACGACCTCATCGACATCGCCTCGGACGCCGACGAGACCGGCAAGACCCCCGGCACCGACCTGCGCGAGGGCAAGCGGACCCTGCCGGTGCTCCACGTGCTGGCCTCCGAGGACCCCGCCGACGCCCGGCTCCAGGAGCTGCTGCGCGGCGACCTCACCGACGACGTCCGGCTCGAGGAGGCCCTGCGGCTGCTGCGTGGGCACCCGGCGATGGAGCGGGCGCGCGAGCACGCCGTCGCCGTCGCCTCGCGCGCCCAGGAGGTGCTCGCCCCGCTGCCGCCGAGCGAGGCCCGCGACGCGCTGCACGCCCTGGCCACGGGCGTCGTCACCCGCGTCGGCTGACCTCCACTTTCTCGCCTGATGCCGGAACCTCCGCTCGGGCACCCCGAAGTTCCCCTTGCCTGACAGGAGGTTCCGGTGTCCGAGGCATCCGCGCCGCGGCGTGCGGGAGCGGCGCACTAGGGTCGGGGAGGTGAGCTTCGTGCCGGACGCCGTGACCGCGCGGTGGGACGCCGCGACGTCCGGGCTGGCGGCGCCGCTCGTCGTCCTCGACCTCGACGCCTACGAGGCCAACGCCGCCGACCTCGTCCGCCGGGCCGCGGGGCGTCCCATCCGGGTGGCGTCGAAGTCGCTGCGCTGCCGGTGGGTGCTGCGGGACGTCCTCGCCCGGCCGGGGTTCGCCGGCGTCATGGGCTACTCGGTCGCGGAGGCGGCCTGGCTGGTCCGGGAGGGCGTGCACGACGTCTACGTCGCCTACCCGACGGCCGACGAGGCGGCGCTGCGGGACGTGGCCGGAGACGACGAGCTGCGCCGCGAGGTGACGGTGACCATCGACTCGGTCGAGCACGTCCGCTTCCTGCGCGACGTGCTCGGCGACGGGGTGCGCGGGGTCGGGGTGGCCGTCGACGTCGACGCGTCGGTACGGCTGGGCCGGGCGCACCTCGGGGTGCGCCGCTCGCCGACCCGCACCCCGGCCGAGGCGCTCGCGGTGGCCCGGGCGGCCTCCGGGGCGGGGCTCGAGGTGCGGGGCCTGATGTTCTACGACGCCCAGGTCGCCGGGCTCCCCGACTCACCCGCGGTGCGGCTGCTCAAGCGGCGCTCGGTGGCCGAGCTCACCGAGCGACGGGCGGCGGTCGTCGCGGCGGTCGGTGCGGAGTGCGACCTGCGGTTCGTCAACGGGGGAGGCACCGGCAGCCTCCACACCTTCGGCGGCGACGACGCGGTCACCGAGCTCGCCGCCGGCTCCGGGCTCTACGCTCCCACCCTCTTCGACGGCTACGACGCGTTCACGCCCCACCCCGCGATGGCCTACGCCGTGCCGGTCGTGCGCCGCCCCGGCCGCGGCATCGTCACGGCCTTCGGCGGCGGGTACGTCGCGAGCGGCGAACCGGGGTGGTCGCGCGTGCCGTCACCCGTGCGCCGTGGCCTGTCCCTGCTGCGCAGCGAGGCCACCGGCGAGGTGCAGACGCCCGTGACCGGTGACGTCGACCGGCTCCGGCTCGGCGACCGCGTCTGGCTGCGCGGCGCCAAGGCGGGCGAGCTGCTCGAGCGGTTCGACGTCCTGCACCTCGTGCGCGGCGACCGGCTCGTCGACTCCGTGCCGACCTACCGGGGAGAGGGGAGGAACTGGGGATGACACGCACCACGGTGACGTCGGAGGACCTCGGATGAGCACGACCTGGCGCAACTGGGGCGGCAACGTCACGGCCCACCCGGCGGTGGTCACCGAGGTCGGGACGGTCGGCGGCGTGGTCGGCGCCGTCCGGGCGGCGGGCGAGCGCGGCCTCACGCTGCGGGTCGCCGGCACCGGTCACTCGTTCACCCCGCTCGTCGCCACCGACGGCGTGCTGCTGCGCGTCGACGGGTTGCGCGGCGTGCTCGGCGTCGACCGCGAGCGGCTACGGGTGCGCGTCGCCGCGGGAACGCCTCTGCACGAGCTGAACCCGGCCCTCCAGGCGCTCGGGTTGGCGCTACCCAACCTCGGCGACATCGACCGCCAGACGGTCAGTGGCGCGATCGCCACCGGCACCCACGGCACGGGGGTGCGGCGGCAGGGCATCGCCGCCGCGGTGGTGGGCCTCGCCCTCGTGCTGGCCGACGGGTCGGTGCTGCGCTGCTCCGCTGACGAGGAACCGGAGGTGTTCGCGGCGGCGCGCGTCGCGCTGGGCGCCCTGGGCGTCGTCGTCGAGGTCGAGCTCCAGTGCGTCCCCGCGTTCCGGCTCCACGCCCGCGAGTCGGGGGAGTCGTTCAGCGAGGTGCTGGCCCGCATCCACGACCTCGCCGACGCCCACGACCACGTCGACATGCACTGGTTCCCGCACACCGACCGGGTGCTCGTGAAGCGCAACGACGTCGTCGCGCCGGGGGAGGGCCCGGGGCCCCTGCCGCGGTGGCGGGCCCGGCTCGACGACGACCTGCTCGCCAACCGCGTCTTCGAGGGGGTCAACCGGCTCTCGACCCGGGCGCCGGGGGTGGTCCGCCGCGTGAACCGCGTCAGCGCCAACGCCCTCGGTGCCCGAGAGTTCGCCGACGACTCGTGGAAGGTCTTCTGCTCCTCGCGCGAGGTCCGCTTCGTCGAGTCCGAGTACGCGGTGCCGCGGGCCTCGGTGGTGCCGGTCCTCACCGAGCTCCGGGCGTGGTTCGAGCGCACGGGCGAGCCCGTGCCGTTCCCGGTGGAGGTGCGCTTCACCGGGGCCGACGACGTGTGGCTCTCGACCGCCCACGAGCGCGACAACGCCTACGTCGCGGTGCACCAGTACCACCGGATGGACCCGACCCGGCTGTTCGCCGCGTTCGAGGCGGTCGTCGCCGAGCACGAGGGCCGGCCGCACTGGGGCAAGGTGCACACCCTCGGGGCGGACCGGTTGCGGGCCCTCTACCCCCGCTTCGACGAGTTCCGCGCGGTGCGCGAGCGCCTCGACCCCGGCCGGCTGTTCACGAACGCCCACGTCCGCGTCCTCCTCGGCGACTGACCGGCGGGCACCGGGCAGGTGCTCAGGCCCCTGCCCGGGCCGCCGGGGCGCGGTAGTGGTGGGCGAACGGCGCGACGTCGGCCGGCGGGTCGCCGAGGTAGACCACGACGCGGCACCCGGGGTCGCCGACGGCGATGCGCTCCTCGAGGAGGACGGAGGCGCCCGCCTCGTGGTTGCGGGCCGCGATGCCGCCGAAGACGCTCGAGGTCATCCGGCACAGGGCCGGGGCCTGGCGGACGGTGTCACCGAACGGGCAGTGGGTGTTCACGAGGACCACGCGGTGGGCGTTGGCCTCGAGGACGCTGAACCCTCCGTCGATGGCGTGCTTGAGGCGGACGTAGCAGCGGCCGAGGTCCTCGGGGGACAGCGCGCCGACGACCTGCTCGGCCCGCCGGAACTCGGCCTCCATCTGGCCGCCGACGTCGGTCCCCACCTGAGCCACGGCGGCCTCGGCCGCGTCGGGCCCGTGGTGGTGCTCGATGGCCTGGGACAGCTGGACGACGAGGGCCCGGAGGAAGGACTCCTTGCCGAAGCCGCCGTCCGGCCGTGCCTCGTCGAGGGCGGGCAGGAGCCCACTGCCGCGCGACGGCGGGTCGAGGCTGTGCGTCGGTCGGCGCGAGACGGTCAGGCGCATCGAGACGACCCTGCCCGCGTCGCCGGCGCAGACGGGCGACGACGTCGTGCGCGAGGTGGTGCATGAGCATCGTGCCGCGGCCGGACTCGGGCAGGTCGTCACCGTCCTCCGCCCCGACCGACGGTGCCGGCCGGGCCTGCGGGGAGCCCGTCCCGATGTCGTAGACGCTGAGGGTCGGGTGCTCCTCGGTCCACCGCAGTGACACCCACACCGGTCCGGCGGTGTGGCGCAGGGCGTTGCCGACCGCCTCGCTGACGACGAGCTCGGCGTCCTCGACGGCTTCCCGGTCCGGCACCGCGTGCCTGGCGAGGTAGTGGCCGATCTCCCGGCGCAGGTCGCCCAGCTGCTCCGGTCTCTCGAGGTACCAGTCCATGGGGACCCATGATGGGCGTCCGGCGGTCACCAGGGGGCCACAACGGCCGGCGAAGCGGCCGACGGTGGAGGTGCGGAGGGCCGCGGTGCTCAGCCGAGGCCGCGGTGCGCCGCCCACAGGTCGGCCGCCCGGGTGGCGGCGGCGTCGACGAGCGCGACGACGGCCGGGTCGTCGGGGACGCGGAACGAGGTGTAGCCGCCGCGCCCGCCCGCGGTCGGTCGCCCGTAGGCCTTCGCCGCCAGCCGGCCGTCGGGCAGCATCCGGACGTTGAGGGTGGTGAGCGTGAACTCCTCGCCCCGGCGCACGTCGGTCCACTGCAGGTGCTCCGGGACGGTCACGTTGATCGCCATCGCGCTCACCTCGACCTCGTCGTCCACGGGCCCATCCTGCCCGAGGGGCGGGCGGAGGGCCGGGTCGGCGGGTCGGCGGTCAGCGGTCGGCGGGTCAGGCGAGGGCGCCCTCCCGGCGCAGGCGGCGCCGGGAGCTGCCGAACCGCAGCGAGTCGTAGGACAGCACGACGAGGGCGACCCAGACGATGCCGAACCCGACCCACAGCCGCCCGGAGACGTGCTCGCCGAGCAGCGTCACCCCGACGACCAGCTGGAGGACGGGCGTGACGAACTGGATGAGCCCGACCGTGACGAGCGGGATGCGCCGCGCGGCCGCGGCGAAGAGGAGGAGCGGCCCGGCCGTGACGACGCCCGAGAGGACGAGCAGCGTCGTGTGCCCCGCGCCGTGCCCGGCGAAGGTCGTGGCCCCGCGGGCCGACAGCACGAGGAGGACGACGACGGCGACGGGAGCGAGGGCGGTGGTCTCGGCGGCGAGCGAGCGCATCGCCGTCAGGCTCACGCCGACCTTCTTCTTGACGAGGCCGTACAACCCGAACGAGAACGCCAGCGCGAGAGGGATCCACGGGACGACGCCGCCCGCCACGGCGAGCCACACCGACGCGAGCGCGCCGACCGCGACCGCCACCCACTGCAGCGGACGCAGGCGCTCGCGGAGGACGAGGACGCCGAGCGCCACCGTGACGATGGGGTTGAGGAAGTACCCCAGGGCGGCCTCGTAGGTGCGGCCGGTGAGCACGGCGAGCACGTAGACCGTCCAGTTGGCGGCGATGAGCAGCCCGGCCAGGGTGATCCCGCCGACCAGCCGGGGCCGGGCCAGGACGCCGCGGACCCAGCCGACGTCGCGCCGCACGAGGAGGACGAGCGCGCAGACCGCGAGCGTCCACAGGATGCGGTGGGCGAGGATCTCGAAGGCGCCGGCCGGGGCGAGCGCGGCGAAGTACAGCGGGAACAGGCCCCAGATGCCGTAGGCGAGGAAGCCGTACCCGGTGCCGCGACGGACCTCGGCGTCGTCGTCGGTGCTCGCCGGGGGGGCTGTGCTCGACGGCGGATCAGGGTTCGGCGGAGGGGGTGTGGTCACCCCACGGTCCACGTGTCGCGGCCCCGGAGCAGGGCGGCGAGGTCGTCGTCGGTGGCCGGCCCGCCGGCGCTGTCGACGGCCCCGTCGACCTGGGCGCGGACGAGGTCGTCGTACGTGGGTCGCGAGACCTGCCGGAAGATGCCCATCGGCACGTGCGTCATCTCGGGGGAGTCGAGGCGGGAGAGCTGGAACGCCTGCGAGGGGTCGTCGAGCGAGGGGTCGTGGACGACGACGGCGCCCTTCTCGCCGGTCTCGGCCGCCGCCTCGTCGATGAACTTCATGACCCCGGAGCCCTGTCGCACGAGCACCTTCCGGTCGTCGTCGGTGCCGACGGTGATGGCCTCGCCGGAGCGCAGCCGGACGATGCGGGCGGCCTGCTGCGAGCGGTCCTTGAGCACCTCGAAGGCGCCGTCGTTGAAGATCGGGCAGTTCTGGTAGATCTCGACGAGCGCGGTGCCGCGGTGCTCGGCGGCCGCCTTGAGGATCTCCTTGAGCTCGGCACGGTCGGACTCCATGGCCCGGGCCACGAAGGTCGCCTCGGCGCCGAGGGCGAGCGACACGGGGTTGAACGGGCTGTCGACCGACCCGAGGGGGCTCGACTTCGTCACCGTGCCGGGCCGGGAGGTGGGCGAGTACTGGCCCTTGGTGAGGCCGTAGATCTGGTTGTTGAACAACAGGATCGTCATGTTGACGTTGCGGCGCAGCGCGTGGATGAGGTGGTTTCCACCGATCGAGAGGGCGTCGCCGTCGCCGGTGACGACCCACACCGACAGGTCGGGGCGCGAGGTCGCGAGCCCGGTGGCGATGGCGGGGGCGCGCCCGTGGATGGAGTGCATCCCGTAGGTGTCGAGGTAGTACGGGAAGCGCGAGGAGCAGCCGATGCCGGAGACGAAGACGATGTTCTCGCGGCGCAGCCCGAGCTCGGGGAGGAAGGACTGCACGGCCGCGAGGATGACGTAGTCGCCGCAGCCGGGGCACCAGCGCACCTCCTGGTCGGAGGTGAAGTCGCGCTTGGTCAGCGGGGCGGCGTCGTCGGGGCGGTGCGGCACGTGGGCCAGGCCGGTGACGGGCATCCCCAGGTCGGTGGTCGTCACCGGAGCTCCTCGAGGGTGGACGAGACGACGTCGGCGAGCTCGACGGTCGTGAAGGGCAGGCCGCGCACGGCGGTGTGGGACCGGACGTCGACGAGGTACTTCGCGCGCAGCAGCAGCGCGAGCTGGCCGGTGTTCATCTCCGGGACGCACGACGCGGTCGTACCGGCGCAGCACCTCCCCGAGGTTGGCCGGGAACGGGTTGAGGTGGCGCAGGTGGGCCCGGGCGACCGGCGCGCCGGCGTTGCGGACCACCCGGGTGGCGGCCGCGATCGGTCCGTACGTCGAGCCCCAGCCGAGGACGAGGACCTTCGCGTCGCCGGTCGGGTCGTCGACCTCGAGGTCGGGCACGCAGACGCCGTCGACCTTGGCCTGGCGCAGCCGCACCATCCGGTCGTGGTTGTCCGGGTCGTAGCTGATGTCGCCGGTGACGTCGGCCTTCTCGATGCCGCCGATCCGGTGCTCGAGCCCCGGCGTGCCCGGGACCGCCCAGGGGCGGGCGAGGGTGGCGGGGTCGCGCAGGTACGGGCGGAAGACGGGCTCGCCGTCGGCGTCGGTGGCGTTGGGCTCGTCGGCGAGGGTGACGGTGAGCGCCGGGAGGTCGTCGACCGCCGGCACCGACCAGGGCTCGGAGCCGTTGGCGAGGTAGCCGTCGGAGAGCAGCACGACGGGGGTGCGGTAGGTCGTCGCGATGCGGACGGCGTCCATCGCGGCGTCGAAGCAGTCGGCCGGGGTCTGCGCGGCGAGGACGGGCACCGGCGACTCGCCGTTGCGCCCGAACATCACCTGGAGCAGGTCGGCCTGCTCGGTCTTGGTGGGGAGGCCGGTGGACGGACCGCCGCGCTGGATGTCGATGACGAGCAGGGGCAGCTCGAGGGACACGGCGAGGCCGATGGTCTCGGACTTCAGCGCGATGCCGGGTCCGGAGGTGGTGGTGACCCCGATGGCGCCTCCGTAGGCCGCCCCGAGGGCGATGCCGATGCCGGCGATCTCGTCCTCGGCCTGGATCGTCGTCACGCCGTGCCGCTTCATCGCGGAGAGGGCGTGGAGGATGTCGGACGCCGGGGTGATGGGGTAGCTGCCGAGCACGAGCGGACGGCCGGAGCGGTGCGCGGCGCTCACCAGGCCGAGGGCGAGCGCGGTGTTGCCCGTGACGTTGCGGTAGGTGCCCGGCGGCATCGGTGCGGGCTGGACGACGTAGGACGACGCGAAGTCCTCGGTGGTCTCGCCGTAGTTCCACCCGGCCCGCAGGGCGGCGAGGTTGGCCTCGAGGATCTCGGGGTGGCCGCCGAACTTGCGCACGAGGAAGGACTCGGTGCCGGTCGTCGGGCGGGTGTACATCCACGACAGGAGGCCGAGGGCGAACATGTTCTTCGCCCGCTCCTTCTCCTTGCGGGTGAGCCCGCCGAACTCGGCGAGGGCCTCGACGGTGATCGAGGTGAGCGCGACGGGGTGGACGTGCCAGGAGTCGAGGGTGCCGTCCTCGAGCGGGTTGGCGGCGTAGCCGACCTTCCCGAGGTTGCGGGTGGTGAACTCGTCGGTGTTGACGATGAGCGTGGCCCCGCGGGGGAGGTCGGTGAGGTTGGCCTTGAGCGCGGCCGGGTTCATCGCGACGAGGACGTCGGGGGCGTCGCCGGGGGTGAGGACGTCGTGGTCGGCGAAGTGCAGCTGGAAGCTGGAGACGCCCGGGAGGGTGCCCTGGGGGGCGCGGATCTCGGCCGGGAAGTTGGGGAGGGTCGACAGGTCGTTGCCCAGGGCCGCGGTCTCGGACGTGAACCGGTCGCCGGTCAGCTGCATGCCGTCGCCGGAGTCACCGGCGAAACGGATGACCACGCGGTCGAGGGTCTGGACGGTCTTGCTGCTCACTGCCTGCCCTGTGGGTGTCGGGAGTCGGGGACGGGCGCCGGGTGGCCGACGCACCGCCACCATCGTACGTCCCGGGTGAGGCTTGCCTTCTTCTGTCCCGCGCTCCGGCATCCTGCGTCGTCGGCGCCCGCGGGCGGGGGCCGGTCCGTGGTGCTGACCGTGACGTCCGGATGCTCCGGCTGCCGAGCCCCTGCTCCGATACGGGAGCACATGGCCCGGTGCTCCCAGACGTGGGGCGTGGCGGTCCGTGCGTGCTCCGCTGCTCACCGTCGGGAGCACGTGGCCCTGTGCTCCGGGAGGTGGGGCGGTGGCTCAGGAGCGGGAGCATCTGGACGTCGGTGGCGCGACCACCGTCGGTCCGGCCACCGAGTGGGTACCCGCACGGGTCGTCGCGTCTGCTCGCCCTCGTCGCCCGCGCCGGCGCCCCACGGGTCCGGGTCGGTCGCGTCTGCTCTCCCTCGTCGCCCGCGCCGGTGCCCCACGGGTCCGGGTCGGGTCGCGTCCGCCCTCCGGCGTCGCCCGCGCCGGTGCCGCACGGGTCCGGGTCGGGTCGCGTCCGCCCCCCGGTGCGGAGCGCGGCTAGGCTGACCGACCATGGAGGGCTACCTGGCGGTCGTGGCCGTCGTCCTCGCGGGCGTGCTCCTCGTCGCGGCCGCGATGGTCGTCCGCCGCCTCCTCGCGCCCCGTGCGGCGGGCGCCGTGGGACGCACCACGTACGAGTCCGGGGTCGACCCCGTCGGCTCGGGCTGGGCCCAGTCGCAGGTGCGCTACCTGTCCTTCGCCTTCCTCTACGTCGTCTTCGCCGTCGACGCGGTCTACCTCTTCCCGTGGGCCCTCGTCCTGCGCGACGCGCAGCTCGGGGTCGCCTCGCTCGTCGAGGTCGCCGTCTTCGTCGGCGTGCTCCTGCTCGGTCTCGTCCACGCCGCGCGGCGCGGCCTGCTCCGCTGGGACCTGCGGTGACCGTCGACCTCCCGACCCCGCGGGTCGGCCCCCTCGCCGAGCACGCGCCCGAAGCCGATCCGGGTCGTCCTCAACTGGGGCCGCCGCTACTCGCTGTGGGTCTTCAACTTCGGGCTGGCCTGCTGCGCCATCGAGTTCATCGCGACCTCGATGGGCCGGCACGACTTCATCCGGCTCGGGGTCATCCCCTTCGCCCCCGGCCCCCGGCAGGCCGACCTCATGGTCGTCTCCGGCACGGTCACCGACAAGATGGCGCCCGCCATCCGCCGGCTCTACGACCAGATGCCCGAGCCGAAGTACGTCATCTCGTTCGGGGCGTGCAGCAACTCGCGGCGGGCCCTACTGGGACTCGTACTGCGTCACCAAGGGCGTCGACCAGCTCGTCCCGGTCGACGTCTACGTCCCCGGCTGCCCGCCGCGACCCGAGGCCCTCCTCCAGGGGATCATCCGGCTCCAGGAGAAGATCGCCGCGGAGCGCGTGAGCGGGGCGGCGATCAGCCGCCCGCCGCGCGGGCCGCTTCGCCGGCCACCGCGACGCCGGCTCGGCCGACCTCACCCGCGGCCTCGTGACCCGGCCGTGAGCCCGGCCGAGGGCCCGCCAGGGCCCGGCCGGCGGGCACGACCTCTCGACGCCCGGCCTCGTCGTCCTCGCCGACCGTCGCCTTCGCCGTGGAGCTCGCCCTCTTCGGCGGCGTCGGGGCGGTGGCGTACGCAGCCGTGGGCCACGGTGCGGCCGCCTGGGCCGCCGCGGCCGTGCGCACCGCCCTCGTCCTCGTCCTCTGGGGCCTGTTCATGGCGCCCAGGGGCCGGGCCCGCCTCGCCGCCGGACCGCGCGCGGCCGTCGCCGTCGTCCTCGTCTACTCGGTGGCCTTCGGGCTGCTGCGGGCGGGCCACACGGGCTGGGCCTGGTGCGTCGGGATCGCGGGCCTGGCCCTCGTCGCGGGGCAGGTCGCCCTGCCCGAGCGGACGCCTCCCGCGGGTTCCTGAGAGACCTGCACAGCAGGACGCGCCGCATTCCGCCAACCGGCCACGGGACGCGCCCCGATGAACCACAATGGGCCGGGGCAGGGCTCGACCCTGCCCGTCAGCCGTCGGGACCAAGGTGCCATGAGCGAGGAGCGCGGGACCACGCGGCGCGGCCACCGGTCCCGTCGTGGGCTCCGTCGACCCCGCACGGGCACGGTCGTGGCCACCGTCCTCGCGGTCGCCCTCGGCGGCTACGGCTGGGCGGCCACCCGCGGCCCCGGCTACACCACCGACCACCTCGAGGCCAACGACGGCACCGCTCTGGGTGACCAACGACCGCGCCGGCCTCTTCGGGCGGCTCAACGCCCCCGCCGCCCACCTCGACGCGGCCCTGGCGCCGGCCGAGGGCCGCAGCCAGACCTACCAGCTCGACGTCGTGCAGTCCGGCTCGTCGGTGCTCACCCGCGACCGGATCACCGGCAGCGTCGCCCCCGTCGACGTGCGCGCCGGCACGCTCGTCACCGACCGGGCCGTCTCGGTGCCGCCTCGGCCCCGCTCGCCGTCGGCGGCTCCACGTCCGCGGTCGTCGACACCGAGACCGGCGAGGTCCGGGCCGCCACCAGCACCACCCCCGCCGTCGCCGCCGTCGACGGCCTCTCGCCGGAGGCGAAGGCGACCACCCGGGTCCCGATCGCCCCCGACGTCACCGGCGGCGCGCTCGCGGCCGACGTCGAGGTCGACCCCGACGGCACCGCCTACGCCGCCGGGTCCGGGGGACGGCTCGTCACCCTCACCCCCACGGGCGACGGCCGGTTCGCCACGACCAGCGCCTCGCTCGGCGGAGCGCTCCAGGACGTCCACGTCCTCGTCACCGACGACGGCCCCGTGGTCCTCGACACCGTGGCCGGCGTGCTCGCCCGCCCCGGCGGGGCCCGCATCGCCCTCACCGGGGAGAGCGTCACCGACGGCGTCCCCCAGGTCCGGCCCACCGGGGGCAGCGTCCTCGTCGCCACGCCGCAGGCCCTGCTCTCGGTCGACCTCCGCACCGGCGCCACCCGCCGGCTCACCGGCGGCGGCACCGGCCCCGCCGCCGCCCCGGTCGTCCTCGACGGCTGCCCCTACGCCGTCTGGTCCGGCAGCCCCGGGCGCGTCGTGAAGGCCTGCGGCGACGCCGCACCCGAACCGGTCGTCCTCGACCGGGCCACCGCCCTGCTCTCTCCCCACCTGCGCCTCAACCACCGCTCGGTCGCGCTCAACGACTCGACGACGGGGGCGGTCTGGTCCCTCGACGACGGCCGACGGCTCGACGACTGGTCGTCCGTCGCGCCCCCGTCCACCCAGACCCCGCCGAAGGACGACGAGCAGACGACGACCGTCGACCGCAGCTCCAAGCCGCCCACGGCGCGCGACGACGAGGTGGGCGCCCGCCCGGGGCGCACGAGCGTGCTCCACGTCCTCGACAACGACGTGAACCCGTCGGGCAGCGTCCTGTCGATCACCCGGGTCTCGACCCTCCCGGCGGCCACGGGCACCCTCGACATCTCGCCGGACGGCCAGACCGTCCAGCTCGGCCTGACGCCGACGGCCACCTCCGCCGCCTTCGACTACGTCATCGACGACGGCCGCGGCAACAGCTCGTCGGCCCGGGTCACCGTCACGGTCCGCGCCCGACCGAGAACGGTCCGCCCGCGCTGCGACCCGGGCTGACGCCCACCGTGACGCCGGTCGCGAACCGCGGGACGCTCGGCATCCCGGTCGTCGGCGACTGGCGCGACCCCGACTCCGACCCCGTCGCGGTCACGGGCGCCACGGACGGCGACATCCCGGTGGGGTCACCCCCGACGGCCGGCTGCGGTACACGGCGCCGGCCGACCCCGGCCCCCGGACCGTCGAGTACACGGTGTCCGACGGCACGGCCGACGAGCACGGGGCAGCTGACCGTCGACGTGCTCCCGGCCGACTCGACCACCCGACCCCGGCCACCCCGCTGCCCGACGTCGGCCGGGGCGAGGTCGGGAAGCCGATCGTGCTGCGGCCCCTGGAGAACGACGTCCCCGGCACCGACCCGACGACGCCCTCGGCCCGGCTCCAGCTCGCCGGTGACGTCACCGCCCCCGACGGCACGACGGTCGACACCGAGCCTCGAGACGGGGACGGTCACCGTGACGGCCGGCGCCCCCGGCACCTACCTCCTCGCGTACACGGTGAAGTACGGCTACGCCGCCCTGGCCCGCGGCGCCATCCGCGTCGACGTCCGTGCCGCCACCGAGCGTCCGGGCGACATCACGGCCATGCTCGACCAGGCGGTGGTCCACGGCCAGACGGCCACCATCGTCGACGTCCTGGCCAACGACGTCGACCCCTCCGGCGGCCTGCTCGTCGTGCAGGGCACCGAGACCGAGTCGTCCGACGCCGTCGCCGTCGCGGTGCTGCGCGGCCGCTGGCTGCGGATCGCGGCGACGCGCCCCGAGCTGCGCCCCAACCCGGTCCTCGTCCGCTACACCGTCACCAACGGGGCCGGCAAGAGCGCCGTCGGCGAGGTCTCCGTGCTCCAGCTGCCGGCCCCGGCCGACGACACCCCGGTGACCGCCGACGACACGGCCACCGTCCGCTCGGGCGACCACGTGTCGATCCCGGTGCTCGACAACGACCTCGACCCCGGCGGCTCCACCCTCAAGCTGTCGCCGCGGGTCGAGGGGGCACCGCGCAGCGGCACGCTGCCGGTCGGCGGGGCCGACGGCGGCGCCAGCGAGGGCGACGTCGGCGCCGCGTACGCGTCCGGGACGACCGTGCGCTACCAGGCACCGGAGGTCACCGGCAGCGCACGGTGACGATCACCTACGTCGTGGAGAACTCGTCCGGCGCCCGGGCCTCCGGCATCGCCCGGGTCACGGTACGCCGCCCCCGTCGGCCGACCGCCCGGACCGCGCCCCGACCCCGCCGACGCTCGAGGGCCGGGTCGTCGCCGGCGACACCATCACCGTCTCCATCGCCGGGTCGGGCGCCGACCCCGACGGCGACTCGACGACCCTCGTCGGGCTGTCCTCCGCCCCGCGGCTCGGACGGGTGCTCGCCGTCTCGCCCTCCTCGATCACCTACCAGGCGTACCCGACGAGCGGCGGCACCGACGACTTCACCTACCTCGCTCGGCGACCGCTACGGGAAGGTCGGCGAGGGCACGGTGCGCATCGCCGTCGCCCCACCCGGCGACCCCCAGCCCGTCGTGGCCGTCGACGACGAGGTGAGCGTCGCCCCGGGCCGCACGGTCGCCGTCGACGTGCTCGCCAACGACATCCAGCCGATCGGGGAGCGCGCCACCGTCGAGCCGCTCGGGCCGCTCAACCCCGAGCTCGCGGGCCGGGCCACCCTCGACCCCGCCACCGGGCGCGTCACGGTCACCGCACCGCCGCCGGCCCAGCCGCTGACGCTCAGCTACTCCATCGTCGGGGCCAGCGGCGAGCCGTCGATGGCGACGATCCGCGTCCGGGGCCGGGTCGGCCTCAACCTGCCGCCCGTGCCCCGCAACGCCCTCGCCCGCCCCGAGCCGGGTGCGACGAGCGTCGACGTCGACCTGCTCGCCGGGGCCGTCGACCCCGACGACCCCACCGGCGCGCTGCGGGTCACCCGGGTCTTCGGGCTCCCGGACGCGCAGATCGTCGACGGCACGGTCACCCTGCCCGTGCGCGACACCCCCCAGGTGCTCGCCTTCGAGGTGGTCGACGCCGAGGGTGCGGCCGCCCTCGGGCTCGTCCACGTCCCGGCCGGCGGGTCGGGCGCCCCGAGCGTCAAGCCCGACGCGCTCATCCGGGTCGACCGCAACGGCTCGAGGACGGTCGACCTCACCGACGTCGTCGTCGACCCCGCCGGCCGCCCCCTCACCCTCACGACGAGCGACCGGCTCGCGGCCTCGCCGCCGGGCAAGCTCCGGGTCGAGCCCGACGGCGCGACCCGGCTGCGCATCACCGCCCTGGCCGGCTACGTCGGCCCGGCCGCGGTCGCCTTCGAGGTCACGACCGCCGACACCGCCGCCGGCGGCGGGGGCCGGCGCGCCTTCCTCACGGTGCCCGTCCAGGTCGGTCCGGAGACCCCGGTGCTGCGCTGCCCGCCCACCCCCGTCGACGTCGTCGTCGGCGGCCAGTCGCGACCCCTGACCATCCCGCAGCTCTGCCACGTCTGGACCGCGCGCTCCGAGACCCTCGACACGCTGGCCTTCCGGGGCGCCCTCGGCGACGGCGCCACCGGCCTGAGCGTCATCAACCGCGACGACCGCACGCTCGTCGTCACGGCCGGGGCGGCCGCCGTGCCCGGGACGACCGCGCGGATGCTCGTCACCGCGGAGGGCACCGAGGCCATGCCCGGCGCCGATCACCATCCGGGTCGCCCCGGCCGACCCGCCGACGATGGCGCCCGTGAGCGTCTCGGGCGTGCGCGCCGGCACCACCGAGACGGTGAACGTCTTCGGCTACCTGCGCTCGCGGCTCGGCGACCCCGCGTTCTCGGTCATCTCGGTCACCCGGGTCTCGGGGTCCGCGGCCACGGTGACGCAGGAGGGACCGACGACGCTCTCGGTGACCCCGGCCGCCGACGCCCGGGGCCGGATCACCTTCAGCGTCACCATCACCGACGTCGAGTCCAGGACCCGGCGCGACCGGCAGGCGACGGGCACCCTCACCGTCGACGTCCTCGGCACCCCCGACGCCCCCGGTGCGCCGGTGCAGACCGGCCCGACCCTGAGCCGCTCGGCCCGGCTGGCCTGGACGGCGCCGCGGGACAACGGCCTGCCCGTCGAGGTCTACGAGGTCGCGTGGGACGGCGGCACCCAGCTCTGCGACGCCTCCCCGTGCCTCGTCACCGGCCTCGAGAACGCCGTGCCGACCCGCTTCACGGTGCGCGCCCGCAACGCCGTCGGGTTCGGGCCGCCGAGCCCGCCCTCGGCCCCCGTCACCCCGGACGAGGTCCCGGGGGCGCCGGCCGACCCCCGGGTGACCGACCCCCAGAACCACGCCGTGACGGTGCAGTGGGACCCGGCCCCGAACGGCGGGCTCCGCGATCGACCAGTACCTCGTCACCTGGCCCGGCGGGAAGGCCCAGACGACGTCGACGACCGTGGCCGCCGGCGGCCTCGACAACTCGGTGCGCACCCCCTTCACCATCAAGGCCCACAACAAGGCCGGCTGGGGGCCGGCGGTGACCGTGGAGGGGCAGTCGGCCGGCAACCCCGACGCGCCGGACGCCCCTCGCCTGGAGACCACCGAGGTGGGCGGTGGCGCCAGCCAGGCCGTCGTCGTCACGTGGTCGGCCGTGCCGCCGAACGGCCCCGGCGACACGCGGTACACCGTCACCCGCACCGGACCCGGCGGCTCCACCGACGTGTGCACGGCCACGACGGCCACCCGCTGCGACACCCCGTCGGTCGCGAACGACGGCTCGACGTACGAGTACCGGGTCGTCGCCTCGAACGACCACTTCTCCTCGCCGGCCAGCGCGGCCACCTCGCTGCAGGCCGTCGGCACCCCGGGCGACTTCAGCGGCGTCTCGGCGACGGCGACGGGTGACGACCGCTCGGTGCGGCTGCGCTTCACCTCGCCACCGGCCCACGACGAGTCGGAGACGATCACCTGCCGGGTCGGCGGCACCTCGTGCGGCACGTGGTCGGCGCCCGCCGACCCGCGGTCCTACGACCAGGTGGTCACCGTCCCCGGCAACGGCTCGGCGTACACGCTCACGCTCACGGCGACGAACACGGGCGGGCTGTCGTCCTCGACCCAGGTCTCGACCGACGTCGTCTACGGCCCGCTCGGCGCCGCCTCCGTCACCGTCGACGCGACGGTCGGCCCCTACGTCACCTTCACCGTGCGCGTCGACCCCAACGGCCGACCGGCCGACGTCGCCGTCGAGGTCACCGGGGGCGTCGGCGGGACCGTCGACCGGTCCGACACCACCGGTGGCGACCCCTGGTCGAAGCAGTACACGGTCAAGGTCGGGTACTCGGTCACGCCGGACCTCTCCGCCACCGTCACCCGGGGCTCGGAGAGCGCGACCGCCTCGTCGACCTCCGCGACGAACGGGTACCGGATCACGGCCGCCGGCCAGGAGCTCTCCGGCGGCGGGGCGCGCTCACCCTCGGTGGGACGAACCTCTCGCCGAGCGCCACCATGACGTGCACGATCGAGCCGCGGGGCCCCGGCGCCTCGGCCACCGTCACCTTCGACACCGACGGCAGCGGTGCGGGGCAGACGGGACATCCCGGTGGCGGAGTTCACGGCAACGTCGGGGACGCGCTACCACATCACCTGCGACGACGGCGTGTCGCCGCCCACCCCGGCCGAGCGCAACTGGAACGCTCCGTGAACCGGACCCATCGCCCCCAGCCGCCCCACCGACCCCGACGAGGACCCGATGAGCACTGAGACCGTCGCCCAGGCCGACGAGATCGCCTGGTTCGGCGAGACCTTCACGACGATCGTCGACGCCGTGGGCGCCGCGCTGGTCGGCAAGGAGCGGGTCGTCCAGCTCGCCGTCACCTGCCTCGCGGCCGGCGGTCACCTCCTCATCGAGGACGTCCCCGGCACCGGCAAGACGAGCCTGGCCCGCTCGCTCGCCGGCGCCGTCCGCGGCAGCCACCAGCGCATCCAGTTCACCCCCGACCTGCTGCCCTCCGACGTCACCGGCGCCTCGATCTACGACCCCCGCCAGCAGGCCTTCGAGTTCCGCCGCGGCCCGGTCTTCGCGAACATCGTCCTCGCCGACGAGATCAACCGGGCCTCGCCGAAGACCCAGTCCGCGCTCCTGGAGGTCATGGAGGAGGGCCGGGTCACCGTCGACGGCGTCACCCACGTCGTGCCGACGCCGTTCATGGTCATCGCCACCCAGAACCCCATCGAGCAGGCCGGCACCTACCGCCTGCCCGAGGCCCAGCTCGACCGCTTCCTCATGAAGACGGCCATCGGCTACCCCGACGCCGACGCGACGATCGGGCTGCTGTCCGGGCTCGCGGTGCGCGACCGGGCCGCCGCCGTCGAGACCGTCATCGACGGCGAGCAGGTCCTCCGGCTGCGTGAGGTCGCGCGCTCGGTGCACGTCTCGCGCCCGCTCCTGGAGTTCGCCCAGACCCTCGCCGAGCGCTCCCGCGACCACCACCACGTGCGGCTCGGCGTCTCGGTGCGCGGCCTCCTCGGCTACGTGCACGCCGCGAAGGCGTGGGCGGCCGGCCAGGGCCGCAACTACGTCGTGCCCGACGACCTCAAGGAGCTCGCCGTCCCGGTCATGCAGCACCGCATGCTCCTCGACGCCGACGCCCAGTTCGACGGCATCACCGTGCCCGACGTCATCGACGAGCTCTTCGACGCCGTCCCCCTGCCCGTCCCCGACCGCCACTGACCGACACCGACCATGCCCGCGCTCCGCCCGCTCCTCGCCCTCGCCCGGGAGCGCTCCGTCGTCACCCGGACCGGCTGGGGCGCCGCGGTCGTGGGCGCGCTGGCACTCGTGGCGGGCTGGGTCCTCGCGTGGGACGAGGCGCGGATCATCGGCTTCGCCCTCCTCGTGCTCCTCGTCCTCTCGGTGCTCATGGCGCTCGGCGGCTCGCAGGTCGACCTCGACCTCGCCGTGCACCCGGTGCGGGTGCGGCCCGGGGCCACCGCCGACGGCTCGCTCCTCGTGACGAACGGGCGCAGCCGGCGGGTCACCGCGGCCGACCTCGAGGTGCCCGTCGGGCCGCGCGTCGAGGCCTTCCGGATGCCCTCGCTCGGCCCGGGCGTGCGCGTCGACTACGCCTTCCCCATCCCGACCAGACGGCGCGGCGTGGTGCTCATCGGCCCGGTCACCACCGTGCTCGGGGACCCGTTCGGCCTCGCCCGCCGCACCCTCAACGCCTCCCGCACCATCGAGCTCTTCGTGCACCCCGAGGTCGTCCCGCTGCCCTCGCTCGACGCCGGGCCTCGTCCGCGACCTCGAGGGGCGCCCGACCAACGACCCGTCGGTGTCGGACCTCGACTTCCACACCCTGCGCGAGTACGTGCCCGGGGACGACCGCCGGCACATCCACTGGCAGTCCTCGGCCCGGATGTCGACGGCGGCCGGCACGACGACGCTCATGATGAAGGGCTACACCGACACCCGCCGCTCGCACCTCGGCGTCCTCTTCGACGCGCGCGCCGGCGCCTACGGCGACGACGACGACTTCGAGACCGCGGTCACCGCCGCCGCCTCGGTCGCGGTGCGCGCCCTGCGCGACGACATGGACGTCACCGTGGTGGCCGGCGCCCACGCGGTCGACCGCGCCGGCGTCGCCCGCACCCTCGACGGGTTCTCCCGGGTCGAGCCCGACCCCACCGACCTGCCGGCGCTCGCGGCCCGGCTCCTCGGGCTGGCGCCGGGCACGAGCATCGCGGTCGTCGTCACCGGGGTCGACACCCCCGTCTCGGAGGTGCAGCGGGCGGCCAACCACCTCGGCCCGCTCGTGCGCCTCCACGTCGTGCGGGTGGCGCCGGGCGAGCGCAGCACCACCTCGACGGCGCTCGGCATCTCGTTCCTCACCGTCGGCTCGCTCTCCGACCTCTCGCGCCTGGTCCGGGTGGTGGGGGCCCAGTGAGCGAGACCACGCGCCGTCGGCTCCGGCGCCGGCCCAGCCCCCTCGACGTCGCGGTCGACGTCGGGGCGGTCCTCGTCCTCGTGGGCACCGCGCTCAGCGGGTTCGTCGGCACCTTCGTCGGGCCCTGGTGGGTCGTCGGCTCCGCGGTGGGGCTCGTCGTGGGGGCCGGCCGTCGCCCTCCTCCTCGGCCGGTTCCGCGCGCCGTGGTGGGCCGCGGTCCCCGCCCTGCTCGTCGTCGTGCTCCTCCTCGGTCCGCCCCTGACGCTGCGGGGGACGGCGGCCGGGCCCGTGGCCGTCGCCCGCGGCGTGGGCCGCCCTCGCCGAGGTCGCGACGGACGGGTGGCGCCGCCTGCTGACGACCCTGCCCCCCGTCGACGGCGCCGGCCCGCTCGCCCTGCTGCCCTTCCTCCTCGCGCTCGTCGGCGCCTGCGTCGGCGTCCTCGTGGCGCGGCGGACGCCGGCGGCCAACGTCCCGTCGTCGTCCCGGCGGTCGTCGGGGCCGCCGTCGTCGCCCTCGGGGTCACCTCGCCCGGCGGGGTCGTCGCCCGCGGGGTGGTGCTGTTCGTCGTCGGGGTCGTGTGGGGGGCCAGCCGCTCGCGACGGGCCGTCGTCGTGCACAGCGCGCACGCGCTGGAGCGGGTGGCGACGGCCGGGCTGCTGCTCGGGCTCGTCGGGGTCATCGTGCTCGGGGCGTTCCCCTGGGTCGGCGCGAGCCAGCGCCAGGTGCTGCGCGAGCACGTCACCGCCCCGTTCTCGGCCACCGACCGGCCGAGCCCGCTCGCGGCGTTCCGGGCCTTCCGGCCGGTGGCCGAGCGACCTCGCCGACGAGGAGCTGCTGCGGGTCACCGGCCTCCCGGCGGGCACGCTGCTGCGGCTGGCCACCGTCGACGCGTACTCGGGCACGGTCTGGGCGGCCGGGGACCCCGCGGTGTCCCCGGAGGCGGCGGGCCGCTTCCTGCGGGTCGGCGCCCGGATCCCGCGACCCGACGGGGGCGTCGCGGCCACCGCCCGGGTCACCGTCGGTCCCGGGTGGGCGAACCGTCGGGACCTGCGGATCTGGGTGCCCACGGTGGGCGACGAGACCCGCATCGCCTTCACCGGCCGCGACGCCCAGGACCGCGCCGACGCGCTGCGCTACAACCTCGACACCGGTGCGGCCGTGCTGCCCGAGGGCCTGGCCGAGGGGGAGAGCTACGTGCTCGACGAGCGGATCGGCGCCCCCGAGGACGTCGCGCCGGCCACCCCGCCGGTCGACCCCACGCTGCTCCAGCCGGTCGCGCGGCTCGTCGCCGCGAGCGCGTCCGGCGGTGGCGACCCGATGGCGCAGGTGCGCGCCGTGGCGACGCGGCTGCGCACGACCGGGGCGTACAGCGACGGCGGGGCGGAGGCGCCGACCATCCTCCCGGGGCACTCCGAGGGGCGGATCGTGGCGTTCCTCGCCGACGCCCAGCCGGCGGGCAACGACGAGCAGTACGCGGCGACGCTCGCCCTCTCGGCGGCCTACCTCGGCCTGCCGGCGCGCGTGGTGCTCGGTGCGGTCCCCGAGGGCGACGGGGTCGTGCGCGGCACCGACGTGCGAGCCTGGGTCGAGGTGCACGACGGCACCCGGTGGCAGCTCATCGCCCCCGACGAGTTCGTCCCGCCCCGTGACCGGGCGCCCAAGCCGCGCAGCGTCCTCGAGCAGGACCGCACCCGGGTGACGGCGGTGCCGCCGCCGACCGCGCAGCGGCCCCCGAGCAGCGAGGACGGCTTCACCCTCGACGAGACGGCGAGCGGACGGTCCCGCACGACGGCCCCGGAGGTGGGGTTCAGCGTGCCCCTCTGGGCGCGGATCACCCTCGGGGTCGCCGCGGTCCCGGCGCTCGGGCTGCCGCTGTGGACGCTGCTCCTCGTGCTCACCAAGGTCCTGCGCCGGGCGCTGCGGGCGCGGCGGGGGACGGCGGCGGCCCGGGCGACCGCCGCGTGGGACGACCTCGTCGACAGCCTCCGCGACGCCGGCTACCACGTCTCGGGGCGCGACACGCGCCGCGAGGTGGCCCGCGTCGTCGGGGGCGCGGCCGTGCACGACACGGCGCGTGCGGTCGACGCGGCCACCTACGGGCCGACCGGGACCACCGACGCCGACGCCCGGCGGGTCTGGGCGCTGTCGGCGGACGCCCGCCACGAGCTCGCCGAGGGCCAGACCCGGCGCGAGCGGTGGCGGCGGGCGGTGAGCCTCACCTCGTTCCTGCCCGACCGCCGGCGGGACCGGGTGCGCACGCCCTCGACCATCCACACCGGGCGGCTCGCCGAGGCTCCCGCCTCCTGACCCGAGCCCACCGGGCGACGGCCGCGGCACCGCTCACGGCCGGCGGGGGCCCCGCCGCCAGAACCCGCGCCGGGGCGGGTCGGTGAGCGGGGTCGGGCGCTCCGGGGTGAGGTCGACCGCCGCCGAGCCGGGCGCGTAGGCGGCGTGCCGGTCGGCGCGCGTGCGCGACACCACCCGGCGGCGCCACCGGCTGGTCGGCGGGGGCGCCGCCGCGGCCCCGCTCACGGCCTCGGTGCCCTCGGGCTCCTCCCGGCCGTCCGGGGCGCGCGCGCCGCCGGGGTCCGCGGTCGGGACGGTCGCCCCCGGGTCGGGCACCGCCCACGGCGCGATGCGCTGCTCGAGCTCGGGGCCGGTGCGGCGCACGGCCGGGCGGGCCGGCTCGGGCGCGACCCGCACCGCCGCGCCCGGCGGACGCAGGGTCGGGCCCGGCTCGGGCGGACCCCAGGCGGCCCGCAGCCGGGAGCGCGGCACGGTGTCGCCGTCGACGTCCTCCCCGGTCCCACCCACGGCGCCATGGTAGACACCGGGCCGGGCGCGGCGCCGGGGTTCGGCCGGACCGGGCCGGGCGCCGCCGACGCCCGCCGGCCACCGGCTCGCTAGGCTGCCGACGTGGCGGACGAGACGCGGGTGGTCGAGCCGGACCGGTGGCGGGACGCCGTCGTCGCGGCGCGCGCCGACGGGTTCGCCTTCTTCGACTGGCTGAGCGCCGTCGACCGCACCCACGACGAGGTCGCCCCGGGCTTCGACGTGCTCTGCCACCTCTACGACGTGTCCGTCCCGGGGGCCCTGCGCGGCCTGCTCCTCACGACCCGGGTCGCCGACGGTGAGGCCCTGGCCTCCCTCACCCCCGTCGTCGCCGGTGCCGCCTGGCACGAGCGCGAGACCCACGAGATGTTCGGCATCGGCTTCGAGGGGTTCGACGACGGCTCGGGCCTCGGGATGCGGCCGCTGCTCCTGCCCGACGGCTTCGAGGGCACCCCCCTGCGCAAGTCCTTCCAGCTCGCCGCCCGCGCCACCAAGGTCTGGCCCGGCGGCAAGGAGCCGGGGGAGGGCCACGACTCCGCGCGCTCGCCGAGCCGGCGCCGCGTCCAGGCCCCCGGCGTGCCACCGCCCGAGTGGGGCCCCCGATGACCCTCCTCGAGGCCACCGTGCGCGCGGTGGCCGCCCTCGCCGCCTTCCTCGTCCTGCCCCTGCTCGTCGGGCAGGCCGAGCACAAGGTGATGGCCCACATGCAGGGTCGGCTCGGGCCGATGTACGCCGGCGGCTTCCACGGCTGGGCCCAGCTCGTCGCCGACGGCGTGAAGTTCGTCCAGAAGGAGGACGTCGTCCCGGCGGCCGCCGACCGGCGGGTCTTCCGCCTCGCCCCGGCCGTCGCCCTCGTCCCCTACCTGCTGGCCCTCGCGCTCGTGCCGGTGCACCCGGGGGTCGCGGCGGTCGACGTGCCGGGCTCGCTCGTCCTCGTCCTCGCCGCCACCTCGGTCGGCGCCCTCGGCACCCTCATGGCCGGCTGGTCGAGCGCCAACAAGTACTCCCTCATCGGGGCGATGCGCGCCGCGGCCCAGCTCGTCTCCTACGAGCTGCCGCTCGTCCTCGCCGTCGCGTCCGTCGCGATGGCGGGGGGCTCGCTCTCGCTCGTCGTGCTCGCCGACCGGTGGACCCCGCTCTGGCTGGTCTGGCAGCTGCCCGGGGCGGTGGTCTTCCTCGTCGCCGCGGTCGCCGAGCTGCAGCGGCCGCCGTTCGACATGCCCGTCGCCGACGCCGAGCTCGTCATGGGGGCCTGGACCGAGTACACCGGCCTGCGCTTCGCCTTCTTCCTCCTCGCCGAGTACGCGGGCATCGTCGTCGTCTCGCTGCTCTTCGCGGTGCTGTGGCTGGGGGGCTGGCACGGCCCGTCCGCCGACACCCTCGGCTGGCTGTGGACCGCGCTCAAGGGGTTCGTCGTGGCCCTCGGCGTCATCTGGGTGCGGGTGGCCTGGCCGCGGCTGCGCGAGGACCAGCTGCAGCGGCTCGCGTGGGTCTGGCTCGTGCCCCTCGGGCTGCTCCAGCTCGTCCTCACGGGCGTCGGGGTGGTGGCGGGCTGGTGAGCGACGAGACCACGGCGGGGGAGCACCCCGCGAAGGACACCCGCGGTCGGGGCGGCCTCCCCGGCGTGCTCAAGGGGCTGGCCACGACGGCGCGCACGGCCCTGCACGCGAGCCACACCGCCGAGTACCCCGACGTCGCGCCCGAGCCTGCCGCCGCGCAGCCGCGGCGTCATCGCGCTGCTCGAGGAGAACTGCACCTCGTGCATGCTCTGCGCCCGCGAGTGCCCCGACTGGTGCATCTACATCGACTCGCACAAGGAGACGATCCCGGCGACCACCGAGGGCGGGCGCGACCGCCAGCGCAACGTCCTCGACCGCTTCGCCATCGACTTCTCGCTGTGCATGTACTGCGGCATCTGCATCGAGGTCTGCCCCTTCGACGCGCTCTTCTGGAGCCCCCAGTTCGAGTACGCGGAGGTCGACATCCGCGAGCTGCTCCACGAGAAGGACCGCCTCGGCGAGTGGATGGCCACCGTGCCCCCGCCGCCGGCGCTCGACGAGCGGGCCGCCGAGCCGGCCGAGGTCGCCGCCGCCAACCGCCCCGCCCGCGGCACCGGGCTCGTCGGGGGAGGGGCCGCCCGTCCCCCGCGCACCGTCCGGCCCCGGGTGGCCCGGGCCGAGGAGGAGCCGACGTGACGGCCCTCGACACCGCCTTCGCCGCCTGCGCCGTGCTCGCGGTCGTCGGCGGCGCCCTCGCCGTGGGCACCCGGCACGTCGTCCACGCCGCGCTCTGGCTCGTCGTCGCGCTGCTCGGGGTGGCCGGGGCCCTCCTCGTCCTCGGCGCCGAGCTCGTCGCCCTCGTCCTCGTCCTCGTGTACGTCGGCGCCGTCGTCGTCCTCGTCCTCTTCGCGCTCATGCTCACCCACGCGCCGATCGGCCCCGACCTCGACCACGCGGTCGGGCCGGCGCGGTGGGTCGCGTCCGCCCTGCTCGGGCTGGCCACGGCGGGCCTGCTCGCCACGGCGCTCGTCCCGCTCGCCGACGGCACGCTCGAGCGGTCGGCCGTGACCACCGAGCAGGTGGCCGGCCAGCTCTTCGGCACCTGGGTCTGGCCCTTCGAGCTGCTCTCCCTCCTCCTCCTCGCCGCGCTCGTCGGGGCGCTGGCCGTGGCCCGCGGCGGGCGCGACCCGCAGGAGGCGCCGTGATCCACCTCGTCGGTCCGTACCTGCTCGCGGCCGCCCTCGTCGGGCTGGGCGTCACCGGCGTCGTCGTGCGCCGCAACGCCGTCCTCCTCCTCGTCGGCATCGAGCTCGTGCTCAGCGGCGGGCTCGTCCTCCTCGTGACGACCCAGGCGGCCGGCGCCGACCGCTGGTCCGCGGGCAGCGTCCTGCCCCTGTTCGTCATCACGATCGCGGCGGCCGAGGTCGTCGTGGCCCTCGCCGTGGTCCTCGCGGTCTTCCGGCTCCGGGGGAGCATCGACCTCGACCGGCGCAGCACCCCCGAGGACCCCGCGTGAACCCGTGGCTGCTCGTGGCCGTGCCCGCCGTCGCGGCCGCCCTCGGGGTCGCCGTGCGCCGCGACGACCGGTGGGCCGGGGCCCTCGCCGTCGGGGCCTCCGGGCTCACCCTGCTGCTCGCCGTCGTCGCCTGGATCGCCGAGCGCGGCACGGTGACGGGGCACCTCCCGGCCCTCGCGGCCGGGGGCCTCGAGGTGCCGCTCTCGGTGGCCACCGACCCCACGCGGCTCGCCGTCGCCACCGTCGTCGCCCTCGTCGCGGCCGCCGTCCAGCTGTACTCGACGTGGTACCTCGCCACCGACGACCGCTACGGCCAGTTCGCCGCCACCGTCTCGCTCTTCACGGCGGCGATGCTGCTCGTCGTCGTCTCCACCGACCTCGTGCTCACCGTCGTCGGCTGGGAGCTCATGGGGTGGTGCTCCTACCTGCTCATCGGGCACTGGTCCCGGCGCCCGGCCGCGCGGCGCGCCGCGCTCAAGGCCTTCCTCGTCACCCGGATCGCCGACGTCGGGTTCGTCCTCGGTGTCGTCGGCCTGGCCGCCGGCGCGGGGTCCACCGGCCTCGGCGCCGTGCTGAGGGCGTGGGCCCGCCCGACGCAGTGCATCGACGCGGCCGTCGAGGGCGGCGCCACCCTCGGCGGGGCCCTCGCGTCGTGCTCGGCCCCCGACGCCCGGGTCCGGGCGGCCCTGCTCGTCCTCCTCGTCATCGGCGTGCTCGGCAAGTCCGCGCAGGTGCCCTTCCAGGACTGGCTGGCCGACGCGATGGAGGGCCCGACCCCGGCGAGCGCGCTCATCCACGCGGCGACGATGGTGGCGGCCGGCACGGTCGTGCTCGCCGGGCTCCACCCGCTGCTCGCCGAGAGCCCGACGGCCCGCTGGGTGCTCGGGCTGGCGGTGTCGGTCTCGATGCTCCTCGCCGCCGTCCTCGCCTTCGCCCAGAGCGACCTCAAGCGGATGCTCGCCTGGTCGACGGTCAGCCAGGTCGGTGTGATGCTCTCGGCCCTCGCGGTGGCCCCACCCGACGCCGGGCCCGACGCGGGGCTGCTCCACCTGTGGTCGCACGCCCTCTTCAAGTCGCTGCTCTTCCTCGCCATCGGGTGGGCCGCGCTCGCGGCCGGTGGCACGGCCGCGACGACGCTGCGCGGCAGCGGGCCGCGGCCCACCGGTGCTGCGGGTGTCGTTCCTCGTCGGCTTCCTCTCCCTCGCCGGCGTCCCGCTCGTCGTCGGCGGCGTCTCCAAGGAGCACGTCCTCAGCGCGGCGTGGGACGGCGCGGTGCGCGCCGACGGGCCGGGCGTGGTCGTCCTCGTCGCGCTCGTCCTCACCTCGGCCGTCACGGCGGCCTACTCGACCCGGGGCTACCTCGTGCTCACCGCGCACGTGCGCCAGCGCCCCGTCCCGGCCGGGTGCCCGCCGAGCGTCCCCGGGGTGCTGTGGGTCCTCGTCGTGCTCACCGTCTTCGGCGGGCTCGTCGTCCTCACCGGCTCGTTCGCCGTCGGGAGGGTGTCGCTGGGCTGGCTGCTGCTCACCGTGCTCGTCGTCGGGGTGGGGGTCGCCGTCGCCCTGCGCGGCGGCTTCGACCACGACCCGGCGGAGGTGCTCGCGGCCCGCCTCGTGCCGCACGCCGACCGCGGCCTCGGCGCCGACGCCCTCTACCGCCGCCTCGTCGCCCGCCCCGTCCTGCGGCTGGCCCGGGTCGTCGCCTTCGTCGACACCGAGGTCGTCGACGGCTACGTCCGCGGCCTGGCCGTGGCCACCCGCGCCGCCGGCTGGGCCGGGGTCCGGGGGCACCGCGGCGAGCGGCCCAGCACCGGCGTCGGGCTGGTCCTCGGTGCGGTCGTCGTGCTCGGCCTCGTGGGGGTGCTCGCGTGGTCGTGAGCCTGCTCCTCGCGGTGCCCGCGGCGGTCGGCCTGTGGCTGGTCAGCGGTGGCCGCGGCCTCCCGGTGCGGGCGGCCCGCGTGCTCGCGGCGGCCACCGCGCTCGCGCACGGCCGGCCTGGCCGTCGCCGTGGGCGTGGGCGCCACCGGGTCGGCCGTCGACCGGGCGTGGCTGCCCGAGCTCGGGGTCCGGTGGTCCTTCGGGGTCGACGGCATCTCGGTGCCGCTCGTGCTGCTCACCGCGCTCATGGGCCTCGTCGTCACCGCCCACGCGTGGGTCGAGCTGCCGGCCGGCGGCACCCCGGCGAGCTACCTCGGCTGCCTCCTCCTCGTCGAGGCCGGGGCGCTGGCCACCTTCACGGCCCGCGACGCCGTCCTCTTCTTCGTGGCCTTCGAGGTCGTCCTCGTGCCGATGTGGGTGCTCATCGGCCGCTACGGCGACCCGCACCACCCGCGGGCCCGCACCGAGGCCGCCCAGCGCTTCGTCCTCTACACGGCGGTGGGCTCGACGACGATGCTCGTCGGCATCCTCCTGCTCGTCGCGTCCGCCGGAACGTCCGACCTGCGGGCGCTCGCCGGGGGTGGCGGGCTCGGGGCGGGCACGCAGCTCGCCGTGGCCGCGCTCCTCGTGGCCGGGCTGGCGGTCAAGGTGCCGGTCTTCCCGCTGCACACCTGGCTGCCCCCGGCCCACACGACCGCCCCGACGGGCGGGTCGGTGCTCCTCGCGGCCGTGCTGCTCAAGATGGGCACCTACGGGTTGGTGCGGCTCCCGGTGGCCGTGGTGCCGGACGGCTTCGGGCGGCTCGCGCCCGTGCTCGCCGTCGCCGGGGCCGTCGGCATCCTCTGGGGCGGGCTGGTCTGCCTCGTCGAGCGCGACCTCAAGCGGCTCGTCGCGTACTCGTCGGTGGCGCACATGGGCTTCGTCGTGCTCGCCCTGGCCAGCGGCTCCGACACCGGCCTGCAGGCCGCGCTCTACGCCAACGTCGCGCACGGCGTGGTGTCGGCGCTGCTCTTCGTGCTCGTCGGGGGGCTCAAGGCGCGCTGGGGCGACGTCGACCTCGCGGTGCGTCGCCCGGCCCTGCGCGAGACCTCGCCGCGGCTGGGGTTCGTCCTCGTGCTGGGGCTCGCCGCGAGCCTCGGCCTGCCGGGCCTCGCCGGCTTCTGGGGCGAGCTCCTCGCCGTGTACTCCGCCTGGCGGCCGGCGCCCGACCGGCCCGGAGTGGTGTTCCTCGCCTGCGCCGTGGCGGCCGCGCTCGGAGCCGCGCTCGCGGCGGCCTACGCGCTGCGGGTGGCCGGCCTGGTCTGGGTCGGCGACCGCCCCGAGCCCCGCGCCGCGCGCACCGCCCGACGCCACGGGCGTCGAGCGGTGGGTGCTCGGGGGGCTCGCCGCGCTCGTCGTCGGGCTCGGGGTGGCGCCGATGGTCCTGCTCTCGGTGACGGCCGAGGCGGCCGCGGCGATCGGGGGCGGCCGGTGAGCGCCCTCGTCGACGTCGACCCCGTCGTCCTCGCGCCCGCCCTGGCCCCGGTGCTCGGCGTGGTCGTCGTGCTCCTCGGCGACGCCGTGCGGCCCGGCCGCAGGGGTGGGCGCTGGGCGCTGCCGGTCGCCGCGGTGCTGCTCGTCCTCGGGGCCGCGGCGGCGGTGCGGGCCACGCTCACCACGGGCGAGGTCCCGCTGCGCACGCTGTGCCTCCCCGCTCCCGACGGCGCCTGCCTGTGGACCGCGGGCCCGCGCACCTCGACCCTCCAGGCGGGCATCCTCCTCGCCGCCGCGGCCGCGCTCGCCCTGCTCCACGACGGTCGGCCCCGTCCGCGCGACCGCGCCGTCACCGCGACCCTGCTGCTCGCCGCGACGACGGGCGGCGTGGCCGTCGCCGCCGCCCGCGACCTCGGCAGCTGGCTCGTCGCCCTCGAGCTCGCGACCGTGCCGGCGGTGGCCCTCGTGGCCCTGCGCGGCACCCGTCCGGCGGCGCACGGCGCGCTGAGCCTGCTCGTCACCTCGCTCGCCTCGTTCGCCCTCCTCGTGCTCGGGGCGGGCCTGTGGCTCACCGCGACCGGCGACGCCACCTTCTCCCCGGACACCGTCGCCCTCGCCTGGGCCGACCCGCAGCGGCGCACCGTCCTCGTCCTCGCCGTGACCCTCCTCGTCGGCGGGCTCGGGTTCAAGCTGTCGCTCGTGCCCTTCCACGCCTGGACCCCCCAGGCCTACGCCACGGCCGACCTCGGGACGGCCCTCTTCCTCGCGGCGGCCTCGAAGCTCGCCGCCGCGGCGGCGCTCTTCGTCGTCGTCTCCGCCCTCGTGGGTGCGGTGGGCGCGGCGCCGGCGGTCGTCCTCGTCCTCGGGGTGCTCGCCGCGGCCTCGCTCCTGCTCGGCACGGTCGTGGCCCTCCGGCAGGACGACCCCGTGCGCCTGCTCGCGTGGTCGACCATCGCCCAGGCCGGCTGGGTGGTCGTGCCGCTCACCGCGCTCACCGAGGCCGGGGTCCGGGCGGCGGCCGCCTACGTCCTCACCTACGCGGCGGCGACCACCGTGGCCTTCGCCGCGCTCTCGCGCACGCGGGCCCGCCGCCTCGAGGAGACCCGCGGCCTGCTCCGGCGCGACCCCCTGGCCGGCGGTGCGCTGGCCCTCGCGCTGCTCGTCCTCGCCGGCCTGCCCCCGGGCGTCCTCGGCCTCGTCGTCAAGGTGCTCGCGGTCGCCGAGCCCGTGGCCCGGGGGGTCTGGCCGGTCGCGGCGGTGGCCGTCGTCGCGGTCGTCGTCGGGATCGCGGTCTACCTGCGGTGGTTCGCCGTGCTCTTCGCCCGCGACGACGACGCGCCGGACGCACCGGCCGCCGGGCCGGCGGCCGGCCGCTCGACGACGGTCGTGCTCGCGGTCGGCACCGCCGTGCTCGCCGTGGGCAGCGCCCTCCCGCACGCGCTGCTCGCCGGCCTCGGCTGACCGCACCGGAACTGAAACCGCGCCGGCGAGCGTTCACCCGACATGCACAACCACTTCAACGGCCTCAAGACCGCCGCGCTCCTCGGCGGCCTCTGGGCCATCCTGCTCGTCATCGGCTACACGATCGCGCAGTCGACCGGCAGCAGCGGGTTCATCCTGCTGTTCGCGCTCATCGGCCTCGGCACGACGGCCTACGGGTACTGGAACTCCGACAAGCTCGCCATCCGCGCCATGCGGGCCTACCCGGTCACCGAGGCCCAGGCCCCCGCGATGTACCGGATCGTCAGCGAGCTCTCGACCCGCGCCGGCAAGCCGATGCCCCGCCTCTTCGTCTCGCCCACCCAGGCGCCCAACGCCTTCGCCACCGGTCGCAACCCCGAGCACGCCGCGGTGTGCTGCACCGAGGGCATCCTCGGCCTGCTCGACGAGCGCGAGCTGCGCGGCGTCCTCGGGCACGAGCTCATGCACGTCTACAACCGCGACATCCTCACCGGCTCGGTCGCCGCGGCCATCGCGGGCGTCATCTCCTCGATCGGGCAGTTCCTCGCCTTCGGCGCCCTCTTCGGCGGGGGCGGCAGCAGCGACGAGGACCGCAACCCGATCGCCGGGCTCGCCCTCGCCCTCCTCGCGCCGATCGCCGCCGTCGTCGTGCAGATGGCCATCTCCCGCACCCGCGAGTACGACGCCGACGAGGACGGTGCGACGCTCACCGGCGACCCGCTGGCGCTGGCCAGCGCGCTCAAGAAGCTCGAGCTGGGCGTGGCGCGGGCGCCGCTCGCCCCGACCCGGCAGCTCGTCAACGCGAGCCACATGATGATCGCCAACCCGTTCCGGGCCCAGGACATCTCGCGGCTCATGTCGACCCACCCGCCGATGGCCGAGCGGATCGCCCGGCTCGAGCAGATGGCCTACGGCCACCGCATCAACCCCAGCTGACCGCCCGGCCGCCGCCGGCGCGCGCCCGCCCCACCCGTCGAGTGAACAGAACACGCCGTGTGCGAGGCTCGCATACGGCGTGTTCTGTTCACTCGACGGGGGGTCGCTCGACGGGGCGAGGACGGGGTCAGGCGGGCGGCACGACGAGCCGCATCACGGTGTTCTTCTGCCCCTTGGGCCGCTCGAGCTCGAACCCGACCCGCTCGAACATCGTGCGCGTCGCCGCGTAGAGGAAGGACGCCGACGTCTTCTTCGTGCTGCCCGTGAGGTCGTGCGGGTAGCCCTCGAGGACCCCGCCCCCGGCGGCGGCGACGAGGTCGACCACCCCGCGCAGCGCCACCTCGGCCACGCCGCTGCGGCGGTACCGGCGGTCGACGAAGAAGCAGGTGACCCGGTAGGCGGGCAGGGTCACGAGACCGGCGAGGTACTCCTTGCGGTGGTGGATGTTCGGCAGCTCGTCGGGGGTGCCGTACTGCGCCCAGGCGACGGCCTCGTCGCCGTCGAACACGACGGCGGCGTGGGCGCGTCCCTCGTGGACGAGGCGCTCCTTGAGCGCCCGGTTGGCGCCGGACTCGCGCGGCTTGTCGGCCGGCATCGTGTGGAACCACGTGCACCAGCAGCCGCCCCACACCCCGTTGTGCCGCTCGGCGAGGGCGGCGTAGGCCTCCCACGTGTCGGGCCCGAGCGGGCGGACGGTGAGCCGGGAGGTGTCGACGTCGACCATGCGCGGGACGCTACGACGGGTTCCGGACGGTCGGCGTCCGCAAGGCCGGTGGCTAGGCTCCGGCCATGAAGGCGGTGGCGTACGACCGGTACGGCGGGCCCGACGTGCTGCGGGTCGTCGACCTCCCCGAGCCGGAGCCCGGCCCGGGCGAGGTGCTGGTCGAGGTGCGGGCCACCTCGGTCAACCTCTCCGACTGGGAGACCCTCACCGGGTCCCCGGGGTACGCGAGGATCGCCGGGCTCCGGCGGCCGCGTCGGCCCGTCCTCGGGTCGGACGTCGCGGGCGTCGTCGCCGCGGTCGGGCCCGGCGTCGCCGACCTCGCTCCCGGTGACGAGGTCTTCGGGGACAACCTCCAGCTCAAGGGCGGCTTCGCCGAGCTCTGTGTGGTGCCGGCGCACGCCCTGGCCCGCAAGCCCGCGGGGCTGTCGTTCGTCGACGCCTCGACGATCCCGCAGTCCGGGGCCATCGCCCTCAAGGGCACCGCCCGCGTCACCGCCGGCTCGCGGGTGTGCGTCAACGGTGCCGGTGGTGGGTCGGGCGCCTTCGCGCTGCAGCTGCTCCGGGCGGCCGGGGCGCACGTGACGGCCGTCGACACCGCCGCCAAGCTCGACGCGATGCGTGAGCTCGGCGCCGACGTGGCCCTCGACTTCCGGAGGACGACTGGACCCGCCACGGCCCGTTCGACCACGTCCTCGACCTCGTCGCGCTGCGGTCGGTGTTCGCCTACCGCCGCGCCCTCGCGCCCGGCGGGCGGTACCGGTGCGTCGGCGGCACGGCCCGCAGCCTCGTTCGCGTGCTCACCGTCGGGAGCCTCGCCGGCGCGGCGTCCGGGCGCTCGATCGGGATGCTCGTGGTGCAGGAGGGCCCGGAGCACTTCGCGGCGATGACCGACAAGGTCGTCGCCGGAGAGGTCGAGGTGCGGGTCGACCGGACCTTCGGCCTCGACGAGGTGCCCGCCGCGCTGGCCCACGTCGGGCACGGCCGGGCCGTGGGCAAGGTCGTCGTCGAGGTCGGCTGACCCCCGGCCCTTCCGGGGCGCCCGCGGAACCTATGCTCGGGCGGATGGCCTGGCTGCACACCGTCCTCGACCTGCCGCCCGAGCGGCACGGCGCCGGCACCCGGTTCTGGTCCGCCGCGCTGGGCTGGCCCGCCGGCGCGCCGTGGCCGGGGCACCCGGAGCTCGCCAGCCTCGAGCCCCCGGACGGCAGCGCCTACGTGCACGTCCAGCGGGCCGGGACGGCGCCCCGCATCCACCTGGACGTCGGGTCCGACGACCCCTCGTCCACCCTCGCCGCTGCCGTCGCGGCCGGGGCCGAGCGGGTCGGCGGGGCCGAGCAGTGGACCGCCCTGCGCTCCCCGGGCGGGTTGCCGTTCTGCGTGCTGCGGGTGGACCCGGGCGCGCCGCCGCCGCCGGTGACGTGGCCGGACGGGCACCGGTCGCGGCTCGTGCAGGTCTGCCTCGACCTCCCCGGGCGCCGGGTGGAGCGCGAGGTGGCCTTCTGGCGCGAGGTGCTCGGCGGCCGCTTCGTCGCCTCGGACGCGCCGGAGTTCGTCGGGAAGTGGCACGACGACGCCGGCTCCCCCCTCCAGCTGCTGTTCCAGCGGCTCGACGAGGTCGACGGCCGGGTGCGGGCCCACCTCGACCTCGGCACCGACGCACCGGCAGCGGAGGTGCGGCGCCTCCTCGGTCTCGGTGCCACCGACGTCGGGCCCGGCCGGGGCGGCTGGCACGTGCTCACGGATCCGGTGGGGATGCCGTTCTGCGTCACCGCGAACGCACCGGACACGACGCGGACCCGCGACCTGGGGTGAGCGCTCAGGCGTCGGGCAGGCCCGCGGCGGAGTCGTCGTAGTACTGCCGGTTGCGCAGGCCCGCGGCGGCCGCCTCGTCGAGGCAGACGACGGTGTCGGCGTGCCACTGGAGCACCGAGGCGGGCACGGAGGCGGTGAGCGGACCCTCCAGCGCCGCGGCGACGGCGTCGGCCTTGGCGTCACCGGTGGCGACGAGGACGAGCCGGCGGGCGTCGAGGATGGTGCCGAGCCCCTGGGTGAGGCAGTGCGTCGGCACGTCGTCGAGCCCGGTGAAGAACCGCGCGTTGTCGCGCCGCGTGCGGGCCGAGAGCCGCTTGACCCGGGTGCGGGAGGTCAGCGCCGACCCCGGCTCGTTGAAGCCGAGGTGCCCGTTGGCGCCGATGCCGAGCACCTGGACGTCGACGCCGCCGAGGGCGAGGATGCGCGCCTCGTAGGCGGCCGCGGCCTCCTCGAGGGCGGCGGACCCGCGCGCCGAGCCCTCGGGCACCTCCAGCCGGTCGGGCTGCAGGCCGATGACGCCGCAGACCTCCCGCAGCAGCACCTGCCGGTAGCCCTCGGGGTGCCCCGGCGGGAGGCCCACGTACTCGTCGAGCGCCACGCCGTGGGCCACGGAGAAGTCGGCCCGGCCCTCGGCCACGGCCCGGCCGAGCTCGCGGTACAGCCCGAGCGGGGAGGAGCCGGTGGCGAGCCCGAGCACGGGGGGCCGCCCGGTCGCCCGGGCCAGGCCGGCGAGGACGGCCTCGGCCGCCCGCCGCGCGGTCTCGGCCGGGCTGCTGCTGACGAGGACCTCCACGGCGTTCAGCCCCTGTCCCGGGGTGAGCCCAGCACGGCGAGCAGGGCCCGCGCGACCGCCGGGGAGCCGCCCCAGGTCTCGAGGTCGGCACCACCACGCGGCCAGCCGCACTCGACGAGCACGACGTGGTGCCCCCGCTCGCGCAGCCGCGCGGCGACCGCCCGGGCGGGGTGCTCCGCCCCGAGGGCCCGGCCGACGACGGCCACCCGGGCACCGGCGGGCACCTCGTCCTCCTCGACCGTCGCCCCGAGCGCCGCCGGTCCCCAGGCCACGACCCCCACGGCCAGGCTGTCCGCCGTACCCACCTGGACGACGGCCAGCGGTGCGGGGTCGGCCGCGAAGGCCCGGGCGGCCTCGGTGACGGTGAACGCGCCGGCCACGCGCTCGTCGGCGAGGGGAGCGGGTGGGCGAGGGGCTGCCGTGGGCGCGGGGTCGACGCGCGCCGCGAGGGCGCGGACCCGTCCGGCCGCCTCGGCTGACGCGGGCCGCCGGCAGCCGCCCGTCGCGGACCGCCTCGAGCACCGCGCCGCCGCACGGCCGCGAAGAGGTCGGGCCCGGTGGCCGTGCCCAGGCAGAGGAGGTCGACACCCGCGGCGAGGGCCCGGACCGCGGCCTCGGGGATGCCGGTCTCGGCGCTGGCCCCGGCCATGTCGAGGGCGTCGCTGACGACGACGCCGGCGAACCCGAGGTCGTCGCGCAGCAGCCGCGAGCACCGCGGGCGAGAACGTCGCCGGGCGGTGCGGGTCGAGGGCGGTGACCACGACGTGCGCCGTCATCACGACGGCCACCCCGGCGTCGACGGCGGCCCGGAACGGCACGAGCTCGCGCTGCTGGAGCACCTCGAGCGGGGCGTCGACGCGGGGCAGCCCGAGGTGCGAGTCGACGACCGTGTCGCCGTGGCCCGGGAAGTGCTTCGCGCAGGCGGCCACCCCCGTGCCCTGCAGCCCCTCGACCCACGCCGCACCGTGCCGCGCGACGGCGCGCGGGTCGGCGCCGAGGCTGCGCACCCCGATGACGGGGTTCTGCGGGGAGGAGTTCACGTCGAGGACGGGCGCGAGGTCGAGGCCGATGCCGAGCGCGACGAGCTCGGCCCCGATGGCGCCGGCCGATGCCGCGGTGACCCCGAGGTCGTCGAGCCGGCCCGAGCACCGCGTTGCCGACCGCGGTCGACCCGCCGGGGTAGTGCAGCCGGGTGACGTCGCCACCCTCCTCGTCCGCGGCCAGCAGCACCCCGGGGAGGCGCCGGTGCAGGTCGGCGCACGCCTCGGCCACCCCGCCCCCGGGCCCGGCGTTGTCGCCGTACAGGCACACCGACACCAGCCCGTCGCCGCGGGCCGCGACGAGCCAGTCGGGGACGGCGGTGCCGACGAACCCGGGCTGGAGCGTCGCGACGACGTCGGTCTCGAGGCTCATCGCGCCGCCCCCGTGCGCGCCGGCGACCGGGCTCGACCGCCGAAGTCGTCGAGGCAGCGACCCGCGGATCTGGTCCAATGGCCCGATGCGATCGCTCACGCGTGACGAGGCCCGCGCCCGGGCCGCGGCCCTCACCGTCCTGTCCATGGAGGTCGACCTCGACCTCGACCAGGGGCCGGAGACCTTCGGCTCCCGCACGGTCATCCGCTTCGCGGCCCACGACCCGGCGGCCCCGACCTTCGTCGACCTGCGGCCCCGCGAGCTGCACACCGTCGTCGCTCAACGGCCGGCCGCTCGACCCCGCGGCGCTCGACGACGGACGGCTCGTGCTCGAGGGCCTCGACGCCGAGAACGTCCTCGAGGTCGAGCGCGACGATGGCCTACGGGCACGACGGGCAGGGCCTGCACCGCTCGAGCGACCCCGCCGACGACGAGGACTACGTCTACGGGCACCTCTTCCTCGACGCCGCCCCGCGCGTCTTCGCCTGCTTCGACCAGCCCGACCTCAAGGCCCCCTACCGGGTGCGGGTGAGCACGCCCCGGCACTGGAGCGTCGTCGGCAACGGCGCCGCCCGCGAGGAGTCGCCGGGCCGGTGGCTGCTCGCCGCCACGCAGCCGCTCGCGACGTACTTCGTCACGGTGTGCGCCGGGCCGTGGGCGTCGGTGACGGCCGAGCACGACGGCATCCCGCTGGGCATCCACGCCCGGCGCTCGCTCGAGCCGCAGCTGCGGGCGCAGGCCGAGCACCTGCTCGCGACGACCACGACGTGCTTCGACCACTACCACCGCCTCTTCGGCATCCGCTACCCCTTCGGGGAGTACCACCAGGTCTTCGTGCCCGAGTTCAACGCGGGGGCGATGGAGAACCCCGGGTGCGTCACGGTGCGCGACACCTACCTCTTCCGCGGCGCGATGACGCCCGACCAGGTGTTCGTGCGCGACAACACCATCGCGCACGAGATGGCCCACATGTGGTTCGGCGACCTCGTGACGATGCGGTGGTGGGACGACCTGTGGCTCAACGAGTCCTTCGCCGAGTACATGGCCTACCGCGCGATGGTCGAGGCGATGGGGGCGCGACGAGGCGTGGGTCGAGTTCGGCATCGTGCGCAAGCTGTGGGGCTACGCCGCCGAGCGCTCGCCGAGCACGCACCCGGTGGCCGGCTCGCCGGCGCCGGACGCGATCTCGGCCCTCGCAGAACTTCGACGGCATCTCCTACGCCAAGGGAGCCTCGGTCCTGCGCCAGCTCATCGCCCACATCGGCGACGAGGCGTTCGTCGCCGGGGTCGGCTCCTACCTGCGGGCGCACTCCTTCGCCAACGGCGAGCTCGCCGAGTTCGTCCGGGCCATGGAGGTCGCCGCCGGCCTCCCGCTCGGGCCCGTGGTCCGAGGCGTGGCTGCGCACCGCCGGCGCCGACCGGCTGGCCCTCGACCGCGCCGGCACCCTGACCCGCACCCCGCCCCCCGGGCACCCGGCCGACCGGCCGCACACCCTCGACGTCGCGGCCTTCGACGACGACGGCGCCGAGGTGCTGCGGGCCGAGGTCTTCGTCCACGGGCAGCCGGTCCACGTCGAGGGGGTGGCCGAGCTGGCGCCGGGCGCCCTCCTCGTCCCCAACGCGAGCGACCTCACCTGGGCCGAGGTGGCCCTCGACGACGCGACGCTCGCCGCCCTGCCCGGGCGCCTCGCGGCGGTCCCCGACGCGACGGCCCGCCAGGTGCTCTGGACCGCCGTGCTCGGCGGCCTGCACCGGGGCGAGGTCGACCCGCGCCTCGTGCTCGACCTCGTCGAGCGCGCCTGGCCCGCCGAGGACGACGCGGCGGTGCTCTCCCGGGTCGGCACGGTCGTCGCCGACGAGCTCGTCCCGAGGTTCCTGCCGCCGGCAGGAGGTGGCCGACGCCGACGCGCGGGTCGCCGCCGCCGCCGACCGGCTCGCCGAGCGCGGCCGCGGGGTCGGGGGCGACGCCGGAGGGGCGCTCGCCGTCGCCGCCGCCCGGGCCTGGGTCCGGCACGGCACCGACGTGGAGCGGCTGCGCCGCTGGGCCGCCGGCGAGGGCCTGCCCTTCCTGCTCGACGGTGACGACGACTTCCGCTGGCTCGTGCTGCGCCGGCTCTCCGCGCCTCGGCGCGCTGGCGGAGGGCGAGGTCGAGGCCGCCGAGGCCGCGGACCGCTCCCTCGCCGGCCGCTCGGCCGCCCTCGGGGTGCGCACCGTGCAGCCGAGCGCCGCAGGCCAAGGCGTGGGCCTGGGCGGCCCTGGCCGAGGGGTCGCTGTCGAACTACGAGGCGCTCGCCGTGGCCCGGGCGTTCTGGGCCGCCCCGGACCGCGACCTGGTGCGCGGCTACGTGCCGCAGGTCGGCGACCTCCTCGTCGGCCTGCAGGAGCAGATGGGTGACGACGCGCTCGAGCGGGTGGCCGGTCACCTGCACCCCGGCGCCCTCGTCGAGCCGGCGTCGCTCGAGGCCTCGGAGGCGCTGCTCGCCCGCGACGACCTCACGCCCGGGGTGCGCCGCGCGCTCGTCGACGCCGACCACCTGCTGCGCGAGGCGCTGGCCAGCCGACGCCGCTTCGGCTGAGGGGCCGCCCCGGTGCCGCGGCCTCACTTCATCGTGCCTGCCGTCACCGAGCCCTGGAGCTGGCGCTGGAAGATGATGTAGACGACGAGCACCGGCAGCACGGTGATGACGACGGCGGCGAACAGGGCGCCGAAGTCGACGGCGTACCCGGCCTGCGAGGCGAAGTACGCCATGCCCTGCGACAGGACGTACTTGTCCGGTGTCGTGTTGAGGGCGACCGGCAGGAGGAACTGGTTCCACAGGCCGAGGAAGTTGAAGATCGCGACCGACGCCATGCCGGGGCGCGCCATCGGCAGCATGATCTGGAAGAACGTGCGCCACTCGCCGGCACCGTCGACCGCCGCCGCCTCGGAGATCTCCTTCGGCAGGTCCCGGAAGAACGGGTAGAGGAAGAAGACCGTGAACGGCAGGGCGAAGGCGACGTAGGTGAGGGTGAGCCCGGGGAGGGTGTTGAGCAGCCCGACGCTCTTGAGGACGAAGAACAGCGGCACGATGGCGAGGAAGACCGGGAAGGTGAGCCCGGCCAGCATGAGGTAGTAGATGGCCCGGGAGCCGAAGAAGTCGAAGCGCGCGAGGACGTAGGCGCACATGGCGCCGAGGATCATGACGATGACGAGCGCGCTGCCGACGACGAGCACGGTGTTGAGGAAGTAGCCGCCGATCCCCGCGTCCGTCCAGGCGTTGACGTAGTTGTCGAAGTTCCAGTGCGTCGGCAGCGAGAAGGGCGAGGCGAAGATCTCGCCCGTCGACTTGAACGACGTCATGAGCGTCCACAGGAACGGGACGATGACGATGACCGCCCACAGGACGAGGATCGTGTGCGAGGAGAACCCGACGGCGCGGTCGCCGCCTCGCGAGGACGGCGGCGCCGAGGCCTCGCGGGTCGCCGGGCCTCCGGTGCCGGCCGTCGTCGGCTCGGTGGCGGCGCTCATCGGGCCTCCCCCCGCTCGCCGCCCCCGGTGAGGCGGTTCACCGTGAACACGATGCCGGCGAAGGCGAGGGTGATGAGGGCCAGGACGACGCCCATCGCGCTGGCCAGGCCGAACTGGCCCTTGCTGAACGCGGTGGTGAACAGGTCCTGGGACATGACGAGGGTCGAGTTGTCGGGGCCGCCGCCGGACTCCATCGCCTGCATGTAGACGAAGGCGTCGAGGGCGAGGATCCCGAGGTAGATGTAGGCCGTCTGGACGTTCTCCCGGATGAGCGGGATGGTCACCGACCACGCGGTGCGGATCCGGCCGGCGCCGTCGACCCGGGCCGCGTCGTACATCTCGGACGGGATGCCCTTGATGGCGGCGACGAACAGGACCATGTAGAAGCCGACGAAGCTCCAGATGATGACGAACATGACCGACGGCATCGCGGCGAGCTTGTCGCCGAGCCACGGGAAGGAGCTGAACTGGTCGAGCCCGATGCCGGTGAGCAGCCCGTTGAGGAGGCCGCGGGAGGGGTCGTAGATCTGGCTCCACAGGATGCCGGTGATGATGGCCGGCACCGTGTACGGGAAGAACGAGATGACCCGGTAGAAGCCGGCGTTCCGCAGCCCGCGGACCGCACCGCGCGTCGGCCCGCCCACCGTCACCATCGTCGCCAGCGCGAAGGCCAGGACGATGGTGACGAACGGGACGACGACGGCGAGGAGGATGTTGTTCCGCACCGCCGTCATGAAGATGTCGTCGTGGAACAGCCGGACGTAGTTGTCCAGGCCGACGAACGTCATGTCCGGGCTGAACCCGGACCAGTTCGTCATCGAGTAGTAGGCCGCCTGGACGAACGGCCAGATGACGAACAGCGCGAAGATCGCGACCGGCAGGCCGAGGAAGACGACGAAGAAGCTGATCCGGTCGAAGGTCCACCGGCGCCGAGGGCCCCCGCGCCGGGAACGTCGGAGGGGGGCCACCGTCTGGTCGTCGGGGGCACCGACCAGGGTGGGGTTGCTCATGAGACCTTGACCTTCTTCACCGAGTCGTCGTTGGCCACCTTGTCGGTGATCTTCTGCAGACCCGCGGTGAGCGCCTTGGCGTCGGAGTCACCGGACAGGAAGCTGTTCCACACGACGAGCTGGTCGGTGTTCATCCCGTAGAGGTCGATGAAGTTCCACGTGAAGATGTTGTCGCCGGCCGCCTCGAGCATCTTCGACTGGGACACCAGCGCCGTCGAGCCGAAGCCGTCCGCCGGCACCAGGCCCTTGACGATGGTCGGCGAGAGCCGCGTCTTGGAGAAGTTCGTCGCCGCCTCCTTCGAGAGCATGGTGCGCAGCAGCTCCTTGCCGCCGGCGACGTTGGCACCCTTCGAGGGGATCATGAAGGGCTCGCCGGCCGCGCTGCGGATGGCCTCGGGCGGCATCGCCGAGCTCGAGTCGACGACCGGGTCGGGCGTGCCCGTCATCTGGAAGCCGTCCTTGGTCTGCTTCTTCATCTCGTTCTCGATCCACGAGCCCGAGGGGTAGAGCAGCGCCGCCTGGTCGTTGCTCCACTGGGCCTGGGCCTGGGTGAACTGCGTGCCCGCGCCACCGGGCTTCATGTAGCCCTTGGACACGATCTCCTCCAGCGCGGAGAAGACGGCCTGGACGGCCGGCTTGGACCAGCAGTCGGGCTCGAGGTTCTCCAGCGCGAGCCGGACCTCGTCGCCGCCCTGCTTGATCGACGAGGCGATGGCCATCGTCTGGTAGTAGGTGGCCGCCTCCTTGCCCCAGAGGAAGAGGTACTTGTCCTGCTTCTTGGCCTCGGCGCCGAGGGCGATGGCGTCGTCCCACGTCGTCGGCGGCGTCCAGCCGTTGCTGTCGAAGAGCGACTTCGAGTACCAGAGGGCGTACACGGTGAGGACGTAGTTGAGCGCGGCGAGCTTGCCGTCGAAGGTGCCGGGCGCCTCGACGCCGCCGTAGAGGGTGTCGCGGATCTTCGTGCCCTCGAGGTTCGGCGCGTCGAGGACGTCGCCGAGGTCCTCGACCTGGTCGAGGATCGTGTTGATGCCGATCGACCCGGCGCCGGAGTTGTCGATGATGTCCGGCGGGTTGCCCGAGACGAAGCGGGGCTGCAGCTCCTGGGCGATCTTCGTCGACGGCGAGACCTTGACGGTCGAGCCGGCGTGGTTCTTCTGGAGGATGTCCGCGGCGAACTGGACGTAGTCGATGCCGTAGCCGCCGTTGAAGATCACCGCGTCGACGGTGGCCTTGTCGGCCATCCCGAAGGGGTTGTCCGCCGAGACGGTGCCGCCCGGCGCCGAGCTCGTGCTCCCGGACGAGCTGCTGCCCGCGCAGGAGGCGAGCGTGCCGGCCAGTGGCACGGCCATGGCGAGGCCGAGGGCCCCGCGCACGAAGTGCCGGCGGTCGAGGGTCGCTCTGTCGTTGGTCATCGTGGTCTCTGCCTTCCGTTGTCTCTACTGGTTGTGGGGTCGTGGTGCTCAGGTCGACCGGCGGAGCCGGTTGCCGTAGCGGGACTCGAGCTGGTGGTTGTGCTCGTCCCCTCCGGGGACGTTGGCCGAGAGGTACACCGGCGGTGTCGCCCCGGTCGCGGCGAGTCGCTCGGCGACGCCGATGGTCAGCAGCTGGGCGATGAAGGCCGCGGTCATCGACGAGACGGCGCCGACGGCGACGTCGTCGCCGATGGTCAGCGTCGCGTCCCCGTAGGGGGCGAGGTTGTCGATGACGACGTCGGCCACCTCGCTGAGGCGCCGGCCGCTCGGGTGCTTGGGTGTCACCCGCGCGGTGTGCTCGAGGCTGGTGACGGCGATGACCCCGTGGCCGTGCTCCTTGGCCTTGAGGGCGTAGCCGACGATGGAGCCGTTGACGCCGGAGTTGGAGGCGATGAGGAAGACGTCGGTCGGCGCCGGGGCGGTGATCTCCCACAGCGCGTCGACGACCGACGGGTCGCGCTCGAAGTCGGCGGTGCCGAGCCGCGAGACGTCCTCGCGGCCGCGCAGGACGAGGTCCGCGAGGGAGATCTTGGCCGTGGGGATCAGGCCGCCGGCGCGCCCGGCGATCTCCATGGCGAAGGCCTGGGAGTGCCCGGTGCCGAACGCCTGCACGACGCCGTCGGCGGCGACCGCGTCGGCGATCATCGCGACCGCGGCGTCGAGCCCTCCGTCCGCGGCGAGGGCGCCGATGCGGTGGAGGCGACTCGTGGTCTCCTCGCCCATCCTGGTCATGAGGTCAGACACGGCCGACGACGTCCTCTCCGGTGGGGGCGAGGTCGCCCGGGAGGGCGTCCCCCCGCCTGGGTGCGTGGCCCCGGACGGGGCGACGGTGGGGCAGCACGGACATCGCCGAGGCCGCGAGCTTGGTCGAGACCTGGGCGAAGTCCTGCTGGGCGACCAGGACGTAGAGCACGTCGAGGACGAAGAGCTGGGAGTGCTTGGCCGAGAGGTCGTCCGGCTGGAGGTAGGCCTCGAGCGCGGCCGTCAGGAGCTTGGCGTCGGCCACCTTGGCCAGCGGGGAGTCCGCGCTGTTGGTCAGGGCCACGGTGTAGGCGCCGCTCGACTTGGCCTGGCGGAGCATCTCGAGGGTCTCCTGGGTGCGCCCGGTGTTCGAGATGCCGATGGCCATGCTGTCCTGGTCGAGGATCGCGGCGCTCGTCAGCCCGAGGTGCACCTCCGACCAGGAGTGCACGCTGATCCCGATGCGGTAGAGGCGCATCTCCATCTCCATGGCCATCATCGCGCTGCCGCCGACGCCGTAGATGTCGAGGCGGCGGCAGCGGGCGATGCGCCGGGCGACCTGGGCGCACTGGTCGAGGTCGACCGAGTCGGCGGTGGCCTGCAGCGAGCGGGCGTGGGCCCGCAGCAGGGCCTGGAGCACCTCGCGGGGCGAGTCGTCGGGGTCGAAGGCCCGGCCGATGTCGGTGTGCCACGAGGCGTTGACGTCGCCCCGGCCGATGTCGGAGGCGACGCCGACCCGCAGCGACGCGTAGCCGGAGTACCCGAGGACGCGGCAGAACCGGGTGACGGTGGCCGGGGAGGTGCCGGCCCGCTCGGCGAGCTCGGTGATGGGGAGGTCCAGCGGCGCCGCCGGGTTCTCCAGGAGCACCGCGGCTATCTTGTCCATCGTGGCCGACATCTCCGGGCGCTTGCGCTCGATGCGCTGGGCCATCCCGCCGCTCCCGGCGGCCGGGTCGACACGGCCCGGCTCGTGGGGTGGGGCGGAGGTCGCGGAGGCCATGGTGAAAATCCGAATCATCTTGTCGACGGACTGTGTGAAAACAATTTCCCGAATGATGGGGTGCGAGGTCAACGAGTGGCAGATATCGAATCGGTAACGACAGCGGTCCACCTCGCCGTCGACGCGGGCGGCACCTCGACCCGCGCCGTCCTCGTCGACGGCCACGGACGGTGCCTCGCCGTGGGGCGCGCCGGGGCGGGGAACCCCGTCTCCGCGGGCTGGACCACGGCGGCGGCCTCGGTCGTCGCGGCGGCGGCGGAGGCCCTCGCCGGCGCCGGGCTCCCCGCGGCCGACGTGGCCTCGGTCGTCGTGGCGATGGCCGGCGGGAGCGGCGGGGGCGGGGTCCGGCCGGCGACCGTCCTCGGTGACGCCCTCGCACCCCTCGGGGTCACCGCCCCGGTCCGGCTCGACGCCGATCTGCTGGCCCAGTACTTCTCCGGCACACCGGAACCCGATGGCCACGGCCTCGTCGCCGGCACCGGTGCCGCGGCCATCCGGGTCAGCGGGGGCGCCCTCGTCCGGGTCGTCGACGGCCTCGGCTGGCTGCTCGGCGACGACGGGTCGGGCTTCTGGATCGGGCGGGAGGTGGTCCGCCACGTCCTCGCGGCGCTCGACGGGCGGGGACCGGCCACGGCGCTCACCGCGCTGCTCCTCGCCGAGGCGCTGCCCGACGCGCGGCAGACCTCGGCGCCGGGGGTCGGGAGGTGGTGGCCCGGCTGACCGGGCTGCTCTACGCCGGGTCGCCCGTGCACCTGGCCCGGTTCGCCCCGCTCGCCTTCGGGCCGGTCGGCGACCCGGTGGCCGACGGCATCGTCGACGCCGCGGCGCGGGCGCTGGCCACGACGCTCATGGCCGCCGTCGCCGACGACCCCGACGGGCCCGTCGTCCTCGGGGGCAGCGTGCTGCTCCACCAGCCCCGTGTCCGCGAGCACGTGCGGGCCCGGCTGGCCGCGGCCGGCCGCACCGGAGCGACGCCGCTCGTCCCCGACGGGCTGGCCGGCGCCGCGGTGCTCGCCCTGCGGCACGCCGGGGCCGACCTCGACGCCGCGGTGTTCGGCCGGGTGCAGACCTCTCTCGAGCCCGCTGCGCTGAGCGCCCGGCCCCGGTCGGGCCTCAGCGGGCGCGCATCCGGTTGTTGCGGGGGTTGTGCTCGAGCTCGGCGAGGCCGAGGGCCTCGAGGAGCGGCGGGAGGTACATCCCCACCCGCCCGCGGTAGCCCGAGCGCTGGCCGTACCAGCCGCCCACCGGGTTGTCGGCCGACCGGCCCCACGCCTCGACCGTCCCGGGAGCCGGCTCCTTCTTCTCGTCGGACGCCCCGAGGGGCACCCAGTCGCCGGCCTCGCGCAGCATGGCGTGCAGGTCGTCGACCGCCCGGGCGAGGTAGGTGAGCCGGGTCGACCCGACCTGGCACACGAGCAGCGGCGGGTCGGCCGAGTCGTCGCGGTACATGCGGTACTCGGAGCTGCCCGGCGGGGTGGTCAGCACCCACGGGTCCTCGGGAGTCCCCTCTCCGGTGGCGGCCATGGCTCCTCCTCCCGGGACCGCGCGGTCGCGGTCCCGCCCCATGGTGGCGCAGCGGCGGTGGCTTCGGGAAGGGGGAGCCCGGGTGAGCGTGCGGTCGGCCGTGGGCGCGGCGTGGCAGCATCGTCCGCGTGCGCGACGAGCAACGCCTGCCCACCCGGACCCCCGAGTCACGGGCGTTCGCCGAGCGGGTCCGGCTGGTCATGGGCCTCACCGCACGCCTCAACGCGTTGCCGTTCGACGACGTCGAGGGCCGGCGCGTCCTCCTCGCCGAGATCCTCGGCCGGCCGGTGCCCGAGACCCTGACGGTGCTGCCGCCCTTCCACTGCGACCACGGCCTCGGGCTGACCTTCGGCGAGCAGGTGTTCGTCAACCAGGGCTGCTCCCTGCTCGACCTCGGCGGGATCACCATCGGCGACCGGGTCCTCATCGGGCCCCGCGTGACGCTCACGACGGGCGGGCACCCGGTCGAGGTCGACGAGCGCCTCGACGCCCTCACCCATGCCCCGATCGTCCTCGAGGACGACGTCTGGGTGGGCGCGGCGGCGACCATCTGCCCGGGCGTCACCGTGGGCCGGGGGTCGGTCGTCGGCGCGGGCACGGTCGTCGCGAAGGACGTGCCGCCGCTGAGCGTCGTCACCGCGGGCGACGCCGTCGTGCGCCGCCGGCTGCGCGAACCGGCGCCGCGCACACCGTGATCCGGCGGCTCGCTCAGTCGGCCCAGAACCCGCGGCCGCCGAAGAGGTCGCGGTAGGAGCCGAAGGCGGCCTGCCCGGGTGCCCGCCCGTCGAGGTAGGACCCGACGACCGCCGCGCCGAGGTCGCCGAGCTCGGGGGCGACCACCCGGCCGCCGGCGCGGTGGGCCATGGAGTCGACGAAGCGGGCCAGCCCGGGGTCCTCGCCGAGCCGGAAGAACGTCGTCTGCGCGCCGAGCCGGGCTGCGGCGTCGAGCTCCTTGACGGCCAGGGCCAGGGTGCGCGGGTGCGGCGGGTAGTCGAAGAAGACCGACCCGCCGGGCTCGAGGTGGGAGGTGGGCTCGCCGTCGGTGACGACGAGGAGCACCGGCTGCTCGTTCGGGTGGGCCCGGAAGTGCCGGTTCGCGAGGAGCAGCGCGTGGTGGAGGTTGGTGCCCTTGTCCCACTCGGCGTCGAGGGCGGTGAGGGTCTCGATGTCCATCGTCTGGGCGTAGCGCGCGAACGACACGAGCTGGAGGTGGTCGCCGCGGAACCGGGTGGAGACCAGCTGGTGCAGCGCCAGCGCGGTGCGCTTCATCGGCACCCAGCGGCCGTCCATCGCCATCGAGAACGAGGTGTCGACGAGCAGGGCCACCGCGGCCCGGGTGCGGGCCTCGGTCTCGGTGACCTCGACGTCGCGGATGTCGAGCCGCATCCCGCCCCGCGGGTCGCCGCCCTCGGAGACGACGCGGGTGATGGCGTTGGTCATCGTGCGGGTGGTGTCCCACGGCTCGGTGTCGCCGAACTCCCACGGCCGGGTGGCGCCGCTCTGCTCGCCGGCGGCCCCGGCCTGGCGGGTGTCGCGCTGCCCGCCGCGGTTCGACAGCCGCCCGGCGACGTCGCGCAGCAGCGACTTGCCGAGCTCGCGCATCGCCCTGGGGGAGAGGCGCAGCGACCCGTCGGCGGCCCGGGTGAGCATCCCGCTGTCGCGCAGGGCCTTCTCCAGGTCGGCGAGGGCGCGGGCGTCGACGGCGGCGTCGGCGCCGACCTGGCGGGCCAGCGCGTCGAGGTCGACGTCGTCCATCCGCGCGCCGGGGTGCGACTGGGCGAGCTGGTCGGCGAGGGCGTCGAGCTCGGCGAGGTCCTGGAGCACGCCGGTGCCGTCGCCGAGGCCGAGCCCCTGGTCGCCCTCGAAGCGCTCCGACCCGCCCCAGTCCTCGCCGGGGCGCAGGCCCTGGAGCAGGTCGTCGATGCGGGAGAGCTGGTCCATGAGTCCCGGTGAGCCGAAGGCCTGCTGGGACAGCTGCATGAGCTCCTGGCGCTGCTCGGGAGTCATCGACGCGAGCATCCGCTGGGCGGCGGCCGCACGCGCGGCGAGGGCGTCGATGAGCTCCTCGACCGTCTCGGGCTGCTCGGGGAAGTGCTGGCCGTGCCGGTCCATGAAGTCGCGGAACTGCTCGGCGGTGTCGTCGCCGCGGGCGTGCGCCGCGAGGAGGTCGCCGAGGTCGCGGAGCATCTCCTCGATCGCGGCCCGGTCCTCGTCGGTCGCGTTCTCGAGGGCCTGCTTCATGCCGGCGAAGCGCTGGTCGAGCAGCTCGCGCCCGAGCAGGTCCTTGATCTGCTCGTACTTCTCCCGGCCGTCGCTGCTGCGCCACGGGTAGTCGGAGAGCTCGGTGACGGCGGCCGCGGGGGAGGGCGGGAGGTTCTCGATGCGCATCTCCGCGAAGCGGGCGTCGTCGTCGAGGTCGCGCGCGAGCTGCTTGCGCTCGGCGAGCACCGCCTCGTCGAGGAGGCGGCGGACCTCCTCGAGGGTCCCGCCGAGCGAGTGCTGCTTGAGCAGCTCGCGGCGGCGCTCGGCCACGCGGCGGGCCAGCTCGTCGAGGCCGCCCTGGTCGCGCGTGCCCTGCCGGAGCAGCTCGCGCATCGCCCGCTCGGGCGAGTAGCCGGCCATGACGTCCTCGCCGATGGTGTCGAGGGCCTCGCGCAGGTCGACCGGCGGCGCGAGCGGGTCCGGCCCGCCCGCGTAGCGCGCGTACGACGATCGTCGCGCCCGGTGCGAGGCGTCGCTCACCCGTAGACCGTCTCTCCGTCGGCGCTGTCCTTGCTGATCCGCCGGGCGAGGTAGAGCCCCTCGAGGGCCAGCTCGAGGGCGCTGGCCCGCTCGCCGTCGTTGGTGGCGCCGAGCCGCTCGGCGACCTCGTCGTACAGCTCGGACTCGCCGAGGACGGGCAGGGCCTCGAGGAAGGCGCGGGCGCTCACCTGCTCGCCCGTCGTCACCATCGCGCCGTCCTCGATGGCGCCGACGAGCAGGGCGAGGTCGAGCCCGCCGAGCCGTCGGCGGGCGGTCTCCGCGGTGGCGGTGCGCAGCAGGTGGCCGAGCACCTCGCGCTCGCGGCCCTCCTCGCCGGTCTCGAGCTCGACCTTGCCCCGCAGCACCTCGAGGGCCGCCTCGAGGTCGACGACGCGGGAGACGGCCTCGTCCTCGCCCTGGGTGGTGGCCCGGTGCAGGGCGGCGGCGGCGACGGTCTCGGCCGCGGCGATGGCGAAGCGGGCCGAGACACCCGAGCGCTGGTCGACGGCGTTGGACTCGCGCAGGGCGCGGGTGAACCGGGCGACGATCTCGACGAGGGCGTCCGGCACGGTCGCCACGAGCCGTGCCTCCTGCCGGATGACGGCGACCTCGTCGTCGAGGGCGCGCGGGTAGTGCGTGCGGATCTCGGCGCCGAAGCGGTCCTTGAGCGGGGTGATGATCCGGCCGCGGTTCGTGTAGTCCTCGGGGTTCGCGGAGGCGACGACGAGCACGTCGAGGGGCAGCCGCAGCACGTACCCGCGGATCTGGATGTCGCGCTCCTCCATGACGTTGAGCATCGCGACCTGGATGCGCTCGGCGAGGTCGGGCAGCTCGTTGATCGCGACGATGCCGCGGTGGCTGCGCGGGATGAGCCCGAAGTGGATGGTCTCGGGGTCGCCGAGCCGGCGTCCCTCGGCGACCCGCATCGGGTCGACGTCGCCGATGAGGTCGGCCACGCTCGTGTCGGGCGTGGCGAGCTTCTCGGCGTACCGCTCGTCGCGGTGCCGCCACGCGACGGGGAGGGCGTCGCCGAGCTCGGCCGCCCGGCGACGGGACTCGACCGTGATCGGCTCGTAGGGGTGCTCGCCGAGGTCGGAGCCGTCGATGACGGGGGTCCACTCGTCGAGCAGCCCGACGAGGCTGCGCAGCAGGCGGGTCTTGCCCTGCCCCCGCTCGCCGAGGAGGACGACGTCGTGCCCGGCGATGAGGGCGCGCTCGAGCTGGGGGATCACCGTCTGGCCGAAGCCGTGGAGGCCGGGCCACGGGTCGGTGCCGGCCGCGAGGGCGGCGAGGAGGTTGTCGCGGATCTCGACGTGCACGGGACGGGCCTCGTGGCCCGTCGCCCGCAGCTCGCCGACGGTGCGGATGGCCGGTGGGGCGCTCATCGCCTCACGCTACGTCAGCATCCGCGCCAACGGGAGCCCGGGGGAGACCTTCCACGGGTCCGCCGGCGGTGGGCGGGCCGGGAGCGCCCGCCCGGCCCGGCTCAGCGGTAGTTCGTGTAGTTGAGGGCGACGTCGAGGTCGGCGTCCTTGAGCAGCCGCTGGACGGCCTGGAGGTCGTCGCGGGACTTGCTCGTGACGCGCACCTCGTCGCCCTGGATCTGGGTCTTGACGCCGCGCGGCCCCTCGTCGCGGATGATCTTCGTGATCTTCTTGGCGTTCTCGCTCGAGATGCCCTCCTTGAGGGGGCAGTCGAGCTTGTACTCCTTGCCGGACAGCCGCGGCCCGGCCTCCGGCACGTCGAGGTGCTTGAGCGAGACGCCCCGCTTGACGAGCCAGGTCTGGACGACGTCGAGGACGGCCAGGCACCGCTCCTCGGTGTCGGCCTCCATCTTGATGACGTCGTCGCCGAGCTCGACGCGGGCGCCGACGTTCTTGAAGTCGTACCGGTTGCCGATCTCCTTCGCCGCGGTGTTCACGGCGTTCGCGATCTCCTGCTTGTCGAACGTGCTGACGATGTCGAAGCTGCTGTCCGCCACGGGTCCTCCAGTCGATTCGGTCGGTCGGGTCCGGCTTGCTATCCTTCCATGCGCACCAGGCAGGTTGCCCGAGCGGCCAATGGGAGCGGACTGTAAATCCGTCGCGAAAGCTTCGAAGGTTCGAATCCTTCACCTGCCACCCGTGTGGAGGGCCCCCCGGACTGCGGAAACGCCGGTTCGGGGGGCCTTCGCCGTCCGGTCCGTGCCGGGTCCGGGGGCGCCGGGGGCGCCGGGGGCGAGCCTCAAGGCCGGCTGGACGGGCCGGGACCACTTGGGGTCGACGTGCTCACGGCTGCCGGCGGCGGTGGCCCAGCGCCACACGTGGGGGACGACGCTGCCGAGCCACCAGCCCACTTCGCCTGACCAGCGGTCGCCGGCGAGGGCGTGCTCTCCGGACCCGGACCACTCGGATCCCGGCAGCCGCAGCACTCCGGCCACCCTCTGGGCGATCATCCCGTGGCCCAGGGGGTTGGGGTGCACCCGGTCGGCGCAGAAGAAGGTCCGGCCGTGGCGTCCGAGGTCCGCCACGTCGACGAGCTCGACCTCCTGACGGTGGGCCACGACCCGCAGCCGGTCGTTGAGGGCGGTGGCTCGGGCGCGCGCCGGTCGGAGCACGAACGACGGCTCCAGCTCGAAGGTCGTGAAGAGCAGGACCCGGGCACCGCCGGGCCGCAGGCGGTGCAGGCACTCCTCGAGCGTCGCGGCCACGGCGTCGACACTGACCCGCGGCAGGAGCAGGTCGTTCCCGCCGGCCCACAGCGTGATGACCGTGGGTTCGAGGGCCAGGGCCGGTTCCACCTGGTCGGCGAGCACCTGTCCGGCCCGACGTCCACGCAGGGCCAGGTTGACGTACTCGGCCGTCGGGTCCGTCGCGGCGAAGGCGTCGGCCACGAGCTCGGCCCAGCCCCGCCAGCCGTTCGGGTAGGCGGGGTCGGGGTCGCCGACGCCCTCGGTGAGGGAGTCACCCAGGGCCACGAACCGGACCACGTGCTGCACGGTAGGGAGCGGTGCCGCCGGCGGTGGCGACGGCCGGGCGTCGCGTCGTCGACCGGTGGATGAACACTCCGCGGTGCCGCCGGGCGCGCCTTGATAGGACACCGGCCACCGGGTCGGATGTGCGGATGGACGCCGGCCGCTTCGTCGCCATCGGCGACTCCTTCACCGAGGGTGTCGGTGACCCGCACCTGCACTACCCCAACGGACTTCGCGGTTGGGCGGACCGGATGGCCCGCCAGCTCGGACGGGCCGACCCGCGGTGGGAGTACGCCAACCTCGCCCTGCGGAGCAAGCGGATCGGCCAGGTCGTCCTCGAGCAGGTGCCGGCCGCCCTGATGCTGCAACCGACCCTCGTGTCGTTCTTCGCCGGGGGCAACGACCTGCTGGCCCTGCGCAGCGACGTCGAGGGGGTGCTCGCGCGGTACGAGGAGGTCGTCGTGGCCCTGCGGGGCACCGGGGCCACGGTCGTCGTCTTCACCGCGTTCGACCCGTCCTCGAGCGCCGTGCTCGGGCCGTTGGTGAGGCGCGCACGGGCCTTCAACCACGGGGTGCGCGAGATCGCCGACGAGCACGACGCCGTCCTCGTCGACCACGCCCGCCTGCGCGAGTACGACGACCGCCGACTGTGGGCGCGTGACCGGCTGCACATGAGCCGCTGGGGTCACAAGCGCATGGCCGCGACGGTGCTGCGGTCGCTCGGTCTGGACCACACCCTCCGACTGCGCTCGCTCGCCGAGGCGCCGCCCCACGTGCCGTGGCCGCAGGCCGTCCGCGAGGAGTCACGCTTCGTGCGCGACGAGGTGGTCCCCCTCGTCCGTCGCCGGATGGCCGGGCGCACCGACGGTGACCGTGCCGAGCCGAAGTGGCCCGTCCCGATCCGCCCGGCAGACGGCATGAAGCGACTGGCCCGCACGAGGGGAGCGACACCGGTGCCGCGCTGAGCCGCTGGGACGCGATCAGGTCGGGCCGTGCGGCCGGCGCGCCGGGCGACCCACCCGGCGACGGGCTCCCAGGTGGACGGCGAACGTCAGGAACCAGGCGATCTGCACCCACGGGGTCCACCACACGAGCAGCAGGGTGGCGGCCCAGTACGCGGTGCTGACCCACGCAGCCACCCTGTCGACGCGCACCCGGGCGGGCTCGACCCCCGAGTTCAGGGCGTCGTCGCGATACGCGACCGTCAGCACGATCGACCAGCACACCAGGAGCGCGCCCTGCGTGAGGCCGTAGAGCAGCGCCGCCACGGGGTTGCCGGCGAAGTGACCCTCGGTGGCCGTCGCGTAGGGAAGGAAGCCGATGAGCATGAGCAGCGGCAGGTGCCAGGCGACCGCCGCGGGGCTCATCCACGTGAGGGCGTCGGTCAGCCGGTGGTGCGAGCGCCAGACGACCCACAGCGTCACGAACGCGAGCACGTACGAGTAGAAGGACGCCGTCTGCTCCGTCAGGAAGTGCCACAGGTTGGCGGCGGCTCGACCCTGGTCGACGTCGCCACCGACCTCGAACGTCTCGCCCTCGGGACGAGGTATCTCCAGCACCAGCAAGGTCATGGCGATGGCGAGCACGGCGTCGGTGAAGAATCCGACGCGTTCGGCGCTCTGGCCTGGGCCCGATGCTGGCACCCCCAGATCTTCTCGGCGATGACGGGTGGTCGTCCAGCACGGGAGCCTCGGCGGGGGACGGGCATCGACCGTCGTTGGGGGCTCTTCGCCGTTCACGGTCCGGGCCGGGTCGTCGGGGCGGTGGGTCCGCCACGCGGTGGAGGCCCTGGTTGCTCACCGACGCGACATCGGGGCCCCCGAGGCGTCGGAGGCCGCCCGCGTGGCGGCCACGGCGCGGGCCATGAGGGCTGCGGCCGCGCCCGGCTCGAGGCCGTCGAGGCTGAGGCGACGCCAGGTCCAGAAGTGCACGGCGACTCGCAGGACCTCGGCGGATTCCGCCGCGCCGAGGTCGGCGGCGAGCTCCCCGACGATCGAGGTCTCGAGCTCGTCGATCCCCTGGGAGAGGAACGCGTCGAGCTCCGGCACGGTGACCCGGTCCGCGAACAGCTTGGAGAACATCGGCGAGACCTCGGCGTACCACCCGTAGAGCAGGCCCAGCACCGCCTCCACCCGCTGCTCCCACGGCTCCAGCGCGAAGGCCGGCCCGAAGTCGGGTGCCGGGTGCTGCTCCTCGTAGTGCGCGGAGCACGCAGGCAGCAGGTGCGTGAGGTCGGGGAAGTGCGAGTAGACGGTCACCCGGGTGACGCCCGACCGGCGTGCGATCTCGGCCACCGTCGTCCGGGCGACGCCCTTCTCGAAGTGCAGCTCGGACGCGGCCGCGGCGATGCGCGCCCGGGTCTCCTGCTGGCTCGCCGCCCGCGCCTTCAGCTCGTACTTCCTGATTTCACTTGACATGGTGACTACCGATCGTACACCATCTCCAAATCAATGAACACGGTGTTCATCGAAAGGATGTGGATCATGGTTCGGCCCGACAGCTCAGTTCTCCACCGCCCCTCCGAGGGCACCTCCTCCGTCGACGCGCTCCTCGAGGACCTCCCCGGTCGGGTCGTCACCGCCGAGAGCGCCGAGTGGGACACCGTCCGCGGCGTGTTCAACCTGACGACCGACCTGCGGCCGGGGGCGATCGTGCTCCCCCGGACCGACCAGGAGGTGGTGGTCGCCGTCGACCGCGCGCGCGAGCTCGGCCTCCAGGTCGCGCCCCAGGCCACCGGCCACAACGCGGCCGCGTACGGCGACCTGTCCGGAACCGTCCTGCTCGACCTGCGCCACCTCCGCTCGGTGGACATCGACGTCGAACGTCGCCGGGTCCGCGTCGGTGCGGGAGTGCAGTGGCGCGATGTCGTCCCACAGCTCTCCGAGCACGGGCTCGCGGCCCTGCACGGCTCCTCCCCGCTGGTCGGCATCGCGGGCTACTCGCTCGGCGGAGGCATCGGCTGGCTGTCGCGCAGCCGCGGCCTCCAGGCCAACAGCGTGATCGCGTTCGAGGTCGTGACCGCCGACGGACTGCACCGCCGGGTCGACGCCACCCACGACCCGGACCTGTTCTGGGCGCTGCGCGGCGGCAACGGGAACTTCGGGGTGGTCACGGCCATCGAGTTCCGGGTCTACCCCCTCCCCGAGGTGTACGCCGGTGCCCTGTTCTTCCCCGCGGCACGCTCCCGCGAGGTGCTCGGCCGGTGGACCGCGCTCACCGGCGGCTTCCCCGACGAGATGACGACCTGGGCATCGGTGATCCACTTCCCCGACGCTCCGGAGATCCCCGAGCCGGTGCGCGGCCGGAGGTGCACCGTCCTCCACGCCGTCCTCCAGGGCGACGAGGCCGAGGGCCGGCGGCTCCTCGCCGACGTGCGGGCCCTCGGTCCCGCCATGGACACGTTCGCCATGGTGCCCCCCGCGGCCCTGGCCGACCTGGCCATGGACCCGCCGGAGCCCGTGCCGGTCTCCAGCACCACGGCCCTGGTTCACGACCTGAGCCCGCGCACGCTCGACGACCTGGCGACGGTCGCGACCGACGAGACCTCGCCACTGGTGATGCTGCAGCTGCGCCACCTCGGCGGCGAGCTCGCCCGCCGTCGGCCCGGCGCCGGCGCACGCGCGACGCTGGAGGGCGCCTACTGCGTCTTCGCGCTGGCGATCACCACCCCCGAGACGGCGTCGGCCGTGCCACCGACGCTCGCCCGCGTCGACGCGGCGGTGCGCGATGAGCGGTGCGGCGCCTACCCGAACTTCGTCGAGGAGCCCGCCCAGGCACGCGAGTTCTGGGACGCGGAGAGCTGGGCTCGCCTGACGAGGATCAAGTCGGAGGTCGACCCGACCGGACTCTTCCGAGGCAACCACCGCGTGCCGGGGACCGAGGTGGGCTGACCCGTCCGGGTCCGCCGCACCTCGAGCGGGCACCGCCGACGACCGTCGTATCATTCCCCGATGACGCCGGGGTGGGTGCACGTCCGGATCCCCCACCGGCCACCCCACGTGCTGAGGGCCCGGACCCGGCGAGAGCCGGCCGGGCCCCCGGTCGTTCCCGAGGAGACCGCGTGACCGGACCCCGCGTCGTCGTCGACCCCGCCCTCGCCGGGCCGGCGGTCTCGCCGCGCCTGTACGGCACGCTCGTCGAGCACATGGGCCGGTGCGTGTACGGCGGCCTCCACGAGCCGGACCACCCGAGCGCCGACGCGGCCGGGTTCCGTACCGACGTCCTCGAGCTGGTCCGCGAGATCGGCTTCACCACGGTGCGCTACCCCGGGGGCAACGCCGTGTCCGCGTACCGCTGGGAGGACGGCGTCGGGCCCGTGGCCGAGCGCCCCGTCCGGCTCGACCCGGCGTGGCACAGCATCGAGACCAACCGGGTGGGGCTGCACGAGCTGGCTGCGTGGGCGTCGGCGGCCGGCATCGAGGTCGTCGAGGCGGTCAACCTCGGGACCCGCGGCATCCAGGAGGCGGCCGACCTGCTCGAGTACGCCAACCACCCCGGTGGGACCGCGCTGAGCGACCGGCGCCGCCGCAACGGGGCCGAGCAGCCGTTCGGCATCCGGGTGTGGTGCCTCGGCAACGAGATGGACGGTCCGTGGCAGGTCGGGCACAAGACGGCCACCGAGTACGGGCGGCTGGCCGCCGAGACGGCCCGGCTCATGCGGATGGTCGACCCGGGGGTCGAGCTCGTCGCCGCCGGGAGCTCCGGGCGGGACATGCCGACCTTCGGCGAGTGGGAGCGCACCGTGCTGCGCGAGACGGCCGGGCTGGTCGACCACCTCTCGCTGCACCTCTACGTCGAGGAGGCCGACGACGCGCTGTCCTTCCTCGCCTCCGGGGTGGTCCTCGACCGGTTCGTCGAGGAGGTCGGGGAGATCATCGACGAGGTCTGCTCCGACCTCGACCCCGAGGCTCGCCCCCGGATCAGCGTCGACGAGTGGAACGTCTGGAGGCTCTCGCAGTTCATGGCGGGCGAGCAGCAGGCGCTGATGACGGGTCCGTGGCGCACGGCTCCGCGGATCATCGAGGACGAGTACACCGTCACCGATGCCGTCGTCGTCGGCGCCCTGCTCATCTCGCTCGTGCGGCACGCAGGGCGGGTCGAGATGGCCAACCTCGCCCAGGCGGTCAACGTCATCGCCCCCATCCGGTGCGAGCCCGGCGGACCCGCGTGGCGGCAGAGCACGTTCTTCCCGTTCGCGCTCACCGCGAGGCACGCACGGGGCCGGGTGGTCCGGCCCGAGGTCACCGGGGCGGAGCCCGTCCGGACGGCACACGGCGAGGTGAGCGCCGTCGACGCCGTCGCCACCGTGGGCGACGACGGCACGGTCACCGTCCTCCTGGTCCACCGTGACCTCGCCACCGCGCGGGACGTCGACCTCGTCGTCCGGGCCGACGTGGAGGTGGAGCTCGCGCGGACCCTGGCCGCCCCGGCCGGCGGCGACCGGCTCAGCACGAACACCGAGCACGACCAGCCCGTCGCGGACGTGGCCCTCGACGTCCGCACCGCCCTCGGACCCGACGGGACGTTGGTCTCCTTCCGTCTCGACGCCCCCGCCTGGGCCGTCGTCGTCCTGCGTCCGCGGACGGGCTGAGGGCCGCCCACCGGTTGCATCACCGCGCCCTCGGCGCGAGGGTGGGGAGGCGGTGGGGCCCGCCCGCCGGTGGGTGAGTGGAGGAGGACGCACGATGAGCACGACGAGGTCCGAGGGCCCCACGGGGATCTTCCGCAAGAAGCCGATCGCCTCCGGCGACGAGGGTCCGCTCGAGCGCAGCATCGGTCTCTGGCAGCTGACGGCGATCGGTCTCGGCGCCATCATCGGGGCCGGGATCTTCGCCCTGACGGGCACCGTCGCCCACGACACCGCGGGGCCGGCCGTCTCGATCTCGTTCATCATCGCCGGCGTCGCCAGCGCCTGTGCCGCCCTCTCCTACGCCGAGTTCGGCGGGATGATCCCGCAGGCCGGCTCCGCCTACACGTACGGGTACGCCGTGCTCGGCGAGGGCGTCGGATGGTTCATCGGCTGGGACCTCCTGCTCGAGTACACGGCCATCGTCGGGGTGGTCGCCATCGGCATCTCCCAGTACGTCCTCTTCCTCGTCCAGGCCGCCGGCCTCGACCTCCCGACCTGGATGCTCGGCGCGCCCGACGGCAAGGGCCACGTCGTCAACCTCTTCGCGGTCCTGCTCTGCCTCGGGGTCGCCTGGCTGCTCAACCGCGGCATGCGCACGAGCGCCAAGGTCGAGACCTGGCTCGTGTTCGTCAAGATCGCGATCGTCCTCGCCGTCATCGTCGTCGGCGTCTTCTACCTCAAGCCGTCCAACCTCACGCCGTACTTCCCGTTCGGCTTCGGCGGCGCGGCCACGGGGGCCGCGACGGTCTTCTTCGCGGTCTTCGGCTACGACGCGATGAGCACCGCGGCCGAGGAGTCCAAGGAGGCCGAGCGGAACCTGCCCAAGGCGATCATCCTCTCGCTGGCCATCGCCATGGTGCTCTACCTGCTGGCCGTCACCGTCCTCACCGGGATGATCAAGTACACCGACATCGACCCCTCCGCGGCCTACAGCGAGGCCTTCAAGTCGGTCGGGCTCTCCGGCTTCGCCGACGTCGTCGCGGTCGGCGCCATCATCGGCATCATCACCGTGCTCTTCTCCTTCATGCTCGGCGCCTCGCGGGTCTGGTACGCCATCTCCCGCGACGGGCTGCTCCCGGGCTGGTTCGCCACGACCAACGAGCACAAGTCGCCGCACCGGCCGGTGTGGATCGTCGGCCTCATCGCGGCCGTCTTCGCCGGGTTCCTGCCCATCGACCTCGTCGCCGAGCTGACGAACATCGGCATCCTGCTCGCCTTCGTCGTCGTCTCGGCCGCGGTGATCGTGCTGCGCCGCCGGTCGCCGGAGATCGAGCGGACCTTCCGGGTCCCGTTCATGCCGGTGACGCCCCTGCTCGGCATCGCCTTCTCGCTGTGGCTGGTGAGCAAGCTGTCGTGGGAGACCTGGGTGCGGTTCCTCGCCTGGTTCGTCGTCGGCGCGCTCGTCTACGCCTTCTACGGGTACCGCAACAGCCGGCTGGGCCGCGGCGAGGCGATCGAGGGTGACCCCGAGGCCGACCTCAAGTAGCCTGCGGCGGTCACCGGGAGGTCGCCATGCCAGCCGCACCGTTCGACGTCGACGACGTCCTCGCCGAGCTCACCCTCGAGGAGAAGGCCTCGCTCACCAGCGGCTCCGGCTTCTGGTGGACCGAGCCGGTCGAGCGGCTGGGCGTCCCCCGCATCATGGTCGCCGACGGGCCGCACGGCCTGCGCGTGCAGCCGGAGGAGGGCGACCACGTCGGCCTCGGCGGGTCGCTGCCGGCCACCTGCTTCCCGACGGCGGCGACGGTCGCCTCGAGCTGGGACCCGGCGCTGACGCACGAGATCGGGCGGGCGCTCGGCCAGGAGGCCCGGGCCTGCAACCTCTCGGTCGTGCTCGGGCCAGGGGTCAACATCAAGCGCTCGCCCCTGTGCGGCCGCAACTTCGAGTACTTCTCGGAGGACCCGTACCTCGCCGGCGAGCTGGCCGTCGGGATCGTCGACGGCATCCAGTCCCGCGGGGTGGGGACGTCGGTGAAGCACTTCGCGGCGAACAACCAGGAGACCGACCGGCTGCGGGTCTCGGCCGAGGTGAGCGAGCGGGCGCTGCGCGAGATCTACCTGCCCGCCTTCGAGCGGGTCGTCACGGCGAGCCGGCCGTGGACCGTCATGTGCTCGTACAACAAGGTCAACGGCGTCTCGGCCTCGGAGAACCACTGGCTGCTCACCGAGGTGCTGCGCGAGGAGTGGGGCTTCGACGGGCTCGTCGTCTCCGACTGGGGCGCGGTCTACCACCGGGTCCCCGCGCTGCGGGCCGGCCTCGACCTCGAGATGCCCCCCGCCCGCCCGGACAGCCCGGACGCGGTCGTCGCCGCCGTCCGCTCCGGCGACCTCGACGAGGCGGTGCTCGACGAGCGGGTGCGCACGGTGCTGCGGCTCGTGGCCCGCGGTGCCGAGGTGCTCGGCGTCGACGAGGACTTCGACGTCGACGCCCACCACGCGCTGGCGCGGCGCGCCGCGGCCGAGTCGGCCGTGCTGCTCGCGAACGACGGGCTGCTCCCGCTCGCGGCCTCGACCTCCCTCGCCGTCGTCGGCGAGTTCGCCCGCACCCCGCGCTTCCAGGGCGCCGGGTCCTCCCAGGTGAACCCCACCCGGGTCACCGACCCCCTCGCCGCGCTCCGGGCGGTCTTCGACGACGTGACCTTCGCGCCGGGCTTCCGGCTCGACGGCGCCGACGACGCCGCGCTCGTCGACGAGGCCGTGGCCGCCGCGCAGGCCGCCGACGTCGCCGTCGTGCTCGTCGGGCTGCCGGCGTCCGAGGAGTCCGAGGGCTTCGACCGCACCGGGATGGCCCTGCCCGGGGTGCAGCTCCGCCTGCTCGAGGCCGTCGCCGCGGCCAACCCGCGCGTCGCCGTCGTCCTCGTCGGCGGCGGGGCCGTGCTCCTCGACGACGTGCTGCCCCACGCCGCCGCCCTGCTCGACGCGTGGCTCGGCGGACAGGCCGGCGGCGAGGCGGTGGCCGACGTCCTCACCGGGGCCGTCAACCCCTCCGGCCGGCTCGCCGAGACCATCCCGCACCGGCTCGAGGACTGCTCCTCCTTCCTCAACTTCCCCGGCGACTCCCAGACCGTGGTCTACGGCGAGGGCGTGTTCGTCGGCTACCGGGGCTACGACGCCTCGCACCTCGACGTCACGTTCCCCTTCGGCTTCGGGCTGTCCTACACGACGTTCGAGCTGTCCGACCTGGAGGTCGCGGTCTCGGGGGACGTGGCCGAGGGCACGCTGGAGGCTGTCGTGTCGGCGACGGTCAGCAACACCGGACCGGTCGACGGTGCCCACGTCGTCCAGGTGTACGTCCGCGACCCCGAGTGCTCGGTGGCGCGGCCGGTCCGCGAGCTGCGGGGCTTCGCCAAGGTGCGGGTCGCCGCCGGGGAGTCGGCCCGGGTCGACGTCGCGCTCGACCAACGCGCCTTCTCGTACTGGTCGCAGACCCTGGGCCGCTGGGTCGTCGAGGGCGGGGAGTTCGTCGTCGAGGTCGGTCACCACTCGCGGGACCTCCCGTTGACGACGACGGTGCGCGTGGACGCACCACGCGTCGCGGCGCCGATCACCCGCTGGTCGACCCTGCAGGAGTGGATCGCCGACCCGGTCGGGCTCGAGCTGCTCGACGAGGCCGCGGCCGCGGGGCACCCCGACATCCGGCGGCAGGACGACCTCGTCGCCGTCATCGGCAACTTCCCCCTGGCCACCCTGACGGCGATGGGGGGCATGGTCGTCGACAGCACCACGCTCGCCGAGATGGAGCGCCGGTGGGCGGAGCGGAGCGGGCCGGCCGGCTGAGGGCGTTCCGCCGGCCTCAGTGGCGCCGGGCCGGGCGACGCGACCACGCGAGCACGGCGGCGCCGACGAGCACGGCCCCGGCACCGCCGCCGGCGAGGGGCAGGGCCGCGCCGGAACCGGTCTGCGCGAGCGCGGTCGGCCCGAGGGCGGCGGGCCCGGGGGTCGTGGGGCCGGATCCGGGGAGGGACGGCGAGGTCGTCGGCGCCGTGCTGGGCGTGGACGTCGCGGTCGCGGTGGGGGTCGCCGTGGGCGTGGGGGTCGGCGTGGCCGCCGGGTCGAGGGCCACCGGGTCGACGGTGACCGCCGCGCACCCGACGGTGAGGTCGACCGGCGCCGCGTCCGTGTAGCCGGCCGGAGCGGTCACGACCAGCTGCCAGGACCCCGCGCGGACGGTCGGGAAGGTGTAGCCGCCGTCGGCGCCCGTCGTGAGCGGACCGAGCGTCTGCGTACCGGACCGCAGCACGACGGACGCCCCGGCCAGGGACGAGCCCGCTCCGTCGGTCACCGTGCCGGACACCGGTCGCACCGCCACCAACGACGTGGACAGGTCGGTGACGTCGGTCGCCGAGAGGTCGACCGTGCGCGTCGCGTCGCCGTCGACGGCGGTGCCGGCCGGGGCGACGACGCGCACCCGCCAGTCGGGCCGCGCGAGGAGCCGGTCCAGCCCCCAGGCGCCCCCGGTCGCCGAGGTCGTGGTCGCGGCGACGGTGTCGTCGGGTGCGACCGCCTCGACGGTGACCCCGCTGCCGTCGGCGCCGCAGGGGGCGAGGACGGTGCCGGCCGCCGCGTGCTCGGCGGTCGCCAGCCAGAGCTGGTAGCTCGGCAGGCCCTGGTTCCACGTCGAGCGGACGGTGAGGGAGCTGAGCGGAACCGTCGGGCTGAGCCACACGGTCTCGCCGACGGTGTCGCAGGTCGTCGGGTCGGCCGGGCAGCGTGGGTCGGTCGCGGTCACCCGGTCGGCGAGGACGGTGGCCGTCGGGACCGCGTAGGGCGCGGTCTGGCCCGAGCACGCGGCGGAGCGGGGGCTCGCGTCGCAGAAGCTGAAGGTCTCGACGAGCCCCAGCTCGGCGCCGGTCACGGCGGCGCCGTCGACGTCACGGCCGAACACCTCGACCGTCTCGGCCTCGAGGTCGCCGAGCGCGATCCCCCAGCCGCTGACCGGGGTGGGGGCGTCGAAGGTGAGCACGGTGTCGGACGGGGACGAGGCATTGTTCGCCGCCGGGCGCAGCCCGAGGTAGGTGCGGCCCTGGCTCGACCCGAACGCGGTCCCGAAGCCGGTGCCGGCCGGGATCCAGGCGGTGGCGCCGGAGCCGACGGTGGCCGGTGCGGCGGACGTCGACCGCACGGACACGGCCGGGAAGCCGACCGCGAGGTCGGTGGCGGAGGCGGTGTAGGCGCCACCGGAGCCGCTGAGCGTCCACGTCGCGTACCCGTCGCCCGGCGCGGCGACGGCGTGCGGGGGCATGGCCACCGTCAGGGCGGTGATCGCGCAGGCGGCTGCTGCCGCCGTGAGCAGGCGGGTCCCCATGGACGAGATGGTAGGCCCGGGTGGTGGGGGACAGCGCTTCTCGGCGCACACGTTCGACGCGATGGGGCGCTGCGTTCCCGGCCGGCACGGCGGCGCCGGCCCATTACTCGCGCGTCGGGTCGGATCGGTGGCAGGCTCGGGCGCATGTTCTCGCGGATCGCCGTCGTCAACCGGGGAGAGGCCGCGATGCGGCTCGTCCACGCCGTGCGCGACCTCAACGCCCAGCGGGGGCCGGGGGAGGCGCCCACCGAGGTCGTGGCGCTGCACACCGAGGCCGAGCGGACCGCGATGTTCGTGCGCGAGTCCGACCTCGCGTACGACCTCGGGCCGGCGTCGGAGCGGCCGTACCTCGACCACGCAGCGCCTCGCGACGGCCCTGCGCGAGACCGGCGCCGACGCCGTGTGGGTGGGCTGGGGCTTCGTCGCCGAGGACCCCGCCTTCGCCGAGCTCTGCCGCGAGCTCGGGGTGACCTTCATCGGCCCGAGCCCCGAGGCGATGCGCCAGCTCGGCGACAAGATCGGCTCCAAGCTCATCGCCGAGGAGGTGGGGGTCCCCGTCGCGCCGTGGAGCCGCGGGGGCGTCGACACCCTCGAGGACGCCGTGGCGGCGGCCGCCGAGGTCGGCTACCCGTTGATGCTCAAGGCCACCGCGGGCGGTGGCGGTCGCGGCATCCGCAAGGTCGCCTCCGACGCCGAGCTCGAGGACGCCTACCAGCGCACCCGCGACGAGGCCCAGCGGGCCTTCGGCTCCGGTGTGGTCTTCCTCGAGAAGCTCGTCACCGGGGCCCGCCACGTCGAGGTGCAGGTCATCGCCGACGGGCAGGGCACCGCCTGGGCCATCGGGGTGCGCGACTGCTCGGTGCAGCGGCGCAACCAGAAGGTCATCGAGGAGTCGGCCTCGCCGCTGCTCGACGCCGACCAGGTCGCCGAGCTCAAGGCCTCGGCCGAGCGCCTCGCCGTCGCGGTGGGCTACTCCGGCGCCGGCACCGTCGAGTTCCTCTACCACCCGGGCGACCGCTTCTTCGCCTTCCTCGAGGTCAACACCCGGCTCCAGGTCGAGCACCCGATCACCGAGGTCGTCACCCGCACCGACCTCGTCCGGCTCCAGCTCCACGTCGCCGAGGGCGGCCGGCTCGAGGGCGAGCGGCCGGTCGAGCTCGGGCACGCCGTCGAGGCCCGGCTCAACGCCGAGGACCCCGACCGCGACTTCGCACCGGCGCCCGGGCGCATCGCCCACCTCGAGCTGCCCGCCGGGCCCGGCATCCGGGTCGACACCGGTGTGGCCGAGGGCGACTCGATCCCCGCCGACTTCGACTCGATGATCGCCAAGGTCATCGCCTTCGGCAGCGACCGCGAGGAGGCGCTGGCCCGGCTGCGGCGGGCGATGCGCGAGACGACGGTCGTCATCGAGGGTGGGGCCACGAACAAGTCGTTCATCCTCGACCTGCTCGACCAGCCCGAGGTCATCGACGGCACCGCCGACACCGGGTGGATCGACCGGGTGCGCTCCGAGGGCCGCCTCGTGGCCGCCGAGCACTCCGGGGTCGCGCTCGTCGCCGCCGGCATCGAGGCCTACCTCGACTCCGAGGCGCTCGAGCGGGCCCGGCTGCTCGAGACCGCCCGGGGCGGTCGTCCGCAGGTGCAGCACGACGTGGGCCGCGCCGTCGACCTCAAGCTGCGAGGCACGGCCTACAAGGTGACGGTGCTGCGCACCGGCCCCTCGCGCTTCCGCGCCACCGTCGCCGACCCGGCAGGGTCGGCGCACACCGTCGACGCCGACCTCGAGCGGGTCGGGCAGTACGCCAGCCGGCTGCGGGTCGGCGGCCGGACGCACCGCCTCGTGACGGCCGCGTACGGGCCGGTCCAGCTCGTCGAGGTCGACGGTGTCACGCACCGGGTCAGCCGCGACGAGGGCGGCGTGCTCCGTTCTCCCGCACCGGCGCTCGTGGTGGCCACGCCCGTGGCCGTGGGCGAGGAGGTGGCGGCCGGCGCGCCCGTGCTGGTGCTCGAGTCGATGAAGATGGAGACGGTGCTGCCGGCACCCTTCGCGGCCCGGGTCAAGGAGCTGCTCGTCGCGACCGGCAGCCAGGTCGAGACGGGGGCGCCGATGGTGCGCCTCGAGCCCACCGGCGACGTCGCGGCCGTCGAGGCCGCGGCGACCACCGCGGTCGACCTCGACCTGCCGGAGGCGCCGGCCGACGGCGAGGCGGCCGAGCGGTTCGCGCGCGGCCGCGACGACCTCTCGGCGATGCTCCTCGGCTACGACCTCGACTCCGCGCACGAGGGGCGCGCCCTCGAGTCGTACCTCACCGCGCGCGACGAGCTGGCGGCCGGGGGCACGGAGGTCGTGGTCGACGAGATCGCGCTCCTCACCGTGTTCGCCGACCTCTCCGAGCTCGCCCGCAACCGTCCGGTCGACCGCGAGGCCCACGTCGAGAACCGGGTGCACAGCCCGCGCGAGCACTTCCGCACCTTCCTGCAGTCCCTCGACCCCGAGCGCGGCGGCCTGCCCGCCGACTTCGTCTCCCGGCTCGAGCGGGTGCTGCGCCACTACGGCGTCGACGGCCTCGACCGCACCACCGACCTCGAGGGCGCGGTGTTCCGGGTCTTCCTCTCCCAGCAGCGGTCGACGCCGGAGGTCTCGATGGCGACCTCCATCCTCCAGCGCTGGCTCGTCGAGCCGGCGCCGCAGGGCGACGCGGAGGCCGCGGCCCGCGACCTGCTCGACCGCCTCGTCGCCGCCACCCAGCTGCGCTTCCCGATCGTCGGCGACCTCGCCCGCAGCGTCCGCTTCCGTTGGTTCGACCAGCCCCTCGTCGACGCCGACCGGCGCTCGGTGCTCGGGCTCGGTCGGGACCGAGCTCGAGGAGCTCGACGCCATGCCGCCGAGCCCCGAGCGCACGGCGCGCATCGACGCGCTGGCCGCCATCCCCGAGCGCATCGTGCGCTTCCTCGGCGAGCGGCTGCGCCAGGGCGTCGGCGAGCGCGAGCCGATGCTCGAGGTGCTCGTCAAGCGGCACTACCGCGGGTTCGAGCTCACCGCCCTGCAGGAGCGCACCGAGGAGGGCCGCGCGGTCGCCGTGGCCGACTACCGGCTCGACGCGCGCGACTCCCACCTCGTGAGCACCATCGGCACGCGTCGACGAGCTGACCGCCGACTCCGGCCTGGCCGGCCTGCTCGAGCGGCTGGTGGCCGACCGGCGAGCCGGGCAGGAGGCCGTCGTCGACCTCTACGTGCACTGGGCCGACCTGCCGGCCGACCCGGAGGAGGCCTCGGCCGCGCTGGCCGCCCGGATCGCGGCGATGCCCTTCGCCCACGCCTGTCGACGGGTGGCCGTCGGCGTCGTCCCGGGTGACGACCGCGAGGTCGGCTACTTCACGTACCGCCCGCAGCCCGACGGCACCGTGGCCGAGGACGCCCCGGTGCGCGGGGTGCACCCGATGGTGGGCCGCCGGCTCAACCTGTGGCGGCTGCGCGACTTCGAGCTCACCCGCCTCGAGGCCCCCGAGGACGTGCTGCTCCTCCACGCCGTCTCGCACGACAACCCGCACGACCAGCGGCTCGTCGCCCTGGCCCAGGTGCGCCAGCTCGTCGTCGTGCGCGACGACGACGGCCGGGTCACCGCGCTGCCGCACGTCGAGCGCGCCCTGGCCAACTGCCTCGAGGCGGTCCGCCGGGCCCGCGGCACGCTCGGTGGCGGTGCCCGGCTCGACATGAACCACGTGTGGCTGCACATCTGGCCGCCCGTCGAGGCCGACCTCGACCAGCTGACCGCCCTCCAGGCCAAGGTCGCCCCGATGACCGGGGGCGCCGGCATCGACGAGGTGCTCATCGAGGGCGAGATCGCCGGCGACCACGGCCACACGGTGCCGATCTGCGCCCGGTTCACCTACCAGCCGGGCTCGGGCGTCACCTTCGCCGTCGACCAGCCGCCGACCGAGCGGCTCGCCCCGCTCGACTCCTACGCCGAGAAGGTCGTCCGGGCCCGCCGGCGCGGCCTCGTCTACCCGTACGAGCTCGTGTCGATGGTGGCCGGCGGGGGCGGCGAGGCCGTGGAGTACGACCTCGACGAGTCCGGCCGGCTGGCCCCGGTCGACCGGCCGTACGGCGGGAACACGGCGGGGATGATCTGCGGCGTCGTCACGACCCCGACCCCGCTGCACCCCGAGGGCGTCACCCGGGTGCTCCTGTGCGGCGACCCGCTGCGGGCCCTGGGGTCGGTGGCCGAGGCCGAGTGCCGCCGGGTGATCGCCGCGATCGACCTCGCCGAGGAGCGCGGGCATCCCCGTCGAGTGGTTCGCGCTCTCGGCCGGCGCCCGGATCTCGATGGACTCCGGCACCGAGAACATGGACTGGGTCGCCAAGGCGCTCAAGCGGATCATCGAGTTCACCCAGGCCGGCGGCGAGATCAACGTCGTCGTGGCGGGCATCAACGTCGGGGCCCAGCCGTACTGGAACGCCGAGGCGACGATGCTCATGCACACCAAGGGCATCCTCGTCATGACGCCCGACTCGGCGATGGTGCTCACCGGCAAGCAGTCGCTCGACTTCTCCGGTGGCGTGAGCGCCGAGGACAACTTCGGCATCGGTGGCTACGACCGGGTCATGGGCCCGAACGGGCAGGCCCAGTACTGGGCCAAGGACCTCGCCGACGCGTACAAGGTGCTTCTCTCGCACTACGAGTCGACGTGGGTGGCGCCGGGCGAGGCCGGGCCGCGGCGTGCGCCGACGACCGACCCGGTCGACCGCGACGTGACGACCTACCCCCACGTGATGGAGGGCAGCGACTTCACGACGGTCGGCGACATCTTCTCCTCGGCCACCAACCCCGACCGCAAGAAGGCCTTCGACATCCGCACGGTGATGCGGGCGGTGGCCGACCAGGACCACGCCACCCTCGAGCGGTGGGCGGGCATGGCCGACGCCGAGACGGCCGTCGTGTACGACGCCCGCATCGGCGGGATCCCGGTGGCGCTGTTGGGTATCGAGTCACGCACGGTCCCGCGGCGGGGCTTCCCGCCCACCGACGGGCCCGACACCTACACCGCGGGCACGCTCTTCCCGCGGTCGTCGAAGAAGGCGGCCCGGGCCATCAACGCGGCCTCGGGCAACCGCCCCCTCGTCGTCCTGGCGAACCTCTCCGGCTTCGACGGCTCGCCGGAGTCGATGCGCGGGCTGCAGCTCGAGTACGGCGCCGAGATCGGCCGGGCCATCGTCAACTTCGAGGGCCCCATCGTCTTCGTCGTCGTGTCGCGCTACCACGGCGGTGCGTTCGTCGTCTTCTCCAAGGCGCTCAACGACCGGATGACCGTTCTCGCCGTGGAGGGTTCCTTCGCCTCGGTGATCGGCGGGGCGCCGGCCGCGGCGGTCGTGTTCGCCCGCGACGTCGACGCCCGGACGGCCGCCGACCCCCGGGTGGCCGACCTCGAGGCGCAGCTGCGCGAGGCCGAGCCGGCGGAGCGTCCGGTGCTGGCCACCGAGCTCGCCACGGTGCGGCAGGCGGTGCGCTCGGAGATGCTCGGCAAGGTGGCCTCGGAGTTCGACCGGGTGCACGACATCCACCGGGCCGTCGAGGTCGGCTCGGTCGACGCCGTCATCGCCGCCGAGGAGATCCGCCCGCGGATCGTCGCCGCCCTCGAGGCCGAGCTCGCGCCGGGCGAGCTGCCCGTCGGCTGAGGGGTCACCCGGTGAGGTCGGCGAACCTCCACCGGGTCGGCCGGAGGGTGACCCGCTGCTCGTCGGGCAGGCCGTCGGCGGCGAAGGCCAGGTAGCGGTCGAGCGCGTCGCCGGCGAGGTAGCGCGAGGCGATCTCGCGCCGGTCGTCGACCGTGCCCGGGCGGGTGCCCACGACGTCGAGGTCGACGGAGACGTAGCGCACCCTGGGTTCGACCGTGTGGACGACGAGGGTGGCGCAGCCGGTGGCCGCCAGCAGCCGGGCCTTGCGGCTCGACGCCGGGGTCAGCACCCACACGAGGCCCTCGTCGGTGACCGCGTGCCAGAGCGGTGTCGCGGCCGGGGGACCGTGCGCTGCGCGGACCGCGAGGATGCCGGTGAGGGGCTCGGCGAGCATGTCCCGGGCTCCGGCCTCGTCGAAGGGTGCGTCGTCCATCACCGCACCCTAGGAGTGGGGACCGACAGGCCTCCGGAGGTCCTGGTTGGCGGCGTCGGGCGCAAGGGTCGAGGGACCGCGGGGGCGGCCGGAAGGGACGGTTCGTGTGCGTTGTTCGTGGGTCCGCCGAGGCACCAATATGATTGTGCTGTAAGCGAACACATGACGCCGCCTGCTTGCGAACCGTACGGGTGTTCGGTAGGATGAGGCATGGACAGGGGGCAGGTCAGCAGCCGGATCGCGGCGCTGCGTGAGGAGTGCGCGGCGCTGGGTCGTGAGCTCGCCGAGGACGGGCTGGGGCTGGCGCCGGAGGAGGCGTTCGCGGTCGCCGGTGAGGCCCAGCACCTGGCGAACTCCGCTGACGGGCTGGTCGCGGTGGCGGCGTCGTTGGGGGCGCGGGTGGAGGTGCGCCTGTCCGGGGAGGGTCCGGTGGAGCGGGTGCACCCGGTGGGGTTCGTCGACCCGATGTCCGCCGACGATGTTCTGCCTGGAGGCCGGCCTGACCGAGGGGGCCGCGGGCCGCAAGGTCGCCCTCGGCGCCGCCCTGGGCGAGCGGTTCCCGCAGACCTGCGCGGCCTCCTCCTCGGCCGGCGAGGTCGCCGCGGTGTCCGCACAGAAGGTCATCGACGCGTGCGCCGGGCTCGACGTCGACGCCTGCGCCGCGGGTCGATGCCGAGCTGGCCGGTCGGCTGGCCGTGATGGACCCGGCCCGCGTCACCGGGGAGGCGCGGCGGGTCGCGGCCCGGGTCGCGGCCGACCAGGTCGCCGCCCACGCCGAGCGCACCCGCCGCGGCCGGTGCGTGGAGGTCCGCCCGGGCGTGGACGGGCTGAGCCGACTGGTTCGCCTCCCTCCCGACCGCCACGAGCGCGGCGATGTGGTCCGCGGTCGAGGGGCTCGCCGGGCAGTACCGGGCCGTCGACGACACCCTCTCGGTGCCGGAGTCCCGCGCCGACGCCCTGACCGACCTCGTGCTGCGCAACGTGACGGTCGCCGCGCAGGTCACCCTCGGGGTGCCCGTGGTCACCGACCGCCCCGCGCCCGAGCCGGCCGCACCGAGACCGGTTCCGGGTCGCCGTGGGACGACGACGAGACCGTCATCGACGCCGGCACCGGCCAACGAGACCCGCTACGGCGACCTCGACCCCGCCTCCCGCAGCAGCTCGTCCTGGCGCCGAGACCACCCTCGACCCACCGCGACCGGCGCCGCGGTCATGGCCGCCCGTCACCCCCGGGTACGCCGTCTCCGGCACCCACCTGCCCGGCGCCGGCTGGGTCGACGCCGCCACCATCGCCAACCTCCTGGCCACCCTCCCGATGGACGTCGCCCGCGCCGTCCTCGACGCCGACACCGGCACCCTCGCCTCCCTCACCACCAGCGCCTACCGGCCACCCGAAGGCCATCGCCGACCTCGTCAGGACCCGTGACGGCACCTGCCGGATGTGGGGCTGCACCCGGCCCGCCGACACACTGCGACCTCGACCACACCAGACCCTGGCCCGCCGGCCCCACCTCACCCGAGAACCTCGCCGCCCTCTGCCGGCGCCACCACCGCCTCAAGCAGACCGGCCGCTGGCGACCCACCCTCGACCCCGACGGCACCCTCACCTGGCACGGCCCCACCGGTACCACCCGCGTCACCGAACCCGCACACCGCACGGTCGCGCCACCCCGCACCCAGGGCCCACCGGCGCACGCCGAGCTCGTGGACGCCAGCTCCGCCCCCGTTCTGAGCCGCTCGACACCCGGTGCCGAGGAGGGGACGCGCTCGTCGAGAACCTCGCGGCGTGCAGCGGTGGACCGCTACGTCCGCGCCACGGCCCACTGGTAGTGCCCACCGTCAGGGAACCGGTCCCACGTCTCGAAGGTGACGAGGTCACCGACATCGGTGAGGTGCCTGCGCACCCCGTCGTCCGTGCGGTGGCGGAAGTAGCGCCCGTGCCGGTCGACCCACTCGCCGTCGACGTCGTGCCCCCACAGGCCCAGCCCGACGAGCCCTCCCGGACGCAGGACACGGCGGATCTCGGCCAGCGCCCCCTCCAACCCGTTCCCCGGGAGGTGCATGAGAGTGCTCATCGACCACACCGCGCCGACGGAACGGTCGTGGAGGGGGAGGCGCAGCGCCGACGCCTGAACCGCCGCGAGACCACGGGCGCGTACCCACGCGGCGGTCCGGCCGGCGAGGTCGATGCCCAGGTACCGGCACCCCGTCGCGGCGAGCACCGTGGCGTCCCGGCCCGCGCCGCTGCCGACCTCGAGGACCACTCCCGCCGTCTCGACGCGCAGCCACCCGGCGAACGTCGCCACCGCCCGCTCCCGGTCCTCACCGAGCGGCCGGACCGACCGCTCGGCCACCTCCGCGTCGTAGAACGCGCGATGGTGCGCGTCGAGGTCGCGCGTCCCGTCGGCGGGCGACCCGGTGCCGGTCACGGCTCCTCCTGGTGCAGCTCGACCTCGAGCAGGTCGGCCAGCGACCGCAGCTCGCGCCGCACCCCGTCCTGCATCGCCCCCGACGGCTCGTCGTCCCAGTGCACTGCGTGCACCCGCAGCACACCGGCCTCGAGGTCGGTCTGCGCGTCGACCTTGCCGACCAGCCGGTCCCCGTGGAGCACGGGCAGGGCGAAGTAGCCCCAGCGCCGCTTCGCCGCCGGCTTGTACATCTCCAGCTGGTAGTCGAACTCGAAGACCTCCGCCATCCGCTTGCGGTCGAGGACGAGGCGGTCCAGCGGTGAGAGCACCGCTGTGCGACCCGCGAACGGGCCGTCGAGGTAGCGCGGCTCGACCCGCCACCGGCCGCGGACCCCCTCGATGACCGCCTCCTCGCCCGCGGAGCCGACGTGGTTCGGCTCGCCGGGCGGGAACGTGACCCGGGCCCGGGCGACCCCGAGGGCCAGCAGCCGGCGCCGGTCGCGTTCGGCCTCGGCCTCCTCGAGCGGCACCGTCGGGCCGTCCGGGTACACGCGCGAGGCGAGGTCCCAGTTGCGTTCCCGGTTCTCCCGGGACGACACGGCCACCTCGCCGCGCTGCTCCATCATGTCGAGCATCCGCTGGACGTTCTTGCTGTTCGTCCAGCCCGAGGAGCGCCACGGCACGACGCAGGTGTCCGGGATCTCGCGGGCGGGCAGCGGCCCCTCCGAGCGCAGGCGGGTGAGGACGTCCTCGCGGCAGGCCCGGTTCGCCTCCACCCAGGCCTCGATCTCCCGCCGCCACTCACTGAGCGGCTCGACCCCCGGCCAGGCGTCCATCTCGGCCCGGAACAGCGCGACGTCCTCGGCGGGGCGCAGGTAGCCCAGCACCTCGACCAGCGCCCTCGCCTCCAGCAGGTCGTCGAGCACGCGCGGGGTGTAGGCGGCCCCCAGCCGGCTCCACAGCACGAGGTCGGCGTTCGGTGCCACATGGGCAGTGAGGTCCATCTGGACGATGTTCAGGTGCCGCACCACCTCGAGGGCGTCCACCGGCCGCTCCCGGTCGAGCAGCTGGGCACGGACCGCCACCCGGCGGGCGTCACGTCGGGAGAGCTCGAGGACCATCCCCCGACGCTAGCGAGGTCACCGGACGGATCGCGTCCGCATGGCAGGCTGGCCGTCATGACCACGGTGGGGCTCCTCCTCGCGGCCGGCGCGGGGCGGCGGATGGGGGGCCCGAAGGCGCTCCTCCGCCCCGACCCCCACGGGCCGACGCTGCTCGCGGCCACCCTCGAGCGCCTCGACAGCGCCGGGCTCACCCGCGTCGCCGTCGTCCTCGGCGCGTCGGCGCGGGAGGCCGCCCCGACCGCGATGGCCGCCGGGGCCACCGTCGTCGTCGCCGACGACTGGGCCGAGGGGATGGGCGCCTCCCTGCGCGCCGGCCTGCGCCACCTCGCCGACACCGCCCCGGCCGAGGTCGACGCCGCCCTGGTCACCCTCGTCGACCTGCTCGACGTCGCCGCCCCGGTCTACCGCCGCGTCCTGCACGCCGCGGGAGGGCGCGGCCCCGTCGGTGCTCGCTGCGCGCCACCTACGACGGAACCGCCGGGCACCCGGTGGTCCTCGGCCGGGACCACTGGGACGGCGTCGCCGCGTCGGCCACCGGTGACCGCGGTGCCCGGGCCTACCTGGCCCGCACGCCCCCCGAGCCGGTCGAGTGCGGCGACCTCGCGACCGGACGGGACGCCGACACCCCCGAGGACCTCCCGGACCGTTCGCCATGATGGGGGGCATGGACGAGTCGAGCCGGCGGTGGCCGGGCAGCGTGTACGACCACGGCGACGAGCCCGACCCCCGCTTCTCCCTCGCCAACGAGCGCACCTTCCTCGCGTGGATCCGCACCGGGCTCGCCCTCCTCGCCGGGGCCGCCGCCCTCGACGCCCTCGACCTGCCACTGCCCGACGTGCTCCAGTCGCTCCTCGCCGCGCTGCTCGGGCTGGCCGGGCTCACCGTCGCCTTCGCCGCCTACCGCGGCTGGGCGCGCACCGAGCGGGCCATGCGCGAGGGCGACCGCCCTGCCGGCGAACCCCGCGATGGTCGTCGTCCTCGTCGCCGTGGTCGTCGTCGGGCTCGTCCTCGGCATCAGCAGCCTGGTGCGAGGGGTCGCCGGGTGAGCGCGGCGCCCGGCGCGCGACCCCGGGATGCAGCAGGAGCGCACGACCCTGGCGTGGCGGCGCACCGGGCTCGCGCTCGTCGTCGGCTCGCTGACCATCGGCCGGCTCACCCTCGACACGCTCGGGCCGGTCGTGGCCGTCCCGACCCTCCTCGCGGCCGCCCTCGCCGGGCTGGGTCGTCACCGTGGCCCTGCGCTCGCGGCACGTCGAGCGTCGCCACCCGGGGGAGGCCGGGTTCTCGGTGCTGGCCGGTGGCCGGCTGCCGGCCGTCGTGGCCCTCGTCGTCGGGATGCTCGCCGTCGCCGAGGTCGCCGCGGCCGCGGTCCGTCTCGCCTGACCACCCACCCGCCGGCGCCGGCTCCGCCGGCCGGTTGTGACGGTCATCCTTCCGTGGACCCCGTTCGTGGGTGATGCTGGGGCCATGGACCCCCGGACGACGTTCGCCTCGGCCCCCGACCTCGCGAGCGCCCTCGGCGCGGTGGGCTACCTCGCCGACGACGCGCTCGCCACCGTCGCCTGGCTCTCGCTGCGGCTCGGCCGGCCGCTGCTCATGGAGGGCGAGCCGGGCACCGGGAAGACCGCCCTCGCCGAGGCCCTCGCCGAGACGATGGACCTGCCGCTCATCCGGCTCCAGTGCTACGAGGGCATCGACGCCAGCCAGGCCCTCTACGACTGGGACTTCCCCCGCCAGATCCTCCACGTGCGGGCGCTCGAGGCGGTGCAGGGCGGCGCGCAGGACATCGACGCCCTCGAGGCCGACCTCTTCGACGAGCGGTTCCTCCTCGCCCGCCCCGTGCTGCGGGCGCTGCGCGACGCGCCCGCCGTCCTCCTCGTCGACGAGGTCGACCGGGCCGACGACGAGTTCGAGGCCTTCCTCCTCGAGGTGCTCTCGACGTGGCAGGTGACCATCCCCGAGCTGGGCACCGTGTCGGCCGCGACACCGCCCGTCGTCGTGCTCACCTCCAACCGCACCCGCGAGCTGCACGACGCCCTCAAGCGGCGCTGCCTCTACCACTGGCTCGAGCACCCCGGCATCGAGCGCGAGCTGGCCATCGTCCGCACGCGCGCGCCAGAGGTGCCCGAAGCCCTTGCGGCACAGGTGGTCCGGGCCGTGCACGCCATCCGCGACGACCGCGAGATGCTCAAGCCGCCCGGGGTCGCCGAGACCCTCGACTGGGCCCGCGCCCTGTACGAGCTCGGCACCCGCCAGCTCGACACCGAGACCGCGGCGGCCACCCTCGGTGTCGCCGTGAAGTACCGCGAGGACGCGGAGCGGGTGAAGAAGGCCCTCGACGAGATGCTCACGCCGTGACCCGGGCGTCCTCGCGATGAGCATGGCCCAGCACCGCCTCGACGCCGCCGAGCTGATCCGGCCGGCGGGGGAGGTGCTGCTCGGCTTCGCCCGGACCCTGCGCGCCGCGGGCGTCGACGTCACCGCCGACCGCGAGCGCACCTACCTCGAGGCGGTCGCCGCTGCCGGGCCTCGACGACGCCGCGGCGGTCTACCACGCCGGGCGGGCGACGCTCTGCTCGTCGCCGGCCGACCTCGAGCGCCACGACCTCGTCTTCGCCGAGTGGTTCGGGGGCACCCGGGCCGGCGTCAAGGCGCGCGACCCGCTGCCGCGGGTCAGCCCGCAGGCCTCCCTCACCGCGCAGGAGCCGCCGCCCGGCGGCGCCGGTGACGACGAGGACGGCGTCGCCGCGCGCGGCGAGCGCGACGGAGGTGCTCCGCCAGCGCGACGTCGCGACGCTCAGCCGGGCCGAGCGCGAGGAGCTGGCCCGCCTCTTCGGCCGCCTGCGGCCACGCGCCCCCCGTCGCCGGGCCCACCGCCGCGAGGTCTCCCGCCGCGGCGAGGTCGACGCCCGGCGCACGCTGCGGGCGATGCTGCGGCGGATGGGGGAGCCCGGCGAGGTGGCCTGGCGGCGCCGTGGCACGAGGCCGCGCCGGGTCGTCCTCCTCGTCGACGTCTCCGGCTCGATGAGCGCCTACGCCGACGCGCTGATCCGGTTGTGCCACACCTACTGTGCCGCCGGCGTGCCCACCGAGGTCTTCACCCTCGGCACCCGCCTCACCCACGTCACCCGGCCGCTGCAGCAGCGCGACCCCGACCGGGCGATCGTCGCGGCGGGCCTCGCCGTGCCGGACTGGTCCGGCGGCACGCGCCTCGCCGAGGGGCTCAAGGTCTTCCTCGACCGCTGGGGCCGGCGCGGCATGGCCCGGGGTGCCGTGGTCGTCGTGTTCAGCGACGGCTGGGAGCGCGACCAGCCCGAGGCCCTCGGCGAGCAGGTGCGCCGGCTGCGGGCCGTCGCGCACCGGGTCGTGTGGGTCAACCCGCACCGCGGCCGGGCGGGCTACGAGCCGCTCCAGGGGGGCATCATGGCCGTGCTGCCGCACGTCGACGACTTCGTCGCCGGCCACTCGATGGCGGCGTTCGAGCAACTCACGGAGGTGGTCGCGCGTGCGTGACGTCCTGGACGACCTGATGGGCTGGTGGCGGGCCGGCGAGACGGTGGGGGTCGGCACCGTCGTCGCCACCTTCCGCTCCGCACCGCGCCCCGCCGGCGCCTCGATGCTCGTCGGTCCCGGCGGCGAGGCCGTCGGCTCGGTGTCCGGCGGCTGCGTCGAGGGCGCGGTCTACGAGCTGTCCCAGGAGGTCGTCGGCGACGGCACGCCGGTGCTCCAGCGGTACGGGGTCTCCGACGACGACGCGTTCGCCGTCGGCCTCACCTGCGGCGGGATCCTCGACGTGTTCGTCGAGCCGGTGTCGCAGGCGACCTTCCCCGAGCTCGGCGCCGTCGCCGACGACGTCGCCGCCGGGCGCCCCGTCGCCGTCGCCACGGTCATCGAGCACCCCGACCCCGCGTGGCTGGGTCGGCGGCTCGTCGTGCGACCCGAGGACTCCGAGGGCGGCACGAGCGGGTCGATCGGCTCGCCCCGGGCCGACGGGGCCGTCACCGACGACGCCCGCGGGCTGCTCGCCGCCGGGCGCACCGAGACCCTCACCTACGGCCCGGACGGCGAGCGGCGCGGCGAGGGCATGCGCGTCTTCGTCTCGGCCTTCGCGCCCCGGCCGCGGATGCTCGTCTTCGGCGCCATCGACTTCGCCGCGGCCGTCGCGCACGTCGGCAGCTTCCTCGGCTACCAGGTGACGGTGTGCGACGCCCGCCCGGTCTTCGCCACGACGAGCCGCTTCCCGGCCGCCGACGAGGTCGTCGTCGAGTGGCCGCACAAGTACCTCACCGGCGAGCTCGAGGCCGGCCGGGTCGACGGCCGAACCGTCGTGTGCGTCCTCACCCACGACCCGAAGTTCGACGTCCCGGTCCTCGAGGTGGCGCTGCGCCTGCCCGAGGTGGCCTACGTCGGGGCGATGGGCAGCCGGCGCACCCACGAGGACCGGCTCGACCGGCTCCGCGAGGCCGGCGTCACCGACGCCGAGCTCGCGCGCCTCTCGAGCCCGATCGGGCTCGACCTCGGCGCCCGCACCCCCGAGGAGACGGCCGTCTCCATCGCCGCCGAGATCGTCGCCCTCCAGTGGGGCGGTCAGGGCTCCCGGCTCCAGGACGTCGGCGGCCCGATCCACCACCACGCGGAGCTCGCCGAGCCCGTCTGACGCCGGTCCCCGCCGGCGAGACTTTCCTCACGGGAATCCGCCGGCCCCACCGCTCGTCGTCCGGCGACGACCGTTCGGGAGGTCCCGCCTGTGCGTTCTTCGACACCCCTTGCCCGGCGCCGTCCGGTGAAGCAAGATCACGAGCACACCGGATCCCCTCGCGAAGGAGTCAAGGATGACTCGGATCACCGTCACCGTCGACGGCGCCTCCTACACCGACGAGGTCGAACCTCGCCTGCTGCTCGTCCACTACCTGCGCGAGGTCGCGGGCAAGGTCGGCACGGTCGTGGGGTGCGACACGAGCAACTGCGGTGCGTGCACCGTCCACCTCGACGGACGCAGCGTCAAGTCCTGCAACGTGCTCGCGGTCCAGGCCGACGGGCACGAGGTGACGACCATCGAGGGCCTGGCCACGAACGGTGAGCTGCACCCGATGCAGGCCGCCTTCCACGAGAACCACGCCCTCCAGTGCGGCTACTGCACCCCCGGCATGATCATGCAGGCCGTCGACCTGCTGAGGGAGAACCCCGACCCCTCCGAGGAGGAGATCCGGGTGGGCCTCGAGGGCAACCTCTGCCGGTGCACCGGCTACCACAACATCGTCAAGGCCGTGGCCGCCGCCGCGGGTGCGATGGCCAGCGAGAGGAGCGACGCCTGATGACTGCCGTCGACGACCGCCCGACCACCGAGGTCGGCACCGCCCGCCGCCGCAAGGAGGACCAGCGGCTCATCACCGGGCGCACGCGCTGGACCGACAACATCCAGCTCCCCGGCATGCTGCACCTCGCGATGGTGCGCAGCCCGTTCGCCCACGCCACGATCGACGCCATCGACACCACGGAGGCCGCGGCGGCCCCCGGCGTCATGGCCGTCTTCACCGGCAAGGACATCGCCGACATCCAGGGCGTCAACATCACGGCCTGGCCGATCACCGCCGACCAGAAGGCCGCCGACCACCTCCCGGTGCCGCTCGAGCGGGTCTCGCACACCGGTGAGATCGTCGCCGTCGTCGTCGCCCGCACCGCCGCCGCCGCCCGCGACGCCGCCGAGCTCGTCGACGTCGACTACACCGAGCTGCCGGCCGTCCTCGACCTCAAGGAGGCGGCCACCGACGCCGTCCTCGCCCAGCCCTCGCTCGGCACGAACAAGAGCGCCTTCTGGCAGCTCGACTCGGCCGGCCAGGGCAGCGGCGGCGACGTCGAGGAGGCCATCGCCAAGGCCCGCGAGGGCGGCATCGTCATCGAGCGCGAGTACCGCCAGCAGCGGCTCATCCCCGCGTTCATGGAGCCGCGCTCCACCGTCGTCGACCCCACCGGCGACCAGGTCGTCATGTGGACCGCCACCCAGGCGCCGCACGTCCTGCGCTTCTGCATCGCGGCCACCACCGGCCTGCCCGAGTCGAAGATCCGGGTCATCGCCCCCGACGTCGGCGGCGGCTTCGGCGGCAAGCTCCAGTCGACGCCCGAGGAGTTCGCCACCCTCGCGGTGGCCCGCAAGCTCGGCAAGCCGTGCAAGTACACCGAGACCCGCTCCGAGTCGATGGTCTCGGCCCACCACGGCCGCGACCAGTGGCAGAAGCTCACCCTCACGGCCGAGAAGGACGGCACCGTCACCGGCCTCAAGGTCGACCTCATGTGCGACCTCGGCGCCTACGCCGCGCTCGTCGGTGGCGGTGTCCCGGTGCTCGGCGCGTGGATGTACAACGCCATCTACAAGTTCCCGGCCTACCAGTTCAACTGCACGAACTACTACACGAACAAGACGTGGGTCGACGCCTACCGCGGCGCCGGGCGCCCCGAGGCCACGTACGCCATCGAGCGGCTCATGGACGAGCTCGCCGCCGAGGTCGGGGTCGACCCCCTCGAGATCCGCGAGAAGAACTGGATCACGCACGACGAGTTCCCGTTCACCACGGTGGCCGGGATGACCTACGACTCGGGCAACTACGAGGCCGCGACCGCCAAGGCCCGGGAGCTGTTCGGCTACGACGAGCTGCGGGCCGAGCAGAAGCAGCGCCGCGAGTCCGGCGACCCCGTCCAGCTCGGCATCGGCGTCTCGACCTTCACCGAGATGTGCGGCCTGGCGCCCTCGCGGGTCCTCGGCTCGCTCAACTACGGCGCCGGCGGCTGGGAGAGCGCCTCGATCCGGATGCTCGCCACGGGCACCGTCGAGGTCGTCACCGGCACCTCCCCGCACGGGCAGGGCCACGAGACGGCGTGGAGCCAGATCGTCGCCGACCGCCTCGGCGTCCCCTTCGAGAGCGTCGAGGTCCTCCACGGCGACACCCAGATCGCGTCGAAGGGCATGGACTCCTACGGGTCGCGCTCGCTCGTCGTCGGGGGCGAGGCCCTCGTGCGCGCCGCCGACAAGGTCATCGAGAAGGCCAAGCCGCTCGCGGCCCACATGCTCGAGGCCAGCGTCGACGACCTCGAGTTCACCGGCGGGAAGTTCGGCGTCAAGGGCACCGACAAGAGCGTCGGGCTCACCGACATCGCGCTGTCGATCTGGACCGGCCACGACTACCCCGAGGGCCTCGAGCCGAGCATCGACGCCGACGCCACGTTCGACCCGGTGAACTTCTCCTTCCCGCACGGCACCCACCTGTGCGCCATGGAGGTCGACACCGAGACCGGCCAGACGACGATGCGCAAGTACGTCTGCGTCGACGACATCGGCGTCATCGTCAACCCGCTCATCGTCGAGGGCCAGGTCCACGGCGGCCTCGTCCAGGGCATCGCCCAGGCCCTCTGGGAGGGCGCGGAGTACGACGAGCAGGGCACGCTGGTCTCCGGCTCGTTCGTCGACTACACCCTGCCGACGGCGGCCGACACGATCAGCTTCGTCACCGACCACACGACCTCGCCCGCGACGTCGAACACGCTCGGCACCAAGGGGGTCGGCGAGGCCGGCACCATCGCCTCGACGCCGGCCGTGGTCAACGCCATCGTCGACGCCGTCCGCCACCTCGGCATCAACGACATCCTGATGCCGTGCACGCCCGAGCGGGTGTGGAAGGCGATCCAGAGCGCCGGCGGCACGACCGACGCCGCACCCACCGCCGACGCCCAGGCCCACTTCGACGCCGGCACACCCAACCAGGACCCCGCAGCCGGAACGACGGACGGAGCAGCGCAGTGATCCCCGCAGCCTTCGACTACGTGGCACCGACCAGCCTCGACGAGGCGCTGTCGGCGCTCGCCGAGGCCGGTGACGACGCCAAGGTCCTCGCCGGTGGCCAGTCCCTCCTGCCCATCCTGCGGATGCGGCTCAACGCCCCGGAGACGGTCGTCGACCTCAGCCGGATCGAGTCGCTGCGCGGCGTGCGCGACGGCGGCGACCACCTCGCCATCGGCGCGATGACGCCGTACAGCGAGATCGTCGGCAGCGACCTCGTGCGCGAGCACGCCGGCCTCCTGGCCAAGGCGGTCGAGACGGTCGCCGACCCGCAGATCCGGCACCGCGGGACCATCGGCGGCGCCCTCGTGCACGCCGACCCCGCCGGTGACGTCGGGGCGCCGGTCCTCGCGCTCGACGCGACGCTCGTCGTCGTCGGCCCCGGGGGCGAGCGCACCGTGCCCGTCGCGGAGTTCTTCCACGACCTCTTCGAGACGGCCGTCGGCGAGGGCGAGCTGCTCACCGAGATCCGCATCCCCAAGCACACCGGCTGGGGCTCGGCCTACGAGAAGTTCGTCCGGGTCTCGCACCAGTGGTCGATCGTCGCGGTCGCCGCCACGGTGCGGGTCGACGGCGGCTCGATCGCCGAGGCCCGCGTCGGTCTCACCAACATGGGCTCGACCCCGTTGCGCGCCACCGCGGTCGAGCAGGCGCTCGTCGGGTCGTCCGCATCCGGCCTCGCCGACGCCTGCGCCGCGGCCGCCGAGGGCACCAACCCCCCGAGCGACCTCAACGGCGACTCGGACTACCGCCGGCACCTCGCGACGGTCCTCACCCGCCGCGCGGTCCACAAGGCCATGGAGGGCTGATCGCCGCATGGAGCTGACCCACGACTTCACCGTGCCCGCCGACGTCGACACGACGTGGAACACCTTCATGGACCTCGAACGGGTCGGTGGCTGCTTTCCCGGGGCCACCGTCACCGAGGCCTCCGCGGAGGGGTTCGCCGGCACGGTGAAGGTCAAGCTCGGCCCCATCGCCCTCCAGTACTCGGGCACCGGCAAGTTCGTCGAGAAGGACGATGCGGCCCACCGGGCGGTCATCGAGGCCAAGGGCAAGGACAAGCGCGGCAACGGCACGGCCGGGGCCACGGTCCAGGTCGAGCTGTCGCCCGACGGCACGGGGACGGCGGTCCACGTCGTCACCGACCTCGCGGTCACCGGCAAGCCGGCGCAGTTCGGCCGCGGCGTCATGCAGGACGTCTCCGACAAGCTGCTCGGCCAGTTCGTCGCGTGCATCGAGGGCGAGCTCGGTGCTTCGGTGCCCGCGCCGACGGCCGAGGTCGAGCCGGGGGGCCATCAGGCGGACGGCACGGATCCCGTGACCGAGTCCGCCGCCCAGCCCGCCGCCGAGCCGACCGCACCACCCGAGGGGGCGGCCGGCTCGGCGGCGTCACCCCAGGACGCCGTTCCCGCCCCGACGGCGGCGCCGGTGGCCACGCCGTCACCGGCCGCGCGCCCGGCGCCCCGGCCGAAGCCCTCGTCGGACGACGACGCCCTCGACCTCGGGGCCACCGTGCTCCCGGTGCTCATCCGCAGCTACGCGCCGTACGTCGTCGTCGGCGTCATCGGCATCGTCATCGGCTGGCTCATCGGGCGCGGCTGACCCACACGTGACGACGGCCTCGGAGCACCGGCACCGAGGCCGTCGCCGCGGTGCGGGGGCGGGGTGCCGGCTCACGCTCGGGCAGGGCCCGGAGGTCGGCCACGAGCCGTCGGGCGTCGGCGTCGCGGGCCACGGTCCGGCCGAGGGCGGGGAGTCGCCCGCCGGCCGCGCGCACGGCCCTGCGGTGGGTGCGCTCCAGGAGGAGCACGACCGCGGCGACGAGGAGGAGGGGCAGCGCAGCGGCTGCGGCGGTGGGGAGCGTCTCTGTGAGGTTCATGGCAAGAGTTTGACGCTCATGAACATCCTGCCACGAGTGGCAGATATGCCGATCCTCGACAACTTTCTGCCATACTCGGGCGCATGGCCCTCCGCTCGGTCGCCGTGATCCTCCAGGAACCGGTCCAGCTCTTCGAGTACGCGGTCCTCGCCGAGGTCTTCGGCATGGACCGGACCGACGACGGCGTGCCAGCGTTCGACTACCGGGTCTGCGCCGAGCGCCCCGGGCCGCTGGACTCGGGGAACGGCACCACGGTCACCGCCGCCCACGGTCTCGACGCGGTGAGGGACGCCGACCTCGTCGCCGTCCCGGCGTCGCGGGCCTCCCTCGACCCCGGCCCGGCCGTGCTCGAGGCGTTGCGCGCCGCGGTCGCGCGCGGCGCCACGGTGCTCTCGGTGTGCTCCGGGGCGTACGCGCTCGGTGCGGCCGGGCTGCTCGACGGGCGCCGCTGCACCACCCACTGGAGGTACGCGGCCGACCTCGCGGCCCGCCACCCGCTCGCCGCGGTCGACCCGGACGTGCTCTACGTGCACGACGGCCCGATCGTCACCAGCGCCGGCACGGCCGCCGGCATCGACGCCTGCCTCCACCTCGTGCGCACCGAGCTCGGAGCCGCGGTGGCCACGCGCATCGCCCGGCGCATGGTCGTGCCGCCGCACCGCGACGGGGGGCAGCGCCAGTACATCGAGCGCCCGGTGCCCCCGACGACGTGCGAGTCGCTCGGACCGGTCCTCGCCCACATGGCCGCCCGCCTCGACGAGCAGCACTCGGTGCCCGAGCTCGCCCGGCGGGCGGCCATGTCGCCCCGGACCTTCGCCCGCCGCTTCGTCGCCGAGACGGGGACGACCCCGCACCAGTGGCTCACCGACCAGCGGGTGCTGCGGGCGCGGGAGCTCCTCGAGGAGACCGACCTGCCGGTCGAGGAGGTCGCCCGCGACGCCGGGTTCGGCACCGCGGCGCTGCTGCGCCACCACTTCAGCCGCGGCACCGGGGTCTCGCCGAGCACCTTCCGCAGCCAGCACCGCTGCCCGGCCTGACCCCGGGGGCGGTGACCTTCACAGGATCTCCACACCGACCACGAGCGGCCTCCACCCGCCCCTCCCTAGGCTCGTCGTCATGACCGAGGGGACAGCGGCGGCGCACAGCGTGCTCGTCGTCGAGGACGAGCCGACGATCAACCAGGCCGTCACCGACCGGCTGCGGGCCGAGGGGTTCACCGTCCACCAGGCGGCCGACGGCCCCTCGGCCGTGGCGGCCTTCGAGGAGCACGCGCCCGACGCCGTCCTCCTCGACGTCATGCTGCCGGGCTTCGACGGGCTCGAGGTGTGCCGGCGCATCCAGGCGCTCCGCCCGGTGCCCGTGCTCATGCTCACCGCCCGCGACGACGAGACCGACCTGCTCGTCGGGCTGGGCGTCGGGGCCGACGACTACGTCACGAAGCCGTTCTCGATGCGCGAGGTGGTCGCCCGGCTGCGGGCCCTGCTGCGGCGCGTCGAGCGGGCCGAGGAGCTGGCCCGCGGCACCGGGCGGCTCGACCTCGCGGGCCTCGTCGTCGACCCCGCGACCCGCCGCGTCGTCGTCGACGGGCACGACGTCCACCTCACGCCGCTGGAGTTCGACCTCCTCTGCGCGCTCGCGGCCGAGCCCGGCACGGTGCGCTCGCGCGAGGTGCTCATGCGCGAGGTCTGGGGCTGGGGTGACGCCTCGGGCACGCGCACCCTCGACTCCCACGTCAAGGCCCTGCGGGCGAAGATCGGCGCCGACCGGGTGCGCACGGTGCACGGTGTCGGGTACTCCCTCGAGGGCGGGCGGTGAACGTCGAGCGCCCCCTCGACGGGGTGACGTCGATCAAGGTCAAGCTCGGGCTGCTCGTCGGCGCCAGCGTGTTCGCGGCGGTGCTCGTGGCGGCGGTCGGCGACAGCGCCGGCGTCGCCTGGTGGGTGAGCCTGCCGGTCACGGCCGGCGCCGCGGTGGGGGTGACCCAGTGGCTCGCCCGCGGGATGACCGCCCCGCTGCGGGCGATGACCGAGGCGGCGCGCCGGATGGCGGGCGGTGACTACGGCCAGCGGGTGAGCGCCACGTCCTCGGACGAGGTGGGCGAGCTCGCCCGCACGTTCAACGCGATGGCGTCCGACCTCGCCGGGGCCGACCTCGAGCGCCGGCGCCTCGTCGCCACGGTGTCGCACGAGCTGCGCACGCCGCTCACCGCGCAGCGGGCCCTGCTGGAGAACCTCGTCGACGGGGTCGTGACGCCGGACCGCTCGACGCTCGAGGCCGCCCTCACCCAGGCCGAGCGGCTCAGCACGCTCGTCGGTGACCTGCTCGACCTCTCACGCGTCGACGCCGGGGTCGCGCCGCTCGCCCTCGCCCCGGTCCGGGTCGCCGACCTGCTCGCCCGGGCGGTCGAGGAGGCCGGCGTCGCCGGCCGTCCGCTCCGGCTCCGACAGCGCGTCGAGCCGGCCGACCTCACGGTGAGCGCCGACCGTGCCCGGCTCGAGCAGCTCGTGGCCAACCTCGTCGACAACGCGGTGCGGCACAGCCCACCCGGGGGCGAGGTCCGTCTCGACGCCCGCGCGGACGGGGCCGACCGGTGGGTGCTCGAGGTGAGGGACGACGGCCCGGGCATCGCGGCCGGGGACGCCGCCCGGGTCTTCGAGCGCTTCGGCACCGGCTCGGACGCGGCGGGCGGCACCGGCCTCGGGCTGGCCATCGTCCGGTGGGTGTGCGAGCTGCACGGCGGCCGGGTCGAGGTGCTGGCCACCGACCCCGGTGCCGGGGCCGTCCTGCGCGTCACCCTCCCCACCGACCCCCGGCCCGACCGCCCCACCCACCTCCGCGAGGAGGCCACCGGGCCGGGTCCCGCGGACCCCGCCCCCATGTCCCCACCGACCCCGGCCCCGACCCAGGAGGTCCCCGTGCCCACCGGCGACACGACCACCACCACCACCACCCCGCCGGCGGCGCCACCGCCCGCGTCCCCCGCTGGTCCGTACGGCGGCGGGCCGGGCCCGGCCCAGACCGCGCTGGCGGGCGCCTGGCCCGAGCCCGACCACCGCCCGCGCCCCGGCGTGGTGGCGGCGGCGGTCGCCGTCGGCGCGCTGGCCGCCCTCACCTGGCCGTACCGCGACGTCGGGCTCGCCACCACGCTCGTCATGCTCGCGACGGGGGCGCTCATGTGGGTGGTGGCGCGGCACCGCCGCGACCCGTGGACCGTCGCGGGCGGCGTGCTCGCCGTGCTCCTCGCGCTCGCTCCCGCGGTGCGCGCCTCCTCGGGTCCGGTGACGCTCTGCGTGCTTGCCGGTGTGGCGGTCGCCGCCGCCGCGCTGACCCGGGCGCACGGGCTGCTCGCGATCGTCGCGAGCGTGGCCGCGTGGCCGCTGTCCGCGCTGCGCGGGCTGCCCCTGCTGGGCCGGACGATCACGGCGACGAGCCGGGTCGGGCTGCTGTGGCCGGTGGTGCGCACGGTCGCCGTCTCCCTCGTCGTCCTCGCGGTCTTCGGCGGCCTCTTCGCGACCGGGGACGCGGTCTTCGGGTCGTGGGCCTCGGCCGTGGTGCCCGACCTCGGCTGGGACACCATCGTGCTCCGGACCTTCGTCCTCGTCCTCGGTAGCGGCGTCGCGCTCACCGGCGCCTACCTCGCCCTCAACCCGCCGCTCGTCGACACGGTCACCCTCCCGGAGTCGCGGCGGGCCCGTCCGGTCTGGGAGTGGGCCGTCCCGCTCGGCGTCGTCGTCCTCCTCTTCGCCGGCTTCCTCGCCGCGCAGGCGACCGCGATGTGGGGCGGTGACGCGTGGCTGCGCCGGCAGACCGGCCTGACCCACGCCGAGTACGTCCACCAGGGCTTCGGCCAGCTCACCGTCGCCACGGCCCTCACCGTGCTCGTCATCACGACGACGCTGCGGGTGGCGTCCCGGGCGACGGCCCGCGACCGCCTCGTGCTGCGGGTCCTCCTCGGGCTCCTCGGCGCCGGGACGCTCGCCGTCGTCGCCTCGGCGCTGTACCGGATGTCGCTCTACCAGGACGCGTTCGGCTACACGGTCCTGCGCGTGTTCGTCGACGGCTTCGAGCTGTGGCTCGGGCTCGTCGTGCTCATGCTCGTCGTCGGGGCGCTGTGGCTGTCCTGGCGCTGGGTGCCCCGGGCCGTGCTCGTCTCCGGTGCCCTGTTCACCCTCGGTTTCGCGGCGATGAACCCCGACGGGTGGGTCGCCGGCCAGAACATCGACCGGTACGAGGCGACCGGGAAGCTCGACACCCTCTACCTGTCGTCGTTGTCGGCCGACGCGACGCCGACCATCGCCGGGCGGCTGCCCGCCCCGCTGGCCGCGTGCGTCCTCGGTGGCCCGTACTCCGGTGGCAGCGGCAGCCTGGGGCTCGACGACGACGCCCTGGCGTGGAACCTCGGGCGGGCGCAAGCCGCGAGCGCCCTGGCCGGGCTCCCCGCGCCGGCGAGCTGCGACGGCGTGCTCACCGACACCTACCGGGGCTGAGCCGGCCGGCGGCCACGGCATACTCGCCTCCCATGGACGACCGCACCGTGCTCGTGCTCAACGGACCGAACCTCAACCTGCTCGGTGAGCGCCAGCCCGAGGTCTACGGTCACGACACGATCGCCGACGTCGAGCGCCTCTGCGTCGCCACGGCGGCGCGCCACGGCCTCGCGGTCGACTTCCGGCAGACCAACCACGAGGGGACCCTCGTCGACTGGGTGCAGGAGGGGCGGGCGGGCACGGCCGGCATCGTCCTCAACGCGGCGGGGTACACCCACACGTCGGTCGCGCTACGGGACGCCCTGGCGGCCTGCCGGGTACCGCGGGTCGAGGTGCACATCAGCGACATCCGGGCCCGCGAGGAGTTCCGGCACTTCTCGTACCTCTCCGACGTCTGCGACCACCACGTCATCGGGCGCGGGGTGGCCGGGTACGCCGAGGCCGTCGACTGGCTCGCCGCCCACCGGGTGCCCTGACCTCACCGGGCCGCTGGGCCCGGGCCGGCGGGCAGGCGGTCGAGGACGATGCCGAAGTGCGTGCGGTACGCCTCGAGGGCCCGGGCCGGGTCGAGCCGTTCCTCGGTGCGTGAGCCGTCGGCCGCGGTCGTCACGAGCGTCGTGCCGGCCAGCGACACCCGGCCGCCGTCGGCGGTGGGGAGCGAGCACACGGGGCCCTTCGTGAAGTGGGACCCCGGCGCCGTGCACTGCCACCAGCACGTCGGCCCGAAGTCCTCGAGCGCCCGGGGCCGCGTCTCGAGCCGGTACTGCGGCCGGCCGTCGAGCACGACGTCGAGGTCGCCCTCGGCCGTCTCCTCCCACGTCACGGTTCCCTCCGCGTCCTCGCACGGGCGTCGACGCGGCGAAGGGCACCGGGCCGGCGAGGAAGCGGCCGAACCCCACGTCGACGAGCCACGGCCCCTCGGGGAGGTCGACGCGCAGCGCGAGGTGGTCGAAGGGCGGCCCGAGGCCACCGTCGCCGTGCACCCGCGCGCCGAGCAGGGTGACCTCGTGGCCGAGGGCGCGCAGGAGCGCCGCGAAGGCCCCGCCCAGCTCGTAGCAGAAGCCCCCGCGCCGACGGGTGACGAGCTTGTCGTGCAGCGCGTCCTCGTCGAGGCGGACGGGCTCGCCGAGGTGGATCGAGAGGTTCTCGAACGGCACGGTCCGCAGGTGGGCGGTGACCAGCCGGCGCAGCCCGTCGGGGTGACGCGGAGGCGGGGCGGTCAGGCCGATCCGGTCGAGGTACTCGGCGACGCGCTGCGGGTCCATGCCCGGCACCCTGACACCTCAGGTGGACCGCAGGTCAAGGGCCGGCCCACCGGCTGGTGACTTCCCGGTAGGTACTAGGACGTCCTAGCATTTCTCCAGACCCCGACCGAAGGACCCAGCCATGGCAGCGCAGCCGACCGAGCAGGGGCTCCACGTCCCGACCCACCCCGTCCGCATCGTCACCGCCTCCGCGCTCTTCGACGGCCACGACGCCTCGATCAACATCATGCGGCGGATCATGCAGAGCCAGGGGGCCGAGGTGGTCCACCTCGGGCACAACCGCTCGGTGCAGGAGGTCGTCGACGCCGCCGTCGACGAGGACGCCCAGGGCGTGGCGGTCAGCTCGTACCAGGGCGGGCACGTCGAGTACTTCGAGTACCTCGTCGAGCTGCTCCGCGAGGCCGGGGCACCCCACGTCAAGGTCGTCGGCGGGGGCGGCGGCGTCATCGTCCCGCGCGAGATCGAGCGGCTGCGTGCCGCCGGCGTCACGATCTTCAGCCCGGAGGACGGTCAGCGGCTGGGCCTGCCCGGGATGGTCAACCAGGTCGTGGCCGCCTGCGACACCGACCTGTGGGAGAGCGCACCGACGACGGTCGAGGCGGTCCTCTCCGGCGACCGCTCGGCCGTGGCGCGGGCCATCACCGCCGCCGAGACCGGCCACCTCGACGAGGCCTTCCGGGGTGAGCTGACCCGGGCCGCGGCCTCCCGCACCGTGCCGGTGCTCGGCATCACCGGCACCGGCGGCTCGGGGAAGTCGAGCCTCACCGACGAGCTCGTCCGGCGGCTGCGGGTCGACCAGCAGGACAAGCTGCGCATCGCCTGCGTCGCCATCGACCCCACCCGCCGCCGCGGTGGCGGGGCGCTGCTCGGCGACCGGATCCGGATGAACAGCCTCGACGGCGACCGCGTGTACTTCCGCAGCCTGGCCACCCGGGGCGGGCGCGAGGTGCCCGAGGCCCTCGACGACGTGATGGCGATCCTCAAGGCCGCCGGCTACGACCTCGTCGTCGTCGAGACGCCCGGCATCGGTCAGGGCGACGCCGCCATCACCTCGTACGCCGACGTCAACCTCTACGTGATGACGCCCGAGTTCGGCGCGGCGAGCCAGCTCGAGAAGATCGACATGCTCGACCTCGCCGACGTCGTCGCCGTCAACAAGTTCGAGCGTCGTGGTGCGATGGACGCCCTGCGCGACGTCGGCCGGCAGATGGTGCGCAACCGCGAGGCGTTCGGGAAGAAGCCCGAGGACATGCCCGTCTTCGGCACCTCGGCGGCCACCTTCGACGACGACGGCGTCTCGGCCCTCTACCAGGAGCTGCGCTCGCAGCTGGCCGGCAAGGGCCTCGCCGTCGCCGAGGGGGTGCTGCCCGCCGTCGACGTGCGCTCCTCGACGATGCTGCGCCAGGTCGTCCCGCCGCAGCGCGTGCGCTACCTCTCCGAGATCGCCGAGACGGTTCGCGGCTACCACGCCGACACCGAGCGGTGGGCCGACCTCGCCCGCCGGGTCCAGCGGCTCGGCGACGCCCGCGACGCCCTCGAGGCCGCCGGCAAGGACACGGCCGACCTCGACGCCCTCCTCGAGCAGTCCCGCGCCGACCTCCCCGCCGAGGCCCGGGACCAGCTGGGCCGCTGGCCGTCGGTCGTCGAGGCCTACTCCGGCGACGAGCAGGTCGTCACCGTGCGCGACCGCGAGATCCACACCGCGCTGGCTCGGGAGTCGCTCTCCGGCAACCAGATCCGCCGCGTCTCGCTACCGCGCCACGCCGACGACGGCGACCTGCTGACGTTCCTCCGCCGCGAGAACCTCCCCGGAGCCTTCCCGTTCACCGCCGGGGTCTTCCCGTTCAAGCGCGACAACGAGGACCCGGCCCGGATGTTCGCCGGGGAGGGCGACCCCTTCCGCACCAACCGGCGCTTCAAGCTCCTCTCCGAGGGGCAGCCCGCGACCCGGCTCTCGACGGCGTTCGACTCGGTGACCCTCTACGGCCGCGACCCCGACCGGCGCCCCGACATCTTCGGCAAGGTCGGCACCTCCGGGGTGTCGGTGGCGACCCTCGAGGACATGAAGGCGCTCTACGACGGGTTCGACCTCACCTCACCCACGACGAGCGTCTCGATGACGATCAACGGCCCGGCGCCGACCATCCTCGCCTTCTTCCTCAACACCGTCGATGGAGCGCGAGGTGGAGGCGTGGGCCGAGGAGAACGGCCGCGAGCCGAGCGAGGAGGAGCGGCACGAGGTGCGCGCGCGTGCGCTGGCGACGGTCCGCGGCACGGTGCAGGCCGACATCCTCAAGGAGGACCAGGGCCAGAACACCTGCCTGTTCTCCACCGAGTTCTCGCTGCGGATGATGGCGGACATCCAGGAGTGGTTCATCGAGAACCAGGTCCGCAACTTCTACTCGGTCTCGATCAGCGGCTACCACATCGCCGAGGCCGGGGCGAACCCCATCAGCCAGCTCGCCTTCACCCTCGCCAACGGGTTCACCTACGTCGAGTCCTACCTCGCCCGCGGGATGGCCATCGACGACTTCGCACCGAACCTGTCGTTCTTCTTCAGCAACGGGATGGACCCCGAGTACACGGTCATCGGACGGGTCGCCCGGCGGATCTGGGCGGTCGCGATGCGCGAGAAGTACGGGGCGGGGGAGCGCAGCCAGAAGCTCAAGTACCACGTGCAGACCTCGGGTCGGTCCCTGCACGCGCAGGAGATGGACTTCAACGACATCCGCACCACGCTCCAGGCGCTCACCGCCATCTACGACAACGCGAACAGCCTGCACACCAACGCCTTCGACGAGGCGGTCACGACACCGTCGGCCGAGTCGGTGCGGCGGGCCCTGGCCATCCAGCTGATCATCAACCGCGAGTGGGGGCTGGCGATGAACGAGAACCCGCTGCAGGGCTCGTTCGTCGTCGACGAGCTCACCGACCTCGTCGAGGCCGCGGTGCTCGCCGAGTTCGACCGCATCTCCGAGCGCGGTGGCGTCCTCGGCGCGATGGAGACCGGGTACCAGCGGGGCAAGATCCAGGACGAGTCGATGCTCTACGAGCACCGCAAGCACGACGGGTCGCTGCCCATCGTCGGCGTCAACACCTTCGTCCGTCCCGACTCCGACGTCAGCCCGCCCGAGGTCGAGCTGGCCCGGGCGACCGAGGCCGAGAAGGAGGGCCAGCTGGCCCGGGTCGAGGCGTTCAAGGAGGGCCACCGCGACGAGGCCGAGGCGGCCCTGGCCCGGCTCAAGACCGCAGCGACGAGCGGCGAGAACGTCTTCGCCGTCCTCATGGACGCGGCGCGGGTGTGCTCCCTCCAGCAGGTGACCGAGGCCTTCTTCGAGGTGGGCGGCCAGTACCGCCGCAACGTCTGAGCGAACGACTTTCTCGCCTGGTGCCGGAACCTCCGCCCGGGCACCCCGAGCTTCGGGGTGCCCGAGCGGAGGTTCCGGTGCCCGAGCCCGGCGTCGCCAGCGCACCCCGTGACAACGCGCCGGCGGTCGGCCAGAATGCCGACAGCGCGCCGCGCCCTCCGCCGCCGCGCAGAAGGGGGTGGCCCGGATGGTCGACTGGAGCGTCCTGAGCTGGGGGGTCGTCGGCGGGCTCGTCGTCGTGGCGCTGACCGCGGCCGGCACCGCGACCGCCGTCAGCCGGGAGGGACCGTCGCGGACCCCCGACGGCCGGGAGAAGCGACCCGGCACCAGGGCGTTGCGCGGGCTGCTGGCCGACTCCACGGCGCCGACCCTCCCCGGGGGTGCGGCGTGGCGCTTCGCGGACAGCTGGGCGACCAACCTCACGGCCCTGATCACGACGGGTGCGGCGGTGGCCGCGATCTTCTCGAAGGACCTCGACGCCCTGTTCGTCGGCAAGGCCCCGCTCGCCTTCTCGCTGACGACCGCGATCCTGCTCGTTGTCGCCGCGCTGGCGCCCGTCGCGTACACCGTCCTCCAGGTGCTCCCCCCGCCGCCGGAGGCGACCCCCGACGACGGCCAGGCGGAGGTCGCCGCGGCGGAGGGTCATGGCGCGAGGAACCTCTCGGGTCAGGGAGTCGCCGCGGAGGACGCCTCGCCGGAGGACGCGCCGGGCACCATGCTCGGGTGGTGTGCGTCGGCGGCGCTGACCCTCTTCGCCGTCGGAGGCTCGCTCACCGCGGCGATGAGGGTGTCGCTCGACGTCGTCGGCCACGGTGCCGGCGCCGCCGTCGCGTGCGTCGTCCTCGTCCTCGTCATCGCGCTCGTCGGCCTCTACGTCGGGCGCTCCTTCCTCACCGTGCTGCGAGCCACCCGGTCGGGTGGAGCCACCCCGCCGGCCTCGCTCGTCGGGTTCGTGTCGGTGTCGTGCTGCTCGGGCTCCGACCGGCCGGCGGTCGTGCGGATCTCCCTGCTGTAGCTCACCTCCCGGGGTGGCGCACGACGCGGCGCCGCAGCGTCGGCGACGCCACGACCTCGTACCCGGCGTCGAGGAAGACCTGGAGCAGGCCGACCGAGGCCTCGTCCCAGATGACGGTCTTCCCGGGGACCGGCTCGGTGGGGTAGCCCTCGAGGACGCGCGCACCGACCTGGCGGCCGTACTCGACGGTGGCGGCGGCGAGCTCGTACATCAGGCCCTGCCGACGGAAGTCCTTGCGCACGACGAAGCAGGTGACCGACCAGACGCCCTCGAGCTCGGGGTCCATCCGCATCCACGGTGCCTTCCGGGCCCAGATCCGCGGGTAGTTCTCGCGCGGCTCGACCGCCACCCAGCCGGCCGCCTCGCCGTCGACGTACCCGACGAGGCCGGACGTGGGCCCCTCGGTGCCGCAGCCGGCCTGCTCCAGCAGCGCAGAGTCCCGCTCGTCCTGGGTCGTGTCCCGCCAGATCCAGCCCGGCACCTTGAGCGCCTGGCAGCGGCACTTCCGGGCGCCGCCGGCCTCGAACACCGCCTCGACGTCGTCGCTCGTCGCCGCGTTGGCCGCTCGCCAGCTGAACTCGGGCACGACCGCGAGCCTAGCCGCGCGGCTGCCGTCGGGCTCGGGCCTCGGCCAGCGCCACCGGGACCAGCGCCGACGCCCGCCGGCAGGCGAGCTCGTCGGTCCACTCGTCGGGAGGGCGGAGGCGTCCGACCGCCGCGGTTGCCCTCGCGACGTGCCGGTCCAGGGCGGGGGGCAGCCGCTGGTCGTGGCGGTCGAGCAACCAGCCGCCGAGGCCGAGTAGCTCGGCACCGGCGGATGACCCGAGGGCGGCGGCTGCGGCCCCGGCCCCGGCCGCGGCCTCTCCGACGGCGCTCGGAGCGGTGGCGGCCTGCGGGCCGGTCACCGCCTCCGCGAACCAGCCGAGGGCGACTCCTGGTGCGCCCGTCCCCAGTGCGGCCCACCCGGCGTTCATCGCCGTCGTGCTCGTCGTGCGGATGCCGAAGCGCTCGGAGGCGTCGTGGGCGGCCCGGGTCAACAGCTCGAGGGCCTCGTCCGGACGGTCGGCGTCGAGCAGGGCGAGGGCCACCTTCGGCACGACCGAGACGAGGTGGACCGCCGAGGACGCCGCACCCATCCGGGCGAGGGCATCGTGGGCCCCGGCGATCGCGGCGGCGGCCCGTCCCGCGGCGGCGTCGGTGGCGGCCCGTGAGGCGACGAGCTCCGGGAGCAGGTGCGGTGCACCCTCGGTGGCGATCCCGATGCCGAGCTCGAGGTGCTCCCGGGCGGTGACGAGGTCGGCGGAGGCGTAGGCCGTGATGCTCGCGACGAGGAGCAGCGTGCACGCCCAGTCGGGATCGCCCTCGAGGTCGCGCAGCAGCCCCGCCTGCTCGTCGGGGGTCCAGTCGGCCTGCTGCAGGAAGCCCGCCCGGGCCACCCGCAGCCGTGCTCGCTGCCCCGGTGAGAGGTCGGGCGGGGCCAGTGCCACCTCCGTCCAGTGCAGCCCGGGCTCGGCGGCCTCGACGAACTGCCACCAGCGGCTCAAGGTGATCGTCAGGTCGGCCGCTGCAGCGGTGCTCCCGGCGGCCACCGCGTCGGCGAGCGCCTCGAGGTGGTCGTCGTAGGTGCGTCCGACGTGCTCGACGAGGGCGTCCGAGAGCGGGGCGTCCCGCCACAGCCCGGCGAACCACCGGCGGTGGGCCGTGCGCGCGGCCTCCTCCTCACCGGCTGCTGCGAGCTCCTCCAGCCCGAGGGCCCGCACCGCGCGCAGCACCCGGAACGCCATCGCCGTGGGGGTGCGTTCGACGCTGCAGCAGGTTCTCGCGCGCGAGCTCGCGCACTGCGGCGTCGACCTCGGCCGCAGGCCCGCCCACGACCGCGCGGGCCGAGACGGCGGTGAACGGGTCGGCGAAGACCGACACCCGACGCAGGGCCACCCGTGCCGGGGTCGACAGCCGTCGCACGCTCCACTCCACCGTGCGGCGCAGCGACTGGTGGCGGTCGTCCCGGTCGTGCTCGTCGGCCTCGATGTCCAGGGGCCGGGCGACGAGGTCGGCGAGCTCGCGCACCGGCGTGGTCGCCCCCGCGCCCGCGACGAGCTCGAGCGCGAGGGGGAGGCCGTCGAGCCGGCGGGCGACCTCGGCGAGCGCGCGCAGGTCAGGTTCCGCCCAGTCGGCGGGGTCGGACGAGGCGACGGCGCCCCGGTCGGCGAGTCGGGCGGCCAGGAGCCGCACGGCCGGTGAGCGTCGGGTCGCCTCGAGCTCGCCCTCCGGCCGGGGGGCAGCCCAACGGAGGGAGCGGGGATGCACCCGCTCACCGACGACCCCGAGGGGCGAGCGGGACGAGACGACGAGCCGGACCCCCGGGCACCCGGCGAGGACCGCCGAGGCGACGCGCGGCGGCCGGCGCCAGCACCCACTCCGCCTCGTCGACCAGGACGACCGCCTCGGTGCTCCGCAGCGCCGCCACGAGCGACCCGAGCGGGTCGGGCCCCTCGACCGGTAGGCCGGCCCGGACGGCGACCGAGGCGGCGAGCGTCGCCGCGTCGGTGTCCGTCGAGGCTGCGAGCGACACGTACGTGACGTCGGCGGCGCGGGTCCGAGCCGGCGGCGAGGGCCGCTCCCACCTCGGCGAGCAGCCGCGACTTGCCCGACCCCGCCCGGCCCGGTGACCGTGACGAGGCGCACGCCCTCGCGCAGCGCCGCCACGACGTCGGCCACGGCGCCCTCGCGCCCGACGGTCACGGTCGTCGGCACGGGCACGGCGCGCGCGGGGTGCACGAGGTGGCGTTCCCGGCGGCGACCCGGCCGGCGAAGTCCCTCGTCCTGGCGCAGGACCCGGGCGTGGAGCTCGGCGACCTCGGGGCCGGGGGCGACCCCGAGCTCCTCCCGCAGAGCGCGGCGCAGCGCCTCGAAGAGCATCAGTGCCTCGCCCTGTCGGTGCAACGCGTACGCGGCCCGCATGGCCAGCACCACGGCGCCCTCGTCGAGCGGGTTCTCCGACAGCAGGCCGCGGCTGATGCGCGAGGGCCTCCCCGTGGGCGTCGGTGCCGTCGCGACCGTGGAGGAGGCAGGCCGCGAGCTCCGCTACGGACCCGGCGACGCAGCTCGTCCAGACGGGACCGTTCGGCGCCGACGAGGTCGTCACGGACCCCCTCGTAGGCGACCGGGCCGGACCACAGGGCGAGGGCCTCGCGGCACACCCGCTCGCGCTCCGCGACGTGCTCCTCGAGGGCCATCCGCTGGGCCTCGGCGGCGAGCTCTCCGAAGCGGTCCGCGTCGGTCGACACCGACCGTGGGACGAGGTATCCGACGTCGATCGGTCGCGACGAGCCCGGCCCCGAGCTGGCGTCGGAGCCGGGCGACGACGGTGTGCACGGCGGCCGGGGTCAGGCGGCGGGCGTCCTCGCCCCAGACCAGGTCGAGGACCACGGCTGCTGGCACGGCGCGTCCGCGCCGGGACAGCAGGACGGCAAGCACCTCCCGGGGGCGATCCCCGCGGGGAGCCGCTCCGGCGCCGTCGTCCCCGACGCGCAGTGGACCGAGCACCCGGACCCGCACGCGCCCATGCAACCACACGGCGGCGCCACCGGGTCGCGGCCCTCGTGGAGGACGAGCCGGTAGTGGTCGGTCTCCTCGGCGTCCGGCACCCCCCCGTAACGGCGGACCCAGCGCCGCACCCGGGCGTTCTCCGGGTGGACGTGCACGAGCAGGTCGCCCACCCCGGCGGCGGCGGCCGCGAGGACGGCGGAGCGCACGAGGAGGCCGCCGACGCCGCGCCCCTGCTCGGCGTCGGCGACCTCCACGGCGACCTCCGCGACGTCGCTCGAGCGCGGGTAGCGGGCCCACCTCGAGACCCCGAGCACCTCACCGTCCTGCTCGGCGACGAACGCCTCGTGCACCCCGGGGACCACGGCGGCCAGCCGGGTCGCGGCCGAGGCGGAGAGCTGCGGCATCCCGGTGTGGAAGCGCAGGTACACCGAGCGCGCCGAGAGCCGGGCGAAGACCCGGTGGAGGGTGTCGACCTCGCCCGGTCGCAGCGGTCGGACCCGCGGCAGCGGGTCGCGGTGTCCGGTGTCAGGCTCGGTCGTGGTGGTGGTCATCGTGCCTCCCTTCGGGGGAGACCCTGCGAGGAGCACCTGACGCGGTCCTGTCACGGTCCTGTCACGGTGCGGGTCGCCGCCCGGATCGGGGCGGAGGTCGTGACAACCTTCGGCGACCCCCGCCGCGTCTAGGGGGTGAGAGGGACGGACGACGGGAAGGCAGCGACGTGGGGTGGGGTGGACCGGAGGACGAGTTCTCCGCGTACGTGGGGGAGAGGCAGCGCCGGCTCGTGCGCTTCGCCTACCTCCTCACCGGGGACGCGCACGAGGCGGAGGACCTCGTCCAGAGCGCGCTGGCGCGGGTGTACCGGAGGTGGAGCGCGATCGAGGGGACCCCGGACGCCTACGTCCGCCGGGCCATCGTCAACGAGCACCGCAGCTGGTGGCGGCGGACGTGGCGGCACCGCGAGGTGGTGAGCACCCCGCTCGTCGCCGTCGTCGAGCCCGCCGGCGAGGCGGCCCCCGGCCGCGACGACGAGCTGTGGGGGGTCGTCTCGGCGCTCCCGCGCCAGCAGCGGGCGACCATCGTGCTGCGCTACTACGAGGACCTCTCCGAGGCCCAGACCGCCGAGGTCCTCGGCTGCTCGGTCGGGACGGTCAAGAGCCACACCTCGCGCGCCCTGGCGGCGCTGCGCGGGTCGATGCAGGAGGTGGGGCGATGAGCTCCGAGGAGCAGCAGCTGCGCGAGGCGCTCCGGCGGCGCGGCGAGTCCGTCGAGGCGTCCGGCGACTTCTCCGGTCCCGCCGTCGCCCTGGCCGGGCGGCGCCACCGGCGCGCGGTCGGCGCGGCCGTCACGGCCGGCGCGCTCGCCGTCGCCGGCATCGGCGTCGCGGCGTGGGTGGGCGCCGGACCCCGGGTGCCCGCCCCGGTGCCGGCGACGCGGACGACCACGACGGCACCGCCGAGCCCGAGCCCCACCTCGCCGAGCCCGTCGCCCACCGCGACGGCCAGCCCGAGCCGGAGCCCGAGCGCGACGGCGACCCCGACGCCACCGCCGGCCGCTCCGTCGACGCCGTACGCGCTGGGCGGGACGGTCCACCGCGGTGACCAGGCCATCGAGGCCCCCGGGGGCCGCATCCTCGCGTTCGCCCTGCTGGACAGCGGTGGCGTGGTCGTGACGACGACCACGGGGACGCGTGTCGACCCGGATGCGCCGGGGTACCTCCTCGACGCGGACGGCCGCGTGCTGCGCGAGTTCGGCCGCGACTGGGTGGCCGCGCGCGACGGCAGCCGGTTCGCCTACGTCGCGGGAGGCCAGGTCGTCGTGCGCAGCGCCACCGGCGGGCTCGTGGCCCGACGCGGGCTCGACGAGCTGGGGGCGGACTCGGGCGACGGTCGCGGCGTCCTGCTCGCCATGTCCGCCGACACCGTGTTCGCCCGGGCCACCGCGTCCGGAGGCTCCTCCACGGTGGCCTGGGACGTCGGCACCGGCCGCCTCGCCCGGGTCGAGGGAACGGTGGGCGCGGTCTCGCCCGACGGGTCCACGGTCGCGACGGTCGACGGCGACTTCTGCCTCGCGGTCCTCGCCCTGCGGGGCCAGGGCCGCGACCGGGGCCCGGGCTGCCAGCGGGTCGGCGCGCCCGTCACGTTCTCGGACGACGCCGCCTACCTCCTGACGCAGTTCGAGAGCGAGGGCGGGTACTGGGAGGAGCACCGGGTCGTGCGGCTGCGCGACCTGGCGGTCCTCGACCTCCCCGGCGACCCGCAGCTGCCGGGCTGGACGGGCGCCTTCGAGCCCGGGACGGACCGGCTGGTGTTCTCGCGCAACTCCAGCAACCCCCCGAAGGCGAACACGGGCAACGACGTCGTGCGCTGCACGGTCGACGGTGACTGCCGGACGATCCGGCCGGAGCAGCCGCTGCCGGACGGGATCCTCCCGGCCCCGCCCTACGTCGTGGCGCCCTCGCTCGTGCCGTGACGGTCCTCCCGGGACCCCCGCCTGACCCGGCGGGGGTCCCGGGAAACCCGGGTGCCGGGCGTCGGTGGCAGGTCGTAGGTTTCTCGGGTGGGGACCACCACCGTGCCGCCTCCCGCCCCGTCGACCCTCGGGCCGGCCGTGGCGCACCCGGACGCGCCCCGGCGCCGCCTCGACGTGCGCCGGCTGCGCGGCTGGTCCACCGGGCTCGCCCTCGCCGCGTCGGCGACGGGGGCCCTCGGGCGCACCCTCGGCACCGTCGTCGCCGGGCTCCTCGCCGCCGAGCCCACGACCCGCCTCGTCGGCCTCCTCGCGCTGTGCGTCGTCGGGGCGGGCGTCCTCGACACGGCCGGTCGCACCGTGTGGGCCGGGGTCGTCGACCGCGCCGAGGGGCGGTTGCGCGACGACCTCGTCGACGCGGCGCTCGGCCCAGCCCCTCCCGGCCCTGGGCGAGCAGGCGGTCGGGGAGGTCCTCGACCGCGTCGACGCCGACACCCACGACGTCGGGGCGATGCTGCGCCGCCAGGTCTGGGACGCCCTGAAGACCGTCTTCGCCGCCGTCCCGATGTGGGTCGTCGCCGGCCTCACGTGGTGGCCGGCGTGGGTGCTCTTCCCGGTGGCGGGCGCGGGCTCCTACCTCCTCGTGCGCCGGCTGCTGCCGACCATCGCCGAGCGCAAGGTCGCCGAGGAGGTCGCCTGGACCGACCACGCCGCCGCGCTCGAGGAGGGCGTCACCGCGCGGGACGACCTGCGCACGAGCCTCGGGCAGGCGCACGTCGTCGCCCGGCTCAGCACGCTGTCGGCGGTCGTGCACCAGCGCTTCAAGCAGGTGGTCGACCTCCAGGCCCGGGTCACCCGGCGCACCGGCGTCCTGCTCTACGGCATGCTCGCGGGCACGAGCGTCGCGGGGGTGGCCCTCGTCGCGAGCGGTGGGCTCTCGGTCGCCCGGCTGGTCACCCTGTTCCTCGTCACGAGCACCTTCGTCGGTCAGGTCGACCAGATGGCCCGCCACCTCCCCGAGCTGCAGGCGGGGCTCGGCGCCATCACCCGGCTCCGCCAGCTGCTCGGTGCCGACGCCGAACCCGTCGGCGGCCTCGCGGTGCCGGCCGGCACCCTCGACCTCGAGTTCCGCTCGCTGCGGTTCCGCTACGACCAGGGCGACTTCGCCCTCCGGGACGTCGACCTGCGCGTCCCCGGCGGGCAGACCTGCGCGCTCGTCGGGCGCACCGGGTCCGGCAAGTCCACGCTCGCCTCGCTCGTCTCGCGGGCCGTCGAGCCGGAGCCCGGCACGGTGCTCCTCGGGGGCGTCGACGTCCTCGACCTCGACCTCCAGCAGCTGCGCTCGGCGGTCGGCGTCGTCACCCAGCGCACCGAGGTCCTCGCCGGCACGCTGGCCGAGAACATCACGCTCTTCGCCGAGCTGCCGCGCGCGCGGGTCGAGGCCGCGGTCACCCAGCTCGGGCCTGGAGGACTGGGTCGCCGGGCTCCCCGACGGCCTCGACACGCTGCTCGGGCCCGGCGGTACCTCGCTCTCCGCCGGCGAGGAGCAGCTCGTCGCCTTCGCCCGCCTCCTCGTCCGCGACGTCTCCGTCGTCGTCCTCGACGAGGCCACGGCCCGGATGGACCCGCTCACCGAGGCGCTCGTCGTGCGGGCCGCCGACCGGCTGCTCACCGGCCGCACCGGCATCCTCGTCGCGCACCGGCTCTCGACCACCCAGCGCGCCGCACCGGGTCGCGGTGCTCGACCACGGACGCGTCGTCCAGCAGGGCGCGCGCACCGCGCTGGCCCGGGTCGACGGCCCGTTCCGCCGCCTGCTCGAGGCCAGCGGCGACGACCTCGAGCCCGGTCGCCCCGAGGAGCCCGCGCCGGCCGGCCCCGACCGGGCCGTCGCCGGCGCCCGGCGCGCGGGGCCGCCGCCCGCCCTGCCCGACCCCGGGGAGGGTCCCTCGCTGGCCCGCGGCATCCTCTCCGCGCTGCTCGCTGCGCCCGCGGTGGGGCGCCGGCCCGGCGGTCCTGTTCCTCGTCTCCGCGCTCGGTGGGGCCTTCGGCGCCGCCACCGGGTTCGTCTGGGGCCGGGTCGTCGAGCACCTGCGCGCGGGCGCCGGCGGGGACACCGAGACGGTCGTGCTCACGGCCCTCACCGCCGCCTCGGTCCTCTTCTCCCCGTTCGTCCTCGTCGCCGCGATGCGCCGCTACCCGCGCTGGTGGATCGAGGTGATGCTCCGGGTGCGGATGTCCGTGCTCATCGGCCAGACCCGCCAGCACCGCCTCGAGCGCACGCCCGCGGGCGAGGTCGTCGCGCGCTCGATGGACGCCGACCGCTACGCCCTCTACGCCGACCGCTGGGTCGACTTCCTCAACGGCCTGGCCATCGTCGTCGTCACCGCGGTGCTCGGCGGCAGCCTGCTCGCCGGTGGGGTGCTGCTCGTCGTGCTGCTCGGCGCGGCGCTGGCGTCGGCCGTCGGCCGGCCCGTCGCCGGCCGCTCGGCCGCCGAGTCCTCCCGGGCCCGCGCGCGCTTCGGGCGGGCCGTCGTGTCGGTCCTGGAGTCGGCGCGCACCGTGAAGCTCGCCGCCGCCACGCCGGCCGCCCACGCGCCACCTGCGCCGCGTCGACGCCGGCCGGGTGCGCGCCGCGGTGTTCGAGCACCGGGTCCAGGCCGTCCTCGACGGCGTCCCGATCGTCATGGTGCAGGCCGGCGTGGTCGCCGCCTGGGCCACCTACACCCTCGGCGGGTGGTCGCTGGCGACCGCGATCCTCGTCGCCGGTGCGGTCAACGGCTTCGACTGGTTCGGCCGGGTCGCCGGCGCCGTCGTCACCGAGGCGCCGGGGACCCGCTCGTGGCAGCGGGCCACGAGCCGGCTCGCCGGAGGCGTCGACCTCGTGCGCCTCCCGACGGGCGTCGACCTCGTCGCCGGGCACGGCCCCGGCCGCCCCGGTTCCCGGCCGGGTGCCCCTCGAGGAGCTGCGGCTCGTCGACGTGGGCGCGGTCCACGACGACGGCACCCGCGGGGTCGAGGGCGTCGACCTCACGGTCCGGGCCGGCGAGCTCGTCCTCCTCCTCGGGCAGGTCGGGTCGGGGAAGTCCAGCCTCATCTCCGCCCTGTCCGGCCTGCTCGAGCACACCGGCTCGATCCTCTGGAACGGCGTCGAGGTCGCCGACGCCCAGGTCTTCCTCCGCCCCGGGCAGGTGGCTCGCACGTGGCCCAGGTGCCCCGCGTGCTCTCCGGGTCGTTCGCCGACAACGTCGTGCTCGGCCACGGCCGCGCCATCGAGGGAGCCATCGCCGACGCCCGGCTCGGCGACGACGTCCGCGACGCCGGCGGCCACGACGCCCTCGTCGGGCACCGCGGGGTGCGGCTGTCCGGCGGGCAGGTGCAACGGCTCGCGCTGGCCCGGGCGCTCGCCGCCGAGACCGAGCTGCTGCTGGCCGACGACGTCTCCAGCGCGCTCGACGCCGCCACCGAGGTCGAGCTGTGGCGCGCGCTACGCGCCCGCCACACCACGGTCATCGGCGCGACCTCGAAGCGGGCCGCCCTCGCCCAGGCCGACCGCGTGCTCGTCCTCGTCGACGGCCGGGTCGCGGCGCTCGGTCCGTGGCGCGACCTCTCGGGCGCCTGGGGCCACCTCGCCGGCTGACGCGGCACCGTCCGGGTCGTCCGGGTGGGTCACCCGGCTCAGGGCGCCAGGCGCTCGCGCAGCCAGGCGATGTCGGCGCTCTGGCCCTCGACGCCACCCGGGGGTCTCGACGACGACCGGGGCGCCGGCGGCCCGGACGACGTCGGCGAGGTCGGCGCCGTCGATGTGGCCGGCCCCGAGGTTGGTGTGCCGGTCGGCGCCGGAGTCGAAGGTCGTCACGGCTGTCGTTGCAGTGCACGAGGTCGATCGCGGCCGGTGACCGCCCGCACCTTCTCGACGACGCTGCCGAGGTCGTTCCCGCCGGCGTGGGCGTGGCAGGTGTCGAGGCAGAAGCCGACGGTGTCGCCGCCCTCGGCCCGGCCGATCGCCTCCCAGAGCCGCTCGACGGCCTCGAGCCGGCGGGCCATCGCGTTGTCGCCGCCGGCGGTGTTCTCGATGAGCAGCGGCACCGGCATCTCGAGGCCGTCGACGCACTTGCGCCAGTTGTCGAAGCCGACGTCGGCGTCCTCGTCGACGCCGAGGTGCCCGCCGTGGACGACGACGCCCTTGGCCCCCACCTCGGCCGCCGCGTGGAGGTGCTGCTGGAGCAGCTTGCGGCCCGGGATGCGGATCCGGTTGTTCGTCGAGGCGACGTTGATCGGGTACGGAGCGTGGACGTAGAGGTCGACGTCGGCGTCCTCGGCGGCAGCCCGCAGCGCGCGCAGCGCCGCCGGGGAACCGCACGACCGGGCCCTTGTAGCTCTGGGGGTCGCCGAGGAAGATCTGGCTCAGCCCGGCCGAGCGGGCCACCGCCTCGGCGACGGGGTCCTCCTGGTCGACGTGTCCACCGATGCGCAGCTCCATGGGCCCCACGGTACGGCGCGGCCGCCGACGCCCCGGCTCGGCACGCGGAGCCCGGGGCACGGCAGGATGAGGGCATGCAGATCGCCGACACCTCCGCCATCGTCACCGGGGGCGCCTCCGGCCTGGGCGCGGCCACCGCCGCCGCCCTGGCCGCGTCCGGCGCCCGCGTGCTCGCCCTCGACCTGCTCGACGCCTGCGAGGGGGCGCCGCAGGTCGACGGGGTCGAGTACCTCGCCACCGACGTCACCTCCGAGGCCGACGTCCGGGTCGCCGTCGAGCAGGCCGCCGCCGACCCCGAGCGCCCGCTGCGCATCGTCGTCAGCTGTGCGGGCATCGGTCCGTCGGCCCGCATCCTCGGTCGCAAGGGGACGCACTCGATCGACCTGTACCGCAAGGTCGTCGAGGTCAACCTCATCGGCACGTTCGTCGTGATGACCCTCGCCGCCGAGGCCATGGCCGCGACCGAACCCGACGCCGACGGCCAGCGGGGTGTCGTCGTCAACACCGCGAGCATCGCCGCCTACGACGGCCAGGTCGGCCAGGCCGCCTACAGCTCGAGCAAGGGCGGCATCGTCGGTCTCACCCTCCCGGCCGCCCGCGACCTCGCCCAGCACGGCATCCGCGTCATGACCATCGCGCCGGGCATCGTCGAGACCCCCATGCTCGCCACGGTCTCCGACGAGGTGCGGGCCGGGCCTCGCGGCGGGGGTGCCGTTCCCGCAGCGGCTGGCCCGGCCCGAGGAGTACGCCCGGCTGGCCGTCGACATCGTCGAGCACGACTACCTCAACGGCGAGGTCATCCGGATGGACGGCGCGCTGCGGATGGCGCCGCGCTGACGGCCGCCGTGCCCCTCCTCGACGACCTGGGCGTGCCGGTGCCGCTCGCGGGCCCGGCCGCGCCGGGTGGTCTCCCTCGTCCCCTCCCTCACCGAGGCCCTCGCCGCCACCTGCCCGGACCGCCTCGTCGGGGCCACCGACTGGTGCACCCACCCCGCCGACCTCGACGTCGCGCGCGTGCGCGGGACGAAGAACCCCGACCTGGCCGCGGTCGCGGGGCTGCGGCCCGACCTCGTCGTCGCCAACAAGGAGGAGAACCGCGAGCTCGACGTGCGGCGGATGCGCGAGCGGGGGATCGCGGTGTGGGTCACCGACGTGGAGACCGTGCCCGGGGCGATCGCCTCCATGCGCCGGCTCGTGGTGGAGGCGCTCGGACCTGGCCGAGCCGGGGTGGCTCGCCGACGCGGCGCGGGCGTGGTCCGGGGCCGGCGCCCGAGCCCCACACCCGGGCCGTCGTCCCCGTCTGGCGCGACCCGTGGATGGTGGTCGGCCGCCCGACCTTCACCGCCGACCTGCTCGCGCGGCTCGGGTTCCGGGTGGTCGGGGGCGGGCCGCAGGGCCGGTACCCGCAGGCCGACGTGGCGGCCCTCGACGACCCCGCCCTGGCCGACGTCGTGCTCCTCCCGGACGAGCCCTACGAGTTCACCGCCGACGACGGCCCGGACGCCTTCCACCGGGTGCCCACGAGGCTCGTCTCGGGGCGCCTGCTCACCTGGTACGGACCGGCCCTCGTCGACTCCCGGATTTCGCTCGACCGAGCGTGACCGTGTAGTGTCTCCGTCGCGCTGAGGGGTGGTTTCCACCCCCCGTGCGCGCCCCCTTAGCTCAGTCGGCAGAGCGTTTCCATGGTAAGGAAAAGGTCGTCGGTTCGATTCCGACAGGGGGCTCTGGCGCGGCCGGAGACCTGCCCCTCGAGGGGTCCCGACCGTTCCGCCCCAAGGCGGGGTAGCTCAGCTGGTTAGAGCGCACGACTCATAATCGTGAGGTCGCGGGATCGAGCCCCGCTCCCGCTACGCAAGGGCCGCGATTTCCGTGGAATACCGGAGGGCGCGTACCCTGTTGTGCTGGTGCGCGCGTGGGCTGTCTTCCTCGCCCGCGCCGCATCCCGAGATCCACCACCGTTTTCCGAGAGCAGGTTGCCCCCATGGCCAAGGCCACCGACGTCCGCCCCAAGATCACCCTGGCGTGCACGGAGTGCAAGGAGCGCAACTACATCACCAAGAAGAACCGCCGCAACGACCCCGACCGGCTCGAGCTGGCGAAGTTCTGCCCGCGCTGCAAGAAGCACACCGCGCACCGCGAGACCCGCTGACGCGTTCCCGCGTCGCCGTGGAGGCCGCCCGCACCGTCCGGTGCCGGCGGCCTCCCGTCGTCCGGGTCCTCTCGGCGTGCCGGGGTGTGCCCGCCCCTAGAGTGGGAGCCATGGCCGTGAACCCCGACTTCGTCGGACGCACCTACCCCCCGAGCGGGCCCTACCCCGTCGACGCCGCGATGATCGCCGCGTTCGCCGCGGCGGTGGGCGCGCACGACCCCGTGCACACCGACCCCGAGGCGGCTCGCGCCGCCGGGTACGCCGACGTCATCGCCCCGCCGACGATGGCCGTGCGCTTCGCCCAGGCGGCGGACCGGGCCTACGTCACCGACCCGGAGGCCGGCATCGACTACAGCCGGGTGGTGCACGGCGAGCAGCGCTTCGTCCACCACCGCCCGATCACGGCGGGCGACGAGGTCGTCGGCACACTCACCGTCGACCAGGTGCGTCAGGCCGGCGGCCACTCCATGGTGACGACGCGCACCGAGCTCGCCACGGCGCAGGGCCGGGCGCTGGCCACCTCGACCTCGACGATCGTCGTCCGAGGGGGCGAGGCGTGATGGCGCCGCGCTCGTTGGAGTCGGTCGCCGTCGGTGACGGCCTGGGCCCGGTGACGGTGCCCGTCACCCGCGAGACGCTCGTCGCGTACGCCGGCGCGTCCGGTGACCAGAACCCCATCCACCAGGACGAGGCCTTCGCCCGGTCCGTGGGCCTGCCCGACGTCATCGCCCACGGCATGTGGACCATGGGTGCCGCCGGCACGGTGGTCGCGGACTGGGCCGGTGACGCCGGCCGGGTGGTCGAGTTCGGCACGCGCTTCACCAAGCCCGTCGTCGTCCCCGCGGACGGCGCCGAGATCGTCGTCGAGGGGGTCGTCAAGACGGTCGACGCCGAGGCCGGCCGGGTGGGTGTCGACCTCACGGTCACCAGCGAGGGCGAGAAGGTCCTCGGCCGCTGCGTGGCGGTCGTGCGCCTCGACTGATGCGCGAGCTGGCCGACGAGCCCCTCGCGGGGCACACGACGATGCGTGTGGGCGGTCCGGCGGCGCGGATGGTGGTCGCCGAGACCACCGACGAGCTCGTCGACGCGGTCCGTGAGGTCGACGACGCCGACGAGCCCCTGCTCGTGCTCGGCGGTGGCTCGAACCTCGTCCTCCCCGACGCCGGCTTCGCCGGCACGGTGGTCCAGGTGGCCACCCGCGGCATCAGCGTCGACTCGGCCGACTCGTGCGGTGGCGCGAACGTCGTGGTCGCGGCGGGGGAGCCGTGGGACCCGTTGGTGGAGCGGGCGTGCGTGGAGGGCTGGTCCGGGGTGGAGGCGCTCTCGGGCATCCCGGGCTCGACCGGGGCCACGCCGATCCAGAACGTCGGCGCCTACGGGCAGGAGGTGGCGCAGACGGTCGCGCGGGTGCGCGTGTGGGACCGGCTGGAGGAGCGGGTGCGGACGATGACCTCGCTCGACTGCCGCTTCACCTACCGGCACTCGCTGTTCAAGGGCACCGACCGTTACGTCGTGCTCGACGTGATGTTCCAGCTGGTCCTCCAGACCCTCTCGCAGCCGGTGCGCTACGCCGACCTCGCGACGCAGCTCGGCGTGGGCGTGGGGGAGCGGGTGCCCCTGGGGGAAGCACGCGAGGCGGTGCTGGCCCAGCGCCGCCGCCGCGGCATGGTGCTCGACGACGCCGACCACGACACCTGGTCGTGCGGGTCGTTCTTCACCAACCCGGTGCTCTCGGAGGGTGAGTTCGTGGCGCTGGAGGCCCGGGTGGCCGAGCGGCTCGGGGCGGATGCGGCCCCCCCGCGGTTCTCGGACGCCGGCGGAGGGGTCAAGACGTCGGCGGCGTGGCTCATCGAGCGCGCCGGGTTCGGCAAGGGCCACGGGATGCCGGGGCCGGCCGCGCTGTCGACCAAGCACACCTTGGCCGTGACCAACCGCGGCGGCGCGACGGCGGGCGACGTCGTCGCCCTCGCGCGAGAGGTGCGCGACGGGGTGCTCGAGGCGTTCGGGGTGCGGCTGGTCAACGAGCCCGTGCTGCTCGGCGAGACCCTGTAGCCGGTCGACCCCGGGCCGCCGGCCCTGACCCGCCGGAGCTCCGGGCCGGAGGGATCTCGCGGGGTGGGTGACGAGGGGCGAGTGGTGCCGGCGACGTCGGGTCGGGGGCCGCGGGGCGCGGGTGACGAGGGGCGAGTGGTGCCGGCGACGTCGGGTCGGGGGCCGCGCGGGCGTGGGTGACGAGGGGCGAGTGGTGCCGGCGACGTCGGGTCGGGGGCCGCCGGGCGTGGGTGACGAGCGACCAGTGGTGTCGTCCGGGACGTCCATCTGCTCCCCCATCCGAGCCGCTGCCCACCCGGTGGTGCACATGGTCGTGTGCTCCCGTTGTCGGGCAGGGGGCGTCGCTGTCCACAGGCGGCGCTGGGCCGGCCCGCAGTCCACAGAATCGGTGACGGCCGTTGGCGCGAGCCCGGGCGCGGCGCATCGTCGGGGGATGAGTCCCTACCCGACCTGGCCCACCTTCGCCAAGGAGCTCCTCGAGGCCCGCGCCCGGCTGACGCTGGGAGACGAGGTCGGCCTGGCGCTCCGCTCCCATCGCCGGCGCCTGCGGCTCAGCCAGCGCGCCTACGCCGCGATGCGCGGGTACTCGCGGGCGACCCTCGGCCGGATGGAGTCCGCGGCGGGCGCCCACCGGCTCGACGACGTCGTTCGTGCGCTCGACGGAACAGGCTTCGCGCTCTACCTCGGGCGCGAGGCAGGCCCCCCGAGTGCCGGCGGGGTCGGGCTCGAGCCCGGGGCGTCGGCCCGGCCGCTCACCCCCGCTCCCCGGGCCGTCGCCGCCGAGGGAGCGCCAGGTCCCGTACCGGCCGAGGTGTGGCCGCGAACCGAGCTCATTGCCCGTGTCCGGGGCAGGACGCGGCGCTTTCCCGGGCACCTGGAGGCGACCCAGGTGATGTCTCCACCCCAGTGGTGGTGGGTCCACGAGTTCTTCAGCGGCCCGACCGAGGAGCCGCTCTGGTACTCGCCCCGGCCATGGGTCATGGCCGGTGGTTCGGTGGTCTACCCACTCGAGAGGGCACCGGAGGACTGTCCCCGGCAGGCCGATGACGGCTCCGAGTCTGCCGACGCCGCCTGAGGCGCCTCGATCACCCCGGTCGAGAGCCGGCGAGCCCGGTCCAGTGCTCGGAGCACATGGCCGGGTGCCTCGGATGGTGAGCAGGTGGCTCAGGGGTGGGAGCACATGGCCGGTGCCTCGGATGGTGAGCAGGTGGCTCGGGGGTGGGAGCACATGGCCGGGTGCCTCGGATGGGTGAGCAGGTGGCTCAGGAGTGGGAGCACATGGACGTCACCCGCGCACCCTCCCTTCCCCGGTCCGCCGACCGGCCCGCGGCACCTCGCCGAGAGCGCTTCACCCCAGCCAGGCGTCGAGGTCGCGCGCTGCCGCTTCCCGCACACCCGACGGGGCCCGGCTCGCCGCCAACGACGCCCGAGCCAGACCGGCCAGCTCCGCGTCGGTGAGCCCGTGCACCGTCCGTGCCGTCTCGTACTGCTCGGCCAGGCGCGAGCCGAAGATCAGCGGGTCGTCCGCCCCCAGCGCGACCACCGCCCCGGCGTCCAGGAGCTGCCGCAGCGGCACGTCCTCCGCCCTGTCGTAGACCCCCAGCGAGACGTTCGACCCCGGGCACACCTCGAGCGCCACCCCGGCGGCCACCACCCGCTCGAGCACCCGCGGGTCCTCCACCGCCCGCACGCCGTGGCCGAGCCGGTCCGGCAACGCCGCGTCCAGGGTCTCCGCCACCGCGTCGGCCCCGAGCAGCTCCCCCGCGTGCGGCACCGACGCCAGTCCCGCTCGCCGGGCGATGCGGAACGCCGCCGCGAACTCCGCCGTGTCACCGCGCCGCTCGTCGTTGGAGAGCCCGAAACCGACGACGGAGCCCGGGCCGTCACCCGCGTACCGGGCCGCCAGCCGGGCCAGGGTGCGGGCCTCGAGGGGGTGGCGCATCCGCGAGGCCGCGACCACCACGCCCACCTGCGCCGCCCCCGGCTCGCGCGAGACCGCGGCCGCCTCGTCCAGGACGATCTCCAGCGCCGGCGTGATCCCGCCGACGAAGGGTGCGTAGGACGTGGGGTCGACCTGGATCTCCAGCCACCGCGACCCCTCGGCTCCGTCGTCGAGGGCCGCCTCGCGCACGATGCGGCGCATGTCGCCCTCACCCCGGACGCACGCCCGCGCCACGTCGTAGAGGCGCTGGAACCGGAACCAGCCCCGCGCGTCGAGGGCGTCGAAGCGCGGGGGGTAGTCCTCGGTCAGCGTCGCGGGCAGGCGCAGCCCGTGCGCGACGGCCATCTCCCGGACGGTCTCGACCCGCATCGACCCGGTGAAGTGCAGGTGCAGGTGCGCCTTGGGGAGCGCGGCCACCGGGCGTGGCCCGGTGGCGGAGGCCGACGGGCCGGGCGCCCCGGCCGGTGGGCCGACGCTCACTCCTCCGTGGTCTCCTCGTCGACGAGGTGCACCGCCGCCTCCTCCGCGGACGCCGCGGCGCCGTCGATGCCGACGTCCTCGCCGACGAGGTCCTTCTCCTCGTCCGAGCCCAGCCCCTCGTCCGGGGACACGAGCCGTCCGGCCCGGGCGTCGCCGACCTCGCCGTCGCCGAGCCAGTCGTCCTCGGCGTCGATCGCGTCGGGGTCGTCTCCGCCGACCCGCGGCTCGTCGAGGCCCGACTCGTTGTCCGGCGCGCCGTACGCCGACGAGGGGTCGGGCACCTCCTGGTGGATGCGCTCCTCGATCGTCTCGTCGCGCCCCTGCTCCTCGGCCGTGACGCCGTGGGCGATCGACCCGCGCAGCTTCTCCGGCGGGGAGTAGCCCCGGTCGAGCACGTCGTCGACGCCGTCCTGCTCGAGGGTGTCCTCGGGCTGGAGCTGGTCCTCGTCGCCGTAGGAGACGTCGTCGTCGGTGTCGCGGCCGGGGTTCTCGCTCATGGCGTCAGCCTACGTCGGCGAGCCGCTGCTCCGCGGTCGCGAGCGCGACGCACGTGGCCACCCCCGCCATCGCCGTCTCGACCTCCGCGAGGGACGGGAACGACGGCGCGAGACGGATGTTGCGGTCCCTCGGGTCCCGCCCGTACGGGAAGGACGCCCCGGCGGGGGTCAGGGCGATGCCGGCCTCCTTGGCCAGCGCGACGACCCGCGAGGCGCAGCCGTCCGGGACGTCGAGGCTCACGAAGTAGCCGCCCCGCGGCCGGGTCCACTCCGCCACCCCGAGCCCTTCGAGCTCGGCCCGCAGCGCGGCGTCGACGGCGGCGAACTTCGGCGCGAGGATGTCGCGGTGTCGCGCCATGTGGTCGCGCACGGCCTGCGCCGACCCGAAGAACTGCGCGTGGCGCAGGTGGTTGACCTTGTCCGGCCCGATCGAGGCGAACTTCAGGTGGCCGAGGTACCACTGCACCGTCTCGCGCGAGCCGGCGAGGAAGGCCACCCCGGCGCCGGCGAAGGTGATCTTGCTCGTCGAGGCGAAGACCACCGGGCGGTGCGGGTTCCCGGCCGCGGAGGCCAGCGAGAGGATGTCGGCCGACTTCGCCTCGTCCTCGGTGAGGTGGTGCAGGGCGTAGGCGTTGTCCCAGAACAGCCGGAAGTCGGGTGCCGCGGTCGGCATGGCGGCCAGCCGCGCTGCGACCTCCTGGGTGACGACCGACCCCGCGGGGTTCGCGTACGTCGGGACGATCCACATGCCCTTGACGCTCGGGTCGTCCCGGACGAGGGCCTCGACCGCGGCGACGTCGGGGCCGTCGTCGAGCATCGGCACGGTCACCATGTCGATGCCGTACGACTCGAGCATCGTGTAGTGCCGGTCGTACCCCGGTACCGGGCAGACGAAGGTGACCTTCTCCTCGTCCCGCCACGGCCGCGGCGAGCCGACCCCACCGTGCAGCAGGTGGTAGACGAGCACCTCGTGCATCATCGTCAGGCTGGCCGTGCCACCGGCGACGAGCTGGTCGGTGTCGACACCGAGCAGCTCGGCGAACACCTCGCGGAGCTCCGGCAGCCCCTCGAGGCCCCCGTAGTTGCGGACGTCGGTGCCGGCGCGGTCGTGGTGCCCCTCGGGCAGCGAGAGCAGGCGCTCGGAGAGGTCGAGCTGCTCGGGGCTGGGCTTGCCACGGGTCAGGTCGAGGCCGAGCCCACGTTCGGTGAGGGCCCGGTACGCGGCGCGCTGGTCGTCGACGAAGGCCTGCAGCTCCTCGGGGGAGAGGGAGGCCAGGGGGGTCCGGGGGGCGGCTGCGGTGCTCACGGGTCCATCGTGGCAGAGCCGTCTCGTGCCGACGCGGCCCGACCGCCCAGCGGCCCGACCGGCGGGTTCGCGCCCCGCCCCCGGCGTCACGTATGCTGTCCGTTCGGTGTGACCACCATCCTTCGGCGTGCCCGGGGGAGGTCGCACCAGCCGGCGCCCCGCCCCAATCAGGGGTGCCACAGGGCAGTGGCTCAATTGGTAGAGCACCGGTCTCCAAAACCGGCGGTTGGGGGTTCGAGTCCCTCCTGCCCTGCGTCGCACGTGTGGTACGTCCACGAGTCGCGGCCCGCGTCGTCGGGCTGCCTGTCGCGGGCGTGCCGCGCCGAAGGCAACCGAACCGAGCAGCTCGACGTGAAGAGGCATCGTGACCGACGTAGGTCAGACCAGGACTCCCTCCCGCCCCGCCAAGGGCCGGGAGCGCGGCGGCAACCCCGTCGCGCGATGGTTCCGTGCCCTGGGCCTGTTCGTCAGCCAGATCCTCGACGAGCTCCGCAAGGTCGTCCGGCCCACCCGTAGCGAGCTCTGGAACTACACGCTCGTCGTCATCGTCTTCGTGACGGTGATGATGGCCATCGTGTCCGGTCTCGACCTGGGCTTCAGCAAGCTCGTCGGGCTGGTCTTCGGTTCCTGACGCGAGCCCGCGCCCCCCGCCTCACGGCACCCTGCAGACGAAGGAAGAGGTCACCCGTGTCCGACCAGTGGACCGACAACCCCGACGTGGCGTCCGACGACGCCCCCGAGGTGCTGCCCGACGCCGCCCCGGCCGAGGGGCTGCCCGTCGAGGCCGACGACACCCCGGTGCAGGAGGTCGACGCCGAGGCGGCGGCGGCCTTCGACGCGGCCGAGTCCGCCGAGGAGCCCGAGTCCGCCGACGAGCCCGACGAGGTGGCCGACGCGCCCGCCGACGAGCCGCGAGTCGCACGCGACGAGCCGACGACGACCGCCGCACGAGCCCGAGGCGCACCGACGAGCCCGAGGCCGACCGACGACGTCCCGAGGCCACCGACGAGCGGCCCACCCTCGACGAGGACGGCGACGTCCTCGAGGGCGTCGACGCCGTCCAGGCGTTCAAGGACGACCTCGCCGCGAAGTTCGGCGACTGGTTCGTCATCCACAGCTACGCGGGCTACGAGAACCGGGTCAAGGCCAACCTCGAGAACCGCACCCAGTCCCTCAACATGGAGGACTACATCTTCGAGGTGCAGGTCCCCATGGAGGAGGTCACCGAGATCAAGAGCGGCCAGCGCAAGCTGGTCCGCCGGGTCCGGATGCCCGGCTACGTCCTGGTCCGGATGGACCTCACCGACGAGTCGTGGGGCGCCGTGCGGCACACGCCGGGCGTCACCGGCTTCGTCGGCAACGCCCACCAGCCCGTGCCGCTGACCCTCGACGAGGTGTTCACGATGCTCAAGCCGGCCGACCTCGAGTCGCCGGCCGCGGCCGGCAGCGCCGGGTGGCTCCGCCGCCGCCGGTGGCGCGGGCGGCTCGGACACGACCGTCGTCGACTTCGAGGTCGGCGAGTCGGTCACCGTCATGGACGGGCCCTTCGAGACCCTGCCGGCGACGATCTCCGAGATCAACCCCGACACCCAGAAGCTCAAGGTGCTCGTCTCGATCTTCGGCCGGGAGACCCCGGTCGAGCTCTCCTTCAGCCAGGTCGCCAAGATCTGACCGGAGGCCCCTTTCGCGGGGGTTCCGCGGACACTGCAAAGGGGTCATCGCCCACGGCGTCGGCCCACCACCACCCACAAAGGACAGACATGCCCCCCAAGAAGAAGGTCTCCGGGTACATCAACCTGCAGATCCAGGCCGGTGCCGCGACGCCGGCGCCCCCCGTCGGCCCCGCCCTCGGTCAGCACGGCGTCAACATCATGGAGTTCGTCAAGGCGTACAACGCCGCCACCGAGCACCAGCGCGGCAGCATCATCCCGGTCGTCATCACGGTCTACGAAGACCGCTCGTTCACCTTCATCACCAAGACCCCGCCGGCCAGCGAGCTCATCAAGAAGGCCGCCGGTGTCGCGAAGGGCTCGGGCGAGCCGCACAAGACCAAGGCCGGCAAGCTGTCGAAGGACCAGCTCCGCGAGATCGCGGAGGCCAAGATGCCCGACCTCAACGCCAACGACGTCGACGCCGCGATGAAGATCATCGCCGGCACCGCCCGTCAGATGGGCATCGAGACCGAGCTCTGAGCCCGGTCCACCCCCTGTGGCAGGGCCAGCGCCGGCCCGACGACCACGACTCCACCACTCATCCCAGGAGCAGCACATGAAGCGCAGCAAGTCCTACCGCGCCGCGAGCGAGAAGATCGACCTCGCGAAGGTCTACAGCCCGCTCGAGGCGATCCGCATCGCCAAGGACGTCGCCTCGGCCAAGTACGACGAGACCGTCGAGGTCGCGTTCCGCCTCGGCGTCGACCCCCGCAAGGCCGACCAGATGGTCCGCGGCACGGTCAACCTCCCCCACGGCACGGGCAAGACCGCCCGCGTCCTCGTCTTCGCCAACGGCGACAAGGCCGAGGCGGCCACGGCCGCCGGCGCCGACTTCGTCGGGTCCGACGACATGATCGAGAAGGTCTCCGGCGGCTGGCTCGACTTCGACGCCGTCGTCGCCACGCCCGACCTCATGGGCAAGGTCGGCCGGCTCGGCAAGGTGCTCGGCCCCCGCGGCCTCATGCCGAACCCGAAGACCGGCACCGTGACGATGGACACCGCCAAGGCGGTCACCGACATCAAGGGCGGCAAGATCGAGTTCCGCGTCGACAAGCACGCGAACCTCCACTTCATCATCGGCAAGGCGTCCTTCGACGAGAAGTCGCTCGTCGAGAACTACGCCACCGCCCTCGAGGAGGTGCTGCGGCTCAAGCCGGCGTCGTCCAAGGGCCGCTACATCACCAAGGCGACCCTGTCGACGACGATGGGCCCGGGCATCCCGCTCGACGCGAGCCGGACCAAGAACCTCACCGAGGAGTCGGTCGACGCCTGATCGACGTCCGGCCCACCGAGCCCGCCACCCCGTCCCCGGGGTGGCGGGCTCGCCCGTCCCCGGCCGGGTGACGACTTCGTCACGGCGGCGGAACTCGACCCGGCCGGGCGGCGTCCCACCCGTACGCTGGACCACGAGGCGGCCGCCCGGGCCGCCACCACACCTCACCGGGGGAAGCACCAGATGAAGCGCACGATCCTCACCGCCCTCGCCCTCTCCGGGCGCGCTCGCCCTGGGGGCCTGCGGCTCCACGACCAACGACGCCGCCACCGGGGCCTCCACGACCCAGGAGCAGAAGGCCCCGGTCGCGAAGGTCGGCGACACCGTCGACCTCGCCGACCTCGCGGCCAAGAGCGCCGCCGCCGTCAAGGACAAGGGCACCGCCCACATGTCGATGGACATGGGGGCGCAGGGCACCATGGAGGCCGACATCGACTACGCGGGCAGGCCCCGACGATGGCGATGACGATGAGCGTGTCCGGCGAGGACTTCCAGATCGTCTACGTCGACTCGGTGATGTACATGGGCGGCGCGTCGATGAGCGAGATCGCCGGCGGCAAGAAGTGGATCAAGATCGACCCCAAGGGCGACGACATGATGTCGCAGATGATGGGCCCGATGCTCGGTCAGATGGAGTCGGCGATGACCAACCCCACCGAGCAGCTCAAGGACGTCGAGGGCGCCGAGGCCACCGTCTCCAAGGTCGAGGGCGGTGTGACCACGTACACCGTCAAGCTCACCAAGGACCAGCTCGCGGCGATGGTCAAGAAGCAGGCGGCCGGCATCCCCGGCGTCACCGAGGAGGCGCTCAAGCAGATGCCCGACGGCGTCAGCTACGAGTTCTCGACCGACGCCTCGGGCCTGCCGGTGCGGCACCTCGGTCGACATGGGCGGGCAGTCGATGACGATGACGTACTCGAAGTGGGGCGAGCCGGTCACCGTCACCGCCCCGCCGGCGAGCGAGGTCGGCACCTTCGAGGTCCCGAAGGGCTGACCACCCGCACCACGCAGCACCGCCGCGGCGCCCCGGTACCCCCGGGGCGCCGCCGCGATTTGGGGCGGCGGCGCCGCGTCCCGTACGCTGGGCGACGACCAAAGACCGCCGGTCGTCGCGTGCACCCGCACGAGACCGAAGGTCCCGCCGAGAGCGGGCGACCAGCGCAGGCCACGAAGTACCGGACGTCCGGTGGCTCACGCCCCGCGACCCCCCGAGCCCCGTGCCCTGCGCCGGGGCTCTCTCTCGTTCCCGGGGCCCTCACCCGCCGGTCCGACCCGACGGAAGGAGGCCCGAATGTCACGTGCCGACAAGACGGCAGCCGTTGCCGAGCTCGCGGAGAAGTTCAAGAGCTCCAACGCCGCCGTCCTCACGGAGTACCGGGGACTCTCGGTGGCGCAGATCACCGAGCTGCGCAACTCCCTGCGTGGCAACGCGACCTACGCCGTGGTCAAGAACACGCTGACCGAGCTCGCCGCCAAGGACGCCGGGGTGACCGCGTTCGACGGTCAGCTCGTCGGCCCGTCCGCGATCGCCTTCGTCGAGGGCGACGCTGTCGAGGCGGCCAAGGGACTGCGTGACTTCGCCAAGGCCAACCCCCTCCTGGTGATCAAGGCCGGCGTGCTCGAGGGCAAGGCCCTCACCGCCGCGGAGATCACCAAGCTCGCGGACCTCGAGTCCCGCGAGGTGCTCCTCGCCAAGCTGGCCGGCGCCATGAACGCCTCGCTCAGCCAGGCCGTGTACCTCTTCGCCGCCCCGCTCGCCCAGGCCGCTCGCGCGGTCGAGGCGCTGCGGGCCAAGGTCGAGGCGGAGGGCCCGGTCTCCGGTGCCGACGCCCCGGTCGAGGCCGCGGAGGAGACCCCCGCCGAGGCTGACGCCCCGGCCACCGACGTCGCCGAGGGTGGCGACGCGAGCTGACCCCCGGGTCGGCTCACCACCCAACCGCCACTCACGGCACCACGCTGAATCGAAAGGACGCCATCATGGCCAAGCTCAGCACCGACGAGCTCCTTGACGCCTTCAAGGAGATGACCCTCATCGAGCTCTCCGAGTTCGTCAAGGAGTTCGAGGACACCTTCAACGTCACCGCCGCCGCGCCCGTCGCGGTCGCCGGTGCCGCCGCCCCGGCCGCCGGTGGTGGCGACGCCGAGGCCGCCGCCGAGCAGGACGAGTTCGACGTCGTCCTCGAGGCCGCCGGCGACAAGAAGATCGCCGTCATCAAGGAGGTCCGCGCGCTGACCTCCCTCGGCCTCAAGGAGGCCAAGGACCTCGTCGACGGCGCCCCCAAGGCCGTCCTCGAGAAGGTCGACAAGGCCGCGGCCGACAAGGCCAAGGACCAGCTCGAGGGCGCCGGCGCCACCGTCACCCTCAAGTGACCCCGTCCCCGTGAGGGGACAGCCACGCCCAGCGGGGCCCGACCGTTCGCGGTCGGGCCCCGCTGCGTGTGCGCCCGCCGGGGCCGCGGCCAATCCGCCGAACAGGGCCGCTCCGAACCGCGGACCATGGCAGCCCGTCGTCCTCCGGGAGGCGGTCGGCCACCTGAGAAAACCCATAGGGCGTCAAAGCACCGTCGCCGCCGCCGACGTGGTCTCATGGTGCGGCGCTGCCGCTACCGTCCGGTAACTTCGGCCGGCGCGGCCGTCGGACGAGAGGGAAGGGTCGACATGGGTGTCGAGATCGCGGTGAGCGGGCTGACCAAGCGCTTCGGCAGCCAGCTCATCTGGGACGACGTCACCCTCACCCTCCCCGCGGGCGAGATCTCGGTGCTGCTCGGCCCGTCCGGCACCGGCAAGTCGGTCTTCCTCAAGACCCTCGTCGGGCTCATCCGGCCCGACGCCGGCTCGATCGTCATCGACGGCCACGACGTCGTGCAGCTGCGCGGCGACGACCTCTACGAGGTGCGCAAGCTCTTCGGGGTGCTCTTCCAGGACGGCGCCCTCTTCGGCTCGATGAGCCTGTTCGACAACGTCGCCTTCCCGCTGCGCGAGCACACCCGCAAGCGCGAGTCCGAGGTCGCCGACATCGTCCACGAGAAGATGGAGCTCGTCGGCCTCGCCGGGGCCGAGGCCAAGCTCCCCGGCGAGATCTCCGGCGGGATGCGCAAGCGCGCCGGCCTGGCCCGGGCGCTCGTCCTCGACCCCCAGATCCTCCTCATCGACGAGCCCGACTCCGGCCTCGACCCGGTGCGCACGAGCTACATCAACCAGCTCTTCGTCGACCTCAACGCCCAGATCGACGCGACCTTCCTCATCGTCACCCACGACATCAACACCGCGCGCACGGTCCCCGACAACATCGGGCTGCTCTACCACCGTCACCTCGCGATGTTCGGGCCGCGCGAGATGCTGCTGTCCTCGGAGGAGCCGGTGGTCCGCCAGTTCCTCAACGCCCAGACCGTCGGCCCGATCGGCATGTCCGAGGAGAAGGACGCCGACGAGCTCGCGGCCGAGTCCGGCCAGGAGCTGCCGCCGCTGCCCCCGATCCCGCTCCAGCTCCCGACGAGCGACGGCGCGCCGCGCCGGGCCGAGCGGGCCGCGGGGGAGTGGTGCCGCGAGCACGGGGTCACCCCGCCCCCCGGCAGCTTCGCCTCCACGACGGCCGGCATCGTCGGGGTGGTCCACGGAGCGGACGCATGACCGTCGTCACCAACGGCCTGCGGCAGGCCGGCTCCTTCTTCGGGCTCGTCGTCGACGTCGTCAGGGCGCTGCCGAAGCGTCCCTTCCAGGTCAGGGAGTTCGTCCAGCAGGCGTGGTTCGTCGCCTCGGTGACGATCGTCCCGACCGCCCTGGTCTCGATCCCGTTCGGGGCCGTCATCGCCCTCCAGCTCGGCACCCTCACCCGCCAGCTCGGCGCCCAGTCCTTCACCGGCGCCGCCTCGGTGCTCGCCGTCGTGCGCGAGGCCTCGCCGCTCGTCACCGCCCTCCTCGTCGCCGGAGCGGGGGGCTCGGCGATCTGCGCCGACCTCGGCTCGCGCAAGATCCGCGAGGAGATCGACGCGATGGAGGTGCTCGGCATCTCCCCGATCCAGCGCCTCGTCGTGCCCCGCGTCCTCGCGACGATGCTCGTCGCGGCCCTGCTCAACGGACTGGTGTCGGTCGTCGGCGTCGGCGGCGGCTACGTCTTCAACGTCATGGTGCAGGGCGGCACGCCCGGTGCGTACCTCGCGTCGTTCACCGCGCTGGCCCAGATCGCCGACCTCGTCACCTCCGAGATCAAGGCCCTCCTCTTCGGGATGCTCGCCGCGCTCGTCGCCTCGTACAAGGGCCTGACCGCCGGGGGCGGACCGAAGGGGGTCGGCGACGCCGTCAACCAGGCCGTCGTCATCACCTTCATGCTCCTGTTCGTCGTCAACTTCGTCATCAGCGCGATCTACTTCCAAGTCGTGCCGCAGAAGATCTGATGCCGATGTCCCGCCTCGCCACCGCCTCGCGCGCCCCGCTGCGGCTCCTCGACGAGCTGAGCGCGCAGATGCGCTTCTACGTGCGCTCGATCGGGTGGGTGCCGCGCACGCTGCGCCGCTACGGCAAGGAGGTCGTCCGGCTGCTCGCCGAGGTCTCCCTCGGCACGGGGGCGCTGAGCGTCATCGGCGGCACGGTGGGCGTGCTCACCTTCCTCGCCTTCTTCACCGGCTCCCAGGTCGGCCTGCAGGGCTACAGCTCGCTCGACCAGCTCGGCACCGGCGCGTTCGCCGGCTTCGTCTCGGCCTACCTCAACACCCGCGAGATCGCGCCCCTCGTCGCCGGCCTGGCCCTCGCCGCGACCGTCGGCTGCGGGTTCACCGCCCAGCTCGGCGCGATGCGGATCAGCGAGGAGGTCGACGCCCTCGAGGTGATGGGCATCCCCAGCCTGCCCTTCCTCGTGACGACCCGGATGATCGCCGGCTTCGTCGCCGTCATCCCGCTCTACGTGCTCGGCCTGCTCTCGTCGTACGCCGCCACCCGGTTCATCGTCACCGGCTACTTCGGCCAGTCGACCGGCACCTACGACCACTACTTCCACCTCTTCCTGCCCCCGGGCGACATCCTGTGGTCGTTCGCGAAGGTGCTGATCTTCGCCGTCGTCATCATCGGCATCCACTGCTACTACGGCTACACGGCGAGCGGTGGCCCGGCCGGCGTCGGCGTCGCCGTCGGGCACGCGGTGCGCACCTCGATCGTCGCGGTCAACGTCGTCGACTTCTTCCTCAGCCTGGCGATCTGGGGGGCCACGACCACGGTGAGGATCGCCGGATGACGGGCGGGTTCCTCACCGGGCTGCGCGAGCGCTCCGTACGGCGTCGCGTTCCTCCTCGTCGTCGCCCTCGGCGTGGCGCTGTCGGTCGCGTCGTTCGAGAAGGTCTTCACGCGCGTCGTCACCGTGTCGCTGCAGCGCCGACCGGATCGGCAGCCAGATGCAGGCCTCGGCCGACGTCAAGATCCGCGGCGTCATCGTCGGCGAGGTCCGCTCGATCAGCTCGCGACCGGACGGGGCGACCCTCACCCTGGCCCTCGACCCGCAGCAGGCCGAGCTCGTCCCGGCCTCGGTGAGTGCGCGGCTGCTGCCCAAGACGCTGTTCGGCGAGCGCTTCGTCGACCTCGTGCCCCCCGCGGGCGACCCCGGTCGGCCCATCCGCGAGGGCGACGTCATCCCCCAGGACCGCACGAGCGTCGCCATCGAGCTCGAGCGCGTCTTCGACGAGCTGCTGCCCCTCCTGCGCACCGTCAAGCCGGAGAAGCTGGCGGCGACGCTCAACGCGCTGGCCACGGCCCTCGACGGCCGCGGTACCCGCCTCGGCGAGAACCTCGTCCTCGTCGACCGGTACTTCACCCGGCTCAACCCGCAGCTGCCGCTCATCGAGGCCGACATCAGCGGGCTGGCCGACCTCGCGAGCACCTACGCGGACGCCGCGCCGAACCTGCTGCGCGCCGCCGACGCCCTCCGCACGACGAACGCGACGATCGTGGAGAAGAAGGACCAGCTCGCGGGCTTCCTCGCGGGCACCGCCGGGTTCGCCAACACCACCGCCGAGTTCCTCGAGAAGAACGACGACCGGATCATCCAGGTCGGTCGGGTGCAGCGGCCGACCCTCGCGGTGCTCGCCAAGCACGCGCCGGTCTACCCCTGCCTGGCCCAGGGGCTGGTCGGCTGGATCCCGCGCGCCGAGGGCATCTTCGCCGGCGGGCAGTTCCACATCACCCTCGAGACACCGCCCCAGCGCAGCGGCTACCGGCCCGGGCAGGAGCCCGCGTGGAACGACGACCGCGGGCCGAGCTGCCGCGGCCTGCCCGACCCCGGTGGCAGCCAGCAGCACCCCGCGCGGCGGGGCGACGTTCGCCGACGGCAGCGGTGGGGCCGCCCGCTCGGCCCTGCCCTCGGCGCTGCTCGCGCCCACCGGCGTCGCCGTCGGCAACGTCGACTCCGGCCTCGCCGGCACCACGGCCGAGCAGGAGGTCGTCGCGATCGCGCTCGCCCCCGAGGGACAGGGCGAGCCGTCGGCCCTCACGACCCTGCTCGCCGGCCCGATGCTCCGGGGGAGGGTGGTCAACCAGTGAGGACCGCCCCCAGCCTCGTCAAGCTCCTCGCCTTCGTCGTCGTCACGGTGCTCGCCACCGGCATCCTCGCCGCGACGATCGCCAACGTCCTGCCCGGCGACAAGGCCTCCTACCGGGCCGTGTTCACCGACGTCACGGGACTGTCGGCCGGCCAGGACGTGCGCATCGCGGGGGTGCGCGTGGGCACGGTGGAGGACATCCGGGTGGCCCGCGACCGGGTGGACGCCGAGGTCACGTTCAGCGTCCTGCGGTCCACGACGCTGACCCGGGGCACCGCCGCGACGATCAAGTACCGCAACCTCGTCGGGGAGCGCTACGTCGCCCTCACCCAGGAGCCGGGCGACGCCGCACCGCTGCCCGAGAACGGGACCATCCCGCTCGGGCGCACCCACCCGGCCCTCGACCTCACCGTGCTCTTCAACGGCTTCAAGCCGCTCTTCGCCGCGCTGTCCCCGAGCGACGTCAACGAGCTCTCGGCCCAGGTCATCTCGGTGCTCCAGGGCGAGGGCGGAGACATCAACAGCCTCCTCGGCCAGACCGCCTCGCTGACCGGGGCACTCGCCGACCGCGACGCCGTCATCGGCCGGACGATCGACAACCTCACGACGGTGCTGACGACCGTCGAGGCCGACGACACCGCGTTCAAGGACCTGCTCACCCAGCTCCAGCGCTTCGTCTCCGGGCTGGCCGAGGACCGCAAGGCCATCGGCGACTCGTTGACGAACATCAACCGGCTCACCGGCGACACCGCGACCCTCCTCGCCGCCGGGCGCCCCGACCTCAAGGCCGACGTGGCCAACCTCGGCGACCTCGCGACGACCCTCAACAAGCCCGAGAACACCAAGGAGTTCGAGCGCTTCATCGGCCAGGCGCCGACCAAGATCGCGACCATCACGCGCACGGCCACCTACGGCTCGTGGTTCAACTTCTACCTCTGCCGCTTCGACGTCGAGAACCTCCTGCTGCCCACCGGCAAGACCCCGGGCAACCTCGGCTACGACGTCGCGGCCGCGAGGTGTCGGGGATGAGCACCACCAAGGGTCCCCCGAAGGACCGGAACACCCTGCGCCTCGGCGTCGTGGGCCTCCTCGTCATCGCCGTGCTCATGGTCCTGGCCTTCAACGCCTCGAGCCTGCCCCTCATCGGGGGCGGAGCGCACTACAGCGCCGCCTTCAGCGAGGCCGGCGGGCTGCGCGACGGCGACGACGTGCGGATCGCGGGGGTCAAGGTCGGCAAGGTCAGCGGCGTCGACCTCGAGGGCTCGCACGTGCGCGTCGACCTGACGATCACCGAGGACGTCGCCTTCGGGCCCTCCACCGGGGCCTCGGTGCGGATCAAGACCCTCCTCGGCGAGAAGTACGTCGCCCTCGAGCCGCGGGGCACCGGCCAGATGGCGGAGGGCACCCAGATCCCGCTCGGGCGCACCGTGTCGTCCTACGACGTCATCACCGCCTTCTCCGACCTCACCCGCACCACCGAGCGGATCGACACCGACCAGCTGGCGAGGTCCCTCGACGTGCTCGCCACCGAGTTCGAGGACACCCCGGAGAACGTCCGGACCGCCCTCGACGGCCTGAGCCGGCTGTCGGCGACCATCGCCAGCCGCGACGACAAGCTGCGCGAGCTGCTCCGCGCGGCCGACTCGGTGACCGGGACGGTGGCCGAGCAGAACGCGGTCGTCGACAAGCTCATCAAGGACGCCGACCTCCTCGTCGCCGAGCTCGAGACCCGCCGGGAGGCCATCCACACGCTCTTCACGAACACCAGCGCCCTGGCCCAGCAGGTCACCGGCCTGGTCCGCGACAACCGGGCCACCCTCAAGCCGGCGCTGGCCCAGCTCCAGACCGTGCTCGCCACCCTCCAGAAGCACGAGAGCGACCTCAAGGAGACGATCGCGGCGATGGCGCCGTTCACCCGCCTCTTCGCGAACACCCTCGGCACCGGCCCGTGGTTCGACACCTACATCCAGAACCTCACCACCCCGGTCGGGACGGTCGGCCGATGAGGCGCCCCGGGCTCCGCGTCACCGACCGGCTCCGGCCCGTCGGTGAGCGCCTGCGCCCGCTGGGCGGTCGCCTCGGCGCCGTCGGAGCCCGGCTGCGGCGGGTGCCGCCGCGGGCCGCGCTCGTCGCCGGGCTGGTCGTCGTGGCCCTCGTCGCCGCGGCCGTCGTGTTCTGGCCGCGCCCCGAGCCCGTGCGCGTCTCGGCCGACTTCGTCCGGGCGGTGGGGCTCTTCCCGGGCTCCGACGTGCGCATCCTCGGCGTGCGCGTCGGCGAGGTGACGGCCGTCGAGCCCCGTGGCGACCGGGTCCGTGTCGACTTCGAGTTCACCTCCGAGCACCCGGTCCCGGCCGACGCGCAGGCGGCCGTCGTGGCCCCCTCGCTCGTCAGCGACCGCTACGTCCAGCTGCTGCCGGTGTGGACCGCCGGTCCGCGGATGCGCAGCGGGGCGCACATCCCGCTCGAGCGCACGGCGGTCCCCGTCGAGCTCGACCGGGTCAGCCAGAGCCTCGACGACCTCATGGTCGCCCTCGGCCCGCAGGGCGCCAACTCCGAGGGCGCGCTCTCCCGGGTGCTCCGCACCGGCGCGGCCAACCTCGACGGCAACGGCCAGTCGCTGCACGACACCACGGTCAACCTCTCGCAGGCCGTGCAGACCTTCTCCGAGGGCCGGGGCGACCTGTTCTCGACGGTGAAGAACCTCGACACCTTCACCGAGACCCTCGCCGCCAACGACGCGCAGGTGCGCCGCCTCAACACCAACCTCGCGTCGGTGTCCTCCGCCCTCGACGACGAGCGCGACGACCTCTCGGCGGCGCTGGCCAACCTCGCCGTCGCGCTCGACGAGGTCACCGGGTTCGTCCACGACAACCGGGCGCTCCTCAAGGACGACGTGGCCCGGCTCACCGAGGTCACCGGCGCCGTCGTCGACGAGCGCAAGGCCCTCGCGGAGACCCTCGACGACGCCCCGGTGGCCCTGTCGAACCTCCAGCTCGCCTACGACCCGAAGACCGGCACCCTCGACACCCGCGCCACCGTTCAGGGCGACGGACCGGCCCGGCCTGCTGCTCTGCTCGCTCATCACCGGACCCACCGGCACGGGCAACACCAACCTCTGCAAGGCCTCCGGCCTGCTCGACCTCAAGCTCCCGAAGCTCCCCGCCGCCACCGGCGCGGGCCGCCCGGGAGGCGCCGGGATCCTCCGGGGCGCCGACCCCACCCTCGGAGGGCTGCTCGGATGACCACGCCCCGCACCCGTGCCACCGCCCTGCTCAGCTGCCTGGCCCTGCTCGTGCTCGCCGGCTGCTCGAGCGTCTACGACCTGCCGCTGCCCGGTGGTCCCAGCGCCGACGGGCCGCAGATCACCGTGCGGGCCGAGTTCGCCGACGTGCTCGACCTGGTCCCCCGCTCCTCGGTGAAGGTCGACGAGGTGACCGTCGGCGAGGTCACCGCGATCGACCTCGACGGCTGGACCGCCCGGGTCACCATGCGGGTCCCGGCCTCGAGCCACCTCCCCGACGACACCCGGGCCGAGCTGAAGCAGACCTCCCTGCTCGGCGAGAAGTACATCGCCCTCGAGCGGCCGGCCGGCGGCGGCACGGGCACCCTCGGCGACGGCGACCTCATCCCCCTCGGGCGCACCGGACGCAACCCCGAGGTCGAGGAGGTGCTCGCGGCCCTGTCGATGCTCCTCAACGGCGGGGGCGTCGGCCAGCTCAAGGTCATCGAGACCGAGCTGAACAACGCCCTGCGCGGCCGGCACGCCGAGATCGACGACCTCATCACCCAGCTCGACACCTTCGTCGGCGGCCTCGACGAGCAGAAGGCCGAGATCATCCGGGCCCTGGACGGCATCGACCGGCTCAGCGCCGACCTGGCGGCCCGCAAGGACCAGCTGGCCGGGGTGCTCCAGGAGCTGCCGGAGGGCCTGGCCATCCTCGCCGACCAGCGCACCCAGCTGACCACGATGCTCACCGCCCTCGACCGGCTCGGAAAGGTCGGCAGCCGGGTCGTCGAGGCCTCCCGCGACGACGTGCTGGCCAACCTCAAGGCCCTCAAACCCATTCTTGCGCAGCTGAACACGGCGGGCGACAACCTGCCGAAGTCGCTCCAGCTGCTGCTCACCTACCCGTTCCCCGACTCCTCGCTCCAGGCGATCAAGGGCGACTACACCAACCTGCGCGTCACCGCCGACCTCGACCTGCGCCACCTCTCGGTGCCGACGCCGACGACGCTGCCGACGCCTCCCGACCGCCCTGCCGACCATCCTGCCGACGAGCTGCCCACCATCCTCCCGAGCCTGCCCCTGCCGACGATCACCATCCCCGTGCCGACCGTCGTCCCCAGCCTGCCGCTGCCCACCCAGACCGGCGGGCGGCCTCTGCCCGCCGATCTGCCTCGGGTCGAGCACGGGTGACGCCGACCTCTCGTGGGTCTCGCTCTACACCGGGGGGCTCCCGTGATCCGCCGGCTCACCAAGGTCCAGCTCGCGCTGTTCCTCGTCATCACCGTGGTGGCCACCTCGGTGCTCTCGGCGAGCTACGTCGGGCTCACCGAGCGGCTCTTCGGCACCGGCCCCACCGTGGTCGCCGACCTCGCGAGCTCCGGGGGCATCTTCGCCGGCGCCGAGGTCACCTACCGGGGGGTCCGGGTCGGGCGGGTCTCCGAGCTGACCCTGAGCGCGGACGGCGTCCGGGTGCACGCGAAGCTCGAGACGGGCACCGAGGTGCCGACGGACACCCGGGCGGTCGTCGAGAACCGCTCGGCCGTCGGTGAGCAGTACCTCGACCTCCAGCCCCGCCGCGAGGGGGAGCCGTACCTCGGGGACGGCGACGTCATCCCGCGCGACGCCACCGAGACCCCGCTGCGCGTCGACCAGCTGCTCCTCGACGTCGACCGCACCGTCCGGTCGGTGCCCAAGGACGACCTCTCCACCGTCGTCGACGAGCTCGGCACCGGCTTCGAGGGCACCGGCGACGACCTCGGGCGGCTCATCGACGACGGCGACGCCCTGACGCAGAGCGCGATCGAGGCCCTCCCCGACACCATCGCCCTCCTGAAGTCCGGGAAGGTCGTCCTCGACACCCAGCGCGACACCGCCTCGCAGATCAAGACCTTCTCGGGCAACCTCGCCCGCATCTCCGAGACCCTCAAGGCGTCCGACCCGGACCTGCGCGTGGTCCTCGACCGCGGCACCGTCGCCTCCGAGGAGCTCGAGGCCGTGGTCCGCGAGAACCGCGAGTCCCTCGGGGTCCTCCTCGCCAACCTCGTGACCGTCGGCCAGGTGACCAGCGCCCGCGTCGACGGCATCGACCAGCTCCTCATCACCTACCCCGAGGTCGTGGCCGGCGGGTACACCGTCGTTCCGGGCGACGGCAGCGCCCACTTCGGCCTCCAGCTCGCCCAGTCGCCGGCGCCCCTGCACCCAGGGTTACGGCGGCACGACGAAGACCGACCCCAACAAGACCTCCGGGCTTCCCCCGGTCAACACGGCGGCCCGGTGCACCCTGCCCCGTGGGTCGGCCTCCGACGTCCGGGGCGCCCAGAACGCGCCGGGCGCCCGCCCGGTCGGCAGTGCCAGCTACGCCATGGCCTACGGACCCGACCCCGTGCCCCTCGGGACGACCGCGTACGGTGCTCCGGCCAGCGTGTCCGCCCCGCTCGCACCGACCGGCAGCGAAGGCTCCTGGTCATGGATCCTGGAGGAGGCAGCCCGATGACGTCCACCGTGCGGCTCCTGTGGGCGCTCGTGGCGCTCGTCGTCGTGGCGACGCTCGGCCTCGGGGCGACCCGCGGGCGCGACTGGTACGAGGCCCGACAGGTCGAGCAGGCCCAGCGCGAGGCGCTCGCCGCGGGGCGCCAGCTCGCGGTGAACTTCGCGACCCTCGACTACCGGCACGTCGACGAGGACACCGCGCCGGGTCAAGGCCGGGGCGACGGGGGAGTTCCTCGACAGCTACACGACGAGCCTGGCCGACCTGCGCACCGTGGTCGTCGACAACAAGTCGACCTCGCGGGTCGAGCGGGCCGAGGCCGCGCTGGTCTCCGGCGACCGCGACTCGGCCCAGGTGATCGTCGGGGTCGTGGCGCCGACGTCGAACACCAACGTCCCGGACGGTGAGACCAAGACGTACCGGATCAAGCTCGGCCTGCGCGAGGTCGGCGGAGCATGGAAGGTGGAGCGCCTTGAGTTCGTCGGGTGAGCGCCGCCGGCCCCGGGTCGCCGGGGAGCGGCGGCGCCGCGGCCGGCCGCCGGCTCCCGGGACCCCCGGTCCCGGGACGCAGGACCCACCCCTCGACGAGCCGGCGGTCGAGGAGCAGCCGGCCGAGGAGCAGCCGGTCGAGGAGCAGCCGGCCGAGGGGCCGGAGGTGGCGGAGCCGCGGCTCGCCGAGCCCGTCGACGGCGCGCGCGCCACGGCGCCCCCCGGGTGGCTCAGCGAGGATCCCGAGCCGGCCCGTACGGACGACGCGGCGGCCACGGGAGTCGAGGCCTCGGACGACGACGGCCCCGGCGACGCCGAGCCGCCGCGCCGCGTGCCGCCACGCCTCGCCGCGGCGCTGGTCGCGCTCGCCGTGGCGCTCGTGGCCTTCGCGCTCGTGCTCTCCGTGTCGGTGCGCGACCCGCACGACCGCGAGCGCGACGCGCGGGCGGCGACCGCCGCGGCCCGCACCTCGCTCGAGCAGCTGCTCTCGTACAGCTACGAGACCCTCGACGCCCAGGCCTCGGCCAACGCGGCCCTGCTCACCGGCCCGTTCCGGACCGAGTACGCGCAGACGATGGAGAAGACCATCGCCCCGGTGGCGACCAAGGACGAGGTCGTGGTGCGGGCGCGCACCTACGAGGCGGGCGTCATGGGCCAGACGCCTGACACGGTGACCGTGCAGGTCTTCCTCGACCAGGCCAAGACCTCGGCGGGGGAGGACCAGCCCTCGGTCGACCAGAACCGGGTCATCGCGACGATGCGCAAGGTCTCCGGACGCTGGCTCGTCGAGAAGCTCTCGGCCTACTGACGCGGCGCCCGTGGAGGGCGCGGCGCGCCGGGTTCGTGCGTTTCGCTTGACGGGGCGGGGGAGGCACGTCATCCTGTTGCGCGTCGCCCGCCTCGCGGGTCGGCCGCACCGGGAACCCCACGGGTTTGACGCGGTTGGACGGTGCTGCCTTCTTCGGGTATGCTATCTCTTTGCGCTGCCCCTAACCTCCCTCTGCTCGTCGACGAGCTGTTCCGTCGCCATGCTCCCGGCTGTCCCGGGAGACCCGCGTCCGGAACGGACCGCGGCGAGGGGTGGGGTCGGGAGCGGCCAGCCCGCACGTCAGACCAGGCCCGTGGAAGGAACTCTCCTTGGCTGCCTCGCGCACCACGTCGAACCCCATCAGCTCCGCCCGGACGGCCTCTGGCCGTCTGTCCTTCGCCAAGATCCGTGAGCCGCTGGAGGTCCCCGACCTCCTGGCCCTCCAGACCGAGAGCTTCGACTGGCTGCTCGGCAACGAGCGCTGGCAGGAGCGCGTCGCCGCGGCCCGCTCCGAGGGGCGCGACGACGTCCCCGACCGCTCGGGCCTCGAGGAGATCTTCGAGGAGATCTCGCCGATCGAGGACTTCAGCGGCTCGATGTCGCTCAGCTTCCGCGACCACCGCTTCGAGGAGGTCAAGTACTCCATCGAGGACTGCAAGGAGCGCGACCAGACCTACTCGGCCCCGCTGTTCGTCACCGCGGAGTTCATGAACAACACCACCGGCGAGATCAAGAGCCAGACGGTGTTCATGGGCGACTTCCCGCTGATGACCGAGCGCGGCACCTTCATCATCAACGGCACCGAGCGCGTCGTCGTCTCCCAGCTCGTCCGCAGCCCCGGCGTGTACTTCGAGCGCACCCCGGACAAGACCTCCGACAAGGACGTCTACACGGCCAAGGTCATCCCGAGCCGCGGCGCCTGGCTCGAGTTCGAGATCGACAAGCGCGACATGGTCGGCGTCCGCGTCGACCGCAAGCGCAAGCAGTCGGTCACCGTGCTCCTCAAGGCCCTCGGCATGTCCGAGGCCGACATCCTCGAGGAGTTCGGCCAGTACGAGTCGATGCGGCTCACCCTGGAGAAGGACAACACCACCGACCAGGACGACGCGCTGCTCGACATCTACCGCAAGCTGCGTCCGGGCGAGCCGCCGACCAAGGAGGCCGCGCAGACCCTGCTCGACAACCTCTACTTCAACGGCAAGCGCTACGACCTGGCCAAGGTCGGCCGGTACAAGATCAACAAGAAGCTCGGCATCGACGGTGAGCTGTCGAACTCGACCCTCGCCCTCGAGGACATCGTCGCCACGATCAAGTACATCGTCGCCCTGCACGCCGGCGAGGACACCATGGCGGGCCACCGCCGCGGCGAGGCCGTCGACGTGCGCGTCGAGACCGACGACATCGACCACTTCGGCAACCGCCGCCTGCGCAACGTCGGCGAGCTCATCCAGAACCAGGTCCGCACCGGCCTGTCCCGGATGGAGCGCGTCGTCCGCGAGCGGATGACGACCCAGGACGTCGAGGCGATCACGCCGCAGACGCTCATCAACATCCGGCCCGTCGTCGCCTCCATCAAGGAGTTCTTCGGCACCAGCCAGCTGTCGCAGTTCATGGACCAGAACAACCCGCTCGCGGGCCTGACGCACAAGCGGCGTCTGTCGGCCCTCGGCCCGGGTGGTCTCTCCCGCGACCGCGCCGGCATGGAGGTCCGCGACGTCCACCCGTCGCACTACGGCCGCATGTGCCCGATCGAGACCCCTGAGGGCCCGAACATCGGCCTCATCGGCTCGCTCGCCTCCTACGGGCGGATCAACTCCTTCGGCTTCATCGAGACCCCGTACCGCAAGGTCACCAAGGGTCGGATCACCGACGAGGTGCACTACCTCTCGGCCGACGAGGAGGACGAGCACGTCATCGCCCAGGCGAACGCCACCCTCACCGAGGACGGCACCCGCTTCGCCCACGAGCGCGTGCTCGTGCGCATCAAGGGCGGCGAGGTCGAGTACATCCCGGCCGACGACGTCGACTACATCGACGTCTCGCCGCGCCAGATGGTCTCGGCGGCCACCGCGCTCATCCCGTTCCTCGAGCACGACGACGCCAACCGCGCCCTCATGGGCTCGAACATGCAGCGCCAGGCCGTGCCGCTGGTGCGGGCCGAGGCCCCGCTCGTCGGCACCGGCATGGAGCTGCGGGCGGCCGTCGACTCCGGTGACGTCGTCGTCGCCGAGAAGGCCGGCGTCGTCACCGAGGTCTCGGCCGACCTCGTCACCGTCGCCGCCGACGACGGCACCTCGCGCACCTACCGGATCGCGAAGTTCGACCGCTCGAACCAGGGCAACAGCTACAACCAGGTCGTCCGGGTCGACGAGGGGCAGCGGGTCGAGGCCGGCGCGCTCATCGCCGACGGCCCGGCCACCGAGGGCGGCGAGATGGCCCTCGGGCGCAACCTCCTCGTGGCCTTCATGCCCTGGGAGGGCCACAACTACGAGGACGCGATCATCCTCAGCCAGCGCCTGGTGCAGGACGACGTCCTCTCCTCGATCCACATCGAGGAGCACGAGGTCGACGCCCGCGACACCAAGCTCGGGCCCGAGGAGATCACCCGCGACATCCCGAACGTCAGCGAGGACGTCCTCGCCGACCTCGACGAGCGCGGCATCATCCGGATCGGTGCCGAGGTGCGCGACGGCGACCTCCTCGTCGGCAAGGTCACGCCCAAGGGCGAGACCGAGCTGACGCCCGAGGAGCGGCTGCTGCGCGCGATCTTCGGCGAGAAGGCCCGCGAGGTCCGCGACACCTCCCTCAAGGTCCCCCACGGCGAGACCGGCACCGTCATCGGCGTCAAGGTCTTCGACAAGGACGAGGGCGACGAGCTGCCGCCCGGTGTCAACCAGCTGGTCCGCGTCTACGTCGCGAACAAGCGGAAGATCACCGACGGCGACAAGCTCGCCGGCCGCCACGGCAACAAGGGCGTCATCTCCAAGATCCTCCCGATCGAGGACATGCCCTTCCTCGAGGACGGCACGCCCGTCGACGTCGTCCTCAACCCGCTCGGCGTCCCCGGCCGCATGAACGTCGGCCAGATCCTCGAGCTGCACCTGGGCTGGGCCGCCAGCCGCGGGTGGAAGATCGAGGGCTCGCCGGAGTGGGCCGAGCTCATCCCGAACGACGCCATGGAGGCGCCGGCCGGCACCCGGGTGGCCTCGCCCGTCTTCGACGGCGTCCGCGAGAACGAGATCGTCGGGCTGCTCGACAGCACCCTGCCGACCCGTGACGACGTGCGCCTCATCGACGGCACCGGCAAGGCCCGGCTCTTCGACGGCCGCTCCGGCGAGCCGTTCCCCGAGCCGGTCTCGGTGGGCTACATGTACATCCTCAAGCTGCACCACCTCGTGGACGACAAGATCCACGCGCGCAGCACGGGTCCGTACTCGATGATCACCCAGCAGCCGCTCGGCGGTAAGGCCCAGTTCGGTGGCCAGCGCTTCGGTGAGATGGAGGTCTGGGCCCTCGAGGCGTACGGCGCCGCCTACGCGCTGCAGGAGCTGCTCACGATCAAGTCCGACGACGTCAACGGCCGCGTCAAGGTGTACGAGGCCATCGTCAAGGGCGACAACATCCCCGAGCCCGGCATCCCCGAGTCCTTCAAGGTGCTCATCAAGGAGATGCAGAGCCTGTGCCTCAACGTCGAGGTGCTGTCCAGCGACGGCACCACGATCGAGATGCACGACGCGGAGGACGACGTCTTCCGTGCCGCCGAGGAGCTCGGCATCGACCTGTCCCGGCGGGAGCCGAGCAGCGTCGAAGAGGTCTGACAGGTGACCCGGCCCGGGCGCCCACCAGCGCCCGGGCCGGGGAGCCCGCCCGACTCATCCCAGTCAGACCAGCGATTTCAGCAACGAGAGAAGGAACCACGTGCTCGACGTCAACTTCTTCGACGAGCTCCGGATCGGCCTCGCGACCGCCGACTCCATCCGTGCCTGGAGCCACGGCGAGGTCAAGAAGCCCGAGACGATCAACTACCGCACCCTCAAGCCCGAGAAGGACGGACTCTTCTGCGAGAAGATCTTCGGCCCGACTCGTGACTGGGAGTGCGCCTGCGGCAAGTACAAGCGGGTCCGCTTCAAGGGCATCATCTGCGAGCGCTGCGGCGTCGAGGTCACCCGCGCGGCCGTGCGCCGTGAGCGGATGGGCCACATCGAGCTCGCCGCCCCCGTCACCCACATCTGGTACTTCAAGGGCGTGCCGAGCCGTCTCGGCTACCTGCTCGACCTCGCCCCGAAGGACCTCGAGAAGGTCATCTACTTCGCGGCCTACATGATCACCTCCGTCGACGAGGACCAGCGGCACGCCGACCTGCCCTCGCTCGAGGCGCAGATCCAGGTCGAGAAGAAGGAGATCGAGAACCGGCGCGACTCCGACGTCGAGAACCGGGCCAAGAAGCTCGAGGGCGACATCGCCGCGCTCGAGGCCGAGGGTGCCAAGTCCGACGCCAAGCGCAAGGTCCGCGACTCCGCCGAGCGCGAGATGAACGCGATCCGCCGCCGGGCCGACCAGCAGGTCGAGCGCCTCGAGCAGGTCTGGGACCGCTTCAAGAACCTCAAGGTCCAGGACCTCGAGGGCGACGAGGTGCTCTACCGCGAGATGCGCGACCGCTTCGGCCTGTACTTCGAGGGCGGCATGGGTGCCGCCGCGATCCAGAAGCGGCTCGAGACCTTCGACCTCGAGGCCGAGGCCGAGAGCCTGCGCGAGACCATCGCCACGGGCAAGGGCCAGCGCAAGACCCGCGCCCTCAAGCGGCTCAAGGTGGTCAGCGCCTTCCAGACGACGACCAACCAGCCGTCCGGCATGGTCCTCGACGCGATCCCGGTCATCCCGCCGGACCTGCGCCCGATGGTGCAGCTCGACGGTGGCCGCTTCGCGACCTCCGACCTCAACGACCTGTACCGCCGGGTCATCAACCGGAACAACCGCCTCAAGCGGCTGCTCGACCTCGGTGCGCCCGAGATCATCGTCAACAACGAGAAGCGGATGCTCCAGGAGGCCGTCGACAGCCTCTTCGACAACGGCCGCCGCGGTCGCCCGGTGACGGGCCCCGGCAACCGTCCGCTGAAGTCGCTGTCCGACATGCTCAAGGGCAAGCAGGGCCGGTTCCGCCAGAACCTGCTCGGCAAGCGCGTCGACTACTCCGGCCGTTCGGTCATCGTCGTCGGCCCGCAGCTCAAGCTGCACCAGTGCGGCCTGCCGAAGCAGATGGCCCTCGAGCTCTTCAAGCCCTTCGTCATGAAGCGGCTCGTCGACCTCGACCACGCCCAGAACATCAAGTCGGCCAAGCGCATGGTCGAGCGTCAGCGCCCGGTCGTGTGGGACGTCCTCGAAGAGGTCATCACCGAGCACCCCGTGCTGCTCAACCGCGCGCCCACGCTGCACCGCCTCGGCATCCAGGCCTTCGAGCCGCAGCTCGTCGAGGGCAAGGCCATCCAGATCCACCCGCTCGTGTGCACCGCGTTCAACGCGGACTTCGACGGTGACCAGATGGCCGTGCACGTGCCGCTGTCGGCCGAGGCCCAGGCCGAGGCCCGCATCCTCATGCTGTCCTCGAACAACATCCTCAAGCCGGCCGACGGCCGCCCCGTGACCATGCCGACCCAGGACATGATCATCGGCCTCTACCACCTCACCTCCGCGGTCGAGGAGGGCAAGGGTGCCGGGCGCGTCTTCTCGACGCCGTCCGAGGCGCGGATGGCCTTCGACGCCGGCCAGATCGAGCTCGGCTCGGTCGTCAGGATCCGCCTCGCGCACCTCGTGCCGACCCCGATGTCGGAGCTCCCCGAGGGCGTCGAGGTCGACGACGACGGCTTCGTGCAGACCCTGACGCTCGAGACGACCCTGGGCCGCGCGCTCTTCAACGAGACGCTGCCCGAGGACTACCCGTACGTCAACGACCAGGTCGACAAGAAGCGCCTGTCGACGATCGTCAACGACCTCGCCGAGCGCTACAGCAAGGTGCAGGTCGCGGCGAGCCTCGACGCGCTCAAGGAGTACGGCTTCCACTGGGCGACCCGCTCGGGCACGACGGTCGCCATCTCCGACGTCGTCACGCCCCCGCGCAAGCTCGAGATCCTCGACGGCTACGAGACCAAGGCCACGAAGGTCCAGACGCAGTACGAGCGCGGTCTGATCACCGACGACGAGCGCCGCCAGGAGCTCATCGAGATCTGGACGCAGGCCACGAACGAGGTCGCCAAGGAGATGGAGGCCAACATCCCGAAGACGAACACCATCTTCAAGATGGTGTCCTCGGGTGCTCGCGGTAACTGGATGCAGCTGCGCCAGATCGCCGGTATGCGTGGCCTGGTGTCGAACCCGAAGGGCGACATCATCCCGCGGCCGATCCGGGCCAACTTCCGCGAGGGCCTGTCGGTGCTCGAGTTCTTCATCTCGACCCACGGCTCGCGCAAGGGCCTGGCCGACACCGCGCTGCGCACCGCCGACTCCGGGTACCTCACCCGGCGCCTCGTCGACGTGTCGCAGGACGTCATCGTCCGCGAGGACGACTGCGGCACCGAGCGTGGGCTGCCCATGCCGATCGCCTCGGTCGACGAGCGCACGGGCACCCGCTCGGTGCACGACGACGTCGAGACCTCGGTCTACGCCCGCTCGCTCGCCGAGGACGTCGTCCAGGGCAAGGAGGTGCTGGCCGAGGCCGGCATCGACCTCGGCGACGTCGTCATCGGTGCGCTGTTCGCGGCCGGCGTCGACGCGGTCAAGGTGCGCTCGGTGCTCACCTGCGACTCCAAGGTCGGCACCTGCGCCAAGTGCTACGGGCGCTCGCTGGCCACCGGCAAGCTCGTCGACATCGGCGAGGCGGTCGGCATCATCGCCGCCCAGTCGATCGGCGAGCCGGGCACCCAGCTGACGATGCGCACCTTCCACACCGGTGGTGTGGCCGGCGACGACATCACGCAGGGTCTGCCGCGTGTCGTCGAGCTCTTCGAGGCGCGCACCCCCAAGGGTGTCTCGCCGATCGCCGAGGCCTCCGGGCGGGTGGTCATCGAGGAGACCGACAAGGCGCGACGCATCCTCGTCACGCCGGACGACGGCTCGGAGGAGCACGCGTACCCCGTGAGCAAGCGGGCCCGCGTCCTCGTCCAGGACGGCCAGCACGTCGAGGTCGGCACGCAGCTGACGCAGGGGTCGATCGACCCCAAGCAGGTGCTGCGCATCCTCGGCCCGCGCAAGACGCAGGAGCACCTCGTCGACGAGGTGCAGCGCGTCTACCGCCAGCAGGGCGTGTCGATCCACGACAAGCACATCGAGGTCATCGTCCGGCAGATGCTGCGCCGGATCACGATCATCGAGGCCGGCGACGCCGAGCTGCTCCCGGGCATGCTCGCCGAGCGCGGTCGCTTCGAGGCGGAGAACCGGCGCGTCGTCTCCGAGGGCGGCAAGCCGGCCTCGGGTCGTCCCGAGCTCATGGGCATCACCAAGGCCTCGCTCGCGACCGAGTCGTGGCTGTCGGCGGCGTCCTTCCAGGAGACCACCCGCGTCCTCACCGAGGCCGCGATGGAGGGCAAGTCCGACCCGCTCCTGGGCCTGAAGGAGAACGTCATCCTCGGCAAGCTCATCCCGGCCGGCACCGGCCTGCCGCGGTACCGCAACATCGCGGTGGAGCCGACCGAGGAGGCCAAGGCCGCGATGTACTCGATGCCGAACTACGAGGACTACGCGTTCTCGTTCGGCCCGGGTTCCGGCGAGGCCGTGCGCCTCGACGACAGCGAGCTCGGTCTCGACCGGCTCTGACGGGTCGCGCACGTCCGGACGGGCGGGCACCACGGTGGGAGACCACCGGGTGCCCGCCCGTCCGGCGTGTCGGGGGTCTCGTCGCGGGCGCTGGACGGGCCCGCGGTGGAGGAGGACGATGGCGCCATGAGACGTCGCAGGCTGCTCGGGCTCGGGGTGGCGCTCGACGTCGTCGCCGTCGGGGTGTGCCTCGTCGTGCCCCTGTACTCCACCGACTCCGGGACGACCGGGGGCCGCGCGACGCTCCTCGAGGTCAACGGCGCCGGCGTGCTCGTGCCGCTCGCGCTGTTCCTCGGCCTGGCCCTGCTCGCCCGGTTCCTCCCGTGGCGAGCGACCCGGGTGGCCGCCGTGGCGGCCCACGGGCTCCTCACGCTCCTGGCCCTGCTCTCGGTCGGCGCCCTCTTCCTGCCGGCGACGCTCGCCCTCGCCGTGGGCGGGTTCCTCGAGGTCGTCGGGGCCCTCCCGGCCACGGTCCCGGCGCGCCGACGGGCCACGGCCCCGACCGCCTGACCCGGCCCGCCGACGACCCCGTGGTGCCCTCCGACGCCGTCGTGCCCGAGGTGCGAGACGCTCGTGCGGGAGGACACCCCCCGCGGCGAGGTGGCCCTGCGCCGGCGCGGCGGGCGTGCTCGAGCTCGTCGTCGACGGGGCGTTCGCCATGGACACCGTCGACACGAGCACGGAGGTGCTCCTCGCGACGCAGGCCCTCGGCCGGCACCCGGCCCCGCGGCGGGTCCTCGTCGGCGGCCTGGGCCTGGGGTACACCACCCGGGCCGTCCTCGCCGACGACCGGGTGGTCGCCGTCGACGTCGTCGAGCTGGCGGAGCCGCTCGTGGCCTGGTCGCGCCGCGATGTCGTGCCCGAGCTGGCCGGCCTCGAGGGTCCACGGTGCCGGCTCCACGTCGCCGACGTCGGCGAGGTGCTGTCCGGCCGTACCGGGCCGCCGGGCCCGTGGGACCTGGTGCTCCTCGACGTCGACAACGGCCCGGACTTCCTCGTGCACGCCGGCAACGCCGCCCTCTACGAGGACGACGGGCTCGCCACGGCCCGCGGTGCGGTGGCCCCAGGAGGCCTGCTCGCCGTCTGGTCCTCCCACCGGTCCCCGGGGCTGCTGTCCGGCCTGCACCGGGTGGGCGGCCCGCACGACCGCGTCACCGAGACCGTCGTGGAGGTGCAGCGCGAGGGTCGCCGGCTCGAGTACGCCGTGTACTCGTTGGCGCGGGCGCCCGGCCCCGGGGGAGGATGACGTCGTGCGCCGCGACCTCGTCATCCGTCCCGAGTCCCCGAGCGACGTCCCGGCGGTGCGCGCGCTCGTCGCGGCGGCCTTCGCGACCCCCGAGGGGGCCGACCACCCGGTGGAGGTCGACGTCCTCGACGGGCTGCGCGCCGACGGCGACGTCCTCGCCCCACTGACCCTCGTCGCCGAGCTCGACGACGAGGTGGTGGGGTCGGTGGTCTGCAGCCGGGCGACGATCGGTGAGGGCCCCTCGGTCGGTCTCGGGCCGCTGGCCGTGCGACCGGACCACCAGCAGCAGGGCATCGGCTCCGCCCTCGTCGCCGCGGTCGTCGCGACGGCCGAGCAGGCGGCCGAGCCGAGCCTGGTCCTGCTCGGCGACCCCGGGTACTACGGCGCCTTCGGGTTCGAGACCGCCGCCGACCACGGCGTCGGCTCGCCCGGCCCCTGGCCCGACCGGTTCTTCCAGGTGCTCCGCCTGCGCGCCTGGCGGCCGGGGCTCGCCGGCCCGTTCCGCTACGCCCCGGCCTTCGAGCGCGTCGGCGACTGAACGCCCGTCACCAGCGGGAACACGGCGGCCCCCGGGCGCTGTTGGACCACGTGGACCCCGACCCCGCGGCGGCGAACCGATTTGGAGCGCTCGCACGGGGGCGGTAATCTGGACCACCGTGTCTGGCTAGGTCCAGACCGAGGAGCCGGGACCGCCGCCGCGAGGCGTCGGGCACGGCCTCGCCCACCTCCTGCCGGGCGCCCCACACCACTCCTTCCCGGGGTGGCGCATGGGGAGTGCAGGGAGGAGCAGCCGGTGCGACACACCCGACCACGGGGGTCGAGCACCGACCACGACAAGGAGCCGCGGCACCGCCGCCGCGGCTTGACCAGACCAGACCGAAGGACTCAGGTTGCCTACCATCAACCAGCTGGTGCGCAAGGGCCGGCAGGACAAGACCACCAAGGTCAAGACCCCTGCCCTCAAGGGCTCTCCGCAGCGCCGTGGCGTGTGCACCCGCGTGTACACGACCACCCCCAAGAAGCCGAACTCCGCCCTCCGCAAGGTCGCCCGCGTGCGCCTCACGAGCGGCATCGAGGTCACCGCCTACATCCCCGGTGTGGGCCACAACCTCCAGGAGCACTCGATGGTGCTCGTCCGCGGCGGTCGCGTGAAGGACCTCCCCGGCGTGCGCTACAAGATCATCCGTGGCGCCCTCGACACCCAGGGCGTGAAGAACCGTCAGCAGGCGCGCAGCCGCTACGGCGCGAAGAAGGGTAAGAGCTGATGCCCCGCAAGGGTCCCGCCCCGAAGCGGCCGCTCGTCATCGACCCGGTCCACCAGTCCCCGCTGGTGACCTCGCTGGTCAACAAGGTCCTCCTCGACGGCAAGAAGTCCACCGCCGAGCGCATCGTCTACGGCGCGCTCGAGGGCTGCCGCGAGAAGACCGGCACCGACCCGGTGCAGACGCTCAAGCGGGCGCTCGACAACATCAAGCCCACCCTGGAGGTCAAGTCCCGCCGCGTCGGTGGTGCGACCTACCAGGTCCCGATCGAGGTCAAGCCGAACCGCGCGACGACGCTGTCGCTGCGCTGGCTCGTCGGCTACTCGCGCCAGCGGCGCGAGAAGACCATGACCGAGCGGCTCATGAACGAGATCCTCGACGCCAGCAACGGCCTCGGGGCCGCCGTGAAGCGCCGCGAGGACACCCACAAGATGGCCGAGTCCAACAAGGCCTTCGCGCACTACCGCTGGTGACCACCGGCCGGAGCCGGCCGCGCACCCCGCGGCCGGCCCCGGCACCCCCGGTGACGCCATCGGCGCACCGCACCGCACCACCCGAAGCGACGAGACGAGAGCACTGAACGTGGCACAGGACGTCCTGACGGACCTCACGAAGGTCCGCAACATCGGCATCATGGCGCACATCGACGCCGGCAAGACCACGGCGACCGAGCGCATCCTCTTCTACACCGGCGTCAACCGGAAGATGGGCGAGACGCACGACGGCGCCTCCACCACCGACTGGATGGAGCAGGAGAAGGAGCGCGGCATCACGATCACCTCCGCCGCCGTGACCTCCTTCTGGGAGGGCTCCCAGATCAACATCATCGACACCCCCGGCCACGTCGACTTCACCGTCGAGGTCGAGCGCTCGCTGCGCGTCCTCGACGGCGCCGTCGCCGTCTTCGACGGCAAGGAGGGTGTCGAGCCGCAGTCCGAGACCGTGTGGCGCCAGGCCGACAAGTACGGCGTGCCCCGCATCTGCTTCGTCAACAAGATGGACAAGCTCGGCGCGGACTTCTACTTCACCGTCGACACCATCAAGGACCGCCTCGGCGCGGAGCCCCTCGTGCTCCAGCTGCCGATCGGCGCCGAGAACGACTTCGTCGGTGTCGTCGACCTCATCTACCGCCGTGCCCTCGTGTGGCCCGGCGACGCCAAGGGTGACGTCACCATGGGCGCCAAGTACGAGATCCAGGACGTGCCGGCCGACATGGCCGACAAGGTCGAGGAGTACCGCCACCACCTCATCGAGCGCGTCGCCGAGTCCGACGACGCCCTCATGGAGAAGTACCTCGAGGGTGGCGAGCTGACGCCGGAGGAGATCAAGGCCGGCATCCGCAAGCTCACCATCGCCTCCGAGGTCTACCCGGTGCTCTGCGGCTCGGCGTTCAAGAACCGCGGCGTCCAGCCGATGCTCGACGCCGTCGTCGACTACCTCCCCTCGCCGATCGACGTGCCCCCGATGGAGGGCCACGCCCCCGGCAACGAGGACGAGAAGGTCACCCGCGCCCCGAGCAAGGACGAGCCGTTCTCGGCGCTGGCCTTCAAGGTCGCCTCGCACCCGTTCTTCGGCACGCTCACCTTCATCCGCGTGTACTCCGGCCACATCTCCGCCGGCACGCAGGTGCTCAACAGCACCAAGGTGAAGAAGGAGCGCATCGGGAAGCTCTTCCAGATGCACGCCAACAAGGAGAACCCGGTCGAGGACGCCATGGCGGGCCACATCTACGCCGCCATCGGCCTCAAGGCGACGACCACCGGCGACACGCTGTGCGACCTCAACGCGCCCGTCGTGCTCGAGTCGATGACGTTCCCGGAGCCGGTCATCCAGGTGGCCATCGAGCCCAAGACCAAGGGCGACCAGGAGAAGCTCGGCACCGCGATCCAGAAGCTCGCCGAGGAGGACCCGACCTTCCAGGTGCACCTCGACGAGGACACCGGCCAGACGATCATCGCCGGCATGGGCGAGCTCCACCTCGACATCCTCGTCGACCGGATGAAGCGCGAGTTCAAGGTCGAGGCCAACGTCGGCAAGCCGCAGGTCGCGTACCGCGAGACGATCAAGCGCGCCATCGACCGCTACGACTACACCCACAAGAAGCAGACCGGTGGGTCGGGTCAGTTCGCGAAGGTGCAGATCGCGCTCGCTCCCCTCGACACGACCGAGGGCGAGATGTACGAGTTCGAGAACAAGGTCACCGGTGGCCGCATCCCGCGCGAGTACATCCCGTCGGTCGACGCCGGCATCCAGGACGCCATGCAGTACGGCATCCTCGCCGGCTACCCGCTGGTCGGCATCAAGGCCACGCTGCTCGACGGCGCGGCCCACGACGTCGACTCCTCGGAGATGGCGTTCAAGATCGCCGGCTCGATGGCGCTCAAGGAGGCCGTCCGCAAGTGCGAGCCGGTGCTCCTCGAGCCGATGATGGCCGTCGAGGTGCGTACGCCCGAGGACTACATGGGTGACGTCATCGGCGACATCAACGCCCGCCGTGGCCAGATCCAGGCCATGGAGGACATCAGCGGGGCCAAGATCGTCCGCGGTGTGGTCCCGCTGTCCGAGATGTTCGGGTACGTCGGCGACCTGCGGTCCAAGACCCAGGGTCGCGCGAACTACTCGATGGAGTTCGACTCCTACGCCGAGGTCCCCAAGTCGGTGGCCGAGGAGATCATCAAGAAGACCCGGGGCGAGTGACCGCTAGACTGGTCGCTGGTCTCAGTAGAGAAGCATCCCAACCCAACCCCCCAGACGACGCCACGTCCTGCCCGGTCGTATCGGCGTTTCCAGAAGAGTCCTGAGGAGGACATCAAGTGGCGAAGGCAAAGTTCGAGCGGACCAAGCCGCACGTCAACATCGGAACCATCGGTCACATCGACCACGGGAAGACGACGCTGACGGCTGCGATCTCCAAGGTCCTGCACGACAAGTACCCGGACCTGAACCCGCAGTTCGCGTTCGACGACATCGACAAGGCGCCCGAGGAGAAGCAGCGCGGTATCACGATCTCCATCGCGCACATCGAGTACCAGACCGAGGACCGTCACTACGCGCACGTCGACTGCCCGGGTCACGCGGACTACGTGAAGAACATGATCACGGGTGCTGCGCAGATGGACGGCGCGATCCTCGTCGTCGCCGCCACCGACGGCCCGATGCCGCAGACGAAGGAGCACGTCCTCCTGGCCCGCCAGGTCGGCGTCCCCTACATCGTCGTGGCGCTCAACAAGGCCGACATGGTCGACGACGAGGAGATCCTCGAGCTCGTCGAGATGGAGGTTCGTGAGCTCCTCACGTCCTACGAGTTCCCCGGCGACGACCTGCCGGTCGTCAAGGTCTCGGCGCTCAAGGCGCTCGAGGGCGACGCCGAGTGGGGCCAGACCGTCCTCGACCTCATGCAGGCCGTCGACACCTACATCCCCGAGCCGGAGCGCGAGACGGAGAAGCCGTTCCTCATGCCCGTCGAGGACGTCTTCACGATCACCGGTCGTGGCACCGTCGTCACCGGCCGCATCGAGCGCGGCGTCCTCAACGTCAACGAGGAGGTCGAGATCGTGGGCATCCACCCCGGTCCGGCCAGCAAGACGACCGTCACCGGCATCGAGATGTTCCGCAAGCTCCTCGACGAGGGTCGTGCGGGCGAGAACGTCGGCCTGCTCCTGCGTGGCATCAAGCGCGAGGACGTCGAGCGCGGCCAGGTCGTCTGCAAGCCCGGGTCGATCACCCCGCACACCGAGTTCGACGCGAACGTCTACATCCTGTCCAAGGACGAGGGTGGCCGGCACACGCCGTTCTACGACAACTACCGTCCGCAGTTCTACTTCCGGACCACGGACGTCACCGGTGTCGTGAAGCTCCCCGAGGGCACCGAGATGGTCATGCCCGGTGACAACACCGAGATGGCCGTCGAGCTCATCCAGCCCATCGCCATGGAGGAGGGCCTGCGCTTCGCCATCCGCGAGGGCGGCCGCACCGTCGGCGCCGGCCGGGTCACCAAGATCAACAAGTGACCTGACGCCGGGTCCGCCCGGCAGCTCGTCGAAGGGCCCGCACCCCCACGGGGGTGCGGGCCCTTCGCCGTGTGCTCACGGGGTGCGCGCCCGCCACTCGGCGGCCGTCAGCTCGGCCAGCCACTCGCCCTCGTCGGCGCCGGGGAGCGGGTGGTCCCACTCCCGGTGCACCACCTGGGTCGGGCGCATCCCGATCCGCCGCATGACACCGCGGCTGGCGTGGTTGACGACCATCGTCTCGGCGACCACCCGCTCGAGGCCGACCGTCCCGAACCCGTGCTCGAGCAGGGCGCTCGCCCCCTCGCTGGCCAGCCCCCGGCCCCAGGCGTGGACGTGCAGCCGCCAGCCGACCTCGGCCAGCCCGGGGCCCCGGGGGCTCAGCAGCCACCAGCCGACGAACCGGCCCCGCTCCAGCCCGGCCCAGTAGCCCAGCCCCATGGCGTCGGCCGAGGGGTCGAGCCGCGACAGCATCCGGTCGCGCACCTCGTCGGGGGTCCGCGGGCGGTCGAGGAAGCGCATCACCTCGGGGTCGGCGTCGAGGGCCTCGAGCTCGGGCAGGTCGTCCCAGGAGAGGGGGCGGAGCACGAGCCGCTCGGTCCGCAGCGTCGGCCGGCCGCGAGGTGGCCGGCGAGGGCTCATCCCACGACCTCGAGCCGGGTGTCCGCCTCGTCCGCCAGCGCGGCGCGGACCCGGGCGATCGCGGGGGAGGGGGCCATCGACCGGCGCCACGTCATCATCACCCGGCGCGTCGGGACCGGGTCGGTCAGCGCCAGGACGCTGACCGACGGCGGCAGGACCTCCCGGCCCAGGCGCGGCACGAGCGAGACGCACACTCCGTCGGCGACGAGGCCGATGTGGGAGGAGAACTCCATCGCCCAGTGCCGGATCCGCGGACGCCGGCCGTGGCGGTCGAACATGTGGGTGAGCCAGCCGTGGCACACCGAGCCCTCGGGGGCGCACACCCACTCCGCGTCGGCGAGGTCGAGGGCCGTGACGCTGCGGCGGCCGGCGAGGGGGTGGTCCGCCGGGACGAGGACGTCGGCGGTGTCGACGCCGAGGGTCACCACCTCGACGTGGTCGGGGAAGGGCAGTGGCAGGTCGCCCCAGTTGTGGACGAGCGCCGCGTCGGCCCCGCCGGAGGCCACGAGCGCGATGGCCTCGTGGGGGTCCTGCTCGACGACGGTGACGTCGAGCGCGGGCTCCTCGGCACGGAGCCGGCCCAGGGTCGGCGCGACGAGCCCGCGGACGGCGGTCGAGAACGCGACGAGGCGCACGGACCCGTTCACCGGACCGCCCGCGACCCGCCCGAGCCCGGACTCCAGCGCCTCGAGCCGGGCGAGGATCTCCGCGCCCTCGTCGACGAGGTGGCGCCCGAGCTCGGTGAGGACGACACCGCGGCCGACGCGCTCGAGCACGGACGCGCCGACGCCACGCTCGAGCCGCTTCACCTGCTGGGAGACCGCCGACGGTGTGTAGCCGAGCTCGGTGGCGGCCGCGGCGATGGAGCCCGTGCGCCGGACGGCGGCGAGGGTGCTCAGGTGGTCCATCGAGATCATGCAGGAACGCTACATGGTGCGGGAGAGAAAGCATCGCTGGTGCTTCACGGAGGAGCGGGCGAGGATCGTCCTCGTGCCCGTGCGTGACGTCCTCGCCGCCTGCCTCGTGATGGTCATCTGGGGCCTGAACTTCGTGGTCATCGACTGGGGGCTCACGGGCGTGCCGCCCCTGCTCTTCGTGGCCCTGCGCTTCCTCGTCGTGCTGCTGGCCCTGCCGTTCGTGCCCCGCCCCGCGGCCCCTCCGGGGCGGGTGCTCGCGATCGGTGCGTGCATGAGCCTCGGGCAGTTCGGCCTGCTCTACACGGCGCTGGCCGTGGGCATGCCTCCCGGGCTGGCGTCGCTGGTGCTGCAGCTGCAGGCCGTGGTCACGGTCGTGGTCGCCGTCGTGCTCCTGGGGGAGCGGCCGCGCGGGGTGCAGTGGGCGGGGGTGGCCGCCGGGCTGCTGGGCCTCGGGGTCGTGGCCCTGGGGCGCGGGGGGCAGGTGCCGCTCCTGGCCCTCGTGCTCACCGTGGGCGCCGCCTGCTCGTGGGCCCTCGGCAACGTGTTGGTGCGCCGGCTGCGCGTGCCCGGCGGGTTGGGCCTCACCGTGTGGTCGGCCCTGGTGGTGCCCCTGCCCCTGCTGGTGCTTGCGGCGGTCGTCGAGGGGCCGGGCGCGATGGGGGACGCGGTGCGGCACCTCTCGCCGGCCGCCGTGCTGTCGACCCTCTACACGGCCGGCCTGGCCTCGCTCGTGGGCTACGGCATCTGGAACCGGCTGCTCGAGCGGCACCCGGCCTCGGAGGTCGCCCCGTTCACGCTGCTCGTGCCCCCCGTCGGCCTGCTCAGCGCGTGGGTCGTCCGGGGCGAGCGGCTCACGGCGACCGCCCTGCTCGGTGGCGCCCTGCTGGTGCTCGGGGTGGCGCTCGTCGTGCTGGGGCCGCGGCTCAGGCAGCGGGGACGGGGGCGGCCGACGGCGCCGCTCGCGGGAGGGTCCGCACCGCCGGTGACAGCAGCACCACCAGTGCGATGAGGACGTACAGGACGCCGCTCACGGTGACGACCGGCCCCAGGCCGAAGTGCTCGCCGAGCGGGCCGTAGACGAGCTGGCCCACCGGCACCGCCGCCATCGAGCCCAGCGCGTCGTAGGAGTACGCCCGCGACAGCTGGGCCTCATCGATGTTCTCCTGCATGGCCAGGTTCCAGCCCATCCCGAAGACCTCGAGCCCGATGCCGGCGACGGCCGAGGCCACGACCAGGACCAGCACCCCGGCCCCGAGCCCGAGCCCGGCGATGGGCAGGCCCAGCAGCGCCACGGCGAGCATCCCGACGAGCAGCGGCCTCGGGAGACGCACCCGCAGCATCACCGCGGTGGCGGCCAGGGCCCCGACCGCCTCGGCCGAGAGCACCCAGCCCCACGCCTGCCGGCCGATGGTCTCGTCGGCGAGGGCGGGTCCCAGCGTCAGCCACGCGCCCCCGCCGATCGCGTTGAGCAGGCCGAAGGCCGAGACGACCACCCAGAGCCAGGTGGTGCGGCGGAACAGCCGCCACCCGTCGCGCAGCTCGGCCACCGTCGAGGGCCGCGCGGTGCCGGTGGCTGCGCTCGCGCCGCGCGCCGGGGCCAGACGGCGCACCGGCAGCAGGAGCAGGGCGGCCGTGGCCCAGAGGGCGGCGTCGCCCAGCACGGCCCACCCGGAGCCGGCGGTGACGACCACGAGGGTGCCGAGGCTCGGGCCGGCGATCGCGCTGAGGCCGCGGGACATGCTGACGAGGGCGTTGGCGGGCTGGAGGTCACCGGCGGGCACGAGGGTCGGGACCATCCCCGCCATCGCGGGGAAGCCGACGCCGGACGCCGCGCCGAGGAGGGCCTGCAGCACGACCAGCTGCCACAGCCGGGCGCTGCCGCTGAGGAGCAGGACCGCGGTCGCGCCCTGGAGGAGCGCGCTCGAGACGGTCGAGGCCTGGAGGACGGCCGAGCGGGGGAGCCGGTCGGCGAGGACGCCGCCGAAGAGCAGGAGCGCCACCATGGGGAGCGTGCGGGCGGCCAGGACCTGGCCGAGCCCCGACGTCGAGCCGCCGAGGTCGAGGACCGCGAAGGCCGTGGCCACCGTCGCGGCCGTCGTGCCGAGCAGGTTGACCGTCCGCGAGGCGAGGTACCAGGCGAAGGCGCGGTGCCGGAGGGCGGCCAGGGCGCCGCCGGGAGCCGTCACGAGGGGTCCATCCCGAACCCGAAGAGGGAGAGGTTGACCAGCACGGCGCCCTCGGTGCGCGGTGGCCGTGCCGCCTCGTGGAGGAGGGTGGAGGCCTCGGCGAGGAGGGCGCGGGCTCGGCCCCAGGTCTCGAGGTCGACCCAGAGCTCCGCGTCGGTGGTGATGCCCGGGACGTCCCGTCGGCGGCGCGGGTAGCGCCGGTGCAGCTCCTCGGTGGCGGCGCGCACGACGAGCAGGGCGTCGGCGGGGTCCAGCGGGCCGGTGGAGGCCGACCCGGGACGGTCCTCCTCGCGCCACGGGTGCCGGTAGCGGGTGGCCCGGCCGCCGCGGATGGTCTCCTCGCCCGCGACGACGACCTCGCCGGCCCGCAGCAGGAAGCGCAGGTGGTACGACGCGTTCGCGTGGGTCGTGCCCAGCTCGCGCGAGACCTCGGCGGCGCTGAGCTCGGCCCCGGTGAGCAGCGAGAGGATGCGCAACCGGGTCGGGTGGGCCAGGGCCCGCAGGTGGTTCGCGGTGGACATCGACAACCTCCCAATGGTTGTTGGGGAGTATGAGCCGCCCCCGCGGACACTGTCAAACACTTCTTTGGTGGTCCGACCGCCGGCCCGCGACGCGCCGCGTGCGGAGGGGTGCCCGGGCGCGGAGCCCGCCGGGTGTACGCCCGATTTGGCCGAGCCCCCCGCCCTCTGGCACACTGGCGGGGTTGCTTGGCGTGCGTGAGCGACCCGCGAGGGTCGTCTGCGCCCACCGCGACGAGGTCCTTGCACCGCCGGTCGGCGGGGCAGCTCGTCAGCGAAGAGCCAGGCCCCGGTTCCACCGGGACAGCCGAACCCCACGGACGAGGGGCGGGAGACCGCCCACGCCCGGTGTGCGGAGTCAGGGCGACACGCCCGACCGCGGGGGTCGGAGGTCACGAGGACCCGGCCTTTGACAGATGGACGGCGAGTAGAGAGACGGGAACGTCAGATGGCGGGACAGAAGATCCGCATCCGCTTGAAGTCGTATGACCACGAGGTCATCGACAGCTCGGCGCGCAAGATCGTCGACACGGTCACGCGGGCCGGTGCGACCGTGGTCGGCCCCGTGCCGCTCCCGACGGAGAAGAACGTCTTCTGCGTCATCCGGTCGCCGCACAAGTACAAGGACAGCCGCGAGCACTTCGAGATGCGCACGCACAAGCGCCTCATCGACATCATCGACCCGACGCCCAAGGCCGTCGACTCGCTGATGCGTCTCGACCTCCCGGCTGACGTCAACATCGAGATCAAGCTCTGAGGCTCGCGATGACCACCACAGCCACCAAGACCCAGAAGGGTCTGCTGGGCACCAAGCTCGGCATGACCCAGGTGTGGGACGAGACCAACCGGCTCGTGCCCGTCACCGTGATCCAGGCCGGCCCGAACGTCGTGACCCAGGTCCGCGCCGCCGACACCGACGGCTACGCCGCGGTCCAGCTCGGCTACGGCGCCATCGACCCGCGCAAGGTCACCAAGCCGCTCACCGGCCACTTCGACAAGGCCGGCGTCACCCCGCGCCGCTTCCTCATCGAGATCCGCACCGCGGACGCCGGTGAGTACAGCCTCGGCCAGGAGCTCGGCGCCGACACCTTCGAGGTGGGCCAGGCCGTCGACGTCTCCGCGACGACCAAGGGCAAGGGGTTCGCCGGTGTCATGAAGCGTCACGGCTTCCACGGCGTCAGCTCCTCGCACGGTGCCCACAAGAACCACCGCAAGCCCGGCTCGATCGGCGGGTGCGCAACGCCCGGTCGCGTCTTCAAGGGCATGCGCATGGCCGGCCGCATGGGCGGCGTGCGCCAGACCACGCAGAACCTCACGATCCACGCCGTGGACGCCGAGAAGGGCCTGCTGCTGCTCAAGGGTGCCGTCCCCGGCCCCCGCGGCGCGGTCGTCCTCGTGCGCTCGGCCGCGAAGGGGGCCTGACCATGGCTACCACGACCCTCGACGTCACCCTCCCCGCGGAGATCTTCGACGTCCAGACCAACGTGCCGCTGATCCACCAGGTCGTCGTCGCGCAGCTCGCCGCCGCCCGCCAGGGCACGCACGCGACGAAGACGCGCGGCGAGGTCCGCGGTGGCGGTCGCAAGCCGTACCGCCAGAAGGGCACCGGTCGCGCCCGTCAGGGCTCGACCCGCGCGCCGCAGTTCGCCGGCGGTGGCACCGTCCACGGCCCGCAGCCGCGCGACTACGCGCAGCGCACGCCCAAGAAGATGAAGGCCGCCGCCCTGCGCGGGGCCCTCTCCGACCGGGCCCGCCACGGCCGCATCCACGTCGTGGAGTCGATCTCCGCGGGTGACGCGCCCTCGACCAAGGCGGCGCGCGAGCTGTTCGCCGGCCTCACCGAGCGCCCGAACCTGCTCGTCGTGCTCGACCGCAGCGACGTCGTGTCGCTGAAGTCGGTGCGCAACATCGCCGAGGTGCACGTCCTGGCCGTCGACCAGCTCAACACCTACGACGTCCTCTGCGCCGACGACGTGGTCTTCACCAAGGCCGCCTACGACACCTTCGTCGGTGGCGTCCCGGTCGCTGCGGCGGACCAGCCCGCGGCGGAGAAGCCCGCGAAGGCCGCGAAGCCGGCCAAGGCCGAGCCCACCGTCGCCACCGAGGAGCCGGCCGCGGCCGAGCTGCCGCAGGGCGCCGTCGCCGCGCTCGAGGACGGTGCCGCCCCCGAGGGCTACACCGTCAAGGGCAACGCCGACTCCGGCCTGTACCACCTCCCCGGTGGTCGCTGGTACGACGCGACCGTCGCCGAGTTCTGGTTCGAGGACGAGGCCGCCGCCAAGGCCGCCGGCTTCACCAAGGCCGGCAGCAAGAAGAAGTCGGAGGAGGACAAGTGACCCAGGGCAAGAACCCCCGCGACATCCTGATCGCGCCGGTCGTCTCCGAGAAGTCCTACGGGCTGCTCGACGAGGGCAAGTACACGTTCCTCGTCGACCCGCGCTCGAACAAGACCGAGATCAAGATCGCCGTCGAGCAGGTGTTCGGCGTCAAGGTCGACTCCGTCCACACGATGAACCGCACGGGCAAGACCCGTCGCACGCGGTTCGGCACCGGAAAGCGCAAGGACACCAAGCGCGCGATCGTCACCCTCCGCGAGGGCTCGATCGACATCTTCGGCAGCGCCGGCGCCTGAGGAAGCTGAAGGACTGAACTGACATGGGTATCCGCAAGTACAAGCCGACGACGCCAGGGCGTCGCGGGTCGAGCGTGGCCGACTTCGTCGAGGTCACCCGCTCCACCCCCGAGAAGTCCCTGGTCCGCCCGCTGTCCAAGACCGGTGGCCGCAACAACAACGGCCGCATCACCACCCGGCACATCGGGGGCGGCCACAAGCGCGCCTACCGCGTGATCGACTTCCGTCGCCACGACAAGGACGGCGTGCCGGCCAAGGTCGCGCACATCGAGTACGACCCCAACCGCACCGCGCGCATCGCGTTGCTGCACTACGCCGACGGCGAGAAGCGCTACATCCTCGCGCCGCGCGGCCTCGAGCAGGGCGCGACGATCGAGAACGGCCCGGGGTCGGACATCAAGCCCGGCAACAGCCTCCCGCTGCGCAACATCCCGACCGGTACCGTCGTCCACGCCGTCGAGCTGCGGCCCGGTGGCGGGGCGAAGATCGCCCGCTCGGCCGGTGTCCGCGTCCAGCTCGTCGCCAAGGACGGCCCGTACGCACAGCTGCGGCTGCCCTCCGGCGAGATCCGCAACGTCGACGCGCGCTGCCGCGCGACCGTCGGCGAGGTCGGCAACGCCGAGCAGTCGAACATCAACTGGGGCAAGGCCGGCCGCATGCGGTGGAAGGGCAAGCGCCCCACCGTCCGTGGTGTCGTCATGAACCCGGTCGACCACCCCCACGGTGGTGGTGAGGGCCGGACCTCCGGTGGTCGTCACCCCGTCTCGCCGTGGGGCCAGCCCGAGGGCCGCACCCGCCGCCCCGGCAAGCCCAGCGACAAGATGATCGTCCGTCGTCGCCGCACCGGCAAGAAGCGCTGATAGGAGCCTGGAATGCCTCGTAGCCTGAAGAAGGGCCCCTTCATCGACGGCCACCTGCAGAAGAAGGTGGACGCCCAGAACGAAGCGGGCACCAAGAACGTCATCAAGACCTGGTCGCGCCGCTCGGTCGTCTCGCCCGACATGCTCGGCCACACCCTCGCCGTCCACGACGGCCGCAAGCACGTCCCGGTGTTCGTCACCGAGGCGATGGTCGGCCACAAGCTCGGCGAGTTCGCACCGACCCGCACCTTCCGCGGTCACGTGAAGGACGACAAGAAGGGGCGTCGTCGCTGATGGCCACCGAGATCACCGTCACCGAGTCGAGGGCGGTCGCGCGGCACGTGCGGATCACCCCGATGAAGGCCCGCCGGGTCGTCGACCTCATCCGCGGCAAGAACGCCACCGACGCCGTGTCGGTCCTGCGCTTCGCCCCCCAGGCCGCGAGCGAGCAGGTCCGCAAGGTCCTCGAGTCCGCGATCGCCAACGCCCGCGTCAAGGCCGACCAGACCGCCGAGCGCTTCGACGAGCGCGAGCTCGTCGTGGCCCAGGCCTTCGTCGACGAGGGCCCCACGATGAAGCGTTTCCGTCCGCGCGCGCAGGGTCGCGCCGGCCGCATCAACAAGCGCACGAGCCACATCACCGTGGTCGTCGCCCCCAAGCCCGCCAAGACCACGAACGGAGGCACCCGCTGATGGGTCAGAAGGTCAACCCGCACGGCTTCCGTCTCGGGATCACCACGGAGCACAAGAGCCGTTGGTTCGCCGACTCCACCAAGGAGGGTCAGCGCTACCGCGACTACGTCAAGGAGGACGTCGCGATCCGCCGTCTCATGTCCACGGGCATGGACCGCGCCGGCATCGCGCGCGTCGACATCGAGCGCACCCGCGACCGGGTCCGCGTCGACATCCACACCGCGCGTCCGGGCATCGTCATCGGCCGCCGCGGCGCCGAGGCCGACCGCCTGCGCGGCGAGCTCGAGAAGCTCACCGGCAAGCAGGTGCAGCTCAACATCCTCGAGGTCAAGAACCCCGAGGTCGAGGCCCAGCTCGTCGCGCAGGGCATCGCCGAGCAGCTGTCGGCCCGCGTCTCCTTCCGTCGTGCCATGCGCAAGGGCATGCAGTCCGCGACCCGCGCCGGTGCCAAGGGCATCCGGGTGCAGGTCTCCGGCCGCCTGGGTGGTGCCGAGATGAGCCGTACCGAGTTCTACCGCGAGGGGCGCGTGCCGCTGCACACCCTCCGCGCGCAGATCGACTACGGCCTGTACGAGGCCAAGACCACGTTCGGGCGCATCGGCGTCAAGGTGTGGATCTACAAGGGCGACATGACCGCGCGCGAGCTCGCGGCCCAGCAGGCCACCGCGCCGCGCCAGGGTCGTGGCCCCCGTCGGGACGGCGCCGACCGTCCGGCCCGGGCCCGTCGCCCCGACGCCCCCGCCGCCACGCAGGCCCCGGCCGAGCAGGCTCCGGCCGCGAAGACCGAGGAGTCCTGACCATGTTGATTCCCCGTCGAGTCAAGCACCGCAAGCAGCACCACCCCGGCCGGTCCGGGATGGCCAAGGGCGGTACGACCATCGCGTTCGGCGACTACGGCATCCAGGCCCTCGAGCCCGCCTACGTCACGAACCGCCAGATCGAGTCCGCGCGTATCGCGATGACCCGCTACATCAAGCGCGGCGGAAAGGTCTGGATCAACATCTACCCGGACCGTCCGCTGACCAAGAAGCCCGCCGAGACCCGCATGGGCTCCGGCAAGGGCTCGCCCGAGTGGTGGATCGCGAACGTCAAGCCGGGCCGTGTCATGTTCGAGCTCTCCGGTGTGCCGGAGGACGTCGCACGCGAGGCGCTGCGCCTCGCGATGCACAAGCTGCCGATGAAGTGCCGCTTCGTCCGGCGTGAGGGTGGTGACTTCTGATGGCAGTCGGTTCCAAGGACCTGACCTCCAAGGAGCTGCGCGGCCTCGACGACGAGCGACTCGTCGACGAGCTCCGCAAGGCCAAGGAGGAGCTGTTCAACCTGCGCTTCCAGTCGGCCACCGGCCAGCTGGACAGCCACGGCCGGCTCCGCGCCGTCCGCAAGGACATCGCCCGGATCTACACCGAGATGCGCGAGCGCGAGCTCGGCATCGGCGTGAAGGGTGAGGCCAAGTGAGCGAGAAGAAGGACGAGACCGTGACCACCGTCGACCGCAGCTACCGCAAGACCCGCCAGGGCTACGTGGTGAGCGACAAGATGGACAAGACCGTCGTCGTCGAGGTCGAGGACCGCGTCAAGCACGCCCTCTACGGGAAGGTGCTGCGCCGCTCGAGCAAGGTCAAGGCCCACGACGAGGGCAACGCCGCCGGTGTCGGCGACCGCGTCCTCATCATGGAGACCCGACCGCTGTCGGCCACCAAGCGCTGGCGCGTCGTCGAGGTCCTCGAGAAGGCCAAGTAGAGCTCGGCGGGGGGACGCCCCCCGCACCCCAGCGCCCCGTTCGGCAAGGCTCCGCGCCTCGCGTGTGGAGAACCGGCACGACATCTAGGAGATAACAGTGATCCAGCAGGAGTCGCGACTGCGCGTCGCCGACAACACCGGTGCGAAGGAGATCCTCTGCATCCGTGTTCTCGGCGGCTCGGGTCGCCGGTACGCCGGTATCGGCGACACCATCGTCGCCACCGTCAAGGACGCGATCCCCGGCGGCAACGTCAAGAAGGGCGACGTCGTCAAGGCGGTCATCGTCCGGACCAAGAAGGAGCGCCGTCGTCCCGACGGCTCCTACATCCGGTTCGACGAGAACGCGGCCGTCATCCTCCGTGGTGACGGTGACCCGCGTGGCACCCGCATCTTCGGCCCCGTGGGCCGCGAGCTGCGCGAGAAGAAGTTCATGAAGATCATCAGCCTGGCCCCGGAGGTGCTCTGACCCATGGCGAAGATCAAGAAGGGCGACACCGTCCAGGTGCTCGCCGGCAAGGACAAGGGCAGCACCGGCAAGGTCATCGCGGTCAACCGCGAGACCGGCCGGGTGACCGTCGAGGGCGTCAACCGGGTGACCCGGCACACCAAGGCGGGCGAGTCCAACCGGGGCAGCCGCACCGGTGGCCTCGTCGTCCAGGAGTCGCCGATCCACGTGAGCAACGTGGCGATCGTCGACCCGTCGGACAAGAAGCCGACCCGGATCAAGACCCGCGTCGAGACCGTCGAGCGTGACGGCCGTCAGAAGACGAGCCGTGTCCGCGTCGGCGTGCGCTCGGGCAAGGACCTGTGAGAGAGATGGCTGACACAGCAACGAAGCCGCGGCTGAAGTCGCGCTACCAGGACGAGATCAAGGGCACGCTGCGCGAGCAGTTCGACTACGCGAACGTCATGCAGATCCCCGGCGTCGTCAAGGTCGTCGTCAACATGGGTGTCGGCGACGCCGCCAAGGACAGCAAGCTCATCGAGGGTGCCGTCCGCGACCTCACGGCGATCACCGGCCAGAAGCCGGTCGTCACCAAGGCCCGCAAGTCGATCGCCCAGTTCAAGCTGCGTGAGGGCATGCCGATCGGTGCGCACACGACGCTGCGCGGCGACCGGATGTGGGAGTTCCTCGACCGTCTCGTGACCGTCGCCCTCCCGCGCATCCGCGACTTCCGCGGCCTGTCGCCGAAGCAGTTCGACGGCCACGGCAACTACACGTTCGGCCTCACCGAGCAGTCGATGTTCCACGAGATCGACCAGGACCGCATCGACCGGGTCCGGGGCATGGACATCACGGTCGTCACGACCGCGACGAACGACGACGAGGGACGCGCGCTGCTCAAGGCGCTCGGCTTCCCGTTCAAGGAGAACTGAGCACATGGCCAAGACCGCACTCGTCAACAAGGCGAACAAGAAGCCGAAGTTCTCGGTCCGCGGCTACACGCGGTGCCAGCGCTGCGGCCGCCCGCACTCGGTCTACCGCAAGTTCGGCCTGTGCCGGATCTGCCTCCGGGAGATGGCCCACCGCGGTGAGCTCCCGGGCGTGACCAAGTCCAGCTGGTAAGCCCCACCCGCCGCGCCGCGGCAGCCCCCCATCCACAATCCATCTACAGCGCAGGTCCGCCGGGAGCACTCCCGGAGGAAACCGCGGTGAGAGAGGGCGGAGAAGCCCAATGACCATGACAGACCCGATCGCGGACATGTTGACCCGCGTCCGCAACGCCAACTCGGCGCACAAGGACGACGTCTCCATGCCGTTCTCGAAGCTCAAGAGCCACATCGCCGAGATCCTCCAGGCCGAGGGCTACATCGCCGGCTGGACCGTCGAGGACGCCGAGGTCGGCAAGACCCTGACCGTCCAGCTCAAGTACGGCCCCAACCGGGAGCGCTCCATCGCCGGCCTGCGCCGCGTGAGCAAGCCCGGGCTGCGCGTGTACGCCAAGTCCACCAACCTTCCCAAGGTGCTCGGTGGGCTCGGAGTCGCGATCATCTCGACGTCGTCCGGCCTGCTGACCGACCGGCAGGCCGCCAACAAGGGTGTGGGTGGGGAAGTCCTCGCCTACGTCTGGTAAGGGGAAGCAGACATGTCGCGTATCGGACGTCTCCCCGTCACCGTGCCCTCCGGTGTCGACGTGACCCTCAGTGGTCAGACCGTCACCGTCAAGGGCCCCAAGGGCGAGCTCAGCCACACCGTGGCCGAGCCGATCACCGTCGAGCAGGCCGACGGCACGCTCGAGGTCAAGCGCCCGGACGACGAGCGCGCCTCGCGCTCGCTGCACGGCCTGACCCGTTCGCTCATCAACAACATGGTCCTCGGCGTCACCGAGGGCTACGAGAAGAAGCTCGAGATCCACGGCACCGGTTACCGCGTGCAGGCTCGTGGGGACAACCTCGAGTTCGCCCTCGGCTACTCGCACTCGATCACCGTCGAGCCGCCCACCGGCATCACCTTCGCCGTCGAGAACCAGACCCGGTTCTCGGTCCAGGGCATCGACAAGCAGCTCGTCGGCGAGGTCGCCGCGAACATCCGCAAGCTCCGCAAGCCCGACCCGTACAAGGGCAAGGGCGTCCGCTACGCGGGCGAGCACATCCGCCGCAAGGTCGGAAAGGCTGGTAAGTAACCCATGGCACTCATCGTCAAGCGCGCCAAGGGCAAGTCGGCCGCACGCGTCCGCCGCCACACCCGCGTCCGCAAGCAGGTCGCCGGCACGTCCGTGCGGCCCCGCCTCGTCGTGTCGCGGTCCTCGCGCCACGTCTTCGTCCAGGTCGTCGACGACACCGTCGGCAAGACCGTCGCGTCGGCGTCGACCATGGAGGCCGACGTCCGCACCCTCGAGGGCGACAAGCGGGACAAGGCGAAGAAGGTCGGCGAGCTCGTCGCCGAGCGCGCCAAGGCCGCCGGCGTCGAGGCCGTCGTCTTCGACCGCGGTGGCAACCGCTACCACGGTCGCGTCGCCGCCATCGCGGACGGCGCACGGGAAGGCGGGCTGGCCCTGTGACCCACGCTGCCCGCACCACCATGAACGTCGAGAAGAGGAACATCTGATGCCAGGACCCCAGCGTCGAGGCACCGGAGCCACCGCCGGCTCCGCCGAGCGCGGCGACCGCCGCGGCGGCCGTGACGGCGGCCGCGGCGGCCGCGACTCCCGCGAGGCCGAGAAGAGCCAGTACCTGGAGCGCGTCGTCACGATCAACCGCGTGGCGAAGGTCGTCAAGGGTGGCCGCCGGTTCAGCTTCACCGCGCTCGTCGTCGTCGGTGACGGCGACGGCACCGTCGGTGTCGGCTACGGCAAGGCCAAGGAGGTGCCCGCGGCGATCGCCAAGGGTGTCGAGGAGGCGAAGAAGAACTTCTTCCGCGTCCCGCGCATCCAGGGCACCATCCCGCACCCCGTCCAGGGCGAGGCCGCCGCCGGTGTCGTCATGCTCCGCCCCGCCAGCCCCGGTACCGGTGTCATCGCCGGTGGCCCGGTGCGTGCGGTGCTCGAGTGCGCCGGCATCCACGACGTGCTGTCCAAGAGCCTCGGCTCGGACAACGCGATCAACATCGTCCACGCGGTCGTCGCGGCCCTCCAGGGCCTCGAGCGCCCGGAGGCCGTCGCGGCCCGTCGTGGCCTCCCGGTCGACCAGGTCGCTCCCGCCGCCATGCTCCGCGCCCAGGCCGCCGGCCTGGCCGAGGCCAAGGCAGGTGCGTGATGGGTCGTCTCAAGGTCACCCAGACCCGTTCCGGGATCGGGGGCAAGCAGAACCAGCGCGACACCCTGCGCTCCCTCGGTCTGAAGCGCATCGGCGACGTCGTCGTCAAGGAGGACCGTCCCGAGATCCGCGGCATGGTCAAGACGGTGCCGCACCTCGTCACCGTCGAGGAGGTTGAGTGAACATGGCTGACACCAAGGCCACCAAGGCCGCCCAGGCCGAGCCCCGCGAGGCCTCGGCGCTCAAGGTGCACCACCTGCGCCCGGCGCCGGGCTCCCGCTCCGCCAAGATCCGCGTCGGTCGCGGTGAGGGTGGCAAGCGCGGCAAGACCGCCGGTCGCGGCACCAAGGGCACCAAGGCCCGCTACCAGGTTCCCGCCGGGTTCCAGGGCGGCACGACGCCGCTGCACATGCGGTTCCCGAAGCTGCGCGGGTTCAAGAACCCGTTCCGCACCGAGTACCAGGTCGTCAACCTCGACCGGCTGAGCGCGCTCTACCCCGACGGTGGGGACGTGACGGTCGAGGACCTCGTCGCCAAGGGCGCCGTGCGCGACGGGCACCCCGTGAAGGTGCTCGGCTCCGGCGAGATCAGCGTCAAGGTCGCCGTGACGGTGGACGCGTTCTCGGCCAGCGCCAAGGAGAAGATCGAGGCGGCAGGCGGATCGGCGACGACCGCCTGACGTCCCGCACGACCGCGTGTCGCAGGGCCGGTTCCGGAGAACCCCTCGGAGCCGGCCCTGCGCCGCGTCGGACCCGCCCCACCGTGCCGCTCCCGCCGGCGCGTGCAGGTATGTTGTGACGGATCGCTGACGACGCGGCCCCACCCCCGGCCGCACCCTGGAGGACCCTGTGCTCACCGCTTTCGGCCGCGCGTTCCGGACGCCGGACCTGCGCAGGAAGCTGCTGTTCACGATGCTCGTCATCGTGTTCTTCCGCCTGGGCTCGCACGTGCCCACGCCCGGCGTCAGCTACCCGCTCGTGCAGAAGTGCATCAGCGGCGCCGACAACAGCAACCAGATCCTCGGGCTGATCAACCTCTTCAGCGGCGGGGCACTGCTCCAGCTGTCGATCTTCGCGCTGGGGATCATGCCGTACATCACGGCGAGCATCATCATCCAGCTGCTCACCGTCGTCATCCCGCGCTTCGAGGCCCTCAAGAAGGAGGGTCAGGCCGGTCAGACGAAGATGACGCAGTACACGCGCTACCTGACGATCGGGCTCGCGGTCCTGCAGAGCTCGACCCTCATCACCTTCGCCCAGAACCCCTCGACGCTGTTCAACAACCCGTCGTGCACGAACATCCTCACCGACACCTCGGTCGTCACCATCCTCATCATGGTCCTGACGATGACCGCCGGCACGGGGATGATCATGTGGCTCGGTGAGCTCATCACCGACAAGGGCGTCGGCAACGGCATGTCGCTGCTGATCTTCACCTCGATCGCGGCCCGCTTCCCGGTCTCGCTGTGGGACATCAAGCAGCGCTCGGGCTGGGGCGTCTTCCTCCTCGTCATCCTCCTCGGGCTCGTCGTCATCGCCCTCGTCGTCTTCGTCGAGCAGAGCCAGCGCCGCATCCCCGTGCAGTACGCGAAGCGGATGGTCGGCCGCCGGGTCTACGGCGGCACCTCGACGTACATCCCGCTCAAGGTCAACATGGCCGGCGTCATCCCGGTGATCTTCGCGAGCTCGCTGCTCACGCTGCCGACGCTCGTCGCCCAGTTCAACCAGGGCCCCAACGGGGTCAACCCGGGCTGGGTCGACTGGATCCAGTCGTACCTGACCCGCGGCGACCACCCGATCTACATGGCGATGTACACCGGGCTCATCCTGTTCTTCACGTTCTTCTACGTGTCGATCACGTTCAACCCCACCGAGGTCGCCGACAACATGAAGAAGTACGGCGGCTTCATCCCGGGTATCCGCGCCGGGCGACCCACGGCCGAGTACCTCAACTACGTCCTGACCCGGATCACGGTGCCCGGCGCGATCTACCTCGCGCTGATCTCGCTCCTCCCGCTCGTCGCGCTGGTCCTCGTCAAGGCCAACAACAACTTCCCCTTCGGCGGCACCTCGATCCTCATCATCGTCGGTGTCGGGCTGGAGACGGTGAAGCAGATCGAGGCCCAGCTGCAGCAGCGTCACTACGAAGGGTTCCTCCGTTCATGACACAGCCCGTGCAGTCCCCGCGCCGCGGCGCTCGACCCGGCCCCTCCCTCGCGGTGCGGAGGTCGTGATGCGCCTGGTCATCCTCGGCCCCCCGGGGGCGGGCAAGGGCACGCAGGCGTCCCGGATCGCCGAGCACTTCGGCATCCCGGCGATCTCCACCGGCGACATCTTCCGGGCCAACATCAAGAACGAGACCGACCTCGGGAAGCAGGTCAAGGAGATCCTCGCCTCCGGCGGGTACGTCTCCGACGAGGTCACCAACGCCATCGTCGAGGACCGCCTCGACCAGGACGACTGCGCCCCGGGCTTCCTCCTCGACGGCTACCCGCGCACCCTCGCCCAGGTCGAGGCCCTCGACGGGATGCTCGCGGCGCAGGGCGGCTCGCTCGACCGGGTCCTCGAGCTCACGGTCGACGACGAGGTCGTCGTGGGCCGGCTGCTCGGCCGGGCCGAGACCGAGGGCCGCGCCGACGACACCGAGGAGGTCATCCGCGAGCGGATGGCCATCTACCACCGCGAGACCCGTCCGCTCTCCGACACCTACCGCGAGCGCGGCCTGCTCGTCGCGGTCGACGGCGACGGTGCGGTCGACGAGGTCACCGAGCGGATCACCTCCGCCCTCGCCTGACCCTCCGCCTCGCTCGGGTCCCACCCGTCGAGTGAACAGAACACGCCGTATGGCCCTCGGGTCCTACGGCGTGTTCTGTTCACTCGACCAGCGGCTGTGGAGAAGTCCGCGGGCGGTCCGCGAGGTCGGGGCACCCTGCGGGGATGCGACCCCCCCCGCTTCCCGCCGTGCTGGCGGACTCGCCCTTCAGCACGGCGCAGGCGCGAGCGCACGGCCTGACCCCGGCGAGGCTGCGTCGGCGCGACCTCGTCCACCCGACCCGCGGCGTCCACGCGCGCTCGGTGCCGGTCGACCTCGTGGGCAGGGCCGCGGCGTACGCGCCGGGGGATGCCGGTGGACCGGGCGTTCTCGCACCTCACGGCGGCCGCCCTCCTCGGCCTGCCCCTGCCCTCCGGCCTCGAGGTGGTGGCGCTCGAGGGCCCCGTGCACGTGATCGCTCCGACGTCGGACGGCCAGACCCGTCGGGTCGGCTGCCGGGGCCACCGGGGCCTGGAGAGCCGGAGGACGCAGACCGTGCACGGCGTGAGCGTGGTGTCGGCCGAGGACACCTGGTGCGACCTCGGTGAGCTGGGTCCGGTCCTCACGGTCGACGACCTCGTGGTCGTCGGGGACGCCGTGGTGGCGGGCGTGACCAGCGGGACCGCGGATGCCCAGTGGGCACTCCGACGCGCCGTTGAGGCCCGGGTCCGACCTCGGGGCAAGCGCCGGCTCCTCGAGGCGCTCGACCTCGTGAGACCGGGCGTCCGGTCGCCGATGGAGACGCGGGGCCGGCTCATGTTCCTCAGGGCAGGCTTCCCGGAGCCGGAGGTCAACGCGTCGATCACGGACCGGCACGGGGAGTGGCTCGCCGAGGGTGACCTCGTGTGGCGGGAGCAGCGGGTGGTGGGGGAGTACCAAGGAGCGCACCACGCGTCTCGCCGGCGGCGCAGCCTCGATGCCTCCCGCCGGGGTGGGCTGGAGGAAGAGGGGTGGCAGGTCGTCGAGCTGTGGGCCGAGGACGTGTTCGTCGGCGGTCGCCGGACGGCCGTGCTCCTCCGGACCGCGCACGTGCTCGGGCTGGACGCCGGCGCCCTCACCATCCTCTGAGGTCGAGTGAACAGGACACGCCGCAGGGGGTCGGCCGCACACGGCGAGTTCTGTTCGCTCGACGGGTGGGGGACGGGGGTGGGCCGGGTGATGAGGGCCGCCGGTAGGGTGCGACCCCATGGGACTGTTCAGCCGCGACCGGGTCGAGGGCCGCACGCCGGAGCAGCTCGCGATGATGCGCACCGCGGGCCTGCTCGTCGGGCGCACGCTCGAGCTCGTCGCCTCGGCGGTGCGCCCGGGCATGACGACCCTCGAGCTCGACACCCTCGCCGAGGCGCACATCCGCGACCACGGCGGCATCCCCAACTTCCAGCTCGTGCCGGGCTACCAGCACACGCTGTGCACGTCGGTGAACGAGCAGATCGTCCACGGCATCCCGGGCCGGCGCGTGCTCGAGGCCGGCGACCTCCTCTCCGTCGACTGCGGCGCCGAGGTCGCGGGCTGGAACGGCGACGCCGCCATGACCCTCGTCGTCGGCGGGGCCGAGGCGGCCCGCCCGGAGGACCTCGAGCTGAGCGACGACACCGAGGCGGCCCTCTGGGCCGGCATCGCCGCCCTGCGGGTGGGCTCGGGGCTCTACGACGTCGGCGCCGCCGTCGAGGACTCGATCGTCGGCTCGGGGCACCGCCGCGGGCGCGAGTACGGCATCGTCGAGGACTACGTCGGCCACGGCATCGGGACCTCCATGCACATGGACCCGCAGGTGCCCAACTACCGCGTCCAGGGCCGCAGCCCCACGGTCTGCGAGGGGATGACGATCTGCATCGAGCCCATGGTCACCCTCGGCGACCAGGACAACACCGTCCTCGACGACGAGTGGACCGTCGTGACGCGCGACGGCTCGCGCGCGGCGCACTGGGAGCACTCGATCGCGGTCACCCAGGCGGGCACCTGCGTCCTCACGGCGGTCGACGGGGGCCGCGAGCGGCTCGCCGCCCTCGGGGTGCCCCACCTCGACCTCACGCCCGCCTGAGACCGCCTGAGCCCGCGTGAGGGCTCCGGTGTGCCCAATCTCTCGGTGAGCGGCACGGGCGGCGTGGCTAGGGTTGACGACGGACCCGAACCGCCGACCGAGGAGGGCTCGATGACGCCGTCGTCACCCGTGCAGGACCCCCTGGCGCTCGCCGCCGGGTTCGAGCCGCGCACCCGGGACGACTGGCTCGAGCTCGTCGCCGGCGTGCTCGCCAAGCGCCGCCCCGAGGGCGAGCGCCCCGGTCCGGAGGCCGCCGGGGAGGCGCTCGTCACCGCGCTCGACGGCGGGCTGAGCACGCAGGGCCTCTACCTGCGCGAGGACCGGCCGCTCGGGCTCCCCGGGGCGATGCCCTTCACCCGCGGGCGCGGGGTCCGCGACGTCGCGCTGCCGTGGGACGTCCGCCAGCTGCACGACGACCCCGACCCCGCCACCTCCCGCGCGGCGGTGCTCGACGACCTCGAGCACGGCGTGAGCTCGGTGTGGGTGCACGTGGGGGACGACGGGGTGGCCGCCACGGACCTCGCCGAGGTGCTGGCCGAGGTCCGCCTCGACCTCGCCCCCGTCGCCGTCTCGTCGGTCACCGACCAGCCCGGGGCGGCCCGGGCCCTGCTCGACGTCGTCGGTGACCGGCCGTCGGCGGGCGGCACCCTCGGCGTCGATCCGGTCGGCGCCGCCCTGCGCACGGGGTCCGCGCCCGAGCTCGGGGCCCTGGCCGGGCTGGTGCGCGCGTGCACCGGGCGCGAGGGCTGGCACGCCATCACGGTCGACGCGCGCGTGCTCCACGACGCCGGGGCGAGCGAGGTCGACGCCCTCGCGGTCGCCGTCGCCACGGGGGTCGCCTACCTGCGGCACCTCGAGGGGGAGGGGCTCGCGGCGGCCGAGGCCTTCGCCGACATCGGGTTCCGGGTCAGCGCGACCGCCGACCAGTTCCTCACCGCCGCGGCCCTGCGGGCCCTGCGGCGGGTGTGGGCCCGGGTGGGCGAGGCCGTCGGCGCACCGACGGCCGCGCGTGGCGCCCGCACGCACGCCGTGACGAGCCTGCGGATGGCCAGCCGGGAGGAGCCCTTCGTCAACGTGCTGCGCAACACCCTCGCCGTGTTCGGCGCCTCGGTCGGGGGAGCGGACGCCGTCACCGTGCTGCCGCACGACACCGTGGCCGGCCTGCCGGAGCGGTTCTCCCGCAGGCTCGCCCGCAACACGCAGATCCTCCTCGCCGAGGAGTCGAACGTCGGCCGGGTCACCGACCCCGGCGGCGGGTCGTGGTACCTCGAGGCGCTCACCGACGAGGTCGCCGACCGGGTCTGGGCCCGGTTCCAGGAGGTCGAGCGGGCCGGCGGAGCCCTGCGCGCCCTCGAGGAGGGCCTGCTCCGCGAGTGGGTCGACGCGGCCACCGCCGAGCGCGAGCGGCTCGTCGCGACCCGCGAACGCCCGCTCACCGGGGTCTCGATGTTCCCGAACCTCGCCGGCACCGCGCCCCGGCGCCGGCCCCGGGTCCTGCCGGAGTCCGCCGAGGGCGCCTTCGCGCCGCGCCGCGATGCCGCGCCGTACGAGGCCCTGCGCGACCGCGCCGCCGCCGCGGGCCACCCGGCCGTCACCCTCCGCACGCTCGGGACCCAGCGGGACTTCGGCGCGCGCCAGGCCTTCGTCACGAACCTCCTGGCCTCCGGCGGCATCGCGACCACCGAGGCCCCCGGCCCGGTCGCGGTCCTCGCGAGCAGCCGCGGCCAGTACGCCGAGCACGGCCCCACCGCCGTCGAGGAGCTGCGCGGCGCCGGCGCCGAGCACGTCCTCGTCGCGGGCCGCGCCGCCGAGCTCGGCGAGCACGCCGCCCTCGTCGACGGCGAGGTCTTCGACGGGACGGACGTCCTCGTCCTCCTCGGGGAGCTCCTCGACCGGCTCGGCGCCCCGGCGGAAGGAGACCCGCGATGACCGGCGTCCCCGACTTCACCACCCTCGACCTCGGCCCCGGCACCCCGGAGGACGGCCTCGGCGCGTACGACGTGTCCTCGTGGACCACGCCCGAGGGGATCGAGGTCCCGCAGCTCTACACCGAGCACGACCTCGAGGGCCTCGACTTCCTCGACACCGTGCCCGGCGCCCCGCCGTTCCTGCGCGGCCCCTACCCGACGATGTACACGACCCAGCCGTGGACGATCCGCCAGTACGCCGGCTTCTCCACCGCCGAGGCGTCCAACGCCTTCTACCGCCGCAACCTCGCGGCGGGCCAGAAGGGCCTGAGCGTCGCCTTCGACCTCGCGACCCACCGCGGGTACGACTCCGACCACCCGCGGGTCGCCGGTGACGTCGGGATGGCCGGGGTGGCCATCGACTCCATCCTCGACATGCGCACCCTCTTCGACGGCATCCCGCTCGACCAGATGTCGGTGTCGATGACGATGAACGGGGCGGTCATCCCGGTGCTGGCCCTCTACGTCGTCGCGGCCGAGGAGCAGGGCGTCGCACCCGAGCAGCTCACGGGGACCATCCAGAACGACATCCTCAAGGAGTTCATGGTCCGCAACACCTACATCTACCCGCCCGAGCCCTCGATGCGGATCATCAGCGACATCTTCGCGTTCACGAGCCAGAAGATGCCGCGCTACAACTCGATCTCCATCTCCGGCTACCACATGCAGGAGGCCGGGGCGACGCAGGACCTCGAGCTCGCGTACACCCTCGCCGACGGCGTCGAGTACCTCCGGGCCGGGAAGGCCGTCGGGCTCGACGTCGACGGGTTCGCCCCGCGGCTGTCGTTCTTCTGGGCCATCGGGATGAACTTCTACATGGAGGTCGCGAAGATGCGCGCCGCCCGGCTCCTGTGGGCCCGGCTGGTGCGCGACCAGGGCGCGACCAACCCCAAGTCGCTGTCGCTGCGCACGCACTGCCAGACCTCCGGCTGGTCGCTCACCGCGCAGGACGTCTACAACAACGTCGTCCGCACCTGCATCGAGGCGATGGCCGCGACCCAGGGCCACACCCAGAGCCTGCACACCAACGCCCTCGACGAGGCGGTGGCCCTCCCCACCGACGCCTCGGCCCGGATCGCCCGCAACACCCAGCTCGTGCTCCAGCAGGAGTCGGGAACGACCCGCGTCATCGACCCGTGGGGCGGGTCGGCCTACGTCGAGCGGCTGACCCACGACCTCGCGCGGCGGGCCTGGGACCACCTCGAGGAGGTCGAGGCGGCCGGGGGGATGGCCAAGGCGATCGAGGCGGGCATCCCGAAGCTGCGGATCGAGGAGGCGGCCGCCCGCACCCAGGCCCGGATCGACTCCGGCCACCAGCCGGTCATCGGCGTCAACACCTACGCCGTCGACGTCGACGAGCCGTTCGAGGTGCTCAAGGTCGACAACGCCGCGGTCCGCGCCAGCCAGGTCGCCCAGCTCGAGCGGCTGCGGGCCGAGCGCGACGAGGAGGCCTGCCGCACGGCCCTGGCCCGGATGACCGCGGCCGCCCGCAGCGGCTCCGACGGCACCCTCGACACCAACCTGCTGGCGCTCGCCATCGACGCGGCCCGGGCCCGGGCCACCGTGGGCGAGATGTCGCTGGCGATGGAGGAGGCCTTCGGCCGCTACACCGCGCAGATCCGTACGATCGGGGGCGTGTACAGCGCCGAGGCCGGGGACGACGCCACCGTCCACGCGGCCCAGGAGGCCGTCGAGGCGTTCGAGGAGGAGCAGGGCCGGCGCCCGCGCATCCTCGTCGCGAAGATGGGCCAGGACGGCCACGACCGCGGCCAGAAGGTCATCGCCACCGCGTTCGCCGACCTCGGCTTCGACGTCGACGTCGGGCCGCTGTTCCAGACGCCGGAGGAGGTGGCCCGGCAGGCCGTCGAGGCCGACGTGCACGTCGTGGGCGTCAGCTCGCTCGCGGCGGGGCACCTCACCCTCGTCCCGGCGCTGCGGGCCGCCCTCGACGAGCTCGGCCGCGACGACCTGATGATCGTCGTCGGCGGGGTGATCCCCGACCAGGACCACGAGGCCCTGCGTGCGGCCGGTGCCGACGCGATCTACCCGCCCGGGCACGGTCATCAGCCGGGCCGCGGTCTCCCTCGTCGCCGAGCTGCGCGAGCGGCTCGGGTGAGGCCGCCGGCCACGGTCGACGAGCTCGCGGCGGGGGTGCGCGCCGGCGAGCGCCAGCAGGTGGCCCGGGCGATCACCCTCGCTGGAGTCGCACCCGGTCCGACCACCGCGAGCAGTCGCGGGCGCTGCTCGCCGCGCTCGCCGACCGCACCGGCGGCGCCGTCCGGGTCGGCGTCAGCGGGGTGCCGGGCGCGGGGAAGTCGACCTTCATCGACGCCCTCGGCACCCGGCTCGTCGAGCAGGGGCACCGCGTGGCCGTCGTCGCCGTCGACCCGAGCTCGCGGCGCACCGGCGGCTCGATCCTCGGCGACCGCACCCGGATGGCCCGGCTCACCGCCTCGGACGCCGCGTTCGTCCGGCCGAGCCCCGCCGGGCGCCACCTCGGGGGAGTGGCCCGCGCCACCCGCGAGTCGATGCTCGTCCTCGAGGCGGCCGGCTACGACGTCGTCGTCGTCGAGACCGTCGGCGTCGGGCAGAACGAGATCGCCGTCTCGGAGATGGTCGACACCTTCCTCCTGCTCACCCTGGCCCGGGCGGGCGACCAGCTCCAGGGGATCAAGCGGGGCATCCTCGAGCTCGCCGACGTCATCGCGGTCAACAAGGCCGACGGCGACGGCGAGGTCGCCGCCCGCGGCGCCGCGCGCGAGCTGGCCGGGGCCCTGCGGCTCGTGCTGGCCGGGCGGGACGTCCGACGGCCACCGGTGCTCACCTGCTCGGCCCTCACCGGCGCCGGCCTCGACGAGGTGTGGCAGGCCGTCCTCGACCACCGGGCCCACCTCGAGGAGCACCACTCGCTCGCCGGGCGCCGGGCCCGCCAGCAGCAGGACTGGATGTGGGCGCTCGTCGACTCCGGGCTCACCGACGCGGTCCGCGCCTCGCCGGGCGTGGCCGCGGCACGGGCCGGGCTCGAGGCGGACGTCCGCGAGGGCCGCCTGAGCGCCGTCGAGGGCGCCGCACGCGTGCTCGAGCTCTACGCCGGCGACCTGCGGGACGGCGCGGGGCGCTGAGGCGCACGACACCCCGCCTCCACCGTTCGGCCGATGCCCGGCCCATCCGCTCGTCCGGTCCCGGACGGCCGAACCGCCACTGCGGGCCCCCGGCGCTGGTGGCTCCGCGTGGCCCCGCGGCAGAGTTCTTCCTGCACCCGGTGAATCCGGACCTCGCGGTCCGGCCCTGTCCACCGGGAGCAGAGCCGGGAGTCCATCCCCTGCACCGGACCCTCGGCTCGCACACTGCCCACCGGGCCGGCCACCCCCTGCAACGGCCGGCCCGGTGGCCTGTGTCCGGGGGGATTCCACGGATTTCGTGATGCGCCCCCTCCTCCCGTACCATTGAACGTCGGTCACGTGTGCGTTCCAAGCATGGGTGCGTCCCTGCGGGAGCAGCTCGGGGCCGATTTCCATGGGTGGCTCGACGTGAGCGATGGGCTGCCCAACGGCGGATTGAGAGGGTATGGCCAAGAAGGACGGCGTCATCGAGATCGAGGGCACGATCGTCGAGGCACTCCCGAACGCGATGTTCCGGGTAGAGCTGAGCAACGGTCACAAGGTGCTCGCGCACATCTCCGGCAAGATGCGACAGCACTACATCCGGATCCTCCCCGAGGACCGCGTGGTGGTGGAGCTGAGCCCGTACGACCTGACCCGCGGCCGCATCGTCTTCCGCTACCGCTGAGACACACATCGACGAGACAGCAAAGGCGACATGAAGGTTCAGCCGAGCGTCAAGAAGATCTGTGACAAGTGCAAGGTGATCCGCCGCAACGGGCGGGTCATGGTGATCTGCGAGAACCTGCGCCACAAGCAGCGCCAGGGCTGACCCCGGTCAGCACGCACCACCGCCTCGCGAGGGGCCGCACGGGTCACCGATCCGAGCAGACGCAGAACGACAGAAGCACGCAGCACCCGACCCCCGACGGGCCACCTGGTTGCAGGTGGGCGCGGGACGTCACCCCCGGCCCGGAGGCCGGGGACCGGACCAGGATGGGCCGGAACGGTGTTGTGCCAGACCTCCGGACACCTAGAGAAGGAACCATCCCCACATGGCACGTCTGATGGGCGTCGACCTCCCGCGCGACAAGCGCGCAGAGGTCGCACTGACCTACATCTTCGGAGTTGGCAAGACCAGCGCGCAGAAGGCCCTCGCGGCGACCGGGGTCAACCCGGACACCCGCGTCAAGGACCTCGGTGACGAGGAGCTCGTCCAGCTGCGCGACTGGATCGAGGAGAACCTGCGGGTCGAGGGTGACCTCCGCCGCGAGGTCGCCTCGGACATCCGCCGCAAGGTCGAGATCGGGTCGTACGAGGGCCTGCGTCACCGCCGTGGCCTCCCCGTGCGCGGCCAGCGGACCAAGACCAACGCGCGCACCCGCAAGGGCCCCAAGCGCACCGTGGCCGGCAAGAAGAAGGCCGGTAAGTGACCTGCGCCTGACGCAGCTCACCCCACCGCTCCCGAAGACTCAGTAGGAGATACACATGCCTCCCAAGGGCCGCACGACCGGCGCCAAGAAGGTGCGCCGCAAGGAGAAGAAGAACGTCGCGGTGGGCCAGGCCCACATCAAGAGCACGTTCAACAACACGATCATCTCGATCACCGACCCCACCGGTGCCGTCATCTCCTGGGCCTCCGCCGGCCAGGTCGGCTTCAAGGGGTCCCGCAAGTCCACGCCGTTCGCCGCGCAGACCGCCGCCGAGGCCGCTGCGCGCCGTGCCATGGAGCACGGGATGCGCAAGGTGGACGTGTTCGTCAAGGGCCCGGGTTCCGGTCGCGAGACCGCCATCCGCTCCCTCACCGCGGCCGGCCTCGAGGTCGGCTCGATCCAGGACGTCACCCCCCAGCCGCACAACGGTGTCCGCCCGCCCAAGCGCCGCCGCGTCTGAGCGACCGACAGACTTCGCGAAAGGTAGTTACGAGAACATGGCCCGTTACACCGGACCCATCACGAAGAAGTCGCGTCGCCTCAAGACCGACCTCGTCGGTGGTGACAAGAACTTCGACCTCCGCCCGTTCCCGCCCGGCCAGCACGGCCGTCGCCGGATGCAGGAGAAGGAGTACCTCACCCAGCTGCAGGAGAAGCAGAAGGCCCGCTTCACCTACGGCGTCATGGAGAAGCAGTTCCGTCGGTACTACAAGGAGGCGGCCAACCGCCCCGGCAAGACCGGCGAGAACATCCTCACCATCCTCGAGTCGCGCCTCGACAACGTCGTGTACCGCGCGGGCCTGGCCCGCACCCGGCGCGCGGCCCGTCAGCTCGTGACCCACGGCCACTTCGAGGTCAACGGCCACCGCGTCGACGTCCCGAGCTACCGGGTCGAGCAGTACGACATCGTCACCGTGCGCAAGCAGTCGGTCGAGACGTTCCCGATCCAGCTGGCCCGCGAGACCTTCGGCGACCGCCCCACCCCGGCCTGGCTCCAGGTCGTCCCGGGCTCGCTGCAGATCCTCGTCCACCAGCTGCCGACCCGGGCGCAGATCGACACGGTGCTCACCGAGCAGCTCATCGTCGAGTTCTACTCGAAGAACTGACCTGACGTCCGCGCCGCCGCCGCCCTCCGGGGTGGGCGGCGACGCGGACGCGAGCCCGTCCCGCGGACCGAGTCGGGGCAGGAGCCGGGAACCAGCCCGGCGTTCACGCGGCGTCATATAGCGGTCGCCCGTGGGAAGGAAGAACCACCGTGCTCATCGCACAGCGTCCCGTCCTCTCCGAGGACGTCGTCTCCGAGTACCGGAGCCGCTTCGTCATCGAGCCCCTCGAGCCCGGCTTCGGCTACACGCTCGGCAACTCCCTCCGCCGCACCCTGCTCTCGAGCATCCCGGGCGCGGCCGTCACGAGCATCCGCATCGACGGCGTGCTCCACGAGTTCTCGACGATCCCGGGCGTCAAGGAGGACGTCACCGAGATCATCCTCAACATCAAGACCCTCGTCGTGTCCTCCGAGCACGACGAGCCGGTCGTCATGTACCTGCGCAAGCAGGGCGCCGGCGCCGTCACGGCCGCCGACATCGCCCCGCCGGCCGGGGTCGAGGTGCACAACCCCGACCTGCACATCGCGACGCTCAACGACAAGGGCACCGTCGAGATGGAGCTGACCGTCGAGCGCGGCCGCGGCTACGTCTCCGCCGTGCAGAACAAGGCCGGCGACCAGGAGATCGGCCGCGTGCCGGTCGACTCGATCTACAGCCCGGTCCTCACGGTCACCTACAAGGTCGAGGCCACCCGCGTCGAGCAGCGCACCGACTTCGACCGCCTCGTCGTCGACGTCGAGACCAAGAGCTCGATGGCCCCGCGCGACGCGCTGGCCTCCGCCGGCAAGACGCTCGTCGAGCTGTTCGGCCTGGCCCGCGAGCTCAACGTCGAGGCCGAGGGCATCGACATGGGCCCGTCGCCGACCGACGCCGCCCTCGCGGCCGACCTGGCGCTGCCCATCGAGGACCTCGACCTCACCGTCCGGTCCTACAACTGCCTCAAGCGCGAGGGCATCCACACCGTGGGTGAGCTCGTCGGGCGCAGCGAGGCCGACCTGCTCGACATCCGCAACTTCGGTGCGAAGTCGATCGACGAGGTCAAGGCCAAGCTCGTCGGCATGGGCCTGGCGCTCAAGGACAGCCCCCCCGGGTTCGACCCGAGCATGATCGCCGACCGCTACGACGACTTCACCTTCGGTGAGGGCGAGGACGACTCGGCGTTCGCCGAGGACGAGCAGCTCTGATCTTCCCGCCTCCCGGCAACTGACCAAGGAGAACCCCCATGCCCACGCCCACCAAGGGTCCCCGTCTCGGAGGCGGTCCCGCTCACGAGCGGCTCATCCTCGCCAACCTCGCGACGTCGCTCTTCGAGCACGACCGCATCACCACCACCGAGGCCAAGGCCAAGCGGCTGCGGCCCCTCGCCGAGCGCCTCGTGACCTTCGCCAAGCGCGGCGACCTCTCGGCCCGTCGCCGGGTCATGACGGTCGTCCGCGACAAGGGCGTCGTCCACCGGCTCTTCGTCGAGATCGCGCCCGACATGGCCGAGCGCCCGGGTGGCTACACCCGGATCACGAAGATCGGCGCCCGCAAGGGCGACAACGCCCCCATGGCGGTCATCGAGCTCGTCCGCGAGCCGGTCGCCAAGAAGGCCACCGTCAAGGAGGCCGAGGGCGCCACCAAGCGCGCGGCCAAGGACGACGCGGCCAAGCGCGAGGCCGCCCAGGAGGCCTCGAAGGCCGCGGCCGCCGAGACCGCCGCCGAGGAGGCGTCCGACGAGACCGTCGAGGAGCCGGCCGCGGTCGAGCTCCCCGCCGGCGCCGTCGCCGCCGCTCGAGGACGGTTCGGCCCCCGAGGGCTACACCGTCAAGGGCAACGCCGACTCCGGCAAGTACCACGTCGAGGGTTCGCAGTGGTACGACCAGACGGTCGCCGAGTTCTGGTTCGAGGACGCCGCCGCCGCCGAGGCCGCGGGCTTCGAGCCGGCCGGCGGTGCCGACAAGCAGGTCGAGGACGAGGGCTGACACCCCGCTCCCCTCGACGAGGGCCGTCTCCCCACCGGGGGGCGGCCCTCGTCGCGTCGCCGCGCCGTACGCTGACCCGGTGACGGTGCGGCTGCGGATCGACCTCGGCTACGACGGCACCGGGTTCTCGGGCTGGGCGGCCCAGCCGGGGCTGCGCACCGTCGAGGGGGTGCTCGCCGAGGGCCTGGCCACGGTGCTGCGCTCGCCGGGGCCGCGTGCGGCTCACGGTCGCCGGGCGCACCGACGCCGGGGTGCACGCGCGGGGCCAGGTCGTGCACGTCGACGTCGACGAGGCGGCCTTCGCGGCCCTGCCCGGACGGTCCGACCGGCCGCCCGAGGCGGCCGCCGTGGCCCGGCTCGCCGGAGTGCTCCCGGCCGACGTCGTCGTCCACCGGGTCGCGGTCGCGCCGGACGGGTTCGACGCGCGCTTCTCGGCGCTGCGGCGCCGGTACCGCTACCGCCTCCTCGACGACCCGGCGGCCGCCGACCCGCTGCGCCGGCACGACACGGTGCTCGTGCGCGACCGGCTCGACGTCGCGGCGATGGATGCGGCCGCCGGTGCGCTGGTGGGCCTGCACGACTTCGCGGCGTTCTGCCGGCGCCGGGCGGGGGCGAGCACCGTCCGCACCCTGCTCGGCTACTCCTGGCAGCGGTCCGCGGACGGCGTGCTCGAGGCCACGGTGGTCGCCGACGCCTTCTGCCACTCGATGGTCCGCTCGCTCGTCGGCGCGGTGGTGCCGGTGGGGGAGGGCCGCGTCGACGTGGGGTGGCCGGCCGAGGTGCTCACGGCCGGGGTGCGCGACCCCCGCGTCCGGGTCATGCCGCCGCACGGCCTCAGCCTCGAGGAGGTGCTCTACCCGCCCGACGACGAGCTCGCGGCCCGCGCCGAGGAGGCCCGCGCGGTGCGCACCCTCGACCGCTGAGCGTCGCCGCGCGACGATGGGCGCATGGCCCACCCACCGCGCTACCGCGACGACGACCCGCTGCTCGCCCGGCTCCGCACCATCGCCCTCGCCCTCCCCGGGGCGGACGAGAAGGTGAGCCACGGTCGCCCGACGTTCTTCACCCGGAAGGTCTTCGCGATCTTCGGCGGGGTGGTCAAGGGCGCGCACGACTCCGACGCGCTCGGCCAGGCGCTGGTCTTCCTGCCCGACCCGGCGGAGCGGCCGGCGCTGCTCGAGGACCCGCGGTTCGTCGTCCCCGGGTACGAGGGCGCCTACGGCTGGCTGGCCCTCGACCTGCGGGACGAGCCGGACTGGTCCGAGGTCGCCGAGCTGGTCGAGAGCTCGTACCGGCTCACGGCGCCGGCCACCCGGGTGGCCGAGCTCGACGCGCGCGCCTGACCCCCGACCGCCCGATCCACCCCGACTCATTGCGCGTCCGCCACCTCGGCGGGGCCTCGTGGGGGCCGACGGGGTGGCGGACGGGCAATAAGTCGGGTGAGGGGGAGCGGGTGAGTGCGCGAGGATGCTGCTCGTGGGACACCTCGACATCGCCGCCGTGGGCTTCGCCCTGCCCGACGGCCGGCCGCTGCTGCGCGAGGTGACGTTCCGTGTCGGGGACGGCGCGAAGGTCGCCCTCATCGGCCCGAACGGCACGGGCAAGACGACCCTGCTGCGGATCCTCGCCGGCGACCTCGACGCCCGGGAGGGTGCGGTGACGCGCAGCGGCGGGCTCGGCGTGATGCGCCAGTTCATCGGGCAGGTTCGCGACGACTCGAGCGTCCGCGACCTGCTCGTCTCGGTGGCACCCGACGTGGTGCGCCGCGCGGCGGCGGAGGTCGAGCGCACCGAGCTCGCGATGATGGAGCGCGAGTCGGAGCAGGACCAGCTCGACTACGCCCAGGCCCTCGCCGACTGGGGTGACGTCGGCGGGTACGAGTGGGAGACCTTCTGGGACGTCTGCACGGTGGCCGCGCTCGGCCTCCCGTTCGAGCAGGCCCAGTGGCGCCGCGTCACGACCCTCTCCGGGGGCGAGCAGAAGCGGCTCGTCCTCGAGGCCCTCCTGCGCGGCCCGGACGAGGTCCTCCTGCTCGACGAGCCGGACAACTACCTCGACGTCCCGGCCAAGCGCTGGCTCGAGGAGCGGCTCGTGGAGTCGCCGAAGACCGTCCTCTTCGTCAGCCACGACCGCGAGCTGCTCGACCGGGTGGCCACGCGCGTCGCCACGCTCGAGCCCGGGCGCGGTGGCAACACGGTGTGGGTCCACCCCGGCCGCTTCTCGGCCTACGAGCAGGCCCGCCGGGACCGCAACGACCGGCTCGACGAGCTGCGCCGGCGCTGGGACGAGGAGCACGCCAAGCTCAAGGCCCTCGTCGTCATGTACCGCCAGAAGGCCGCCTACAACTCCGACATGGCCGCTCGCCTGCAGGCCGCCGAGACCCGGCTGCGGCGGTTCGAGGAGGCCGGCCCGCCCGAGGCGGTTCCGCTGCGGCAGAAGGTGACGATGCGCCTCGCCGGCGGACGCACGGCCAAGCGGGCGGTCGTCGCCACGGGCCTCGGCCTGCGGGTCGAGGGCCGGGAGCTCGTCGAGCCGTTCGACGCCGAGCTGTGGTTCGGCGAGCGGGTCGGGGTGCTCGGCAGCAACGGGTCGGGCAAGTCGCACTTCCTCCGGTTGCTCGCCGCCGGGGGCACCGACCCCGACCGCGAGCACGAGCCGGTCGGCGAGATCCGGCCGGCGCCGGTCGAGCACACCGGCCGGGTGGTGCTCGGCTCCCGGGTGCGCCCGGGCTGGTTCGCCCAGACCCACGACCACGCGGTGCTGCACGGGCGCTCGCTGCTGGAGATCCTCCACCGGGGCGACGAGCACCGGGCCGGGATGCCGCGCGACCTCGCCGCGCGGGCGCTCGACCGGTACGGGCTGGCCCGGGCGGCCGAGCAGACCTTCGACTCCCTCTCCGGCGGGCAGCAGGCCCGCCTCCAGATCCTCCTCCTCGAGCTGTCGGGCGCCACCCTGCTGCTCCTCGACGAGCCGACCGACAACCTCGACCTGCACTCGGCCGAGGCCCTCGAGGACGCCCTCGCGGCGTTCGAGGGCACGGTCGTGGCCGTGACCCACGACCGGTGGTTCGCCCGGGGCCTCGACCGCTTCCTCGTCTTCCGCGAGGACGGTACGGTGGCCGCCACCGACGAACCCGTCTGGGACGAGGCCCGGGTCCGACGGGCGAGGTGACGGAGGACTCCATGGACGCAGCGACCCCGGCCGCGCGGCACCGTGCCGTCGCCGCCGTCTTCACCGAGCGGGTGCGCGGGACCCGCGACTGGTCGGCCCCGGCACCGGTCGAGGGCTGGGTCGCCCGCGACGTCGTCGAGCACCTCACGACGTGGTTCCCGGCCTTCCTCGAGTCGTGCGGTGCACCGCGGCCCGCGGGTCCCTCCGCGGCCGAGGACCCGGTCGCGGCGTGGGAGGCGCAGACCGCGGCGGTGCAGGCCCTCCTCGACGACCCGGCCCGGGCCGACGCGCCCGTCGACAACCCGCACATCGGCGCGATGAGCCTGGGGTCGGCGACCGACATGATCTACACGACCGACGTCTTCCTCCACACCTGGGACCTCGCCCGGGCCACCGGTCAGGACGACCGTCTCGACGAGCAGACCTGCGCCGACCTGCTCGCCGGCATGCTCGGGATGGAGGAGGCGATCCGCTCCTCGGGGCAGTACGGGCCGCCGGTGCCCGTACCCGAGGACGCCGACGCGCGGACCCGGATGCTGGGGTTCATCGGCCGCGACCCCGGGTGGCGGCCGCCCGCCGGGTAAAGACTTCGTCAGTTGTCGGGCCCACCCCTTCATGTAAAGCGTTTTCGCACCTAGGTTGCGAGCCACCCCGGCCGCCCACCACCGGCGCGCCCGCCACCCGAGGAGCACCGATGCCCCGAGCCAGCCGCCGCCTGTCCGCCGTCGTGGCCGCCACCGTCCTCCTCGGGAGCCCGGCCCTGCTCCTGGCCTCGCCCGCCCGGGCCTCCGCGACGTCGGTCGCCCTCGTCGGCGACCTGCAGTCCGAGCTGGGCTGCCCCGGCGACTGGGACCCCGCGTGCCCCGACACCGAGCTCACCCACGAGGCCGGCACCGACCGCTGGAGCACCACCGCCGAGGTCCCCGCCGGGACGTGGAGCTTCAAGGTGGCGCTCGACGACGCCTGGACCGAGAACTACGGAGCCGCAGGCGCGCTCGACGGCCCGAACATCCCCCTCGTCCTCGCCGGACCGGCCCGGATGGAGTTCGCGTACGACGACGCGACGCACGCCGTCACGGCCACCCCGCTCGACCTCGCGGGTGGGACGACGCGCGCCGACCGGTCGCTGGCCAAGGACTCCCTGCGCTCGAGCCTGACCCGTGAGCGCTTCTACTTCGTCATGGCCGACCGCTTCGCCAACGGCTCCACCGCGAACGACCGGGGCGGGCTGACGGGCGGCCGGCTGACGACGGGGTTCGACCCCACCGACAAGGGCTTCTACCACGGCGGCGACCTCGCCGGCCTCACCCGCAAGCTCGACTACATCAAGGGGATGGGGACGACCGCCATCTGGCTCACCCCGAGCTTCGAGAACAAGCCGGTGCAGGGGCCGCCCGGCCAGGAGAGCGCCGGCTACCACGGCTACTGGATCACCGACTTCACCCGCATCGACCCCCACCTCGGGACCAACGCCGACATGAAGGCGCTCATCGCCGCCGCGCACCGGAAGGGGATGAAGGTCTTCTTCGACATCATCACCAACCACACGGCCGACGTCATCGACTACCGCGAGGGCGCCTACGACTACCAGTCCAAGGCCGCCGCCCCCTACCGCACGGCCGACGGCACGGTCTTCGACGACCGCGACTACGTCAACCAGCCGTTCCCCGACCTCGACCCCGCGGTCTCGTTCCCCTACACCCCGTTCCTCCACCCCGGCGACGAGGACGCCAAGACCCCCGCGTGGCTCAACGACGTCACCCGCTACCACAACCGCGGCAACTCGACCTTCGCCGGGGAGTCCGCCACGTACGGCGACTTCTCCGGCCTCGACGACCTCTTCACCGAGCAGCCCGAGGTCGTCAAGGGCATGGGCGACATCTACAAGACCTGGGTCGACTTCGGCATCGACGGCTTCCGGATCGACACCGTCAAGCACGTCAACCTCGAGTTCTGGCAGAAGTTCATCCCCGACATCCTCGGTGAGGCCGCACGGGTCAGGAACGACGACTTCTTCGCCTTCGGCGAGGTCTACGACGGCAACCCGGCGGTGATGTCGCAGTACACGACGGCGGGGAAGCTCCAGGCGACGCTCGACTTCGGCTTCCAGCAGCAGGGCGTCGACTTCGCCAAGGGCAAGCCGGCCAGCGCGCTCGCCGACTTCTTCGCCAAGGACGACTGGTACACCGACGCCGACAGCAACGTCTACCAGCTGCCCACGTTCCTCGGGAACCACGACATGGGCCGGGTCGCGATGTTCCTCAAGGACTCCTCCGCGACCGAGGCCGAGCACCTCGAGCGGGTCGAGCTCGCCGACGCCCTGATGTACACCGTCCGGGGCAACCCCGTGACGTACTACGGCGACGAGCAGGGCTTCATCGGCACCGGAGGCGACCAGCTCGCGCGCGAGGACATGTTCGCCAGCCGGGTCGACGTCTACAACTCCGAGGACGTCCTCGCCGGGCCGGAGGGCTCGCGCGACCGCTACTCCACCCGGCACCCCCTCTACCGCGAGCTCGCGGCCCTGGCCCGGCTGCGGGCGAAGAACCCGGCCCTGGCCGACGGCGCCCAGGTGCAGCGGTACGCCGACGACGGCGACGGACTGTTCGCCTTCTCCCGCATCGGCGCCGCCGGCCGCGACGACCACGACGGCCACGACGGCCGTGACGACGACCGCCGGTCGTCGGGGCGCGAGCACGACGACCACCACACCAGCGGTCAGCGGGAGTACCTCGTCGTCGCCAACAACAGCACGACGGCGCAGGACCGCGACCTTCGACACCTGGACCAGCCGGAGCCGGTTCACGCCCCTCTACGGCACCCACGGCTCCCTGCGCACCGGGACCGACGGCACCGTGACGGTCACCGTGCCCCCGCTCACCGTCGCGGTGTGGAAGGCGGCCACGACCATCGACACGAGGGTGGCCGCACCGACGGTGACCCTCGACGTCGCCGACGGCACCGGCGTGCACGGACGCACCGAGGTCTCGGCCACGGTCACGAGCGCGACCTTCGCCCAGGCGACGTTCTGGTACCGGCCCGTCGGCACGACGCGGTGGCAGCTGCTCGGGACCGACGACAACGCCCCCTTCCGGGTCTTCCAGGACGTCTCGGCGATGCCGCTGGGCACACCCCTGGAGTACCGGGTCGTCGCCGAGGACGCCGCGGGCCGGGTGGCCGCCGACGGTGGCTGGGTCGAGTCACGGCCGAGCCGCCGTCGTCGACCGTCCCCGAGCTCGGCGACCCGCCCGCGACCCAGCCCGGCTCGGTGGCCGTGGCCGGGACCCACAACACCGCGATGGGCTGCTCCGCCGACTGGATGCCCGCGTGCCCGCAGGCCCAGCTCGCCCTCGACCCCGACGACGGCATCTGGAAGAAGACCTTCACCCTGCCGGCCGGCAGCTACGGCTACAAGGCGGCGCTGGACGGGTCGTGGACCGAGAACTACGGCGCCGGCGGAGTGCGCGACGGCGCGAACATCGACTACACGACCGACGGCACGAACACGTTCTTCTACGACCCGACGACGCACTGGGTGACCTCGGACGACGAGCCGGGCCCGATCGTCGTGGCGGCGGGGTCGTTCCAGAGCGAGCTCGGGTGCCCCGTCGACTTCGCCCCCGACTGCATGCGGCCCTGGCTGCAGGACAAGGACGGCGACGGGGTGTACGCGCTCCAGACGGCCCTCATCCCGGCCGGGACGTGGACCTTCAAGATCGCCCACGACCTGTCGTGGGACGTCAACTACGGCGACGGCGGGGTGCCGGACGGCGCCGACATGTCGTTCACCGTCCCGGCCGACGGTGCGACGACGACGTTCCTCTACGACTCGGTCTCGCACGAGACGACCGTGACGAGCGTCGCCGGCGGGTGAGGAGCGGGCTCAGCGGCCGATGACCACGTCGGTGCCGTCGAGCCGGACGTCGAACCCCGCCCCGCTCACCGAGACCGACCGCAGCACCATGCCCTGCGGCACGCCCGGGACCTCGGCGGTGACCCTCACGAGGCTGCGCGCGGCCGCGCTGAGGGCCGCCTCGACCGGGCCCGGGGCGCCGACGTCGACGGTCTCCGGCTCGATGAGGAGCCGGCCGTCGCGCGCGCTGACCCGGCCCGTGCCCCGGACGAGCAGGTCGCGGCCGAGCAGGGTGGCCGGTCGCTCGAAACCGGCGCGGCCACCGCTCACCGCGTAGAGCCGGGTGCCCTGGCCCACCTGCGCGGAGACGGTGTCGAACGGAATGGTCGCGTGGATGGCCAGGGTGCGGGCGCGCAGCCCGGCCGGGCCGAACCGCACGCCGGTGCCCGTCGCCTCGACGTCGACGAGGTTCCCGTCGGCCGAGACCACCTCCCGGCTGTCGAGCTGGACGCTCCCGAGCCACGTCTCGTCGGCGGAGAGGTCGCGCCGGGGGAGGGACCCTCACTCCCGACGGCGGCGGCGACGGCAGGGATCGCGCCGGCTCGGCCCCGTCCCCGATCGAGACCAGGAGGCCGACCGCGGCGAGGGCCAGGACGACGAGCGTCGTCACGACGCCGAGGAGGAAGCGCTTCACCCGCCCAGCGTGTCATCCTCCGGAGCTCCCGTGGCACGGGCGGAGCCTCCGGTGTCGGGGGCAGGTCAGCCCGCGGGCGCGGGGACGGCGTCGGTGGGCCGGCGTTCCTGCCGCAGCGCCGGGAGGTAGCAGGCCGCCCCGAGGATGCTGAAGGCCCCGGCGACGAGGATGCCGGTCGCCGTGCTCGTCGCCTCCGCGAGCGGTCCGAGCACGAGCAGGCCGAGGCTGTAGCAGCCGCCCCCCACCATGGAGTTCATCGACAGCACGGTCGTCCGGTTGCGGGCGTCGGCCTGGCGGTGCAGCAGGGTGCTGTGCACCGGCCCCGCCGTGCCGTGGAGGGTGTAGACGACGAAGAACACGGTGACCAGGCCGACCGGGCCGGTCATCAGCGCCATGACGACGACGAACGCGCCCTGCAGCACCCGGGAGGCGATGGCCGTCCAGGTCACCCCGACCCGGCGGGCCGCGAGTCCCGCCGCGGCCGAGCCGGCGGCGAAGAGCCCCCACGCGACGGCCGACACCGGACCCATGAGGGCGCCGGCCTCGGCCTCGCCGCCGACGAGCTCGGAGAGCCGGACCGGCATGAAGGTCTCGAAGGCGATCATCCCGACGCTCCAGAAGACCTCGACGCCGACGAGCGCGAGCAGCACCCGGTTCGAGCCGAGCAGCCGCACGCCACCGGCGACCACCCGCGGGGCCTCGCGGGCCGAGTCGAGCGCGCGGCGGAGGCCACGGGCGTCGACGTGGGTGGCCGGCTCGCGCAGGAGGACCGCGGTGGCGACGAGGTTGACGACGATGAAGAGGATCGAGAGCCAGTAGGCGTTCTCGAGGGCGGTCAGGGCGTGCACGGGGTGCCAGGCGATGACGCCACCGGAGACGACGGCGCCCGAGGCGATGCCGATGCCCAGCGCGGTCCCCGCCCGGGCGAGCCCGTCCTCGACCCGCACGTCCGGGTCGTCGGCCTGGGCGGTGTCGACGTACCAGGACTCCAGCGGCCCGGAGTCCAGCGCCCGGAACACGCCCTGGAGGAGGAGGGCGACGCAGAAGGCGAGGAAGGTCTGGGCGAGGACGAAGACGAGGCCGGAGACCAGGGCGACCCCGCTCGAGGCGAGCAGCAACGGTCGCCGGCCGAGGGCGTCGGCGAACCCCCCGGTCGGCAGCTCGAGGGCCAGCACGACGAAGCCCTGCATCGAGAGGATGACGCCGAGCTGCGCGAGCGACATGCCCCGCTCGAGGGCGAGGAGGGTCGTGACGCCGATGACCAGGCCGACGGGGAACCAGCGCGTGAAGCTCAGCAGGAGCAGGACGCGACGGGCCGCCCGGGCGGTCAGTGGGCGCGCTCACCGCTCACCGCCCCGCGGCGCGCGGTCGAGGTCGACCGGGTACATCACGGCGTAGACGGCGACGCGGCGCGCGTCGGGGTTGCCCTGGCCGACCCGGCGGTGCCGCGCGACCACCTCGTCGAGCTCGTCGCGCAGGGCGCGGGCCTGGGCGGGCGTCGCGACGACCCACGAGTCGTCCATCCCCATGGCGTCGCGCCAGGGCGTCGGCCAGCCCGCCTCGACGTCGAGCCAGCGCTCGTAGCGCTCGCCGAGGTGGCGCGAGTAGTCGCGCTGGAGCCAGCCGAGGGCGGTCTCGGCGTCCTCGTCACCGGAGAAGTCGCTCGGCTCCCACTGGTGGCTCTCGGTGGCGGCCTGCCACAGCCGACGCTTGCCCTCCCCGTCGCCGGTGTCGGCGACCAGCCCGACCGACTCCAGCCGCCGCAGGTGGTACGACGTCGCCCCGGTGTTCGTGCCGAGCCGGGCGGCGAGGCCGGTGGCCGTCGCCGGGCCGTCCACCCGCAGGGCGGTGAGGAGGCGGCTGCGCAGCGGGTGGGCGAGGGTCTTCAGGGCGGTCGGCGTCGAGGCGGATGCCGGTGAGGTGCCCGTCGGTGGGGGGTCCGGAGGTGGTCATGGATGCACAATACCTGTGCACACTTCGTTTGCACAATACCTGTGCGACGAAGTCTTGCGCGCGGCATCCGTGCAGGTCAGGGGGGTGCCGGGGGGCGGTGACGGCGATTTCGGCATCGGTGAGCCGGCCCGTAGACTGGGTGACTGTTGTGCCGTGTGCCCTCGTGAGGGCCGCACTCCCTCGCGGGAGCACTCGGCATACGCCCCTGTCCCAGAGACCATGAGGATGCTCCCATGCGTACCTACACCCCGAAGCCGGGCGAGATCACCCGCGTGTGGCACGTCATCGACGCCACCGACGTCGTGCTCGGCCGCCTCGCGAGCCAGACCGCCACGCTCCTGCGCGGCAAGCACAAGGCGACGTTCGCCCCGCACGTCGACACCGGCGACTTCGTCATCATCATCAACGCCGACAAGGTGGCCCTCACCGGCGCCAAGGCCGAGCAGAAGAAGGCCTACCGGCACTCCGGCTTCCCGGGCGGCCTCCGCGCGACCTCGTACACCGAGCTGCTCGCCAAGCACCCCGAGAAGGCGGTCGAGAAGGCCGTCCGCGGCATGCTCCCGCGCACCACGCTCGGCCGCCAGCAGCTGACCAAGCTCAAGGTCTACGCCGGCGCCGAGCACCCCCACGCCGCGCAGCAGCCCCAGCCCTTCCAGATCACCCAGGTGGCCCAGTGATGTCCGAGAACGCCCAGATCGACGAGACCGCCGGCACCGACGCCAACGACGCGCCGGTCACCGAGTACACCTCCGAGACCGAGGCCGGCTCGCTCGCCGGTGAGCCGACCCGCCGCCCGAGCGCCTCCGCGCCCGGCGCCGCGACCGGTCGCCGCAAGCAGGCCGTGGCCCGCGTGCGCATCGTCCCCGGCAGCGGCGAGTGGAAGATCAACGGCCGCACCCTCGAGCAGTACTTCCCGAACAAGGTGCACCAGCAGATCGTCAACGAGCCCCTCGCGGTGCTCGAGCTCGACGGCGCGTACGACGTCCTCGTCCGCGTGCACGGCGGTGGCCCCTCCGGCCAGGCCGGTGCCGTCCGCCTCGGCGTCGCCCGCTCGCTCAACGGCGTCGACGAGGAGCTGAACCGCCCGGCGCTCAAGAAGGCCGGCCTGCTCACCCGCGACGCCCGCGTCCCCGAGCGCAAGAAGGCCGGGCTCAAGAAGGCCCGCAAGGCCCCGCAGTACAGCAAGCGCTGACCCGCGCTCCGCAGCACGCCACGACGGCGGCATCCCGAGGGGGTGCCGCCGTCGCGGTGTCTCACCCCGGCCGGTCGCGATAGGTTCGGCGGCGGTCCACAGAAAGGCACCAGCGACATGACCCGACTCTTCGGCACCGACGGCGTGCGGGGGCTCGCCAACCGCGACATCACGGCCGAGCTCGCCCTCGACCTGAGCATCGCCGCGGCCCACGTGCTCGGCGACGACGACCGCCGGGCCGGCCGCCGGCCGCGGGCGGTCGTGGGGCGCGACCCCCGGGCCAGTGGCGAGTTCCTCTCCGCCGCCGTGTGCGCGGGGCTGGCCTCGGCCGGTGTCGACGTGCACAACGTCGGCGTCCTGCCCACCCCGGCCGTGGCCTACCTCACCGCCGACATGGGGGCGACCTTCGGGGTGATGCTGTCGGCGTCGCACAACGCGATGCCCGACAACGGCATCAAGTTCTTCGCCGAGGGCGGGCACAAGCTGCCCGACGCGGTGGAGGACGAGATCGCCGCGCGGATGGGGCAGCACTGGGACCGGCCGCAGGGCGCCGACGTGGGCCGCATCCACGAGAACCGCGCCGGCCAGGCCCGGTACGTCGCGCACCTGCTCCAGGCCCTCCCGAACCGCCTCGACGGGCTCACCGTGGTCATCGACGGCGCGCACGGAGCCGCGAGCGCGGTCTCGCCCGAGGTCTTCCGGCTCTCCGGGGCCGAGGTCGTCGAGATCGGCACCGACCCCGACGGGCTGAACATCAACGACGGCTACGGCTCGACCCACCTCGACCGGCTCCGGGCCGCCGTCGTCGAGCGCGGTGCCGACCTCGGCATCGCCCACGACGGCGACGCCGACCGGTGCCTCGCCGTCGACGCCGAGGGCCGCGAGGTCGACGGCGACCAGATCATGGCCATCCTCGCCCTGTCCCTGCGCGACCACGGGCTGCTGCGCGAGAACACCCTCGTCGCGACGGTGATGAGCAACCTCGGCCTCCTCCAGGCGATGGAGCGCGAGGGCGTGACCGTCAAGCAGGCGGCCGTCGGCGACCGCTACGTCCTGGAGGAGATGCGCCGCTCGGACCACTCGCTCGGGGGCGAGCAGTCGGGCCACGTCATCCTCCTCGACCACGGCACGACGGGCGACGGCGTCCTCACCGGGCTCATGCTCGCCGCCCGCGTCGCGGAGACCGGCCGCAGCCTCGCCGACCTCGCGAGCGTGATGACCCGCCTCCCGCAGGTGCTCGTCAACGTCAAGGGTGTCGACAAGGGCCGGGTCGAGAGCGACGAGGTCCTGCAGGCGGCCGTGCGCACCGAGGCCCGAGGCGCTCGGCCGCAGCGGCCGGGTGCTCCTGCGCAAGTCCGGCACCGAGCCGGTGGTGCGGGTGATGGTCGAGGCCGAGACCGAGGAGCGGGCGGGCGAGGTGGCCGACCGGCTCTGCGCGGTGGTCCGCGAGCGGCTCACCCTCTGACGGTCGGACCCTCGGCGGACCCGCCGTCCGCGGCCGCTCGCGGGGAATGGGGCCCCCGCGGCACCTGTTGGCCTCCACGACCACCCGTCGTCGTACCGAAGGAGTGCCCACGTGCCGCACGAGTCCCTGACCAAGGAGCTGTACAGCATCGCCGCCACCGCCACCGGGGGCCGCGCCGGCCACACCCGCAGCGAGGACGGGGTCGTCGACCTCCCGCTCGGCAAGCCCGCAGCCCGGACAACCCGGTCGCCAACCCGGAGACGCTCTTCGCCGCCGGCTACGCCGCCTGCTACAACGGCGCGCTGGCCCTCATCGCCCAGCGTGACGGCATCGACGCCTCCGGCGCCGAGACGACGGCGAACGTGCACTTCGGCGAGACCGGGACGCGGCTTCGGCCTCGGCCGTCGAGCTGACGACGACCATCCCCGGGGTCGACGCCGAGACCGCGCAGGTGCTCGCCGAGAAGGCGCACGAGTTCTGCCCCTACAGCAAGGCCACCCGCGGCAACATCGACGTCACCGTCGTGGGCACGCCCGCCTGAACCCGCGCCACCGCGCTCGCCGGCCTCCTCCCGATCACGGGAGGAGGCCGGCGACGTGTCGGGCGATCTCCAGCGACGCCGTGGCGGCGGGGGAGGGGGCGTTGAGCACGTGGACGCAGCGGCCCGAGCGCTCGACGAGGAAGTCGTCGACGAGGGTGCCGTCCGGCCGCACGGCCTGGGCCCGGACCCCGGCGGCCGCGGGGAGCAGGTCGGCGTCGCGCAGCTCGGGCACCAGCCGGCGCAGGCTGTCGCCGAAGCGCCGGGACGACAGCGAGCGCAGCACCTCGGCCGCCCCGGTGCGGGCGTGCCGGCGGGCCAGCCGCCAGGTGCCCGGGTAGGCGAGGGTGCCGGCGAGCTCGCGCGGCGCCACGTCGCGCCAGCGGTAGCCCTCGCGGGCCAGGGCGAGCACGGCGTTCGGGCCGGCGTGGACGTGGCCGTCGACGCCGCGGGTCAGGTGCACCCCGAGGAAGGGCAGGTCCGGGTCGGGCACCGGGTAGACCAGGCCGCGCACGAGGTGCGCCGCCGAGGGGGCGAGCTCGCGGTACTCGCCGCGGAAGGGGACGATGCGCACCGACGGCTCGTGGCCGAGGCGACGCGCGACGAGGTCGGTGTGCAGCCCGGCGCAGTTGACGACGACATCGGCGGTGACCGGCCCGCGTCGTCGTCTCCACGGTCACCTCGTGGGCGCCCGTCGCGGGCGTCGACGACCTCGGCCGCCGAGCCGCAGGTCGGCCCCGGCACGCCTCGAGCCGGCGGACGAGGGCAGCGCACACCTCGCGCGTAGTCGACGACGCCCGTCTCGGGGACGTGCAGCGCGGCCACCGCCGCCACGTGGGGCTCGTGGGCCCGGGCCTCGTCGGCGTCGAGCCGGCGGACGGCGAGCCCGTTCGCGAGGCCACGCTCGAGCAGCGCGGCCAGCCGGGGCAGCTCGTCGGTCGAGGTGGCGACGACGAGCTTCCCGGTGACGGCGTGCGGCACGCCCTCCTCGGCGGCGCAGGCGCAGCAGCGCGGCGGACCCGGCCCGGCACCATCGTGCCTTCGCGCTGCCCGGTGGGTAGTACAGCCCGGAGTGGACGACCCCGCTGTTGCGGCCGGTCTGGTGCCGCGCCCAGCCGGTCTCCTTCTCCAGCACCGTGACCCGCGTCGCGGGGTCGTCGCGAACGACCCGCTCGGCCACCGCGAGGCCGAGGATGCCGCCGCCGACGACGACGACCCGGCGGGTCACCGGCCCGGCAGCCGCTCGAGGCCGGCGGCGCCGGTCGCCCCCCGCTGCGGGCGCACCTCGTCACCGACCCGCACCTCACCGGCGACCTCGGGGACGAGCTGCACGGCGAACCACGTGGCGCCGTCCCAGTGGCGGTGCCGGCCGAGGGTGCGCAGCGGCTCGGCACCGCGCTGCCGGGTGGCCGGGTCGATCGTCGTCATGACGCAGCGGTCGACCGGCTTGACGACGCGGAAGGTGACGGCCCCGACGACGACGGAGGTCCAGTGGTCCTCCTCGAACGGCTCGAGGTCGCCGTCGACGACGAGGTTGGGCCGGAACCTCTCGACCGCGAGCGGCGTGGGCTCCTCGCCCCGCTCGGACGCCAGCTCGGCCGACCAGTCCCGCAGCCGGCGCAGCGAGGCGTGGGAGGCCAGCGTCACCGGGTAGCCGTCGGCGAACGCGGTGGCCTCCCCGGGGCGGCTGGTCGCGGGGTTGAGGGGACGGGGCTCGGCGACGTGCACGAGCCGGACGTCGTCGCGGCCGAGCGCCTCGGCCACCCAGCGACGAGGCGTCGTCGCCGGCCACCCGGGCCGTGAGGCCCCGGCCGTGCACGGTGACGGGCACGGGCGCGCCGCGGGGGACCTCGACGAGCAGGTCGGGCCGGGCGTCGGTGCGCAGCCGGAGCGCCGCGTCGAGGGCGGGGTCGGTGTCGGGCGTGTCGGCGACGAGGGCGAACAGCCCGGGGTCCTCGCGCGCGGTGAGGCACTCGCCGTCGGGCAGCACCACCATCCACCGGCGGTCACCGGCCAGGCCCCACGGCTCCACGGTGGCCCGCTGGACGGGACGCACCGCGGTGCTCTTGACCGGGTGGAGGGCCAGGGCCTCGAGGTGGCCGGTCACACGAGCCGGGTGAGCAGGCCGGTGTCGACGTCGTAGACGAAGCCGCCCACGAGCGCCCGCTCGCCGATGAGGGGGTGGGTGCGGACGGCGGTGACGTCGCTGCGCAGGGCCTCCTCCTGGTCCTCGACGACGCCGAAGCGCTGCCACGAGGCGTCGAGGCCCGCGGAGGCGCCGACCCGCTCGCGGATCTCGGCCTCGGTGGAGGAGGCCATCGCGCACCGGGTGTGGGGGACGACGAGGATGCGCCGGACCCCGAGCAGGTGGACCCCGAGGACGAGGGCCTCGAGGGCCTGCGGGGTGACGCGCCCCCCGGGGTTGCGGAAGATCTTGGCGTCGCCGTGCTGGAGGCCCGAGCATGCGCAACGGGTCGATCCGGCTGTCCATGCACGTGACGAGCGCGACCCCGGCCCGGGCGACGCCGTCGAAGCCGCCGAGGTCGAAGTGCTCGGCGAACTCGGCGTTGGCGGCGAGGAGGTCGTCGAAGTCGGCGGGGGGAGTGCGGGGTCACACCAGACCTGCTCTCTTCTCGATGGTGAGGGCCACCGGCTTGGTGACCCCGGCGAAGAAGTCGTTGCCCTTGTCGTCGACGACGACGAAGGCGGGGAAGTCCTCGACCTCGATCTTCCAGACCGCCTCCATGCCGAGCTCCGGGTACTCGAGCACCTCGACGCTCTTGATGCAGTCCTGGGCGAGCCGGGCGGCCGGTCCGCCGATCGAGCCGAGGTAGAAGCCTCCGTGGGCCCGGCAGGCGTCGGTGACCTGCTGGCTGCGGTTGCCCTTCGCGAGCATGACCATCGAGCCGCCGGCGGCCTGGAACTGCTCGACGTAGGAGTCCATCCGACCGGCGGTCGTGGGGCCGAACGAGCCCGACGGCATCCCCGCGGGGGTCTTGGCCGGCCCGGCGTAGTAGACGGGGTGGTCGCGCAGGTACTGCGGCATCTCCTCGCCGGCGTCGAGCCGCTCCTTGATCTTCGCGTGGGCGATGTCGCGGGCCACGACGAGGGGGCCGGTGAGCGAGAGGCGGGTCCTGACGGGGTGGCGGGAGAGCTCGGCGAGGATCTCGGGCATCGGCCGGTTGAGGTCGATGGCGACGACGGCACCGGCCCCGGTGCCGCTCACCCCGGCGGCGTCGTCGAGGCCTGCGGGCGTCTGCTCGGGCAGGAAGCGGGCGGGGTCGGTCTCGAGCTGCTCGATGAACACGCCGTCGGGCGTGACCTTCCCCAGCACCTGGCGGTCGGCCGAGCACGAGACCGCGATGGCGACCGGGAGGCTCGCGCCGTGGCGGGGGAGGCGCACGACGCGGACGTCGTGGCAGAAGTACTTGCCCCCGAACTGCGCCCCGATGCCGAGCTGGCGGGTGAGCTCGAGGACCTGCTCCTCGAGCTCGGTGTCGCGGAAGCCGTGACCGGTGGCGGGGTCGCCGGTCTTGGGGAGCTGGTCCAGGTACTTCGCGCTGGCGTACTTGGCTGTCTTGAGGGCGAACTCGGCGCTGGTGCCGCCGATGACGATGGCGAGGTGGTAGGGCGGGCAGGCGGCCGTGCCGAGGCTGCGGAGCTTCTCGTCGAGGAAGCGCATCATGGCGTCCGGGTTGAGGATCGCCTTGGTCTCCTGGAAGAGGAACGACTTGTTGGCGCTGCCGCCGCCCTTGGCCATGAAGAGGAGCTTGTAGGTGGTCTCGTGGCCGGGTGCGGTGTCGGCGTAGAGCTCGACCTGCGCGGGCAGGTTGGAGCCGGTGTTCCGCTCCTCCCACGTGGTGACGGGCGCCATCTGCGAGTAGCGGAGGTTCAGGCGGGTGTAGGCGTCGTAGACCCCTCGGCTGATCGCCGCCTCGTCGGTGCCCTCGGTGAGCACGTGCTGCCCGCGCTTGCCCATGACGATCGCCGTGCCGGTGTCCTGGCACATGGGCAGGATCCCGCCGGCGGCGATGTTGGCGTTCTTCAGCAGGTCGAGGGCGACGAACTGGTCGTTGGTGCTGGCCTCGGGGTCGGCGAGGATGTTCGCGAGCTGCTGCAGGTGGGCCGGGCGCAGGTAGTGGGCGATGTCGTGCATCGCGGTCTCGGTGAGCAGGCGCAGCGCCTCGGGGGCGACCTGGAGGAACCGGCGCCCACCGGGCCCGTCGACCACCTCGACCCCGTCGGTGGTGAGCAGGCGGTAGGGAGTCTCGTCGGCCCCGACCGGCAGGAGGTCCTCGTAGGCGAACTCGGTCATCCGATCTCCTCGCGGGTGGGTCCGTAGGCGCCGGCGCGCTGCACCGTGACGCCGCTCGTCGCGAGGGCGCGGTCGACCGCGCCGGCGACGTCGGCCAGGGTGGCCGCCGCCAGCCGGTCGCGCGCCGGCGTGCTGCCGAGCAGGCCGGCGTCGAGCAGGCCGGAGACGAGGCCGGCCATGAACGAGTCGCCGGCCCCGACGGTGTCGACGACGTCCTTGATCCGGGCGGGGGCCGTGCCCTCCTCACCGGACGCCGCGCGCCACACGACACCGTCGCCGCCGAGCGTCACGACCGTGAGGGCGGCCCCGAGCGTGGCCCAGTGGGCCATGACGTCGGACGGCGAGCGCCGCGGGTAGAGCCACGCGACGTCGTCCTCGGAGCACTTGACGACGTCGGAGAGCGCCACGAGCTCCTCGACGCGGGGCCGGACCGCCTCCGGACCGCCCATGATCGTCGGCCGCACGTTGGGGTCGTAGGAGACGGTGCCGTGCTCGCGGGCCCGCTGCACCGCGGCCGTGACCTCGGCGTCGCCGGGCGTCAGGGTGGTCGCGATCGAGCCGGTGTGGAGGTGGCCGGTGCCCGCGGGGAGGGCCACCGGCGGGAGGTCCCAGTGCAGGTCGAAGACGTAGGAGGCGGCTCCGGACCCGTCGAGGGTCGCGAGGGCCGTGCTCGTCGGGTGGGCCGCGCTGCGGCTGCCGGCGAGGAGGTGCACCCCGCCGGCCTCGACGTGCTCGACGCAGCGCTCGCCGCGCTCGTCCTCACCGACGAGGGTCGCGAAGTGGGTGTCGTGGCCGAGGCGGGCGAGCCCGACGGCGACGTTCGCCGGCGAGCCACCGACGTGCTCGGCGGTGCGGCCGTCGGGGTGGCTGACGATGTCGACGAGCAGCTCGCCGACGACGACGACCGGCGGCGCGGTGGCGCTCACGGCATCCCAACCTCTCTCGCTGCGGAACCTGCCGCGGCGCGGCCGAGGACGGCCACGGGCGGCCCCTGAACCCTATCGCCGGGGGCGGCTGGCAGCGGCGGGTGTCCGTCGGGGACGATGGGGGAGTGAGCACGCCCGCCGCCCCGACCAGCCGCTACTCGATGGGGTCCACGAAGAACCTCGTCCTGTCGCTGTTCGCCGTGCTGGGGATGGTGCTGGTGCTCGTGCTCCTCGTGCCCCGCGTCGACAGCCTCGGCGGTCCGCCGGTCGACGTCCACGGGCAGGCGCTCACCGTGGCGCGCGAGTCGGGGTGGCCGATCGTCGAGCCCGTCGGCCTGCCCGACGGCTGGGCGCCCACGTCGGTGAGGTACGTCCCGGTGACCGGGGGCTTCCGCACGTGGCACGTGGGGTACCGCACCCCGTCCGGCACCTTCGTGGCCGTCGAGCAGACCGAGGACCCGACCCGCGAGTGGGTCGCCGCCCAGACCAACCGCGCCCCCCAGGCCGGCACCGTCGAGATCTCCGGCACGACCTGGCAGAAGTACGTCCGGGACAACAAGGTGCAGAACAGCCTGCTGTCCCTGCCGGCGTCCGGTACCGGGCTGGGCACCCTCGTGACGGGGACGGCGTCCTTCGCGGACATGACGACCTACGTCGAGCACCTCCAGCCGGTCCGCTGAGGCCACGACGACCGGCTGGGCATGAGAACCTCCGCCGGGACACCAGGACGTTCGGGGTGTCGTGGCGGAGGTTCCGGCACCAGGCGGGAAAGCGACTGCGCCGAGGCACGCCGATGAGTCCGGTGCGGCCGGCCGGTCCATCATGAGGACATCCACCGGCGACCCACCAGGAGCCCCCATGACGCGTCTCGTCACCGCCCACCTGTTCCACTCCGTCAACGGCGTCGTCGAGTCGCCCGGGGACTGGCAGTTCGGCGCCTTCGGCCCGGAGGAGGGGGAGCTCATGGGGCAGGTCATCGGACCGGTCACGGACGTGGTCATCGGGCGCACCCTCTGGCAGGAGTGGTCGACGTACTGGCCGACCGCCGAGGACCCCTTCGGGCAGTTCATCAACCCGGTCCGCAAGCACGTCGTGACGAGCACCCTCGAGGGTGACCTCGGCTGGAACAGCACCCGCGTCGAGGGCGACCCGGTCGAGTACGTCCGCCGGCTGCGCGAGACGGGCGACGGCGACATCTCCGTCGCCGGAGGCGTGGAGACGGTGCGCTCCCTCTTCCTCGCGGGTGTCGTCGACCGCCTCATCCTCACGACGCACCCGGTGGTCGCGGCAGGTCGCCGGCTCTTCGACGACTCCGTGCCGGTGACCCGGCTCGAGCTGCTCGACGCCACATCGACCTCGGCCGGCAACGTGATCCTCACCTACGGCCTGCGCGGCGAGGACTGACTCGGCGCGGTCGGGGCCCGGGGCTCAGGCCTCCGGTTCGGCGATGCGCGCCTCGGCCTGGTCGAGCCACGTCGCGCAGTGCGCAGCGAGGACCTCGCCGCGCTGCCACAGCAGCATGCTCTCCTCGATGCCGACCTGGCCGCTCTCGAGGCGGGCCACGATGTCGACGAGCTCGTCGCGGGCCTGCTCGTAGCCGAGGTCGGCGACGTCGGCGTTCGGGTCGGCCTCGGCGGTGGTGTCGGGGGCGGCGTCCTTCGGCATGGCGGCGAGCCTACGCGTCGGCCCCGACCACCCGGGCGCCGAAGTCGCCGCGCGCGACCCGAACCCGCAGCAGCTCCTGCGCGCTCAGCAGGGCGGGGTCGGTGACGACGCCGCCGTCGGCGTGCTGCACGACGGCGTAGCCGCGGTCGAGGGTGGACTGCGGCGACAGCGTGCGTGACTGGGCGCGCAGGTGCTCGACCCGGTCGCGCTCGCGCTGCACCGAGCCCTCGACCCTCCGGCGGCCCCGGGCGCGCAGCGCCTCGACGACCTCGTGCTGCCCGCGCAGGAAGGCGCCCTTGTCGGCGAGGACCGGGCGGCTCGAGAGCTCGGTGAGCCGGCGCCGCTCCTGGTGCAGCCGCCCGGCCAGTGCGCGGTGGCCCCGCTCGGTGGCCGCGGCGAGCCCACGCCGCTCGGCCTCCGCGTCGGGCACGATCGCGGCGGCGGCGTCGGTGGGGGTGGAGGCCCGGTGGTCGGCGACGAGGTCGAGCAGCGGGGTGTCGACGTCGTGGCCGATGGCGCTGACCACCGGGGTCGTCGCGGCCGCGACGGCCCGCAGCATCGCCTCGTTGGAGAACGGGAGGAGGTCCTCGACCCCACCCCCGCCACGGGCGATGACGACGACGTCGACCTCGGGGTGGGCGTCGAGCTCGGCGAGGGCGGCGGTCACCTCGGTGACCGCCGCGGCGCCCTGCACGGCGACCTGGCGCACCTCGAACCGCGCGCTCGGCCAGCGCCGCAGGGTGTTCTCGACGACGTCCTTCTCGGCGGCGCTGGCCCGGCCGCAGACCAGCCCGATGCGGCGCGGCAGGAACGGCAGCGGGCGCTTGCGGTCGCGGTCGAAGAGGCCCTCCTGGGCCAGGTGGCGCTTGAGGTACTCGAGCCGGGCCAGCAGCTCGCCCACCCCGACCGGCCGGATCTGGCGGGCGTCGAGGACGAGCGAGCCGCGCTGGCTCCAGAACGCCGGCTTGGCCTGGAGGACCACCCGCGCCCCCTCGGCGAGCGGGCCGGGCATCGCGTCGAGCGCGTTGACGTGCACCGAGCAGGACAGGCTCATGTCGACGTCGGGGTCGCGCAGCGTCAGGTAGGCCGTCCGTGCGCCGGGACGCCGGGTGAGCTGCACGACCTGGCCCTCGACCCACAGCACCGACATCTTCTCGACGTACTCGCCGATCTTCATCGAGAGCAGCCGCACCGGCCACGGGTGCTCGGCCGAGGTGTCGACGGCGCGCTCGGGCAGCGTGGGCCGCGACGGGGTGGTCATGGGGGAACTCTAGGCACCTCGGGTGTCAGCGCCCCGGGAGGCACGTCCGGTGTCAGCGCCCCCGACGCGATTCGGGTCGAGGGGCCGCCCGACCTACGATGGAGGCATGGCTGACTCCCCGAAGCGCGTGCTCCTCGCGGCCCCCCGCGGCTACTGCGCGGGGGTCGACCGGGCCGTCGTCACCGTCGAGAAGGCCCTCGAGCTCTACGGGGCGCCGGTGTACGTGCGCAAGCAGATCGTCCACAACAAGCACGTCGTCACCACCCTGGAGAAGCGCGGCGCGGTCTTCGTCGAGGAGACCGACGAGGTGCCCGAGGGCGCCACCGTCGTCCTGTCGGCGCACGGGGTGGCTCCCGTCGTGCACGACGAGGCCCGAGCCCTGGGCCTGCGCACGATCGACGCCACCTGCCCCCTCGTCACCAAGGTGCACCGCGAGGCCGTCCGCTTCGCCGGCAGCGACTACGACATCCTGCTCATCGGCCACGACGGTCACGAGGAGGTCGTCGGCACCGCGGGGGAGGCGCCCGAGCACATCCAGCTCGTCGACGGCCCCGGTGACGTCGCGAACGTCGTCGTGCGCGACCCCGAGAAGGTGGTCTGGCTGTCGCAGACCACGCTCTCGGTCGACGAGACCATGGAGACGGTGCGCCGGCTGCGTGAGCGGTTCCCGAGCCTGCAGGACCCGCCGAGCGACGACATCTGCTACGCCACGCAGAACCGCCAGCTCGCGGTCAAGCAGATGGCGGCCGAGTGCGACCTCATGCTCGTCGTCGGCTCGCGCAACTCGTCCAACTCGGTGCGCCTCGTCGAGGTCGCGCTCGAGCACGGCTCCCGCGCGGGTCACCTCGTCGACTACGCGGCGGAGATCGACGACGCCTGGCTCGAGGGCGTCGGGACGGTCGGGGTCACCTCGGGCGCCTCGGTGCCCGAGATCCTCGTCCGCGACGTGCTCGACCACCTCGCCCGTCTCGGCTTCGAGGACGTCTCGGCCGTGACGGCCGCCGAGGAGTCCATCGTGTTCGCCCTGCCCAGCGACATCCGCCGCGACCTCAAGGCGGCCGGCATGTCCGACACGATGCGCCACGACGGCTCGTTCGCCGAGGCCGGCTCGCTGCACTGAGCGACCCCGACCCGGAGGTCCGCCCGTCTCCGCTGCGTCGGCCGGCGTCTAGTCCCTCGGGGCCCCACCGGCCCTGGCGAGGACCTCGCTCACCGTGAGGCACCGGTAGCCGCGCTCGGACAGCTCGGGGAGCAGCCCCTCGAGGAGGTCGACGACGCGGTGCCGGGCCTGCAGGCCCTCGTGGAGGACGACGACCGACCCGGGCCGCACGCGGTCGAGGACGAACCGGACCGCGACCCCGACGTCGCGCACCTCGGCGTCGGGGACCGCGACCGACCCGAGGACGGTCCGCATCCCGAGGGCGGTGGCGTCACGCACCTGGGCGGGGCGGACCAGGCCCGACCCCGGCCGGGTGAGGGTGGGGGCGACCCCCGTGGCGGCGCGGATCGCCGCCGAGGTCCGGTCGAGGCTGCGCCGGTACCGCGCCCTCGACCGCAGCACGGCGGGCTCGTCGGCCCAGCCGTGGTTGCCCGGCTCGTGGCCGGCCGCGACGAGCGCCCGCGCGGCGTCGGGGTGCTCCTCGACGCGGCCGCCGAGCAGGAAGAACGTCGCCCGGGCGTCGTGGCGCGCGAGGACGTCGAGGACGGCCGGCGTCAGGGTCGGGTGCGGCCCGTCGTCGAAGGTCAGCGCCACCTCGGGGGCCCGGGTGCGCACCTGGAACAGCACGCGCTGCTGGTGGGACAGGGCGCGAGCCAGCAGGGGCGGCTGCCGGGCGGCCAGCACCGCCGCACCGGCGGCGACGGTGGCACCGACGCCGGCCGCCGTGAGGGCGCGGTGCGGTGCGCCGCTCATCCGACCTCGCGCCGCGGGTCGCCGGGGTCGGCGACCTCGACGTCGAGGACGAGCTCGGGCCGCTCGTCCTCGGCCGTCACCGCGTCGATGAGCTCCTGGGCGGTGAGCGGGCGCGGCCCCGTCCGGACCGGCTCGAGCACCTCGAGGTCGTCGGTGACGACGTCGAGGTCGCGCATCCGCCGGGCGGTGACGAGCACCCGCGACTCCAGGGCGCCGACCATGGCGTTGTAGGCCTCGACGCTGCTCTGCAGGCTGCGCCCGACCTTGGCCGTGTGGGCGCCGAGGGTGCCGAGCCGGGCGTGCAGCTCGCGGCCCAGGTCGAGCAGCTCGCGGGCGCTCGCGGACAGCGCGTCCTGCTGCCAGGTGAAGGCCACGGTGCGCAGCAGGGCGAGCAGGGCGCCGGGCCCGACGAGCACGACCCGCTGGCGGAGGGCGCTCTCGTGCAGGCTCGGCCGCGCGGCCAGGGCCGCACCGAGCATCGCGTCGCTGGGCACGAAGCAGACGACCAGCTCCGGGCCGTCGCGGAACGCGGACCAGTACTCCTTGCCCGACAGGACGCCGACGTGGCCGGCCAGCGCGGCGGCGTGCCGGGCGAGCAGGGCGTCGCGCTCGTCGTCCGGGAGGTCGTCGGCCTGGGCGTCGAGGAAGTGGGTCATCGGCGCCTTGGCGTCGATGACGAGCGACTTGCCCCCCGGGAGGCGCACCACGACGTCGGGCCGGACCCGGCGGTCGTGCGCGCCCACGCCGCCCACCTGCTCGTCGAAGTCGCAGCGGGCGAGCATGCCCGAGGCCTCGAGGACCCGGCGCAGCTGCACCTCGCCCCACGCCCCGCGCACCGACGAGGAGCGCAGCGAGCCGGCGAGGGAGGAGGTGGCCCGCCCGAGGTCGTGCGTCTCGGCCTCGACCCGGGCCAGCACCGTGCGCAGCGAGCCGAACTGCTCGACCCGGTCGCGCTCGAGGTGGGTGACGTGCCCCTCGACCCGCACGAGGGCGTCCTTGAGCGGTGCCAGGAGGGCCGCGGTCTCGAGGTCCTCGGCGAGGGAGGTCTCGAGGTCGACCACGCGCTCGCGCAGGAGGTCACGCTCGGTCCCCACCGCGGCCACGCGCGCCGCGAGCACCAGCCGCCCCACGGAGACCGCTGCGGCCACCCCGGCCACGAGCCCGACCACGCCCCACACCCATGCGTCCATGACGTGATGCTCGCACCGGGCACCGACAGGGCCGGGCAATCCGCGGCGCGCCGCGGGTCCGAACACCGGCTGACGACGCGCACCCCTGCGCACCCACCGCCGGAAGGGACCCCCTCGTGACCGTGCTCCAGGACTTCTCCGCCACGACCCTGTCGGGGGCGCCCCAGAACCTCGACGACTACGCCGGGCAGGTCGTGCTCGTCGTCAACACCGCGTCGCAGTGCGGCTTCACCCCCCAGTACGACGGCCTCGAGCAGCTGTGGCAGGAGTACAGGGACCGCGGCCTCGTCGTCCTCGGCTTCCCCTGCAACCAGTTCGGCGGGCAGGAGCCGGGCAGCGCCGAGGAGATCGGCGAGTTCTGTCGGGTCAACCACGGCGTGACGTTCCCGATGTTCGACAAGGTCGAGGTCAACGGCGAGCACGCCGACCCCCTCTTCGCGTGGCTCCGCACGGAGGCCAGGGGTGCCCTGGGCAGCGAGAAGATCAAGTGGAACTTCACCAAGTTCCTCGTCGGCCGGGACGGCCGGGTCATCAGGCGCTTCGGGTCCAGCACCAAGCCCGAGAAGCTCACCGGCGCCATCGAGAAGGCGCTCGCGGGCTGACCGTAGGCTCGCGGCCATGCCCGAGAGCGCCGCCGAGTACGCCGCCCGCATCGCCGCCGCCCAGGACCCCGACGGGCGCCTGGCCCTGGACCCCGAGGGCGTCATCGCGTGGGACGTCTTCCCCTTCGAGGTCGAGGGGCTCCGCCTCAAGCCCGGTCCGGTACCCGGCGACGAGCGGGTCCGCGACGGTGAGGACCCGGGGTCGTGCTCGTGCACCCGACCGCCGGTGAGGGGCCCCGCCGAGCCCTGGGGCGTGGTCTGGGAGGACGAGCACTTCCTCGTCAAGGTGGCGCCACCGTCCGGCTCGCCGCTCATGCTCTCGGTGGTCACCCGCGAGCACCTCGACGTGCCCGAGATGGGCGACGACCTCGCCGGCGCGTTCGGACGCCTCCACGTGGCGCTCGTCGCCGCGGTCGAGGAGCTGCCGAGCGTGGGCCGCTGCCACGTGATGCGGATCGGCGACGGCGGCGTCCACGCCCACTGGTGGTTCCTCGCGCGGCCCGCACGGCTGCCCCTCGTGTTCGGGTCGTTCATGGTCGACTGGGACGACTTCCTGCCGCCGGTCCCCGCCGAGGTGCGGGCCGAGAACGCGGCCTTCGTCGTCGCGCGCCTCACGGAGCGGCTCGGCGGCCGGGCGTTCGCTGCGCTCGCGTAGGGTCGAGGACATGGCGCGACGTGAGGAGACCGAGGGCGAGCGCGCCCGGCGGATCGCCATCCTCAACGCCCGCCTCCCGAAGAAGCGCAACATCGCCCAGGGCCTGCTCCGCAACCCCGCCGGTGACGTGCTCCTCTGCGAGCTGTCGTACAAGAAGGAGTGGGACCTCCCCGGCGGCGTCGTCGACCCGGGCGAGCCCCCTGCCGGCACCGTGGCCCGAGAGATCGACGAGGAGCTCGGCCTCGCGGTCGAGGTCGGCGGCCTCGTCGCGGTCAACTGGCTGCCGCCGTGGCGGGGCTGGGACGACGCGCACCTCTTCCTCTTCGACCTCGGCGTCTTCGACGGCGAGCTCGACCCGGCCCGGTTCCTGCGCCGGGAGATCGCCGGCGCGCACTGGGTCGCGCCCGGCGCGGCCGCCGCCCACGTCGCGCCGTACACGGCCCGGATGCTCGAGGCCGTCGCCGACGTCCCCGCGGGCGTGACGCTCTACCTCGAGAACAGCGACCCGCCCGCCTGAGGGTGGCACCGGGTGCGACCCACGATTTCGGGCCGGCGCCCCGGGTGCGGCACGATGGGTGGTCGCGCCACCCGGGTCGGCGCATTCGTGACCGAGGTCGGAGAGAGGACGCGCCGTGGCGCTCACCATCGGAATCGTCGGGCTGCCGAACGTCGGCAAGTCGACGATGTTCAACGCCCTGACGAAGAACGACGTCCTGGCCGCGAACTACCCGTTCGCCACGATCGACCCCAACGTCGGTGTCGTCCCCCTGCCCGACGCCCGGCTCGCGCGCCTCGCCGAGATCTTCGGGTCGGAGAAGATCCTCCCGGCCACCGTGTCCTTCGTCGACATCGCGGGCATCGTCCGCGGCGCGTCCGAGGGGGAGGGGCTGGGCAACAAGTTCCTCGCGAACATCCGTGAGGCGGACGCCATCTGCCAGGTCGTGCGCGCGTTCGAGGACGGCGACGTCGTGCACGTCGACGGCGCCGTCTCGCCCGAGTCCGACATGGAGACCATCCACACCGAGCTCGTCCTCGCCGACCTCCAGACCCTCGAGAAGGCCGTGGCCCGGCTCGAGAAGGAGGCGCGGATCAAGAAGGAGTCCAAGCCGCTCCTGGAGAACGCGCTCGCGGCGCAGAAGGTCCTCGAGGAGGGGAACACCCTGTACGCGCACGGCGCCGCCGCGGGGGTCGACCTCGGGCTGGCCGCGGGTCTCGGGCTGCTGACGACCAAGCCGTTCATCTACGTCTTCAACCTCGACGAGGAGCAGCTCGCCGACACGGCCCTCCACGAGCGGCTCGCGGCCCTCGTCGCACCGGCCGACGCGGTCTTCCTCAACGCCAAGCTCGAGATGGACCTCATGGAGATGTCTCCCGAGGACGCGGCCGAGATGCTCGAGTCCTTCGGTGCCGAGGAGTCCGGGCTCGACCAGCTGGCGCGCGTCGGCTTCCACACCCTGGGCCTGCAGACCTACCTCACCGCCGGACCGAAGGAGTCGCGGGCCTGGACGATCCGGCAGGGCTGGACCGCTCCGCAGGCCGCCGGCGTCATCCACACCGACTTCCAGCGCGGCTTCATCAAGGCCGAGGTCGTCGGGTTCGACGACCTCGACACCCTCGGTTCGATGGCCGCGGCCCGCAGCGCCGGACGGGTCCGGATCGAGGGCAAGGACTACGTCATGCAGGACGGCGACGTCGTCGAGTTCCGCTTCAACGTCTAGGGTCGCCGGGACTCGCCAGTAGGCGTTGAACGTTGTTGTCCTGGGGGTCTGTGGTCCGCAGATGGTCCGCACGCCGGGCGAGAGCGAGGGCCCGAGGCTGCGCTGCACGCAGTCCACCTGCTGGTGGGCCATCTATCGGCGCGAGGGCGACCTGGGTTCCACGAGCGCAAGCGCACGTGCCTGACCGAGAACGTTCAGGCGCTCCTCGACCAGGTCGAGATCAGCGGCGACCCGACCTTCTGGGGGGTAGCGAGCCCGAGTCGTGGCCGGTGATCGAAGGATGCGTAAAGTATTTCTCATTGTTGACTTTTTGAACCATATGACTAGAATGAGAAACATGCCAGCCGCCAGCCCGTACACGAGCCCTGAGCAACAGGCGGACCTCGAACGCCTCGGCGCCCGGCTGCGCGAACGCCGGAAGGCCCTCGGTGTCACGGTGGTCGCCTGTGCCGAAGCTGCTGGCGTTTCGCGTGTCACGTTGCACAGGATCGAGGCAGGGAACCCCTCGGTCACGATCGGCGCCTACGTCAACGCTGCCGCCGCACTCGGACTTCACCTCGTCGTCCCGATTCTCGACGCTCCGGCAGCACAACCGGCGACGATCACGGTCGGCGACTACCCCGGCCTCCGCACGCTGGCATGGCAGACCGACGCCGGCACCACCATCACCGAGACAGAGGCACTGAACCTCTACGAACGCGGTTGGCGACACCTGGACCAGGACGCCCTCACCGATGACGAGAAGGCGTTCATCCAGCACCTCGCGGACGCCTACAGCAACGGGAGGCTCCTTGTTTAGGCGGCCACACCACCAACGGGTGGCCGAGGTGCTGTCGCTGCTCGACGCGCCGCTCCTGGCCGAGCACCGCTGCTGGTTCGGAGGCGGCACCGCGATCGTCCTCGGCAACGGTGAGTTCCGCGAGTCGGTCGACATCGACTTCCTGATCTCCGACCAGCAGTCGTACCGGCAGATGCGCCAGATCGTCAGGGACCACGGGCTCGATCCTCTGACGACACGCGAACTGGAGCTGGGTCGAACACCCTCTGTCGACGGCTACGGGATCCGGACGTCGGTACTCGTCACAGGAATTGCGATCAAGTTCGAGATCATCCACGAGGGCCGCATCGACCTCGACACTCCCTCGCCAGAGGATGAGATCTGCGGCGTACGGATCCTGACACGCACCGACCAGGTCGCAACGAAGCTGCTCGCCAACGACGACCGCTGGGCAGACACGTCGACGTTCAGCCGCGACCTCATCGACCTGGCCATGATGAAGCCAGACACCACCGCGCTGAAGGCCGGCACGCACAAGGCGGTCGGTGCGTACGGCAGGACGGTGGGCGAGAGCCTCGACGAGGCGGTCAGCCACCTCCGAGATCGCCCGCAACGTCTCGACGAATGCATCCGAGCACTCAAGATCGACGCGCCCCGAGCCGCTGTCTGGCAGAGCATCCGCGACCTGTTCGCACGATCCGCGAAGATCGAAGGTCTGGGTCGGGGCTCGGACTAGCCCTCCTCGGACCTCGCGATAGTCAGTCGACCTGCAACGTGTCTCCCGCCCTGGGGGACCCAGGCCATCCGCACGGCGTCATCGCGCGGAACTCCTGGGGTGGTGCTTTGGGGATGCGGCGCATCCGTCCCGGGGTGCACGTCTGGCTGTGAGTGACTGCCCGAACGCAGGTGACTCGCGCGGAACGTACCCCTCGAGGTGGCTGACGTGCACGTCGGCCCAAAGACGCTGCGCGGCAGGAACATCGCCCAGATCGGTGAAGTCGTGGTCGGTGGTGTCACCGTGCAGGCCCTGTTCCGTTCCGGCGTCGAGCTGCCTCTCGGACCCCGAGCGACGTCCAGGTGGGGGACGTGCTCCGGTTGACCGGGCCGGATGCGGCGCTGCGCTCGATGGCCGAGGAGCTGGGCGGCAGCCTCGTCCTCCCGACCATGAAGTCGGAGGTCCTCCACCTCGAACGGGCCATGCTGACCGGTTACCTCGTGGGAATCCTCACCGTCATCGACGCCCTGGGCGGCGACACGATCACCTGGCTCGCCCTCATCGGGAACGCCGGAGCCCTCGTGCCACCGCTTGTCGCCTTCTGGGTCGGGATCAAGGTGTTCGGCCTCAGCTCGGTGATCTCCGACGGCGCCACCACGGGCGCACGCAACAGCACGCCAGGCCTCACCGCGACCCTCGAGGGGTCGGGCAGCTCCGTCGCGGCCGTCCCCTACCCCGTCGCCTGCGCCTTCACGACCGTCCTCGCGCTGATCGGGGGCTACTTCTCGATGATCCTGTCCTGACGGGTCACGGCAGACGGCCGACCTCGCGTGCTCACCCCGAGCTCGGTGTCGACGTGGGACCTCCGATGCCCACCAACGACCGCTCCCCGCGTGGTCGTTTCGCTTCGACGGGTGCCCTCGCGACGCCCTTCCTGACCGCCGACAGACGTCCGGCATAGCCCAACCTGACTATCTCTTGACCCGTTCATACCCCCGCCGGCATGGCCATCGGCCAGCACTGAGCGCCGGCGAGGGATCCGTCGATTGGACGTAATCGGCTGCAGTACAGGCATGTTCGATGAAGTCGAGGGCGCATTACTCCGCAGATGGCGTCCGTGGAGGTTCATGAACATGACACTTTCGTGACAGCGTCGTGATCCGTTCCTGACCAGTACCTGACCTGGGCCTGACCATTCACTGACCGACGCCTCACGCCTGCGTGACAAAAGGACCCATTCGCTCGGTGCGCAGGGGGGCTGGGCCGTCTGATGGTCCCCGTGAGCGCCCGCAGAGGGGGCGCGACCGACACGCAGGGGTGAACGGTATGCAGGAGATCCACCACGTCCAGGCCACCGGCACGGACACGACGAGGTTCCGCAGCAGGGCTCGTGGCTCCCGGTCAGGGGGGGTGCCAGGGCTGCGCCTGTGGCGACCCGGGTCGCTCGTGCGACGCCTGGTGACGATGGTCGGCTCCGCCGCGATCGCCACCGGCACCGCCGTCGCGGTGCCGGTGGTGGTGGCCGCGCCCGCGCACGCCGCGACGACCAGCGCCATCTCGGTGCAGGTCACCAGCGCCCGGGCGGAGTCCCACTTCCCCGGCGGCGCGGTCACCCAGGGGCAGGCGGTGACCGACTTCCGCTACATGATCAACGTGGACAACACCGGCACCGGTGACCCCATCGGTGCTCCCGCGCCCGGCACCGGCTGTTCGCCCCAGGACGAGGGCTACCCGACGAGCTGCCCCTGGGCCTCGCTCCAGGAGGTCACCGGCGCCCCGATCTACCAGCAGGGCACCAACCTCGACTTCGACGGGGGGGACACCCTGAACCTCCCCGACGGCCGCTACCTCATCACCGTCCTCGCCGACGGGTACAAGATCGACGGGGTCCACTTCACCGTCCCCATGGAGGAGACCGAGCCCGGCAAGGCCGTCCTCGGCGTCACCGTGCAGCCCAACCCGCTCGTCGACGCGACGCTGCGGGCCCAGGTGTTCGAGGACAGCGCCTCGACCAACGGCGCGATCGACAACGGCGAGGCGGGACGGGCAAGGGCACACCGTCACCGGGTTCCAGGGTCACATCAACGACATCCTCGGCGAGGTCACGACCGACGTCTACGGCAACCCCCTGTGCACGACCTACCAGGGTGAGGACGCCAACTACCAGATCCCGTGGACGAGCCGCGACGCCGACGGCAACCCGATCGTCGACGCCATCGGCGGCAAGTGCTTCGCCGACGACACGGGCATGCTCGTCATCCCCCACCTCGGCACCAACCGCTACACGACGACGGTGACGCCGCCCGACGGGTCGGACTGGGTCCAGACCACGACCCTCGAGGGCAACCACGACTGGGACACCTGGCTCATGGAGGGTGCGACCGGCTACGACACCGAGTTCACCCTCGCCGGCGAGCCGGTCCCGACGCCGCAGTTCGGCTTCGTCCGCCCGCACAGCGACATCGCCACGTCCACCGCGGCCGGCTCCATCACCGGCACCGTCGTCGGCGTCAAGCAGTACTACCCGCCCGTCGGCGGCAGCTTCAACCAGTACTGGGGCAGCGTCGGCAGCAAGCTCGACAAGCCGATCGCCGACGCCCTCCTCTCGCTCAACGACCTGGACCACGGCGACCAGGCGGTGTACGTGGGCCGGGCCGGCTCCGACGGCACCTTCACCATCCCGCACGTGCCCGACGGCAACTACATGCTCACGTGGTGGGACGAGGCCCAGAACTACATCCTCCAGCTGACGCAGGTCAGCGTCAGCAACGGCGAGACCGTCGACCTCAAGCAGCTCCCGCTCAACGGCTGGTGGACCCCGCTCTCCGGGCACGTGTTCCTCGACGCGAACAAGAACGGCAAGCGCGACCCCGGTGAGCAGGGTGTCTCGCAGTTCCCGCTCACCCTGCGCAAGAAGGACAACTCGCTCATGGACCGCGGCTCGACCGCCGTGTCCACCGACACCTCGGGCTACTACGAGTTCGAGAGCGCCTACCCGCTCGCCGAGTGGGTCATCATGGAGGCCTACTCCGACAACTTCTACACGACCGGCGTCACCTACCAGACCGACAACCAGCCCACCCCGACCACGGTGCTCGGCGCCGGCGTCGACGTCAGCGTGCTGCCGATCATCGGCCTCTCGGGCACCGTCGACTGGGGCGTGCAGAAGTACGACGCCACCGGTCGCAACGGCGGCCCGCGCAACGGCGGCATCGTCGGCTCGATCTCCTACGACACCACGCGCAACGAGCTCGACCCCCAGTACGCCGCGGCCGAGGACTGGCAGCCCGGAGTCTCCAACGTCCCGGTCAAGCTCTACGCCCCCCTCGACTGCCCGACGGACGGCAGCAAGCCGTGTGACAGCACGGACACCTACCAGCTCGCCCCCGACGGCTCCTACGCCAAGGGCAAGCTGCTCAACTCCTACCTCTCCGAGCACTGGAGCCGGCCGACGGGGTGCACCGCGCGCGACGCCGACGGCAACGCCTTCGAGCACGGCACGGACGAGAACGTGCTGGTCACCAACCAGGAGGGTGACGGCGAGTGCATCTCGGCCCTGGTCCAGGGCGTCCAGATCGGCACCTACTCCACCGACCAGGGGACGCCGGACGCCAACTTCGGTGCGGCCGTCGACGGCAACTACGGGTTCGGCGACGGATGCACCGGCACCCTCGACGCCTCCCACCCGGCCGACCCGGTCTGCAACGGAGGCCAGTTCGCACCTCTCGCCGCCGGCGACTACCTCGTCTCCCTCGACATCCCCAAGGACGCCAGCGGGCGTCCGATGTACCAGGTGACCGGCGAGGAGGACATCAACGTCGGCCGCGGCGACCAGGTGGTCCCGCAGGTGCCGCCGCCGGCCTGTGTCGGCGCGCTGCACACCGTCGACGTCGAGGGCGACGCCACCGACGGCTACTCGGAGAAGATCGGCACCGGCCTCAACGGCCTGCCGAGCGGTGTGTCGGTCGGCATGAGCGACCCCGTTCACAACCCGCCGTTCGTCGACATGGGCGGCTCGCCCTACGAGGGCATGGTCAAGCCCAAGTGCGACACCAAGCTCGTCGGTCTCAACAACGGCAAGTCCATCGTGCCGATGTTCAACGTCTTCACCGACGTCCCGATCCCGTCCCGCCTGCGTGGCCTGGTCGTCGACGACCTGAACTACTCGACCGACAAGCGCACCGTGCTCTTCGGTGACAAGGCCGGCCTGCCGAACGCACCGGTCGGCATCTACGACTTCGCCAACGACCTGAAGTACACGGCGCACTCGGACTACAACGGGTTCTACGACGTGCTCATGCCGTCGACCGACCACATCAACTGCCCGACGCCGTCCGGTGTCTGTCAGAACATGTACCGCTTCGTCGGCAACGACCCCGGTGTCCCCGGGGCGCTGAACGCCGACTTCAACCCGCGGTTCCGGACCATCGCCACCGAGTTCGAGGCGACCCCCGGGGTCACCATCCCCACCGACCTCGCGCCGACCCAGGTGGGCGTCAGCCTCGGCACCCCGGGCACGAGCCCGACCACTGTCCAGTGCTACGTCAACCCTGTTCGCCCGCAGGTGTTCTCGGTGAACAAGCCGGTTGTGCGCTCCACTGACACGACCACGGGGTCGCGTCGGCTCACGCTCAAGGGGCGCGGTTTCGGCACCGCACCGGGCAAGGTCACCCTCGGGACCAGGCAGGTCTCGGTCGTGTCGGGCACCTGGAGCGACACCCAGGTCCAGATCGACGTCCCGGCGGCCGGCTACGGCTCCGGGCAGATCCCGGGCGGCCCGCTGCAGCTGACGGTCACCGGGGCCAACGGGCTCTCGAGCGTCGCCGGCGTCACGATCCACGTCACCGGCGCCACGTCGCCGTCGTCGTCCTACCAGCCGCGGATCCTCGAGGTGGGTCCCGGTCGCAGTGCCCGCTACGACCCGACCAGCACGATCAGCCAGTCGGCGCTCGGCGTCAGCCACGCGATCCAGAACGCCCTCGACGACGCCGTGACCGGCAGGGACGCGGGCAACACCGTCGTGGTCGTCTACCCGAACACCCCGTCGACCGGCAACCCCCGGGGTGCCTACTACGAGAACCTCGTGGTGACCGGCCCGGTCAAGCTCCAGGGCGTGGGCTCCGGTGGCTTCCAGGGCAGCGGAACCTCGAGCACGTACGTCCCGGGCTCGGTCGTCGACGGTGCGGCGTTCGGTGGTGACACCGACCTCGCGACCGACTGGTTCACCAAGGTCGGCGGCCTCACCTGGTCCGGCAACCAGACCGTCAGCGACGGCGCCGTGATCTACCTGCTCGGCTCGTCGGGCAACGGCTCGAGCGTGCGGCAGTACCCGCTGAACGCCGGCTTCAAGCCGTCGATCGACGGGTTCGACCTGCGCGGCGGTGACCAGCAGGGCTTCCCGGGCAACATCAACGACCTCACCGGTCAGCCCACGGGCCTCCCGCCGAACATCGTCACCCAGGGCGGGGCGATCTTCGCCAACGCCTACGTCCGCGAGCTCCAGGTGACCAACAACGTCGTCGAGAACAACGGCGGCGGTTACGGCACCATCCGCGTCGGCACCCCTGACCTCACCGGGTCCGACGAGAACCAGCACAACGAGCACGTGCGGATCGCCAACAACCGGATCGTCCAGAACGCCGGCACCAACTACGCCGGGGCCATCGGCCTCTTCGCGGGCGCCGACGGCTACGAGGTCGCAGGCAACGACATCTGCGGCAACTTCTCCCTGGAGTACGGAGCGGGCGTCAGCCACCTCGGCTACAGCCCGGGCGGCCGGATCCACGACAACCGCATCACCCTCAACAACTCCAACGACGAGGGCGCGGGCATCATGGTCGCCGGCGCGCTGCCGGCCGACCCGAACGGGCTCTCGCACGGCAGTGGCGCGGTCGACATCGACGCCAACGAGATCCAGGGCAACCTGGCCAACGACGACGGCGGCGCCATCCGGTTCCTCATGGCGGGGAACTACCCGATGAACGTCCGCAACAACGTCATCACGAGCAACGTGTCGACCCACGAGGGTGCCGGCATCGCGATCGACGACGCACCGAACGTCCGGATCGTCAACAACACGATCATGGACAACATCACGACGGCCACCGCCGTGACGTCCAACGGCCAGCCGGCACCGTCCGGCATCGCGGCCGGCGCGAACAGCGACCAGCTGAGGGCGACCCTCCCGGGTACGCCGCAGTACAGCCCGCCGGTCATGTTCAACAACGTCCTGTGGAACAACCGGGCCGGCACCCGCAACGGCACCACCGTGGGCGGCATCGGCCTCGGCGGCGCCGCGGACGTCGACACCTGGGACGTCGGGTCGCTCGACCCGGCGATGGTCCTGGCCCCGGTCAACTCGGTGATCCAGCAGGACCCCGCGCAGCGGCCCTACACGGACAGCGGCACGAACCGGCACACCGACCCCAAGGTCGTCACCACGTGGCCGATCTCGGTGTCCTTCGCCACCTGGCGCCAGAACCCGGCGTTCGTCGACGCGAACGTCTCGGTGGTCGAGGTGCCGGCCGACCTCATGGGTGACTACCACCTCAGTGGCTGCGGTACCGGGGCATCGCCGGCGTGCAACATCGGCGCCAGTTCCCTCGGCGCGGTGGCCGCCCCCACGGTCGACATCGACGGCGACATCCGGCCCGCCGGTGGCGGCTACGACGCCGGCGCCGACGAGGTCGGCAGCGGAAGCACGCCGCCGCCCCCGCCGCCGGCCCCGACCTTCCAGTTCTCCATCGCGGGCACCGGCACCATCCCCGGCGTCAGCCAGACCGCGGACGCCTCGGACATCCACCAGTACACGGGGACGACCAACAGCTACAGCCGGCTGGTCAACCTCCAGTCCGGTCCGCGACCGGGAGTCCCCAACGGGGTGAACGTCGACGGCCTGGCCGTCGTGGACGCCACGCACTTCTACGTGTCGTTCTCGGACAGCAGCGTCAACCTGCCGGGGCTCAGCTCCGTCCAGGACGAGGACGTCGCCTACTACAACAACGGCACCTGGTCGCTGTGGTTCGACGGCAGTGCCCACGGCCTGGGCGGCAACGGCAACCTCGACATCGACGCGATCTCGGTGAGGAGCGGAGTCCTCTACTTCTCCACCGCGGGGAACTCCACCCCACCCGGGGCCGGAGGGTCGGGCGACGACGCCGACGTCTACCGCTGGAACGGCTCCAGCTACGCCCGGGTCTGGGACGCCTCGACACACCGCGTCCCCGGCAGCGCCCAGGTCGACGGAGCGGTCTACGACAGCCCGACCCACTTCTGGTTCTCGTTCGCGAGCAACGTGACGATCACCGGCCCGGGCGGGATCACCGCCCAGGACGAGGACGTCCTCGAGTACACGAACGGCACCTGGACCGTCTGGTTCGACGGCACGTCACACAGCCTGACCACCAACGGGCTCGACATCGACGCCTTCTCGATCCCGGGCACCACGACGGCACCCGCCGGCGCCGCACCGCTCCTGCGGGGGGCGCGCATCAACACCCAGAGGTCACCACTCATGAGCAGGGGAACGCGATGACCACCGCCGACACGCAACGCAGCAGGGACGTTGCCGAGGCCACCACCACCGGGGACGACGGGGCCGGCCGGCTCCGACTGAGCCGGCGGCGGGCGCTCGGACTCACGGGGAGCGCGGCCGTGGTGGCCGGGGTCGGCTCCTGGGCCGGGAAGGTGCTGCTCCCCGAGCAGGCCGTCGCGGCGACGGGCCCGGCAAACCTCTACCTCGCCGGCACCGACGGCTGGATCCACCTGCCGAAGGACCCGCCGATCGCACCGTTCCACCCGGACAAGCTGGCCCCCCCGCACCCGGACCCCGACGGGACGACGTCCGACCTCACGACGTACATCTTCGGGTTCCGCAACGTCACCGGGATGACCGACACCCAGCGGCTGAACCAGAAGTACCAGGCGCAGCACTCGGCACCGCTGTTCTGGGTCGACCAGTACGACGGCAACGAGGCCAACGAGTTCCGGGTGCAGCTGACCAACCTCGGCCTGCACCTGCGACCGGACCTCTTCGACGCCCACACGCTGCACTGGCACGGCTTCCGCAACGTCATCCCGTTCTTCGACGGCGAGCCCACCGGCTCGGTCTCGGTGCCGGCCGGGCGCGAGTTCACGTACGTGTACCGACCGCACGAGGCCGGGACGTACATGTTCCACTGCCACGTCGAGGACGTCGAGCACGTCCACATGGGCATGACCGGCATGGTGTTCGTCCGCCCGCTGCAGAACAAGACGGGCAACGCCGCCGGAGCCCCGGTCGCGCGCCTCGGCGGGAACACGGACACGGCCGCGCCCATGGGCTACGTCTACAACGACGGCGTCGCCCTCGACGACACCGCGTCGACGGCCTACGACCGCGAGTTCTCGATGTTCCTCTCCGAGGTCTGGGCGGAGGCCCACTGGGCCGACGCGCACATCCAGCTTCCGGAGTGGAGCGACTACCGGGCCGACTTCGCCCTGCTCAACGGGCGGGTGTACCCCGACACCACGGCGCCGAACGGCCCGGGCGTCAACGCGTTCGCGCCGACGGACGACCCGGACCACCCCGTCTTCGACGCCGACGGAAACCTCATCGCCCCAGAGGGCCACCCCGAGCTGCAGTACCAGCCGATCTCCTCGCTCGTCACCTGCGCCGAGGGCGAGCGCGTCGCCCTCCGGTTCGCGAACCTGGGCTTCCGGGAGTCGGCGATGACCATCACCGGGATCCGGATGCGGGTCGTCGGCCGCGACGCCACGCCGATGCGTGGCCGCGGTGGCAACGACTCGTCCTACGAGACCGACACGCTCAACATCGGCCCGGGGGAGAGCTACGACATCCTCTTCACCGCGCCGACGCACTCCGGCGGCAGCGGGCCGGACGTGTACTACCTCTACAACCGGTCCTTCGCGCGGTCCAACAACCTCGAGCCGGACGCCGGCTTCGGGGGGCAGACGACGGAGATCCACGTCTACCCGCCAGGAAGCCCACCAGACCCGCAGGCCTTCCCGAACGACTGGGGGATCTGAGCCATGACCACCTCGACCAGCCCCGCCCGACGGGCACTGCGCCGCGGCCTGACCCTCGCGGTCGGTGCGGCCGTCGCCCTCGGCACCTCGGCGGCCACGACGATCGCCCCGGCGACCGCCGCCGCGCCGAACAAGAACGGCATCGTCTGCACGAACGGGGGCCCGAGTCCTCCGCCGGCCAGCCGGTGTTCGACCTCACCACCCGGACGGGCTACATCGACCTCCCCGACGGCAACACCTCCTTCATGTGGGGGTACTCCAACGGCTTCGACGACTTCCAGCACCCGGGCCCGGTCCTGTGCGTGCACGAGGGCGACGCGGTGACCGTGATCCTCCACAACACCCTCGACGTCGACGCCTCGATCGTCTTCCCGGGGCAGCACGAGGTCCTGGCCGACGGAATGCCGTCGCAGCCGGTCGTCGACGGCGACGGCTTCATGACGAGCCTCGCTCCGCCGGCGGTCGCGCAGACGGGAACGGTGACCTACACGTTCACCGCCGACCACGCGGGCACGTTCCTCTACGAGTCGGGCACCGACCCCGAGACCCAGGTCCGGATGGGCCTGTTCGGGGCCCTCATCGTCCGGCCGGCATCGGACACCGAGGCGTCACCGGTCGGCCAGGCCTACGACTCGGTCGACACGCAGTTCACCAAGAACGAGGAGTTCATGGTGCTGCTCTCGGAGATCGACCCGTTCCAGCACGCTGCGGTCGAGCAGGGCAAGACGTTCAACATGAACAACTACAAGGCGCGCTACTGGCTGATCAACGGCCGGGGCTACCCCGACAGCATTGCCGACAACTACGCATCGTGGCTGCCGTCGCAGCCCTACGGATCGCTGGCCACGGTCAAGCCCTGCAGGACGCCAGCCCACCCCCTCCCGGGGATGGCCCGCTACCTCAGCGTCGGCAGCGAGGACTACCCGTTCCACCCGCACGGCAACAACGGCCTCGTCGTCGGCCGTGACGGGCACCAGTGACCAACGGGGCCAACGACATGTCGATGGAGAAGTTCGCCATCAACATCGGCCCCGGTCAGACCTGGGACGTCCTCTTCGCCTGGCACGACGCGGAGAACTACGGCACCGACCTCGCCAAGGGTCAGAAGCCGGTGACGGTCCCGTCCCAGCCTCGCCAACCAGGTGGTCGGCACGTTCTACAGCGGCAGCCCGTACCTCGGGAAGACCGAGAACCTGCCACCGGGCGTGCAGACGCTCAACCAGTGCGGTGAGTTCTACATCATCTCGCACAACCACGCCCTGTTCCAGATCACCAGCTGGGGCGTGAACATGACCGGACCGATCACGTACATGCGGATCGAGCCGCCCGAGCCCAACACCTGCCAGTGAGAGAGGGGACGACGATGACGAAGAACCTGCGTACGGCCGCTCTCTCGGCGGCAGCCGGAGGGGCCTTGACCCTCCTCGCCCTGATGGTCGGGCCGGCCGGGTCGGCACGTGCCGACACCGTCGGCATCGACCTCGAGGCCACGACGGGGTCGGTCAGCCTTCCCGCGAAGGGTGGGACGACGACGTCCGTGCCGGTGCTCGGCTACTGCCTGCGCACCGCACCCGACACCCCCTGCGGTCCCGTGACCGCGCCGGGCGGCCCGACGCTCACCGTGACCGTCGGCGACGAGGTGACCATCCACCTGCACAACACCCTTGCCGAGTCGACGTCGCTGTACCTCGGTGGCCAGCCGCTCGTGCCGGACACCACCGGCGCCGCCGCCAAGACCGCCACGGAGACGTACACGGCGACGTACACCTTCACCGCCAGCCGCGCGGGCACCTACCTCTACGAGGCGGGCCTGACCAAGAACCACCAGCACCAGGTGGCGATGGGCCTGTACGGCGCCCTCGTCGTCAAGCCGGCCTCCGCCGGCCAGGCCTACGACGCCGAGACCGCCTTCGAGAAGGAGCAGGTGCTCGTCCTCAGCGAGGTCGACCCCGCGCTCAACACCTCGGCGGACCCGTCGGCGTTCGACATGCGGAACTTCGCCCCGCGCTGGACGCTCGTGAACGGCCAGCCCCACCCGGACATCCCGTCCATCGCGGCCGACGGGGGTGACCGCGTGCTGCTGCGCTGGGTCAACGCCGGGTCTCCTACCACTCGATGGGGGTGCTCGGGGCCGAGCAGCGCGTCGTCGCCTACGACGGCAACCGGCTGGCCAACGGCGGCGGCGACCTCGCCCGTACGCTCGTGGCCGACACCTTCGGCCCCGGCCAGACCGCCGACGCGATCGTCACGGTGCCCGCCACGACCGTCGACCGCAAGGTGGCGTTGTACGAGGCCAACCTCGGGCTGCGCAACACCAACGCCGGCACCGCCGGTGGCATGCTCACCTTCATCCAGGTCGCCGGTTCGGGCGGAACCGACGACACGGTCGGCCCCGTGGCCAGCGACGTCGCCTGGGACGCCGGCGACCCTGTCGGCCACCTTCAGCGACGCGGCGACCGGCGGCGGCACCGTGGCGAGCGCCGAGTGGCTGCTCGACACCGTCGTCGGTACGGGTGCCCCGATGGACGGCACGTTCGGCACCCGAGTCCGTCGACGCCACCGCGGACGTCGCCATCGCCTCCGGCCAGCACGTCGTGTACGTGCGCGGCACGGACGGCGCGGGCAACGTCGGCCCGTGGAGCTCGGTCCTCGTCGTCGGCAACGACGTCGTCGGCCCCACCACCACGGGGCTCACGCTGACCCCGGACCGCACGAACGGGACGTCCGACGTCGCCATCGGGGCGACCGGTGACGACTCGGCCTCGGGCAACCACGCAGTGACGGGCGGCCGCTGGTCGCTCGACGCCCCCCGACCGCCACCTCCCCGCAGCTGGACCTCGACACCACCGGCCCCGTGGCCGCGCTGTCGGGCAAGATCCCGGCGGCGACGGTCGTGGGACTCGACGACGGCACGCACACCGTCTACGTCTCGACGGAGGACTCGGCGGGCAACGCCGGCCCGGCGTCGCAGATCCTCCTCGTGGTCGACACCAAGGGCCCCGGCGTCACGAGCACCTCGGTCTCCCCGAACCCGAACAACGGCACCCTGCCGGTCAACGGGTCCTCCCCGGCCGTCCGGGTCGTCGCGACGCTCGAGGACGCGGTGTCCGGGACGAGCGGCGGCACGTTCGGTGAGGTGCAGAGCCCCATCGTCAAGGCCGAGGCCTTCGTCGACGTCAAGCCGGGCGACCCCGCCCCGACCTACGGCAAGGGCGTCCCGATGGAGGTCGCGGACGGCGCGTTCAGCGGGCCGACCGAGAACGTCTACCTGGACATCCCCCTGGCGACGGTGCGGCTGTGGAGCGAAGGACCCCACACGGTCCTCGTCCACGGTCGTGACGCGGCCGGAAACTGGGGTGGCACCGAGTCGGTCACCATCACGGTCGACAAGACCGCACCGGTCCTGGGTGCGCTCTCCGTGAACCCGAACCCCACCCGTGGGGCCGCGACGGTCACCGTCAACGGCACGATCGCCGACGACCCGTCCGGCTTCGCCCTCATGGAGATCTACCTGGGCACCGATCCGGGGGTCGGCCACGGCACCCCCGTGACGCGGGCGGCCGACGGCTCGTTCTCGACCGCTGTGAGCACGGCGGGCCTGCCCGACCGCGGGAACACCACGGCGGTCCTCCGGGTCCGTGACGGCGCCGGCAACACGAGGACCAGGTCCACGACCTTCCGGGTCACCGGTCCCCTGTTCCTCTCCACCCTCGGCGCCGTCAACCCGACGGGAGCCAGCGGGACGGCAAGGACCACGGACGTGTTCTTCTGGGACGGGACGGCCGCCGGGCGGGCACTGCGCCTCAACGCCGCGCCCTACCGCGTGCCGAGCTCGGCCCGCATCGACGGGTTCAGCAGCGTCAGCGCCACCCGGTTCTACGTCTCCTTCTCCGGCAACGTCCGTCTCCCCGGACTCGGCACCGTGCAGCCGCGCGACGTCGTGCTCTGGACGGGCAGCCGGTGGGCGATGTACTTCGACGGCAGCGTGCGAGGAGTGGGCAACACCAACATCGACGCGATCAACGTCAGTGGTGGCAAGCTCTACTTCTCGCAGAGCAACGGCGCGGCGCTGCCGCGGCTCGCCGGTGCGGAGAACGCGTCCGACATCTACCGATGGAACGGTGGCCGCTCGTACACCCGGGCGGTCGACGTCAGCCGGATCGGTCTGCGCGACAACGCCAACGTCGACGGCTTCGTCTGGGTCAACAGCAAGGACATGGCGTTCTCGGTAGCGGCGACGAGCACCCAGGTCACCGGCCTGGGCGTCGTGCGGGACGAGGACGTGATCCGCCGGACCAACGGCATCTGGCAGCTGTACTTCGACGGGTCGACCCACGGCCTCGGGGCCGCGGCCGGCGACGTGAACGCCTTCGACCTGCCCTGACCCTGACCCGGGACGCCGGTCGCGCGACGACGCGCGACCGGCGTCCCGACCAGAGAGGACCACCATGAGCACCGGAACACTCACCGCACCGGCCCCCTCGGCTCCGGCCGCGCCGCTCCGGCGCGGGCGTCGTCGGCTCGTCCTCGCGGCCGTGCTGCTCGTCGTGGCCCTCGTGGGCACGTTCGGCGTCCGGGCCGCGATGGCGCGGGCCGACGACGTGCGCTCGGGCACCGAAGCCGTCTCGGCACAGGAGTTCGCGGCTCGCACCGGCGCCAAGATCACCCTGGTGGGGGTCACCGGTGGCGGCGGGATGATCGAGCTCCGCTACCAGGTCGTCGACCCCGACAAGGCCAGTCTCCTGCTGCACCAGGACGACAAGCGGCCGATCCTCGTCGCCGAGGACACCGGCGCGACGCTGGCGCTCCTCTCGCGGCCGCACAACCACAAGGCCGAGCTCAACCTCGGGGGCACCTACTTCTTCATCATGGCCAACACCCGCAACGCCATCAGGGACGGCACCAAGGTGACGATCATCGTCGACGACGTCCGGCTCGAGCACGTGGTGGCGCAGGCGTGACCGGGCCGGCCCGGTCCGCCCCCGCGACGCACCCCGCGCCGCGGGGTCCCCGGGCCGTGGGGCGGGCGCTGCGGGTGGTCCTCGTGGCCGTCGCCCTCCTCCTCGGGGTGGCGACGAGCGCCTCGGCCCACGCCACGCTGGAGCGTTCCGACCCGCCGAACGGGGGCATGGTCGCGACCGGCCGCACCTCCCTGACCCTCTGGTACGGAGAGGCGATCACCACGGCGGCGAGCACCTTCTCCCTCCACGGCGACGCCGGGGACGTGCCGCTCACCGTGGCGGTCGACGAGGGCGGGCGCGTCGTGCACCTCACCTCCGCGCCCCTCGAGCGGGGCACCTACACGCTCACCTGGGCGGTCGTCGCCGCCGACGGGCACCCGACGCGGGGCACGGTCCTCTTCGGCAGCGGCTTCCGGCCCGACGGCATCCCGGCCGCCGACAGCACGGCGCCCGAGCTGCTCCCGGTCGCACTGCGCACGGCCGACCTCGGGGGCACGCTGCTCGCCCTGGGGGCCCTGCTCGCGCTGTGGCGGGTTGTCCCCGTCCTCGGCGGCGCCGCGGCGGCCACCGCACGCCGGGTGCTGACGGCCGGTGCCCTGGGGGCCACGATCTCCCTCGCGGCGGCCGTCGTGGCGCCGGTCGTCACGACAGCCACCCAGCTCGGCGGCACCTCCTCGGCCGGGGCGTGGGTCTCCGCGCTCGACGACGTCATGCTCGGCAGCTCGTGGGGGCGGCTGTGGCTCGTGCGGCTCGGCTGCCTCGCCGTCGCCTACGCCGCGCTGCTCGTCGCCCGACGCGGCGCCGCACGTCGCCGCTCGGCACCGCGCAGCCTTCCCCGCTCGAGTCGGGTGGCCCTCGGCGCCCTCGTCGCCTCGGTCGCCCTCGACTCGTGGGCCGGGCACGCCTCGGCGCTGCCGTCCGGCGAGCTCCTCGTCTGGGCGGCCGCCACCGCGCACGTGCTCGCCGCGGGCGCGTGGGTCGGTGGGCTGCTCGTCCTCGCCGTCGTGCTGCGCCCGCTCGCCCGGCTCGAGCGCGGCACGCGCCGCTCGGTCGCCCTCGCCGGGTGGCGCGCCTTCAGCCCGGCCGCTGCCGTGTCGTCCGGCGTGCTCGTGGCCACCGGTCTCTACGAGGCGGGTCGTCACGTCGACACCTGGAACGCGCTGTTCCGGGGGATCTACGGCCCGTCCGTGGTGGCCAAGGTGCTCGTCGTGGCCACCGCGCTCGCCCTGGCGGCGTACAACACCGTCGTCGTCAACGACGCCGTCGCGGAGCGACTCGGGCGCCTCGCCGGCCGCGGGCGCGGTTGGCGGCCCCGTCCCCAGCCCCTGCGCACGACGGTCCTCGTCGAGGCCTCGGTCCTCGCCCTGGCCGTCGTCGTCGCCGCGGTGATGACCTCGGTCCCCACCGCGCGCGAGATCACGGCCGCGGCCTCGGCGACGGCGCCACAGAGCGACTCCGCCGACGGTCTCTTCGTCACGGTCGAGGCGGTCCCGACCGGCCGCGAGGTGCGGCTCGTCGTGCGCGCCCAGGCCGTCATCAAGCCCCTGGGTACTCCGGTCACGGGGGTGGAGGTCGGGGTCGTGCCCGGCACCCCTGTGGCCCCGACCACCGCCCCGGCCGACCGCGTGCAGCTCACCCAGACCGAACCCGGCCGGTACGAGGCGCGGGTCCCCGACCCCGGTGTGCCGGACTGGACCACGGAGGTCTACCTCCACCGGGCGGGGGCCCGGACCACGACCATGCTCGTCCCGTGGAGCTCGGCCGAGCCGCGCTCGGGCTTCCGGACCGCCACCGCCACCGGTGCGCTGCTCCTGCTCCTCGTGGTGGTCGCGTCCCTGCTCCTCGCCCGGCGCCGGCGCCGCGTCCGCAGCGGCGGCGCGGCCGACCGGGCCGAGCTGGTGCCGGACGAACCCGGCGTCGGGCTGCTCGAGGAGGCGGGACACCGATGAGCACGTCGGTGGGACGCGCCCTCGTCGTGCTCGTGACGGCCGCCGCCACGGGGCTCGGCGTGGCCGGGAACGTCCAGGCCCGTCCCGTGGGGCCGTCCCCGACCCCGACCCGGCCCGACGTCGAGGCCCTCCTGGCCGGCGTGGCCCCGGACGAGACGGTCCAGGTGCTCGTCACCCTCCGCGAGCGGCTCGCCCCCGCGCCCGGTACCTCGAGCGCGCGCCACGACCGGCTCACGAACGTGGTCCGGGGCCTTCGGGGTGCGGCCGCCGACGAGCCAGCGCTCGCTGCGGGCCGACCTCGACCGGCTGGCCGGCCGGGGGCTCGTCACGCGCCAGACCCCGATGTGGGTCACGAACGCGGTCGCGGTGTCGGCCCGGCCCGAGGCGGTCCGCGAGATCGCGGCCCGACCCGACGTCGCGTCCGTCGTCCCCGACGCCGTGCAGCTCCTCGCCCCCGCCGTCGTCCCGGTCGAACCGGGCATCGCGGCCACGGGGGCCCCCGAGCTCTGGGCGTCCGGGCGCACCGGGACCGGAGTGGTCGTCGCCACCCTCGACTCCGGCGTGGACGGCACCGACGTCGACCTCGCGGCGAGCTGGCGGGGTGGGACCGGAGGGTGGTTCGACCCCTACGGCGAGCACACCGACGCCCCCGTCGACTTCTCGGGCCACGGCACCGGGGTCACCGGCATCGTCGTGGGCGACCAGTCCATCGGGTCCTCGTACGGCATGGCACCCGGCGCCCGGTGGATCGCCGCCCGCGTCTTCGACGACCGCGGCGCGTCGACGGCCTCGGCCATCCACCAGGCCTTCCAGTGGGTGCTCGACCCCGACCACGACCCGGCCACCGACGACGCGCCCGACGTCGTCAACCTCTCGTGGGCCCTCGGGGGCGGCCCGAGCTGCGACCTCACCTTCCAGCCCGACCTCGCCGCGCTGCGCGCCGCCGGGATCGTGCCGGTCACCGCGGCGGGCAACTTCGGCGCGGGTGGGACGCCGACGAGCGCCAGCCCGGCGAACTACCCGGAGGCCTTCGCCGTGGGTGCGATCACGGCCACCGACACCCTGTGGGCGTCCTCGAGCACCGGGCCGTCGACGTGCGGCTCCCGCAGCCGGGTCTTCCCCGACGTCGTGGCCCCCGGGGTCGACGTCTACACGGTCGACCGCTGGGACGGGGTCCAGTCGCTCACCGGCACCTCGGTCGCGGCGCCGCACGTCACCGGCGCCCTGGCCCTCCTCCTCCAGGGCCGGCGCGGGCTCGCGCCCGACCTCCAGACCCAGTCCCTCACCGCCACCGCCCGCGACCTCGGCGCCGTCGGAGCCGACGACAGGTTCGGCAGCGGTGCGGTCGACGTCGTCGCGGCCGAGCAGTGGCTCGAGACGGCGACGGCCGGGACCGGCGACTTCACCCTCCGGGCCACCCCGTCGCACGTCAGCCTGTCGCGGATGCGCGCTGCCGTCGTCACGGTGCGCCTCCGACCCCGGGGAGGCTACGCCGCCGACACCGTCCTGACGGTGGAGGGGCTCGACCCCACCGAGGCCCGGTGGTGGTTCGTGCCGGAGCAGCTCTCCAACGGGCACTGGACCACGCGCCTGCGGGTCACCGCCCTCCCGGGGCTGGCACGGTGGCGCCCACCGGGTCGTCGTCCGGGCCACCGGTGGCGGGCGGACGAGCACCGCGCCTCTCACGCTCGTGCTGCGCCCGGCGTGGCGTCACTGACCGACGTCGGGGATCGACAGCGCGACCCGGGTACCTCCTTCGTCGGTGGGGCCTGCGACGAGGCGTCCCCCGGCCTGGCGGGCGATGGCCTGCACGATGCGGAGTCCGAAACCGGTCTGGGAGTAAGCGTCCCGCAGCTGTGATGAGACGTCGGCCTTGACCGGCACGTCGTCGTCACCCGACGGCTGCCACGCGTTGACCCGGCTCAGCAGCTCGTCCGACATCCCCGTCCCCCGGTCGGCGACCCCCACCTCGATGTGGTTGCCGGGCCCGCGCTCGCTGAAGAGGGAGATGCGGGAGCCGGGCGGGGTGTAGCGCACCGAGTTCTCGACGAGGGTGTCGAGCGCCGCCCGGAGCCGGTCCGGGTGGACCGGCACCGACCGCACGCTGCTGTGCACGACGATGTCGCGGTCGACGACCACGGACCACCGGCGGCGGACCTCCTCGAGGAGGTCCGCCGAGTCGGCGGCCACGTCCGGGGCGCCCAGGTCGAGCGAGACGGCCCGCACGAGGCGGTCGGAGACGCGGGTCAGCTGGTCGAGCTCCTCGCGCACGGTCGTCAGGTCGTCGCGGCGCTGGAGGTCGGGCTCGCTGGACACGAGGTGGTCGACGTACCCGCGGGCGATGGTCAGCGGCGTGCGCAGCTCGTGCGAGGTCATCCGGCCGAGCCGTTCGCGGGCCCGGGCCCGGCGTTGGTCGGCCTCGGCCAGGGCGGCCGCAGTGGCGATCGCGGCGTCGCGGCGGCGCACGTGGTAGGTGACGACGACGGCGAGGACGACGGGCGTGACGACCTCGACCATCTCGATCGGTGGCAGCTGACCGCGGGTGACCCGGGGCGCCATGACGACGGCCGCGAAGCCGGCGAAGGCCGTCACCGAGACCACCGTGCGCACGACTGGCCACGCCCCGAAGCCGTAGAGCACGGCGAAGGTGAGGATCACCGTCTCGATCGCCGCGAGCTCGTACTGCGGCACGAGGAGGACGGCGAGCGCGCACGCGACGAGCACGACGAGCCACAGGAGGAAGAGGGCGTCGGCCCGACGCCCCTCAGGCGTCCGCGACGCAGTACCCGACGCCACGGACGGTCTCGATCATGGCCGGGTCGAGGATCTTCGTGCGCAACCGGCCGATGCACACCTCCAGGACGTTGCTGCCCGGGTCGAAGTCGTAGCCCCAGATGTCCTTGAGCAGCTCCTCGCGCGTGCACACGTCGCCGTGCCGGCGCAGGAGGTAGGCCAGCACGGCCGACTCGCGCTCGCTGAGGGTGCGCGGCCCGCCGGGCGTGTGCAGCACCCGCCGCCGCGTGTCGAGGCTCAGCTCGCCGTGCACGAGGTGGCGCCCGTCCTCGGTGGGGTTGCGCGGGACCCCGAGGTGGCGGTTGACCCGGGCCAGCAGCTCGGCGGTGACGAACGGCTTGGTGACGAAGTCGATGGCGCCCTCGTTGATCGCCTGCACCCGCGTCCCGACGTCGCCGACCCCCGAGAGCACGAGGATGGGGGGCGGCTCGTCGAGGGTCTGGATGCGGCGCAGCACGCTCAGCCCGTCCATGCCGGGCATCACGAGGTCGAGGAGGACCAGGTCGACGGAGCGGCCGCGGACCACCTGGCAGGCTTCCGCCCCGTCCGCTGCGGTGAGCGGCCGGTGCCCCGCGGCGACGAGCGTCCGGCTCAGGAGCGTGCGCAGGCGCACCTCGTCGTCCACGATGAGAATATCGGCCATCCCCTGCCGCCTCCCATGACGTGTTCGTGACGAGAGGCTAACGCCCTGATGAGAGGCATGTAAGGCTTTCCTGAGTTTTGGTCCCCGGCTCTGGCGTGTTCGGGGTCGGGACGGCAGCGTGGGACCCGAGGGACGGGGAGGACGTCCGGGCCTCTGGCCCGGGACGGCGGTCACGGCGGCCACCCTGCATCGGCACGGACGCACGTCGTCCGCCGATGGTCGCCGTGACCGGCCCGCGGGGGGACCGACGGACCGGTCACGCGCTGTGACCGACGAGACGGCCTCACCTGTGACCCACGAGACTGCGTGCCGTCCACCCCCCGGAGGACAGTGGGGACATGGCCGAGGACGTGCTCCCACAGCAGTCGGGCCGGGTCCCCTCCGGGGGCGGCTCCCCACCCTTCGTCGCCGCGCTCGACGGGTCGCCCCACGAGGACGCCGTGGCCACGTGGGCCGCGGCGGCGGCGCAGCGCCACGGTGTGCGCCTCGACCTCGTCCACGTCGTCGAGGTCGGCGTCACGCTGACCCCGTACGACGTGCTCGCCGGCGAGGTCCCCTGGTACGGGGAGGAGCTCGGCGCGTCGGCGCGGGCCCACCTCGAGGAGGTCGCCTCCGCGGTCCGGGCGCGACACCCGGGGCTGGAGGTCCGGGTCCTCACGCCGGTCGGCTCCCCGGCCGCCGTGCTCGTGGGGCTCTCCGCGGGCGCGACGGTCGTCGTCGGCGCGTCCGGGCACGGCCTCGTCGAGCGCCTGGTCCTCGGGTCGACCGCGCTCGCCGTCGTGGCCCACGGCCACGGCACCGTCGCCGTCGTCCCCGGACCGCTCCCCCCGGTGGAGCCGCACCGGGTGGTCGTCGGCGCCGACGGCAGCGAGGCGGGCGCCCGGGCCGTCGCCCACGCGGTGGCCGAGGCCGCGACCGTCGGCGGAAGCGTCACGGTCGTCACGGCATGGACCGTGGAGGTCGAGGACGGCGTCGTCGTCACCGAGCCCGGCACCGAGCGCTGGCGCCGGGTCGAGGACCGGCTCGTGGAGTCGTCCCGGGCCGCGCTCGCCGCGGCGCACGAGCAGCACCCCGAGGTGCCCGTCGAGGTCGTCGCCCGCAACGGACGTCCCGCCACGGCACTGCTCGACGTCGCCGGTGAGGTCGACGCCGCCCTCGTCGTCGTCGGGCGGCGCGGCCGCGGGGGCTTCGCGGGGCTGCTCATGGGCAGCGTGAGCCGCACCGTGGCCCAGCGGTCCTCGACCCCGGTGGCCGTCGTGCACTGACGGCCCGGGCTCAGCCCATCGCGGCCCGCACCAGCGGCGCGAAGCCGTCGCGGTGGCCGGCCCGGGTCGGGTGGTAGATGTCGAGCAGTCCGGTCTTCTTGCCCCACAGGTACGGGGTGGTGGCGCACACGTCGTGCCCGGTGAAGGCCGGGACCACGTCGAGGAAGGTGAACCCGGCGGCCGCGGCGCGCTGGGCGAGCACGCGGTCGAGGTGGGCGGCGACGCCGTCGAGCAGCGCCGCCTCCCGGCCGTTCACCCCACTGGCCTGGCTGCACGAGACCGAGCTGCCGAACGGCTGCGGGTAGCCGACGACGATGACCTTCGCGCCCGGAGCCCGTCCCCGGATGTCGGCGTAGGTCGCGTCGAGCCTCGCCGGCAGCTGGGTGTCGATCCGGCGGTCGACGCTCGCCACGGTCGACCGGCACAGCAGCTCGTCCCAGCTGCTGAAGCAGGACAGGATGAGGTCGACGAAGCCGACGTCGTTGCCGCCGATGCTCACCGTCACGAAGTCCGTGGAGGACGACAGCGCCGCGGTCTGGCCGCCCGTGACGTCACCGGTCGTCGCGCCCGAGCAGGCCTTGAAGGTGAGGCTGGTGTTGGGGCGCGCCTTCGCGACGAGGGGGGCGTAGGCCAGGCTGCTCCGGTAGCACGACAGGCTGAGGTCGGGCCAGCCCGTGCCGTTGCCCGACGCGTAGGAGTCGCCGAGGGCGACGTACTCGTCAGGACCGGCCGCCGAGGCCGGGAGCGCGGCGGCGGCGAGGACGAGGGGGACCGCGGCGAGGCTCGCGGCAAGCGACCTCAGGCGGGGGCGGATCGACACCGGGCACTCCTTCGTGCGACGTCGGGCGGGCCGTCGCACGCCCCGGGCCCGCTCACTCTCGACCCGGAGCGGGGACACCGCAACCGGAGCGAGGCCACCGGCCCCGAGCAGCGCGTCAGCCGGCGAAGGGCCACCCCTCGACCATGCCCGGCGCGCGACCCGGCTCGATGAAGTGCTCGAACCCGAAGGCGGCCGTGAACACCTCCGGGGGCATCGCGAGCATCATCCCCACGTCGCTGGTCTGGCTCGCGTGGGAGGCCAGGGCGGCCCGCTTGCGCTCGATGCGGTCGCGGACGTCGACCCGCCAGTGCAGCTCGGCCTCGGGCGTGCCCATCGGGTTGCCGTCGTCCATGGGCCGGTCGGGGTCCCAGTCCCCGTCCATGCCGGCCGCGCGTGCCTGCTCGAACATCCCCCGCATGGCGTCGCGGTTCATCGTGCCCTCGAGGACCCGGGGGCGGCGGGCCGCGAGCTCGGTCGCCCGGTGGAGGACCCGGTGCACCTGGACGTGGTCGGGGTGCCCGTAGCCCCCGTGCCAGTCGTACCCGACGGCGACGTCGGCGTCCTCCTCGTCGAGGACGGCGGCCACCCGCCGGGCCGCGGTGTCGACGTCCGTGCGGGCGAAGGCGTCCTCGTGGCTGTTCTGCTCCCACCCGGTCATCCCCGAGTCGGCGTAGCCGAGCCACTCGACGCGGTGGACCCCGATGGCCCGGGCGGAGGCGGCGAGCTCGCGGCGGCGCCGGTCGACGAGCGTCTCGCCGTCGGCGCAGGTCGTCGGGGGCCGTGCCGTGGTCGCCGTTCGTCGCGACGACGAGCACCACGCGGTGCCCCTCGTCGACGAGGCGGGACATCGACCCGGAGGTCTGGGAGGCCTCGTCGTCGGGGTGGGCGTGGAGGAAGACGATGGTGGTCACGGGTCCATCGTGCTCGATGCCGGCGACACCCGGAGGTCCGCGTCCACCTGCGTCACCCGCCCCGCGAGGTCGGAGGGCGGCAAACCCCCGCTGCGCACCGCGCATCCCTACGGTGTCCAGTGGTCCGGCGAACCCACGGACCGTCCGGGGAACGAGGAGGTTCCATGAGCACCACCGACCAGACCGGGGGCTCCGGCCGCGACGCGGTCGACCACGACACCGTCCCACCCGCCCGCACAGGGCTGCTCGTGCTCGCCGGCGTGCTGCTGCTCGCGCCGATCGTGGCGCTCATGTGGGTGGGCAGCTACAGCAAGGTCGAGCCGAAGCTGTGGGGCTTCCCGTTCTTCATCTGGTACCAGTTCCTCTGGGTCTTCCTGTGCTCGGCCCTCACGTACACGGCGTACCGCGTCGTCCTCGTGGCCCGGCCCCACCGGCCGATGGCCGACGAGGACCGGGACGGCTCGGGGGAGCGGGCATGAGCGGCGTCAACGGGGTCGCCCTCACCGTCCTCGTCGTCCTCTTCGCCCTCGTCACCGGCATGGGGTTCTGGGCGACCCGCTGGCGCCGGCCGACGTCGATGGAGTCCCTCGACGAGTGGGGCCTCGGCGGCCGGTCCTTCGGCACCTGGATCACCTGGTTCCTCCTCGGCGGCGACCTCTACACGGCGTACACCTTCGTCGCGGTGCCCGCGGCGATGTTCGCGGCGGGCTCGGTCGGCGGCTTCTTCGCCGTGCCCTACACGATCGTGCTCTACCCGATCATCTTCGTCTTCATGGGTCGGCTCTGGTCGGTGAGCCACCGGCACGGCTACGTGACGACCGCCGACTTCGTGCGGGGCCGGTTCGGCTCGCGCGGGCTCTCGCTGGCCGTCGCCGTCACCGGGTTCCTCGCGACGATGCCGTACATCGCCCTCCAGCTCGTCGGCATCCAGGCCGTCCTCGAGGTCGCCGGGCTCGGCGGCGGCGACAGCCTCCTCGCCAAGGACCTCCCGCTCTTCATCGCCTTCGCCCTGCTCGCGGCCTACACCTACTCGAGCGGGCTGCGGGCGCCGGCGGTCATCGCCTTCGTCAAGGACGCGCTGATCTACCTCGTCATCCTCGTCGCGATCATCTACCTGCCGTCGAAGGTGGGCGGCTGGGACGCCGTCTTCTCCGCCGCCGAGCAGAAGATGGCCAAGCCGGCCGCGGACGGCAAGCCGACCGGCGCCTTCATCCCCGGGGACACCCAGCACTGGGCCTACGCCACCCTCGGCCTCGGCTCGGCCCTCGCGCTCTTCATGTACCCGCACTCGATCACGGCGAGCCTGTCGTCGAAGTCGCGCAACACGGTGCGGCGCAACGCCTCGATCCTCCCGGCCTACAGCTTCGTGCTCGGTCTCCTGGCCCTCCTCGGCTGGGTCGCCATCGCGGCCGGGACCAAGCCGATCGGCCTCGACGGGAAGCCGAACGCCCAGCTCGTCGTGCCCCAGCTCTTCGAGGACATGTTCCCCTCGTGGTTCGCGGGGGTCGCGTTCGCCGCGATCGCGATCGGTGCCCTCGTGCCGGCCGCCATCATGTCGATCGCCGCGGCGAACACCTTCACCCGCAACATCTACAAGGAGTGGCTCAAGCCGGACGCGACGGTGCAGCAGGAGGCGCGGGTCTCCAAGCTCGTCTCGCTCGTCGTCAAGGCGTTCGCGCTGCTGTTCGTCCTCGTCCTCGACAAGCAGAACGCCATCAACTTCCAGCTCCTCGGCGGCATCTGGATCCTCCAGACCTTCCCCGCCGTCGTCCTCGGCCTGTACACCCGGTGGCTGCACCGCTGGGCGCTCACGGCGGGCTGGGCCGTCGGGATGGTCTACGGCACGTGGCAGGCCTACGGCGTGGCCAACGCCCGCGCCGGCACCAACCACTTCGGGGGGTCCCTCGACCCGATCCCGGTCATCGGCCAGCTCGGCTACATCGCGATGACCGCGTTCGTCATCAACCTCCTCGTGGCCGTGGTGCTGACCTTCGTGCTGCGGGCGGCCAAGGCCCCCGACGGCACGGACGAGACGATCCGGGGCGACTACTTCGCCGACGCCGGCGACCCCCGCGTGCAGGCGGTGCTCGAGCCGCTGCACCAGGAGACGCCGAACCCCTGAGCCCGCGCGCGGGTGGGCTCGGCGGACCGCCGTCCGGGCCCGCCCGCGGTGTTGGCAGGATGGGCCCATGCAGCCCGACCCGTCGCCCCGGCTCGTCGAGCTCGCCCAGGCCCACGGGGTCGCGACCGAGTACTGGGACTGGCTCGGGCGGCACGTGACGGTCACGGCGTCCTCCATCGAGGCCGTGCTCGCCGCGCTCGGCGTGGACGCGACCGGGGAGGCCGCGGTCGAGCGGTCGCTGGCCCAGCACGCCGACGCCCCGTGGCGGCGCACCCTGCCCCCCACGGTCGTGGCCCGCGCGGGTCGAGCGCTGCCCGTCGCCGTGCACGTCCCCGCCGGGGCCGGGGTGCGCGTGCACTGCGAGCTCGAGGGCGGGGGTCGGCGCGAGCTCGCCGCCGTCGACCGGTGGGTGCCCGACCGGGTCGTCGACGGCCGGCCCGTGGGAGAGGCGACGGTCGAGGTGCCGGCCGACCTGCCGCTCGGGTGGCACCGGCTCGTCGCGGAGGTGGACGGCGCGCTGGGCGTCGACGAGGAGCCGTGCACGCTCGTCGTCACCCCCGAGCGCCTCGAGCTGCCCGAGCCGGTCGCGTCCCGCCGCACCGTGGGGCTGATGGCCCAGCTGTACCAGGTCCGCTCGGCCCGCAGCTGGGGCATCGGCGACCTGCGCGACCTCGCCGACCTCGCGATGTGGGCGGCCGCGGCCCACGACGCCGACTTCGTCCTCGTCAACCCGCTCCACGCCGCCGAGCCGGTGCCGCCCATGGAGCCCTCCCCGTACCTGCCGACGACCCGGCGCTTCGTCAACCCGATCTACCTCCACGTCGAGGACGTGCCGGAGGTGGCCTCGCTCGACGCGACGTCCCACCGCGCCCTCCTCGCCCTCGCCGCGCGCGGTCGCGCGCTCACCGCCGGCGAGCGGATCGACCGCGACGCCGCGTGGGCGCTCAAGCGCGAGGCCCTGAGGCTCGTGTTCGACGCCGGGCTGCGGGGGGCCCGCGCCGAGGCCTTCGCGGCCTACTGCGAGCGCGAGGGGGAGGGGCTCCTCCGGTTCGCCACGTGGTGCGCCCTGGCCGACCGGCTCGGCCTGGCCGTCGGCGAGTGGCCGGCCGGGGTGCAGCACCCCGACGGGCCGGGGGTGGCCGCGGCGGTCGCCGGCGCGGCCGACGACGTCGAGTTCCACCGCTGGCTCCAGTGGCTGCTCGAGGACCAGCTCGCCGGCGTGCAGCGCGAGGCCCGGGCGGCCGGCATGGCCCTCGGGGTCGTCCACGACCTCGCCGTCGGGGTCCACCCCGTCGGCGCCGACGCCTGGGGGCTGGGTGACGCCCTCACCGAGGGGGTCACCGTCGGGGCGCCGCCGGACCAGTTCAACCAGCTGGGGCAGAACTGGAGCCAGCCACCGTGGCGGCCCGACCGCCTCGCCGAGCTGGGCTACGCCCCGTTCCGCGACATGGTCCGCAGCGTGCTCCGCGACTCGGGCGGGGTGCGCGTCGACCACATCCTCGGGCTCTTCCGGCTGTGGTGGATCCCCACCGGCGGCTCGCCGGCCGAGGGCACGTACGTCTACTACGACCACGAGGCCCTGCTCGGCATCCTCGTCCTCGAGGCCCAGCGCGCCGGCGCGGTCGTCATCGGGGAGGACCTCGGTGTCGTGGCGCCCAACGTGCGCGACGTCCTCGTCGAGCGCGGGCTGCTCGGCACGAGCATCCTGTGGTTCGAGTGGGACGGCGACACCGTGCGGCCCCCGGAGGCCTACCGCGACCTGTGCCTGTCGTCGGTGACGGTGCACGACCTGCCCCCGACCGCCGGCTACCTCACCCTCGAGCACGTGCGGGTCCGCGAGCAGCTCGGGCTCCTCACCCGTCCGGTCGAGGAGGAGCGAGCCGTCGAGGAGGCCGCGATCGAGCGGGTCTGCTCGGCCCTGCGCGAGCGGGGGCTGCTCGCCGAGGGCGCTGGTGTCGACGAGACGGTCGTGGCCCTGCACCGGTGGCTCGCCCGCACCCCCAGCCGGATGCTCGCCGTGGCCCTCCCGGACCTCGTCGGGGACCGGCGGGCGATCAACCAGCCCGGGACGAACGACGAGTACCCGAACTGGCGCCTCCCCCTGGCCGGCCCCGACGGCACCCCGGTCGACCTCGACGACATCCGCGAGGCGCCCCTGGCCGAGGCCCTGTTCGCGGCCCTGCGCGGCGAGTAGGCCCGCACGCCGCGGACGCTGCGCTCAGCCGAGCTGGGCGGCGAACCGGTCGGCCAGCGGCGCCCACGCGGCGCGCAGGGCGTCCCTGCCGTCCTCGACCTCGGCGACGAGGAGCTCGTCGTCCGCGTCCAGGCCCCCGGGGCGCTCCGAGCGCAGCCAGTCGGCGAAGACCTCCGGGGAGGTCTCGGGGTGGAACTGCACGCTCCACGCGCGCAGCCCGAGCCGCAGCGCCTGGGCGCGGCCGTCCGGCAGCCGGGCGAGGACGCTCGCCCCCGGCGGCGGCTCGAGCACGACGTCGTCGTTGAAGTGCACGGCCGGCTGCCCGCCGAGCCCGCCGAGCAACGGGTCGTCGGTGCCCTCGGCGGTGAGCACGACGGGGACGAGGCCGATCGTGCGCCCGGACGGGTTCGCGCCGGTGCGCCCCCCGAGGGCCAGCACGGCGAGCTGGTGGCCCAGGCACACGGCGAGCACCGGCTCGCCGGCCCGCGCCGTCGTGCGCAGGAGGGCCTTGGTGGGGGTCAGCCACGGGTGCTCGTCGTCGTCGGCCGCGCCCATCGCTCCGCCGAGCACGACGAGGCCGTCCGCGTCGACGTCGGTGAGGGCCGACGGCACCGGTTCGCCGAGGTCGCCGCGCACGACGTGCAGCTCGAGTCCGGCGGCCTCCCACCACTCGCCGAGCCAGGCCGCGGGGGCGTCCGGCTCGTGCTGGACGACGAGCAGGCGCCGGCCCATCAGCCCACCTGGGTGCCGACGAGCGAGCCGATGCCGTAGGTGACGGCCATGGCGAGCAGGCCCCCGAAGACGACCCGCAGGGTGGCGCGCCGCGCGTCCGAGTCGCCGAGCCGGGCGCTCAGCACACCCGTGCCGGCGAGGGCGAGCACGACGGCGAGCGACCGTCACCCAGACCCGCCAGGCGAGCGGGGGAAGGACGATGGCCAGGAGCGGCAGCGCGGCCCCGAGGGTGAAGGCCAGCATCGACGCCCACGCCGCGTGCCACGGGTTGGTGAGGTTGTCGGGGTCGATGCCGAGCTCGGCCTCGGCGTGCGCCCCGAGCGCGTCGTGCGCCGTCAGCTGCACGGCCACCTGGTGGGCGAGCTCGGGGGAGAGGCCCTTGGACGCGTAGATGCCGGCGAGCTCGACGAGCTCCTCGTCCGGCTCGTCGCGCAGCTCGCGGATCTCCTTGTCGAGCAGGGCGCGCTCGGTGTCGCGCTGGGTGCTCACCGACACGTACTCGCCGACGGCCATGCTCATCGCCCCGGCGGCCAGCCCGGCCAGGCCGGCGGTGAGCACGGCGGGCCGGCTGGTCGTCGCGGCGGCGACCCCGATGACGAGGCCGGCGGTGGAGACGATGCCGTCGTTGGCGCCGAGGACCCCGGCGCGCAGCCAGTTGAGCCGGCTCGCGTACGAGGAGTCGTGCGGCTCGTCGTGCCCCGTGGGACCGGGGGGCACCGCGGGGACGGCGGCCTCGGTGCCCCGGT
>CAVVYI010000015.1:0-34545 GCA_963752445.1 uncultured Actinomycetota bacterium | reverse complement strand
CAGCTCGTGACGTCGCGGCTGCCGAACGCGGCCCAGGCGGCGAGGAGGAAGACGACCGCGTAGCCCGCGTCGACCCCGAGCCCGGCGACGACCGTCCCCCACTCGGGCGGGTCGCGCATGAGGTCGGCGAAGGCGAGCCAGCGGTCGACGAGCAGCCAGGGGTGGACCGCGGCGAGCTGCGGCACGGAGTCGAGCACCCACGACCCCGCCGCGACGACCATGACGACGACGGTGACCGCGATCGGCTGCTCGGTGAGGGTCGACACGAAGAGGCCGACCGCGGCCAGCGCCGCGAGCCCGGCGGCGACGTAGAGGGTCGACAGGGTGAGCCGCCACAGCCCCTCGGCGAGCGGGATCTGCGACCCCGAGAGCGTCGTCAGCGGGCCGACCCCGAACGCGACGGCCCCGGCGACCACCCCGGTGACCGACACCGCCACCGCCCCGACGGTGCCCGTGACGACCAGGGCGAGGTACTTGACCGCGAGCAGCCGGGTGCGGCCGACGGGGACGGCGAGGAGGTAGCGCAGGGTGCCGGTCTGGGCCTCGCCCGCGACGGCGTCACCGCTGACCATCGCGATGCCCATCGGGAGGAAGAGCCCGATCTCGACGGTGAGGGCGGCGAAGGCGACGAAGACGCCGTTGGACGTGATCTGGTCGATGAACCCGGCCCCGCCGCCGCCGCGGCCGGGGTCGTGCGAGAGCCGGGTGGCGACGGTGACGAGCACGGGCAGCGCCATGAGGACGAGGACGCCCGCCTGGTTGCGGCGACGCCCCGCCACGAGCCGCAGCTCGGACCGAAGGAAGCGCAGGCCCTCACGCATCGACGGCGTACCCCTCCCCGGTGAGCTCGACGAACAGGTCCTCGAGGCTCGGGCGGGTCACCGCGAACCCGGCCACCGGCACCCCGGCGCCGACGAGGGCGGCGACGACGTCGGACGGCTCGTGCTCGGCGCCCGGTGTGCCGTGGGCCCCGTGCGCCGTGACCCCCACGTCGCCCAGGTGCAGACCCGCGAGGACGCGAGCGGCGTCCGCCGGCGCGGTCGTCGAGACCTCGACGGTGGCCCGCTGGCCGGCCCGGAGGTCGGCGACGGACCCCTGGGCCACCAGGTGCCCCGCGTTCATGACGCCGAGGTGCGTGCACACCTGCTCGACCTCGGCGAGGAGGTGGCTCGAGACGAGGACGGTGACGCCCTCGGCCGCCAACCCGCTGATGAGGGAGCGGATCTCACGGGTCCCCTGGGGGTCGAGCCCGTTCGTCGGCTCGTCGAGGACGAGGACGTCACGGGGCCCGAGGAGGGCCGCGGCGATGGCCAGGCGCTGCTTCATCCCGAGCGAGTACTGGCGGTAGCGCTTGCCGGCCGCGGCGCCGAGCCCGACCCGTTCGAGAGCCGTCCCGACGCGCTCGCGGGAGGTCCGGTGATCGGCCGCCGGGTCGACGTCGTCGAGCCGGCGCAGGTTCGCCGTCCCCGTGAGGTGTGGGTGGAAGCCCGGCCCCTCGACGAGCGCCCCGACCCGCGGCAGCACCCGGGCCGCGGCGTCCGGCACCCGGGCGCCGAGCAGCTCGACCTCGCCGGAGGTCGCGCGGACCAGGCCGAGGAGCATCCGGATGCTCGTCGTCTTGCCCGACCCGTTGGGGCCGAGGAACCCGTAGACGGCCCCGCGGGGCACCTCGAGGTCGACCCCGTCGACGGCGAGGTGGTCGCCGAAGCGCTTGGTGAGGCCACGGGTGCGCACGGCCGCCTCCCCCGCGGCCGGCGCCGGCTCGACGGTCAGCGCCCGAGGGCCCGGTAGAGGGTCGCCGCGGGCACGGCGCCCACCGCGTAGCGGCGGTCGGCGGTGAGCACCGCGGTGAGCAGCCGGGTCGAGAGCAGGTGGCCCGACCCCCACGACCCCGACACCGACGGCAGGAGGGAGTCGACGAGGGCCAGCGGGCCGGACCGCGAGGAGCCGGTCGACGTCAGGCTCGTCGGCAGGCCGCCGACGGCGACGGCCGTCCAGCCGCTGCCGGTGACGGTCGGGGCCGCGGGTCGGGTCGCCGGGCCGGGCCCGGGGGCCGTCGTCCGCGCCGGGGGCGTCGGGGTCGTCACCGCCGCCCCGGGCGGGGGCGTGAACGCGAAGACCCGCGCGGGCGGCGCGCCGAGGGTCAGGGACCGGAAGCGGACGTCGACGGCCGGGGTCGTGGCCCCGCGGGGCACGACGGTGACCGCGAGCGGGAGGGAGGTCCGGGCGTCGATCGAGAGGTGGACCGAGCCCACGAGCGTGTCGCCGGTGCGGGGGGTGAGGACGAGCCCGTAGGCCGCCCGACCGGCGACCATGTCGGTGCTCGTCGTCGTCACCCGCGTCGTCGGGTCGACGTGACCGAGGGCCCACGTGGCGACGGCGTCCGGAGAGCCGAGGTCGGGGAGGCCGGGGACGGTCGGCGGCCCGGCCCGAGGTGGCTCCGCCCGTCGGGGCAGGGTGGGCCGGGACCGTCGCGTGGGTGACCGACTGGTCGGTGCTCGACCACTGCCAGACGTCCGCGCCGTTGCGGACGACGTCGTACTCGGAGCTGCCGTCGACGAGCGCGAGCCGGGCGTGCGCCGGGTCGCCGTACCAGACCCGCCAGGTGTGGGCGCCCGACAGGAGCGTGAGGGGGTCGAACGTGCCGCCGGACCCCCGTCCGGCCGCGGCGGCCGCCGACCCGAGGTCGGGCAGGCCGAGGTCCATCGTCTGGACGACGGTGCCGCTCAGCGGTGTCGGCCCGGCGCCCTGGAGGGCGACGAGCAGCTGGTGCGCCGTCCGAGGGGTGAGGTCGCTCTGTCCTCCCGCGCTGGCCTGGGCCGTCGCCACGCCGGCCACGGCGACCGCGGCGGCGACGACGGGGGCCGCCCAGCGGACGCGCGGGTGGCGGGTGAGGAAGGCCATGGCCCGATCATCTCCCCGCTCTCCGCGCCGTCCCGGGACACCGTGTGAAGGTTTCCTGTGGATCGGCGGTCCTAGGTGCAGTGGCGTGCAGATTTGCACGACAGTGCACTATCGGCCTAGGCTGGATCGGCATGACCCAGGACCGGCCCGCGCGGCCTCCACCCTGCGCGACCGCAAGCGCGAGCGGACCCGCCGCGACCTCGCCCACGCCGCGTACACGATCGTGCGCGACGGAGGGGTCGACGCCGTGACGGCCGAGGCCGTCGCCGACCGTGCCGGGGTCTCGCGGCGCACCTTCTTCAACTACTTCCCCTCCGTCGAGTCGGTGCTCACCGCGAGCGTCGCCGAGTTCTTCGCCTCGGTCAGCGAGCGGCTCGACGGGCGCCCGGCGGCGAGCCCGTGCGGGCCGGCCTGCTCTCGGTCGTCGACGACCCCACCGACCTCGACCTCGTCGAGCGCATCGGGGTGCTCGCCGCCGCGGGCGAGGCCTCCCCCCACGCCAAGGCCCTCATCCTCGGCGAGCTGCACGCCTGGCTCGACTGGTACGAGGGCTGGCTGCGCCGGCGCCTCGGCCCCGAGCCGTCCGAGCTGCACGTCGCGACGGTCGCGAGCGCCACGGTCGGCGCCGCCGAGGCCGCCCTGCGCGTCTGGGCCCGCCACGCCGTCGAGGGCTCGGCCTCCCCCACGTCGAGCTTCCACGCCGCCTTCGCCGAGGCGCTGGGCTACCTCGGCACCGACCTCCTGCCCGACACCGTCGTCCGGCGTCACTGACCACCACCCCTGGAGACCCCCATGTCCACCGCCCTGTACCGCCTCGGTCGCTGGTGCGCCGCGCACGCCTGGCCGGTCGTCGCCGCCTGGCTCGTCGTCCTCGCCGTGGCCGGCACCCTCGCCGGCACCATCGGCCGCCCCCTCACCGACCAGGTCTCCATCCCCGGCACCGGCTTCGAGAAGGTGCTGGCCAAGCTCGGCACCGAAATCCCCTCGGCCGCAGGCGGTTTCGGACGGGTCGTGCTCGAGTCCGATGACGGTCGGTTCACCGACGACCAGAAGGCGGCGATCGGCCGGGCCATGGACGCCTGGAAGACGGTCCCCCACGTCGAGCGCGTCGTCGACCCCTTCGCGTCGCAGGCCCAGATCGACGCCTCCGCAGCCGACCTCGCCGACGCGAAGACGCAGCTCGACGACGGACGCAGCAAGCTCGAGGCGGGCAAGAAGCAGCTCGCCGACGGGCAGGCCCAGCTCGCGGCCGGCGAGGCCTACCTCAAGCAGCTGACCGCCCAGAACCCGGACGACCCGGCCATCCCGCCGCTGCGGGCCCAGGTCGAGGCCGGGCGCTCCCAGGTCGCCGACGCCGAGCGCACCATCGCGGAGTCGGAGCGCCAGCTCACGGACGGCGAGGCCCGGTACCAGGACGGCCTGGCCGTCGCCAAGGCCTCGGCGGGGACGCGGCTGGTGAGCGAGGACGGCCGCTACGCCGTCGTCCAGGTGCAGTTCGACTCCAACGCCCAGTCGGTGCCGCCGCAGGACCGCGCCCAGATCCCCGAGAAGGCCGCCGGCCTCCTCGCCGACGCCGGGGTGACACCGTCCTACAGCGTCGAGATCACCCAGGAGCTCGCGCTCGTCGGCCCGGGCGAGGTGCTGGGGCTCAGCGTCGCCCTCCTCGTGCTCGTGCTCGTCCTCGGCAGCGTCGTCGCCGCCGGGCTGCCCCTCCTCGTCGCGCTGCTCGGGGTCGGAGTCGGCCTCGGCGGCGCCGTCGCCTTCACCTCGGTCGTCGAGCTCAACTCGACCACCCCGGCCCTCGCCCTCATGCTCGGCCTCGCGGTCGGCATCGACTACGCCCTCTTCATCGTCAACCGGCACCGCGCGAACATCCTCCACGGCATGCCGCTGCGCGACTCGGTGGCCCGCTCGGTCGCCACCGCGGGGTCGGCCGTGACCTTCGCCGGCACGACGGTCGTCATCGCCCTCGCCGCGCTCGTCCTCTCCGGCATCCCGATCCTGGCCCAGATGGGTGTCGTCGCCGCCGTCACGGTGGCCGTCGCAGTGCTCGTCGCCGTCACCGTCAGCCCGGCGGTCATGCGCCTCATGGGTACGCGCGTCGTGTCGCGGAGGGGCTGGCGCAGAGCCGGCTTCGAGGTTGCCGGCGACGCCTCCAGTCGGGCGGTGGGCTCGGACGACCGTCCGGAGGAGCACGGCGGCTGGTACGTGGGCGCCGTCACGCGCCACCCCTGGCTCACCCTGGCCGGGGTCGTCGCCGTCATCGGCGTCCTCGCCCTGCCCGCCCTCGACATGCGGCTCGGCCTCCCGGACGGCGGCAGCGAGCCCACCGGGTCGAGCGCGTACACCGCGTACACGGCCGTCGCCGACGAGTTCGGCCCCGGGATGAACGGCCCCGTCGTCGCCGTCGCGGAGCTGCCGGCCGGCGACGGCAGGCGCTCCGACGCCGAGGTCCTCGCCGCCCAGGCCCGCATCGCCACGGCACTGCGGCAGGTCGACGGCGTCGTGAGCGTCGTGCCGTTCGGGGTGAGCGACGACACCGACACCCTGGCCTTCCAGGTCGTGCCCAGCACCGGTCCGGCCGACGAGCGGACGCCGGCCACCGTCGCCGGCATCCGCCGCACGGCGTCGCTGCTCGAGCGGCACGACGGCGTGTCCGTCGGGCTCACGGGGCAGACCGTCGCCAACATCGAGATCTCCGACCGCCTGGCCGGGGCCCTGCCGACCTACCTGCTCGTCGTCGTCGGCCTCTCCCTGCTCATCCTCACCCTCGTCTTCCGCTCGGTCGTCGTGCCGCTCGTGGCCACCGGCGGGTTCCTGCTCTCGGTCGCCGCCGCGTTCGGGGCCACCGTGGCCGTGCACCAGTGGGGCTGGCTCGGGGGCCTGCTCGGGGTGACCCAGCCCGGTCCCCTGCTCTCCTTCATGCCGATCATCCTCATCGGCGTGCTCTTCGGCCTCGCGATGGACTACCAGATGTTCCTCGTCTCCGGGATGCACGAGTCGCGCGCCCACGGTGAGGACTCCCGCTCGGCCGTCCGCTCCGGCTTCGTCCACGGGGTGCGGGTGGTCACGGCGGCGGCGATCATCATGACCTCGGTCTTCCTCGGGTTCGCCTTCAGCCACCTCGTCATGGTGCGGCCGATCGGGTTCGGGCTGGCCGTCGGGGTGCTCATCGACGCCTTCGTCGTCCGGATGACCCTGACGCCGGCGCTCATGCACCTCCTCGGCGACCGGGCCTGGTGGATCCCCCGCTGGCTCGACCGGCTGCTCCCCGACCTCGACGTCGAGGGGCTGCGCCTCGCCGAGCACCTCGAGGCCCAGGCGGCCGGGCCGGCCCCGACCGGCCCGGACGACGAGCGGCGGACGCCGCGGCACGCCGAGCGCGAGCCGGAGCCGGCTCCCCGGGCCTGACCGGGGGTCCCGCCACCCCCGGGTGGTGGGACCCACAGAGGTGGCACCGACCTCGCACAGCAACGGCACAGCCCGTGGGCCGATGGTTCAGGAGTCAGCACGTCTCCAGCCCATCCGAAGGTGATCCCCATGCGCAGCACCCCTCGAGCCCTCCAGACGGCCAAGAGCTGGACGGCGGGCGCCGTCGTCGCCGCGGCCCTGGCCACCGGGGTCAGCGGGTACCAGCTGGCGACCGCGCGGACCGCCACGACCGCGAGCGGCACGACCACCGGGTCCACGAGCGGGACGACGGGGTCCTCCTCGAGCCCGGGCTCGGACGACTCCTCCCCCGCGGGCTCCTCGTCCGGTGGCTCCTCCGGCAGCTCGAGCACGAACGGGTTCGCCTCCTCGGGCACGGTCTCCGCGGGCTCCGGCTCGTCGACCCAGTCCACGACCCACGGCTCCTGAGCGCGGCCCACCGTGCCCACCACGACCGCCCACGCCACCGCGAGCACGACGTTCGCGGCGATCGGCACCACGGTGCGCGTCGTCGTCACCGACCCGCTGGTCCTCGCCGAGGCCGAGGCGCTCACCCGTGACCACCTCGTCGCCCTCGACCGCGCGGCCTCCCGGTTCCGCCCCGACTCGGAGGTGAGCCGGCTGGCCGCGTCCGCCGCCCACGGCCCCGCGAGCGCCCTGGCCTCCCCGGTCCTGGCGAGCAGCCTGCGGGCCGCCCTGCGCGCCGCCCGGCTCACCGACGGCCTCGTCGACCCGACGGTCGGGCGGGCGGTGGCCGCGACCGGCTACGACGCCGACCTCGCGGTCGTGCGCGCCCGCACCGCCGCTCGTCGCCCCGCGGCCGCCGTGCCGGGCTGGCAGCTGGTGAGCCTCGACCCCGTGACCGACCGGGTGGAGGTGCCCGCCGGGTGCCTGCTCGACCTCGGGGCCACGGCCAAGGCGCACGCCGCCGACGAGATCGGGCGCCGGCTCGCCACCCGCCTGCCGGGCGGCTTCCTCGTCGACCTCGGCGGCGACATCGCCCTCACCGGCGCCGCCCCCGAGGGCGGGTGGTCCGTGGGCGTCGAGGACGTCGACGGTCGGGTCGTCCAGGTGCTCGCGCTGCGCAGCGGCCAGGCCGTCGCGACGAGCTCGACCCGCCGCCGCACCTGGGCGGTCACCGACGGCACGACGCGCCACCACGTCGTCGACCCGCGGACCGGACGCACCGCGCCGTCGACGTGGGCCCAGGTCACCGTCGTCGCGGCGAGCGCCCTCGAGGCCAACGCCGCCTCCACCGCCGCGGTCGTCCTCGGCGACGACGCCCCGGCCTGGCTGGCCGGTACCGGGCTCCCGGCCCGCCTCGACACCGGCTCGGAGGTCGTCACGACCCCCGGCTGGCCCCACCTCCAGGAGGACCCCCGATGAACCTCGCGCTCTGGTACCTCTCGCGCGGTACGGGCATCGCGAGCATCGCGCTGCTCACCGCCGTCGTGGTGCTCGGGATGAGCATCTCCGGCCGGCGCCGCCCGCACGGCGAGCAGGCGACGGTCGTCATGGCCGTGCACCGCTGGCTCTCGCTGGGCATGCTGTCCTTCCTCGCCGTGCACGTCGCCACCGCGGTCGCCGAGACCTACGTGAACATCGACGCCATCTCCTCGGTCGTCCCCTTCACGAGCGGCTACGAGCCGTTCTGGGTCGGGCTCGGCACGCTGGCCGTCGACCTGCTCGTCGCGGTGTCGGTCACCTCGTACTTCCGCCACCGGATCGCCGAACGCGCCTGGCGGGCAGTCCACTACGCGTCGTACGCCCTGTGGCCGATGGCCCTGGTGCACGGATTCGTGCTCGGGACGAGCAACCAGCCCGGCCTCCGGGCCGTCACCGCGGCCTGCGGTGCGGTCGGAGTGGGCGCCGTGCTCTGGCGGCTCCTCGCGACCCATCCGGACCGTGACCGTCGCGACGTCGCCCTCGGCGGTGAGTGGTCGTGAGCCTCGTCGACGACCTGCACGCCGCCGGGCTCACCGGACGGGGCGGCGCGGCCTTCAGCACCGGTGTCAAGGTGCGCGCCGCGCACGACCACGGCGCCCACCTCGTCGTCAACGCGTGCGACGGAGAGGTCGGCGCCGCCAAGGACGCCTACGTCGTCGAGCACCACCTCGACGAGCTGCTGCGCGGGGCCTCCCTCGTCGCCGACGGTCGCCGGCGCTCGGTGGTGTTCGCGGCCCACCGGGGCTCGCGCACCGCGGCCCTGCTCGGTGCCGCCGGGGCCGACGTCCTCGCCGTCCCCGGCCGCTACGTCTCCTCGGAGGAGACCGCGCTCATCTCGTTCGCCAACGGCGGGCTCGCCCGCCCGATGACCAAGCGGCGCCCCTTCGTCATGGGCGGCCGCGACGCCGACGGGCGCAGGGTTCCGGCGACCGTCGTGCTCAACGCCGAGACGGTCTGGCGCATCGCCCAGGTCGAGGCGTACGGCCCGCAGTGGTTCCGGCAGTTCGGGACCGCCGAGGAGGTCGGGCCGCGGCTGGTGACGATGACCGGTGCCGTCGGCTACCCCGGGGTCCTCGAGACCCAGGCGGGCGTCCCCTTCGCCGAGCTGCTCGCCGCGGCCGAGCCGGCCCGCGGCGCCGAGTACCTCGTCGTCGGCGGCCTGGGTGGGGTCGTCGTCCCCCTCGAGCAGGCCCGGCGCCTCCGGTGGACCACCGCCGACCTGGCCCGGCACGGGGGGTCGCTCGGCCCGGGGCTGGTCGACGTCCTCGACCCGGCCCGCTGCCCCCTGCACACCGTCTCGCGCTACCTGCGGTACGCGGCCGGCGAGACGGCCGGCCAGTGCGGGCCGTGCATGTTCGGCGTGCCCGCCGTGGCCCTCGCCTGGGACCGGCTCGTGGAGCGGCCGACGACGGCCGCCCTCGGCGACGTCCGCCGGCACGCCGGCCTCCTGCCCGACCGCGGCGCCTGCCGCTTCCCCGACGGGGTGGGCCGCTTCGCGGGCTCGGCCCTGCGGGTGCTCGAGCCCCACCTCGCCGCGCACGCCGCCGGCACCTGTCCCACGGAAGGAGCCCGGGTCGATGTCCTCCGTCCCTGAGCTGCGGGTCGACCGCGTCGCCTGCACCGGTCACGGCGTCTGCGCCACCCTCCTCGCCGGCCGGCTGCGGCTCGACGAGTGGGGCTACCCCATCGTCGACCACCCCCGCGTCGACCGGTCCGACGGCGACCAGGCCATCACCTTCTGCCCGGCGCGCGCGCTGTACTGGTCCGACCGCCCCTGAGGCTCGGCGGTCTCACCGCACCGGGCGGCGCGGCCTCCCACTCGGGTGGGCGATGAGGTCCTGGAGCAGCTGGACGGCGCGCTCGACCGGCGGGGTGGAGGCACCGAGGGCCGGCACGACCGCCGACAGGTGCCGCACCGGCGCCGGCGGCGCGATGTCGACCCGCACGACCGAGGCCGGCAGCCCCCGCGCCGCGAGCCCGGGCATGACGGAGACCCCGACGCCTGCGGCGACGAAGCCGATCGCCGTGTGGTGGTCCTGGGCCTGCACCGTGAACCGCGGGCGCAGGCCCACGGCCGCGCACGCCGCGACGACGATGCGGTGGCCGACCGCACCGGGGTAGTCGTTGCTCACCCACGTCTCGCCGCGCAGGTCGGTGAGGGCCACCTCGGACTGCCCGGCGAGCGCGTGGTCGCGGGGCAGGACGACGACGAAGGCGTCCTCGGTGAGGTCGACGCGCCGGAGCCCCGTCGGCAGCGGCGTGTCCGGCGGCTCGATGACGAGGTCGAGGTCGGGTCGCGGGCCGCGCTGCTCGACCTCGTTGAGCCGGAGCTCGAGGACGAGGTCCGGGTACTCGCTGGTCATCCTCCGGGCGAGGGTGGGCATCCACGCCGACCCGGCCGAGGCGAAGTACCCGATGCTCAGCCGCCCCGAGCGGCCCTCGCGCAGGTCGGTGACCACCTGGTCGAGACGGCCCCACTGGCTCATCGCCTCGTCGCTGCGCTGGTCGAGGCGCAGCGCGGCCTCGGTCGGGGCGATGCCGCGGCCCGAGCGCTGGAAGAGGGCGAGGCCGGTCTCGCGCTGGAGGGCCGCGAGGTGCTGGCTCACGGCGGACGAGGTGAGCCCGAGGTTGTCGGCGGCGGCCTGCACGGAACCGCTCGCGACGACCGAGCGGAACACGGCGAGGCGATGGGGGTCGAGCATGCCACCAATGATAAGCGTCGCTACGGGGTCGTGCAGTGAATCCGCGTTGTGCTGAATGGTTGAATGTCGGATCATCGTAGGCATGAACACCGCCACGCTCTCCATCCACAAGGCCCGTGCGATCGCCGCCTCCATCCGTTCCTCCCGCTTCGCCGGCCGCGGCTGGGACGGTCGGGTCGACGACGAGCTCACCCGCCAGACCCACGACATCTACCTGCTCGCGCAGTCGGCCTCGCCGCGCGTGATCTGAGCGCCCAGCCCCACCCGCGCCTCCGGCGCCCCCACGACCCTCAGGCCACGACGTGCCCGAGGGTCGTCGTCGTCCCCGGGGACCGCGCCTCGAGCTCGGCCCGCTGGGCCAGGTAGAGCTCGGCGCAGGCCAGGGCGTCCGTGAGCGCCTCGTGCGCCCGGTAGAGCGGGAGGCCCCGCCGCTCCCGCGCCGCCCAGAGCCGCAGCGCGCCGGGGTCGGACGCGGCGTCCCACCCCCCACCGAGCGCCCGCCGCTCGAGCTCGAAGGTGTCGACGACCTCGACCGGCAGCCCCGCGCCCCAGATCCGTTCGCAGGCCGCGCCGAGGAACCCGGTCTCGATGCGGGCGAAGTGCGCGAGGAGCACGCGGCCGCGCAGGGCTGCGAGCAGCTCGGCGAGGACCTCCTCCAGGGCCGCCTGCCCGACGAGCGCGTCGTCGGTGATCCCGTGGACGGTCGCGCTCGACCCCACCGCTCCGGCGTCCCCCACCCCGCGGTGCCCGGCCGCGCCGAGGTCGACCCGTCCCCCGTCGACCGGCACCCAGCCGAGGGAGAGCACCCGGTCGGTGCGCGGGTCGAGGCCGGTCGTCTCGATGTCGACCGCGAGCAGGCGCAGGTCGGCGAGCGGGGTGTCGCGCCCGGGCACCGGCGACTCGAGCAGGTCGCGCAGCGGCCCGGCGGCCGCCCGGCGGGCCTCGCGCTCCCGCCGGGCCGCGACCGGGCGCCGCCGGCCGATCACGAGACGAAGTGGGTCAGGTAGCGCCGCCCGAGTGCGTGCTGGGCGAAGCGGACGATGGAGAACGCCTCCCGCAGGTGGCGCTTCTCGAAGCTCGACAGTGCGTCCGGGCTGACGAAGTTGTCGGTGGGCAGGCCGGCCCGCTCCTGCGCCGACTGGTGCCGCAGCCGGACGTAGCCGATGAACTCGAAGGCGTCGCGCAGGTCGTCCGCGAGCTCGTCGCTGATCGACCCCGCGGCCCGGGCCGCCTCGATCCGGGCCAGGGTGGTGACCGCCGGCGAGCCGAGGGCGAGCGCGTGCACGCGGGCCACCTCGACGACGGCGAGGATGCCCCCGCGCTTGATGTCGAGGGCGTCGCGGTGCTCGCCGGCCTTCTCGAGGACGAACCCGCGGAAGAAGCCCAGCGGCGGCTCCTGCGCCCCGGCGTGCTTCGCGAGGTGGGTGAGGAACGTGGTGGCCCGGGGGTCGCGCGCAGGACGTGCTCCATGAGCCGGCCGTGGAGGCTCTCGTCGCCGTGGACCGGGCGCATGTCGAAGAAGATCGAGGAGTGGAGCACCGCCTCCGGCGTCGGCTCGGTGAGCCACGACGAGAACTCCCGCCGCCAGCGGGCGAGTGGCTGGCGCCAGCGCGGGTTGGTGGCCATGACGTCGCCCCGGCACCGCGGGTAGCCGCACCGCACGAGCCCCTCCGTCACCCGCTCGGCGAGGGCCTCGAACCAGGCGAGGCCGGCGTCGTCGACCGCGTCGTCGATGATGAGCGCCGTGTCCTGGTCGGCGGCGAGGGCCTGCTCGAGCCGGGCCCGCGAGCCGAGGGCCACCCAGCAGTAGGGCACGGGCGGGGGCCCAGCTCGGCCTCCACGAGGGCGATGACCCTCCGCTCGACCGCGTCGCCGACGGCCGTCACCACCCGCCCGATGTCGCCGGCCGAGGCGTCCTGGTCGACGAGGGCGCGCACGACCTGCGGGAGGCGCGAGGCCACCCGGGCGACGCCCTCGACGTCGGGCTGCTTGGCGACGTCCCCCGCGAGGTAGACCGGGTTCGCCTCCTCGAGGCGCAGCAGGTCGGTCGTCGTGACGATGCCGGCCGGGCGACCCGAGGCGTCGAGCAGCGGCAGGTGGTGGATGCGCCGGCTCGTCATCTCGAGGAGGACCTCGAAGGCGAGCGCCTCGACCGAGGCGGTGACCGGGTCGGGGGTCATCACCGCGGAGACCGGGCCGGCCGGGTCGACCCCGGCGGCGACGACCCGGGTGCGCAGGTCGCGGTCGGTGAGGATGCCGGCGAGCCGGTCCCCGTCCATGACGAGCAGGGAGGAGACGCCCTCGCGCGCCATGACGCCGGCGGCGTCGCGGACGCTCTCGTCGGCCCCGACGGCGACGACCTCGCGGCCGACGAGGTCGCTGACCCGCGTCTTGAGGATCGCGCTGCCGGAGGCCGAGACCTGCAGCTCGGCGACGGCGCCCTGCATCCGGCGGCGGCGCTGGGCGTCGAAGAAGGCGTCGAACTCGGGGTGCTCGCGGCACAGGGCGTGGAAGTCGTCCTCGGGCAGCAGCAGGGCCAGGGAGTCCTCGATGGCCGTCACCGAGAAGGTCGAAGGGTTGCCCCGGGTCAGCGTGATCGAGCCGAAGGTCGCGCCGGCGCCACCGCGGTCGACGAGGGTGCCCTGCGCGTCGTGGACGTCGCAGGCCCCCGAGCGCAGGACGTAGAGGTGGTGGTTGTCCTCGCCGCGGCCGATGAGCTCGGTGCCGCGCCGGAAGTACTCGACCGCCATCCGCGCGGGCAGCCGCGCGAGCACGGCGTCCGGCAGCCCGGCGAAGGGGTCATGGCCGGCGAGGAAGTCGCGCACCTCGGCCAGCTCGACGTCGAGGGCCATGACGCCATCGTGGCAGCCCCGGAGCGAAAACCCCACAACCCACCCTGACCTGCTGGGATGAGGTGCGTGGCGCCGATCGGTGCCACCGACGGAAGGTGGACGCGATGAGCGAGAACATGACCGAGGGACCCGCCGACAGCGGGGCGGGCGAGCCCGCCGTGCCCGGCGAGCACGACGGAGGCGCCGACGGCGGGGCCGGCACCGAGGGCCCGGCCGACGCCGGCGCCGGGCAGGAGAGCGCACCCGGCCAGGAGGACGGTGGCGCCGACGGCGAGGCCGAGGGCCCGGCCGACAGCGGTGCGGGAGAGCCCGGCGTGCCGGGCGAGAGCGACGGAGGGGCCGACGGCGGGGCGGACGCCTCGCAGTGAGCGACCCGGCTCGACCCGAGCCCCCGACCCCGGTCCCCCGCGGGCCGGGGCGGGGGCTCGCCCCGTTCGTCGCCGGCTCGGCCGAGCGGTTCGCCGCGCGAGCACTGGGGCCGGGCGCCCCTGCTGAGCCGGTGCGCCGACCTCGCCGCCGACGGGCCGGCCTTCGGCGCCGCCGCGGTCGACGAGCTGCTGGCCCGGCGGGGCCTGCGCACCCCCTTCCTGCGGATGGCGCGCGACGGGGAGACGCTCGCTCCGCGGCGCCTTCACGCTCGGTGGCGGCGTCGGGGCGGGCATCGGCGACCAGGTGAGCGAGGACAAGGTGCTGCGGCTCTTCGCCGACGGCGCGACGATCGTCCTCCAGGCCCTGCACCGCACGTGGGAGCCCGTGGCGGAGGACGCCCGGGGCCTCGCCGCGGCGCTGGGGCACCCGGTGCAGGTCAACGCCTACGTCACGCCTCCGCAGAACCGGGGCTTCGACGACCACTACGACGTCCACGACGTCTTCGTCGTCCAGGTCGAGGGCGAGAAGCACTGGCGGGTGCGCCCCCCCGTGCTCGCGACTGCCCCTGCGCAGCCAGCCCTGGACCGACCACCGCGACGCCGTCCGGGCGGCGGCCGAGGACGAGCCGGTGCTCGACGCGGTGCTGCGCCCCGGCGACTGCCTCTACCTCCCCCGCGGGTGGCTGCACTCCGCGACCGCGCTCGGGGGGACGAGCATCCACCTCACCTACGGCGTCCACGTGTGGACCCGGCGCCACCTCGCCGACGACCTCCTCGCCGCCGCCGCCCGCCGGCTCGACGACGACCCCGAGCTGCGGGCGGCCCTCCCGGTGGGCGCCGACCCGCTCGACCCCGTGACGACCTCCGCCGCGCGAGCCGCGTTGCGCGAGAGCGTGCTCCGTGCGATCGACGCGGTCGCCGACGAGGAGCTCGCCGCGGCGCTGGCCCGGCGGGCCCGGGCCGCCCAGCGGGCCGAGCCACTCGACGTGCTGGCCCAGCTCGGCGCCGCCGAGGCCGAGGTCGGGCCGCGCTGGCGGGTGCGCGCACGGCCTCGCGCCGCGGTGGGAGGGCGGCGTCCCTCGTCACCCGGGTGGGCCGGCTGGACCTCGCCCCGGACGAGGCCGCGCTCGTCGACGGCGTGCTCACCGGGGCGGCGGCGCCCGCGGACCTGCCCGCCGCGCTCCAGCGGCGCCTCGTGCTCGCCGGGCTGCTCCTGCCGGCGTAGCGGGACGAGCCGGCCACCCTCCTCAGAGGTCGACGGCGACGAGGCGGCCGTTGCCGGCCGAGGGGTCGAAGCCCTCACCCCAGACGTTGGTCGTCACGTAGAGGACCCCCTCACCGAGGGCGCACGCGAAGGCCCCGTGGTCCAGCTGCACGGTGCGGCGCACGTCGCCGCCCGCGGCCACCTCGACGCAGCGCCCCGACGCCACGTCGGCGTACCAGACGGTGCCCCCGGGGGTGACGCAGATGCCGTCCGGGTGGTCGCCGGGCGTCGCGGCCCAGGTCTCCCCCGGCCCGAGGGTGCCGCCGGGGCCGACGGCGAACGCCGTGATGCACTCGCCGTACGACTCGGCGACGAGCACGCTGCCGTCGAGCACGGCCATCCCGTTGGGGAACATCACCCCGGAGGCCACCTGCCGCACCTCACCCGGCCCGGTGACGGCGGCGACGACGCCGGGCCGGGGGTCCTCGCCGCCGGCGAAGTCGAAGCCCACGCAGTTGACGTAGGCCGTCCCCTCCGGGTCGACCGTGATGTCGTTGAAGTCGTGCTGCGACACCCCGGAGAGGTCGGCGTAGGGGACGAGCTCGCCGTCCTCGAGCACGCGCAGCTCGGTGCCGTGGACGACGAGCAGCCGCCCGTCGGGCAGGTGGTCGATGCACATCGGGAAGGACGACCCCGTGGCCACCACCTCGGAGGTGCCGTCGGGGGCCACCGCGTGGACCGCCCCCGCCGCCCAGTCGGAGAACCACAGCCGGCCCTCGTGCCACCGCGGCGACTCCGGGAAGCCGAGCCCGTCCATGAGGATGCGTGTGCCCATGCACCATCAGACCACCGGGAGGCCCGGAACTCATCGCTCGCCGGGCCGGCCGTCGGGGCCGGTCAGCCCGTGACGACCTCGCCGCGGGCGCCCTGCCAGCCGACGATGCCGCCGCTGAGGTCGTAGGCCGCGGTGAACCCGAGCGAGGCCATCGCGTCGAGGGCGGCGGCGGAGCGGTTCCCCGAGCGGCAGTAGACGGCGTACGGGGCCGCGGGGTCGAGGGCGCCGAGTCGGGCTCCGAAGTCCGGGGCCTCGATGTCGACGTTGACCGCACCGGGCAGGTGCCCCTGGGCGAACTCGGCCGGGGTGCGGACGTCGAGGACGGTGGTCCCGGGCCGGGCGAGCGCCGAGGCGAAGGCCGGCGGGTCGAGGTGGGCGCCCGCGGCGGGCGCCACCGTCGCCGGCGCTGCCGCCGCGAGGTCGGCCGGCGGGTCCGCGGCGCCACAGCCACCGAGGAGGCCGGAGGCGGCGAGGCCGAGGGACAGGACCGCGACGAGACGGCGGGCAGGCATCAGGGTTCTCCTCGAACGGGGACGGTGCGACCAGAGTATACCCCGGGGGGTACATGGTTCGGGACCGTCCGTGGTCCCCCGCGCGCTGGGGACCCGTCCTCGCGAGCCACCGGCGGCCTGCTGGCGCTCGTAGACTCCGAGGACCCGGCGGACCCGCGACGACGTCGCCCGGGGTCGCGCACCGGGCCGTGGGAGGAGCACCTCGTGGGCCTGTTCGACCTCAGCGGACGCACGGCCCTGGTCACCGGCTCGAGCCGGGGATCGGGCTGGCGCTGGCCGAGGGGCTCCTCGCAGCCGGGGCCCGGGTCGTCGTGCACGGCCGGGACCGAGCCGCGCCGAGGCCGCCGCGGAGGCGCTCGCGCGCAGGACCGGGGGCGAGACCGCCGTCGCCACCTTCGACGTCACGGACCCCGACGCGGTCGACCGCGGGGTCGGCGAGGTCGAGCGGCACCTGGGGCGTGCCCGACGTCCTCGTCAACAACGCCGGCATCCAGCGCCGCAGCCCCCTCGCCGACTTCAGCACGGCCGACTGGGACGACCTCGTCGCGACCAACCTCACGAGCGTGTTCCTCGTGGGGCGGCGGGTCGCGCGCGGCATGGCCGAGCGCGGCAGCGGGAAGATCGTCAACATCGGCTCGGTGCAGAGCCGGCTGGCCCGTCCCGGCATCGCCCCGTACGCCGCCACCAAGGGCGGCCTCGTGATGCTCACCCGCGGGATGTGCGCCGACCTCGGCCCGTCCGGGGTGCAGGCCAACGCCCTCGCCCCGGGCTACGTCGAGACCGAGCTCACGGCCGCGCTGGTCGACGACGCCGAGTTCACCGACTGGGTGCAGCGCCGCACCCCGCGGGGCGCTGGGGACGGGTCGAGGACCTCGTGGGCGCTCTGGTGTTCCTGTCGTCGGCGGCGTCGGACTTCGTCAACGGCCAGGTGCTCTACGTCGACGGCGGCATGACCGCCGTGGTCTGAGCCGCGGTGGGCCGGGCCCGGCCCGGAGCGGCGTCGCTTTGCGTGCTCGGCCTGATACCCCCTAGGGTATGTACGGCGACCACGGCCCACTCATCCGGACCACCACGCCCCGTCCCGGGAGGACCCCGATGATCTTCACCCAGTACTACCTCGACTGCCTCTCGCAGGCCGCCTACCTCGTCGGTGACGAGGGGTCCGGCCAGGCCGTCGTCGTCGACCCCCGCCGCGACGTCGCCGAGTACGTCGACGACGCCCGCGCCCACGGCCTGACCATCGTCGGGGTCGTCAACACCCACTTCCACGCCGACTTCGTCTCCGGGCACCTCGAGCTGGCCCGCGAGACCGGGGCGTGGATCGGCTACGGCGAGGCCGCGCAGGCCGACTTCCCGGTGCGCCACCTCGCCGACGGCGAGCGGATCTCGCTCGGCGACGTCACCCTCGAGATCATGGCCACCCCGGGCCACACGCCGGAGTCGGTCTCGGTCCTCGTCTTCGAGCACGCCGACGACGAGGTGGCCTACGGCGTCCTCACCGGCGACGCCCTGTTCATCGGCGACGTCGGCCGCCCGGACCTCCTCGCCTCGATCGGCGTCACCGCCGACGAGCTCGGCCGGATGCTCTACGACTCGGTGCAGCACAAGCTCATGGGCCTGCCCGACGCCGTCCGCGTCTTCCCGGCGCACGGTGCCGGCTCGGCGTGCGGCAAGAACCTCTCCACCGAGAAGCAGTCGACGATCGGCGAGCAGCGGGCCTTCAACTACGCGTGCCAGCCGATGACGGAGGAGGAGTTCCTCGCGGTCGTCACGGCGGGCCAGCCCAGCGCCCCCGAGTACTTCGTCTACAACGCGGTCCTCAACCGGCAGGAGCGCGACGTGCGCGAGCTCGACGTCACGGTGCCCGCCCTCGGCCCCGACGAGGTCGACGCCGCCCTCGCCGCGGGAGCGGCCGTGCACGACGCCCGCGACCCGCAGGAGTTCGCCGCCGCCCACCTCGAGGGCTCGGTCAACGTGCCGGTCGACGGGCGGATGGCCGAGACGGTCGGGATGGTGTTCCGTCCGGAGCAGCGCATCGTCGTCATCGCGCCCGAGGGCCAGGAGCAGGAGGTCGCCACCCGGTTCGCCCGGATCGGCTACGACCACGTGCTCGGCTACGTCGCCGACCCGGAGGCCTACTTCCTCGGGCACGCCGACCGGGTGCGCCGGGCGAGCCGGCTCACCGTCGGCGACACCGCTGCCGCCCTCGCGGCCGGCGACGTGCAGGTCGTCGACATCCGCAACGCGGGCGAGGTCGAGGCGGGGATGGTCGATGGGGCGCGGCACATCGCGCTCGCCGAGCTCGGCCGGCGGGCCGGCGAGCTCGACGCGAAGCCGTCCGGTCGTCGTCTACTGCGCGGGCGGCTGGCGCAGCTCGGTCGCGGCCAGCCTGCTGCGGAGCAAGGGCTTCGCGGACGTCTCGGACGTCCTCGGCGGCTACGGCGCGTGGGAGCTCGTGCACGCCTCTGCCTGAGGACGGACCGGCCACTGGCAGGCTGGCCCGGTGCGAGCCCTCGTCTACGACGCCTTCCGTGCCGACCCCCGCGTCACCGACCTCCCCGACCCGGCGGCGCCTCCGGGCGCGGCCGTCGTCCGGGTCGCCGCCTCGGGGCTGTGCCGCAGCGACTGGCACGGCTGGATGGGTCACGACGCCGACATCGCGACCTTCCCCCACGTGCCGGGCCACGAGCTGGCCGGCACCGTCGAGTCGGTGGGCGACGGCGTGGACCGCGCCTGGCTCGGCCGGGCCGTCACCGCACCGTTCGTCCTCGCCTGCGGCCACTGCCCCACGTGCGCCGACGGTGACGGCCAGGTCTGCCCGAACCAGCGCCAGCCGGGCTTCACCGACCCCGGTTCGTTCGCGGAGCGGGTCGTCGTGCACGCCGCCGACACCAACCTCGTCGCCCTGCCCGACGACGTCCCGCCGGAGCACGCCGCGGGCCTCGGTTGCCGGGTCGCCACCGCCCACCGCGCGGTGGTCAGCCGGGGCCGGGTCGCCGATGGCGAGTCGGTCGCTCGTGCTCGGCTGCGGCGGAGTCGGACTCGCGGCGGTGCGGATCGCCGCAGCCCGCGGCGCCCGCGTCTGCGCCGTCGACGTCGACCCCGGGTCGCGCGCGCGGGCCGAGGAGCTCGGGGCCGAGACGACCCTCGACGGCCGCCTGGCCGAGGACGCGCTGACGACCGCCGTCGCCGACTGGTCCGGCGGCGGGGCCCACCTCTGCATCGAGGCGGTCGGCTCCCCGGCCGCCGCCCGGGCCGGAGTCCTCGCCCTGCGGCGCCGGGGCCGCCACGTGCAGGTCGGCCTCCTGCCGCCCGCCGCCGGGCGCACCGACCTCCCGATGGAGCGCGTCATCGGGTGGGAGCTCGACGTCCTCGGCAGCCACGGCATGGCCGCGGCCGACTACGCCGCCCTCCTCGCCGACGTCGCCTCGGGGGCGCTCGCGCTGGACGCCCTCCTCGCGCCCGGCGAGCCGGTCGGCCTCGAGGAGGCGGGCCGGCTCTCAGCCGGATGGGCGAGACGGCCTCGCGCGGAATGGTGCTCGTCGACCCGTCACGCTGAGCCGGGTCGGTGCCCTCCCAGCTAGCGGACGTACTCGACGTCGCCGAGCAGCTCCAGGCGGCGCCACAGGACGCTGCCCGGCACCGCCTGGGTGGCGTGGCAGCGCACCGCCTCGAGCTGGCGCGTCCGGTCCACGGCCACGGCCGTCAGCACCGCCCGCGGGTGCCCGGCGAAGCCGCCACCGGTCTCGGCCCGCAGCGTCGCCGCGACGTCGTCGGGAAGGGCCCACCCGAGCACTGGCACCCCCAGGCGCTCCCCGACGGCGACCGCCGCGAGCGAGGCGACCTCGTGGTCGGCGTGCCCGGTGACCCCGGCCACCGGGTCGAAGACGAGCATCCCCTCGGGCCGGACGCGGCGCACCTCATCGGCCACCTCGGCCTCGAGCCCGCGACGGTCGACCCCCGACAGGCCGCCGTCCGGGTGCCCGCACAGCGTCGTGTGCTGCACGCCCAGCGCCACGGCAGCGGCGTGCAGCTCGTCGGCCCGCACCGCCGCGAGGTCACCCTGGACCTCGCCGAGGGTCGAGGCCTCGCCCCGGCGTGAGGCACAGGACGGACACCTCGGCCCCCTCGCGCACGAACCGGTCGAGCAGGGCGCCGAGGCCGAACGACTCGTCGTCGGGGTGGGCCACGACGACGAGCAGCCGGCGCCACGCCGGCAGCCGACCGCCCAGCTTCCGCAGCCGCGCTCATTCCGGCACGCAGATCCGGCCGAGGGCGGCGGCGCGCAGGGTCAGCGCCGACACCGCGACGACGAGCACCGTGGTGACCGCGAGGAGCAGCCCCGCGACGACGTCGTACGCCACCTGGGGCCGCGCCCCGGCCATCGCCACGGCGGCCGCGGAGGCCGCAGCCATCGGGAAGGTGTAGGCCCAGTACGGCAGCGAGAACGGGATGCGGCGCAGGCGCCCGACCTGGGCGAGGAGCACGGCGACGAAGGCCATCGCGGCGGCGTACAGCACGTGCTCGACCGCGTCACCGGTGGCGCCGGTGAGGGACTGCCACGACAGCATGGCCACGGCCGGCGGCGCGACGAAGATCGCGACGGTGGGCAGCAGCTTCTCCGGCAGCACCGAGGCGTCGAGGAGGACCCGCTGGAGCAGCAGCGGCAGCAGCCCCAGCCAGAAGACGACGCCGACCCCGAAGGCGAACCAGCCGAGCTCGACCGAGCCGACCTCGCGGGCGGCGAGCGGCGTGACGACGTTGCCGACGACCGGGATGAACCACGCCGGGGTCACGGTGCCGTGGACGATGTCGGCCCGCCCGAACCACGCACTGATCACCGCGACGGTCGCGAGCAGGTGCCCCACGGCGCCGACCCACCACAGCACGGAGGCCACGCCCGGCGCGACCGACTGGCCGGCCGTCGCGAGGACGAGGAGCGAGACGGTCACCGTCGGGGCGAAGGTCATGCGGACCGGGTGCCGCAGCTCGGCGCGCGCCGCGGCCGGGAAGCGCACCCACTTGGCGAGGTAGGCCCCGCCGACGACCACGAAGGCCGCCGACCGCCAGCGCCAGGAAGACCAGCGCGGGCCACTCCGGGACGCCCCACACCCGGGTCGCACGGCGCCACGCGAGCGAGACGCCGCCGATGCCCATGACGGACGAGAAGAGGGTCACCGGGAAGGTGGGCCAGGGAGCGCTCGACGCCGCCGGGCCGGTCCGCCACCACCTCGGCCCGGGTGCTCATGACCCGGTGCGGATGGCGGCCTCGACGGCGTCGGCCGGACAGCTCCTTGGTGCAGAAGAACCAGTCGACGCACTCCACGCCCTCCTCCGGCTCCTCCATCCGGTCCTTCGCCGTGCCGCACGAGCCGGCCGGCGGGACGATGACCCGCTCGCCGGGGCGCCAGTCGGCCGGGGTCGCGACGTCGAACGCGTCCGCGGTCTGGAGCGCCTTGACCACCCGGAGCAGCTCGTCGACGTTCCGGCCCAGGCTCAGCGGGTAGTAGATGATCGTGCGGATGATGCCGGCGGGGTCGATGACGAAGACCGCGCGGACCGCCTTGGTGGTGTCCTCCCCGGGCATGATCATCCCGTACGTGCGCGCGACCTCCATCGAGACGTCGTCGATGAGCGGGAAGGTCACCTCGACGTCCTTCAGGTCGCGGAAGACCATCGTGTCCTTGATCGTCCGCAGCCAGGCGATGTGGCTGTAGAGGCCGTCGACGGAGAGCCCGACGAGGTCGGTGTTGTACGCGGCGAACTCGGACTGCATCGACGCGAAGGTCATGAACTCCGTCGTGCACACCGGCGTGAAGTCGGCGGGGTGGGAGAAGAGGATCACCCATCGGCCGGCGTGGTCGCCGGGGAAGCTGATCGGCCCCTGGGTCGTCTGCGCGGTGAACTCCGGGGCGGGGTCGCCGATGCGGGGCATCGTCGTGGGTGCCGCCGTGGGCGTGGTCTCGATGACGGTCATGCTGTTCTCCTCGGTGGTCGGGCTCTCGGTCCGGTCCTGGTCCATCGATTCTATACCCCCTGGGGTATATGCCTCATCGGCACCCGCACCGCTCCGGGACCGCCCGCCGTCCGGCGCCCCCCTCGTCGAGCACCCCGACCCGGTGCGCCCGGGACCACACGACGACCGGGGCCCTTCCCCGCACCGAGGCGCAGACCCACGCGGCCGTCATCACCCCGACGTCGCCGACGTGGCCGATGCGGAACAGCGACGTCGTCTCGGTGACCGCCGCGCCCTCCCCCGCGCGCAGGACGGTCCGCACCTCCGGCGCGACGGCCAGGGCGTTGATGGCGACGGCGACGTTGTCGAGGTCCTCCGAGCCCATGGCGGCGACGGCCCGCGCCCGCCCCACACCGACCCGGGTGAGCACCGCGCGAGAGCTCGCGTCGCCGATGACGACGGGGAGGCGGCTCTGCCCGTGCCGCCGCGAGGTTCGGCGCGTGCTCGGCGCGCTCGACGACGACGACCGGGACGCGCAGCGCCCGCAGAGCTGCTGGGCGACGCGCAGCCCCACCTGGCCGAGCCCGGCGACCACCACGTGGTCCCGCCGCGGCACGCGCCGCGGTCCGACGAGCGCGGCCGTGCGGGCCCCGACGATCCAGTCGACGAGCCCGGCGACGAGGGCGCCCGTGAAGGCGATGCCGACGAGCATCAGGACCCCGGAGACCGCCAGGTACCAGCCCGGGGCGCCGTGCACCTCCGCCTCCCCGGGGCCGACCGTCGAGACCAGCCGCGCCGAGGTGTAGAAGCCCTCGACGAGCCCCTCGTGGAGGACGGCGGCGGCGAGCACCCACTCGATGCCGATCGTCGCGAGGAGCCCGGCGAGGCCGAGCAGGAGGATGCCCTCGGAGCCACCGTGCCGACGGGGCAGCCACCGCCCCAGCCGGCGGCCCCACCCGTCCGGGTCCGGCGCCGACGCGCGCAGCGTGACCCCCTCGGCGGTCTCGACGAGCTCCCGGACGCCCTCGGCCCCGGTGAGCACCGCGAGCGCGTCGGGTCGCACGCACGCCGCGACGATGGCGGGGGCGGCGACGTCGGCCGGGGAGGTCACCGTGCAACGGGGGAGCACCTCGGCGAGGTGCCGGCCGAGGGTGCGGTCGAAGATCGTCACGACGACCGGCACGCTGGGCTGCAGGTGCTCGACGAGCAGGGCGAAGCGGAGCGCCGGGAGGTCCCCCCGGACGACGACGGCCACACCCGTGACGGGGCGCTCGAGCGCCGCGCGCAGGGCGGCCTCATCGGGTTCGAGGAGGTGGACGACGTCAGTCCCCTCGTCGCGCAGGAGGGTGCAGACGCAGACGGGTGGCCTCGAGGTCGCCGATCACGAGGGTGCGGGACGGGCCCATGGGCACCTCCGGGGCGACGGGCGTGGATCCGGAACGGGGAGAGGGCCTCCCGCCGGACACGGCGCCGGGCAGACCACCCGGCCCGACGCCGTGGGTCCGGCCGGACACGACTCGACCTATACCCCCCAAGGTATTCCTCGTATGACGTCCACCACGTCGACATGACACCCCCAGGGGGTATACGGTGAGAGTGACCACCCACTCGTCGAAGGAGACGTCCCCATGGCCGATGTCGTCGTTCTGGGCGCCGGCGTGGCCGGGCACACCGCCGCGCTGCACCTCAGCCGCCTGCTGCCGAAGGGGCACACGGTCACCGTCGTGTCACCCAACTCCCAGTGGAACTGGATCCCGAGCAACATCTGGGTCGGGGTGGGGAGGATGGGGAAGCAGGACGTCGTCTTCCCGCTGGCCCCGGTGTACCGCAAGAAGGGCATCCGGTTCGTCCAGGCCAAGGCCGTCGCGATCCGCCCGGACGGCGACACCGAGGACGAGCGGGGGGCCGTCGACGTCGTGCACACCTCGCCCGACCGCGACGGGGAGGAGCAGCGCCTCCGCTACGACTACCTCGTCAACGCGACCGGACCCCAGCTGAAGTTCGGGATGACCGAGGGCCTCGGCCCGGACGCCGGCCACACCGTCTCGGTCTGCACCGCTGACCACGCGGTCCACGCCGCCGCCGAGCTGCAGGCGGCCATCGACCGGATGCACGCCGGCGAGCGCCAGACCCTCGTCGTCGGGATGGGCCACGGGACCTGCACGTGCGAGGGCGCCGCGTTCGAGTACGTCTTCAACGTCGACCACGAGCTGCGCGAGGCCGGGGTGCGCGACCGCGCCCGGGTGGTCTACCTGAGTAACGAGGCCGCCCTCGGCGACTTCGGCGTCGACGGGATGACGTTCGCGGAGAGGGGTTTCGAGACCACGTCGGAGCTCTGGACGGCCAGCCTCTTCCGCGAGCGCGGCGTCGAGGCCGTCCTCGGCGCGCACGTGCACCGCGTGGAGCCGGGGGTCGTGCACTACGAGACCCTCGACGGCGAGATGCACGAGCTGGCGTTCGACTTCGGGATGCTCCTGCCGCCCTTCGGCGGTGTCCCGCTCAAGGCCTACGACCGCGACGGCGAGGACGTCACGGACCGCCTCTTCGCTCCGAGCGGGTTCATGAAGGTCGACGCCGACTACACGGCCAAGCCCTACGAGGAGTGGCGCGGCGACGACTGGCCACGCACCTACCTCGCCCCCGGGTACGACAACGTCTTCGCCGTCGGCATCGCCTTCGCTCCCCCGCACCAGATCTCGCGGCCGCGCAAGAGCCCGAACGGTACGGTCATCGCGCCGTCGCCGCCGCGTACGGGGATGCCGTCCGGCGTCATGGGGAAGACGGCGGCCCGGACCATCGCCGACCGCATCCGCTCGGGAGCGGGAGCACCGGCCCACGAGGCGTCGATGGCCCGGATGGGCGCGGCGTGCGTCGCGTCCGCGGGAGCGGGGATGCGCCGCGGGTCGGCCGCGGCGATGACGATGATGCCCGTCGTCCCGGACTACTCGCGCTACCCCACCGGGCGCGACCTCGAGGACACCCGCGGCGAGCTCGGCCTCTCGGGGCACTGGGTGAAGCTCATGCTCCACCACCTCTTCATCCACAAGGCCAAGGGCCGCCTCGGCTGGCAGCTGATCCCGGAGTGAGCACCATGGACGAGACCCCCCAGCCCGTCGCCGACCTCTCGCGCGCACCGCTGCCCACCGAGAGCACCCTGCGGAAGCGGCGCAGCCTGCCACTGCAGGCCGTGCGCTTCGCGGCCTTCAACGTGCGCATCATGCGGATGGTCCTCAAGGGCCACCACTGACGCGGTCCCCTGACGCCCGGCCACCCCACGGCCCCGTGGGCCACACTGGGCCCATGGGACCGGGCCGGTGGTGGGACGAGCGGGTGCTGCCGCGGTTGACCCACCGCGCCTGCCAGGGCGCGGACGTCGACCGGTGGCGGCGCCCTGTGTGTGCGCGGGCGACCGGAGTGGTGCTCGACATCGGCTTCGGCTCCGGGCCCAACCTCGAGCACTACCCACCGGCGGTGACGCGCGTGCTGACGGCCGAGCCGTCCGACCTGGCGTGGGAGCTGGCTGGCCCTCGCGTCGCGGCCTTCGGGCGGCCGGTCGAGCGCACGAGCCTCGACGCCGCGGACCTGTCCGGGCTCGCCGACGGGTCGGTCGACACCGTCGTCACGGCGTGGGCGCTGTGCACGGTGCCTCGGGTGGAGCAGGCGCTGACGGAGGCCCGGCGGGTGCTGCGGCCCGGTGGGGCGCTGCACTTCGTCGAGCACTCGCTCGCTCCGGACGCCGGCACGGTGCGGGTACAGCGGTTCGTCCAGCCGGTGTGGGGGCGGATGGCCGGCGGCTGCCACGTCGACCGCGACCTGCCGCGCGTCATCGAGGCCGCGGGGTTCGCGGTGACGTTGGACGAGGCGCGGTACATCGCACCGGGCCCGATGCGGGCCTGGGGCTGGTTCGTCACCGGCACCGCCCGCCCCCGTTAGTCGCGGGCCCGGCTCAACCCCTTCGCCGACGCACCGCGCGAAGACGCGTCCGTGTCGCGTCAGATGTGCCCCACATCGCCCACACGGGGCTACCCAGCTCGCCCGAGGTCGAAAGGAGGCAACACGCAGAGCGGGCGCCCTTCGGGTCGGCGTGTTGCCTGCCCTCGACGGGGTCGATCTAGCCCTCTTCGCCGCCAGTTGACCTGCCTTCATGCGCGTGTGGCTCAGGGTCAGCGCTCCCACTGAGTCCGCCTGAAGTCGAAGGTCCCGGTAATCCTCGACCGCCAAGCGCGCGGCCCTCACGAAGCCGGCCAGGCTTCCAGCTGCGACCACGAAGACATCATCGACGATTCGGTCGGGAGGGCTGGTCTCGCCGTAGCAGTCGTGCCAGGCGAAGTCCGTCAGTTCGAGGACGTCCAGAACTGCCTCAACGTCCGGGCCGAACTCGGCCCGCGCCCTCCCTCGCCGGTTTCGACGCCTGTCGGCTCTGCTGATAACCACGCACGACACGCTGCCACGGCTGGCTCCGAACGTGTCCCCTTTCGCCGCATGTCGGGCGGGTCAGCTTCAGCGTGCGTCCCGGCCTCAACGGGGTGTCCCGCCCCAAGCGCGTCAGACGGGACCGGCCGCCGTCGTCCGTGCCTTCAGCGCACGCCAGCCGCCGGCCCGGTTGTTGGCGATGATCTGGCGCAGCATGGTGGTCAGCGCCTCGACCGGTACCGGGTCGCCCTCGAAGAAGGCGATCGTCCGGGCGGTGCTGTTGGCGTGGCCGCCGGTGATGATGCCGTCCGGGTCCGGGACGATCGCGCCGTCGTAGGTGAACAGGTTCACGTGGTCCTTGGCCGCGAGGAGGGCGCACACGTTGCCCTCGAGGACGAAGTAGGGCTGCCCCTTGCGCTTGACGGTCTCCTGGACCTCGGGATCGGCCGCGTGGATCACCTCCCGGAGGTGGCCGCAGAGGTCCGCCTGCCACGGGGGCAGGGCGCCCAGGTACTCGTCGACGCGGGGGTCGAGGTGCTCGCTCATACCCGTACAGACTGCCCGACGCCGCCAGACTCGTCGCCCCCTCACGGCACCGCCGCATTCACGACGACCGGCACGAGGGAACGTCCATGACCCTGCCCGTGCTGACCCTGGGTCGCTTCGGCTCCCCGAGTGCCATCTCCACTTTCCCGCCTGATGCCGGAAGTGCCTGCCCGTCGAGACGTCCAGGTCTGGATCTCTGGGTGCCCCTTACCGCCGCCTGTCGCCGTAGGCGTAGTCGTTTTCATGCGCGCGGGTCGAGGAGGGTCTTCGGCACGCACACGACAACCGCTAGGCGCCAGGAATTGTCGGAGTGCGCTGAGAGACTTGGTGCGTGCCCAGGCCATCGCGCATCGAGCCATCCGGTGACGTAGTCGCGCGGGTCGCGGTAACGGCCTTGGTGCTGCCCGAGGCCTACGAGGAGGACGCCTGGACCGGCGTGAGGTGGCGGGTGCGGAACAGGACCTTCGCCCACGTTCTCGTTTCCCAAGCGGGTTACGCGTCTGTGTACCGCGACCTGACCGGGGTGACCCGACCTACCACGGTGCTGACCTTCCGGTCGTCCGGTGACGAGCTGCACGCCCTGATCCACATGGGGCTGCCGTTCTATCAACTGCCGTGGTCGCCCACCGCCGTCGGAATGGTGCTCGACGACGACACCGACTGGGAGGAGGTCGCCGAGCTCGTGACCGAGAGCTACCGCTGTTGCGCGCCACGGAAGCTGGTGCTGCGGCTGGATCGATGAGGTCGCGCGGACCGAGGTGTTGAACCCCGGCCGGTTGCGCCATCCGTTGCTTATTGCCCACTGCACCCGGTTGCCAGATCCGCGGCACACATCTTGCAGCAGGCTGCCCGGTCCAAGTGACCCACTTCGCCGCGAACCGGCCGACCGAACGCTGCATGAGTGTGGGGGGCGCGCTGCTGGATCGTTGTGCCGGGGCGTGCTGGAGCGCCTCGTGATTCCGACCGTCAGCCGGTGAAGCGCCGGACCTGGGACCACGCGGGATCCGGTGTTGCCTCTGCGACGACTTTCCGCTTGCTCGCCCACTCCATGACGGCTGCGTCGATGTTCTGGTCCTCACCGTCGGTGTATGCGTGGAGCTTGCGCACCCCGCGGTGGGTCTCGTGCGCGATCAGGATTCCGCGCTCTCCGAGAAGCGACTCGAGCTCGGACTCGAGCTGTCGAAGGGATTCAAGGGCGGTGGTGTCGGCGGGCAGGCCGTTGTCCTGCGTCTCATACTGCGCCGACACGATCTGGTGCCGATCCAGGGTTGGGTGATCGATCCACCGCAGGCCGCGACGAAACATCGCCAACCCCGGAGTGCCGTCCTTGTCCTGCCACTGGGCGAGCGTCCACTCCTCCGCATCCCGTTGCGCTGCGATCTCGGCAACGGCCCCCAAGACCCCACTCCCCGCGACACTGCCCGGGGGAAGCTCGGTGAGAGCCTCCACGTGTCCGAGCCAGCGCTCGACGTCGTCCTCACCAACCAGCCAGTCGAGCACCAAGTAGGTGACCTGCTCCCGGGCACTCTGAGGAAGGTCACCGAACGCCGGGTGGTAGACCCCGACGTGGACGCGCAGCTCCTCGGGTACCGCCTCGACGTGGAATCGAGTGGAGGCCAGTTCGAGCGTGGTTCCACCGATCTCGAGGTCGTTGCTCATCGCGTCCGGGTCGGGCTGTTGGCTGGACCGGAACTCCCACGTCGTGTCCACCCGAGGGGCGGCCCGAAGCCACCTTTCGGCGACCGGGCGTACCTCGGCGATGCCTCCCGCGGAGACGGTCAGACAATGTTCTGCAGTCGCGCCGGCGCCGAAGTGCCAGGTGAGATCCGGGTGGATGGACGCAACCCGGCGGGTGAGCTCATCCGTGGACCTGGACGCCCTCCGTGGATCGATGCGCTGGCCCTCAGCAGCCCACCATTGCCAGAACGCCGCAATGGGATGTTGCCCAGGAGCAGACTCGCGCTTGCGGAAGAGGCCCACGGCGGGAGTGTGCCACGCGCCGTCCTCCTCGGACCTGAACTCGCCAATCCCCTCTGCACACCCTCGAACAGGCGCGGCGCAGCATCGGTCTCTCTGCAGGCCGCTACGAACACCAGACCCATGCGAACGCCCGACTTCCCATCGAGCTCACGATGCGCGCCGCCGCCCCCGGGGCCGTGCCGCTCCGTGACCGGACGCGACGACGCCGCGCCACCCGGGAGGGGTGACGCGGCGCCGGGGTCGATCGGCTCAGCGACCGAACAGCTTGGAGAGGAAGCCGGTGCTCGGCTCGCCGGCGTGGCCGGGGCAGCGGTCGCCCGACGGGACGCCCCGCATCACCTGGTCGACGTGCTGGCCGCAGCCGGCCCAGGTCGTCTTGCCGCACGTACGGCAGTTCACGGCTCGGCACATGGGTGGAACTCCTTGCAAGAACGGGTACACGGTCACGGACAGCATACCCCATGGGGTATCTAGCGAGCGAGTCGGCGGAGCACCACGACGCTGTCGAGCGCGGGACGGTCCGCGCCCTCGACCGGCCGCTCCCGCAGCTCGGACGAGACGACCTCGACCGGCAGCTCCGCGGCGGTGGCCACGACGTCGTCCGGGTCGTGGAGCACCGCAGGGTCCTGCGGGCCGCCCGTGCCCTCGGCGAGGTTCCGCGCGGCGTGGCAGACGACGAGCACGGTGCCCCCCGGGACGGCGGCCTCGACCCCCTGCCGGAGCGCCGTGCGCCAGTCGGCTTCCGGCAGTTGGAGGTACGCGAAGAGGACGAGGTCGTACCCCTCACCGGCGGGCGGGGCCGGGGCGGGCTGCAGCGCATCGGCGACGACCGCCCGGAAGGGACCGGCGCCCTGGCCCAGCCGCTCGGCAGCGATGCCCCGGGCCCGCTCGACGGCGACCGACGAGAAGTCGGCCGAGGTGGCGTCCCAGCCCCGCTCGGCCAGCCACAGCGCGTTGCGGCCCTCGCCGCCCGCCACGTCGAGGGCGCGACCGGGCGCGAGGGGCGCCACGACCTCCTCGACGAAGCGGTTGGGGGTCCTCGACCAGACGAGGTCGGCGCCGGCGTAGCGCTCGTCCCAGGCGGTGGCGTCCATCAGGCGAGGGAGAGGAAGAGCTTCTCCATCGACTCGACGTCCATCGAGCCCTGCTCCGGGTCGGTGATGCACTGGCGCAGGCCAAGCGCGATCACCGCGAAGCCGGCCCGGTCGAGGGCCTTGGAGACGGCGGCCATCTGCGTGACGATGTCCTGGCAGTCACGGCCCTCCTCGATCATCTTGAGGATGCCGCCGATCTGCCCCTGGGCACGCTTGAGGCGCTTGACGACGGCCTGCATCTCGGTCGGGTCGAGCTCCATCGCGGGGCCTCCTGGGGTGGTGGGCGACAAGATGTCGATGGTACGGGCGCCGGAGCCGGCGCGTGGGCGAGTCGGAGATGTCACGGGCCGGCCGGAGGGTCGCGGGGTCAGCCGGCCTGGGCCGCGACCTGGGCGCGCACCTCGTCCATGTCGAGGGCCTTGATGCCGTCGACGACCTGCTCGAGGGCGGCGGGCGGAAGGGCCCCGGCCTGGCGGAAGACGAGGATGCCGTCGCGGAAGCCCATGAGCGTGGGGATGGACGTGATCTGCGCGGCACCGGCGAGGCCCTGCTCGGCCTCGGTGTCGACCTTGCCGTAGACGACGTCGTCGTGCTGCTCGCTCGAGCGCTCGTAGGTCGGCGCGAACTGGCGGCACGGGCCGCACCACGACGCCCACCAGTCGACGAGCACGATGCTCTCGTCGGTGACGGTCTTCTCGAAGGTCTCGGCCGTGAGGTCCACGGTGGCCATGTCAGCTCCTCGGAGTTGCGGTTTCTTTGGTTCACACCGGACAACAGGATACCCCACTGGGTATATTCCCGCCGATCTCGGTCCAGCGGGGAGAACGCCTCCGTGGCCCGAGATCATCCCGAGATCATCCCGCCGCCACCGCGCAGGTGCCCTTCACGAAGGCTTCACGAACGCCCCACCCGGCGCTTCACGGGCGGGGCGTTTGCTCTGTCACAGCACGACAACCGAACCGACAGAGGTGAGCACCATGACCAACACCCTCCGCACCACGATCGCCACGCTCGGCGTGGGAGCCCTGCTCGCGGGCGGCCTCGCCGTCTCGCAGGCGATGGGCGCCACCCCGGGCGACGCGCCCGCCCCGACACCGACCACCGGCGCGACGGCAGGCACCGCGCTCGCCCCGGCGCTCGTCTTCGCCAGCGACGAGGAGCGGATGGCCCGCGACCTCTACGCCGCCATCGCCGACCCCTACGACGGGGCGCGCCCGTTCAGCACCATCACGACCAGCGAGCAGCGTCACCTCGACGCCGTCGGGGCCCTGCTCGACCGCTACGGCGTGGCCGACCCCGCCGACTCCCTGCCGCCCGGCGAGTACGCCGACCCCGCGATCCAGGCCCTCTACGACGGCTGGCTCGCCCGGGCCCGGACCTCGCTCCACGAGGCCTACACCGTGGGCGTCGAGCTCGAGCAGCGCGACATCGCCGACCTGGAGGCCACGATCGCCGGGGATCTCCCGGCCGACGTCGACACCACCCTGGGCCGGCTGCTCGACGGGTCGCGGATGCACCTGCGGGCCTTCAGCGCCGCGGCCGACGGCCAGGTCGCCGGCCCGAACGCCTCCGCCGGGACCCGCGGGAACGGGATGGCGGGCAACGGCCGGGGCAACGGCGGGGGCACCGGGCGGGAAGGCGCCGGCATGATGCGCGGCACGGCCGCCCGGGACGGCAGCGGTCAGGACTGCCCGATGGCCGACGACTGACCCGCCACCGACGGGACCCGGACCGTGAAGGTCGCCCCCCGGCCGGGCCCGTCGGACCGCGCCACGAGGTCGCCCCCGTGCGCGCGAACGATGCCGCGGGCGATCGTCAGCCCGATGCCCGAGCCGCCATCGCCACCGTCGCGCCGGCGGCCGGGCACGCGGTAGAAGCGTTCGAAGACCCGGTCGAGGTCGTCCGCCGCGAGGCCCTCGCCGGTGTCGGCCACCTCGAGGACCGCCCAGCCCCCGGCCGTGGCGACGCCCACCCGGATCGACCCACCCTCCGGAGTCGCCCGGAGGGCGTTGCCGACGAGGTTGGTGACGACCTGCGCGAGCCGCTCGGGGTCGACGTGGGCCGGGACCGGGGTGGGGGCGTCGGCCGCGAGCGCCACCCCGGCGTCGTCGGCCTGGGGGTGCAGCCGGTCGACCGCCGTTACGACGACCGCGGCCAGGTCGACGTCGCGGGGCGCGAGGGCGAGCCGACCCTCCTCGGCGCGGGAGAGGGCCGAGAGGTCGTCGGAGAGCCGCCGCAGCCGGCGCACCTCGCCGCTGACCTTCCCCAGCTCCGCGGCGGTCGTGGGGAGGACGCCGTCGATCATCCCCTCGACGTAGCCGTCGACCACGGTGAGCGGGGTGCGCATCTCGTGCGCGACCTCGCCGAGCAGCCGGGTGCGCCGCAGCTCGGTCTCACCGAGGGCCCGGCCCAGGGTGTTGACGTCGTCGGCGAGGGCGGCGAGCTCGGTCTCGCGGGGGCGGTCGACGTGCACGTCGTAGTCCCCGGCGGCGATCCGGCGCGTGGTCTCGCCCACCCGGCGCAGCGGCCGGACCAGCCGGGCCGCGGCCAGCACCCCGAAGGCGCCGGCCGCGACGACCCCGACGACGAGCCCGATGGCGACGGCCTGGGTCACGGCGTCCGCCACCTCGGTGCGCAGCGCCCCCTGCGCCCCCGGCCCGCGGCCCGTCATCGCCCCGGTACCGAGCCGGCCCATCGACCGGTCGAAGATGACCGGGGTGAGGGCGCGGACGACGACGACCGTCGCCAGCCCACCGAGCACGGCCACGAGCAGGTGGGAGAGGACGAGGCGGGTCACGAGGCGGTTCATCCGAGGCCCTCCTGCGGGCTGGGCAGGAACTTGTAGCCGACGCCCCGGACCGTGCCGATGACGCGGGGAGCCGCCGCGTCGTCGCCGAGCGCGCGGCGCATGCTCCGGACGTGGACGTCGACGACCCGCTCGTCACCGTAGAAGTCGTAGCCCCAGACCTCCTCGAGCAGCTGGGCCCGGCTGAACACGCGCCCCGGGGAGGCGGCGAGCGCGTGGAGGAGGTCGAACTCGAGGGCGGAGAGGGTGACCTCGGTCCCGTCGACGGTCAGCTCCCGCCGACGGGGGTCGAGGGTGAGCCCCGGGAAGCGCAGGACGCCGTCCGGCGGCTCGGCGACGGCGGCCTCCCGCGTCCGGCGCAGGACGGTGCGGACGCGCGCGACGACCTCGCGGGGGCTGAACGGCTTGGTGACGTAGTCGTCGGCCCCGGTGGAGAGGCCGATGAGGGTGTCGGCCTCGTCGGCGCGCGCGGTGACGAGGATGACGTAGACGTCGGAGTCGCGGCGCAGGGTGCGCAGCACGTCGAGGCCGTCGAGGTCGGGCAGGCCGATGTCGAGGAGCACGAGGTCGGGGGCGCTGCCGTCCGTGGCCAGGGCGCTGCGGAGCGCCTCCGCTCCCGTCGCGGCCTCGGTGACCACGTGGCCCTCGGCCTCGAGGTACGCGCGCAGCACGGTGCGGATCTCGCGCTCGTCGTCGACGACGAGGACCCGGCGGGCCATGGCGACCTCCTCGGTCCGTCCCGACCCCAGCGTAGGAGGATGTCGGCGTGCCGCTCACCCTGACCCGCGCCCTCGAGGCGGTCCTCGAGGACAGCGACCCCGAGGCCCTGCGCCGCGCGACGGCCCGGCTCATCGAGGTCTACCGCTCGGGCGCGCCACCGACCCGGCCGGCCCTGGCCGACCCGGTGCTCGCCGCGGCCTACGCCGCCTACCGGATGCCGGCCACCCATGCCGCGGTGGCGCGGGTGCTGCGGTACGCCCTCGAGGTCGTCCCCGACCTCGCCGTCCGCTCGCTCGTCGACGTCGGGGGTGGCACCGGGGCGGCGGCCTGGGCCGTGGCGGAGGCCTTCCCCGACGTCGCGGCGGTGGAGGTCGTCGACGCCTCCGCCGAGGCGCTGGCCGTGGGTCGCCGGATCGCCGCACACGGGCCGCCGGCCCTCGGGGCGGCCCGCTGGACGCTTGCCGACCTCGCCACGAAACAGCTTCTGCCACAGGCCGACCTGGCCACCATCAGCTACGTCCTCGGTGAGCTGCCGGGCGACCTCCCCGGCCTCGTCGTGGACGCCACCGCCCGGGGCAGCTCGGTCCTCGCCGTCGTCGAGCCTGGCACGCCGCGCGGGTTCGCCGCCGTGCTCGCGGCCCGGACCCGGCTGCTCGCGGCCGGCTGGCATGTGGTGGCCCCGTGCCCGCACGAGCACGACTGCCCGCTCGCGGCGGCCGGGGACTGGTGCCACCTCGCCGTGCGCCTCGACCGCACGGCCCTGCACCGACGCCTCAAG
>CAVVYI010000014.1:0-21918 GCA_963752445.1 uncultured Actinomycetota bacterium | reverse complement strand
GGGCCGACCGGGGCCGCAGGGACCTTCGGCCCTGACCCGGTACGCCTGCACCGTCGAGGCTGTCGGGTGAACCCACCGACGACGGACGGAAGGACGCACCATGGTCGCGCCAACCCCGGCACCCACCGCACTCCTGGAGATCGACTACCCCGACCGGCTCGACCGGGTGAGCACGGCCTTCCGCCTGCTCCTCATCCTGCCCATCGCCGCCGTCCTCTCGCTCGTGGCGGGCGGCGGTACCTCGACCACGGTCCTGGACCAGTCCGGGGAGGTCATCCGGCGCACGACGAGCACCGGCGGGGGCATCGCCGGAGGGCTGTTCGCCGCCACCGCGCTGATGATCGTCTTCCGGCAGCGCTACCCGCGCTGGTGGTTCGACTTCCTCCTGGCCTTCAACCGCTTCGGGACGCGCGTCGCCGCCTACCTCGCGCTGCTCACCGACCGCTACCCCTCCACCGAGGACGAGCAGTCCGTGCACCTCGAGCTCGTCTACCCCGACGCGCGCACCGACCTCAACCGGTGGCTCCCCCTCGTCAAGTGGCTCCTCGCGGTGCCGCACTACGTCGTGCTCTTCTTCCTCGGGATCGGAGCGGTCGGGGCCGTGGTGGTCGCGTGGTTCGCCATCGTCTTCACGGGTCGGTACCCCCGTGGGCTCTTCGACTACGTCGTCGGGGTCGCCCGGTGGGCCCTGCGCGTGCAGGCCTACGCGACCCTGCTGCTGACCGACACCTACCCGCCCTTCAGCCTGCGCTGAGCTCCGTGGTGCATCGACGTGCAGATTTGCACGTGAGTGCACATCCGTTCTAGGCTCGTCCGCATGACCCCTCGAGCCGGCTCCGTGGCGCCCACGCTGCGCGACCGCAAGCGCGAGCGGACCCGCCGCGACCTCGCCCACGCCGCGTACACGATCGTGCGCGACGGGGGCGTCGACGCCGTGACGGCCGAGGCCGTCGCCGACCGCGCCGGGGTGTCGCGGCGCACCTTCTTCAACTACTTCCCCTCCGTCGAGTCGGTGCTCACCGCGAGCGTCACCGAGTTCTTCGCCTCGGTCAGCGAGCGGCTCGACGCGCGACCGCCCGGCGAGCCGGTGCGGGTCGGCCTGCTCGCGGTCGTCGACGACCCCACCGACCTCGACCTCGTCGAGCGCATCGGCGTGCTCGCCGCCGCAGGCGAGGCCTCGCCCCACGCCAAGGCCCTCATCCTCGGCGAGCTGCACGCCTGGCTCGACTGGTACGAGGGCTGGCTGCGCCGCCGCCTCGGCCCGGGGCCCTCCGAGCTGCACGTCGCGACGGTCGCCAGTGCCACCGTCGGTGCCGCCGAGGCCGCCCTGCGCGTCTGGGCCCGGCACGCCGTCGAGGGCTCGGCCTCCCCCCCGTCGAGCTTCCACGCCGCCTTCGCCGAGGCGCTGGGCTACCTCGGCACCGACCTCCTGCCCGACACCGCCGCCCGGCGTCCCTGACCACCCCCTGGAGACACCCATGTCCACCGCCCTGTACCGCCTCGGTCGCTGGTGCGCCGCGCACGCCTGGCCGGTCGTCGCCGCCTGGCTCGTCGTCCTCGCCGTGGCCGGCACCCTCGCCGGCACCATCGGCCGCCCCCTCACCGACCAGGTCTCCATCCCCGGAACCGGGTTCGAGAAGGTGCTGGCCAAGCTCGGCACCGAGATCCCCTCGGCCGCAGGAGGTTTCGGACGCGTCGTCCTCGAGAGCGACGATGGCCCCTTCACGGAGGACCAGAAGGCGGCGATCGCCCGGGCGATGGACGCCTGGACGACCGTGCCCCACGTCGAGCGGGTCGTCGACCCCTTCGCCGCCCAGGACCAGATCGACGCCTCGGCCGCCGACCTCGCCGCCGCGAAGCAGAAGCTCGACGACGGACGCAGCCGGCTGGAGGCGGGCCAGAAGCAGCTCGCCGACGCGCAGGGACAGCTGGCGGCCGGTGAGGCCTACCTGAAGCAGCTGACGGCCCAGAACCCGGACGACCCCGCCATCCCCCCGCTCCGCGCACAGGTCGAGGACGGTCGCACCCAGGTCGCCGAGGCCGAGCGCACCATCGCCGACTCGGAGCGTCAGCTCTCCGACGGCGAGGCCCGGTACCAGGACGGCCTCGCCGTGGCGAAGGCCTCGGCCGGCACGCGCCTCGTGAGCGAGGACGGCCGCTACGCCGTCGTCCAGGTGCAGTTCGACTCCAACGCCCAGTCCGTGCCGCCGCAGGACCGGGCGCAGATCCCCGAGAAGGCCGCCGGCATCCTCGCGGACGCCGGGGTGACGCCGGCCTACAGCGTCGAGATCACCCAGGAGCTCGCGCTCGTCGGCCCCGGCGAGGTGCTCGGGCTCAGTGTCGCCCTCCTCGTGCTCGTGCTCGTCCTCGGCAGCCTCATCGCCGCCGGACTTCCGCTCCTCGTCGCGCTGCTCGGTGTCGGGGTGGGCCTCGGCGGCGCCGTCGCGTTCACCTCGGTCGTCGAGCTCAACTCGACCACCCCCGCGCTCGCCCTCATGCTCGGCCTCGCGGTCGGCATCGACTACGCCCTCTTCATCGTCAACCGGCACCGCGCGAACATCCTCCACGGCATGCCCCTGCGCGACTCGGTGGCCCGCTCCGTCGCCACCGCGGGGTCGGCCGTGACCTTCGCCGGCACGACGGTCGTCATCGCCCTCGCCGCGCTCGTCCTCTCCGGGATCCCGATCCTGGCCCAGATGGGTGTCGTCGCCGCCGTCACGGTGGCCGTGGCGGTGCTCGTCGCCGTCACCGTCAGTCCGGCGGTGATGCGCCTCATGGGCACGCGCGTCGTGTCGCGGAGGGGCTGGCGGAGAGCCGGTTTCGAGGTCGCGGGCGACACCTCGAGCCGCACCGTCGGTGCGGACGACCGGCCCGAGGAGCACGGCGGCTGGTACGTGGGGGCCGTCACGCGCCACCCCTGGCTCACGCTGGCCGGAGTCGTCGCGGTCGTGGGTGTCCTCGCCCTGCCCGCCCTCGACATGCGCCTCGGCCTCCCCGACGGGGGCAGCGAGCCCAGCGGGTCGAGCGCGTACACCGCGTACACCGCGGTGGCCGACGAGTTCGGCCCGGGCATGAACGGTCCGGTCGTGGCCGTGGCCGAGCTGCCCGCCGGCGACGGCGCGCGCTCCGACGCCGAGGTCCTCGCGGCCCAGGCCCGCATCGCGACGGCGCTGCGGCAGGTCGACGGCGTCGTCAGCGTCGTGCCCTTCGGCGTGAGCGACGACACCGACACCCTGGCCTTCCAGGTCGTGCCGAGCACCGGCCCGGCCGACGAGCGGACGCCGGCCACCGTCGACGCGATCCGCCGGACGGCGTCGCTGCTCGAGCGGCACGACGGGATCTCCGTCGGGCTCACCGGCCAGACCGTCGCCAACATCGAGATCTCCGACCGGCTGGCCGGCGCCCTGCCCACCTACCTGCTCGTCGTCGTCGGCCTCTCCCTGCTCATCCTCACGCTGGTCTTCCGCTCGGTCGTCGTGCCGCTCGTGGCCACCGGGGGGTTCCTCCTCTCGGTCGCCGCCGCCTTCGGGGCCACCGTGGCGGTGCACCAGTGGGGCTGGCTCGGGGGCCTGCTCGGGGTCACCCAGCCCGGGCCCCTGCTGTCGTTCATGCCGATCATCCTCATCGGGGTGCTCTTCGGCCTGGCGATGGACTACCAGATGTTCCTCGTCTCCGGGATGCACGAGTCGCGGGCCCACGGCGAGGACTCCCGCTCGGCCGTGCGCTCCGGCTTCGTCCACGGCGTGCGGGTGGTCACGGCCGCGGCGATCATCATGACCTCGGTGTTCCTCGGGTTCGCCTTCAGCCACCTCGTCATGGTGCGGCCGATCGGGTTCGGGCTGGCCGTCGGCGTCCTCATCGACGCGTTCGTCGTCCGGATGACCCTGACACCGGCCGTGATGCACCTCCTCGGCGACCGGGCCTGGTGGATCCCGCGCTGGCTCGACCGCCTGCTCCCGGACCTCGACGTCGAGGGGCTGCGCCTCGCCGAGCACCTCGAGTCCCGTGCCGCCGCGCCGGCCCCGGGCGGCCCGGACGACGCCGAGCGGCGGACGCCACGGCACGCCGAGCGCGAGCCGGAGCCGGCTCCGCGGGCCTGACCTCCGTGGGTCCCGCCACCCGCGGGTGGCGGGACCCACAGAGGTGGCACCGACCTCGCACAGCAACGGCACAGTCCGCGGGCGGATGGTTCAGGAGTCAGCACTCCTCCAGACCACCCGAAGGTGATCCCCATGCGCAGCACCCCTCGAGCCCTCCAGACGGCCAAGAACTGGACGGCGGGCGCCGTCGTCGCGGCCGCCCTGGCGACCGGGGTCAGCGGGTACCAGCTCGCGACGGCACAGAGCGCGACGACGGCGAGCGGCACCACGAGCGGGACGACGGGGTCGTCGACGAGCACGGGCTCGGACGACTCGTCCTCGACCCGCTCCTCGTCGAACCGCTCGACGAACGGGTTCGCCTCCTCGGGCACGGTCTCCTCCGGCTCCGGCGCGTCGACCCAGTCGACGACGCACGGTTCCTGAGCGCCGGCCCCCGTGACCATAACGACCGCCCCCGTGACGGCGAGCACGACGTTCGCGGCGATCGGCACCACGGTGCGCGTCGTCGTCACCGACCACCTGGTCCTCGCCGAGGCCGAGGCACTGACCCGTGACCACCTCGTCGCGCTCGACCGCGCGGCCTCCCGGTTCCGGCCCGACTCCGAGGTGAGCCGGCTGGCCGCCTCCGCCGCCCACGGCCCCGCGAGCGCCCTCGCCTCGCCGGTCCTGGCGAGCAGCCTGCGGGCCGCCCTGCGCGCCGCCCGGCTGACCGACGGCCTCGTCGACCCGACGGTCGGCCGGGCGGTGGCCGCGACCGGCTACGACGCAGACCTCGCCGTCGTGCGCGCCCGCACGGCAGCCACCCGCCCCCGCGCCGCCGTCCCCGGCTGGCGCCGGGTGACCGTCGACCCCCTCACCGACCGGGTCGAGGTGCCTGCCGGGTGCCTCCTCGACCTCGGGGCCACGGCCAAGGCCCACGCCGCCGACGAGATCGGGCGTCGGCTCGCCACCCGCCTGCCCGGCGGCTTCCTCGTCGACCTCGGCGGCGACATCGCCCTCACCGGCGTCGCGCCGGAGGGCGGGTGGTCGGTCGGCGTGGAGGACGTCGACGGTCGGGTCGTCCAGGTGCTCGCGCTGCGCAGCGGCCAGGCCGTTGCGACGAGCTCGACCCGCCGCCGCACCTGGGCGGTCGCCGACGGCACCACCCGTCACCACGTCGTCGACCCACGGACCGGGGGCACCGCACCGTCGACGTGGGCCCAGGTCACCGTCGTCGCGGCGAGCGCCCTCGAGGCCAACGCCGCCTCCACCGCCGCGGTCGTCCTCGGCGACGACGCTCCGGCCTGGCTGGCCGGCACCGGGCTCCCGGCCCGGCTCGACACCGGTTCGTCGGTCGTCACCACCCCCGGCTGGCCCCGTCCCCAGGAGGACCCCCGATGAACCTCGCGCTCTGGTACCTCTCGCGCGGTACGGGCATCGCCAGCATCGCGCTGCTCACCGCCGTCGTGGTGCTCGGGATGATCGTCTCCGGCCGGCGGCGCCCCCACGGCGAGCAGGCGACGGTCGTCATGGCGGTGCACCGCTGGCTGTCGCTCGGCATGCTGTCGTTCCTCACCGTGCACGTCGCCACCGCGGTCGCCGAGACCTACGTGAGCATCGACGCGATCTCCTCGGTCGTCCCCTTCACGAGCGGCTACGAGCCGTTCTGGGTCGGGCTCGGCACGCTGGCCGTCGACCTGCTCGTCGCCGTGTCGGTCACCTCCTACTTCCGCCACCGCATCGCCGAGCGTGCCTGGCGGGCAGTCCACTACGCGTCGTACGCCCTGTGGCCGATGGCCCTCGTGCACGGATTCGTGCTCGGGACGAGCAACCAGCCCGGCCTCCGGGCCGTCACCGCGGCCTGCGGTGCGGTCGGAGTGGGCGCCGTGCTCTGGCGGCTCCTCGCGACCCACCCCGACCGTGACCGTCGCGACGTCGCCCTCGGCGGTGAGTGGTCGTGAGCCTCGTCGACGACCTGCACGCCGCCGGCCTCACCGGCCGGGGCGGTGCGGCCTTCAGCACCGGCGTCAAGGTGCGCGCGGCGCACGACCACGGGGCGCACCTCGTCGTCAACGCGTGCGACGGCGAGGTCGGCGCCGCCAAGGACGCCTACGTCGTCGAGCACCACCTCGACGAGCTGCTGCGCGGAGCCTCCCTCGTGGCCGACGGGCGCCGGCGCTCGGTGGCGTTCGCGGCCCACCGGGGCTCGCGCACCGCGGCCCTGCTCGGCGCCGCCGGGGCCGACGTCCTCGCCGTGCCCGGCCGCTACGTCTCCTCGGAGGAGACGGCCCTGATCTCCTTCGCCAACGGCGGGCTCGCCCGCCCGATGACCAAGCGCCGCCCCTTCGTCATGGGCGGCCGCGACGCCGACGGTCGCAGGGTTCCGGCGACCGTGGTGCTCAACGCCGAGACGGTCTGGCGGATCGCGCAGATCGAGGCGTACGGCCCGCAGTGGTTCCGGCAGTTCGGCACCGCCGAGGAGGTCGGGCCGCGGCTGGTGACGATGACCGGCGCCGTCGGCTACCCCGGGGTCCTCGAGACCCAGGCGGGCGTGCCCTTCGCCGAGCTGCTCGACGCGGCCGAGCCGGCCCGCGGCGCCGAGTACCTCGTCGTCGGCGGGCTGGGCGGCGTCGTCGTCCCGGTCGAGCAGGCCCGGAGCCTGCGGTGGACGACCGCCGACCTGGCCCGGCACGGTGGCTCGCTCGGCCCGGGGCTGGTCGACGTCCTCGACCCGGCCCGTTGCCCCCTGCACACGGTCTCCCGCTACCTGCGGTACGCGGCCGGCGAGACGGCCGGACAGTGCGGCCCGTGCATGTTCGGGGTCCCCGCCGTGGCCCTCGCCTGGGACCGGCTCGTCGAGCGACCGACGACGGCCGCCCTCGCCGACGTGCGCCGGCACGCCGGCCTGCTGCCCGACCGCGGCGCCTGCCGCTTCCCCGACGGGGTGGGCCGCTTCGCGGGCTCGGCCCTGCGGGTGCTCGAGCCCCACCTCGCCGCGCACGCCGCCGGCGCCTGCCCCACGGAAGGAGCCCGGGCCGATGTCCTCCGTCCCTGAGCTGCGGGTCGACCGCGTCGCCTGCACCGGCCACGGCGTGTGCGCCACCCTCCTCGCCGGCCGGGTCCGGCTCGACGAGTGGGGCTACCCCCTCGTCGACCACCCGCGCGTCGACCGGTCCGAGGGCGACCAGGCCATCACCTTCTGCCCGGCCCGGGCGCTGTACTGGTCCGACCGGCCCTGAGGCCCGGCGGCGTCAGCGCACCGGCCGGCGCGGCCGCCCGCTCGGGTGCGCGATGAGGTCCTGGAGCAGCTGCACGGCGCGCTCGACCGGTGGGGTCGAGGCGCCGAGGGCCGGCACGACCGCCGACAGGTGCCGGACCGGCGCGGGCGGCGCGAGGTCGACCCGCACGACCGAGGCGGGCAGCCCGCGCGCGGCGAGCCCGGGCATGACGGAGACCCCGACGCCGGCGGCGACGAAGCCGATCGCCGTGTGGTGGTCCTGGGCCTGCACCGTGAACCGGGGGCGCAGACCCACGGCCGCGCAGGCCGCGACGACGATGCGGTGACCGACCGCGCCGGGGTAGTCGTTGCTCACCCACGTCTCGCCGCGCAGGTCGGTGAGCGCCACCTCGGTCCGGCCGGCGAGCGCGTGGTCACGGGGCAGGACGACGACGAACGGGTCCTCGGTGAGGTCCACGCGGCGCAGCCCGGGCGGCAGCGGGGTGTCCGGCGGCTCGATGACGAGGTCGAGGTCGGGCCGCGGACCGCGCTGCTCGACCTCGTTGAGCCGCAGCTCGAGGACGAGGTCCGGGTACTCCGTGGTCAGCCGGCGGGCGAGGGTCGGCATCCACGCCGACCCCGCCGAGGCGAAGTACCCGATGCTCAGCCGCCCCGACCGGCCCTCACGCAGGTCGGTGACGACCTGGTCGAGACGGCCCCACTGGCTCATCGCCTCGTCGCTGCGCTGGTCGAGGCGCAGCGCCGCCTCGGTCGGGGCGATGCCGCGCCCGGAGCGTTGGAAGAGGGTGAGGCCGGTCTCCCGCTGGAGGGCCGCGAGGTGCTGGCTGACGGCCGACGAGGTGAGCCCGAGGTTGTCGGCGGCGGCCTGCACCGAACCGCTCGCGACGACGGAGCGGAAGACGGCCAGGCGGTGGGGGTCGAGCATGCCCTGAATCATAAGCAGCACTACGGGGTTATGCAGTGATTTCACGTTGTGCTGAATGGTTGAATGTCGGATCATCGTACCTATGAACGCCGCTACGCTCTCCGTCCACAAGGCTCGTGCCATCGCCTCCTCCCTGCGCTCCTCCCGGTTCGCCGGCCGCGGTTGGGACGGGCGGGTCGACCACGAGCTCACCCGCCAGACGCACGACATCTACCTGCTCGCCCAGTCGGCCGCACCGCGCGTGCTCTGACCGGCCCAGCCCCCCACACGAGCGCCCGCGGGCGCCCCCAACGACCCTCAGGCCACGACGTGCCCGAGGGTCGTCGTCGTCCCCGGGGACCGCGCCTCGAGCTCGGCCCGCTGGGCAAGGTAGAGCTCGCCGCAGGCCAGGGCGTCGGTGAGCGCCTCGTGCGCCCGGTAGACCGGGAGGCCCCTCCGCTCCCGCGCCGCCCAGAGCCGCAGGGCGCCGGGGTCGGACGCGGCGTCCCAGCCCCCGCCGAGCGCCCGCCGCTCGAGCTCGAAGGTGTCGACGACCTCGACCGGCAGCCCGGCACCCCAGAACCGCCGGCAGGCCGCGCCGAGGAACCCGGTCTCGATGCGGGCGAAGTGCGCGAGGAGCACCCGGCCGCGCAGGGCCTCGAGCAGCGCGGCGACGACCTCCTCCAGGGCCGCCTGCCCGACGAGCGCGTCGTCGGTGATCCCGTGGACCGTGGCGCTCGGCCCCACCGCCCCGGCATCCCCCACCCCGCGGTGACCGGCCGCGCCGAGGTCGACCCGCCCCCCGTCGACCGGGACCCAGCCGACGGAGAGGACCCGGTCCGTGCGCGGGTCGAGGCCGGTCGTCTCGATGTCGACCGCGAGCAGGCGCAGATCGGCGAGCGGGGTGTCGCGCCCGGGGGCCGGCGACGCGAGCAGGGCGCGCAACGGCCCGGGGGCGGCCCGGCGGGCCTCCCGCTCCCGCCGGGCCGCGACCGAGCGCCGTCGGCCGATCACGAGACGAAGTGGGTCAGGTACCGCCGCCCGAGGGCGTGCTGCGCGAAGCGCACGATGGAGAACGCCTCCCGCAGGTGGCGCTTCTCGAAGCTCGACAGCGCGTCCGGGCTCACGAAGTTGTCGGTGGGCGCCCCGGCCCGCTCCTGCGCCGACTGGTGCCGCAGCCGGACGTAGCCGATGAACTCGAAGGCGTCCCGCAGGTCGTCCGCGAGCTCGTCGCTGATCGACCCCGCGGCCCGGGCCGCCTCGATCCGGGCCAGGGTGGTGACCGCCGGTGACCCGAGGGCCAGCGCGTGGACGCGGGCCACCTCGACGACGGCGAGGATGCCCCCGCGCTTGATGTCGAGGGTGTCGCGGTGCTCGCCGGCCTTCTCGAGGACGAACCCGCGGAAGAAGCCCAGCGGTGGCTCCTGCGCCCCGGCGTGCTTCGCGAGGTGGGTGAGGAAGGTGGTGGCCCGGGGGGTCGCCCGCAGGACGTGCTCCATGAGCCGGGCGTGGAGGCTCTCGTCGCCGTGGACCGGGCGCATGTCGAAGAAGATCGAGGAGTGCAGCACCGCCTCGGGCGTCGGCTCGGTGAGCCACGAGGAGAACTCCCGGCGCCAGCGGGCGAGCGGCTGGCGCCAGCGCGGGTTGGTGGCCATGACGTCACCCCGGCACCGCGGGTAGCCGCAGCGCTCGAGCGCGTCCGTCACCCGCTCGGCGAGGACGGCGAACCACGCGAGGCCGGCGTCGTCGACCGCGTCGTCGATGATCAGCGCGGTGTCCTGGTCGGCGGCGAGGGCCTGCTCGAGGCGGGCCCGCGAGCCGAGCGCGACCCAGCAGTAGGGCACGGGCGCTGGCCCCAGCTCGGCCTCCACGAGGGCGATGACCCTCCGCTCGACGGCGTCGCCCACGGCCGTGACCACCCGCCCGATGTCGCCGGCCGAGGCGTCCTGGTCGACGAGGGCGCGCACCACACGCGGAAGGCGCGACGCCACCCGCGCGACGCCCTCGACCTCGGTCTGCTTGGCGATGTCCCCCGCGAGGTAGACCGGGTTCGCCTCCTCGAGGCGCAGCAGGTCGGTCGTCGTGACGATGCCCGCCGGGCGACCGTCGGGGTCGAGCAGGGGGAGGTGGTGGATGCGCCGGCTCGTCATCGCGAGGAGGACCTCGAAGGCGAGCGCCTCGACGGAGGCGGTCACGGGGTCGGGGGTCATCACGGCGGCGACCGGGCCGGACGGGTCGACCCCCGCGGCGACGACCCGGGTGCGCAGGTCGCGGTCGGTGAGGATGCCCGCGAGGCGGTCCCCGTCCATGACGAGCAGGGAGGAGACGCCCTCGCGCGCCATCACCCCGGCGGCGTCGCGGACGCTCTCGTCGACCCCGACCGCGACGACCTCGCGGCCGACGAGGTCGCTGACCCTCGTCTTGAGGATGGCGCTGCCGGAGGCCGAGACCTGGAGCTCCGCGACGGCGCCCTGCATCCGGTGCCGTCGCTGGGCGTCGAAGAAGGCGTCGAACGCGGGGTGGTCGCGGCACAGGGCGTGGAAGTCGTCCTCGGGCAGCAGCAGGGCCAGGGAGTCCTCGATGGCCGTCACCGAGAACGTCGACGGGTTGCCCCGGGTCAGGGTGATCGAGCCGAACGTCGCGCCGGCCCCGCCACGGTCGACGAGGGTGCCCTGGGCGTCGTGGACGTCGCAGGCCCCCGAGCGCAGGACGTAGAGGTGGTGGTTCTCCGCGCCGCGCCCGACGAGCTCGGTGCCGCGCCGGAAGTACTCGACCGCCATCCGTGCCGGCAGGCGGGCGAGGACGGCGTCCGGCAGCCCGGCGAAGGGATCGTGGCCGGCGAGGAAGTCGCGCACCTCGGCCAGCTCGACGTCGAGGGCCATGACGCCATCGTGGCAGCCTCGGACGGAAAACCCCACAACCGGCTCTGACCTGCTCTGATGAGGTCCGTGGCGCCGATCGGCGCCACCGACGGAAGGTGGACGCGATGAGCGAGAACATGACCGAGGGACCCGCCGACAGCGAGGCCGGCGAGCCCGCCGTGCCCGGCGAGCACGACGGAGGCGCCGACGGCGGGGCCGGCACCGAGGGTCCGGCCGACGCCGGCGCCGGGCAGGAGACCGCACCGGGCCAGGAGGACGGCGGCGCCGACGGCGAGGCCGAGGGCCCGGCCGACAGCGGTGCGGGAGAGCCCGGCGTGCCGGGCGAGAGCGACGGCGGGGCCGACGGCGGGGCGGACGCCTCGCAGTGAGCGACCCTGCCCGACCCGAGCCCCCGACCCCGGTCCCCCACGGGCCGGGGCGGGGGCTCGACCCGTTCGTCGCGGGCTCGGCCGAGCGGTTCGCCGCGGAGCACTGGGGGCACGCGCCCCTGCTGAGCCGGCGGGCCGACCTCCGCCTGCACGGACCGGCCTTCGGCGCCGGAGCAGTCGACGAGCTGCTGGCCCGCCGGGGCCTGCGCACGCCCTTCCTGCGGATGGCCCGGGACGGGCAGACGCTCCCTCCCGGCGCCTTCACGCTGGGTGGCGGCGTCGGTGCGGGCATCGGCGACCAGGTGAGCGAGGACAAGGTGCTGCGGCTCTTCGCCGACGGCGCGACGATCGTCCTCCAGGCCCTGCACCGCACGTGGGAGCCCGTGGCCCGCGACGCCCGGGGGCTCGCCGCCGCGCTGGGGCACCCGGTGCAGGTCAACGCCTACGTCACGCCGCCGCAGAACCGGGGGTTCGACGACCACTACGACGTCCACGACGTCTTCGTCGTCCAGGTCGAGGGCGAGAAGCACTGGCGGGTCCGGCCCCCGGTGCTCGCGCTGCCCCTGCGCAGCCAGCCCTGGACCGACCACCGCGACGCGGTCCGGGCGGCGGCGGAGGACGAGCCGGCGATCGACGCGGTGCTGCGTCCCGGCGACTGCCTCTACCTCCCCCGCGGCTGGCTGCACTCGGCGACCGCGCTCGGCGGGACGAGCATCCACCTCACCTACGGCGTGCACGTGTGGACCCGGCGTCACCTCGCCGACGACCTCCTTGCCGCCGCCGCCCGCCGGCTCGACGACGACCCCGCGCTGCGCGCGGCGCTCCCGGTGGGCACCGACCCGCTCGACCCCGCCACGGCCACCGCCGCGCGAGCCGCGTTGCGCGAGAGCGTTCTCCGTGCGATCGACGCGGTCGACGACGAGGAGCTCGCGGCGGCCCTGGCCCGCCGGGCCCGGGCCGCCCAGCGGGCCGAGCCCCTCGACGTGCTGGCCCAGCTCGAGGCCGCGGGGGCCGAGGTCGGGCCGCGCTGGCGGGTGCGCGCGGGCCTGGCGCCCCGGTGGGAGGGCGGCGTCCTCGTCACCCGGGTGGGCCGGCTGGACCTCACCCCGGACGAGGCCGCGCTCGTCGACGACGTGCTCACGGGGGCCGGGGCGGCCGCCGCGCTGCCCGCGGCGCTGCAGCGGCGCCTCGTGCTCGCCGGCGTGCTGCTTCCGGGATAGCAGGCGCCCGGGGGCGCCCGTGTCAGAGGTCGACGGCGACGAGCCGGCCGTTGCCGGCCGAGGTGTCGAAGCCCTCGCCCCAGACGTTGGTCGTCACGTAGAGGACCCCCTCACCGAGGGCGCAGGCGAACGCGCCGCGGTCCATCGGCAGGGTGCGGCGCACCTCGCCGCCCGGGGCGACCTCGACGCAGCGCCCCGATGCCACGTCGGCGTACCAGACGGTGCCCTCGGGGGTGACGCAGATGCCGTCCGGGTGGTCGCCGGGCGTCGCGGCCCAGCTCTGCCCCGGGCCGAGGGTGCCGCCGGGGCCGATGGCGAACGCCGTGATGCGCTCGCCGTACGACTCGGCGACGAGCAGCGCGCCGTCGAGCACGGCCATCCCGTTGGGGAACATCACCCCGGAGGCGACCTGCCGCACCTCACCCGGACCGGTGACGGCGGCGACGACGCCCGGGCGTGGGTCCTCGCCGCCGGCGAAGTCGAACCCCACGCAGTTGACGTAGACGGTCCCCTCCGCGTCGACGGTGATGTCGTTGAAGTCGTACGGCGACACCGCGGAGAGGTCGGCGTAGGGGACGAGCTCCCCGTCCTCGAGCACGCGCAGCGCGGTGCCGTGGACGACGAGCAGCCGCCCGTCGGGCAGGTGGTCGATGCACATCGGGAAGGACGACCCCGTGGCCACCACCTCGGAGGTGCCGTCGGGGGAGACCGCGTGCACCCGGCCCGCGGCCCAGTCGGAGAACCACAGCCGGCCCTCGTGCCAGCGCGGCGACTCCGGGAAACCCAGCCCGTCCATGAGGATGCGTGTGCCCATGCCCCATCAGACCACCGGCGGGCCCGGAACTCATCGCTCGCCGGAGCGCGGTGGCCGCGGCCCGCGTCGCCGGAGGGTCGCTCCCCACCGTGGGCGGGCTCGTAGACTCCGGGGACCCGGCGGACCCGCGACGCCGTCGCCCGGGGTCGCGCACCGGGCCGTGGGAGGAGCACCTCGTGGGCCTGTTCGACCTCAGCGGACGCACGGCCCTGGTCACCGGGTCGAGCCGGGGGATCGGGATGGCGCTGGCCGAGGGGCTCCTCGAGGCCGGGGCGCGCGTCGTCGTGCACGGCCGGGACACCGCGCCGCGCCGAGGCCGCCGCGGCGAGCGCTCGCGCGCCGGCACCGGGGGCGAGACCGCCGTCGCCACCTTCGACGTCACGGACGCCGCCGCGGTCGACCGCGGGGTCGGCGACGTGGAGCGGGCGTGGGGCGTGCCCGACGTCCTCGTCAACAACGCGGGGATCCAGCGCCGCAGTCCCCTCGTCGACTTCAGCACCGCCGACTGGGACGACCTCGTCGCGACCAACCTCACGAGCGTGTTCCTCGTGGGGCAGCGGGTCGCGCGCGGCATGGCCGAGCGGGGCAGCGGGAAGATCGTCAACATCGGCTCGGTGCAGAGCCGGCTGGCCCGCCCCGGCATCGCGCCCTACGCCGCCACCAAGGGTGGCCTCGTGATGCTCACCCGGGGGATGTGCGCCGACCTCGGCCCGTCGGGCGTCCAGGCCAACGCGCTCGCCCCCGGCTACGTCGAGACCGAGCTCACCGCGGCGCTCGTCGACGACGCCGAGTTCACCGACTGGGTGGAGCGCCGCACCCCCGCGGGGCGCTGGGGAAGGGTCGAGGACCTCGTGGGCGCGCTGGTGTTCCTGTCGTCAGCGGCGTCGGACTTCGTCAACGGGCAGGTGCTCTACGTCGACGGCGGCATGACCGCCGTGGTCTGAGGCGTCGGCGCGATTCGGACGGGTCCGGGCGGCGGCGTTTGCGTCGTGACCGGATACCCCCTAGGGTATATACGAGGGACCGGTCCGGCCGACCGGACCACCACGCCCGTCCCGGGAGGACCCCGATGATCTTCACCCAGTACTACCTCGACTGCCTCTCGCAGGCCGCCTACCTCGTCGGTGACGAGGCCTCGGGGCAGGCCGTCGTCGTCGACCCCCGCCGGGACGTCGCCGAGTACGTCGACGACGCCCGCGCCCACGGCCTGACCATCGTCGGGGTCGTCAACACCCACTTCCACGCCGACTTCGTCTCGGGCCACCTCGAGCTGGCGCGCGAGACCGGCGCGTGGATCGGCTACGGCGAGGCCGCACAGACCGACTTCCCGGTGCGCCACCTCGCCGACGGCGAGCGGATCTCGCTCGGTGACGTGACCCTCGAGATCATGACGACCCCGGGGCACACGCCGGAGTCGATCTCGGTCCTCGTGTTCGAGCACGCCGACGACGAGGTGGCCTACGGCGTCCTCACCGGCGACGCGCTGTTCATCGGCGACGTCGGCCGCCCGGACCTCCTCGCCTCGATCGGCGTCACGGCCGACGAGCTCGGCCGGATGCTCTACGACTCGGTGCAGCGCAAGCTCATGGGCCTGCCGGACGCCGTCCGCGTCTTCCCGGCGCACGGCGCCGGCTCGGCGTGCGGCAAGAACCTCTCCACCGAGAAGCAGTCGACGATCGGCGAGCAGCGGGCCCTCAACTACGCGTGCCAGCCGATGACGGAGGAGGAGTTCCTCGCGGTCGTCACGGCGGGCCAGCCCAGCGCCCCCGAGTACTTCGTCTACAACGCGGTCCTCAACCGGCAGGAGCGCGACATCCGCGACCTCGACGTCACGGTGCCCGCCCTCGGCCCCGACGAGGTCGACGCCGCCCTCGCCGCCGGGGCGGCCGTGCACGACGCCCGCGACCCGCAGGAGTTCGCCGCCGCCCACCTCGAGGGGTCGGTCAACGTGCCGGTCGACGGGCGGATGGCCGAGACGGTCGGCATGGTGTTCCGTCCGGACCAGCGCGTCGTCGTCATCGCGCCCGAGGGCCAGGAGCAGGAGGTCGCCACCCGGTTCGCCCGGATCGGCTACGACCACGTGCTCGGGTACGTCGCCGACCCGGAGGCCTACTTCCTCGGGCACGCCGACCGGGTGCGCCGGGCGAGCCGGCTCACCGTCGGCGACACCGCTGCCGCCCTCGCGGCCGGCGACGTGCAGGTCGTCGACATCCGCAACGCGGGCGAGGTCGAGGCGGGGATGGTGGACGGGGCGCGCCACATCGCGCTCGCCGAGCTCGGGCGGCGGGCCGACGAGCTCGACGCGAGCCGTCCCGTCGTCGTCTACTGCGCGGGCGGCTGGCGCAGCTCGGTCGCGGCCAGCCTGCTGCGGAGCAAGGGCTTCGCGGACGTCTCCGACGTGCTCGGCGGCTACGGCGCCTGGGAGCTCGTGCACGCCGGCGCCTGAAGGACGGAACCCGCCACTGGCAGGCTGGACCGGTGCGAGCCCTCGTCTACGACGCCTTCCGCGCCGACCCCCGGGTCGTCGACCTCCCCGACCCGGCGGCGCCTCCGGGCGCGGCCGTCGTCCGGGTCGCGGCCTCGGGGCTGTGCCGCAGCGACTGGCACGGCTGGATGGGCCACGACGCCGACATCGAGACCTTCCCCCACGTCCCGGGCCACGAGCTGGCCGGCACGGTCGAGTCGGTCGGCGGCGGCGTGGACCGTGCGTGGCTCGGCCGGGCCGTCACGGCACCCTTCGTCCTCGCCTGTGGCCGCTGCCCCACGTGCGCCGACGGTGACGGCCAGGTCTGCCCGAACCAGCGGCAGCCCGGCTTCACCGACCCCGGGCTCCTTCGCGGAGCTGGTCGTCGTCCACGCCGCGGGCACCAACCTCGTCGCCCTGCCCGACGACGTGCCACCGCACCTCGCAGCGGGCCTCGGCTGCCGGGTCGCCACCGCCCACCGCGCGGTGGTCACCCGGGGGCGGGTGGCCGAGGGCGAGGCCGTCGTCGTGCTCGGCTGTGGCGGAGTCGGACTCGCGGCGACGGCGATCGCGACGTCCCACGGCGCCCGGGTCTGTGCCGTCGACGTCGACCCCGGCTCCCGCGACCTGGCGGCAACGCTCGGGGCCGAGCTGACCCTCGCCGGCACCCTCGCCGAGGACGACCTCGCCGCAGCCGTCGCGGACTGGTCCGCCGGCGGCGCCCACCTGTCGGTCGACGCGGTCGGCTCACCGACCACCGCCCGGTCAGGCATCCTCGCGCTGCGGCGCAGGGGCCGCCACGTCCAGGTCGGCCTCCTGCCTCCCGCCGCCGGACGCGTCGACCTCCCGATGGAGCGCGTCATCGGGTGGGAGCTCGACGTGCTCGGCAGCCACGGCATGGCCGCCGCCGACTACGTGGGGCTTCTCGCCGAGGTCGCGTCCGGCACCCTCGAGCTGGGCGCACTCCTGGCGCCGGGCGAGCCGGTCGGCCTCGAGGAGGCGGGGCGCCTGCTCAGCCGGATGGGCGAGACCGCTTCCCGTGGAATGGTTCTCGTCGACCCGTCACACTGAGTCCGAGCCGGCGCGCGGCACGCGACGACCGACCGGACGGGGCGCCGGGCAGACCACCCGGCCCGACGCCGCCGGTCCGGCCGGACACCTCGACTCTATACCCCCACAGGTATGTCGCGGCGGTGACGTCGGACACCCCGGCGAGGGTACAGACTGGACCCATGGGACCGCGCCGCTGGTGGGACGAGCGGGCCCTCCCGCGCCTCACGCACCGCTCGCTGCAGGGCGAGGACGTCGACCGCTGGCGCCGCCCCGTGTGCGGCGCGGCGGAGGGGGTCGTCCTCGACATCGGCTTCGGCTCCGGACCGAACCTGCCGTTCTACCCGGCCTCCGTGACGCGCGTGCTCGCGGCCGAGCCGTCCGACCTGGCGTGGGAGCTCGCGGCCGACCGGGTGGCCGCGTTCGGGCGCCCGGTCGAGCGGGCCTCGCTCGACGCCGCCGACCTCTCCGGCGTGTCCTCCGGCAGCGTCGACTCGGCCGTCTCCGCGTGGGCCCTGTGCACGGTCCCGGACCTCACCGGGGCCTTCGCCGAGCTGCGGCGGGTGCTCCGCGCCGGCGGCGCGCTCCACTTCGTCGAGCACGCCCTGGCCCCCGACGCCGGCACGGTCCGGCTGCAGCGTGCGGTGCAGCCCGTCTGGGGTCGCCTCGCCGGCGGCTGCCACGTCGACCGCGACCTCCCCCGCCTCCTCGCGGACGCCGGGTTCGTCGTCGACCTCACCCGCAGCCGCTACATCGCGCCGGGACCGCTGCGCGCCTGGGGCTGGTTCGTGACCGGCACCGCCCGCCCCACCTGACCACGCGTCAGGTCAGCGGCATCGAGGGACCTGCTGCGCAGGGCTTCGCACCGACATCCACCCCCGCGGCCGCACGGCGCTCACAGGCGCGTTGCCCTCTACCTCGTGCCCGACCCGGCGGGCCGGACAGCACCAGGTTCCGCCGGTGTCCTTCGGTGCCGGTGTCACGCCCGGAGGTGCTCGGCAACGGTGTCGTACGCCCCAGCGCCGATGTCGTCGGCGAGGGTGGGCCCGTTGGGCTCCCAGCCGTACGTGGCGCGGGTGAGGGTGCTGCTCGAGGACATGTCCCTGCCAAAGAACTGGCCGACGAACCCGAAGTGGGCGACGGCGTCCCCGGGCGCGACCGAGGTCACCGGCAGACCGAGCCGCGACCCGATGGCCGCCGCGATCTCTCGGGCCGGCACGCCCTCTTCTGCCACGGCGTGGAGGCGGGCCCCCGCCGGAGCCTGCTCCAGGCCGAGCCGGACGAGCCTGGCCGCGTCGGACCGGTGGACTGCAGCCCAGGCGTTCGACCCGTCGCCGACATACGCCGAGACGCCGGTGCGACGGGCCGCTTCGGTGATGACCGCGATGAAGCCGTGGTCGTTGATGCCGTGGACGGTGGGCGCGAAGCGGACGGCTATGGCCCGCACCCCGGCGTCGATGAAGTCGAAGGCGCGGTTCTCGCTGCCACCGCGCATCGAGTCCGGCCCGACGAAGGGTGACGGTTCGTCCTCTGCCGCGAGGACGCCCGAGGCGAGCACGAAGGGGCGACCGCTCCCGGTCAGGGCCTCGGCGATCGTCTCGACCGCGGCACGTTCCGCACGGTTGGACTCGGCCGGGTTGGCGAAGTCGTGCTTGTTGGCCAGGTGGACGGTGGCGTCCGCGTCGACCGCGCCGCGTCGCAGCGAGTCCAGGTCGTCGAGCTCGCCGCGCAGCACCCTCGCGCCCTTGGCTTCGACGTCTGCGGCCGAGGAGTCCGACCGCGCCAGGCCCACGACCTCGTGGCCGCCGGCCACCAGCTCGTCGACCACCGCACCGCCGATCCACCCGCTCGCTCCTGTGACAAAGACCCGCATGGTGTGACCTCGGCTTCAGTTAGTGATGTCAGTGACTGTCATTGCACGGTAGCACTGCATGTCAGCCACTGTCATCACTATGATCAGCCCATGGCCCGCTGGCAGTCCGGTTCGCGCGAACGGCTCGCCGCCTGCGCCCTGGAGCTGTTCGCGTCGCAGGGCTTCGAGCGGACGACCGTCGCCGAGATCGCGGCCGAGGCGGGCCTGACCGAACGGACCTTCTACCGCTACTACGCCGACAAGCCCGAGGTCCTGTTCGCCGGTCAGGACGAGTTCGAGGCGCTGTTCCTCGTCGGTCTCGAGGCGTCGGACAGCACCCGCCCGATGGACCTCGTGGCCGCGGCCCTCGCCCACGCAGCCGCGTTCTTCCCGCAGGAACGGCGCGCATGGTCGCGCAGCCGTCACGCAGTCGTCTCGGGCAATGTCGCACTCCAGGAACGCGAACTGCACAAGATGTCGAGGCTCGCCGGCTCCCTCACCTCGGCCCTGGTCGAGCGCGACGTCGACCCGACCGCAGCAGCGCTGGCCGCCGAGGCGGGGGTCAGTGTCTTCAGGCGGTCCTTCGCTGCCTGGCTCGCAGAGGACGAACGACGCCCCTTCCCCGAGATCCAGGACGCCGTGCTCCGCCAACTTCAGGCACTCCTCTCGTCACCCGGCTGACGGCATCGCGGACCCCTCGACTGTTCTCGGCTACGGGTCCACTCTCCGCGGGGCCGTCTGCGACGAGTAGTCCGTCGGCGAGAGGCTGGAGGGTCGGTCGGGGTCAGCGGCCGAACAGCTTGGAGAGGAAGCCGGTGCTCGGCTCGCCCTCGTGGCCCGCACAGCGGTCGGACGTCGGGACGCCCCGCATCACCTGGTCGACGTGCTGGCCGCAGCCGGCCCAGGTCGTCTTGCCGCACGTACGGCAGTTCACGGCTCGGCACATGGGTGGAACTCCTTGCAGAACGGGTACACGGTCCTGCGCAGCATACCCTAGGGGGTATCTAGAGAGCGAGTCTGCGGAGGACGACGACGCTGTCGAGCGCGGGACGGTCGGCGCCCTCGACCGGTCGCTCGCGCAGCTCGGACGAGACGACCTCGACCGGCAGCCCCGCGGCGGCCGCCACGACGTCGTCCGGGTCGTGGAGCACCGCAGGGTCCTGCGGGCCGCCGGTGCCCTCGGCGAGGTTCCGCGCGGCGTGGCCGACGACGAGCACCGTGCCGCCCGGGACGGCGGCCTCGACCCCCCGCCGGAGCGCCAAGCGCCAGTCGGCGTCCGGCAGCTGGAGGTACGCGAAGAGGACGAGGTCGTAACCGTCCCCGGTGGGCGGGGGCGGGGCCGGCTCCAGCGCATCGGCGACGACCGCCCGGAACGGGCCGGCGCCCTCGCCCAGCCGCTCGGCGGCGATGCCCCGGGCCCGCTCGACGGCGACCGAAGAGAAGTCGGCCGAGGTGGCGTCCCACCCCCGCTCGGCCAGCCACAGCGCGTTGCGGCCCTCCCCGCCGGCGAGGTCGAGGGCACGTCCGGGCGCGAGCGGCGCCACGACCTCCTCGACGAACCGGTTGGGGGTGCTCGACCAGACGAGGTCTGCGCCCGCGTAGCGCTCGTCCCAGGCGGTGGCGTCCATCAGGCGAGGGAGAGGAAGAGCTTCTCCATCGACTCGACGTCCATCGAGCCCTGCTCCGGGTCGGTGATGCACTGGCGCAGGCCGAGGGCGATCACCGCGAAGCCGGCCCGGTCGAGGGCCTTGGAGACGGCGGCCATCTGGGTGACGATGTCCTGGCAGTCACGGCCCTCGTCGATCATCCTGAGGATGCCGCCGATCTGCCCTGCGCACGCTTGAGGCGCTTGACGACGGCCTGCATCTCGGTCGGGTCGAGCTCCATCGCGGGGCCTCCTGGGTGGGTGCGACAAGGTGTCGATGGTACGGGCGCCGGTGCTCGCGCCGGGGCGAGATCGGTGATGTCGGGGGCGGTCCGGCCGGACGGTCAGCCCGCCTGGGCCGCGACCTGGGCGCGCACCTCGTCCATGTCGAGGGCCTTGATGCCGTCGACGACCTGCTCGAGGGCGGCCGGCGGCAGGGCCCCGGCCTGGCGGAAGACGAGGATGCCCTCGCGGAAGCCCATGAGGGTGGGGATGGACGTGATCTGGGCGGCTCCGGCGAGGCCCTGCTCGGCCTCGGTGTCGACCTTGCCGTACACGACGTCCTCGTGCTGCTCGCTCGAGCGCTCGTAGGTCGGCGCGAACTGGCGGCAGGGGCCGCACCACGACGCCCACCAGTCGACGAGCACGATGCTCGCGTCGGTGACGGTCTTCTCGAAGGTCTCGGCCGTGAGGTCCACGGTGGCCATGTCAGCTCCTCGGAATCTGCGTGTTCTCGGTTCGCACCGGACAACAGGATACCCCACTGGGTATATTCCCGATGCTCTCGGTCCAGCGGGGGGAACGCCTCCGCGCCCCGAGATCATCCCGAGCGGCAGGGAGAGGGGAGGATGACGGCGTGCCGCTCCCCCTGACCCGCGCCCTCGAGGCGGTCCTCGAGGGCAGCGACCCCGAGGCGCTGCGCCGGGCGACGGCCCGGCTCATCGAGGTCTACCGCTCGGGCGCTCCACCCACCCGGCCGGCACTGACCGACCCGGTGCTCGCCGCGGCCTACGCCGCCTACCGGATGCCGGCCACCCACGCCGCGGTGTCGCGGGTGCTGCGGTACGTCCTCGAGGTCGTTCCCGACCTCGCCGTCCGCTCGCTCGTCGACGTCGGGGGTGGGACCGGGGCGGCGGCCTGGGCCGTGGCGGAGGCCTTCCCTGAGGTCGCGGCGCTCGAGGTGGTCGACGCCTCGGGCGAGGCGCTCACCCTGGGCCGCCGGATCGCCGCCCACGGCCCGCCGGTCCTCGGCGCGGCACGATGGACGGTCACCGACCTCGGGGCGGGTCGGCCTCTGCCGCAGGCCGACCTGGCGACCATCAGCTACGTCCTCGGTGAGCTGCCGGGCGACCTGCCCAGCCGGGTCGTCGACGCCGCCGGCCGGTGCGCCTCGGTCCTGGTC